>NZ_JBFBHD010000002.1:0-1079846 GCF_040685015.1 Microbacterium meiriae | reverse complement strand
GTATCGGTTCCGGCGTGTTCCTGCGCAACTACGAGGCTGCCGGCGGTCCGCAGGGGGCGGCGTGGGGCTGGCCGACGTCGACCGTGGACTGCACGCTCGCCGGTGGGGGCTGCGCGATGACGTTCCAGAAGGGCGTCGTGGGGTGGTCTTCCGCCACGGGCTCGGTGCTCGTTCCGGTCGGGCCGATCCTCTCCGAATGGACGCGGCTCGGCGGCGCTGAGAGTGCTCTGGGGTACCCCAGAGCGTCGGCGACGGTGTCCGGCACCGTCACCACGCAGCTCTTCCAGAAGGGCGAGATCTCCTATGACACCCGGACCGGCAAGGTCACCGTCAAGTAGCGCGCCGCCGTTCCTCTCAGCGTCCGTGTCATAAGATACTCAAGCCTGCGGTGCGCTCCGTCACCGCGACCGAATGAGTGGGCCCGTGACTGAAACCCGAGATCTTTTCGCCGCCGTCCCGCGTTCCGAATTCGACGTCCCCGGCACCAGCCGGGGACTGATCGACGTCGTGCGCTGGCGCTATCTTCTGAACCTGCTCGTACGCACCGGCGTCACCACGCGGTACCGAAACTCCGTGCTGGGGTGGACGTGGTCGTACGTGCGTCCGGCCGCCCAGTTCCTGGTGTTCTGGGTGGTCCTGGGACTGTTCATGAACCTGGACCGCGGCATACCCAACTACGCGATCTACCTCTTCTCGGGGATCGTCATCATCAACCTCTTCTCCGAGGCGTTCAAGAACGCCACCACGTCGATCGTGGGCAACGCACCGCTGGTCCGCAAGGTGTTCCTCCCACGGCAGCTCTTCGCGGTGTCCGCCGTCATCGTCGCCTTCGTGCACTTCCTCCCGCAGGTGGGCCTTCTGCTGATCGTGTGCCTCCTCCTCGGATGGATCACGCACGTCTCCCTCCTCTCGGTCCTCGCGATCTTCGCCGGCATGGTCATCGTGATGGTGTTCGCACTCGGCCTCGGGCTCTTCTTCGGCGCGATCAACGTCCGCTTCCGCGACGCCGAGAACATCGTCGAGCTCCTGCTGCTCCTGGCCACGTGGGCCTCACCCGTGCTGTATGCGTGGACACAGGTGCAGGATGCCGTGGTCGACAAGCTGGGATGGCCGCAGTGGCTGGTCGAGGTCTACATGCTGAATCCGATCACCCAGGGCGTGGAGCTCTTCCACTACGCCTTCTGGCGTCCGGTCACGTCGACGGCCTTCGAACTCCCGCCGGGGCTGGCCTGGAACACGCTGTGGACGTTCCTCATCGCGATCGGCACACTATTGGTCGGACAACTCGTCTTCCGGCGTCTCGAGGGAAGGTTCGCGCAGGATCTATGAGCGCACAGACGGTCACCAAGCCCAGCATCATCATCGACGGCGTGCGCAAGCGCTTCACGCTCAACCACGCGTTCTCGCTCAAGGACACCGTCGTGTCCTGGATCAAGCGCCGCAAGCTCTCGAGCGAGTTCGAGGCGCTCAAGGGGCTCGATCTCGTCATCGGCGAGGGGGAGTCCGTCGCGATCCTCGGCTTCAACGGGTCCGGCAAGTCGACCCTGCTCAAGCTCATCTCCGGCGTCATGGAGCCCGACGCCGGCCAGGTGCTCACCCGCGGCCGCGTCGCCGGTCTCATCGAGGTCGGGGCCGGGTTCCATCCGGAACTCTCCGGTCGGGAGAACGTCTTCCTCAACGCCGCGATCCTCGGTATGCGCCGACAGGAGATCGAGGAGCGCTACGACGAGATCGTCGCGTTCAGTGAGATCGAGCAGTTCATCGATCAGGAGGTCAAGCACTACTCCTCCGGGATGTTCATGCGCCTCGCCTTCTCGGTCGCTATCCACGTCGAACTCGACGTCCTGCTGGTGGACGAGATCCTGTCGGTGGGGGACGCGCCGTTCCGGGAGAAGTGCCGGCTGAAGTTCGAAGAGCTCATCGCTGCGGGCAAGACCCTCGTCGTCGTCAGCCACGACATGGAGATGGTGCGCGAACTGTGCACGCGCGGAATCGTCATCAACAAGGGTGAGGTCGCGTACGACGGCGACATCGAGGGCGCGATCGCGCTGGTGGGAGCGTGACCGCCTGGATCGAGCAGACGCCGGCCCTGCTCGTGGCCCTCGCCCTGCTCGTCGTGCCGGGCCTTCCGGTGGCGCTGTGCGTCCGCGGAGTGAGCAGCGTCGTGAGGCTCGGCCTCGCCATCGGGGTCTCGCTCGGTGTCGTCGCGGCCGCCTCGCTGGTCGCGCCGGTGCTGGGGCTGTCGTGGGGTCTGCTCCCGGTCGGTCTCGTCACCGCACCGGTGTGGATCGTCGCGGCGGTGCTGCGATTCTTCGACCGGGCCGAACCGGACGACGTCCGGACGCGCAGCCGGGGAACGTGGATCGCGATCGGCGTCGCGTTCGTGGGGTGGATGGTCATCCTGCTGGCCGGGATCGGTCGACCGGACCACCCGTCGCAGCTCTACGACGGCCTGTTCCATCTGAATGCCGTCGAGTTCATCGCGGCCACGGGCGACGCCTCTCCGCTGCACATGACGATGGCGACACCGAGCCTGGAGACCTCGTTCTACCCGACCCTCTGGCATGCGCTGGTGAGCCTCGTCGTCCCTGCCGCGGGCAGCGTGGTCGCGGCCACGAACGTGACGACGCTGGCCGTCGTCGCGCTCGTGTGGCCCGTCGCACTCGCCACGCTCACGGCTGTCGCCTTTCCCCAGCACCCGCGCGCAGCGGTGTGGGCGCCGCTCCTGGGATTCGGGATCAGCGTCTTCCCCCTGGGATTCCTCAACTGGGGAGTGCTGTATCCCAACCTGCTCGGGACGGCCCTGATCCCGGTTCTCCTCGGCGCCGTGCTCCTCGCCTTCGCACCCGCTGCCGGCTGGACGCGCCGCACCCTCCGCATCCTCATCGTGCTGGCGATCGTGGGCAGCACCGGACTCGCACACCCGTCCGCGCTGCTGGGTGCCGTGGCCCTTCTGGTGCCCTACCTGCTCTGGAGGGCATGGCGGCTCGCGGTCGCCGGTGGGCGGCGGACGCGCGTGCTGCTCGGCGCCGCTGTGGTGATCGGCCTGATCGCGTTGGCCGTGGTCTGGCTCGAGGCGAACGTGACGACCCACGAGTGGTTGCCGCGGCTCACGATCTCGCAGGCGCTCGGCGAGGTCGCGTTCCTCAACCCGGTGAACCGCAGCACCGGACTGTTGCTCGGGCCCCTCGCCGCGCTCGGCATCTGGCGCATCGTGAAAGAGCGGACGTGGTGGGTCCTGTGGTCCTATGCGGTGAGCGTCGGTCTGTACCTCGTCGCGTCCTGGCTTCCCGTCCTGTGGCTGCGCAGCGCCGTCGTCGGCCTCTGGTACGACGACACCACGCGCGTGGCGGCGTTGCTCGCGATGTGGGGGATCCCGTTCGCGGCGATCGGCGCCACCGTCGTGGGGGATTGGCTCACCGGCCTCTGGCGTGCGCGCCGACGGGCTCTGGCGCTCGCGATCATGGCGGTCGTCGCCCTGGCCGCCGCCACCCACCTGCTGGCGCTGCGCAACGACCTGGGATACATGCGCGACGTGAGCTTCCGTTTCGACGCGCAGTCCCAGGGGCTCTCACCCGACGAGGCCCAGCTGTTCGAGCGTGCCGCGGAAGAGCTTCCGGAGGGCAGCCTGGTGATCGGCGACCCGCTGACCGGGGCCGGACTGCTGTTCGCGTACACCGGTGACGACGTGGTCTTCCCGCACGTGACGGGTCGGTATGGCAGGGACGCCGCGGTGCTCGCGCGGTACTTCGTCGACGGCGGTCCTGAGGTGTGCGATGCCGCGGAGCGGCTGGGCGTGACCCACGCGGTGGACTTCGGCGACACCGTCCTGTACCAGAACCACTACACGACGTACGACGGTCTCCACGACCTCGACGATTCGCCGATCCTCACCGAGGTGGATCGAGTGGGGGACGCGGTCCTCTACGAGATCACGGGTTGCGACTAGCGTCCTTCTCGATCTCGGCGGCCTCCAGGAGTGCGATCTTCCGCGCGAGGAGCGTGAGCTGACGCTGCAGGGCGATGTTGCGCCGGTACTGCGAGTACACGAACGCCAGGAACATGACGATCAAGCCGTAGAGGACGAGATCGGTGCCTCGACCCACGCCCACGAGGCCGGCCAGCCAGCTCAGCCACTGGGGGAAGAGCACGGACAGGACGGCGACGACGACGAACAGGCCCATGAGAAGCCGCCGGATCGCCAGGTGGCTGTCGGCGCCGGTACGACGCATCATGAAGACGGCGAGGACGATGATCGCCGCGATGAGCAGGAACTGGATCCACATGATCAGCGCACCACCAGGTCGACGAGGATGTTCACGGAGTTGAGCACGCTCTGGCCCTTCGCCTTCGAGTAGTCGGTGTAGAGCAGTTCCACGGGGTACTCCTTCCACGGCAGACCGGTACGGCCGAGTTCGAGGACGATCTCCGTCGCGTGGGCCATCCGGTCCTGCCGCAGATCGATGTGCTCCGCCGCGTCACGGCGGATGACGCGGAGGCCGTTGTGGGCGTCCGTGAGCTTCAGGCTCGTGGTGAGGTTCGTCACCCAGACCGCCGTCTTGAGGATGACCTTCTTCATCCACCCCGGATTGGTCCGGTCGTCGAGGAAGCGGGAGCCGAAGACGATCGCGACGTCCTCGTCCCTGGCGAGCTCGAGCATCCCGAGCGCGTCCTCCACACGATGCTGGCCGTCAGCGTCGAACGTCACGATGTAGTCGCACTCGGTGTGCGCCAGAGCGAAGTCGATGCCCGTCTGGAGAGCCGCCCCCTGGCCGAGATTGACCGGGTGCTGCACGAGGTGAGCCCCTGCAGCGGCAGCCTCCGCCGCCGAGCCGTCGCTGGAGCCGTCGTCGACGCAGACGATGTGGGCGAAGTGAGGCTTGAGACTCTCGATCACGCCGCCGATGACGGTCGCTTCGTTGTAGAGGGGGATGACGACCCAGGCGCGGGGATCGGCGGGGGAAGGCGCGGGGACGCTCGAGGACATGGTTCTATTGTGTCAGGTGTCGATTCGGGCGCCGGTCCACCGAGCAGCAGGGGCAGGATGTCGAGGAGACGACGCGCCGTCATCGCGACACGGCTGTACACGCCGGAGGTGACCGCCGCCAGCTTCCGGATGGAGGCGCTCGCCCATGCCCTGGCCGCCGATTCCGATGTCACCGTGCTGAGCACGAAGCCCCCGCGCGACACCGTCGTCGCCGACGCGCCCGGGGTGGTCGTGCGTCGTGCGCCGGTGCTGCGAGACCGCAGCGGGGCCATCCGCGGGTACGTCCCGTACCTGTCCTTCGACGTCCCCCTCTTCTTCCGGCTGCTCGTCCGCCGCAGCGACGTGGTGGTCGCCGAGGCGCCGCCGACCACCGGGTTCGCGGCGGCGATCGCCGCCTTCCTCACCCGTCGCCCGCTGGTCTACTATCCCGGCGACGTGTGGACGGATGCGGTCGCGTCGATGGACGCCCCCGGTCCGGTGGTGGCGGTCATGCGGTTCGTCGAGCGCTTCGTCCTGCGCCGCGCGACGCGCTCGCTGGCCGTCTCGGACGAGGTCGCCGAGCGGCTCGCCGCGATCGGCGGGCGACCGGAGCGCGTCGTGACGGTCGGCAACGGGATCGATACCACGGTGTTCCGTCCGGACGTCGTGCCGCACGAGGCGGAGCGGCCCTACTTCGTCTACACCGGCACGATGTCGGAGTGGCAGCAGCCTGACGTCTTCATCCGTGCGCTCGCTCTGCTTCCGGACGAGGACATCGAGCTCCGCTTCTTCGGTCAGGGAGCGGTGGAGGAGGAGCTGAAGGAGCTCGCCGCGCAGCTCGTGCCCGGCCGGGTGCACTTCGGGGGACTGGTCGGGCCCGCGACCTCGGCTTCCTGGATCCGGGGGGCGGTCGGCGCGCTGGTGAGCATCGTCCCCGGCATCGGCTACGACTTCGCCCGACCGACCAAGACCTACGCGGCGGCAGCGGTCGGGACCCCGGTGCTCTTCACCGGCGCGGAGACGGGCGGCGAGGTCGTGCGTGCGGGCGGACTCGGCGAAGCCGTCGGATTCGACCCGGAGGAGGTGGCCGCGGCCATGCGGCGGTTGCTCGAGGAGTGGGCCTCGGGCGAGACCGAGGGCGCGAGGGCGGGTCGTGCCGCATGGGCGGTCGACAACGCCTCGCTCGCCACCGTCGGTGCCCGCGCCGCAGACGTCGTTCGCGGCGCGCGTCGAGGTTCGCGGAGCAACGCCAAGTAGAATCTCGTCAGTGCTGCCTCATCGCGCAGCGTGCAAGGAGCCCCGTGACTGAAACCTCCCGCGTGCGGATCGTCGATTCCGCCGATGTGTCCGCCGACGCCGTCATCGGCGACGGATCCTCCATCTGGCACCTCGCCCAGGTCCGCGAGCAGGCCCGCCTCGGCGAGAACTGCATCGTCGGACGCGGCGCGTACATCGGTACCGGTGTGGAGATGGGCGACAACTGCAAGGTGCAGAACTACGCCCTGGTCTACGAGCCCGCCAAACTCGGCGACGGCGTCTTCATCGGGCCCGCCGTCGTGCTCACCAACGACACCTACCCCCGCGCGATCAACGCCGACGGGAGCCTCAAGAGCGCCCACGACTGGGAGCCGGTCGGGGTCACGATCGAGCGCGGCGCGTCGATCGGCGCCCGCGCGACCTGTGTCGCCCCGGTGACGATCGGCGCCTGGGCGACGGTCGCGGCCGGCGCCGTGGTCGTCAAGGACGTCCCGGCGCACGCCCTCGTCGCCGGCGTCCCCGCCCGGCGCATCGGCTGGGTCGGCGAGGCGGGCGTCCCGCTCACCCGTGGCGACGACGAGAACACCTGGGTGTGCCCCGCGACCGGGGCACGCTTCATCGAGACCGACGGAACACTGACCAAGGAGACCGTGTGAGCGAGTTCATTCCCCCCGCCAAGCCCCTCATCGGCGACGAAGAGCGCGAAGCCGTCGACCGCGTCCTGCGCAGCGGCATGGTCGCGCAGGGGCCCGAGGTCGCCGCCTTCGAGCAGGAGTTCTCCGCGCACTTCGTGCCCGGTCGCCCGTCCGTGGCGGTCAACTCCGGTACCGCGGGTCTACACCTCGGTCTGCTCGCCGCCGGAGTCGGCCCCGGCGACGAGGTCATCGTGCCGTCCTTCACCTTCGCCGCGACCGGCAACTCGGTGGCGCTCACCGGGGGCACCCCGGTCTTCGTCGACATCGAGCCGGACACGTTCTCCCTGGACCCCGAGGCCGTCGCCGCCGCGATCACGCCGAAGACCAAGGGCATCCTCCCCGTGCACCTCTACGGGCACCCGGCCCGGATGCGCGAGCTCGAGGCCCTGGCAGCCGAACGCGGCGTCGCCCTGTACGAGGACGCGGCCCAGGCGCACGGCGCGTCGCTGGACGGCCGTCCCGTCGGCTCGTTCGGCGAGTTCGCCATGTTCAGCCTCTACCCGACGAAGAACATGACCAGCGGCGAGGGCGGCATGGTGACCACGGCGACCGAGGAGATCGCCCGTCAGGTCAAGCTGTTGCGCAACCAGGGCATGGAGCGGCAGTACGAGAACGAGATCGTTGGCTTCAACGCCCGCATGACCGACATCCACGCCGCGATCGGTCGTGTGCAGCTGACCAAGGTGGACGGCTGGACGAAGACCCGTCAGCAGAACGCCGCCTTCCTCGACGCGAACCTGCAGGGCGTCGTCGTCCCGCCGGTCGCCGACGGCGCCGTGCACGTGTACCACCAGTACACGATCCGCGTCCCCGAGGATCGGGACGGCTTCGTCGCCGCCCTGAAGAACGAGTACAACGTCGGCGCCGGCGTGTACTACCCGATCCCGAACCACCGCCTCCCGTCGCTGACGCACTTCGCGCCCGGTCTCGACTTGCCGGAGACGGAGCGCGCCGCGCGCGAGGTCGCCTCGCTGCCCGTGCACCCGTCGCTCAGCCAGGGCGACCTCGAGCGCATCGTCGCCGCCGTGAACGCCGTCGCGAAGGCGGGTGCCTGATGGCAGACCTGCGCGCCGGTCTCCTCGGCGTCGGGATGATGGGTCGCCACCACGCCCGCGTGCTGCGCGAGCTGGACGGTGTCGAGCTCGTCGCGATCGCCGACCCGGGCGGCGACCCGCACGGCGTCGCGGGCGACCTGGAGATCCTGCCCGACATCGACGCGCTCATCGACACCGGCATCGACCTGGCCGTCGTCGCCGTGCCCACGCGGTTCCATGAGGATGCGGCGCTCAAGCTCGCCGCCGCGGGAGTCCACACCCTCGTCGAGAAGCCGATCGCGCACACGGTGGACGCCGGCCGGCGCATGGTCGACGCCTTCGCCGCGGCGGGTCTGGTCGGAGCGGTCGGGCACATCGAGCGCTTCAACCCGGCCGTGCAGGAGCTGCGCCGCCGGATCGAGGCGGGGGAGCTCGGCGCCGTGTATCAGGTGGTCACACGCCGGCAGGGCCCCTTCCCGTCGCGGATCGCGGACGTCGGGGTGGCGAAGGACCTCGCCTCCCATGACGTCGACCTCACGGCCTGGGTCGTGCAGAGCGACTACGAGCGGGTGTTCGCGCAGACCGCCTTCAAGAGCGGCCGCGAGCACGAGGACATGATCACCATCACGGGCCGCACCGCCAACGGCGTGATCGTGAACAACATCGTCAACTGGCTGAGCCCGATGAAGGAGCGCGTCACCGTGGTCACGGGGGAGAAGGGCGCGTTCGTCGCCGACACCTCCACCGGCGACCTCACCTTCTACGCCAACGGCACGATCCCCCTCGAATGGGAGTCCGTGTCCTCCTTCCGCGGGGTCTCCGAAGGAGACGTCACGCGCTACGCGTTCGCCAAGCGCGAGCCGCTGCGCGTCGAGCATGAGGCCTTCCGCGATGCCGTGCTCGGGCAGCAGACCGACGTCGTCACCATGGAGCAGGGACTGCGGACGCTGGCCGTGGTCGAGGCCGCCCTCGAGTCATCGCGGACCGCCGAGTCCCGGACCCTCTGACAGCCGGAGGGGTCGGCACGCGCGGGTAGCAGGCCGGCCCTGGACGGACCTCTCACCGCTGCGCTGCCGACCGCTCGGCGAGAGCGCGCGCGTAGACGTCCCGGTAGGCGTCCCGCCGTGCCCCGGGGGAGAATCGCCGTGCCGCGTCCGCAGCGATACGCGTCCGGCTCCACCGGTCGGGATCATCGCGGAGGTCGACGATCGCGTCGGCGACGGCGTGGGGACTGCGGGGCCTTACCAGGCGAGAGGCTTCGCGCGGGAGGAACTCCTCGTGTCCTCCGGTTCCGGTGGCCACGACCGGCAAGCCATGGGCCAGGGCCTCGGCGATGGCCACGCCGAACGTCTCGGTCTCGACCGGCAGGACGAAGATGTCTGCGGCGAGCAGCTCCGAGGACAGCCCGGCGGGAGAAAGCTGACCGGCGAGGCGAACGTGCCCCCCGACCCCCTCCTCCGCGGCGATCGCGCGCACGTCTGCCTCGAGAGGGCCGCTTCCCACCCACACCAGCTCGGCATCGATCCCCCGTGCCCTCAGCAGCGCCAGGGCTCTGATGGCGATGTCCGGTCCCTTCCGGGCGACGAGTCCGCCCACGGCGATCAGTCGCATCCGGGCGGGGATCGCGCGGTCGGTCACAGCATCGACGGGGGTCATGACCTCGTTCCCGATGACGGTCGACGGGCGACGACGGTGCTGGTCGATCACCCGCCCGAGCGCGGCGCTGACGGCGACCGTCTCAGTCGGTCGAGCGAAGAGCGTCTTCAGCAGGCGGAGAGATACGGCGCTGCGGACGGAGGCGGGTGGTGTGACGAGCGCGGAATAGTGCTCGGTGTGGATCCACGGTTGCCTGACGTGTACGAAGCGAGCGGGGATCAAGGCGGGCAACGCCATCGTGTGCAGCACGTCGTGGGTGTGCAGCAAGGCCTTCAGCGCACGCACCGCCCCGGGGAACGTCGCCGGCTGCGCGAAGGAGAAGGGCACGCGCACGATCCGCATGCTGTCGGCCTCATCGACCGGCGATCCCGCCTGGGCCGGCGGACACAGGTGCAGCACCGTCACATCCTGCTCCCGGCGTAGCAGCTCCACGTCGCGAAGGTTGAAGATCCCCACGCCCTCGGCACCGGGAGTGGGGAACCAGGGGGTGACGACGAGGACGCGCCGGCGGCGACCGAGGTCCGCGACGCTCACGAGACGGCGGCCTCGACGCCGGCGAGGTCGGCAGCGACGGTGCGTGCGCGCGCCGCCCAGGTGTGCTCGTGTCGCACCTCCCGCGCGCGCGCTGTGGCGGCGCGGAGTGCGTCGGGCGATGCGGACAACTCGTCGAGCAGAGCGGTGAGCGCGCCGGCCGTGTACGGGATCGCCCACCCGATGCCGTTCTCCTCGACGAAGTCACCTGCCAGTGTCCCGGCGGTCGCGACGATGGGCTTGCCGTGCCCGAGGTACTCGTACAGCTTCAGCGGGGCCGCGAACTCGCGGTACTCGATCGGCTCCATCAGCAGCGAGCCGATGTGCGCGTCCGCGTACAGCGGCTCCAGCTCGGCGCCCGACCGGTGCACCACGCGGGTTCGCGGCCCCAGCACATCCGAGTACCGATGCTCGTTGGCCGCCCACTCCGCCTCGCGCGTGCAGATCGTCATGGTGGCCTCTGCGCTGGCCTCGACGCCTCGAACGGTCTGCTCCATCCGGTAATAGTCGTTCGTCCCGCCGACGTAGAACAGTCCGAGCCCGGTGGTGGGGGCGACGCTGTCGATGGCCTCCGAAGCCGGCGGGAGGGACGCCGCCTGGGGACGATTGGCGGTCGGCAGGTACTCGGCCATGCGCATCGAGGGCAGGTAGATGCGGTCGACCGCTGAGCGGTAACCGCGCAGGTCTGCCCGGTACCGCCAGCGCAGGACGGACGCATACGGCTGACCGACGCGCTTCGCGTACTCCTCGAACTGCCAGTAGATGTCCCGGTAGAACAGCCCGACCGGGATGCCCGCGCGGCGGCACGCACGGAGGAATGCGATGTCGCGTGTCAGGCTGGTCGCGGGGGTCACCGGTTCGCCGAGACCGGTGGGCGTGGTCGCGGCCTCGGAGTAGACGAAATCGAAACGTCGTCCGTCGCGGATCGCGGTGCGCAGCTCCCGCATCCGGTCGCGGCGCTCGGCGTGCGTGCCTGAGACCTCGTGGACGTCGTACCCGATCTCCTCGAACGCGCGGCGCAAGCGCACGGGACGGATGCCACTGGCGCTCACCGCGTCCGGGTTCAGCCGGAACGGCACATGGAAGATCATCGCGGGGCGTGCGGTCACTGTCTCGGTCCTTCAGTCCTGCGGGACGATCGCCTGGATCGCCCGGTGCCAGATGTCGTTCTGCGGCTCGGCGGAGAGCTCGGCTGCGGACGCGTGCGACCGCGTCTTGAAGCCCTCGACCTGCTCGGGGGTGAGCGCATCGAGCGCGGCGGTCAAGGACGCCGGTTCGAAGTCTGCGGTCACGATCCCCAGGTCGTGTTCTCGGAGGATCTCGACCATCGACGGCGTCGGGCCGATGACCAGCGCGAGCCGCGCCTGCACGTAGTCGAAGAACTTGTTCGGCAGTGCGAGCTCGTTGTTGGTGTTCGTCGGCGGCAGCACGTGGATGCCGACGTCGTAGTCGTTGAGCGTCTCGATGAGCTCCGCGGACGGCACGGGGGGAAGGATCCGGATCCTGTCGCCCAGCTCGTCGGCGAGGGCCGTGAGGCTCCGGTAGTAGTCGGTGCCCTGCCCGACCAGGTAGAGATCCAGTGTCGCGCCGGAGGTCGACTGCGCCACGGCCCTCATCATGTTCTCGATCCGGCGACTCGGCTGGCTCCCGCCGGAATGGACGAGGCGCAGCGGACGGGACACCGGCGTCGGCGTGAGGTCGTGCAGCCTGGTGGCGTTGAGGACGACGCCGCCGTCGATGCCGAATTCGTCGCGGTAGCGATCGGCGATCGTGCGGCTCACCGTGGTGGCGGACGGGATCCGAGCCGCCCAGCGCTGGAGCTGCCAGCGGTAGTAGGGCTGACGCAGCTTCCGCCAGGCGGCGCTGTTGTCGTGAAGCCCGAGCCAGTATTCGTGGAGATCCAGGTGGATCTGCTCCGGGGCAGCCAGGGCGAGTGCGAGACCGACGGTGTCGAGGTCGTTGGCGAGCACGGCGTCGAACGACTGCCGACGAAGGAAGCGTCGCGCGCGGCGGACCGCCGGCGTGCTCCAATAGGCGCTGCGGTAGAGGTGGGCACGGATGAGCAGAGCGCGCAGCAGCACCGCCCACCGCGGCTCGGCCTCGGCGAGCTCGACGTGGGCGACGCTGGAAGCGGGGGCGGGCCCGTAGCCGCAGGTCACGACGTCGGCGGTCTCGGACAGACGCGCGATCTGCTTCAGTACTCGTGCATCCGACGCCACCTTCGACAGCGACAGGACGAGGACGCGGGGGCGGCCGGCGGTCATGCGCTCCCTCCGCCCGCGAGTCCGGCGAGCCGAGCCTGCACCTCGAAGTCGGCCACCGACGCGACCACCTCGTCGAAGGTCCCGACGCCGCCGACGACGCCGTTCTCGAGGTACAGCACCTGGTCGTAATCACGGATCGTGGCCAGGCGGTGGGCGATCGTCATGAACGTCACCTCTCCCTGGAGGGCCCGCATGGCTTCCATGACCCGTCCCTCCGTGGCCGTGTCGAGCGCGCTCGTGGCCTCGTCCAGAACGAGGACGAGCGGATCGGCGTAGAGCGCCCGTGCGATTCCCAGGCGCTGCTGCTGTCCTCCCGAGATCGCGAGCCCGCGCTCGCCGATACGGGCGTGGATGCCGCCTGGGCGGGAGAGCAGCTCGTCGAGCTGCGCCTGTTCGAGCACCTTCCGCACCTGATCCTCGTCGAAATCGTCCGTCCAGGTGAGGGCGACGTTCTGGGCGATGGAGGCGTCGAAGAGGGCGACCTTCTGAGGGACGTAGCCCACGCGAGAGCGCCACTGCGTCAGGACGTCATCGAGCGGCACGTCGTCTATCGAGATCAGCCCGCCGGTGGGTCGACTCAATCCGAGCGTGATGTCGATGAGCGTCGACTTCCCGGCGCCGGACGGCCCGACCACCGCGAAGCGGGATCCGAACGGCACGGTCAGCGAGACGTCCTGCAGGACGGCGCGCTCGGAGCCGGGGTACCGGAAGGTCACGTCGCGCAGCCGGAGCTCGCGCGGGTCGTCCGGCAGCGGGACCTCCACGCGCGCGACGGACCGCGCCGCCGGCGAGGACTGCGCCTCCTCGTCGGCGACGCGCGACAGCTCGCGGATCACGTCCTTGGCGTAGACCTCATTCGCGGATGCCGCGTTGAAACTCGTCTGGATGCCGTTCATGGCGGGGATCATACGGAATCCCGTCGCGGCGAAGAGGGAGATCGAGACCACTGCCGCGTCGATGCCTCCGAGCAGGAAGCTGGTGCCGCCGATCAGGAGGAAACCGCCGATCAGCGCTGCCTCGAACGAGTACTTCGGCACGATCCCGAGGAAGGAGATGTTGGCGCGCGCGGTCGTCGCGCGGCGACGGAGGCGCGTGACCTCGGCGCCCACCTCGTCGAGCTTGCCGCGGAGGGTGACCTCCTTGAGCGCCTCCATCATCTCGGTCATCACCGTCGCCACCCGATAGCCGTACTTCCGGTTGTGCTGACCGGCGAGGCGAGTGCGGGCGGTGACGACCTTGAGCATCACCAGCGAGATCAGCGACAGGTACACCACGGCTATCAACGCGGTGAGCGGCTGCGACAGCACCAGAACGCCCAGGACGGAGACGAAGGTCAGCGCGTTCCCGGGGACCTGGGAGAGGGGGAGGATGAATCCGAGGTTGGTGTTGGCCATCGAGCCGTCGACGATCCGCGTGATCTCCGCCGTGCTGAGAGAGGACCGATCCTGCCAGCTGCGCCGCGTGAAGGCGCGGAACAGACGGTTTCCTACCTCCAGTTCGTACCGTGCGAAGCGCCGGGTGGCGAACCAGTGCAGGATCACGGCGAGCACGCCCTTGAGGATGAAGAGGGCGCAGACGACGACGACGACCCAGACGGTCGCCGCTTCCGGGATCTCACCGATCAGTGGCAGGACGATGGGCTTGCCGCTGGCCAGCGGCGTCACGGACAGGACGATCAGCCCGAGCGCGAGGGTGTCCAGGATCGCCAATGCCGCGGTGAAGATCGAGTACCAGGTGTAGAAGGGCTTCGCCCCTCGCGGCAGCACTCCGAAAAGCGCGACCAGTGTGTGCCACAGGCTCTTCACCCGGCGTCCTCCAATGCTGATCCCGCCGGGTGATCGTGTGGCCGGCGGCGAACGGCGCCGCACCCGAGTGGCGGCGCCTCCGTCCCGGCGCATCTCGTGCTCCGGGGTTCACGGCCTCTTCCAGGCCTCTGTCAGAATAGCCGTATGCCTTTCGTTTCGACTGTGAGCCGCGTGCGCGCCGAAGGTGCCGCGGGAGCGACCCGGTGACGGCCGATCCGCGTCATCGCCGCGCGCTGCTGCTGTCCTACTCCGACATCGAGACCGATCCGCGAGTTCGTCGTCAGGTCGATTGGCTGATCTCGGACGGATGGGAGGTCGAGACGCTCGGCCTCGGCGGGCATCCGTCGCCCCAGGTCGTCGAACACCACGTGCTCGGGCCCGCGCCGCGCTGGACCACCACGCGATGGGGGACACTTGTCGCGCAGTTCCTGTTGACCGCGCCGGCACGATTCCGCGTGACGGTGACCAGCCGCATCCCTGAGGCGCTCCGCGCGCGGGTGCGGAGCGGGCGCTACGGACTCATCGTCTTCAACGAGTACGAGTTCACTCCCTGGGTGGACGACCGCCGCGATTTCACGCCCGAGGCTCTCGCCGGAAGACTGCATCTGGATCTGCACGAGTACCGGCGGACGGATCGTCGCCGCGACACGATCGGCGGGCGGCTCACGGCCGGGCACTACCGCTGGGTGCGCCGGCACATCGGAGCTGTGGCGTTCACCAGCCGGACCGTCGTGTGCGCGCCCATCGGAGAGCTCTACGCCGAGGAGTTCGGCTTCCCCGCGCCGGCGGTGGTGCAGAACGCGCCGCCTTTCGTCGCGCAGGAGCCGTCTCCGGTGGACGAGGGCGAGATCCGCATGCTCTTCCACGGCATGCCCAGCATGCACCGAGGGTTCACCGAGATCCTCGACGCGATGCGCACGCTCCCGCCCCGCTTCTCGATGACGTTCATGATCATGCCCAACGCCTTCATGCACGGCTGGCTGCGCGATCAGATCGCCGCGCATCCGGCCAGGGACCGCCTCCACATCGTGCCGCCGGCTCCGATGCGGGAGATCGCCGAGCGGGTCAACGAATACGACATGGAGATCATCTTCTATCGCCCTCGGGAGAAGAACCTCGAGTTCGCGCTGCCGAACAAGTTCTTCGAGTCCATCCAGGGCCGCCTCGCGATCGTCGTCGCAGACGGGCGGACGATGGCGCCCATCGTCCAGGAGTGGCAGAACGGGGTGGTGGTGACCAGCGGGTACGAGGGCGACGATCTGGCCTCCGCGCTGCAGGGTCTCACCGCGGCGGACGTCGAGCAGATGAAGCGCGGTTCGCATGCCGCCGCCGAGCGGCTGAACGCCGCCGCCGAAGGACGCAGCTTCCTCGAGGCGCTCTAGTCGATGCCCGGAGCCCCGGCGTGCGGGCGGGGGAGCGGGGGCGTTTAGACTTGTGTCCCGTGAAGATCGTCAGCGTCGTCGGGGCCCGCCCGCAGTTCGTCAAGCTCGCCCCCATCCACAAGGCCGCGAAGGCGGCCGGTGTCGAGCACGTCATCGTGCACACCGGCCAGCACTACGACCCGATGCTGTCCGATGTGTTCTTCGAAGACCTCGGGATCGGCACCCCCGACGTCCACCTGGGCGTCGGCAGCGGGTCCCACGGTGTGCAGACCGGCGCGATGCTCGCGGCCCTCGACGCCGTCTTCGACGAGCACCGCCCGGACTGGGTGCTGGTCTACGGCGACACCAACTCCACCGTCGCCGCCGCCCTCAGCGCCGTGAAGATGCACATCCCGGTCGCGCACCTCGAGGCGGGTCTGCGCAGCTTCAACCGGCGTATGCCCGAAGAGCACAACCGGGTGATGACCGACCACGCAGCCGACATCCTCCTGGCGCCGACCCAGGTGGCCGTCGACCATCTCGCCGACGAGGGGCTGGCCGAGCGCACCGTGCTCGTCGGTGACGTGATGACCGATGTCCTCTTCGAGGTGCGGGACGAGGTCTCCGGGCGCCCGTCCGTGCTGCTCGAGGAGCTGGGCCTCGCCGCCGGCGGGTACTACGTCGCCACGATCCACCGCGCCGAGAACACCGATGACCCGGCCCGTCTCGCCGAGGTCGCCACCTCGCTGGCGGGCCTGGACAAGCCGGTCGTGCTCCTCGCTCACCCGCGCGTGGTCGCCAAGGCCGCTGCGCACGGCATCGAGCTGACCCAGGGAACGCTCATCGCGCACGCGCCGCTCGCGTATCCCGAGCTCATCGCCGCCGCGCTGTCCAGCGCGGGCGTGGTCACCGACTCCGGGGGGCTGCAGAAGGAGGCGTTCCTGCTGGGCGTCCCGTGCACGACGGTGCGTACCGAGACGGAGTGGGTGGAGACGGTGCAGCTCGGCTGGAACGTTCTCGCCAACACCGCCGAGGAGATCGCCGCCGGGGTCACCCGTCCCCGCCCCGCCGACACCGACGAGGCGCCGTACGGCGACGGACATGCGGCGGAGCGGGTGGTGTCCGAGCTGCTCCGCGCCGCGGGGACCACCGACCGCGCGTGACCGCCGCCGCCCCCGTGCTGCGCGAGCGCCGCGGCTTCCGCACCGATGTGCAGGGGCTGCGGGCGATCGCGGTCGGGCTGGTGCTCGTCTACCATGCGGGCATCCCGGTCGTCACCGGGGGGTACGTCGGCGTCGACGTGTTCTTCGTCATCTCCGGCTTCCTCATCTCCAGTCACCTGCTGGAATCGCTGGAGCGGCACGGGCGCATCCGTTTCGCGGACTTCTACGCCCGTCGTATCCGGCGGATCCTGCCGGCCTCGCTCGCCGTGGCGTTGCTGACCGCGATCGCCGCGATCGCATTCGTGCCGCCGCTCGCGCTGGAGCGCGTCCTCCGCGACGCCCTGGCCACGATCCTCTACGTGCCGAACGTCTGGTTCGCGATCCAGAACACCGACTACCTCGCCGACCACTCGCCCTCGCCGTACCAGCACTACTGGTCGCTGGGCGTGGAGGAGCAGTTCTACCTCTTCTGGCCACTGATCCTGCTCGCGCTGTTCGTCGTGCTGCGCCGGCGGACGGGGATGGTCGTCGCCGCGATCGCCGCGCTCGGCGTCGCGAGCCTGGTCGCCGGCATCGTGCTCACGCCCGTCAACCAACCGGCCGCCTTCTTCCTGCTCCCCACGCGTGCGTGGGAGCTGCTGATCGGCGCACTGGTCGGTGCGATCCTCCTGCACGGCGCGTTCCGTGTGCCGGCCTGGTTCGGCGCCGTCGGAGGGTGGGCCGGTATCGCCCTGGTCCTGGCCAGCGCCGTGTTGTACGACGACGCGACGGTCTTCCCCGGCACGGCGGCGATCGTGCCGACCGTCGGCACGGCCCTCGTCATCCTCTTCGGCGCAGGCTCTCCGGCGTGGGGCCCCACGTGGGTGCTCTCTCTGAGGCCGATGCAGTTCATCGGTCTCATCTCGTACTCGCTGTACCTCGTGCACTGGCCGCTGCTGATCGTCACGCAGTCCGCGGTGGGGGAGGAGCACCCGTTGCGCCTGCTGGTCAAGATCGGCCTCGGCATCGTGCTGGCGGTGCCCCTCGCCTGGCTGCTCTTCCGCTTCGTCGAGACGCCGCTGCGGGCACCCGGCTGGCTCACCCGCCGGCGCCCGCGGTTCACGCTGCTCGGTACGCTCGCCCTCACCCTCGTGCTCGCCGCAGGCCTGACGGGCGCGGCGCACTGGGCCTCCGCGCGCGACGTCGGCACGGGTGATGCCGTGGCCGCCGCTCCGGACTTCCCGACGGACCCGCCTCGCGGCACCGGTTTCGTGCCGCGGAACATGACGCCGTCGCTCGCCGACGTGGCTGCAGATCTGCCCGTCCTCTATGCCGACGGCTGCCATCACGACGTCTCCCAGGAGGAGGTCCAGGACTGCACCTACGGGGACGGCGAGACGGCCGTCGCGGTCTTCGGCGACTCGCACGCGGCCCAGTGGTTCCCCGCGGTCTCGGAGCTCGCCGAGGAGCACGGGGGCATCGCGCTGTCGTCGTACACGAAATCCTCGTGTCCCGCCGTCTCCACCACGGTGCTGGATAAGGACGTGCCGTACACCTCCTGCGACCGCTGGCGCGAGGCCGTCCTGGAGCACCTGGAGGAGTCCCCTCCGGCGCTGGTCGTGATCTCCAGCTACGCGCACTACGATCTCGCCGACGCCTCCGACGCCCAGGCACGCACGCAGGACTGGGAGGCAGGCATGCGCACGACCGTCGAACGCCTCCGCGCCGCCGGTTCCGAAGTGCTCGTCATCGCGGACACCCCGCGATTCGAGTCGCCGCCGGCCACATGCATCTCCGCAGATGTGCTGGACACCACCCGGTGCGACGGCGCGCGCGACGAGGTCCTCGATGCTGCGTTCACCGCCGCGGAGAAGCGTTCCGTCACCGCGGCGGGCGGTGTGTACGTCGATCTCACCGACTACGTGTGCGACGACAGCGTGTGCCCCGTGATCATCGACGACCTGCTCGTCTATCGCGATGTGAACCATCTGACGACGGCCTTCGTGTCGTACCTCGCCCCCGCCCTCGAGGAGCCGTTCCGCGCCGCACTCGGCGACCGGGGCTAGAGGCGTGTCGGCGCGCCGCTCCTGGCGCGCGTCCAGCCGGTGCCCCCGTAGACTAGGCATCATGCGTATCGCCGTCGTGGCCCTCGGAAAGATCGGGCTTCCCCTCGCCGTCCAGTTCGCCTCCTCCGGTCACGATGTGATCGGCGTCGATGTCAACCAGAAGGCGGTCGACATCATCAACGCCGGGCAGGAGCCGTTCCCCGGCGAGGCCCACCTGGCGGAGAAGCTGCAGGAGCTCGTCCCCTCCGGCCGTCTGCGCGCCACGACCGATTACGCCGAGGCGATCCCGGGAGCCGACGCCGTCGTGCTCGTCGCACCCGTGTTCGTGAACGACGAGACATGGGAGCCGGACTTCCAGTACATGGACTCGGCGACGCGATCGCTCGCCGAGCACCTCACGCCCGGCACCCTGGTGTCCTACGAGACGACGCTGCCCGTGGGGACGACCCGGAACCGCTGGAAGCCCATGCTCGAAGAGGGTTCCGGCCTGACGGAGGGCACGGACTTCTTCCTCGCCTACTCGCCGGAGCGCGTGCTCACCGGGCGGGTCTTCGCGGACCTGCGCAAGTACCCGAAGCTCATCGGCGCGCTGTCCGATGAGGGGAACCGTCGTGCTCGCGAGTTCTACGAGTCCGTCCTGCAGTTCGACGAGCGTCCCGATCTCCCTCGCCCCAACGGCGTGTGGGACCTCGGGACGACGGAGGCCTCGGAGATGGCGAAGCTCGCCGAGACGACGTACCGCGACGTGAACATCGGTCTGGCCAACCAGTTCGGCCTGTTCGCCGCTGCGCACGGTATCGACGTCTACAAGGTGATCGAGGCCTGCAACTCGCAGCCGTACAGCCACATCCACCGCCCCGGCATCGCCGTCGGTGGACACTGCATCCCGGTCTACCCCCGCCTGTACCTGTCCACCGACCCCGACGCCGACATCGTACGCGTCGCGCGCCAGCTCAACGCGTCCATGCCGGAGCGCCTGGTGGCGCAGGCGGAAGGCATCCTCGGCGACCTGAGCGGTCTGCGGGCGGTCGTGCTCGGGGCCGCCTATCGCGGCGGCGTCAAGGAGACGGCGTTCTCCGGCGTGTTCCCGACCGTCGAGGCGCTGCGCGCCCGCGGAGCCGAGGTCGTCGTGCACGACCCGCTGTACACCGACGAGGAACTGCGGCGACTCGGTTTCGAGCCGTACGGCCTCGGTGGACCGGTCGACCTCGCCATCTTGCAGACGGACCACGCCGACTATCGTGAGCTCAGCCCGGCCCAGCTGCCGGGAGTGAAGCTGCTCGTGGACGGTCGCGCGGCCACGGACGCCGCGCTGTGGTCCGGAACGCCGCGGCTCGTGGTGGGGACGGCAGCCTGATGGATCTTCTCGTCGTCGGGTCGGGTTTCTTCGGCCTCACCATCGCCGAGCGCGCCGCGGAAGCGGGCCGCACGGTGACCGTCATCGATCGCCGCTCGCACATCGGCGGCAACGCCTACAGCGAGGCGGAGCCCGAGACCGGGATCGAGGTGCATCGCTACGGTGCGCACCTGTTCCACACGTCGAACGCGACGGTGTGGGAGTACGTCAACCGCTTCACGTCGTTCACGAACTACGTGCACCGCGTCTACACGACCCACAAGGGCGTCGTCTTCCCGATGCCGGTGAACCTGGGGACGATCAACCAGTTCTTCCAGGCCGCGTACACGCCGGACCAGGCTCGCGCTCTCGTCAAGGAGCAGGCGGGCGAGTTCGATGCGAAGTCCGCGACGAACTTCGAGGAGAAGGGCATCGCCCTCGTCGGCCGCCCGCTGTTCGAGGCGTTCTTCCGCGACTACACCGCGAAGCAGTGGCAGACCGACCCGCAGAAGCTCTCCGGAGACATCATCAGCCGGCTCCCGGTGCGCTACACCTACGACAACCGGTACTTCAACGACACCTGGGAGGGCCTGCCCACGGACGGCTACACGGCGTGGCTCGAGCGGATGGCCGACCACCCCCGCATCGAGGTGAAGCTGGACGTCGACTACTTCGACGAGTCCCAGCCGCTGAACAAGAAGGCGACCGTCGGTCAGGTCCCGGTGGTCTACACCGGTCCCGTCGACCGCTACTTCGACTACGCCGAGGGGGCGCTGAGCTGGCGCACGCTCGACTTCGAGCAGGAGGTGCTGGACGTCCGCGACTTCCAGGGCACCAGCGTCATGAACTACCCGGACATGGACGTGCCGTACACGCGCATCCACGAGTTCAAGCACTTCCACCCGGAGCGCAAGGACGTCTACGAGTCCGAGAAGACCGTGATCATGCGGGAGTTCTCCCGGTTCGCCGAGCGCGCCGACGAGCCGTACTACCCGGTGAACACCCCGGCCGACCGCGAGGGCCTGCTGGCGTACCGCGAGCTCGCGAAGGGGGAGAAGGACGTCCACTTCGGCGGTCGCCTCGGCACGTACCAGTACCTCGACATGCATATGGCCATCGGGTCGGCGCTGTCGCTCTGGAACAACACTCTCTCCTAGACTCGGAATCGTGAGTCACGCTGCTGTCGGGGCGCCCGGGACGCCCCGGCGCTATCTGCATTCGCTCTGGCTGCTGTCCGCGCGCGACCTCAAGGTCCGGTATGCGACCAGCTTCCTCGGTTACGTGTGGTCGGTTCTCGACCCGCTGGTGATGAGCGCCATCTACTGGTTCGTGTTCACGCAGGTGTTCAGCCGCGACGTCGGCGAGCAGCCGTACATCATCTTCCTCATCAGTGCGCTGTTGCCGTGGGTGTGGTTCAACAGCTCGGTGTCGGACTTCACCCGGGCGTTCAAGAAGGACGCCCGCCTCGTCCGCTCGACGTCGATCCCTCGTTCCATCTGGGTGAACCGCATCGTCCTCAGCAAGGGCATGGAGTTCCTGTTCTCCCTGCCGGTGCTGGTGCTGTTCATCGTCATCAACCTCCTGTTCGAGAGTCATGCCGACCAGGTCGTGCAGATCGGCTGGGGCGTGCTGTGGGTGCCGGTGGCCATCCTCATGCAGACCGTGCTGCTCGTCGGGCTCGGCCTGCTCGTCGCTCCGCTGTGCGTGCTCTACACCGACCTCGAGCGCACCACCGCCCTCATCCTGCGTGCGATGTTCTACGCGACACCGATCATCTACAACGTCACGGACCTGCCCGGCATCTTCCAGACCCTCGGCGCCTTCAATCCGCTCGCGGGGATCTTCATGCTGTACCGCATGCCGTTCTTCCCCGATCAGTGGAACCCGTTCACGCTCACCGTCAGCGCCGTGATGTGCCTGCTCATCCTCGCGCTCGGCGTCTGGGCGTTCCGACGTCTCGAGCGCCCCGTCCTGAAGGAGCTGTGATGGACGCCGCGATCGTCGTGCAGAACCTCGGCGTCCGCTTCCGCCGCAACCGTCGCGGGCAGCGGAACTTCAAGGACCTCTTCGCAGGAGCGTCCCGGCGCTCGCGTCCCGGCGAGTTCTGGGCGCTGCGTGACGTCTCCTTCACCGTGCAGCCGGGTGAGTCGATCGGCGTGGTCGGTCGGAACGGGCAGGGCAAGTCGACGCTGCTCCGCCTCGTGGCCGGCGTCCTCCTGCCCGATGAGGGCACGGTGAGCGTGAACGGCGGCGTCGCCCCGCTCATCGAGATCACCGGCGGATTCGTCGGCGACCTCACGGTCCGGGAGAACGTCCGCCTGACCGCCGGACTGCACGGCATGTCGAAGGACGAGGTCGCCCGTCGGTACGACGACATCATCGCCTTCGCCGAACTCGCCGGATTCGAGGAGACGCCCTACAAGCACCTCTCGAACGGCATGAAGGTGCGTCTGGCGTTCTCCGTCGTCTCCCAGCTCGACGAACCCATCCTGCTCGTCGACGAGGTGCTCGCGGTCGGCGACAAGGCCTTCAGGGAGAAGTGCTACAAGCGCATCGACGAACTGCTCTCGGACGGCCGCACGCTGTTCTTCGTCAGTCACAACGAGCGCGACCTGCGCCGGTTCTGCACCAGGGGGCTGTACCTGGATCGCGGCACGCTCGCCATGGACGCCCCGATCAAGGACGTCCTGGACCGCTACAACGCGGACTACTCCGTCTGAGACGACGCACCGACCCGGAGTGTCAGAGGCCGACGAGGCCGCGCAGATCTGCCGCGGCGGAGCGTGCATCGGCGATCGCCCCTGACACTCCGGAGCCGCTCTCGATCGCCGCTCGCAGTGCTGCGAGGCGCTGCGCGTAGGTCTCCACGCCGGAGCGCCAGGGGTCCTGGATGGACGACGGCGGCAGTGCGTCGCCCAGGCGCTGTGCATCGTCGATCAGGGAGTCGACGACGGGGATGGCGTCCTCGGTGCTCGCCCCCGTGACGATGTCGAGGCCGGGCTCGACGGCGCTCAACCAACCGGACACCTTGTCCCGGAAGACTTCGAGCGTCGGGTCATCGACCGGCGGCGCGGACGTCATCGGCGTCGGCTCCTGCGATGAACCGACAGGCGGCGTCCCGGACGCCCCTGGGCTCGGCATCCCACCGCGGAAGACGGCGAAGAACAGGACCAGCGCGATGACGGCCAGCGCGGTGACGCTCAGCCCGACGATCAGCCACACCCGGCCGGTGCGCTTCGGCGCGGGGGGAAGCGGGGCCCACCGTACCTCGGGCTGCGGCTCGTCCATGTCAGGCCTCCAGAGGGCTCATCGGCTCCCAGGTGCGATCGCGACCGATGCGGCCGCCGTCCCTGAGCCCGCGGAACAGGTTGCTCGTTCCGCGGACGGTGCGCTCCACGAAGACGAGCCGGATCAGCTCCTTGAAGAACGTCGCGGTCGTCCCGAGACCGAACAGCACGGGGTTGTAGACGCCGTGCACCCGGTAGTACTGCTTGATGAAGGCCCGGTTGCGCATGATGTAGTAACGGTAGGCGTTGCTCGAGGCGTTCATGTGCCGGATGCCCATGTCCCATTGGCGGATCTCGCGAGTGCGGCGCAGCACGAACTCGTCGACGATGACCGCGGTGGTCAGGCGCGAGGCCAGCCACCCGTACATCTGGTCGTCCCAGTAGATGAAGAAGCGGGGGTCGGGGAGGCCGATCTGCTTCACGATCGAGCGGTGGATGAACATCCCCTCGAAGCAGCCGCTGTTCATCTCCTTGTAGCCGGAGGAATCGAAGCCTGCAGGGGCGAAGGGGATCGGGATGCCCATGCGCTCCGCGATGCGGTACTGCCAGTAGAACTCGCTGCCGTCGTAGTCGTAGCGCCGTCCCTGGATGCTCTTGAAGCGCGGTGCCCAGGCGCCCATTCGGGCGAGACCGTCCGGGAGCACTTCGACGTCGTCGTCCATCATCCAGATCCACTGCGCGCCGAGGTCGTACGCCGTGCGCATGCCCTCGCTGAATCCGCCGGACCCGCCGGTGTTGACGTCGAGACGGCGATACACGAGGTCGGTGCCGATGTCGTCTCGGAAGGACTCGACGACGTCGGTCGTATCGTCCGAGGAGGCGTTGTCGATCACGATCACGTGGCCCGGCTTCGGATCCATCGCGGTGATGCTCGTGAGCAGGCCGGTCAGCAGATGCGAGCGGTTGTACGTGACGATGACGATCGCGGCGGAAGAGGGATCGAAGGCAGGAGCCTCGGTGGTCATGCCTTCTCCTCGAAGACCTGCTGCCAGGATTCGGGTGAGACGAGCTCCGGCAGTGCTTCCCGGTACTGACGCTGCAGTTCGGGCCATCGACGTCGCAGCTGAGCGTGCAGACGCACGGTGTCTCGGAGCATGCGGCGGTACTTGGCACGGTCGCGCGTGTAGATGTTCTTCCCGGACCCGTCGGCGGCGCTCACGAGCGCGCTGTCGTACAGCGGGACGCGCCACCAGTGTGCGTCACCCTTCCCGAACTCCACCTCCGGCCGAGCGATGTTCGCCGGGTCAGGGCGGTGCACCCAGTGCGAGAGCAGCGTCTTCAGCGTGAAGATCCGCAGTCGCAGGCCGGTCGGGCTGTCGAACTCGTTCTTCGGCAGCCGCTTGTAGACCTGTCGTCCGCGGCGCGAGTGCAGCACGCGCGCAGGATCGCGATGGACCACCGTCTCCGGGTATTCCGCGGCCAGGGCGCGTGCGGCCGGCATCGCCGTGGCCAGGTTGCGGCGCATGTGGTCGGGTCCGGAGAGCACGTCGCGGAGGGCGCGATTGCGCAGCGCCACCGGGTAGTACTGCATCATCATGAGGTGCTTCAGATCGACGCGCCGGCTGTGCACGATGAGGCGGCCGCCTCGGGGTGCTCCGGAGTGCAGGAGCCCGGCGACGATCCGGTTGCGGGCGTGGAAATAGGCCTGCCAGTCGATCGAGTCGTCCTTGTTCACCCAGGAGACGTGCCAGAGCGCGACGCCGGGCATCGACACGGTCGGGAAGCCCGCCTCGCCGGCCCGCAGGCAGAACTCGGCGTCGTCCCACTTGATGAAGGCGGGAAGGGACAGCCCGACCTTGCGCACCGCGTCGAGCGGGATGAGGCACATCCACCAGCCGTTGTAGTCGGCGTCCATCCGCATGTGCAGCAGCGGCGACTGGCGCAGGTTGGCGACGCCGAAGTCGTGCGGCATCTTCTCCTGGTAGAGGTTGCGCCACATGAACGGCCCCTCGTCGACGACCTCCGCCCAGCCGTGCAGCTTCGGGCGGTCGAGGAGGTCGAACATGTGTCCGCCGACGAGCACGGGCGTCGTCGCGAACTGACCGAAGACGATGGAGCGCCGCAGGGACTCCGGCTCAATGCGGACGTCGTCGTCCAGCAACTGCACGAAGTCGCTCTCCGGGCGCTGCAGGGACTCGTGCATCGCTCGGGCGAAGCCGCCCGATCCGCCGAGGTTGCCCTGGCGGATGACCTGCAGCGTCTCGCCCAGGCGCTCGGCGACCTCGGCGTAGCCGTCCTGGTCCGCGACGAGCTGCGTGCCCTGGTCGACGAGGAAGATGCGGTCGACGAACTCCAGCGCATCAGGGGAGGAGGCGAGCGCCCTCAGGGTCTCCACGCAGTAGTCGGGCTTGTTGTACGTCGTGATGCCGAGCGAGGCCTTCCCGGTGCGGGCAGGCTCCTGCTCGGTGGTCCACTCCGCGCCCTCGAGCACGGCGGGCTTCTCGTCGGCGACGATGTCGAACCAGATCCAGCCGCCGTCGCTGTACTGGGTGAGGTCGAGGTCGAACGAGGTCGTCGCCTCGCCGGTGACCTCGCGAGTGGCCACGCGCTGGCGGACTCCGCCGCCGTTGGAGCGGTAGACGAGGATGGTCGCCGGCCCCGTGGTCCGTACCGTGAGCTGCACCTCGCGGACGCTCGTCCAGTGCTGCCAGTACGACGCGGGGAAGGCGTTGAAGTAGGTGCCGAGGGAGACGCGCCGACCGGCCACGATCCGGGCGCGGTGCCGTCCCAGGATGTTGCCCAGGTGCGCGCGGCTGGAGACCCGGACCGGTTCCTCCTCGATCACCGACCACGTTTCCGGATCCGCGTACAGCGGGAGAAGATCGGGGTCGCGATCGAGCGGGAAGACGACGTTCTGAAGGACGTGGGCCACAGGGAGGTTCTCCGTTGTTGGTGCCGCGGTTGCTGCCTGAGGGGCAGCACGCGACTCGACGAGCAGTGAGTAGCCTACCGGTGGTCGCCTTCGGATCTGCGGAGAGCCGACCCCCTGCGCTCGGCGCGTCTGGCTAGACTGGCCGCGATGAAGGTACTGATCACCGGCGGGGCCGGCTACATCGGATCGACCGTGGCGACGGCGTGCATCGAGGCCGGGATCGAGGTCGTGGTGCTCGACGATCTGTCCACCGGGCTGGCGGCCTTCGGGGAGGGACGCCACCTCTACGTCGGCGACATCGCCGACGCCGCCGTCCTCGACCGGCTGCTGAACGAGCACCCCGACATCGACGCGGTCGTGCACTGCGCCGCGCGCATCGTCGTGCCGGAGTCCGTGGCCGATCCGCTCGGCTACTACGACAGCAACGTCGGCAAGACGATCACGCTCCTCCGGCGCCTCCGCGATGCGGGCATCCCGCGCATCGTGTTCAGCTCCTCCGCCTCGATCTACGCGGGGGAGACGGGCGACGGGGTCGACGAGAGCGGGCGTCTCGCTCCCTCGAGCCCCTATGCGACCACGAAGGCCATGGTCGAGCAGATCCTCTCCGATGCCGCCGCCGCCGGGGACTTCCGGGCCATCGCGCTCCGCTACTTCAACCCGATCGGTGCCGACCCGAAGCTCCGGACCGGACTGCAGAACCCCACGCCGTCGCACGCGCTCGGCAAGATCATGCAGGCGCGCGCGGCCGGTGAGCCTTTCACGATCACCGGCACGGACTGGGCCACCCGTGACGGGTCGGGCCTGCGGGACTACATCCACGTCTGGGATCTCGCGCTCGCACACGTCGCGGCGGTGACCCGTTTCGACGACGTCACGACGCCGGAGCAGCCGTACCAGGTGATCAACCTCGGCACCGGAGACGGTGTCACGGTACGGGAACTCGTGCAGGCGTTCGAGCGCGTGACCGGGGCACCGCTGCCTGTGGTCGAGACCGATCGTCGGCCCGGCGACCAGGCCGGGGCCTTCGCGATCGTGGACCGGGCGCGCGAGGTGCTGGGGTGGCGTGCGGAGCGCTCCGTCGACGACGGCGTGCGCGACGCGCTCGCCTGGGCGGAGAAGCTCCCCACCGTCCGCTGACCGCCCGCCGAGCTCACTCCTGTGGGCGCAGGGTGGGAATGGTCCCCGTGTGCGCCGCGTCGATGTTCTCGCGCCACGACCGGGACTGACCGGCGCGGAGTGCGCACAGCGCGAGCATGAACCACCCGGCGCCGACGAGGGTGAAGCTCTCGAACATCGAGTCCACCGCAAGGGTCACGAGCGTGATCGGCGTCCAGGCGTAGACGACGGAACGGCGGACGCTCGCGACCAGCCAGGAGCGGATCAACGCGATCCCGCCGAGCAGCAGGAACAGCACCAGCCCTGCCGCGCCCAGCTGCAGCAACACGTCGAAGAAGGCGTTCAGCGCGCTCTGGTGCCGGTCGTCGAGCTGGAAGTTGATGAACGTGAAGGGGTACTCGCCTCGAGCCCAGTCGCCGAACCACCCCCACCCGGTGATGGGCTTCACGGCGACGAAGTCGAGGATCATGTTCCACAGCTCGGCCCGCATGGAGAAGTCGGAGCCGGCGTCGAGCAGCGCGATGATCTGGTGACGCAGGGCGAACGCGACGGTGAGGGCGAGAGCGACCAGGACCCCCAGCGCCCATTGCACCAGGTTCCGACGCGCCGGAGCGGTGTGGCGGACGATGGTGAGCGCGACGGTCACGATCCCCACGGCGACCGCCAGGACGAGCACCGTCGGTGAGGACGACAGGAACGCCAGGCCGCCGGCCAGGGCGACGGAGACCACGGCGAGCGGGGGGTCGACGGACTGGGTGCGCCACTCGATGACGAATGTGATCAGGGCGAGCACCGCGATGAAGCCGAGCATGTTGCGGCTGCCGAACAGCCCCTGGACCGGACCGCCGGCGGCGAGGTTGCCCTGGATGTCCAGGAACGCGAACGGGAGGTCGAGGAGCACCCCCGAGAGGATCTCCACGCCGAGGGAGACGCCGAGGAGCACGCGCAGGGTGTCGCCGAGTGCGCGGACGGTCTGGAGCGTGTCGCGGATGTGCCCAATGGTGATGGCCAGGAACGCGTACCCGAAGAGCGACAGCCAGCCCAGCACGGTGTCGGAGCGGTCGGTCGTCCACACCAGGCTCACGAGCGCCCACGCGAGGAACGCCAGCAGGGAGGAGGGCGCGATGCGCAGCGGGGACAGCTCCTCCCTGCGCACCCAGAGGATCGCGGCTCCCAGGAGGCACAGGGCGGTGATGACGGTGGCGAGGGTGACCGGCGACGTCATCCGTCCGATGGCGAACGAGCCGAACACGGCGGTCAGTGCCGCGAGCGTGAAGGCCCTGGCCATCTCGGCCGAGCCGAGGAGACGGGCGAGCGGATGCACCGTCACGGCACCCGCCGCGTCGCCGTGCCGCGCTCGAAGACGAGGTCGCGCTCGCCGACGCCCACCAGCGGCACCGACTTGAGCTTGAACGACAGCAGCACCAGGAGCAGCCAGCCCCACAGCATGATCGGCGTGGACTCGGTGAGGCCCTGCACCAGGAGGACGACGGTGAACAGGCTCGGCAGCAGCGTCAGCGGGGAGTAGGGGCGGTGGGCATCGAGGTCCCACCGCGGGCGATCGACGGCGAAGAACCAGGAGCGCCACAGCAGGCTGCCGTACGCCACGGCCATCAGCACGAGTCCGAGGACGCCGAGCTGCAGCAGCACGTCCAGCCACATGTTGTGGGCGTGGAACACGGTGATCCCGTGGTCGACGATCCAGCCGTCGAAGGCAGGGTCCGTGGGGACCCACGGGCTGGAGAAGCCGTTGCCGATGACCGGGTGCTCCCCGACGCGTCCCAGGACCGCCGCCCAGATCTTGTTCGAGCGGCCGGTGAGATCGGCGCTGCGGCCGAGGAGACCGAGGAGGGGCTCGCGCAGCAGCCACAGGGCGAGGGCGAGGACTGCGGTGGACCCGATCGCGACGACGTAGATCCGGGTGCGGGCGGTCGGCGACGCTGCACGGCGCATCAGCAGGGCGACGACGAGGACCACGGCGGCTGCACCGGCGCACGCGAGCGCGGTCGCGGACGCGGTGCGGAAGAGGAAGTACGCCGCGAGGATCATCCACAGCGCGAGTGTCGTCCGCCAGCGGGCCTTCGCCGCGAACAGCACGCCGAACGTGATCAGCGCGAACAGCGAGACGATGCCGAGCAGATTCGCGTTGCCGAGGATGCCCTGGATGCGTCCCCCGTCGAACAGGTTGTCGCGGACCCAGTACCACTGGGGATCGATCTTCCCGGCGGGGATGTCCGCGAAGTTCGGCAGGAGAGGGCCGTGCAGGACCAACGACACCCACAGCTCGAGTGCGAGGGAGAGCCCGAGGATCCACTTGAAGGCGGACGACAGGGCGCGCACGATCTCGTGCCAGGTGAGCACGTGCGCGATGAACAGGCCGTTCACCGTGACGGCGGCCAGGAGCATGCCCGTGGCGACGGTGGGAACCCGCCACTGGGACCAGGCGACGGAGAGGAGGGCGAGCGCGGTGTAGCCGACGGCCGCCCAGGGGAGCCGGCGCCAGCGGAAGGGCTGCGGGCGGTTCCTCGCGAGCATCGGGACGCCGATCGCGAGGGTGGCCGCGCTGAAGAGCGCGAGCACGATCGCGGCGCCGATCTCGCCGAGCAGGTTGTACACCGCCGAGTGCGCGAACGCCACGAAGAGGACGGCGATGACGTATCCGCGCAGCAGGAGGTGCCCCGTGGACTCGCGCTCGGGCGCGGTGGGCAGGGCTGCCACCGGGTGCTTGGTGTACTGGGCCATCGCGACTCAGGCTACCGCGACGTGCCCGGATCCGACCTGTCCGTCGCACCGGGCTCTACGCTGGGGGCATGCTGCGCAGCCTCACCAACGTGCCCCGCGACTATGCCTGGGGATCGCCGTCCCTCCTCGCCGAGCTCGAAGGCCGCACCCCGACGGGTGCGCCGGAGGCCGAGGTCTGGTTCGGCGACCACCCGGGAGATCCCGCCGACCTCGCGGACGGGGGGACGTTGGACACGGTGACGGGCGGCACGCTGCCGTACCTGCTCAAGCTCCTCGCCGCCGCGCGGCCGTTGTCGATCCAGGTGCACCCGACCAGGGAACAGGCCCAGGACGGCTGGGCCAGGGAGAGCGCGCTGCCGCTGGACGACCCGCGGCGGAACTACCGCGACGCCAACCACAAGCCGGAGCTCATCGTCGCCCTGAGCGACCGCTTCGAGTCGCTCAGCGGCCTGCGTCCGATCGCGGACACGCTGCGCCTGCTCGAGGCCCTCGAGGACGGTCCGGGGGTGCGGGCCCTGCGGGAGCGGCTCTCGGGTGACGGCGACCCGCTCGGCGACGCGATCGGGTGGCTGCTCGGTGGAGGAGCGCAGGAGGAGGTCGCGGAGATCATCGGCGCCGTCGCCGCCGCCGGCGCCGCAGGGGAGGAGTTCCCGGCCCTGCGTGCGGTGGCCGCGATCGCCGAGAGCTCGCCGGGTGATCCCGGGGTCGTCGTCGCCCTGCTCATGAACCACCTCGTGCTGCGCCGCGGCGAGGGCGTCTTCCTTCGGGCGGGGCTGCTGCACGCCTATCTCTCCGGCCTCGGTGTCGAGATCATGGCCGCGAGCGACAACGTGCTCCGGGGCGGTCTGACCCCCAAGCGCATCGATGTGCCCGAACTGCTCGCCGTGCTGGACACCACGCCCGGCGAGGTCCCGGTCCTGCGGCCCGCGGGCGACGAAGCCGTGACGACGTACCCGGTGCCCGTGCCCGACTTCGCCCTCCGACGGGTCAGGATCGACGACACGGCGGTCACCCTGGACGTGTCCGGCCCGACCATGGTGCTGGCGACAGCCGGCTCCGTCCGGGTGACGGCGGAGTCGGGAGCGGAAGTCTCCGTCCCGATCGGCACGGTGGCGTTCGCCGACGCCGACGAGCGCTCCCTCACGCTGTCCGGGGCGGGCGAGGTCTTCGTCGCGACCCCCGGCCGCTGAGGGGTCGAGCGCAGGCGCGCGACACGCCGGTGGAAGCTCATGAACCTTCAAGAAACGCTTGAGGGTTTACGATCCGCGACTTGACCCGAGCGAATGACACGGGTGTAATTAGGTGAGCACGGCCCGCCAGGGGGGCGGTTTCTGAAGGGTTGGAGGTCGAGATGACGGGTTACCGTTCCGATGTGCCGGAGAACTGGTTCGTCGATCCGGTCAACCTCGGTGTTCCCGGGGTCCGCCGGTCCGACCCGGACGACGACAACGCCCTTGCCTGGCAGAGCGACGCGCTCTGCTCCCAGACCGACCCCGAGGCCTTCTTCCCGGAGAAGGGCGGCTCCACGCGGGATGCCAAGCGCATCTGCACGGCGTGCGACGTGCGTGGCGAGTGCCTCGAATACGCGCTGGCCAACGATGAGCGCTTCGGCATCTGGGGCGGGCTCTCCGAGCGCGAGCGGCGCAAGCTCAAGCGCCGCGCCAGCTGACGCCTCCACGGCGCGGCTTCGTGGGCGCGCCGGGAGCGGTGCGCTTCCTGGACTGACGCCCCGCATAGGCTGACCACGTCATGCCAGCCCGAGTTCATGCCCTCATCGTCGCGCGCCCCGGCCCCTCCGCCCGCGCCCAGCTCCTCCGCACGCTCGACGCCGTCCGTTCCCAGACGCTCCCGCCCGCGGCCGTCACGCTGATCATCTGCGGCGACGCCACCACAGCACGGGAGAGCGACGCCGTCGCCGCCACCGTCGAGGGCATCATCGAGGCGCGGTCGTCGACCTCGTTCGCCGAGGCCCTCGAGCTGGCGCGTCCACGCGTCCTCGACGGATCGGCGATCTGGATCCTCGCGCAGGACACCGCGCCGCACCCGCGGGCGCTGGAACGGCTCACGGGCATGTTGGAGCGTTCCCCGTCCGCGGCGATCGTCGCTCCGAAGCTCGTGGCCACCGACAACGAGCGCGAGATCGTCTCCCTCGGCGTGAGCATGACCACCTTCGGCCGCTCGGTCGAGCTGGCCGCCGGGGAGCTGGACCAGGGACAGCACGACCGGATGGACGACGCCCTCGGGGCGGACATCCGCGGCCTGCTCATCCGCGGCGAGGTGCGCGACGCGCTGCGGCCGGACCCCGCCCTCGGCGGTGCCGACGAGGGCCTCGACCTCGGCGTCCGCGCGCGGCTCGGAGGCGGGCGTGTGGTCCTCGCCCCGGCTGCGAGGGTCTCCGCGGCCCCGGATGGTCCGGCGGCGCTACCGGCAGGACGAGCCCGGAGGGCATTCGTCACCCGTCTCGCCCAGCTCCATCGGCGCCTCGCCTATGCGCCCGCGGCCGCCGTGCCGCTGCACTGGCTGACCTTCCTGCCGCTCGCGCTGTGGCGTTCCCTCACCCATCTCATCGGCAAGCGGCCCGAGGCGGTGTCCCCGGAGTGGGGCGCGGCTCTCCTCGCGATGATCCGCTTCGGCGCCGTGGCGCGATCGCGCGCCCGTATCCGCTCGTTCCGATCCTCCACCTGGGCGAGCATCGCCCCGTTGCGGGTCACCCCCGCGCAGCTGCGGCGCCGGCTCGACGACGGTCATGGCAGCGAACACGGTGCCGTCAGCGAGCTCCGCTTCTTCTCCGGGGGTGGGGCCTGGGCGGTGCTGGCCGCGCTCGTCGTGAGCATCGCCTCCTTCACCAGCCTCCTCGCCTGGCCGGCGCTGGGGGGCGGGGGCCTCCTGCCCCTGCGCGAGACCGTCGCCGCGCTGTGGCAGGACGCGGCGTGGGGGATGCGCGGGCTCGGCATCGACCTCGTCGGCCCTGCGGACCCGTTCGCCGCGATCGTCGCGGTGCTGGGCTCGCTGTGGCCCGGGGCGCCGTCCTTCGCGATGGTGCTGCTGTGGATCCTCGCACTGCCGCTCGCCGTCCTCGGGGGATGGTTCGCCGCGACCCGCGTCACCGACCGAGCCGGCCTGCGCATCTTCGCCGGCATCGCGTGGGCGCTCGCGCCGACGTTCCTCACCGCACTCGTGGACGGTCGGCCTTCCGCCGTGCTCGTCCACCTGCTGCTCCCGTGGCTGTTCCACTCGGCGGTGGTCGCCCACCGTTCCTGGGGCGCGGCCGGAAGCGCGTCCCTGCTCCTGGCGGCGGTCGTCGCCTGCGCGCCGGTCCTCGCTCCGGCGCTCGCGGTGCTGTGGGTCGTGGCTCTGGGGATCGTGCTGGGAACGGCGCAGTTCCGCGGGGCCGGCCGCCTGCTCTGGCTCCCGCTGCCGACCGCGGCGCTATTCGCTCCTCTGATCTTCTGGCAGCTCGCCCACGGCACGGCCCTCGGTCTGCTCGCCGATCCCGGACGGACGTGGCTCGGGCCGCAGGCGGCCGCCGACGCCGCCGGTCGCCTGGCGATCGCCGGTGGCTTCCCCACGAGCGATCTGGCAGGGTGGGCGACCGTCCTTCCCGGCACCTGGGCGGCGCTGCTGTGCGCGCCGCTCGCGCTGCTCGCACTGGGATCCGCCGTCTCGCCCCGGTGGCGTGCGGGGATCACCCTGCTGGTCGTCGCGCTCAGCGGACTCGCCACGGCGTTCCTCGCCGTCGGTGTCAGCGTCGCCTCTGCAGGAGCGACCGCGGTCCCGCTCTGGCCGGGCACCGGTCTGAGCCTCGCCTGGATCGGCGTCGTCGGCGCGGCGACGATCACGCTGGACACGGCGCTCACGCTTCCCCGACTGCGCGTGGCCGCCACGGGACTGGCCGCCCTCGCGCTGGTGGTGTGCGCGGTCCCCGCCCTCACCGCGTTCCACGGCGACCGTTCCGCGCTGACCAACGGCCCCGAATCCACGCTGCCCGCCTACGTGCGTGCGCAGGCGGCCGGGGACCGTCCGATCTCCACTCTCATCCTCACGCCGCAGAACGACGGCGGTCTCGCCGTCGAGGTGGTGCGCGGCGCGAGCGAGACCCTGGGAGCGCAGACGACGATGCTCTCCACGGCGGTCGAACCGCAGGGGACGGACCTCGCCGTCCTCGCCGTCGATCTCATCTCCGCCCGCGACTTCGACGCGCCGGCGCAGCTCCTCGCGCAGGGGATCAGCTACGTCCTCCTCGCCGAGGTACCGGGCGAAGGGGATCGCGCACGCACCCTGCGCACGGCCTCCGTCGCCGCGATCGACCAGCGGGCGGGCCTCGTGCAGGCCGGTTCGACGGACCGCGGGGTCCTCTGGCGCCTCGAGGGCGAGCCGGCGGAGCCGGCAGCGCTGAGCGCGACGCAGGAGGGGACCGCCAGGGTCGTCGTGACGCTGCAGCTCCTCGTCGTGCTCGCCGCGCTGCTCCTGTCCATCCCGACGCGCGCGTCGCGTCGGGCCGCCAGAGCGCAGTCGAGGATCGTCGGCAGGGCGCCGGAGGAACCTCTGGTCCTGCCACGCCACGCGGAGGACTCGGTGCCGGACGCGGCCGTCGTGCCGCCGGTCGGTACCGTCGAGGACCCGCAGGACGAACCCGCGCTCGCCGACGAGGCACTCGCCCCGATCGCCGACGCCGAACCCGCTGACGACGGTGCAGACCCCCGCCCGACGGCGGACGGCGAGGAGGACCGGCCGGATGTCTCGTCCGCCGACCACCAGGGAAGCACCAGCTCCGAGGAGGACCACCGATGACGGGCACTCGCGCGTTCCGCGTCGCCGCGACCAGCGCACGGGTCGTCACCGGCGTCGTGGTCGCCGCCGCCTGTGTGCTGGGCGTCGCGACCGCCGTGCACGCCCCCTGGCCGACCGTCACGCACGAGCCGGCGCAGGAGCGGGTGACCCCGCTCCCCGGAGACAGCGTCCTGGTGTGCGCCGGCGACTTCCGCGCGCTCGGTCGCAACACGGCCGCGCCGTCGGAGATGCGCCGGGCGGCGACTCCCGAGCTCACAGCGGGAGGCACGAACGGCGTCCCGTCGCAGACGGGGCTCGCGGTGCCTGACCTCGTGGACGGGCAGGAGGTGCCGGTGCTCACCGGAGCCGTCGTGGGGCGGTCAGCACCGCTCATCGCCGGCGCCGAGTCGTCGACTCTCGCCGCGGAGGACCTCGCCGGCTTCGCCGCCTCACCCTGCGGAGTGCCTCGGCTCGAGTCGTGGCTCGTCGGCGGGTCCGTGGGCACCGGAGCCGAGGACGTCGTCCTCCTCGCGAACACAGCCGACGTCCCCGCGACCGTGACGCTCGCGGTCTACGGATCGGCCCGCGGCGGACGGACGGTCATCGTCCCGCCGCGCACGCAGACGGCACTGCCGCTGACGTCCATCGCTGCGGGCAACGACGTCCCCGTCGTCAAGGTGAGTGCGGTCGGAGCGCCCGTCCGCGCCGTTCTGCAGTCGGCGCTGATGCAGGTGCTCGACCCGGTCGGGGCCGACCAGCAGGAAGCGGTGTCGGGCCCGCAGCAGCACGTCGTGCTCCCCGGCGTGCAGGCCTTCGCGGCAGCAGGGGACCAGGGCGACATGACGGTGCTGCGTCTGCTCGCGCCCGGAGCGGACGCGCTCGCCGAGGTCCGTGTGACCGCCGAGGGGGGTGGTGCCGGTCTGGACGCGTTCACGGTGCCGCTCACCGCCGACGAGCCCGCGCAGGTCTCGCTCAGCGGTCTCGAGCCGGGGACCTACACCGTGGAGATCGAGGCCGATGCCCCCGTCGTCGCCGGGGTGCGGCAGCAGGACGGCTTCGGAGCGGACTCCGATTTCGCGTGGGTCACCCCCGCACCGGAGATCGACGCGGAGGTCGCCTTCGCCGTGCCGTCCGGTCCGTCCCCGCGGCTGCAGCTGGCCAACACGTCCGATGAGGAGACCACCGTCTCCCTCTCGACCATCGACGGGGGCTCGCCGCAGGAGATCGTCATCCCGGCGGGGGAGACCCGTGGCCTCGACGTCGCAGCGGACACGACCTACGTGCTCCGTCCGGAGGGAGAGGTGCACGCCGCCGTCGCGATGACGGCGCCCGGCGCCCTCGCCGTGCTTCCGGTCCCGCCGTCGCCGGGGGTCGAGGCGTCGATCACCGTCTACCCCTGACGGGCGGGGTCAGCGGCCGTGGCCGAGATCCCACGGTTCCCGGCCGACGTACTCCGCCGCCGCACGGAAGACGGCACTCTCGATCGCCATCCGTCGATGCGCGGCGTCGTCGTGTCCCGGCGGGAGCAGCCGCTCGATCGGGATCCGGAAGAGGACGATCCTCCGCTGATCGCGGTCGAGGTGCCAACGCGGCACCTCGCCGTCGGCGTCGTACGTCGGCAGCGCACCGATCTCGAATCGGACGTCCTGGAGTTCCGGCCACGTCCCGCGCAGGAACTCGACCGCTGTGCCCACGGTGAGGTCGAAGCGATCGATGCGGCCGTCCAACGGGGCAAGCGGCGGCTTCACGACTTCGCTGCGTCCGAGACGACCGTGCCGGCCGTGCCTGGCACCGCGGCGAGCGGTGGCGGCGGGGACGGAACGGCGACGGGGCATGCCGAAAAGTCTAGGCGCTGTGGCGGCTCCCGGCGCGGCAGCCCCGCCGCCGCCGGGAGGCGCCGTACGCTGACGGAGATGGACGGACGACTGTGCTCGAAGGTCGGCTGCGCGCGCGAGGCCGTGGCCACCCTCACGTATGACTACGGGGATCAGATGGCCGCGCTCGGGCCGCTCGGTGCGGCGAACGATCCGCAGGCGCACGACCTCTGTGCGCCGCATGCGGACCGCCTCTCCGTCCCTGCGGGATGGCTGGTCGTCCGCCACGAGGCCCTGCGCGCCTGACCGACGCGACCGGCGAGGTGGTCAGGCGCCCAGACGGCGACCCGTCAGTCGCTCCGCACGTCGATCCGCGTTGTCCAGCGCGCGGCGTTCGCGCTCGCGGCGGAGGACGGTGACGCCGACCAGCACGAGCTCGGGCGGCGCCGCCGGTACGGGGGAGAGGAAGGGTGCGGCCTCGGCGAGCAGGTCGCGGGCCACGCGTTCCCGAGCAGCCGGGAGCATGCGCGGGGCGCTCACGAGGAATTGGGAGATGCGGCGGGCGAGCCGATCAGGAAGCCGCGCCACGTCGGCGACCTGCGCCCATGCCGTCAGCGCCGGAGGCAGCGTCGGGGCGAGCGTGACCAGCTGCGGGGTGCGTACCCGCTGGCTGTACGTGCCGGCGACCAGGTCGCCGAGGCGCTGGGAACGCGCCGTGAAGGCCCCGACCAGGACGGCGAGGCCGCCGAAGGTGAGATAGATCTCGAGGACGCCGAGCAGGGCGCGGATGAACGCGTGGCGGAACCCGGCCGCTCCGCCGTCCATCCGTACGATCCTGCCGCCGACGGCGAGCTTTCCGAGGCTGCGTCCCTTCAGCGCCACCTCCATCGTGATCGGCAGGATCACGAAGCTGATGACGAGGGAGGCCACGAGGGCGATGCGGTCGGTGGCGGTGTCGAGCACGCCGATGTCGAGAAGCCAGATGCGAAGGAAGATCGACCCGACGAAGACGGCGTAGCCCAGCAGCATGTCGATGACGGCGCCGGCCGCCCGGAGGAGGAACCCCACCGGCTGGACGTCGATCGCGACCGCCTCGCCGGAGAGCACCTCGTCGGAGACGTCGATCTGCGCGGACATGAGTACAGTAAATCAGGTGGATGCCGATGCCCTCACCGATGCGCGCCGGTCCGAATGGGAACGGCTGGACACCCTCAGCCGTGCCCGCCTGGACGGTGCCGGTGTCGACGAGCTCATCGTGCGCTACCGTGCCGCATCGGCCGACCTCGCGGAACTGAAGACGTCGGTCGGGGAGTCCCCGCAGGGCGCCTACCTCTCCACGATCCTCGTGCGTGCGCGGCTCCGGCTCACGGGGGCCGCGGACAGCATCCTCACCCAGACGTCGCGGTTCTTCCGCCTCCAGCTCCCCGCGGCGCTCTACCGCCTGCGTCGGACGACCCTGGTCATCGCGCTCGCCTTCGTGGCGGTCGCCGTCGGCACGGCCGCGTGGATCGCCGGTGACCCGGCGCTCGTCGCCACGCTCGGTCCACCGGACGCCTTGGAGCAGTACGCCGACGAGAGCTTCACCGGCTACTACACCGAGAACCCCGCAGCGGTGTTCATGGGGATGGTCTGGACGAACAATGCCTGGATAGCGATGCAGTGCGTGCTGTTCGGGGTGACCGGCATCTGGCCCGTCTACATGCTCGTGCAGAACGCCATGGGGCTGGGCACGTCGGGGGCGATCATGGCGATCCACGACAAGGCCGACCTCATGGTCCTGTACATCCTTCCCCACGGGATGCTGGAGATGACGTGCATCTTCGTCGCCGCGGCCGCCGGCCTGCACATGTTCTGGGCCTGGGTCGCGCCGGGCCACCGCACCCGCGGCGAGGCGCTCGCGGAGGAGGGCAGGGCGCTGGCCACCGTCGCCCTCGGGCTCGTGTTCGCGCTCTTCCTCTCCGGGCTGGTCGAGGGGTTCGTCACCGGATGGGCACTGCCCTGGCCGGTCAAGATCGGCATCGGTGCCGCGGCCCTCGCGGTCTTCCTCATCTACACGCTCGTGATCGGCAGGCGCGCCTATCGCCGCGGCGAGACCGGTGACCTCGTCGAGTACGAGTCCGGCACGCCGCGGCTCGTGGCGGGCTGAGGCACGGCGACCGCCGTCAGAGCCGCCCCGCCGCCTTGAGCTCGAGGTAGCGGTCGGCGATCCGCGGCGGGAGGTCCTCGGGGTCCGCGGCGATGGCTTCGCCACCGGCGCGGCGGATCGCGTCCGCGACGTTCTCGGCGTCCCGGAGCGTGCGCTCGGCGGCGGCGGCGAGATAAACGTCCTCCCGGGACTCCCGCGCGCGGGTGAGGGCGGCGATGCCGTCGTCCGTGACCGAACCGACCAGCACCGTCATGGCCCGTGAGGCGTCAGGGAAGGCACCGAGGAAGCCCCGTGCCGACTCGGCGGCGTCCTGCGCCGTGAGCACGACGAGAAGAGAAGGACGCGTGGTCAGCGTCCGCACCGCCGCGAAGGCCCCATGCCAATCGGTGTCGACGAGGCGGGCGTGCACCGGAGCCATGGCGTCGGTGAGAGCCGGCAGGAGCGCCGCGCCGTCCACCCCGGTCACCCGTGCCCTGGTCACCCTGTCGTGCATGAGCAGGTGCACGTGGTCGCCTGCCCGTGCCGCGAGCGCGGAGAGCAGGAGCGCGGCCTCCAGCGCCGCGTCGAGTCGTGTGCCGTCGCCCACCCGGGCTGCGGCCGTGCGCCCGGTATCGACGATGAGGACCACATGCCGGTCGCGCTCGGGGCGCCAGGTGCGCAGCATCGTCGTCCCCGCTCGTGCCGTCGCCCGCCAGTCGATGGAGCGGACGTCGTCCCCTCGCACGTACTCCCGCAAAGAGTCGAACTCGGTGCCCTGTCCCCGGACCTGGATGCTGGTGTTCCCATCGAGCTCCCGCAGCCGCGCCAGCCGCGAAGGCAGATGCTTGCGCGAGGAGAAGGCGGGCAGCACACGGATCGCGCCACGGACGGGGTGCAGTGCCTGTCGGCCGGCGAGCCCCAGGGGACCGCGGGAACGAAGCACGACGAAGGCGCTGACGAGCTCGCCACGGCGTCTCGGGCGGAGGGGGATGTCCACGCGCCGCCGTTCCCCGGGCGGAATGCGCAGGTGCTGCCGTTCCGACGGCGCTCCCGCGGTGGGCTGCCACGCGTCGCGGAGCAGGACGTCGAGCGTCCGCGTCCCCCGGTTCTGCACCGCCACGCTGACCGGCACCTGCTCGCCGAGCCGGGCGCGCGACGGGACGCGACGGGTGACGGTCGCCGCGCGCGGGTCGCCGGCCAGGACGACGTCGACGGCCACGAGGAGGAGGCACAGCCCGATCCACCCGCCCAGCACCGCATACGGCGGAAACCCCGCCAGCCCGGTGAGGACCAGCGGCACGATGCCGACGGCGAGGGCGACGGCGAGACGGCCCGAGACGAACACCTAGATCGGCACCCGGGTCTGCTGCACCACGGATGTCAGCACGGCGTCCGCCGACACGCCCTCCATCTGCGCGTCAGGACGGAGCTGGAGACGATGCCGCCAGACCGGGACGAGCATCGTCTGCACGTGGTCCGGCGTCACGGCGGTGGAGGCGTTGAGCCAGGCCCAGGCCTTGGCCGCGGCGAGCAGTCCCGTCGAGGCGCGGGGGCTCGCCCCGAGCTTGACGGAGGGGGAGTGGCGGGTCGCGCGGGCCAGGTCGACCACGTAGCCGAGTACGTCGTCGGTCACCTCGACCCGGGCGGCGGCCCGCTGGGCGGCGCGGATCTCGTCGGCGCCGATCACGGCCTCCACACCCGTGAGGTCGCGCGGCGAGAAGCCCTGGGCATGGCGCCGGAGCACGGACACCTCGGCGTCGCGCTCCGGCATGCCGACGACGAGTTTCATCAGGAAGCGGTCGAGTTGGGCTTCGGGCAGAGAGTAGGTCCCCTCGTGCTCGACGGGGTTCTGCGTCGCGGCGACGAGGAACGGGTCGGGCAGCGCGCGACTGACGCCGTCCGCGGAGACCTGTCGCTCCTCCATCGCCTCCAGGAGCGCCGCCTGGGTCTTCGGGGGCGTGCGGTTGATCTCGTCCGCGAGCAGGATGTGCGTGAACACGGGGCCCGCGCGGAAGTCGAACTCCCCGGTCCTGGCGTCGTAGACGAGGGACCCCGTGACGTCGCCGGGCATCAGGTCGGGCGTGAACTGGACGCGTTTGGTGTCGAGCCCGAGAGCCCGGGCGAACGACCGCACGACCAGGGTCTTCGCCACGCCGGGAACACCCTCCAGCAGCACATGGCCGCGCGCCAGGAGCGACACGAGCAGGCCGGTGACCGTGCCGGCCTGGCCGACCACCGCCTTGTCGACCTCGGTGCGGACGCGGTGCATGGCCTGTCGCAGCGCGGCGTCGTCGGCGGGACTGTTCTCGTCGGTCACGGGGTCTCCTCGGCTTCGGTCGGGAAAGGGGTGTGGGGCGGACGGATGGTCATGTGCCGCTCCGCGGGGACTGCGCGCTCGTCTCCACGGCGGTCTCGAGCTCGTCGAGGCGACGGGCGAGCGCGACGAGGGCGGCGTCGTCGGTGGGCGGAGGTCCCGCCAGCAGGCTCTGCAGCGTGCCGCGCGGGATCCGGAGACGGTCGGCGGCGGCGTCGGCGATCTCGTCCGCGTCCGCGTGCACAGCCAACCCGAGTCGTCGGGCCAGTCGCCTACGAGTGCCCTCCCGCAGTGCGTCCGCGGCGTGCGGGGCGTCCGCGGCCCTGGCCGTCAGCCGCGCGCGTCCGTGCATCGTCTCTGACGCGCGGACGGTCACCGGAAGGGTCTCGGCCACGAGCGGGCCGAAACGTCGGCCGCGGGCGAGCGCGACGGCCAGGCCCGCGGCGAGCAGCAGCAGGATCGCCGGGGTGACCCAGTCCGGGGTGAGGCTCCCGAGCGTGTCGGGGGTGGTGCCTTCGATGTCGGTGTCCTCGAACGACGGGACGTACCAGACGACCCGGTCGGTCTGCCCGAGCAGGGCGAGTCCGAGCGCGGCGTTGCCGTCCTCGGCGAGGGCCGCGTTGCTGAACAGCTTCACACCCTCGACCACCGCGCGGTAACCGTCCCTCTCGTCGACGAGCACGGCCGCGGCATCGTCCTCGCCGAAGCACCCGGTCACGTCGTCTGCGGGGGAGAAGAGCCGATCAGGGCGGATGGCGCCGACTTCGGCGAACTCGGGGACCGCGCAGGTGGCTGTTCTCGGCGCGGCCGAACCCGACGCGTTCTCGCCGATCGCGAGTTCGGCCAGCAGATGCGTGCCTGTGGAGAGGATGACGACGCGGTCGGCCGGCGCGAGGAGATCCGCCAGGGCGTCGTCGGAGAGCGTGTAGGGGTTGGTCAGGGCCAGCGTGGTGTCCTCGTCGAGGGCGGCGGCTGCCGCGGCCCGCGAGCGGACGACCTCGACCTCGACTCCCTGGTCCCGCAGCAGCTCGGCCAGGGCCAGGGCGCCGGTGCCGGACCGGCTCTCCGGATCGAGGGTGCCCCGCGCGCCGGGGCCGCTTGCCGCGAGTTGGGAGGCTGCGAGGGCGACCGCGACCACGAGCGCCGCGACGAGGAGCCACCCGAGGAGAGAGGCGGTCCGACGCCGCGGGCGCTCGGCGGTGGTGTCGACGGCGATCTCGTCCGATGCGATCGTCGTCACGCGGGCACCCCCTCGGGGCGGTGGGCGCGGAGGCGCTCGTCCGTCGCGGCGAGGTGCCGGTAGTCGTCCTCCGTGGCGGGATGCCGTAGGTAGCGCACGTCGTCGAAGGACGCGGCGGCCCGCCGCAGGGCGTCCGCCTCGTCGGTGAAGACCGCGCTCGCGGACCGGGCGAGGGACTGCGCCGTCGCTCCGGGCGCCGGATCGATGAGGTCGCGCTCGAGCAGGCTGCGGGCGATCGCGCGGTAGTGGAGCACGACCGCGGCGTCCCAATCGCTCTGGCGTGCGCTGCGCTCGGCGTCGGCGCGGAGCTGTGCCGCGCTGCGGTCGTCGGCGGCGCCGAGGAGGTCGCCGTGCGCGCGCCGGATCGCTCTCGAGCGTCGGGGGCGTCCCCACACGATCAGCGCGGTGACCAGAGCCGCGGCGATGAGCACCGTGACCACGATGAGTGCGGCCGGGCCGACGCTCGCCCCGTTCTCCCCGCTGAAGAGATCGGCGAGGAAGCGCATCACGTCGCGGGCGAGGAGGTCGAACCACGTGGGCTTCGCGTCCGCGTACCGCGGATTGGACAGCTCCTCCTCGGCCCAGCGTCGCGCTTCGTCCCCGTCCGGGACGAAGACGTCGTCGAACCGTCGCATCATGACGGCGGGGTGCTGCCCGGCGCCGTCCATCCGGCTGCGTCCTCGGCGGACGGCGGGGCGGGAGGGGCCGGTGCGGGCGGCGGCGGAGGGGCGAACGCGGTCGGCGCGGGAGAGGTCGGGAGAGGACCCGCCGCCCCCGGGAACGGCATCGGCGCCACGGGGGGCCCGCCGTACGCCGGGGAGCCGTAGCCCTGGGACATCATCACGTGCTCCGGCACCTGCCGGGGCGGGGGAGCGCTGGTGACCGCACGGGCGGGATCGATCGCGAACGGGTCGCCGAGCTGGTCTTCGGGCACACCGAGGTCGCGGCGCTCCACGTGGGAGAGGAGCGTCTGGTCGAGTCCCTCGTAGCGCATCCGGCAGTCGAGGTAGACGAGCACGCCGCCGGTGCTCTGCACGACGATGGTGATCGCCTGCAGGATCAGCAGCAGCACCTGCGGGGCGAGGAGGGCGAAGACGTACGCGATGACGGCGCTCGGCTCGCTGGACCCGGTCGGGGCGATGACCGTCCCGAGGAACGAGGAGAACATGGCGGTCGGGATGCTGACCACCTGCATCGCCAGGCCCATGATGAGGCTGATGAGGAAGGTCACGCCGAACGCGACCCAGAACCGGCCGCGGGTCAGGCGCCACGACCGCACGAACGCCTCCCGGAAGCGGGCCCGCTCCAGCACGAGGATCGACGGGACGAGCAGCAGCTTGGTCGACAGCCAGACCGTGAGCGGGATCGCCGCCAGGGCCAGGAGCACCACGACGAGCACGACGATGCCGATCATCTCCGGGGTGGCCCCGAGACCGCCGGCGATGAGAGCGGCGATGACGGCCGCGACGATCGCGAGGCCGCCGAAGAGCGCGAGCACGGAGAGGGACGCGAAGCCGGCGAGCCGCCAGAACGCCGGGGCCATGCGGCGCCACAGCATCCGCAGCGTGGCCTTGACGCCGACCGTCGCGTAGCCGACCTCGGCGGCCACCACCCCCTGCATGATCGCGGTGAACGCGACGGAGGCGAGCCCGACGACGAGGCCGGCGATGAGGTTGATGGCGATCGTGCCGGCGAACACGGCCTCGAAGTCGGGGGAGGAGGGGGAGACCGTCTCCAGCCGGGAGAACGTCGAGAACAGGACGAGCCCCATCACCCCGGCGGTGGCGACGACGACGATGAGCTGGATGACGACGGCGAACCCGAACAGGACCTTCGGGTTGTGCCGCAGCGCCGCGAAGGCCTTGCCCAGCAGCATGCCGAACGTCAGCGGATGAAGGGGGATGATGCCCTTCCGGGGAGCTGGGGTCCACGTCTGGCCGCTCACGGGCCTCCCTCCGTCGTGCGCTCCCATCGTGTCATATCCGGGCACTGAGGCGCAGACCTGCGGAGGGCGGGACTCGGTGCCATAAGGTAACAGTTATGACCTCACGCATCCTTGTGGTCGACGACGACACCGCGCTCGCCGAGATGATCGGCATCGTGCTGCGCACCGAGGGATTCGAGCCGGTGTTCTGCGCGGACGGTGCGCGCGCGGTCGACGAGTGGCGCGCGCAGCGCCCCGACCTGGTGCTCCTGGACCTGATGCTCCCCGGAATGGACGGCATCGAGATCTGCACGCGCATCCGCGCCGAGTCGGGTGTGCCGATCATCATGCTGACGGCGCGCAGCGACACGGCGGACGTCGTCCGCGGCCTCGAGGTCGGCGCCGACGACTACATGGTCAAGCCGTTCAACCCGAAGGAGCTCGTGGCCCGCATCCGCACCCGGCTGCGCCCGACGCCGCAGGCCTCCAGCGAGCAGCTGCGGATCGGCGACCTCACCGTCGACGTGGACGCGCACGAGGTGCGCCGCGGGACGACCCCGATCGCCCTCACGCCGCTCGAGTTCCAGCTTCTCGTGGCCCTCGCCTCCAAGCCGCAGCAGGTGTTCTCCCGCGAGATGCTCCTCGAACAGGTCTGGGGCTACCACTACAAGGCGGACACCCGGCTCGTGAACGTGCACGTGCAGCGGCTGCGGGCGAAGGTCGAGCTCGACCCGGACAACCCCAAGATCGTCATGACGGTCCGCGGCGTCGGCTACCGCGCCGGCAGCGTCACCTAGGGACCCCATGGCCGCGACGACTGCGACCACGGCCGTCGCCGTCCTCCGCGACTGGCGCGGCTGGCCGGACGTGCTGGCGGCGCTGTGGCGGCGCTCGCTCCGGTTCCGCACCCTCGCGATCACCCTCGTCGCCACGTCGCTGGCGATCCTCATCACGTGCGTCACGATGGCGCTGGTCATCCAGAACGACCTCTTCGTGTCGCGGAAGAATGTGGCCCTGGAGGACGCACGGCGCGCGGTGGACCAGGCGCAGTCCCTCCTGGACGTGGCGGAGGTGGGCGATGACCCCGCCGCGCTCACCGATCTGTGGAACGGCATCCCCGACACCCTCTCGCGCACGTCGAGCGCCGACCTGCTCGCCGGCTTCAAGATCCAGGACGGCTCGGGGACGGTCCGGCTCAACGGCTTCACCGCCGGGCTCACGCCGGATCTGCTGAGCCCCGAGCTGCAGGCCAGGGTCCGCGAGTTCGACGACCGGCAGGCGTGGCAGTCCGTCGCCCTGCCCACGGAGGACGGCGGCGTCGTGCCGGGCATCGTCGTGGGGCAGCAGCTCCAGGTGCCGCAGGCCGGGACCTTCGAGATCTACTTCGCCTACGACCTCGCCGACGCCGACCAGACCCTCGTGTTCGTGCAGCGCACCCTCTGGATCGCCGGCATCGGGCTGGTGGCCATCGTCGCGGCCATCTCCTGGATCGTGCTGCGGACCGTGTCCACCCCGATCGTCCAGGCGGCCGAGACGAGTGCGCGGCTCGCGGCGGGCGATCTCGGCGTGCGGCTGGAGGTGCACGGCGAGGACGAGCTCGCGACGCTGGGGCGCTCCTTCAATGCCATGGCCGACAGCATCGAGGCGCAGATCAAGGAGCTCGGCGAGCTCTCCATGGTGCAGCAGCGCTTCGTGTCCGACGTCTCACACGAGCTCAGGACCCCGCTGACGACGATCCGCCTCGCCGCCGACATGCTCAACGACCAGCGCGACGAGTTCGACCCCACGACCGCCCGCACCGCCGAGCTCCTGCACGCGCAGGTGCAGCGGTTCGACACGCTGCTGGCCGACCTGTTGGAGATCAGTCGGTACGACGCGGGGTCCGTGCAGCTCGAGCTGGAGGCGACGAGTCTCGCCCAACTCGCAGAGGACATCATCGAGCAGATGCGACCTCTTGCGGAAGGGCATGGCACGGAGATCCGCTTGGTGGCGCCCGGCGGCTACTCGCCGGTGGATATGGACCCGCGTCGTGTGCGGCGCGTGCTGCGGAACCTGATCGGCAACGCGATCGAGCACGGAGAAGGGCGTCCGGTCGTCGTCACGGTCGACAGCAACCAGCACGCGGTGGCCGCGGGCGTGCGCGACTTCGGGCTCGGGATGGACCCCGGAGACGCGGAACGCGTGTTCGATCGCTTCTGGCGCGCCGACCCGTCGCGGCAGCGCACCATCGGGGGCACGGGGCTCGGCCTGTCGATCGCCCTCGGCGACGCCACCCTGCACGGCGGCACCCTCGCCGTGTGGTCGGAGCTGGGGGTGGGCTCGCACTTCGTGCTGACCATTCCCCGCCACGACCGGGTGCTGGACGGCCCGAGCCCGATCTCGGTGGAGCCGCAGGAGCCCCTCACAGAACTCGGCGACGCGACGCAGCCGATCTCGATCGCCGAGACCTATTCCGATCTGCTCGACGGGAAGGACCAGTCATGAGCCCGCGCGCGAGGAGCCGATTCGTCCGTGGCGCCGCACTGGCGCTGGTCGCGCTGCTGCTTCCCGCGTGCGCCGGCCTGCCGACGAGCGGCGACGTCGCGGTCGGTCTCCAGCTGGGGGAGTCCCCGGACGACGTCGACGTGCTCCCCGTGGCTTCCGGTCCCGTCGCGGGGGCGGGCCCCGAGGAGATCGTCGAGGGGTTCCTCGAAGCCGGCATCACGACATCGGACAACTGGGCGACGGCTCGGGAGTTCCTGGCGCCTTCTCTGCAGCGCAGCTGGCGACCATCGGCGGGGGTCTCCATCGACGCTGGTCCCGAGGCCCGCACCCTCAGCTCGAACGTCCCCGACGACCAGGTGGAGGACGCTGAGGAGGCCGAGGTGCAGGTCCTCCTCGAGCTGGTCGCCAGCGTGGACGACTCCGGGGCGTACAGCGGTGCCCCCGGCGACTCGAGCGTGCCGTTCGCGCTCGCGAGGGGGGAGGACGGCGAGTGGCGGATCACCGAGGCGCCCGACGGCGTGGTGATCGACCAGAGCCGGTTCCCGAATGTGTTCGAGGGGTACTCGCTGCAGTGGTTCGACGCGCGCTGGTCCCGACTCGTCCCGGATATGCGGTGGTTCCCGCGACGCCAGAGCCCGGCGACGACCGTGACGCAGGCCCTCGTCAGCGGTACTCCGGCGGAGTGGCTCGATCCGGCCGTGCAGACGGCGTTCCCCGCCGACGTCCAACTGGCACAGGACGCGGTGCTCATCACGGGGCAGGCGGCCGAGGTGGCGCTGACCCGACCCGCGGCGAGCCTGGACGAGACCACGCTGGCCCGGATGCGCACCCAGCTGCAGGCCACGCTGAAGGCCGCGGGCGTGAACGTCACGCAGGTGCGTTTCAGCGTCGACGGCCGCGCGCTCGACGCGGGGGTCGTCGATGTCATCAGCACCCCGTCGGAGCCGGGGACGCTCGTGCTGAAGGACGGCAGGTTCGGTCGCATCGTCGGTGACGAGATCGCGTCGATCCCCGGGATCAGCGCGCAGATCCAGGCGGTCACGCAGCCGATCGAGGCGATCGACGTGGCCGCGGACGACGCGACCGCAGCGCTGCAGCTCGACGACGGCCACGTGTACCTCGCGACCGAGAACGGACGCAACGAGCTGGATGCCCGGTCCGGCCTCGTGCAGCCGTCCCTCGACCCCTACGGCTACGTGTGGTCGGTGCCCGCGTCAGCCCCGCAGGCGGTGCTCGCCGTCGGCCCCGATGTGGTCGGACACGAGGTCGCCGGCGCGTGGCCGAACGCCTCGTCCATCTCCGATCTGCGGGTCGCCGCCGACGGCGCCAGGCTCGCGGCTGTCGTCCGGGTCGGCGGCCAGCTCTGGGTGGTCGTCGCGGCGGTCGTCCGGGACGGCGCCGGTGTGCCCACAGAGCTCGGTGAGGTGCGACAGCTGCTCCAGCTCACCGAGCCGTCGACGGGGCTCGTCTGGCTGGGGCCCGATCGGCTGGCCGTGCTCACAGACTCCACGACGCCCCGTCTGATCGTGCAGCCGGTCGGCGGACCGGGCTCGGCCGAGAGTGCACCCAGCAATGCGGCGTCGATCGCCGGTGCCCGCACTCCGGCGGGTGTGCGCATCCTGGACACCTCGGGGCAGCTGTTCGCGCACGCGGGATCGGCGTGGCGGGAGGTGACGGAAGGCGTCTCCGTCCTGGCCACACGAACCGGCGAATGACCTCTCCTGCACGGAACGGCCTCGGCGCCGATCGAGTCCCGCCACAAGGGGATGGCTCTCGGGGGCACGCGCCTGACGGCAGGATCTCGACATGGGGTTCACGACACGGGTGGGCGCGCTCGCCGCGGAGACCGGGGCGCTGCTGCTCGCGGCGAGTTGTGCCGGATGCGACCGGCCCGGCATCGTGCTCTGCGACAGCTGCCGGGTCGCGCTCACCGCGAGGCCGCGCGACGTGCGGACCCCGGGCGGGTTGCGGGTCCGCGCCGCCCTCGACCTGGACGGTCCGGCCGCTTCCTGCATCCGGCGTCTGAAAGGAGCGGGGCAGACCGCGTTGGGACGACCGCTGGGCGCCGCCCTCTCCGCCGTCCTCCTCCCTGCTGTCGGACCGGGAGTCTGGGTGATCCCCGTCCCTACCTCGCGGGCAGCCTTCCGTCGGCGCGGCTACCGCGTGCCTGAGCTCCTCGTCCGGTCCGCCGGTGCGGAGCCGCAGCGCGTCCTCGCTCTCACCCGTCAGGTGCGGGACCAGCGCGAGCTGTCTGCCGTCGCGAGGGCCGACAATCTCCGGGGCGCGATGCGCGCACGCCGACGAGGGCTCGGCGCACCCGCGATCGTGGTGGACGACGTCGTGACCACGGGGGCCACGCTCGACGAGGCCAGCCGCGCCCTCGTCGCCGCCGGATTCGTCGTCGCCGGGGTCGTCGCGCTCGCCGCCACGCCGATGTCGGCCCGATCCGGATGAGGTTCATTGCAGACTCACCGGAGACACAGGGCCTCGGGCCGTGACATCGGCCGCGGGTCGGACTACGGTGGGGTGTCACAAGGCGACCACGGTCCGCCCTTGGCCGGGTGGACCGGGACAAGGAGGCAGCAATGGAAACGAGCATCGTGGGCGTCGGAGTGGGCATCACCGATCGCTTCCGCACCGTCGTCGAAGAGAAGATCGCCAAGATCCAGACACTCGCCGCCAAGGCGCAACGCCTGGACGTGAAGGTCACGCACCGGGTCTACCGCAACGGTCGGGTCCCGGACGAGACGGTCGAGTTGACGCTCGTCGGGAAGGGCCCCGTGGTCCGTGCCGAAGCGGTCGACGGCGACAAGTTCGTGGCGCTCGACCTCGCGATCGACAAGATGACCGAGCAGCTGCGCCGCGCGAAGGAGAAGCGCGTCGACGGACGACAGCATCCGCGAGGCCCGCACTTCGAGAAGGGCAGCGGTTCGCTCGAGGGCATCGACGTGCAGCCCGCCTCCGCCGAGGTGCTGCACGCCGTGGCGACGGGGAGCATCCCCGTGCAGAGCGAGGAGGAGGAGGACTACTCCCCGGTCGTCATCCGCACGAAGAGCTTCGAGGCGGAGTGGATGACGGTGGAGGAGGCCGTCGACCGGATGGAGCTCGTCGGGCACGACTTCTTCCTCTTCGTCGATGCGCGCACCGACCACCCGAGCGTGGTCTACCGCCGCAAGGGCTGGGACTACGGTGTCATCGCCCTCAGCACGCAGGCTCCGCCCGCTGAGGCGCTCGCCTCCTGACAGGACCGAGAACGGCCCGATCCCTGCGGGGATCGGGCCGTTCCCGTGTGAAGCTCGGGGGGCGTCAGTCGAAGATGCCGTCCAGGAGGCTGCCGATGACGAGCCCGCCGAGGATACCGGAGGCGAGGTCGCCGCCGCCCATGCCGCCGCCGCGACGGGGACCGCCGCCCCAGCCCCCGCCCCAGTCCTGGTCCTGCGGGCGCGAGGAGTCGATGTCCCGCTGTGCGAGCTGGAGAGCTTCCGCGGCGAGGTGGGCCACCCTGCGGGCCTGCGCCAGGGCCGCCTCGCGCGTCTCCTCGGCGGGCAGGAGAGCCGGCAGGTCGACCCGGAGCCGCTCGGCCTCGGCCAGACGGGTGCGGGCGTCGGCGCCGATCCATCCGCGGTGGCCGGCGATGAGGCCGCGAGCGACGCCGAGCTGCCGGTCGGCGTCGTCCATCGCGTGCTGCACCTGTGCGATGGACGGCAGGGGGTTCTCGGCCCGGTGTCGCGCCGTGGCGATGGCCTGGTCGAGGCCCGCGTTCGCTTCGCGCAGCTGGGAGAGCTCGGCGAACGGGTCGTTGGGCTGCCCGGAGGGGGTGAGCGCGGCCAGAGCCGCCTGCAGCCGCGCGACGGCTTCCGCCACGGCGGGCGTGGAAGGAGCGGTCCGCGCGGCGATGAGGTCGTTGCGGGAGTCGGCGATGACCTCGGCCAGCGTCGACTCGGCGCGCAGCGCCTCGATCTCGAAGTCCTCGACGGCATCGAGCAGGGCGCCGGCGCGGCGCGTCGCCTCGGTGGCCGTCTCCAGTGCGAGGTTCGCCTCCTCGTTCTGCTTCGCGGCACGGCGGCGCTCCGAGATGTCGGCGCTGTGGGTGGCGAAGCGGATCAGCTGCTCCGCCTCGGCGGCGCTCGCGGTGATCTGATGCATGGCGGAGTCGGAGTAGCGGGCGGACAGCCGGGACACGGTCTCGTCCGTCTGCGGGATGCGGGCGCTCAGAGCCTCCGCGTCGGCGCGCACCTGCGCGATGATCTCGGGCGCTCGCCGCACCTTCGCGACCGACTCCGCGAGCACGGTGGTCTTCTCGTCGAGCAGGTCCTGGGCCCAGTCGCAGAGCTGCAGGATCCGCGCGTTCCGCGTGCGCAGTTCCTCATCGGTGTCCGGGATCTCGTCGTGGTTGAGCTGGTGGAGCTGGAACGCCTCCCGCAGGTGCGTCCGGACCGACAGCAGCGCGGCCTTGAGGTCGGACGTCAGGGACTCGCCGAGCTCGGCCTCCGCGAAGACGAGCTCGTCGGAGGTGGTGCGGATCCGCTCGTCGGCGGCGACGAGTGCCTGCTCCGCGCGTCGGGCGAGGTCCGCGTCCTGCGCGGCGAGTTCTTCCTGTTCGCGTTTGCGTCTACCCCAAAATCCAGCCATGTGCCGATCCTAGTTTCCCCGGCACCCGCGCGGGCTGAGCATCCGCTTCAGGCGAACGGCCCGCCGCGGAGCTCAGGCGGGCACCGCGACGGCGTCCTCGCCGCCGACGGCCAACGGCGTCGCCTTCGCCGGACGTCCCCTCTTGGGCCGTTCGGTGGTCAGTTCCAGCGCCATCTCGGGGTGCGGGTGCTGCGCGAGCCGCGCCTCCGCCTGATCGAGCCAGCGGAGCTCGGCTTCCGCCGCGCAGATGAGGGAGTCGAGGACGAGCGACCACGCGAGGTCCTCGGGGCTGCCCGCCGCGAGCCCGGGGGAGGGCGTGCGGCGCAGCTCGTCCAGCCGCTGCTGTGAGGCGTCCCGCTGGCTGCGGAGGATGGTCGCGGCATCCACTCCGGGCAGCGTGGCGGCGACCGCGAGTTTCACGGCGAGCTCCTCGCGCGTCGCCGGAGCGCGGAGCACCGGGGCGGCGAGCCAGCGCGCCGCCTCGGCCGAGCCCGCTGCGGTGATGTGCCAGTAGACATGGCCGTGGTCGTCGGCCTCCCCGCGCTGGACGAGGCCGTCGCGCTCGAGTCGCTCCAGGGTGTTGTAGATCTGGCCGACGTTGAGGGGCCAGGTCGACCCGGTCCGGCGGTCGAACTCGTGGCGCAGCTGGTAGCCGTAACAGGGGCCCTGATCGAGGATGGCGAGCAGGCTCTGGCGTACGGACATGACCGGTCTCCCGAGGATGGTGGATGGAAAGCAGTGCCGAGTATATGCATACCCGGCAATTTCCCTGACGCGGCGCGGCGGCCGCCCTTGCAGGCGACGTGGAGGTCACAGCCCGGTAACATGGCAAAGCATGCCTGTCGCTCGCCTCGCGACGACCGGCGAATGACCCAATGACAGGGAGATGACATCCGTGGCGAATCCTCTTGAGAAGCTGCTGCGTGCAGGTGAGGGGCGGATCATCCGCCGTCTGAACCAGGTGGTGAAGGCGGTGAACGCCCTCGAGGAGGACATCTCCCAGCTCACGGACGACGAGCTGCGCAACGAGACCGCCGAGCTGCGCGCCCGGTACGAGAAGGGCGAGACGCTCGACCAGCTCATGCCGGAGGCGTTCGCCGCGGTGCGCGAAGCCGCGAAGCGGACGCTCGGCATGCGCGCGTACGACGTGCAGATCATGGGTGGCGCGGCCCTGCACCTCGGCAACATCGCGGAGATGAAGACCGGTGAGGGCAAGACCCTCGTCGCGACCTTCCCCGCCTACCTGAACGCGATCGCGGGCGAGGGCGTGCACGTCATCACCGTGAACGACTTCCTCGCGAGCTACCAGGCGGAGCTCATGGGTCGTGTCTACCGCGCGCTCGGCATGACGACGGGCATCATCGTGTCCGGGCAGACGCCCGCCGTGCGCCGCGAGCAGTACGCCGCCGACATCACCTACGGGACGAACAACGAGTTCGGCTTCGACTACCTCCGCGACAACATGGCCTGGCGTAAGGAGGACCTCGTCCAGCGCGAGCACTTCTTCGCGATCGTCGACGAGGTGGACTCCATCCTCATCGACGAGGCGCGCACGCCTCTGATCATCTCCGGGCCGTCGTCCGGTGAGGCGAACCGCTGGTTCGCCGAGTTCGCCAAGATCGCGCGCACGCTCGTCGCCGGCGAGGACTACGAGGTCGACGAGAAGAAGCGCACCGTCGGCGTCCTGGAGCCCGGCATCGAGAAGGTCGAGGACTACCTCGGCATCGACAACCTCTACGAGTCGGCCAACACGCCGCTGATCTCGTTCCTGAACAACTCCATCAAGGCGCTCGCGCTCTTCAAGAAGGACACCGACTACGTCGTCATGAACGACGAGGTCATGATCGTCGACGAGCACACCGGCCGTATCCTCGTCGGCCGCCGCTACAACGAGGGCATCCACCAGGCGATCGAGGCGAAGGAGGGCGTGCCGGTCAAGGCCGAGAACCAGACCCTCGCCACCGTCACGCTGCAGAACTACTTCCGCCTCTACGACAAGCTCGCCGGCATGACCGGTACGGCCGAGACCGAGGCCGCCGAGTTCATGTCGACGTACAAGCTCGGCGTCATCCCGATCCCCACGAACAGGCCGATGATCCGCAAGGACCAGCCGGATCTCGTGTACAAGAACGAGGCGGCGAAGTTCGCGCAGGTCGTCGAGGACATCGCGGAGCGCCACGCGAGCGGTCAGCCCGTGCTCGTGGGCACCACCAGCGTCGAGAAGAGCGAATACCTGTCGCGGCTGCTCGCGAAGAAGGGCGTCAAGCACGAGGTCCTCAACGCGAAGAACCACGCGCGCGAGGCGGAGATCGTCGCCCGCGCCGGTCGGCTCGGTGCCGTGACGGTCGCGACGAACATGGCCGGTCGAGGCACGGACATCATGCTCGGTGGTAACGCCGAGTTCCTCGCGGTGCAGGAGCTGAAGGCGAAGGGGCTCGACCCGGTGGAGACGCCGGAGGAGTACGAGGTCGCCTGGGACGAGACCTACGAGGCGATGAAGAAGGTCGTCGAGGAGGAGGCCGAGAAGGTCATCGAGGCCGGTGGCCTCTATGTGCTCGGCACCGAGCGCCACGAGTCGCGCCGCATCGACAACCAGCTGCGCGGTCGTTCCGGCCGTCAGGGCGACCCGGGCGAGAGCCGCTTCTACCTGAGCCTCACCGACGACCTCATGCGTCTGTTCCAGTCGGGTGCCGCCGAGGCGATCCTGGCCCGCACGAACTTCCCGGACGATGTGCCGATCGAGTCGGGCCTCGTGTCCCGCGCGATCCGCAGCGCGCAGTCGCAGGTCGAGGCCCGCAACGCCGAGATGCGCAAGAACGTCCTCAAGTACGACGACGTCCTCAACCGTCAGCGTGAGGCGATCTACGCCGACCGTCGACAGATCCTCCAGGGCGACGACATCGCCGACCGGGTGCAGCACTTCATCGAGGACGCGATCAGCGGCGTCGTGCGCGATCACACCGGCGAGGGACACAACGAGAGCTGGGACTTCGACGCCCTCTGGACCGAGCTGAAGACGCTCTACCCGGTGAGCGTCACGATCGACGAGGTCGTCTCCGAGGCCGCAGGCCGCAAGGGCGGCATCACCGCCGAGGGTCTCACGCGCGAGCTGCTCTCGGACGCGAAGATCGCGTATGAGAAGCGCGAGGAGTCGCTGGGCGAGGCCGCGACCCGCGAGCTCGAGCGTCGCGTGGTCCTGCAGGTGCTCGACCGCCGCTGGCGCGACCACCTGTACGAGATGGACTACCTCAAGGACGGCATCGGCCTGCGGGCGATGGCGCAGCGTGACCCGCTCATCGAGTACCAGCGCGAGGGCTACGCGATGTTCCAGTCGATGATGGGCCAGATCAAGGAGGAGTCGGTCGGCTACCTCTACAACCTCGAGGTCGAGGTCCGTCGCGCGGGCGACGCCGAGACCGCGGAGGTCGAGGCGAAGGGCCTCGCCAACGACGGCGGAGAGCAGAGGCTGGAGTACTCGGCCGCCAACGACGCCGGAGAGGTCGAGGTCCGCAACGACCGGGGCCAGGTGCAGCAGGCCGCGACCGACCGGATGCGTCAGGCCGCCGCGCGCGCTCAGGCACCGCAGGCCGCCGAGCCCGAGGAGGCTCCGCGCGGGGCCTTCGGGCAGCGCACGGAGCAGAGCGCCCCGGCCGCGGGCAACCGCGAGCAGCGCCGCGCGCAGAGCAAGAAGAAGAAGTAGCCCCCGGGTGAGAAGGAGGGCCAGTCCGTGCGGATTGGCCCTCCTTTCGTCCCTGTAGGCTTGATCGATGACACCATCGCGCACCTTCGACCAGTCGTCGAAGCTCAAGAACGTCCTGTACGAGATCCGCGGAAACGCCCTCGTCGAGGCGGCGCGACTGGAAGCAGAGGGCCACCGGATCCTCAAGCTGAACACCGGCAATCCGGCGATCTTCGGGTTCGACGCCCCGCATCAGATCGTGCACGACATGCTCGCCGCGCTCCCCACGGCCCACGGCTACAGCGACAGCAAGGGCATCATCTCGGCTCGCCGCGCCGTCGTGAGCCGGTACGAGGAGATCGACGGGTTCCCGCGTTTCGATCCGGACGACGTCTACCTCGGCAACGGCGTCTCCGAGCTGATCACCATGACCATGCAGGCGCTGCTGGACGAAGGGGACGAGGTCCTCATCCCCGCTCCCGACTACCCGCTCTGGACGGCAATGACGAGCCTCGCCGGCGGCACCCCCGTGCACTACCTCTGCGACGAGGACGACGACTGGCAGCCCGACCTCGAGGACATCCGGTCGAAGATCACCCCGCGCACCAAGGCGCTCGTGATCATCAACCCGAACAACCCCACCGGCGTGGTCTACTCGCGGCAGGTGCTGGAGGGACTCGTGCAGATCGCGCGGGAGCACCAGCTCCTCATCCTCTCCGACGAGATCTACGACCGGATCCTCTTCGACGACGCGGTGCACATCCCGACGGCGACTCTCGCCCCTGATCTTCTCTGCCTCACCTTCAACGGACTGTCCAAGACCTACCGCGTCGCCGGCTACCGCTCCGGGTGGATGGTCGTCACGGGTCCCCAGGACCATGCCAAGGGGTTCATCGAGGGGATCACCCTGCTGGCGTCGACCCGGCTCTGCCCGAACGTCCCTGCCCAGCATGCCGTGCAGGCGGCGCTGTCCGGAGTCCAGTCGATCGACGCCCTCATCGCCCCGACGGGGCGTCTTCACGAGCAGCGCGACATCGCCTGGGAAGGGTTGGAGGCCATTCCCGGCGTCTCCTGCGTGAAGCCCCAGGGCGCTCTCTACGCGTTCCCCCGACTGGACCCGAACGTGCACGAGATCCGCGATGACGCCAAACTCGTCTACGACCTGCTCGTCTCGGAGCACATCCTCCTCGTGCAGGGCACCGGGTTCAACTGGCCGACGCCTGATCACCTGCGGCTCGTGACCCTGCCAGAGCCGCGAGTGCTGAGCGAAGCCGTCGAGCGCCTCGGGAACTTCCTGTCGAGCTACCGCCAGTAGTCGCCGGAGGGGCGGACGGCTCGAGACCGGCCGCGAGCCGACGGACGGCAGCGACGAGCGCCGACCGCGGCGCGACGTCCGAGATCGGCCGGGCATGGAGGAGAGCCGCGTCGACGGCGCGCCGATCCAGGGGAAGGAAGACGATGTCGGTGAGCCCGGCGAACCGCTCCAGCGTGCGACGGATCTGACTCCGGGCATCGAGGCCGAGGGGGCCGGGACGGACCTGGTTCACGACCACCGTCACCGGCGTCTGGCCCACGAGGCGCCGGAGCTCGGCGTGGTCGCGGAGGAATCGGCTGATCCCCAACGGATCCGCTGCCGCCACCGCCACGACCCGGTCCGCCTCGCTCAGCGCTGCGACGGTCGCCGCGTGCCGCCGCGGGCCGACCACGTCGTAGGTCGCCTCCTCGTCCGCGTCGACGGCGGCCGAGACGTCCACGACGGTCTCCTCCGTCCATGTCCGGCAGAGGGAGAGCGTCGCCCGGACCCGCGCTTCGGACAGCTCCGGCCAGCGGTTGGGGCGGTTGAGCCCGGCCAGCACATCGACCTCGGCACCTCCGGCTGCGAGGCGGGTGGAGAGGCGGGTCAGTTCCGCCGGATCGAGCGCGCCGGCCTCGGCGCGACGGCAGGCGGCGGCGAGGCCCGGGGCGTCATCGTCCATCCCGAGGAGCAGCGCGAGAGCGGGGGCCACGGTGTCCGCATCGACCAGCGCCGTCCGGCGTCCGCGGCGCGCCAGCTCCACGGCGAGCTGGACGGCGACCGTCGACCGCCCCGGCGCCCCGTGCGGACCCCAGACGGCGATGACCCGGGACGGAGCCGACGGAGCCGGGGCGCCGGGCTGAAGGTCGGCGGACAGTGCCGCCGCGATCTCCCACCCCGCTGCATCCGCGCGCAGGGGAGGGGCGAGGCCCATCCGTATCGCGGCGCGACCGTCCGCGCCTCCGAGTGTGAGGACGCGGATGCCGGCGCGGTCGCACGTGGACAGCAGGTCGGTGGTCAGCACAGCCCTGCTCGCGGGAACGACGACGGCCTCCACCTCCGGATGCAGACGAGATGTGATCATCGCCGCGGAGGCGGAGGGGATGCTGGCGGCCGAGACGCCCTCCCACTCCAGCTCGGCGACCAGCTCGTCGGCCCGCGGCGCGGCCACCGCGATGAGGACGACGCTCACGACCCTGCCCCGACCGGGACCACGGAGAGTGCCGCACCGCCGGTGACCGCGGCGAGGACCGCCGCGACATCGCTCCGGTCGATCACGATCTCCAGCTCCGCGGTGGTGTCCGCCAGGAGCCCCTCCCGATCGAGGACGGCACGCACGACGACGTCTCCGACGAGGATGCGGGGCTCGTCATAGGAGCGCCCGTCCTCGCGCAGGGGCGCCTGCCAGATCTCGACCTCGGTTCCGGCCTCCACGTCTTCGGGAAGGCCCACGCTGCTCGCGACGACGACCGTCGTCGTACGGCTGTCCGCTGCCGTCGTCATCGCCGTCCTGGGCACCAGCTCGCCCTCCGACAGCGTCCGGGCCGCGACCTGGCCCGTGTCGAGCTGGTCTGGCCGGAGGTACTCGTCGGACACGGCCCCCAGCGCCACATCGACGGTCGCGAAGTCGGAGGCGCGGAGGACTTCTCCGCGGACGATCGTGCGCTGCGCCTGAAGCACCGGCGTCGCCTGATCGGATGAGGTGAGGACGAACCAGACGCCGGCCATCGACGCCAGGACGAGCACGATGCCCACCGCGAAGCGGGCATCTCCGCGGAAGCGACGAGGGGAACGGGAGAGCGGGGCCATGGCGATATGGTCACAGAAGCGGCCACCAGGGCCGTCGAGTTATCCACAAGCTCTCGCCACCCCGCACCTCCGCCGCCCTCCGCGCCCAGAATGAGGGCATGACACCCCCACACCCGCACACCCCCCGTTTCCTCGCGCCTGCGCAGGTGGCAGAGCTGCTGAGCATCGATGTGGACGAGGTGATCGCGCTCGTCCATGCCGGAGACCTTCGCGGCGCCCCCCTCGGTGCGCCCGCGCGCTGGCGCATCGAGGAGTCGAGCATCGAGGAGTACCTGGCCGCGCAGGTGGAGGAGGCGCGGCGGATGGCCCTGTGGCGGCAGTCGCAGGCCGCGAGCTTCCCCGAGCTGTGGGGACCCGCCGCGTCACGGCGTCCCTGAGCGTCAGAGAGTCGGAGCTCCCTGCACGCGGATCGCGGCGAGGGCGGCGTACGGCACGATCCGGAAGCCCCGTACCGCGTCGGCCCGGCGGGTGGCGCCGCTGTCGTGCTCGGCGAGATCGAGGTGGTCGGCGGCGGCGCGATCGATGGTCCCGTGGAGATCGTCGCCGACGAGGAGGCGGAGCTGCACCGGAAGACGGCGACGTGCGAGGTCGCGGAGGGCGAACCCCAAGGTCATCCGTTCGCGGAGCGTGGTCGCTCCACCGTTCGTGTCGTCGGCGAGGCTGCCCAGCATCGATCCGTGGTCGAGCGTGAGTCCGAGCACGGATGTCATCGGGATCAGCAGCATGGAGCTCGGCACGCGCGCGCCCTGGGGCACGCGCGAGACGGCGGCGAGCCAGTCCACGCCCAGGGACCGCAGGCCGACGGGCAGGTGAGCCCCGTCGACGAGGTGGAGTGTCGCTTCGATGTTCGCGGCGCACAGATGGCGCAATCGAGCGCGCAGGTCGAGTCGAGCGATGCGGAGTCGCTCGGACTCGGCGTCGCGGGCGGCGCGTTCCGCCTCCCACTCCGCGGCGAGCTGTCCTTCCAGGTCGTCGAAGAGGGAATCCCAGTGCACCCGACCGAGCGTAGGGGCGGACATCGTATCGTCCGAGTTATCCACATCCGCGCGGACGGTCGCCGCGGCCCTCGCCCGAAGCGCGGAATCTACGGGTTGTCCACAGACCTCCTCCTGCGCCGACCGTGCCGTACCGGGAACGTGTTCTACTGACGGCTCGCCGACGCCTCCGAGGGGAGATCGAGATGATGCTGGCCGAGTACTTCGGACCGCAGCCCACTCCGGCCGATGAGCTTCCGGACCCCGTGCTCCTCGTGCGGAGCCTCACCCAGGGGGCGCTCGAGGCCCTCGCCGGAGTGCGGGAGGTGGATCAGCTCGCCCGCTGGTTCAGCGAGGAGGCGTATCGCAGCGTCGTCACCAGGGCCAACCTCGCCGCCCGTGCGCGCAGTGCTCGCGGTGTCGCGCCGACCCGACCCACCTTCGTCATCCGGACGGTGCGGGTGACGCACCCACGGGACGGCATCGTCGAGGCGGTCGTCGTGGTCGCGGGCCCGGGGCGCACCCGTGCCGTGGCCATCCGACTCGAGGGACTGGACCGACGGTGGCGCGCGACGTCGCTCGCCATCCTCTGAGGCGGGGGAGCCTAGGCTGGTGAGGTGTCAACCCTCAGTGATCTCGCCCAGGCCCAGGGCCTTCTGACCGACGACGACGTGGAGTGGCTGCACCGGCTCGCCGGTGACGGACAGCTCCTCGCGGACCTCGCCTCCGCCGATATCGTCCTGTGGATCCAGACGGACGACGGCTCGTTCGTCGCCGTCGCTCACGCGCGACCGAGCGGTGCGGCGACGCTCTTCTACCGGGACATCGTCGGGGAGCGGGTGCGCCCGCAGTGGCGCACGCAGGTGCACGGCGCTTTCGAGTCGGCGGAGATCGTCGACTCGTCCTCGCCCGACTGGTTCGAGGAGACCCCGACCAGGGTGCGCGCGGTCCCGATCGTGATCGAGCGGCGCGGCGAGGACAAGGCTCCGCGCGTGATCGGGGTGGTGACGCGGCACACCAACCTCGGGGAGGTCCGCACGCCGTCGCGTCAGCAGATCACCTTCGACGAGTGTGCCAACGACCTGTTCCGCATGATCGCAGACGGCAGCTTCCCCGACCCTGCAGCGCCGACATCGCCGCGCCGCGGTGCGCCTCGGGCATCGGACGGTCTCATCCGGATCGACGTGGACGGCATCACGACCTTCGCCAGCCCCAACGCCCTGTCCGCGTTCAATCGGATGGGCTTCGACGACGAGCTGGAGGGCGAGTCCCTGGCCGAGGTGACCACCCGGCTCGTACCGCCGTCCCGCCAGGTGGACGAGTCGCTGCCCGTGGTGGTCACGGGGCGGGCGCCCTGGCGGACCGACATCGAGGCGCGGGGGGTGACGGTCTCCCTCCGTGCCATCCCCCTGAAGGATCACGGCACCCGCATCGGGGCGATCGTGCTCTGCCGCGACGTCTCGGAGCTGCGCCACCAGGAGCAGGAGCTCATCACCAAGGACGCGACGATCCGCGAGATCCACCACCGGGTCAAGAACAATCTGCAGACGGTGGCGTCCCTGCTCCGGATCCAGGCGCGACGCACGCACTCCGACGAGGCGCGGGATGCTCTCACGCAGGCCATGCGCCGCGTCGATGCGATCGCGGTCGTCCACGACACCCTCGCTCAGGGCCTCACGCAGAAGGTCGACTTCGACGAGGTCTTCCATCGTGTCCTCAAGCTCGTCGCCGAGGTGGCGTCGGCTCCCAACACGCGGGCCCGCACGCAGTCGACGGGACACTTCGGCGTGCTCCCGAGCGAATACGCCACGCCGCTCGCCCTCGCCCTGACGGAGGTGGTCACGAACGCGGTGGAGCATGGCCTCGCCGGGCAGGAGGGCGTCGTCACGATCGACGCGAAGCGCACCGAGGACAACCTCCGGGTGACGGTTCGCGATACCGGCCACGGGCTCCCGGAGGGCCGGATCGGTCAGGGCCTCGGCACGCAGATCATCCGCACCCTGATCCAGGGCGAGCTCGGCGGCACGATCGACTGGCGGGGGAGCGAGGGTGAGGGGACCGAGGTGGTCATCGACATCCCGCTACGCTGGCTCGAGCGCTGACGCCTCGTCGGAACACGCAGAAGCGGCCTGAGACGGTGTCTCAGGCCGCTTCTCGGATCTCAGGAGGCGCGGCGGGCGCGGGCGGCGCGGCGCTTGAGCGCGCGGCGCTCGTCCTCGGACAGGCCGCCCCAGACGCCCGAGTCCTGGCTGGTCTCCAGGGCGTACTGCAGGCAGATCTCGGTGACCGTGCACGTCGCGCAGACGGTCTTCGCCTTCTCGATCTGGTCGACGGCCGGGCCGGTGTTGCCGACCGGGAAGAACAGTTCGGGGTCGACGGTCAGGCAGGCGGCCTTGTCACGCCAGTCCATGGGGGCTCCTCGGTGTGGATTTCATGAGATGTCGCGATGCGACCTCTCGATTCGGGCGACGGTTCGGGTTCCGCTACCCTGTTGAGATACGGGCGGATGCCCGCTGATTGTGATGCGAACGCGAACGTTCGCCCCACGCCGCTGTGGGAGCACATGACTTTCTCTATTCTGTTACATGAATACCCTGAAATCAAGGGTTTTCTCGTCATTCGATCCCCGGGAGGACCACGTGCGCGCACCGGGAATCGCCCGCGCCGCCGCCGCCGTCCTGGCCGTCGAAGCGGTCGCCCTGCTCGTCTTCGCGGCCATCGAGATGGCGGGACTCGGGGCAGGGGACGCCGCATCGCTGCCGACGGCCATCGCTCTCATCGTCCTGACCCTGATCGGTGCCGCGGCACTGGGAGCCTTCGCCTTCGGCACCCGCGCCGGGCGCTCCTGGGCGCGATCGGGCGGGGTGGTGTTCCAGGTCCTCGCGATCGCCCTGGCGCTCGGCGCCCTCACGCTGCCGCCGATCCCGTGGGTGTTCGTGCTCGGCCTCGGGGTTCCCGCCGTCGCCGGCTTCGCCCTCCTCATCGCGAGCGCACGCCGTGAGGGGACGAGGCGCGAAGCGGAGTGACTCCGCCGCGACGCGTCAGGCGTCGATGCCGAGCTGCTTGCGCAGACGCGCGACGTGGCCGGTGGCCTTCACGTTGTACTGGGCACTCGTGATGATGCCGTCCTCGTCGAGGACGAAGGTCGAGCGGATGACGCCTTCGACGACCTTGCCGTAGTTCATCTTCTCGCCCCAGGCGCCGTACGCCTCGTGCACCGCGTGGTCGGGGTCGCTGAGCAGCGGGAAGGTGAGACCGTCGCGGTCGCGGAAGGCGGCCAGCTTCGCAGGCTCGTCCCTCGAGACGCCGACGACCTGGTACCCGGCGCCCTGGAGCGAAGAGATGCTGTCGCGGAAGTCGCAGGCCTCGGTCGTGCACCCCGGGGTCATCGCCGCGGGGTAGAAGTACAGCACGGTCTTCGTGCCGCGCAGATCGGCCAGCCGGACGGTGTTCCCGTCCTGGTCGAGCAGAGCGAAGTCGGGGGCGGCGGTTCCGGTTTCCAGGCGTTCGGTCACGCCCCCCAGCCTACCGTCCGGGCGGCTGCTCCGCCTTGTCGGCGAAGGTCTGCAGCAGCCGCTGCAGCGAGTCCAGCCGCGCCCGCCCCGTCTCGCTCAGCTCGCCGCGCTCCGCTGCCTCGATGAGGGCGCAGTCCGGCGCGTCCGGCAGGTGCGTGCAGCCGCGCGGGCAGTCCTCCGCGATGACGGCGAGCTCGGTGAAGGCGGCGAGGATGTTCGCGGGCTCGACGTGCCCCAGCCCGAAGGAGCGCACGCCGGGGGTGTCGATGACCCAGCCCGTGCCGCCTGGGCCCTCGTAGCGGAGGGACACGGTGGAGGAGGAGGTGTGGCGTCCCCGGCCGGTGACCTGGTTCACGTGTCCGGTGGCGCGGCCCGCGGTCGGGACCAGGGCGTTCACGAGGGTCGACTTGCCCACGCCGGAGTGCCCGACGAAGACGGTCGAGTGGCCGATGAGCGCCGCGCCGATCTCGTCGACGGGCATCTCGTCCTGTGCGCTCGTGAAGACGCGGAGGTCGAGGCCGTCGAAGTGCGCGAGGAAGGGCGCCGGGTCGGCGAGATCGGTCTTCGTCACCACGAGGAGGGGGCGGATCCCGGCGTCGAGGGCCGCCACGAGGTAGCGGTCGACCAGGCGGGCACGCGGCTCGGGATCGGCCGCGGCGACGACGATGAGCATCTGGTCCGCGTTCGCCACGATCACCCGTTCGACCTCGTCGGTGTCGTCGGCGCTGCGACGCAGGAGCGAGGTCCGCTCGACGATCCCCACGATCCGCCCGAGCGTGCCCTCGTCTCCCGAGGTGTCGCCGACGACGCGGGCCTGGTCGCCCGTGACGATCGGCGTGCGCCGCAGCTCGCGGGCGCGGGCGGCGGTGATCGTGCGCTCCTGCGGGGTGTCCTCGTCGAGGAGCACGGAGTACCGGCCCCGGTCCACACCCAGGACGCGGCCGACCTGCGCGTCCTCGTGCGCGGGGCGCCGCTTGGTGCGCGGTCGGTTGGCCTTCGGGTTCGGGCGGGTCCGGATGCTGCTCTCGTCGTAGTCCTCGAAGTCGTCCTCGAGGTCGTCGGCGTCGTTCAGCCAGCTCACCCGTCAGCCTCGCAGCATCCGCTCCCAGAGCGTGGTGAACTCCGGGAGGGTCTTGGCGGTGGTGCCGATGTCGTCGATCACGACGTCGGGGACGCGGAGGCCGATGAGCGCGCCGGTCGTCGCCATCCGGTGGTCGTGGTGCGCCGCCCAGGAGCCACCGCGGAGCGGGCCCGGCACGATGCGGATGCCGTCGGGGAGCTCTTCGGCGGTCCCGCCCAGAGCGCGCAGGTTGCCGACGAGCGCCGCGATGCGATCGGTCTCGTGGAGGCGGATGTGGCCGATGCCCCGGATCGTCGTGGGGCCGTCGGCGAAGGCCGCGAGACCCACGAGGGTCGGCGTCAGCTCGCTGGCGGCGGAGAGGTCGAGATCGAGCCCGCGGATGCCGGAACCGGCGCGCACGGTGAGGACCCCGCCGTGACGGCTGACGTGGGCGCCTGCAGCCTGCAGGATCTCGGGCAGCAGCGCCCCGGGCTGGGTCGAGTGCGCCGGCCAGCCGGTGATCGCGACGGAGCCGCCGGTGACGAGCGCGGCCGCGAGGAACGGTGCCGCATTGGAGAGATCCGGCTCGATGGGGATCTCCTTGGCGCGGGGGCCCCCGGCCTCCACCAGCCACTCGCCGACCGCGGGGCGCTCGATGCGGATGCCACGGCGGCTGAGGGCCTCGATGGTCATGTCGATGTGCGGCAGGCTCGGCAGCCGCTCGCCGGTGTGCACGAGGTGCAGGCCGACGTCGAAGCGTGGAGCGGCCAGAAGCAGCCCGGACACGAACTGGCTGGAGGCCGACGCGTCGATCTCCACGCGACCGCCGCGGATGTGACCGTGGCCGCGGATGGTGAACGGGAGGGCCCAGGTTCCCTCGTCGTCGATGTCGACGCCGAGGTCGCGCAGGGCGCTGATGAGCCCGCCCATGGGTCGGTGCAGAGCCGTCTCGTGCGCGGTGAGGTGGACGTCCTGCTCGGCGAGGCCGGCCAGCGGCGCGATGAAGCGCATGACGGTCCCGGCCTGGCCGCAGTCGATCGTCGTGCCGCCGCGGAGCTTGCCGGGCGTGATCACGAGGTCGGGACCGAACTCGTGGCCGGCGTCGACCTCCTCGATGCCGACGCCGAGCGCGCGGAGGGCCTCCACCATGCGCTGCGAATCGTCAGAGTGCAGCGGCGCGATCAGGCGGCCGGGGCCGTCCGCGATGGCCGCGATGAGGAGCTCGCGGTTGGTGAGGGACTTGGACCCGGGGATCGTGAGCTCGGCGTGGACCGGGCCGTCGATCGTGGGCGCGGGGTAGGCGCCCTGCACACGGGTGGGGGAATACCTTTTGGCGCTCATCGGTTCTCACCTTAGTAAACGCAACGCCGTCCTCGTGAGAGGCGGCTTCGGTGCGAAGGGAAGAGGATGCCTGCGACGCTGGAACGCGAGGTGATCGACCTCAGCCGCCTAGACTGGCCGGTGATGGACGACACCGCAACCGCAGCCACCGTCGGCGACCCTCGGCGCGAGTTCGAGGAGCAGGCGCTCCCCTTCATGGACCAGCTCTACGCCGCCGCGATGCGCATGACGCGCAATCCCGCGGACGCCGCCGATCTCGTGCAGGAGACCTTCGTCAAGGCCTACGGGTCGTGGTCGACCTTCGCGCAGGGAACGAACCTGAAGGCGTGGCTGTACCGGATCCTCACCAACACGTACATCAACATCTACCGGAAGCGGCAGCGCGAACCGTTCCAGGGCACCATCGACGAGCTCGAGGACTGGCAGCTCGGCGGCGCCGAGTCGACGACGGCCTCGCACAGCCGGTCGGCCGAAGCCGAGGCCATCGACCGCATGCCGGCGTCGGTCGTCAAGGACGCGCTGCAGGCAGTCCCGGAGGACTTCCGTCTCGCGGTGTACCTCGCCGACGTCGAGGGCTTCGCGTACCAGGAGATCGCCGACATCATGAAGACCCCCATCGGCACCGTCATGAGCCGTCTGCACCGTGGCAGGCGGATGCTGCGGGAGCTGCTGGCCGACTACGCCGCGGAGCGGGGAATCGCCGCGGCTGACCCGAGGAGCAAGAAATGAGCGACTGCGGCTGCGACAAGGCCCGTCAGGATCTGGAGGAGTACCTCCGCAATGAGGTGTGCAAGACGGAGCACGCCGAGATCCGCGAGCACCTGGAGAACTGCCCGGCGTGCCGGGACGAGGCTCTGGTGGCGACGACCCTCACCGAGGTGATCGCCCGTGCCTGCAAGGAGACCGCTCCCGAGGAGCTGCGCGACCAGGTGTTCGCCCGGCTGCGCGAGGTCCAGGCCGCACAGCACTGAGGCGCTGCGAGCGCGTGCGGGGCGTCGGAGACCGCCCGTAGGCTGTGTGCATGGCCCTCATCGATGCGCGCGGGATCCCCGCTGACCAGACCTCCGTCGACCGCCTCGCGGCACAGGACCTCGACTACCGGGTCCTCGATACGACGGACTCGGCGCGGGTGGCCGCCTTCCAGCGAGCGATGGCGCGCGGGTTCCTCGGCGCCGACCCCTCGGAGGCGGCTCGCGAGGAAGGCGTCGGCACCCTGAGGAGCCGGCGCAACATCGGCGTGTACGAGCCCGACACCCCGGCCGACCGTTTCCCCGTGGCGACCATCGACTCCTGGGTGACTCCGCTGACGATCCCCGGCGGTGAGATCGGCATGTGGGCGATCAGCGGAGTCACTGTGGCCGGCACCCATCGTCGTCGTGGCATCGCGCGGGCGCTGCTGGAGGGGGAGCTGCGCGCCGCCTCCGACGCCGGTCTCCCGGTCGCCGGGCTCACGGTGTCCGAGGCGACGATCTACGGACGGTACGGCTTCGGCTCTGCCGTCCCGGTGTCGCGGTTCACCGTCGACGTCCGCCGCGCCGGATGGGCGGGGCCCGGTCCCGCGGGCGGCGTCGAGTACCTCGAGCGCGAAGAGCTCGCGGCCGCGCTGGCGGAGGCGCACGAGCGGGCGCGTATCGCCCGATCGGGGCAGGTCCCCGGATGGCCGGCCCGCTGGGCGGGCATCAGCGGGCTCGCGAGCACAGACACCGACCGGGACCGGGTGCGCGGTATCCGCTATCGCGACGAGTCCGGGCAGGTGCGCGGCGTGATGGCGTTCCACCTCGCCGAGCGCGGGGGCACTTTCCGGTTCGCGCTGCACGTGCGTCTGCTCGTCGGCGAGACGGCGGAGGCGACGGCCGCATTGTGGCGATTCGCGCTGCAGCACGATCTCGTGGACGAGGTGACCGCCGACCTCCGTCCTCTCGACGACCCGCTGCCGTGGCTCGTCGGAGACCCGCGCGGGGTCACCCAGGAGGTGCACGACCACGGTTGGCTCCGCGTCCTGGACGTCCCCGCCGCGCTCACGGCCCGGTCCTACGCCGCGCCCCTGGACACGGTGCTCCGCATCGAGGACGCGCTCGGTTTCGCCGCGGGCACGTGGCGTCTGCGCATCGACGCCGAGGGGCGGGCGCGCGTCGAGGCGGCTCCGGATACCGGGGCGGACCTCGTCCTCGACGTCTCCGCGCTCTCGTCGATCTACGCAGGCAGTATCCGTGTCGCCGCGCTGCACGGTGCGGGCCGGATCGCCGGCGCGCCCGCGGCCGTCGAGGCCCTGGACCGCGCGTTCGTCGCCTTCCCGGCTCCGTCCCTCGACATCTGGTACTGATCCCCGGACGACGAGAAGGGCGCCCCGGCCGAAGCCGGGGCGCCCTTCTCGTCGTCCGAGAGCGGATCAGCCGAGGGTCACCGCCGCGCGGATCAGAGCGGCCTGCTCGGTGGCGTGCACCTTGGACGAGCCCGTCGCCGGAGACGCCGAAGCCGGACGCGACACGGGGCGGAAGGAGCGGTCGCCGGGGACATCCGCGAACGCGAGGGCCAGGAACGGCCAGGCGCCCTGGTTCTCCGGCTCCTCCTGCACCCATACGAGCTCGGCGTTCGGGTACGAGTCGGTGATCTTCTTCAGCTCGTCGATGGGTGTCGGGTAGAGCTGCTCCAGACGCACCAGGGCGATCTCCGGGTTCGGGTTCTTCTCCAGCTCGGCGCGGAGGTCCCAATGCACCTTGCCGCTGTGCACGAGGACGCGCTTCACGGCGGAACGATCGAGACCGCGGTCGTCGTCGATGACCGGCTCGAACCGACCGCCGGTGAACGCCTCGACCGGGCTCGTCGCTCCCCGCAGGCGCAGCATCGCCTTCGGGGTGAACACGATCAGCGGCTTGCGCGGGCGGGCATAGGCCTGACGGCGCAGCAGGTGGAAGTGCGACGCCGGCGTCGACGGACGCGCCACGATCATGTTGTCCTGTGCGCACAGCTGCAGGAACCGCTCGATGCGTGCGGAGGAGTGGTCCGGCCCCTGACCCTCGTAGCCGTGGGGGAGCAGGAGGGTGACGCTGGACTGCTGACCCCACTTCTGCTCCGCGGCGGAGATGTACTCGTCGATGACCGACTGCGCGCCGTTGACGAAGTCGCCGAACTGCGCCTCCCAGAGCACCAGGGCCTCGGGAGCCTCCACGGAGTAGCCGTACTCGAAGCCGAGTGCGGCGTACTCGCTGAGGAGGGAGTCGTAGACGAAGAAGCGGCCCTGGGCGTCGGACAGATTCGACAGCGGCAGCCACTCCTGGCCGTTCGCCCGGTCATGGAGCGCGGCGTGACGCTGTACGAACGTCCCGCGGCGCGAGTCCTGGCCGGCGAGGCGCACCGGAGTGCCCTCGACGAGAAGCGACCCGAAGGCGAGCAGCTCGCCGAAGCCCCAGTCGATGTTCCCGTTGCGGCTCATGTCGAGACGCTTCTCCAGCAGCTGCTGGATCTTCGGGTGCACGGTGAAGCCCTCGGGCTTGTTCACGAATGCATCGCCGATGAGGCGGATGACCTCCGCGGGGACACCGGTGACCTCGGGGGCTCCGACCTGGTCCTCGACCTGCGGGGCCTCCTCCGGGGCGATCGGGGTGGCTCCGGTCTCGGCGGCGTGCGTCTCGGCGAAGGCGATCTCCAGGCGGTTCTGGAAGTCGGCCTTGGCCTCGTCGTACTCCTCCTCGGTGATGTCACCGCGACCGACGAGCGACTCCGTGTACAGGCGGCGGACGGAGCGCTTCGCCTGGATGAGGTCGGTCATCAGCGGCTGCGTCATCGAGGGGTCGTCGCCCTCGTTGTGACCGCGTCGGCGGTAGCAGACGAGGTCGATCACGACGTCGCGGTGGAAGCGCTCACGGTACTCGAACGCGAGCTGGGCCACGTGGATGACCGCCTCGGGGTCGTCGCCGTTCACGTGGAAGACGGGTGCCTGGATCGTCTTGGCGACGTCGGTGGCGTAGACCGAGGTGCGGGCGTCGCTCGGCGTCGTGGTGAAGCCGACCTGGTTGTTGACGACCACGTGGATCGTGCCGCCGGTGCGGTAGCCGCGCAGCTGCGACATCTGCAGCGTCTCGACGACGACGCCCTGGCCGGCGAAGGCCGCGTCGCCGTGGACGAGGATCGGCAGCCAGGCGAAGGTGCCGATGGGCTTGCGGTCCTGCTTGGCGCGGACGATGCCCTCGAGCACGCCGTCGACCGTCTCCAGGTGCGAGGGGTTGGCGGCCAGGTACACGGGGAGCGAGGAGCCGTCGTCGGCGACGAAGGTGCCCTCGGTGCCGAGGTGGTACTTCACGTCGCCGGAGCCGCGCTGGTTGCCGGGGGTCTGCGTGCCCTCGAACTCGCGGAAGACCTGGCCGTAGGTCTTCCCGGCGATGTTGGTGAGCACGTTCAGGCGACCGCGGTGGGCCATGCCGATCGCGGCACCCTCGAGACCGGCGGTGGCCGCGCCCTGGAGGATCTCGTCGAGGAGCGGGATCAGCGACTCGCCGCCCTCGAGGGAGAAGCGCTTCTGACCGACGAACTTCGTCTGCAGGAAGGTCTCGAAGGCCTCGGCCTCGTTGAGCTTGCGCAGCACGCGCAGCTGCTCGTCATGGCCGGGCTTCTGGTACTTGACCTCGACCTTGTCCTGGAACCAGCGGCGCTGCTCCGGGTCCTGGATGTGCATGTACTCGATGCCGAGCGTGCGGCAGTACGAGTCGCGCAGCACGCCGAGGATGTCGCGGAGCTTCGCGACGCGGCGCCCGCCGAAGCCGCCGGTGACGAATTCGCGGTCGAGATCCCAGAACGTCAGCCCGTGACTCTCGATCTCGAGGTCCGGGTGCGAGCGCTGCCGGTACTCGAGCGGATCGATGTCGGCCATGAGATGACCGCGCACGCGGAAGGAGTTGATGAGCTCCTGCACGCGCGACTGCTTGTCGACGCGCTCGGCGAGGTCGACCGCGATGTCGGGGTTCCAGCGGATGGGCGCGTACGGGATGCGCAGCGCGGCGAAGATGTCGTCGTAGAAGCCGCGCTGGCCGATCAGCAGCTCGTGCACCTTCTTGAGGAACTCGCCGGAGCCGGCGCCCTGGATGACGCGGTGGTCGTAGGTGCTGGTGAGCGTGATCGTCTTGCCGATCGCGAGCTCGTTGAGCGTCTTGTCGCTCGCGCCCTGGAACTCGGCCGGGTACTCGAGGGCACCGGCGCCGATGATGCAGCCCTGGCCCTTCATGAGACGCGGGACCGAGTGGACCGTGCCGATGCCGCCCGGGTTGGTCAGCGAGACCGTGGTGCCCTGGAAGTCGGCGGCGGTGAGCTTGTTGGAGCGTGCGCGGGTGACGAGGTCCTCGTAGGCGGCGAGGTACTCGGTGAAGGTCATGGTGTCGGCGCGCTTGATGCTCGGGACCATGAGGGCGCGGGTGCCGTCCGGCTTGGGCAGGTCGATCGCGATGCCGAGGTTGACGTGCGCCGGGGCCACGACGGAGGGCTTGCCGTCGATCTCGGCGTAGAAGACGTTCTGGCTGCGGAACTCGTCGAGGGTGCGGATGAGCGCCCAGCCGATGAGGTGGGTGAAGCTGACCTTGCCGCCGCGGGTGCGGGCCATGTGGTTGTTGATGACGATGCGATTGTCGATCATCAGCTTGGCGGGGACCGTGCGCACGCTCGTCGCGGTGGGGACGGTGAGGGACTCGTCCATGTTCGCGGCGAGGGTCTTCGGCAGACCGCGCAGCGGGGTGACCTTGTCCTCCTCGGAGGGCGGCTGCGCCTCCTTGGATTCCTGCTTCGGCTTCGGCGCCTGGGCGGGGATCGGGGCGGACGCCGCGGGCTTCGCCGTGGTGCGGGCGACGGGCTGCGAGCCGATCACCGGGATGGGCGCGGTCACGGGGTGTGCCGGGGCCGTCGTCGCGGTGGGAGCAGCAGCGCCTCCGCCTGCGGTGGTCTCGGAGTGGTACTTCTCCAGGATGGGCCACCACTCCTTGTCGACCGAGTCGCGGTTCTCCTTGAACTGCTCGTAGAGCTCTTCGACGAGCCAGGAATTGGCTCCGAACCCCCCGTCGCCACCGACGCCGGTCACCTGGTTCGACACGCTCTATCGCCCTCTTTCATCGCTGAAGATCTCCGATGCGGACGCACGACGCAGGATGCGCTCGGGCCCGCACACTCTCGACCACCAAGCCTAACCTGTTTCGACCGGGGAGACGTCGAAGAGAGCGACCCGCGCCGCGCCGATCTGGGTACCGTGGAGGCATGGAGTTCTCAGGTGCGCAGCCGACCGTCGATCTGACCTACTCGGATGTCTTCCTGGTGCCGCGCCGTTCGGCCGTCACCAGTCGGTTGCAGGTCGATCTCGCCCCGCACGACGGCACGCCCGCGACGCTGCCACTCGTCGCCGCGAACATGAACTCGGTGACAGGGCCGCGCATCGCCGCCGTGCTCGCACGCCGCGGGGCGCTGGGCGTGCTCCCGCAGGACCTGCCGCTCCAGGAGCTCGACGCCGCGATCCGCGACGTGAAGGGGCAGCCGGTGCTCTGGGACACGCCGCTCGTGCTGCCCCCGGAGGCGACCGTCGCCGACGCCCTCCGCCTGCTTCCGGCCGCCGTGGGACACGGGATCGTCGTGGCCCACGGCGCGGCGCCGATCGCTGTGGACCGCATCGTCGGCGTCCTTCCGGCGACGCGTCTGGCGACCGCGTTGCCCGATGCACAGCTCGGCGACCTCGTGCACCGGGGGACGCCGTCCATCGACGCGGACGACATCGGCTCCGAGCGTCACGCCTTCGACGTCATCACCGAGGCGGACGTCGAGATCGTCACCGTCGTGCACCACGGCCACCTCGTCGGGACGCTGAGCGCGCGCAGCGCCTTGCGCGCCACCCTGTACCGCCCGGCCGTGGACGCCGACGGCCGCCTCGCGGTGGCCGCGGCGGTCGGCATCAACGGCGATGTGGCGGCCAAGGCGAAGGCGCTCGCGGCCGCCGGCGTGGACGTGCTCGTCGTCGACACCGCGCACGGTCACCAGGAGGGCATGCTCCGGGCGCTGCAGGAGGTCGCGTCCCTCGGCCTCGGGCTCCCGATCGTCGCGGGGAACATCGTCACCGCGGACGGCGTGCGGGATCTCGTCGACGCGGGCGCCTCGATCCTCAAGGTCGGCGTCGGCCCCGGGGCGATGTGCACGACCCGGATGATGACGGCGGTCGGTCGTCCGCAGTTCTCCGCGGTGCTGGAGACCGCCGAGGCCGCCGCCGAGGCCGGAGCGCACGTCTGGGCCGACGGCGGGGTGCGCTACCCCCGCGACGTCGCCCTCGCGCTCGCGGCCGGTGCCGCCTCCGTCATGGTCGGCTCCTGGTTCGCCGGGACGATCGAGGCCCCGGGGGAGCTCCAGCACGACGCGGACGGGCGGCTGTTCAAGGAGTCGTGGGGGATGGCGTCCACGAAGGCCGTGCAGGCGCGGTTCGGTCGGCTCGACGCGTACGAGCGGGCGCGCAAGGAGCTGTTCGCCGAAGGCATCTCCTCCTCGAAGATCTATCTCGACCCGCTGCGGCCGGGAGTGGAGGACCTGCTCGACATGATCACCTCGGGCGTGCGGTCGTCCTTCACGTACGCCGGTGCTGCGACCGTGCCGGAGTTCCACGAGCGCGCCCTCGTCGGACTGCAGTCCGCGGCGGGATATGAGGAGGGCAAGGCGCTGCCGGTCAGTTGGTGATCGCCTGCCGCGTCCACAGTCCGCTTCTGTAGAATCGAGCGCACTATGGACGACCCTCCCAGTTGCCGAACATCGCCCCACCGTCCCGTTCTCTCCCCGGAGAGGAAGATCTGATGGACTACATCATGTTGGGCGTGGGGCTTCTGCTCACGGTCGGCACCGGCCTCTTCGTGGCGAGCGAGTTCGCCCTCGTGAACCTCGACCGCGCGGATCTGGAGGCGCGGCAGGCGCGCGGGGAGTCCCGCCTCTCCCTGACGATCAGCGCTCTCCGGCACACGTCGACGCATCTCTCGTCTGCACAGCTCGGCATCACGCTGACCACGCTGCTGACCGGATACACGATGGAGCCGGCGCTGTCGAACCTCCTGCGTCCCACGCTGGTCGCCTGGAACATCCCGGAAGCCGCCGTCGCTCCCATCGCGACCGTGGTGGCGATGTTCGTCGCGACGGTGCTCTCGATGATCCTCGGCGAGCTCGTCCCGAAGAACTTCGCGCTGGCGCTGCCCCTGGCCACGGCCAAGCTCGTCGTGCCCTTCCAGATCGCCTTCACGACGGTGTTCAAGCCGGCGGTGGTCGTGCTGAACGGCAGCGCCAACGGCGTGCTGCGCAGCATGGGCATCGAGCCCAAGGAGGAGCTCTCCGGCGCCCGCAGCGCGGAGGAGCTGTCGTCGCTCGTGCGACGGTCGGCGAGCGCCGGAGTTCTGGAGGCCGACACCGCCACGCTGCTGGACCGCACGCTCACCTTCTCCCGGCTCACGGCGGCGGACGTCATGACGGCGCGCCCGAGCATGCACGCGATCGCCGCCGGCGACTCCGTGGACGACGTGATCCAGCTCGCCCGGCGCACGGGCCACAGCCGCTTCCCGGTGTTCGACGAGGACCTCGACGACATCACCGGCGTCGTGCACCTCAAGGCCGCCATCTCGGTGCCGCGGGAGCGTCGCGCCGAGGTGCCCGTCGGCGCTCTCGCGACCGATCCGCTCCGCGTGCCGGAGACCGCCCATGTCGACGCGCTCATCTCGGACCTCCGCGGCCGGGGTTACCAGCTCGCGGTCGTCGTCGACGAGTACGGCGGGACCGCCGGCATCGTGACCCTGGAGGACCTCGTGGAGGAGCTCGTCGGCGAGGTCTCCGACGAGCACGACCGGACGAGGGCCGGGATCATCCGGAACCGCGACGGGGTGACCTTCCCCGGCGAGCTGCGCCCGGACGAGCTGCGCAGCCGCGCGGGCGTCGAGGTGCCGGAGGGCGATGTGTACGACACGGTCGGCGGCTACGTCATGAGCGTTCTGGAGCGGGTGCCTGTCGTCGGCGACGAGGTGCCCCTGGAGAGCGGCACGCTGCAGGTGGTCCGCATGGACGGACGCCGGGTGGATCGGGTGCGCTACGTCCCGAGACCGGATGCCGTCATCATCGAGGGGGTGTCCCTGTGAGCGATTGGGGAGGCCTCGCCTGGCTCGTCGTCCTGCTGGCGGCGAACGCGTTCTTCGTCGGCGCCGAGTTCGCGGTGATCTCCGCGCGGCGCTCGCAGATCGAGCCGAAGGCGGAGCGCGGCTCGCGTCCCGCCAAGACGGCGCTGTACGCCATGGAGCACGCGACGCTCATGCTCGCGACCTCGCAGCTCGGCATCACGATCTGCTCGCTGCTCATCCTGAACGTCTCCGAGCCCGCCATCCACCACCTGCTCGCCGTGCCGCTGCACGCCGTGGGCTGGTCGGATGGTGCGGTGGACGTCGTGTCGTTCACGATCGCGCTGCTCATCGTGTCGTTCCTGCACGTCGTGTTCGGCGAGATGGTGCCGAAGAACCTCGCGTTCTCGATTCCGGACCGGGCCGTGCTGCTCCTGGCGACGCCGCTGGTGTGGGTGTCGAAGTTGTTCATGCCGGTGATCTGGCTGCTGAACGCGGCGGCGAACGGTGTGCTGCGCCTGTTCCGGGTGGAGCCGAAGAACGAGGCGGCGTCGACCTTCACGCTCGATGAGGTGGCGACGATCGTCAGTCAATCGCGCCGGGAGGGCGTGCTCATGGACACCGCGGGCACGGTGACGGCCGCGGTGGAGTTCACCGACAAGAAGGCCCGCGACGTGGCCGTGCCGCTGAGCGACCTGGTCACACTGCCGCAGACGACCACGCCGGACGACATCGAGAAGGCGGTGGCCCGCTACGGGTTCTCGCGCTACGTGATCGTCGACGACGAGGACGTCCCGATCGGCTACGTCCACCTCAAGGACATCCTGCGGGCCTCCGAGGGGCCGGACGCCGAAGCCAAGGTGCTCGAGCCGATCCCCGGCAAGCGCATCCATCACATGGTGCCCGTGCAGGAGGACACCGACCTGGAGGACGCTCTCGCCGTCATGCGACGTGCGGGCCGTCACCTGGCCAAGGTCCGCGACGCGCGGGGGGAGACAACCGCCGTGCTGTTCCTGGAGGACATCCTCGAGGAGCTCGTCGGCGAGGTGCAGGACGCGACCCGTCGCGTCCGCGGTCACTGACGTCGCGACACGCGAAGGCCGCCGGCTCCCACGGGAACCGGCGGCCTTCGTCGTGGGCGTCAGCGCCAGTGCGCCCGCTCGTACTGCGGCGGCCAGGCGACCTCGGCCCCCAGCTCGTGCGCGGCGCGGAGCGCGAAGTGCGGGTCGCGCAGCCACTCCCGTCCGGCGAAGATCGCGTCGGCCGCGCCGTCGGCGAGCACCTGTTCGGCCTGCGCGGCCGCGGTGATGAGGCCGACGGCCGACACCGGGATCCGCCCGCCCTGGCGGACGGTCTCGGCCAGCGGGACCTGGTAGCCGGGGGAGACGCTGATGCGCTGGTGCGCGACGAGGCCGCCGCTGGAGACGTCGATGAGGTCGGCGCCGTGCGCGGTCGCCCAGGTGCCGACCGTCGCGGCCTCCTCGGGCGTGAACCCGCCCTCGGCATGATCGGTCGCCGAGATGCGGACCAACAGCGGCACGTCGTCGCCAGCCGTCTCGCGCACCGCGTCCACGACGCGCAGCAGCAGCCGGGCCCGGTTCTCCAGCGAGCCGCCGTACTCGTCCTCACGGAGGTTGGACAGCGGCGACAGGAACTGGTGCAGGAGATAGCCGTGGGCGCCGTGGATCTCGATGACGTCGAATCCGGCCTCCCGCGCCCGCCGGGTCGCGGCGGCGAACCCGTCGACCACGCGGTCGATGCCCGCCGCGTCCAGCGCTACCGGCGCGGCGAACCCCTCGTAGGCCACGGCCGACGGTGCGGTGGTCGTCCATCCGCCCTCGGCGGCGGGGACCGTGCCGCGCTCGTCCGCCCACGGCCACCAGGTCGAGGCCTTCCGCCCGGCGTGCGCGAGCTGGATGCCCGCTGCCGCCCCTCGGTCGTGGATCGCCCGGACGATCGGGGCCAGGGCGTCGCGCTGCGCGTCGTCCCACAGCCCGAGGTCGCGGGGAGAGATGCGCCCCTCCGGCACGACGGCCGTGGCTTCGGCCACGATGAGTCCGGCGCCCCCCGAAGCGAACTGCGCGAGGTGGGTGTGGTGCCACTCCTGCGCGACGCCGTCGACGGCGCTGTACATGCACATGGGGGACACCCAGAGGCGGTTGCGGATCGTGGTGGACCGGATGGTCAGCGGGGAGAAGAGAAGACTCACCGTTCGACGGTACCGCCGACGCGGACGGGACAGGGCCGTCGGGCTAACGTGGAGTCATGAGCGACGTGCGCGAGTGGTCCCGCAACGACGCGGCGTGGTTCTTCCGCGCTCCGACCGTCGAGGACGACAAGTATTCGCGGGGCGTCGTGGGGGTGCGCACGGGATCGGCCGCCTACCCCGGCGCCGCAGTGCTCGGCGTCGAAGCCGCCTGGCGCACCGGTGCCGGGTTCGTCCGCTACGTGGGCGCGCCGTCGGCGGTCGCGGCGGTGCTCTCGCGGCGCCCGGAGACCGTGGGCGGGCCGGATGCCGGACGCACGCGGATCGGTGCCTGGGTGATCGGCTCCGGGACCGACCCGGACGACCGGAGCGCGACGGAGGCGCAGGCACTGCGGGAGATCGTCGGCGGCGACGTCCCCGTGGTCATCGACGCCGGAGCGCTCGATCTGGCGCCGACCGCACGCGCCCCGTTCGTCGCCACGCCGCACGGCCGGGAGTTCGCGCGGCTGCGGGAGCGCATCGGCATCGACGGGGCCTCGGACGATCTCGCAGATGTCCGCGCCGTGTCCGCCGCGATCGACGGCGTGGTGCTGCGCAAGGGCGCGCGCACCGTGCTCGCCGCACCCGACGGCACGCTGATCGCCGTCGAGGCGGGAACGGGCTGGCTCGCGACGGCGGGCACGGGCGACGTGCTCGGCGGGATCGTCGCCGCCGTGATCGCCGCGAATCCGGACAGCCCGCTCGTCGAGTCCGCTGCGGCGGCCGTCTGGCTGCACGGGCACGCCGCCCGCATCGCCGCCGCGGCGACAGCGGGCGCGAGCGGCCATCCGATCGTCGCGCTCGACGTCGCGGAGACGCTGCCCCGCGCGGTCGCGGACCTCCTGTCGTGAGGACCTCGACCCGGAGGAGCGCGCTCGCCCTGTGGATCGCCTTCCTCCTCGTCCACCTCGTGACCGCGTGGCTGGGCTGGGTCTACCCGAGCCAGCCCATGGGGGACGTCGTGCTCGTGTACGAGCCCTGGGCCACCGCGGCGTGGAGCGGCGGGGAGGTCGTGGGCGTCACGGAGTCCTGGGTGTATCCGCAGCTCGCGCTCCTGCCGATGATGCTCGCCGCCGGGCTCGCCGCACCGTTCCTCCCGCTGCTCGGCGTCTCCGGCGCCTACCTCATCGGCTGGGCACTGCTGGTGACGGCGCTCGACGCCCTGGCGTTCGCCGTCCTCGTCGGGCGCGGACGCGTACGGGCGCGTCGGACAGCCGCGTGGTTCTGGTGTGCGGCGCTGCTGCTCCTCGGACCCATCGCGCTGTACAGGATCGATGCCGTGACCGTGCCCCTCGCCGTCGTCGCCGGTCTGTGGTTGGTCACCCGCCCCACCATCGCCGCGGCGCTGCTGACCATCGGCGCCTGGATCAAGATCTGGCCCGGTGCGCTCCTCCTCGCGGCGGTCGTGGCCGGGAGGGCGCGGCTGCGGATGCTCCTGACCGCCGCGGGGGTCACCGCCGGTGTGGTGGTGGCGCTCCTGCTGCTCGGCGCCGACACCGAGATCCTCGGCTTCCTCACCGCACAGACCGGCCGGGGGCTCCAGATCGAGGCGGTCGCCGCGACGCCGTTCCTCTGGATGGCCGTGACGGGGGCCGCCCGCATCGAGTACAGCTACGACATCCTCACCTTCCAGATCGTCGCGCCGGGAGCGGAGGTCGTCTCCACGGTCCTCACCCCGCTCCTCGCCCTCGCCGTGGTCGTCGTCGCGCTCGCCGGCGGGGTCAAGGCCGCCCGCGGCGCGTCGTTCGCGCGACTCTTCCCGCCGCTGGCCCTGCTCCTGGTGACGGTGCTCATCGCTCTGAACAAGGTCGGCTCGCCGCAGTTCCAGACCTGGCTGCTGGCGCCCGTGATCCTGTGGCTCGTGCTCGACCGCCGCCGCGCGCGGGCCGCCGCGGCGCTCGTGCTCGCGCTGTGCCTGCTCACCTGTCTCGTGTATCCGCTGAGCTACGACGGGCTGCTGCGGGCCGAAGCCGCCCCCGTCCTGCTGCTCACGATGCGGAACGTCCTGCTCGTCATCCTCGCCGTCGTGAGCGCCGTCGCGCTCGCGCGTGTCCCCGTCGTCCGCCGTCCCCGAACCCAGGAGTGAACCCATGTTGATCGCCTTCTCCGTCGCCCCCAGCGGCACGCCCGCCGATGGCGCCGACCGCAGCGATGCCTCCGTGCACGATGCGGTGGCCGCCGCGGTGCGCGTCGTCCGTGCTTCCGGGCTCCCGCACCGCACGACGAGCATGTTCACCGAGATCGAGGGGCCCGACTGGGACACCGTGATGGACGTGGTCAAGCGGGCGACCGAGGCGGTCATGCCGTACGGATCGCGGGTGTCCCTCGTCCTCAAGGCGGACATCCGTCCCGGCTACACCGGGGAGCTCGACGCCAAGGTCGAGCGCCTGGAGGCGGCGATCGAGGAGTCCGACGACCGGTAAGCTGAACCGGTGAATCCCTCGACACCTTCGAGGGGTGCGGCGAAGTGGGCGCTCCTCTCCCTCGCCATCGGCAGCTTCGGCATCGGCATGACCGAGTTCGTCGTCATGGGCCTGTTGCCGAACATCGCCGCCGACCTCCTCCCGTCCGTCTGGGCGTCGAGCCAGGAGGAGGCGCTGAGCCAGGCCGGCTGGCTGATCTCGCTGTACGCGCTCGGCGTGGTCATCGGCGCCCCGACCATCGCCGGCTTCGTCGCCCGCTATCCGCGGCACCGGGTGATGATCGTGCTCGCCCTGGCGTTGACGGTGTTCAACGCGCTCACCGTGGTGCTGCCGACGTTCGAGCTCGTGGGGGTGTCTCGCTTCCTCGCCGGGCTCCCGCACGGTGCGTATTTCGGCATCGGTGCGCTCGTCGCCGCCGACGTGATGGGACCGGGCAACCGTGCCAAGGGCGTCGCGTTCATCCTCACCGGACTCACGGTCGCCAACGTCATCGGGGTGCCGCTGGGTACCTTCCTCGGTCAGGCATGGGGCTGGCGCGCGGCCTTCGCCGTCGTCGCGCTCGTGTTCGCGCTCGCCACCGTCTTCATCGCGCTGTTCGTACCCGCACACCCGGGGAACCCCGGACGCACGATGCGGGCCGAGCTCGGAGTGTTCCGCATCGGTCAGGTGTGGTTCACGCTCGGCGTCGGGGCGATCGGGTTCGGCGGGTTCTTCGCCGTCTACAGCTACATCGCCCCGCTCGTGACGGAGGTCGCCGGATCGCCGGACTGGGTCGTGCCGATCGTGCTCGTGCTCATGGGGCTCGGCATGACCGGCGGGAACCTCGTCGGCGGTCACCTCGCCGACATCGACCTCCGCCGCACACTGCTGCTCGGTCTCGCCGCGATGGCGGTCGTGTTCGCTCTCCTCGCGGTGCTCTCGTTCTGGATCGTGAGCCTGAGCCTCGTCGTCGTGCTCGTCGGGTTCGTCTCGTCCGTGCTGAGCCCGACGATCCAGACCCGGCTGATGGACGTGGCCGGCGACAACCAGTCCATCGCGGCGGCCATGAACCACTCCGCCCTGAACATCGGCAACAGTCTCGGCGCCTTCCTCGGCGGCATCGTGATCGCGGTCGGCTGGGGCTTCACGGCGCCGGCGTGGACCGGCGCCGTGCTCGCAGTGGCCGGTCTCCTCATCGCACTGGTGTCCTACCGCGTGGAGGCGCGGCGGGTCGCGCAGACGCCGGTCCTCGCGTCGTAGAGTGACGGGGTGACCACCCCCGACGAGGACCTCCCGCTCGCCGGCACCGTCGTGCTGCTGCGGCCCGCCGCCGACGGCTTCCAGGTGCTGCTGCTGCGCCGTCCGTCGCGAGGCTCGTTCGCAGACGCCTGGGTCTTCCCCGGCGGGAAGGTCGAGCAGGGGGACCGTCAGCCGGGCGCTGCAGAGGTCGACGACGCGCGTCGCGCCGCCGCCAGGGAGACCGCGGAGGAGGTCGGACTGACGGCGCGCGATCTGGTGCCGCTGTCGGAGTGGCGGCCGCCGGCGGAGGCGCCGGTCCGGATCCGCACTTGGTTCTACCTCGCCCTCGCGCCGGACGCCGAACCGTCGCCGTCCGCCGACGAGGTCGTCGAGCTCGCCTGGGTGTCACCCGCCGAGGCTCTCGCCCGTCACGCGTCAGGAGAGTGGCGACTCTTCCCGCCGACTTGGCTCACACTGCACCGACTCTCCGCCTTCGCCGATGTCGATGCGGCGCTGGCCTCCGGCGGGGCTGTCGAGCTGTTCCAGACACAGGTGCGCGATGAGGGCCGGGCGTTCGGCTGGGCACAGGGGACCCTCCACGCCCACACCCTGCCGTGGCGGTTCGATCCGGTGTGACGCGGCTCAGGCGTCGAGCAGACGCCGTAGGTGCGCGCCGACGGCCTCGGTCTCGATGAGGAAGCCGTCGTGGCCGAAGTCGCTCGTGAGCACCACCGCTTCGCCGTCGAGCACGTTCGCGATGCTCCGCGCGATCCGCTGCTGCCCGTCGACGGGGAAGAGGCGGTCGCTGTCGATGCCGAGGACGAGGGTCTTCGCGGTCACCGCCTTCAGGGCCTCCTCGACGCCGCCGCGGCCGCGACCGACGTCATGCGAGTTCATCGCCTCGACGAGGGTGACGTAGCTGTTCGCATCGAAGCGCCGCGTGAACTTGTTGCCATGGAAGTCGAGGTACGACTCCACCGCGAAGCGCCCGCCGTGGCCGAGCGGCGACACGTCGGACTGCCAGGAGCGCTGGAACCGCTGGTTGAGCTCGATCGGGCTGCGGTAGTTCAGCAGAGCCATGCGGCGGGCGAGGGCGAGGCCGCGATGCGGACCGTCGCCGTCCTCGAGGTCGTAGTACTCGCCGCCCTGGTAGCGCGGGTCCATGCGGATGGTCTCCAGCTGCACGGTGTTGAGCGCGATCTGGTCGGCGGTGGTGACCGGGGGAGAGGAGAGCACCGCGAGCCGCTGCACCCGGTCGGGCTGCGACACGGCCCACTCGAGCGCATGCATGCCGCCCATCGAGCCGCCGATCACCGCCGCCCAGCTGTCGATGCCGAGCGCGTCGGCCAGGCGCACCTGCGCGGCGACCTGGTCGCGGATGGTGAGGTAGGGGAAGCGCGACGCCCACTCGTAGCCGTCCGGGGCGATGCTTGCCGGCCCCGTCGATCCCTGGCAGCCGCCGAGCATGTTCGGCGCGATCACGAACCACTCGTCGGTGTCGAGCGGCGCACCGGGGCCGACGACGTCCTCCCACCAGCCGGCGGTCGGGTGGCCGGCGCCGGCCTCGCCGCGCACATGGCTGTCGCCGGTGAGGGCGTGCAGGACGAGCACCGCGTTGTCGCGGGCGGCGTTCAACTCGCCCCAGCTCTCGTAGGCGAGGCGGATGCCGGGAAGCTGTGCTCCGCTCTCCGCGGTGAAGGCGCCGAACGCGGCGAAGCGGCGGCCGCCGACGGGATCGCCGTCCCGCCAGGCGCCGGTGGCCGGCGGGCGGGCACGGAGCAGCCGGACGTCGGCCTCCGTCACCGGTGCCGACGGCACCGTGTCCTCGGAGGTCGTCTGCCAGTCCATGTCTCCATTCTCGCCTGGCCGGTGGGTCTCGGCCCGCAGGTTACGACACGGGCACGACGAAGGCCCCGAGCCGTGCGGTCCGGGGCCTTCGTGGAGGGCGTGCGGGTCAGGCGCGCGCGGCCTCCGAGACGGCACGCGCGGCGGCGAGCGCCTGGTCCAGATCCGCCTTGAGGTCCTCGATGTTCTCGAGGCCCACGGACAGGCGCACGAGGCCGGGGGTCACACCCGCGGTGAGCTGCTGCTCAGGCGTGAGCTGGGCGTGCGTCGTGGAGGCCGGGTGGATGACGAGCGAGCGCACGTCGCCGATGTTGGCGAGGTGGCTGAACAGGGAGAGGCTGTTGACGAACTCCCGTCCGGCCTCGACACCGCCCTTGAGCTCGAACGACAGCACGGCGCCGACACCCTTCGGTGCGTACTCGTTCGCCGTGGCGTACCAGGGCGAGGAGGGAAGGCCGGAGTAGTTGACCCCGGCCACGTCGTCGCGGCTGTCCAGCCACTCGGCGATCTCCTGGGCGTTCTGCACGTGGCGCTCGATGCGCAGCGACAGCGTCTCGACACCCTGGATGAGGTTCCACGCGCTCTGCGGGGCGATGGCCGAGCCGAGGTCGCGGAGCAGCTGCACGCGGGCCTTGATGATGTAGGCGAGCGGGTCGCCGACCGCGGCCGTGTAGCTGGCGCCGTGGTACGACGGGTCCGGCTCGGTGAGCCCGGGGAACTTCTCGACGTTCTCCGACCACGCGAACGAACCGCCGTCGATCACGACGCCGCCGATCGTGGTGCCGTGGCCGCCGAGGAACTTCGTGATCGAGTGGACGACGATGTCGGCGCCGTGCTCGAACGGACGGATCAGGTACGGCGTCGCGATGGTGTTGTCGACGATCAGCGGGACGCCGTTCTCGTGGGCGATGTCGGCGACCGTGCGGATGTCGAGCACGTTGATCTGCGGGTTGCCGATCGTCTCCGCGAAGAAGAGCTTCGTGTTCGGACGGACGGCGCGGCGCCACTCCTCCGGGTCGTCCTGATTCTCGACGAAGGTGACCTCGATGCCGAGCTTGGCCAGGGTGTACTTGAACAGGTTGTAGGTGCCGCCGTAGATCGAGCTCGACGCGACGAAGTGGTCGCCGGCCTGCGCGATGTTGAGGATCGCGAAGGTCGAGGCGGCCTGGCCGCTGGAGAGGACGAGGGCGCCGGTGCCCCCTTCGAGTGCGGCGAGGCGCTGCTCCAGGACGTCCTGGGTCGGGTTCTGGATGCGGGTGTAGATGTTGCCGAACTCGGCGAGCGCGAAGAGGTTCGCGGCGTGGTCGGCGCTGTCGAACACGTAGGACGTGGTCTGGTAGATCGGCGTCGCCCTGGCCTTGGTGACGGGGTCGGGGGCGGCGCCCGAGTGGATCTGCTTGGTCTCGAAACGCCAGGTCTCGGGTGCGGACATGTGTTCCCCCTGGAACGGTCGGAAGGTCGGATGGGCTGGTGCCCTTGCAGCGAGAGTACGGAATATCGCGCCGTGTCAACAGCGACCGGGAAATGTGACGTAACACGGCGTGCGGTCCGGAACGGGCGGAACCCGCGCGGACATCGTACGGTGGAGGACATGGCCAACAGACGTGCAGTGGTGACAGGTGCGAGTTCCGGGATCGGTCAGGCGACGGTGCGGGTGCTGCGGGCGCGGGGGTGGGACGTCGTCGGCGTCGCCCGCCGTGCGGACCGCCTCGCCGCTCTCTCCGCCGAGACGGGGGCGTCGACCATCGCCTGCGACCTGACCGACGACGCCGCGGTGACGGCGCTCGTCGGAGAGCTGGAGCGCACGGGCCCGGTCCACGCCCTCGTCCAGGTCGCCGGCGGCGCGCGGGGGACCGACCGCGTCGAGGACGCCGCGCTCGCCGACTGGCAGTGGATGTACGACGCGAACGTGCTCGCCACGCAGCGCCTCGTGGCGGGGCTGCTGCCGCTGCTGCGCCGCACCGCGGACGCGGACGGTCACGCCGACCTCCTCTTCGTGACCTCGACGGCTGCGCAGACCGCCTACCCGGGTGGTGCGGGGTACAACGCGGCGAAGGCTGCCGAGGCGATGCTCGTCCGGGCGCTGCGCCAGGAGCTGAACGGCGAGCCCCTCCGCGTGGCCGAGGTCGCTCCGGGCATGGTGCACACCGAGGAGTTCACGCTGAACCGGCTCGGGGGCGACGCCGTCGCGGCGGAGGCCGTGTACTCGGGCGTCGAGGCGCCCCTCCTCGCCGAGGATGTGGCGGACGTCATCGCCTATGCCCTGGAGGCCCCCGCTCACGTGAACCTCGACCTCATCACGATGCGGCCGGTCGCCCAGTCGGCGCAGCACCTGCTCGCGCGGGGACCGCTGCGGGTCCGGCCCGTCGAGTGACCGGAGGACGCACCCTCGCCGAGCTCGCGGAAGAGGGACTGATCGACGCGGGGTGGGCGGAGGCGCTGGCCCCGGTGCAGGACACCATCACGGCGCTCGGGGAGCGGCTGCGCGCCGAGCAGGCCGCGGGTCACGGGTACCTTCCCGCGGGACCGAACGTGCTGCGGGCCTTCCAGCGACCGCTCGCCGATGTCCGGGTGCTCATCACGGGTCAGGACCCCTACCCGACCCCCGGCCACCCGATCGGGCTGTCGTTCGCCGTCGACCGCGACGTGCGCCCCTTGCCGCGGAGCCTGGTGAACATCTACAAGGAGCGCGAAGCGGACCTCGGGCTGTCCCCCGCGCCGCACGGCGACCTCACGGCGTGGAGCGATCAGGGCGTGCTGCTGCTGAACCGCGTCCTGACGGTCCGCCCCGGAGCCGCGGCCTCCCACCGCGGCTGGGGGTGGGAGCAGGTGACGGAGCTCGCGATCCGCACCCTCGTCGCGCGCGACCAGCCGCTCGTCGCGATCCTCTGGGGGCGTGACGCGGCGAACCTTCAGCCTCTCCTCGGTGACACCCCGGTGATCGCCTCGGCGCATCCGTCCCCGCTCTCCGCCAGCCGCGGCTTCTTCGGCTCCCGCCCCTTCTCCCGCGCGAACGCGCTCCTGGAAGAGCTCGGCGGCGCTCCGGTGGACTGGAGGGTGGAGGGTGAGGGGCCCGGCCCCCTAAGCTGAGCCCATGCAGTTCGAGCCCGGGGACCGTCGTCGCGTTCTCCCGCGTCATCTGCGACCGGCCGCCGCGCCGGACACGTTCTCGTACGCGATCCGCCCCGCCAGGGCCGTAGATCTCCCGCACGTGCGCGAGATCTACAACCACTTCGTCAGCAACTCGGCCGTCACTCTGGACGAGCGCCGCAGCAGCATCCCGTACTGGAGAGACAAGTTCGCGCTCCTGGAGCGGCTCGGGCTGCCTTTCCTCGTGGCGGTGTCGCCCTCCGGCGCGATCCTCGGCTATGCCCTCGCGCAGCCGTGGGCCGGGAAGAACGCCTACCGGTACACGGTGGAGGACTCCATTTACCTCGGGCCGGGCGCGGCGGGGAAGGGACTCGGCTCCGCTCTCCTGCAGGCCCTGATCGACGCTTGCGAACAGCGCGGGCTGCGCGAGATGGTCGCCGTCGTCAGCGATCAAGGGGCGGACGCCTCGATCCGGCTGCACGAGAAGCTCGGCTTCGAGGAGGCCGGGCGCATGGGGCGGGTCGGCCGGAAGTTCGGTCGTGACCTGGGCACCGTCTACCTGCGCCGAGCCCTGCGCCCGTCCCGCCCCCGCCGTCGCCTCTCGCTCTTCCCGCGCTGACCCACCCCTTTGTGTGCGCCCCGGCCCCTTGCGGACGCGCGCAACGGGGTGGGAGGCACGCAAGGGGGTGGGTCGACGATCAGGCGTCGGGGATGACGGGGATCGCGGAGAGCAGCGTGCGGGTGTAGTCCGCCGACGGGTGGAGAAGGACGTCACGGGTCGGACCGCGCTCGACGATGCGGCCGTCCTTCATGACGACGACCGTGTCGCAGAGGTTCTGCACCACACCGATGTCATGGGACACGAGCAGCAGCGTGAACTCGTCCGCGACCCGCAGCTCCGCGAGGAGCTCGAGGATCTGCGCGCGCACCGTGACGTCCAGCGCCGACAGCGGTTCGTCGCCGACGAGGATCCGCGGACGATGGACGAGCGCGCGGGCGAGGGCGATCCGCTGCCGCTGCCCGCCGGAGAACTCGTGCGGGTAGCGGTCGCCCATCTCGGGGTCGAGGCCGACCTGGGCGATGACCTCTCGCACCCTGGCGCGATGATCTCCGTCGATGCCGAGTGCCCACAGCGGCTCCCGCACGATCTGCCCCGCCGTCATCCGGGGGTCGAGGGACGCGTAGGGGTCCTGGAAGACGAGTCCGGTCTGCCGGCGCAACCAGTGCAGCGATCGTGCGGAGGCAGTGGCATCGACGGTCCGGCCGTCTATCGACACGCTCCCCGCGGTCGGACGGTCGAGCCCGAGCAGGAGCCGCACGAGGGTCGACTTCCCGGATCCGGACTCGCCGATGATCCCGACGGAGGCGCCCTCGGGGACGTCGAGGTCGGTCGGCTCCAGCGCCGTCTGCCGCCGTGCGTGCTCGAACGCCGTCCGCTTCGGCAGGACGAAGTCCCGCCGCAGCCCTCGTGCTTCGATCAGGCTCATGCCGTGCCTCCGTCGGGACGCCACAGCGTCGCGGTCGCGTCCCGCAGCAGGCCTTGCGTGACCGGCGAGGAGGGCGCGGTCAGCAGCCGCGACACCGGGGCGCTCTCGACGACGCGACCGTGCTCCAGCACCACGCCCGCGGTCGCCACCTGGGACAGCACCGCGAGGTCGTGCGTGATGAACAGCAGCGACATGCCCTCGTCGGCCACGAGCCGGAGCAGCAGCGACAGGATCTCCGCCTGGATCGTCACGTCCAGGGCGGTCGTGGGTTCGTCCGCGATCAGCAGCCGCGGACGGCAGGCGAGGGCCATCGCGATCGCCACGCGCTGCCGCTGACCTCCGGAGAGCTGGTGCGGGTACCGGTCGACGATGGTCTCCGGGTCGGGAAGCCGCACGCGGGCGGCTTCGGCGATCGCCCGGTCGCGCGCCTCGCGCCGCCCGAGGCCCTCGTGGATGCGGATGGATTCCGCGATCTGGCGGCCGACGGTGCGGATCGGGTTGAGCGCGGTCCGCGGCTCCTGGAAGACGATGCCGATGTCGTCGCCGCGCAGCCGGGCGAGATCGCGGTCCGGCATCCCGATCAGCTCGGTGTCGTCCCAGCGGATGCTCCCGTGCGCTGTCGCCCCGTCCGGCAGGAGCCCGAGGACGGCGAGCGCGGTGAGGGACTTGCCGGAGCCCGACTCGCCGATCACGCCGAGGCGCGCGCCGTCGGGCACCTGGAACGACACGCCGTCGACGACGCGCCGTCCGTCGATCTCGATGACGAGATCCTCGACCGTCAGACTCATGCGACCACCGCCGGTGTGTGCGTCTCGGCGGCGCGGTGCCGCAGTGTGGGATCCGTGGCCTCGCGGAGCCCGTCGCCGAGCAGGTTGAGGGCGAGCACGGTGAGGGTGATGGTGAGTCCGGGCCAGATCACCGTGAGGGGGTGCACACCGATGTAACGCTGCAGATCGGCGAGCAGCAGCCCCCAGCTGGGTTCCACGACCGAAGCGCCGAACCCGAGGTAGGACAGGCCGGCCTCCGCGAGGACGGCCACGGCCATCGACCACGACAGCTGCACGATGAACACCGGCGCCACGTTCGGGAGGAGGTGACGGACGAGGTTCTGCGCGGGGGTGAGGCCGGACGCGCGCGCCGCGAGCACGAAGTCGCTCTGCTGTACGCGGCGCAGCTCCGGACGCGTGACCCGCGCGATGTTCACGCCGAACCCGATCCCCACCGCCCAGATCACGACCCAGAGCGAACCGCCCCACACCGACGAGATCATCATCGCGATCAGCAGCACGGGGAAGGCGATGAGGATGTCGACGAGCACGGCCACCGTCTCCCGGACGATGCGGGTGGTCAGGGCGCCGAGGGCGGCGAGGGCGATGCCCACGAGCGTCGCGACGAGTCCGGCGCCCACGCTGACGAACACAGTGGTCCGCGCCCCGGCCATGAGCAGGCTCAGGATGTCGCGACCGGTGTCGTCCGTGCCGAGCAGGTGCGGCCAGCTCGGCGGCAGCCAGCGGTCGCCGATGTTCGAGGCCCGCGGGTCGAATGGCGTCCAGAAAAGCGACACGACGGCCGCCAGCGCGACGACGGCGATGACGATCAGCCCGAAGCGACCGGTCGAGGTCCGCCACAGCCGGGGGAACCAGCGCGCGCTCATGCGGCCTCCCGCTGTCGAGGATCGATCGCCCGGTGCAGCAGATCCACGAGGACGCCGACCACCAGCACGAAGCCGGTCAGCACGAGCAGCTCGCTCTGCACCTTGACGAGATCCCGGGTGCCGACGTCGGTCACGAGCATGCGGCCGATGCCCGGAAGCGTGAACAACTGTTCGATCACGACCGAGCCGACGATGATCCCGGCGACCTGGAGGCCGAGGACCGTGATGATGGAGAGCCCGACCGCGGGGATGCCGTGCTGGATGAGGGCGCGGGTCTTGGTCAGTCCCTTGGCGGCCGCGGTGCGGACGAAGTCCTGCCCGGCCGCCTGCAGGGTCGCGCTGCGCACGAAGCGCATGAGCATGGCCCCCTCGACGATGCCGATGGTGAGGGCGGGCAGCAGCAGCGCCTCGATCGCCCTGCCCGGCGTGGACCATCCGGTGCGGGGGAAGCCCTGGGGCGGCAGCCAGCCGAGCCACACGGAGAACACCACGATCAGCATCATGCCCGCCCAGACGACGGGCACCGCCGCGAGCGCCTGCGCGCCGACGCTAAGCGCGGTACCGTCGCGATGGCCGCGCCGCAGGGCGGCGAGGATCCCGAAGGGGACGGCGATCAGCACGGCGATCGCCAGCGACATGATCCCGAGCGGGACGGTCACCTGCGCCTTCAGCAGGAGCTCCTCGCCGACGGATGCGCCGGACAGCAACGACGTGCCGAGGTCGCCCCGGAGGATGCCGGCGATCCAGTCGGTGTACTGCACGAGCAGGGGCTGGTTCAGGCCCAGTGACTCCCGCAGGGCCTCGACCTCGGCGGGCGAGGCCTGCGTGCCGGCGATCAGCTGCGCGACGTCGCCGGGGAAGACCCGCAGCGTGAGGAAGATGAGCGCGCTCGACACGAGGAGCCCCGCGATCAGCAGGGCCCCTCGGACGAGCGCGTAACGCAGCACGGGGAGTCGGCCGTCGTCAGCTCGCCGCGGAGACGGTCACACCCGCGAGGTCGATGCGCGAGTTGATCGAGTCCTCAGGGAAGCCGCTGACGAGCGGGCTCACGGCGGTGATCGTCTGGCCGTTGTAGAGCCAGTCGGCCGCGTGGTCCTCGGAGACGATGCGGGCCGCCTCGGCGAGGAGCTTCGCGGAGGCGTCCGCGTCGACCTCCGCCATCGCCTGCGCGTAGAGGTCCTGCACCTCGGCGTTGTCGTAGCCGAAGTAGTAGTCCGGATTGGCGAAGTTGCCGAAGTCCCGCGGCTCGACGTGCAGGACGAAGCTGAGGTCGTAGTCCTTGTTGGTGTAGACGTCCTCGAGCCAGGTCGGGAACTCCACGGAGTCGACCTCGAGGTTCACACCGACCTTGTCGAAGTCCGAGATGAGGACCTTCGGCACGGTGGTGCCGTAGAACGACGGGATTGTCAGGGTGAGGTCGAGATCCTCCTGGCCGGCCTCGGCGAGCAGCTCCTTCGCCCGGTCGGGGTCGTAGGAGATGACGTCGGAGAGGTCCTCGTAGCCGGGGTCGAGCTCGGGGATCGGACCGTACAGCGTGGTGCCGGCGCCGACGGCCTCGATGAGCGCGTCGTGGTCGATCGCCAGGCGCAGGGCCTCTCGCACCCGGACATCGTCCAGCGGGGCCTTCTTGTTGTTGAAGGCGAGCGTGGCCTTGTCGGTCGTGCGGCCCGTCGTGAGTGTGAAGTCGCCCGAGTCCTCGAGCTGGGGAGCAAGGTTGGGGTCCACAGCGGTGAGCACGTCGACGTCGCCGGCGAGAGCGGCGTTCACTCCGGCCGTGAAATCGGGGATGTACTGGAACTCGACCTCGGCGACGCCGGCCGGCTCGCCCCAGTACTCGTCGTTGCGGGCGAAGGTGATCGTGCTGCCCTTGTTCCAGCGCGTGAGCGTGAAGGGCCCTGTGCCGTTCTCCGCGGTCTTGAGGTCGGTGGTGTCGCCCTTCTTGAAGACGAGGCCGGCCGGGCCGGTGAGCGAGAAGAGGAAGTTCTGGTTCGGCTCCGACAGCGCGATCTGGACGGTCGTGGCGTCCGGGGCCGAGATCGAGGCGACGGACGCGAACTCCGCGTTGCCCTGCACCGTCGTGTCGGTGCGGACGGTCTCGTACGACGCCACGACGTCGGCGGAGGTGAGGGGCGAGCCGTCGTGGAAGGTGATGCCGTCGTTGAGGGTGAACGTGTAGGTGAGGCCGTCGTCGGACACCTCGTAGTCCGAGGCGAGCCGCTCGACGATCTCGTTCTCCTGCGTGCGGCTGACCAGTCCTTCGTAGATGTTGTCGATGAGGACCTGCTCGAGAGCGGCGCCGCTGGTGTGCCGGATGTCGAGGTTCGTGGGTTCGAGCACGAGACCGACGTGCAGGGTGGCGTCGGGGTCGGGCTCGCCGCCCGCGGACGGGGCAGGCTCGGCGGAGCCGGAGCAGGCGCTGAGGATCACGGCGGTGGCCGCGAGCGCGGAGATCAGCGCGAGGCGTCGATGACGTCGGAACATGGGAGTTTCCTCTCGGTGCGGCAGGTGCTGTGTGCCGGTGGGACGAGCCTAGGGTCGGGCAGAGGTATGCGGGGCGGGTGCGGAACGGAACGTCATATTCCGGCCGTGACCGCGGAGGCGACGAGTGCCGCGAGGTCACGAGGTGCCGTCTCCTGCACGTTGTGCGTGGCGTCCAGCACCACGACGCGGGCGTCGGGGAGCCGCTGCTGGAACTGCTCCGCATCGGCAGCGCTGACGAAGCCGCGCTCGGCGCGGACGAGCGTGACGGGCGCTGCCACGGCCGCCAGATCATCCCAGCCGGTCTCGTGCAGCACCGAGGGGGCCGCCGCGGTGCCGGGGTCGTGAGCGGCCAGCGCGGTCGCCGCGAGGTGCGCGAAATGGTGCTTCCACTCCACGCGCCCGTCTGCACGCACGCGCGTGTTGAGGAAGACGCCGCGCTCCGTCTCGGGGCGGGTGCCGCCGAATCCGAGGGCCATCGCCTTGTCGACGAGCTCCGCACGGCTGGCGAAGTCCGTCGGGCCGGCGTAGAACTCGCGCAGGGCGGCGGGGCCGGCGGAGACATCGATGCCGGGGGTGATGTCCACGACGACCAGCGCCGCAACCAGGTCGGGTCGGGCCGCGACGACAGCGGCGCCGGTGAGCCCGCCGAGAGACTGTCCGACGAGCACCTGCGGCCGGGACGTCCATGCGTCCAGCGCGGCGACCACGTCCGCGGCGAGGGTGCGGGGGGAGTAGTCCGCATCGTCACGCCAGGCGGAGTCGCCGTGGCCGGCGAGGTCGATCGCGAGGAGCGGCTGTCCGAGCGCCAGCGCCGTCGTGTCCCACGTGTGGGCGTTCAGCCCCGCGCCGTGCAGGAGCGTGATGCGCGGGGTCTCGGTGCCGAAGCGCAGCGCGCTGACGGACCGGCCGTCGGGAAGGGGGAGGGTCAGTCGCTCCACCGTCGGGAGCGGGACGCCGAGAGCATCGGCCTGTGCGGGAAGATAGGAGAACTCGCTGCTGTCGATCGCCACGCGGCTATTCTGCGCCCGAAATCGCCGCCACGGGAAATGCGAGAGCACATCGACAATTCAGTACCGGTATCCGGTGTGCGTTCAGCTCGGATTTTGCGCAGCATGCTTGTCGATCTGCATTTCGACCTCCCCTCGGGGTGCCGCTCTCCCGCGCACTCGCCGGAATATCATGGGGGTATGACCGAACAGCGCGTGCACCTGTCCAAGACGGAGCCTGCGGCCTATCAGGCCCTCGACGCCTTCTCGAAGACGGTCGGCACGATCTGTGCCGAGAACGGGATCGACGATCGGCTGAAGGAGATCGTCATGATCCACTGCTCGCAGCTGAACGGGTGCAGCTACTGCACGCGGATCCACGTGGACCGCGCGGTCGCTGCCGGATTGGACGCCGACACGATCAGTCAGATCGCCGTGTGGCGTGAGAGCGGTGTGTTCAGCGATCGCGAGCGTGCCGCCCTCGAGCTGGCCGAGGCCTTCACCTTCATCGCGGAGGACGGCATCTCGGACGAGGTCTACGACCTGGTGGGGAGCGTCTTCACCGAGAAGGAGTACGCCGCGCTGAGCTGGGCGTGCGTGTCGATCAACGCCTTCAACCGCATCGTCATCGCCGGGCGCTACCCGGTGCCCCCGCGCGGCTCTCAGGCGGGCGCGTGACGGTCCTCGACGTCGAGGGCGTGACCAACGTCCGGGACGTCGGCGGGATCCCCGTGGCGGGTGGACGCATCCGCCACGGCGTTCTGCTGCGGTCCGGTCAGCTCTCCACGGCGACGACGAAGGGCGCCGCGCGCCTGCGGTCGGCGGTGCGCCACATCGTCGACCTCCGCGACGGCGAGGAGGTCGCCGCGGAACCGAGCGAGATCGAGGGCCCGGAGACGACCCACCTTCCGCTGTTCCTCGGGTCGGTGCGCTCCTTCTTCGAGTCCGACACGAGTCTCGACGACCTGTACCTGCATCTTCTGGAGGAGAGCGGCGAGCGGCTGGTCGCCGCCGTCCGGGTGATCGCCGCGGGGGAGCCGACGCTGGTCCACTGCACCGTGGGCAAGGACCGCACGGGGGTGACGGTCGCGCTGGCGCTCTCGGCGGTCGGCGCCGACAGGGAAGCCGTCATCGCCGATTACGCTCTCACCGAGTCGCAGCTGCCGGCCGAACGGTCACGGCGCATCGCCGCGTACCTGCGGTCGCAGCATCCCGAGGCGGTGCACGCCGTGGATCTCGCCACCCGCTCACCGGCCGAGGTGATGCGTCGGCTGCTCGCGGAAGTGGACGAACGGTGGGGGTCGGCCGCCGGCTATCTGCACGCGAACGGCATGACGGATGACGAGCTCGCCGCTCTGCGCGATGCGCTCGTCGAGCCCGTGTCGGAGGATGCCGCCGCCGAAGGTTAGGCAAGCCTTCGCTTGGTGTACGATGGGATCACCATGGACACCACGCTCGACACCCGGGGCACGCGTGCGGCACGCCGCGCGGCGCGCCGTCGCGCACACCACCTGGTCACCGCCGACGAGCATTCGCTGCTCGACCTCGAGGCGTTCCTCGCGACTCTCCCGCTCTGTGCGTCCGGTCGCATCTTCATCGAGGTTCCCGATGCCTCCGACATCGGCGTGATCCATGCGCCGGGCCGCATGACGGTCACCTGGCTCGCGCGTTCGGCGCGCTCCGGAGCCCCGGGCAGCGGGCGCGGCTGCACCCCGGGTCAGGCGCTGGCCCGAGCCACGTGCGCATGGGCTGACGAGATGCTGCTAGATGACGAGGTCGAGACGCACGTCACACTGCTCGGCGGCTACCTCGGCACGGCCGACATCGTCGAGCACCTCACCGACCGCCTCGGCGTCGCCGCGCACCGCATCCGCGTGCCGGAGCGCTTCGGTCTGCTTCCCGTCGAGAGCTGAGTCAGCGGGTGCGGCGCACGTAGTTGCCGTCTTCCAGTCCTGCTTCGATCTCGAAGCGGTTGCGCAGCGGGTCCCGTCCCGCGAACAGGTAGAGCACCGGCATCAGGAAGCCGTAGCGCAACCACTGCTGCTTGTGGACGGCCTCGTGGCGCAGCACCGCGTCCGTCGGCCGCGCGTCGCCGGTGAGGAAGCACCCGCCGACGCAGACGCCGCCGCGGTGGAAGGTCCACCGGGGCATGCCGCGGAAGACCCAGAGTCCGCCGCGCCGTTCGATCGGACCGGTGCTCCACAGCGTGCCCCAGATCCAGCCGACGGCCGTTCCCCAGAGGTAGCCCAGTCGGCTGATCGGCGAGCGCAGCAGGAACGAGGGGATGCGGCGATCCGCCCGGCGCCCGCGGGCGAGGCGTTCCGCCGCGATCGTCTCCCAGCCCGCCCTGGCACTCATGCGACGGCTCCGACGAGGCGCAGAATCGCGCCGAGATCGTCGACCGCGTCGGCGGGCGTGCGGGGTGCGAAGCCCGCGATGGTCGCCCCCGCCAAGGGGACGCGGGCCCGCAGTTCTCTGATCGCCGTGCTCAGAGACGTCGGAGTGACGCCGAAGGGGACGGCAGCGGATACCCCGCTGAAGGTCGCGGGGTCGAGGACGTCGACGTCGATGTGCACCCAGACGCGTTGGGCGCCCGTGTCCTGCACGGCGTCGGCGAGCGCGCCCGGATCGTCCAGATCGGTCACCGCGAGGTTCCGGAGGCGGCCCCAGTCGTCGGTCTCGGCATCGTCCACGTTCCGGACGCCCACGGTGACGACACGGTCTCGGGAAATGCCGGGGGAGAGGGCGAGCTGCGGTTCTCCCTCACCGACAACGGCGCGCAGCGCCATGCCGGAGAACGCGCCGGAGGGCGATGTGTCCGGAGTGTGCAGGTCGGCGTGCGCATCGCACCAGACCACCGCGAGGTCGTCGGTGCCTCCGGGGAGCGTGTCGAGTGCGGCGACGGTGATGCTGCAGTCGCCGCCGATCAGCACGGTCCCGGCTTCGAGATGCCCGGCCACGAGCTCCCGGGTCCGCGCGAGCGCGCTGAGTCGTCGGACGCCCGTGCCCAGCGATTCCCCCGCCTCGACGGGGACGTCGAGGACGGTCGTCGCCGCACGCGGCAGATCGCCCGCGATGGCCGACGCGCCGTCGACGAGGAGCATCGCGCGGGCGGCGGGTGAACCCTGCCACTGCGGCACGACGAGGAAACGCACCATGGAGACCTCCCGGAGACGGAACGGCGGATGCCCGGGCGTGCGCCCGGGCATCCGCGACGGGGTCAGTTGCCTTCGAGCGCCTGCCGCGGCGCGCTGCCGCCGGCCTTCAGCTCGGCGAGGCGCGCCTCGACCTCGGTGAGCTCCCCGAGGTCCTCGAGGCTCTCGAACTGGGCGTCGAGGCTCGAGGCGGCCAGTTCCGCCTTGCCCTGGGCGAGAGCCTCCTGGCGGCGGACCTTGTCCTCGAACCGTCCCAGCTCGCTGGTGGGGTCGAGCACGTTGATCGAGCTGACCGCGTCCTGCACCTTGGTCTGCGCCTCGGCGACCTTGGCGCGGGCGAGGAGCTCGCTGCGCTTGTTCTTGAGCTCGTTGAGCTTGTCCTTCATGCCGTTCAGGCCGCTCTTGAGCTTGTCGACGATCTCGGTCTGAGCCGCGATCTGCGGCTCGGCGCTCGTCGCCTCCCGCTCGGCGCTGATCTGGCGCTGCAGGGCGATCTTCGCGAGGTTGTCGAACTTGTCGGCGTCAGCGCTGTTGCCCGAGCCGCGCATCTCGTCGGCCTTGCGGCTGGCGGCGAGGGCCTTGTTGCCCCACTCGGTGGCCGCCTGCACGTCTTCCTCGTGGTCGCGCTCCAGCAGCCGCAGGTTGCCGATGGTCTCCGCGATGGCGGACTCGGCGTCGGCGATGCTGTTGGTGTAGTCGCGGACGAGCTGGTCGAGCATCTTCTGCGGGTCTTCCGCAGAGTCCAGGAGGGCGTTGATGTTCGCGCGGACGAGGGTGGAGATCCGTCCGAAGATGGACTGCTTGGTCATGCGTGGTTCCTTTCAGAGGGGCGTCTTCGAGAGCTTGGCGTATGTGTCTGTGCGAGGGATCAGAAGCGTCGACCTCCGGACCGTCCTCGTCCGCCACCGCGGGATCCGCCGCCGCCGAACCCGGAGCTGCGGAAGCCGCCCGAGGAGCGCCAGCCGCTGCTGCGCCGCGAGGAGCCGCCGCCCCCGCCGCCGGCGAGCAGTCCGCCGATGATCCCGCCGAGGATGTCCCCGCCGATGCCGGAGCCGGTGGAGCGGGACCCGGAGCCGCCGAAGACTCCGCCCCAGCCGTCGTCCGCGTAGGCGCCGGGGGAGTACGCGCGCAGGTCGGCCTCCGCCGCGGATGTGGCCTCGCGCGCGAGACCGAGGGCGCGCTGCGCCTCGGCGAGGGCGCGCTCCATCTCGGTCGTGCGCAGGGTGAGCGCCTGGGTGAGGGCGGCGTCCGCCGCAGCGAGCCGGGTGCGGGCGGTGGAACCCACCGTCCCCCGACGCGTTTCGATGAAGTCGCGCGCAGCGCGGATCTCCGACCCGGCCTGGGCGAGCGTCTGCTCGAGGAGCTGCTGTGCGCGACGCGCGCGGTCCACGGCTTCCCGCCCCTGGGCGATCGCGCCGTCGATCTGGGCGTTCGCAGCGGTGAGCGCGTCCAGGGCCCGCTGCGGGTTCCGCGGCGTGCCGAGGAGATCCTGGTGCGCCGCCCGCAACTGCGCGGTGACAGCGCCGGACGCGGCGGCCAGAGCGCCGGTCGGATCGGGGAGCTGCGATGCTGCGGTGACATCGGCCTCCAGCTCCGCCACGAGGGCCTGCGCCTGCGCTTCGATGGCGGACAGCTCGGCGCCGAGGGCGGTGATCGCCTGGACGAGCTGCTCGGCCTGTGCGACCGCCTGTTCGGCGGTGCGGATCGCGAAGGCGGCCTCTCCGCTGCGGCCGGCGGCCAGGGCCTGAGCCGCCGCATCGATCGAGCGATCCGTCAGTGCCGCACGTTCCTGAGCCTGCGCGGGGTTGTCCGCCACGGTGGCCAGCGTGCTCTGGTCGTACGTTCCGGAGAGAGCAGCGAGCGCGGGTGCGGCGGAGGTGAGGAGCGGCATCAGCTGGTCGCGCTCCCGACGCACGCGCTCCAGCTCCTGCGGCGCGTTCTCTTGCAGCTTGCGCAGTTCGTCGAAGGCCTCGGTGTTGTCGTCGAGGATGTCGTCGATCTCGTCCGCCAGCCGGATGATGCGGATGTGCCACGCGCGCCGGTCGTGGATGGAGTCCTCGATCTCGTCGTCGAGCTTCTGCCGGAGGTCGAACGCCTCGGCGATCTTCGCCTTCGCCTCGTCGATGGCGCGGGAGAACTCCGCGGTCGCGCCCTCGCCGTATTGCGCCACGGCGAATCCCAGCTCCTCCCGGCTCGAGGTGATGGCGTCGTCGGCGCGGACGAGCGCGGCGCCGGCCTGCTGCTCCACCTGCGCATCGGTGAGCGTGGAGAACGGATCGGCGGGGTCCGGGGTCTCCGGCATGGCGCCCCGCTCGCGGATGGCTGCGTTGCGGCGCGAGCGACGGACCAGGGCCACGACGAGCCAGATCAGCAGGGCGGCCGCGACCACCCCGACGATGATCAGCGTGACGCGGAGCGCTCCGGCTCCGCCGTCCCCCTGGATCTCGTCCGCGGCCAGTGTGATGGCGCCGACCCAGTCGCCGCTGCCGGCGAGCGGGGCGATGGCGTCCTCGATGGCGGCGAGCTGCCCGTCGCTCAACGGTCCGGAGGAGTCCGCGGAGATGTAGAGGCTGCGGCCCTCGACGGCGATCGCGAGCAGGTACTGTTCGGGGCCGAGCCGGTTGTCGTTCGCGACCTGATCGGCCCAGTCGACGCTGTCGCTCGGGTCGGTGAAGTCGTCGACGAGGACGACGAAGAGGTCGGCGGAGGAGTTGTCGGTGAGCTCCTGCAGGCGCGACTCGACCTGTTCCTCCTCGGCGGGGGAGAGGATGTCGGCCTGATCGGTGACGTACCCGGAGTCGAGCGTGAGCGGATCGGTCGCGGACGCCGCCGAGGCGGACAGCGCACCCGTCGCGACCGCGAGGGCCAGAGCACCCAGCGTCAGCCACCGTTTCGTCATCGTGTTCCCTCCGACCGGCAGCCGAGCCCCATGTGTCGAGTCTATGCACTGGGTACGACACGCGACAGCACTCGCGCGCGTCTCGGCGTTCGCCCTCAGCGGAGGCACATACGCTGGAAGGCATGGACGACAGGTACGGATCGGACGTGCTGGCGGCGGGCTGGCGCGAGCGCGGCGCGAAGCCGGTGCCGCAGGTGCCCGCGGAGGTCGATCTCGTGGTCGAGGTCGCGGCGGACGGGTTCTGCGGCGCCGTGACCAAGGTGCAGGGCGGCACCGTGGAGCTCGAGGACCGGCTCGGGCGGCGGCGCCTGTTCCCCCTCGGCGGCGGCTTCCTCATCGACGGAGCTCCGGTCCGCCTCGCCGCCCCGGCGGCGTCCGCACAGGGACCCCGTCGCACGGCCTCCGGATCTTTCGCGGTGGCGGATCAGCGGGCGCGGACGGCGCTGCCCAGCCGCATCCTCGTCGAGGGGCGGCACGACGCCGAGCTCGTCGAGAAGGTGTGGGGCGCCGACCTGCGCGTCGAGGGCGTCGTCGTCGAGTACCTGCAGGGCGTGGATCTGCTCGACGAGCTCCTCGCCGCTGAGCCCCCGAGTGCGCGACGGCGGTACGGAGTCCTCGTCGACCACCTCGTGCCGGGGTCGAAGGAGTCCCGCATCGCCGAGGCGGTCGCCCGCGGCCCGCACGGCCGGCACGTCCGCATCGTGGGCCACCCGTTCGTGGACGTCTGGCAGTGCGTCACCCCTCGGGCACTCGGCATCGCGGCATGGCCCGAGATCCCGCGCGGCGTCGACTGGAAGACCGGCATCTGCCGCGCGTTCGGCTGGCCGCACGAGACCCAGGCCGACACGGCGAGGGCCTGGCAGCACATCCTGTCGAAGGTCACGACCTACCGCGACCTCGAGCCCGCGCTCCTCGGGCGGGTGGAGGAGTTGATCGACTTCGTCACCGCGCCCGCGGGGTGACCGCGTCCGGCCGCGGGACCGCCGGCGACTACCCTGGATCCATGCCCGAACCGCGTACCTTCCGCGACGAACCGGTGTCCTTCGTGCGTCGGAGCGGCCGGATGTCCGAGGCGCAGGAGCGCGCCTTCACCGATCTCGCCCCGCACTATCTGCTGGATGTCCCGCGCGCGGTGGCATGGACCTCCGTGCACCCCGAGGCGCGGCTGGACGTCGCCGCCGAGTACGGCCGGGAGGCCGATCTCTTCGTCGAGATCGGGTCCGGCCAGGGGCATGCCATCGTCGCCGCCGCGTCGAGCCGTCCGCACGACGACTTCCTCGCGGTGGAGGTCTTCCGTGCGGGGCTCGCCCGGACCATGCTCGACGCCGACCGCGCGGGTGCACAGAACCTCCGCGTCGTGGAGGCCAATGCGCCGGAGGTGCTCTCCTCGTACCTGCCGGAGGCAGCGGCGGCCGAGGTGTGGATCTTCTTCCCCGATCCCTGGCACAAGAAGCGCCACACGAAGCGTCGCCTGGTGCGCCCGGGATTCGGGGACACGGCCGCCAGGGCGCTGCGCGACGGCGGCCTCCTCCGGCTCGCGACCGACTGGGAGGACTACGCACTGCAGATGCGGGAGGTGCTCGACGCCGAGCCTCTGTTCGAGCGGGCCTTCGAGGGCGACTGGGCCGAGCGGTTCGACGGCCGCGTCATGACCGCTTTCGAGCGGAAGGGCCGCGCGAAGGGCCGCGACATCCGCGATCTCGTGTACCGCCGACGGGATCGTGCATGACGGAGGCCTCTCCGAGTGCGCCCATGGGGGTGCGCCTCGTCCCCGCGGCGCTGGTGTGCGCGGCCGCCCCGGCCTTCTTCGTCGTGGCGCTGCCCTGGCTCGGCTGGCTGCTGCTGGCGCTGGGCGTCGGTGCCGCCCTGCTCGTGGAGCGCCGCGGCGAGCCGCTGACCGGGGCCGACGGATCCGGGCGGCCCTCGCTCACCCGTGACCTCTCGCTGATCGCGCTCGGCATGCTCATCGTGAGCGTCATCCCGCTCGCGGCGGAGCTCGACAACCTGGCCATGCTGCGCTTCACCCTCGCGCTCGGCGGTGCGGTGCTCGTGCCGTATCTGCTCTCGCGGTTCGTCTTCCGCGACCGGGCGATCCGGTTCCCCTGGCGGACCGGGCAGCGCTGGGGACTGCTCCACTGGGGCTGGCTCGTCGCGGTGCTGGTGCTCGGCTGGCTGATCCTGCCCTTCTACTTCATCACCAGCGGCGTCTATCAGAACTGGCCCGTGGTGGACACGCCCGATCTCATCGCGCGGCTGTTCGTCGGCGTCGGCGCGGTCGGCATCTGGGATGAGCTGTTCTTCATCTGCACCGTCTTCGCGCTGCTGCGTCGCCATTTCCCCGATGCGCTGGCGAACGTGCTGCAGGCCGTCGTCTTCGTCTCCTTCCTCTGGGAGCTCGGCTACCGGGAGTGGGGGCCGCTGCTGACCATCCCGTTCGCGCTGCTGCAGGGGTTCATCTTCCTCCGCACCCATTCGCTGGCCTACGTCGTCACGGTGCACCTCCTCTTCGATGCGGTGGTCTTCGCCGTCCTCGTCCACGCCCACAACCCCGGGCTCCTGCCGATCTTCCTGGTCTGACGGGGTGACTTCGCGGTCGTCAGCGGTCACACTCGATGCATGACCGAGTGGGTGCTGCACGTCGACATGGATCAGTTCATCGCGGCAGTCGAGGTGCGGCGCCGTCCGGAGCTGGCCGGCCGTCCGGTCATCGTCGGGGGACGCGGTGATCCGACCGAGCGGGCCGTCGTCTCGACGGCGTCGTACGAGGCCCGCGCGTTCGGCATCGGGTCGGGCATGCCCCTGAAGATCGCGGCGCGGAAGGCGCCGGAGGACGCGGTGTTCCTGCCCGTCGATCACGCGGAGTACGAGCGGGCATCGGACGAGGTGATGGCCGCGCTGCGTGCACTGCCGGACGTGGTGCTCGAGGTGGTGGGATGGGACGAGTGCTTCCTCGGAGTCGCGACCGATGATCCGGAGGGCGTCGCGCGGGCCGCCCAGCGGGCGGTGGAGGAGGCCACCGGCCTGCACTGCTCGGTGGGCATCGGCGACAACAAGGTGCGGGCGAAGAAGATCGCGACCGAGTTCGGCAAACCGCGGGGGGTCTTCCGGCTGACCGCCGACAACTGGTTCGCGGTGATGGGCGACCGGCCGACGCGTGACCTGTGGGGCGTGGGACCGAAGGTGCAGAAGCGCCTGGCGACCCACGGTATCGCGACGGTGCGCGAGCTGGCGGCCGCGGACGAGGAGACGCTGGTCGCGGAGTTCGGTCCGAAGATGGGGCGGTGGTATCTGGGTCTGGGCTCGGGGCTGGGGCCACGGATCGTCGACGACACCCCGTGGGTGGCCCGGAGCCACAGTCGGGAGACCACGTATCAGCAGAACCTCACGACACGCGACGCGGTACAGGATGCGCTGCGCGAGCTCGCGGGGCACGCGTTCGACGACTGCGCCGTCGAAGGGCGTCCGGTCACCCGGGTGCACCTCAAGGTGCGGTATGCGCCGTTCGAGACGAAGACCTTCGGCCGGAAGCTCCCGGATCCCACGACGGAACGAGAGGACGTGGTCGCGATGGCACTCGCTCTCGGCGAGACCCTCGACGCCGACCGGGAAGTGCGGCTGCTCGGTGTCCGTGCCGAGATGACCATGCCCGACGAGCCGGACGGCGCGGAACGCACCCCCGTGCGCGGTCGCATCTGACTCAGTCGCGGACCATTGCGGCGATCGCGCTCACCTCGATGAGTGCTCCGGACACGCCGAGGCCCGCCACCCGTGCGGCGGTCACCAGGGGCGGGGCGCCCTCTCTGGCGAGCGTGGCGGCCACGGCGCCGTACGCCGCGCGCAGATCTGCCTCCTGATCGATGAGGATGGTCCAGCTCACGACGTCGTCGAGCGTCGCCCCCGCGGACTCCAGTGCGACTCGGGCGTTGTCGAGAGCGCGAAGGGACTGCGCGGCCACGTCGGGGGAGACGACGGCACCGGAGGCATCGACGCCGTTCTGCCCTCCGATGTAGACGGTGGTCGCCCCGGGCGGGATGACGGCGGCGTGACTGAAGGCAGGGCTGCGGACGAGGCCGTCCGGTTGCAGGAAGGTGATGTCCATGCGCAGATCATGCCCGAGGGCACCGACATCGCGCACCCCTGGTCTCACACGGGGTCGGACGGGACGAGCGGTGGTGGGGCCGGGACGCTGGTCACCGTGCCGGTCGTGCCGAGGTTGCCGAGGGCATCGAAGACCGCGATCACGACCGCGGCACTCGCCACGGCACCGTGCAGCGGGTGGTGCCAGAACTGCAGCCGCGCGGTCAGCCGGTCTGCGCTCACGCTGACCACGAGTGCCCGCACGCCCTCGTGCCGGTGCACGCCCTCCGCCGTCCTGGCCGCGTCGACGAGCGGCGCGAGCAGATCATCGATCCCGGTCGTCCCGTCCCGCCGGACCCGCACCTCCACCTCGCTGCGCCGGGCGCCATGGGTGGAGTCGTTGACGACGGGATCCGAGAGCAGGCGCGCATTGGGGATGTGGAGGGTGCGCCCGTCGACGGTGTGCAGGATCACCGCGCGGGCGTTGAGCTCGGTCACGGTCCCGGCGATGACCGAATCCAGGGCCTCCACGACGATCTCGTCGCCGATGCGGACCGTCTGCCGTGCCTGCAGCAGCACACCGGCCGCGAAGTTGTCGGCGACGCCGCGGAGGACGAGGATCGCCACGATGCCGAGGATGACGACGATCGCGAGCAGAGGCTGGACGTTGGCGCCGAGCATCGCGAGCGCGATGCCGAAGCCCAGCAGGAGGATGGCGTAGCCGACGAACTGCGCGATCGCCGTCCCGACGGCGGCGGAGATCCCGGGGGCACGCCGGAGCAGGGCTGTGGTGCCCCGGCGTGCGAACCGCGAGATGATCCAGGTCGCGAGGGCGACGAGCAGGGCGAGCAGCAGCTGCCACCAGTCGATGTCGGTGGGCAGCAGATCCTGCAGGTCCATGCCGCGGGCTCCTCGCGATGGTGGGGGCCGGCCGCGGCCTACTGCAGCGCCTTCGCCTTGATGAGGGAGTACTCGTCCGGCGTGATGGTGCCGGCGTCGAGGAGTGCCTTGGCCTTCGCGATCTCCTCGCTCGGACTGCTGCCGGCGACCTGCTGGATGTAGGCGTTCGCGGCCTCCTGCGCCCGACGCGCCTCGGCGCTGCTGCGTTCGGCCATGCCGTTGCCGCGGGCGATGAGGTAGACGAGGGCGGTGAGGAACGGCACGAAGATCAGGAAGAGGATCCACACGGCCTTCCACCAGCCGCTCAGCTTGTGATCGCGGAACAGGTCTCCGATGATCGCGAACAGAGCGAAGAGGTACGCGGTGAAGGCGAAGATCCATAGGAACCACCAGATGATGTCCCAGAACGATGCCCAAAATCCCATGACTGCTCCTTTCTCGGTGCCGCCGTCGCCGGGGCACGCTCGGAACATACCGGCGGCCGTGATCCTCCGCACCGGTTCCGTGGGGAGTTCACCCGGGTGACTCGGGTCCGCGACGCGTCCTCGGCCGGACGCCGCCGGAGCGTCGGCAGTACGCTTCCCTCGACGGCGGAGGGAGCCCCGATGAGCGCAGTGCGCAGACCGTCCTGGCTGCTGAGCACTCTGGACGGCTACCAGCGCGGGTGGATCGTGCGGGACGTCCTCGCCGGCCTCTCCGCGGGTGCGGTGGTGGTGCCGCAGGCCATGGCCTACGCGACGATCGCCGACCTCCCGGTGCAGGTCGGCCTCTACACGTGCATCGTGCCGATGCTCGTCTACGCTCTTCTGGGCGGCAGCAGGGCGATGAGTGTCTCGACGACCTCGACCATCGCCACCCTCACCGCGACGACGCTGGTCTCGGCGGGCGTCGCTGCGGGGCCGGACGACGCTCTCGGCGCGCTCATGATGCTCACCCTCCTGGTGGGGGCGGTGCTGCTGCTCGCGCGGGCGTGCCGCCTGGGCTCGCTCGTCGAGAACATCAGCGGAGCCACCGTGCTCGGACTGAAGATCGGGGTCGGGGCGACGGTGGCCGTGGGCCAGCTGCCGAAGCTCCTCGGAGAGTCGTTCGACTTCTCCGGCCACGGCTTCCTCCGGTCCCTGGTCGCCGTGGGAGGGGCGTTCGACAGCGTCAACGTGCCCACGCTGCTCCTCTCGACCGGATCCATCGCCACCCTCCTGCTCCTCAAGCGCTTCGCTCCGCGGGTGCCGGGCACCCTCGTCGTCGTCGCGGCCGGCATGCTGCTCGTCGGGGTCGGCGGGATCGATGAACTCGGGGTCGACCTCATCGCCCCGGTGGCCGGTGGTCTGCCCGTTCCGGGCATCCCTGACCTGTCAGAGACCGCGGCCCTCGTGCCGGGAGCGCTCGCCATCGCCGTCATGGCCTTCCTCGAGTCCGCTGCCGTCGCGCGCAGCCTGCGCCAGGCGACGGAGCCGCAGATCGACAGCGACCAGGAGCTCTTCGCGACCGGGGCGGCGAACACCGTCGGCGCATTCTTCGCGGCCATGCCCGCAGCAGGCGGATTCTCGCAGAGCGCGGTCAACCAGGGAGCCGGCGCCCGCTCCCAGCTGGCGACGCTGACGACGGTCGCGCTGGCCGTCCTGGTCGCGCTCTTCCTCGCTCCTGTGCTCAGCCTGCTGCCGGAGGCGACGCTGGCCGCCATGGTCTTCACGGCGGTGGCCGGACTCATCAACATCCCCGAGCTCGTGCGGTGGGCGCGCATCAGCAGAGTGGACTTCTGGGTCGCGACCGCGGTCGCGGCGATCGGCCTCACGGCGGGACTCCTCCCTGCGGTGGCCGTCGGGGTCGTGGTGACCCTCGTCCTCGTCTTGCGGGAGCTCAACATCCCCCGGGTCCGGGTCGTGGGGCGGAGGGGGAGTGCTCTCGGTCTGGAACCGGAACGGGGGCTGTACACCGCGAACGCGCTGGCCAACCAGCGGCTCATCGTCCAGACGGTCGCGGCTCAGGCCGAGCCGGTGCGGACGCTCGTGCTCGGGCTGCCGCAGCAGGTGGTGATGTCCATCACCGTGCTCGACACCCTGGAGGCGCTCGACCGGGAGCTGGCTCAACTCGGTGTGCAGCTCCACCTCGCGGCTCTGCCGGAGGAGGCGTCCGTCGTCGCGGCGCGGACCCCTTGGTACGCCGGGCTGGTGGAGGCGGGCCGCGTGCACCCTGCCGTCGATGTCGGGCTCCGGGCCGCGGCGGACCGGGAGGAGCGCGGGGGCGTTCACCCGGGTGAAGTGCCCGACGAGCGGTGACGCGCGGTCATCGCCTGCCTAGGCTGACGGCACGAGGGATCCGTGGGGCGATCGATACCGGGGAGAGCATGCCCGACCGCAGCCGGAACCGGAGAGCGAGACGATGATGGCGGCGCGCGGGGGACTGACGTGGCGGTGGTCGCGGTTCGGTCTCGGCGTCCTGTACGCCGTGCCTCCGATCGCGGTCGCACCGTTCGACCCCGCTCTCGCGCTGGCGCTGAGCATCGGGGTCCTGCCCGCGGCCGTCATCGGACTGCCCCCGCGGCGGCGGGCCCGCTCGGCGATCCCGGTGCTGGGGGCGCTGGTGGCGCTGGGGCTCCTGCTCGGCGCCACCCTCTCCCTCGTACCGATCTTCGCCGTGCTCGCCCTGGCCGTGCTGGCGGTGCTGGCCAGCATGCTCGCCGCGCGGGAGCGCGCCGGACAGCTCGCTCTGACCCTTGTCCTGCCCATGGTCGGGATCGGTCTGAGCTTCCCCCTGTCTTCGACGACGCTCCTTCTGGCGGGCGCGATCGTCACGGGTTCGATCTACGCGTGGCTCATCGCGCTTCTGTGGCCGGAGCACGGGGCGGGTGCGCGGGCCCCGGCGGCCATGCCCAAGGGGCGAGCCCTGCTGATCTACGGGATTCTCCTGGGCGCCGCCGCGGGGACGGCGGCCGCCATCGGCTTCGCGACCGGGGTCGAGCACGTGGGCTGGGCGACGGGCGCCGTGCTGCTCGTGATGCGTCCCGTGCGTGGGCAGCTCGTCCTCCGCAGCGTCGGTCGGGCGGCGTCGGTGCTCATCGGAGCGCTGGCGGCCGCCGGTTTCGCGTTGCTGTCTCCGAGTGGTGCGGTGATCGGCCTCGCGATCGGCGTCGTGCTGGGGTGTCTCGGCGCGGTGCAGGAGAGCCGGTGGTATGTCGCCCCCGCCTTCACGACCTTCCTCGTCCTCACCCTGCTGCTGTCGACATCGGTCGAGTCGCCGACCGCGCGCTTCCTGGAGCGGACCCTCGAGACGTTCCTGGGCGTGGCCCTCGCGCTGTTCTTCGGGGCGCTGGTGCCGGCGTTGTTGGCGATCCGACGGCCGGTGCGCGCCGGCGTCACCGAGTGAGCCCGGTCCGCGATACCTCTTGCGGGACCGCTCCCACCTTGCAATAGACTGCCCGCGAGGGGGAGCAAGATCGAAATCGGGGGGTTTCGAGTGCTGCACGATGTACGGAGGGCGGGAACGGACGAGAGTCCCCTACCTGCTGCGGTGAAGGGCGAGGTCCGTCGAGAGCGCCTGCTCTCGCGATTGACGGCCGCGATGGACGGGCCGTGGACGCTCACGCTCGTGAGCGCGCCGGCAGGATCAGGGAAGACCAGGCTGCTGTTGCAGTGGGCGCAGGATCTCCGCGCCGATGCGGAGATCGCGCTCGTGTGGGTGGCGCTGGAGCGCGGGGAGGCGGACCTGCCGCTCGTGCGTGCGGCCCTCGAGCGGATCGACGATCCCGGCTTGCAGGACGCGCTGTCCCAGGTGTCCTCCCTGCGGTCCGCGGCCACGGCGCGGGCGCTCGCCCGGGCCCTCAGCGAGGCGAGGGGGCGCATCGTCGTCGTCGTCGACGACGTGCACCGTGTGGAGGACGAGGAGACCGCGCAGCTGATCTCGACGTTCGTGCAGAACGCCCCGGGCAACGTGCACGTGGTGCTCTCCGGACGAGGGACGAGAGCCATCCCTCTGGCGCGTCGACGCATCGCGGGGGTGGCGCTCGAACTGGACGCCCGCGCGCTCGCGTTCGACCCGACCGAGGTCAGGGCGTTCTTCCGCACGCGGGGTATCCGGCTCTCCCAGGGGGAGATCAGCTCCGTGCTCTCCCGAACCGAGGGATGGGCGACCGGCCTGCAGCTCATGATGCTCGACGCCGCGGGGGCGCAGACCGTGCTCTCCCGTCCGCTCCGCGGAGACGCCCCCGAAGTCGCGGACTACTTCGTCGAGGAGGTCCTCGGCGACCTGGACGGCGAGCTCCGGTCTTTCCTGGAGGCGACGGCGGTCGTGGAGACCTTCACCGCCGAACTCGCCGCAGTGCTCTCGGAAGCCGGGGCCGTGACGGCCCTGATCGACCGGCTGCTCCGCCTCACCGTGCTCGCGGGACCCGACGCCGCGGACCCGCCCCGCTACCACTATCCGCCACTGCTGCGGGAGTTCCTCCTCGGCCGGCTGCGGGAAGGCGGCCCCGACCGAGAGGAGCAGCTCCACCGTCGGGCGGCGGACTGGTTCGCCGCCCGACAGGAGCCTCTCCTCGCGTTGCGGCACGCGGTCCGCGGTGGGGAGACGGCCTGCACGACCGGCGTCCTGCGGCGCTGTGGGATGCAGCTCGTGCTGGACGGCCGCGCGGACGCGGTGCGGCAGGTGATGGGGGAGCTGCCGGCTGCCCTGCGATCGGTGCCGACGGTGCGGATGCTGATCGCCGCGGCGGAGTTGTCCTGCGGGGACCCGTCGGCCGCCGTGATCGTGCCGTCCGTCGACGCGGGGGAGTCCGACGTCGACCGTCGGTGGCGGCACGGGATCGAACTCCACACCGCGTTGCGCCGGGGCGGGATCGCCGAGGCGCTCGACGGGGCGGGCGCCGCCCTCCGCGGCCTCAGCGAAGAGGAGCAGCTCGACACCTACGCCCTCCTGGAGGCCGCGACGGCGGAGCTCTACATCGGACGGCTGGATCAGGCGGAGGCGACCGCGCGACTCGCGGGGGATCTCGCGCGAGCGATCGGGGCGCGCGCGGCGGAGCTGCAGGCCGAAGCTGTCCTCGCCACCAGCGTGCTGTTCCGCGGGAGGCTCCGCGACGCCATCGTCGCGGGAGCCGCTCTCGAGCACCGCTGGCACGAGTTCGACGAGCCGGACAATCCCTTCTTCGAGGTGACGCGGGTCTGGCGTTTCTGGGCACCCTACGAGGGCATGCAGACCATCGACGAGGCGCAGACCCTGCACACGGCGGCGCGGGTGATCGCCGACGGCGGAGAGACCGCGATCGCGCGGGGCCTGCAGGGGATGCGCGGGCTGCTCGAGGCGGACCGGTCCGCGGATCCCCGCGAGGCGGCCGTGCGGCTCCTGGACACCCTGACCCCCCGTGATGATCTGCCGCTTCCGCCGCACTGGTACGCCATGATGGCGCCCTTCGCCGTCCATGCCTTCGACCGGCTGGGGGAGCCGACGCTCCGCGACCGTTTCATCACCGACATGGAGGACGCGCTCGGGGATACGGGGGATGTGCTCGTGCTCCGCGCGATCGCCGCCGTGCACGACCGCCGGGACGGCATCGCCCGGGGTGCGCTGGCGTCGGTGCTGGAGGGGGCGACCCCGTGTCTGCTTCCTGCGTCGATGATCGACGCGTGGCTGGTGGAAGCCGAGCTCGACGTGCACGACGGGGAGCCGGATCGGGCGCAGTTGGCGCTCGCGACCGCCCTCGCCCTCGCGGAGCCGGAGGACCATGTGCGCCGCATCGCCGAAGCGGGACCCGTCGTGTCGCGGCTGCTCGCGGCCCGGGCGACGGTCGGGGCGCGCACGCACTTCGCCGATCGGGTGCGAGAGCGGCTCGCCGCCGCCGGGGTCCTCGTCGAGGAGGAGGTGACGCAGCGCGAGCGCATCGTGCTGAGCGCCTTGAGTCGCAACGCCACGCTGCGCCAGATCGCACAGCAGGAGTACATCTCGCCGAACACGGTGAAGACGCACGTGCGCAACATCTATCGCAAGCTGGGCGTCTCGGACCGCGACGGGGTGACGGCGGCCGCCCAGGCCCTCGGACTGCTCTGAGGACCGGGGCGGCCGCCGGGTCGTCAGTCGCGGGCCATGGCGGCCGCCAGGTGCGCCTCCAGGTCGAGATAGGCGTCGTCGGCGATGTCGAACACGACCTGGGCGATGCTCCCGCCGCGGAAGTCGAATCCGTATCCGTACAGGGACGAGACCGGGTCGGCGCTGTCCCGTCCGATCGTCAGGCCCTCCCCGCAGAGCGAGAAGTGACCGAGGACCGTGCGGATCTGCTTCTCGTCGACCTTCTCCTCGTCGATGTAGAGCCGCGCGGGCCCGACGCCCTCCCGGTACTCGCCCATGCCCTCCTTGACGAAATCGACCCCGATGATGTGCTTCCCGGAAGTGGGGGCGGGGCCGGAGATGCGGTCCTCCGGCGGGATCCCGAGGAAGTTGTAGACGTAATGGATCTGACCGTCCTTGACCACCAGAGCGTGGCCGCCGAACCGGGAGCCGTGCGCGAAGATGACGCCCTCGGTGTCGGGCGTGAACTCGACCTCCGCCGCGATCTTGAAGGAGACGCCGTGGGTGTTCGCCGCCGACCGCTCCGGCACCTCGCTGGTCCCCGGATAGTAGACGAACCGGCCGGAGGGCGGCGCGGGCTGATGGAACTCCATCGCCACGAAGGTCTCGAAGTCCTTCGGGTTCCCGATGATCTGGAGGTCGTTCAGCGGGAGCACCGCGTTGGCCTTCGCCTCTTCCATCCAGAGCGCCTTGAGCTCCTCGAGCTTGTCCGGGTGCTCCGCGGCGAGGTTGACGGCCTCGGCGCGGTCGACGTCGGTGTGGTACAGCTCCCATTCGTCCTCGTCGAAGTGCCCCGTGCCGCTGATCGGGCCGTGGACGGTGACGGCCTTCCAGCCGTGGTGCCAGATGCCGCGCTGCCCGAACATCTCGTAGTACTGCGTCTCCTTCTCCGTGGGTGCCTCCGGCGCCGCGTCGAACGAGTACGCCATCGAGACGCCGGACAACGGCGTCTGCTCGATGCCGTTGTACACCTCTGGGAACTCGACGCCGCAGGCCTCGAGAATCGTCGGCACGATGTCGGTGGAGTGGTGGTACTGATGACGGACCTCTCCACGCGCGCTGATGCCGGCCGGCCAGTGGATCACCAACGGATCGCAGACGCCGCCCTGGTAGGTATAGCGCTTGAACATCTTGTAGGGCGTAGAGAAGGCGGCGGCCCAGCCCGTCGGGTAGTGGTTGTAGGTGTCGGGGGAGCCGAGCTTATCGACCATGCGCAGGTTCTCGGCCTCGTCGTCCGGGTACCCGCCGAAGATCTTGCCCTCGTTGACCGAGCCGTTCGGGCTGCCCTCTCCGGAGGCGCCGTTGTCGGCGCAGTAGATGATGAGGGTGTTGTCCAGCTGTCCCGACTCCTCGAGGTAGTCGACGATACGGCCGACCTGGGCATCGGTGTACTCGCTGAATCCGGCGTAGACCTCGGCCATGCGCGAGAACATCGCCTTCTCCTCGGCATCCAGGGAGTCCCACGGGCGTACTTCGTCGGCGGCCGAGAACGAGCCTTCCGGCATCGGGTTGAGCGGGGTGAGCTCGGTGCCCTCCGGGACGATGCCCTTCTCGATCATCCGGGCCAGCACCCACTCGCGGTACGCCTCGTAGCCGTCGTCGAACATGCCCTTGTACTTGTCGATGTATTCCTGCGGGGCGTGGTGCGGGGCGTGGTTCGCGCCGGGGCAGAACCAGAGGTACCAGGGCTTGTCCGGCTCCGTCTGCTTGACGTCGCGGATCATCGACAGCGCCTGATCGGCGAGGTCCTTCGACAGGTGGTAGCCGTCTTCAGGGAGGGCGGGCTGGTCGATGTAGTGGTTGTCCTCGGCGAGGGAGGGGTACCAGTTGTTGGTCTCACCGCCGATGAAGCCGTAGAAGCGGTCGTAGCCCTGCGCCAGCGGCCAGTGCTTCTTGGAGGCGCCGGCCGTCCACTCGTCGATCGGGACGTTGTGATTCTTGCCCACCCAGAACGTCGACCAGCCGGCGTCGCGCAGGACGTGGGCCATGGTCGTGTTCGAGTCGGGGATGTGGGAGTTGTATCCGGGGAACCCCGTGGACGACTCCGAGATCGTCGCGAAGCCGTTCAGGTGGTGGTTGCGCCCGGTGAGAAACGTCGAGCGGGTCGGCGAGCAGAGCGCCGTCGTGTGCCACTGGGAGTAGGTCAGACCGTTCTGCGCCAGGCGATCCATGGTCGGCATGTTGATGCGTCCGCCGTACGGGGACCACGCCGCCATGCCGGTGTCGTCGTACAGGACGACGAGAACGTTGGGTGCTCCCTCTCGTGGCTTCGCCGGGAGGAAGGCCTCCCAGTCGGCCTCCGAATCGCGGACGTCGAGTTCGATCCTGCCCTGGAAGTCACGGGCCATGTCCATCTCCTTCATCTCTGCCGAACCGCCTTCCCCGCACAGTACTGCCGCGCCGGCGCCGTGGTCACGGATGCGAGCCGCGTTCATCCGGGTGATCTCCTCTGCCAGCCGGACGCTGTGCTCAGAAGCTGCCGATGCCCTTGCCGATCATGGACACGCCGATGACGAGCAGCAGCACGGCCATGATGACCGCGTTCTCTGCGGCGAGCCAACCGCGCAGGGCGTCGAGCGGCGCGCGAAGTCGTGCGGCGGCGATGAGATAGCCGATGACGGGAACGAGGACCGTCGATGCCCCGATCAGGGTGAAGACGGCGATCACGAGGATCGTGGAGCCTGCGTCCAGCGACGCGCTGCCGATGTCGACGCCGGCACCGGCCGCGAGGAGGAGGTTCTTGGGGTTCACCGCCGACAGCAGGAGCCCGAGACCGAGGGCGGTGCCGAACGACATCGTGTCGATCGCCTTCATCCATGACGGCAGGGCCGCGGGCTGCCCCGCTTTCGGGCGTTTGCGCCACTGACCGACGGCCAGGACCAGCAGCAGGAGGCCGAGGATGAGCTGGATGACGCCGCGGATCGGCCGGGAGGCGTCGGGATCCTCCTCCGGAAGCACGGCGGAGAGCAGGGTGAAGACGGTGACCGCGGCGACGATGCCCACGATCCATCCCAGGAGGAACCCGATGCTCGTGACCCGCGCCTTCGGGGACAGGAGCATGAGGATCGCGGCGATGATCGGCACGGGGCTGATCGCGACACCCACGGCGAGGGGGAGGATCTCCCCGATGACGGCACCCATTCAGCTGCCCTTCCTGTGCGGAGCCGACGAGGCGGCATCGGTCGGCGAGAGGTCGGTGATCGCCGCGCGGTTGGTCGCGTAGACGGTCTCCCGGTCGAGGAGGCCCAGGGTGCGGAGGCGGCGGAGAGTGTTCGGACGGACGCGGCTGAAGGCCAGCGAGATCGACTGGGTGTCGAGCCACTCCCGGAGCGCCTGGAAGGCCTCGGCTCCGGTGACGTCGACGTCCGTGACGGCTTCCATGTCGATCACGACATGCTGGACGGCGGAGGGGCCCGCGGTGCGGACCGCGTCCTTCACGGCCGCGGAGAACACAGCGCCGTTCGCGAAGAACAGCGGGGCCGCGAGCCGGACGACGATGACCCCCGGTGCGGTGGTCGTGCCGGCGGGAGCATCCTCCAACAGGGATTCCCCGGGGTCGCCCGAGGTTTCCAGCACGTCGATCGCCGGATGGGAGGCGCGTTGCGCGAGATTGATGAGGGCGAGCACGAAGGCCACGACGATTCCCGCGATCGACCCGACGAACAGTGTCACGAGGAAGCAGACGGCACCGATGACGAACTCGAACCGATCCAGCCGCCACAGCCGGATGAAGTCGCGGATGCCGAGGAGCGGGATGATCGCCACGCCGACGATGGCGCCGATCGCCGGGGAGGGGATGTCGGCGAGGAGCGCGGTGCCGAAGAGCAGCAGCAGGAGCGTCCCGACCGCGAGCACGAGCGCGGGGAGCTGCGTGCGCGAGCCCGCCTGGTCCATCGCGGCGGTGCGCGAGGTCGAGGACCCGACCGCGAAGCTGCCCTGAGCGCCGGCCGCGACGTTCGCGACGCCGAACGCCAGCAGATCGCGGTTGGCGTGGAACGGGTAGCGGTGCTTCTCGGAGTACGAGCGCGACACGAGCAGGCCCTCCGCCGTGGTCACGAGGGTCAGGGCGATCGCGGAGGGGATGAGGGCGAGCCACAGCGACCAGTCGATGACCGGCCAGGTGAGCGCGGGAGGGCCGGCGGGGACCTCGCCGAGCACATCCACGCCCCGTCCGGCGAGGCCGGTGAGGACGACCACGACGGTCGTCGCGACGAGCACGATCAGCGCCCAGGGGACGGCGCGGAGGTAGCGCTGTCCGACGAGTAGCACCGCGACGGAGACGGCGGCGAGGAGCACGGACCAGCCATTGAGCGAGGGGAGACCTGTGACCAGCGCGACGACCTTGTCCACGAACTCCGCACCGGAGTCGATCTTCACGCCGAGCATCTTCGCGATCTGGCTGACCATGATGTCCAGCGCCAGGCCTCCGACGAAGCCGACGAGGATCGGCTTGGACAGGAAATTCGCCAGGAACCCGAGCTTGAAGACGGCGAGCAGCAGGAACATCCCGCCGCAGAGGATCGCCTGGGCGAGGGCGAGGGTGGCGTAGTCGGCGCTCCCGGCGACCGCGAGCCCGCCGATGGAGGAGGCCACCAGCGCGGCGGCGGCGGCATCGGGGGAGGCGACCAGCTGACGCGACGACACCACGAGCGCATAGACGACGGTCGGGATGATCAGCGCGTACAGTCCGGCGGTGGCGGGGAGCCCCGCGATCTGCGCGTATCCGATGTTGAGGGGGATGGCGATCGCCAGAAGGGTGACTCCCGCGGTGAGCTCGGTCGCGAGGTTGCGTCGGGTCAGGCCCGCGAGCGGACGCGGCATCCGGTCTCCCTTCCCGCCCGATGGATGGTTCCGGCTTCAATATGGCATCGACGGCAGCCGACGACCAGAGGGACGAAGAGCCTCGCCCTGGTGATTTCGGATGAAAGAGTCGCCCGCGCCGCGTCAGCGTCGTCGGAAGCGGCGTCGGGTGGGCACCGCGGAGGGCTCAGGGGTCGGAGCCGGCGCCGGGAGGGCGGTGCGGTCGCCGCTCACCCAGCGCACCCACGTGGAGCCCGGGTCGCCCTCCAGGACGAGGGCGCGCACGAGCAGGGTGAGCGGGATGGAGAGGATGGCGCCGAGCGGCCCGATCACGAAGGTCCAGAAGATCACGGAGAAGAAGCTCAGCGTGAGGCTCAGGTCGACGGCGTCGCTGACGAACTTGGGCTGGACGAGCACCTGGAGCACGACGTTGACCACGCAGTACACGGCGATGACGCCGAGCAGCAGCGGCCAGCCGCCCACCACGAAGGCGAGGATCGCGGGCGGGATGAGTCCCAGCACGAAGCCGATGTTCGGGATGAAGTTCGTCACGAAAGCGAGGATCGCCCAGACGACCGGGGCGGGAACGCCCATCCACCAGAGCGCGAGGCCGTCGACGATCGCCACGACGGCGCCGAACGCGGCATTGACGACGTAGTACCGGCGGACCCCCGTCTGCAGGCGGGCGATGCGCTGCAACGCCGGGCCGTGCGTGGCGCCGAAGAGTGCAGGTGCCGTCCGGTAGCGAGCGGCGTCCGCCGCGAGGAAGATGATGTAGGCGCAGACGAAGAACAGGGCGGTGGCGACTCCGAGCACCGCGCTGCCCAGGCTCCCCGCCACACCGAGCAGGGTCTCGGGGTCGAGGACCGAGGCTGCGGCATCCGCCGCCTCCTGATCGAGTCCGAGGGACTGCAACCAGGCGACGATCTGATCGGCGGCGCGCACCAGCCCGTCCTGAGACGCGAGGTCGCCGACCAGACGGGCGAACTGGGTGCCGGCGAGCCACAGCAGCGCCGCCATCGCCAGCAGGATCACGTAGGCGAGCACGATCACGGCGGTCGTCCCCACCCAGGCGGGCCGACCGGGGCGCTGGAACGGACGGCGGATCGGTTCGCAGATCACCACGATGACGATCGCGAGGGCCAAGGGACCGAAGACCTCACGCGCCAGCGAGACGCCGGCGAGGACGATCGCGCTCGCCGCCAGGATCAGCAAGGTCCGCAAGGCGGGCGAGGACGCGCGGTCTGCCGCGGGGCCGGAAGGAGTCGGGAGCGAGGTCACGCGGCCAGCGTAGTCCCCGGCACTTTCATCCGGGTGATTGCGGGCCCACCCCCTGGAAGGGCGCTCGGGCCCGTGGTTTCGTGTTGCCATGCCGCCTCCCGTACGTTCCACGAGGCCGGGACCGGCGATGCGTTTCCGGCCGCCCGCCCCGCCCATCGGCGTCCTGCCGCGGGAACGCGTGACCGCAGCGATCACGGCGGCCGTGGAGGCCCACGGGGTGACGGTTCTCAGCGCGCCCAGCGGCTACGGCAAGACGACGGCGGTCATGGCCTGGGCGGTGGCGCGCGACGACGTCGCCTGGCTCACGCTGAGCGCCTCGGACGACGATCCCGCGCTGCTGACGTCCGGGGTGGTGAATGCGCTGGCGCTCGCCGCCGAGCGCACGGGGCGCGCGTTCGCCGTCCGCCGCGATATCGAGGATCCGGTGCGCGCCTACCGGCAGATCTGCGCGGCGCTTCAGGACCCCGAGCATCCGATGCACCTCATCGTGGACGACGCACACCGTGCCGGCGAGTCCTGGCGGGAGGGACTTCTCGGCCTCCTCGCCGATCAGCCTCCGGACGGACTGCACCTCGTCCTCGTCGGGACCACGTTGATCGAGGTCACCCTGTCCCGCCATCGACTCATGCATCCCGGATCGTTCGTCGGCGTGGAGACGCTCCGGTTCTCGACGGACGAGATCCGTCGTCTGCTGCGGTCGGTGCCCCGAGGTCTCGATGCGACCGCCGTGCGAGAGGAGACCGGCGGGTGGCCCATAGCGGTACGGCTCGTCCTCGTGGGAGGTGCGCTGCCGTCGACGGCCGCGTCCACGGCCGCGTCGTTCCTCGGCGAGTACGTCCGCGAGCACGTGCTGGACGCGTTGCCGCCCGCGCTCGCCGACTTCGTGCTCGACGGCACCGCCTGCGCGGAGCTCACCCCGGAGACCGCCGCACTCGTGACGGCGAGGGAGGACGCCGCCGACCTCCTGGAGAGCTGCGTCCGACTCGGCCTCTTCCTGGACCGGTTCGACGGCCCGAACGGCCCGACGTACCGGTGGCACCCCGCGTTCGCGCGTCGGTGCGCCGACCTCGCGCGGACGGATGCCGCCCGTTTCGCCACCGTGCACCGCCGGGCCGCCCGTGCTCTGGAGCACACGGATCCGATCGCCGCCGTGACGCACGCGCGGCGCGCCGGGGATCGCGCCGGTGCCAGGGCCATCCTCCTCCGGCACTGGTTGGGCCTCGTGGTCGGCTCCTCGGCCGGCGACGTGGAGCGGACGGCGACGACTCTCCTGCGCGACAACCCGGACGATCCGCACCTGCTGCTCGTGCGAGCCGGGGCCAGCGATGTCCTCGGGGACCATCGTGTCGCCCGGGAGCTGTGCCGACGGGCCGAGGCCCTCCTCGACCGCACGCCGGGGGAGGCCGCCCCTGCCGTCCTCCTCATCGTCCGCCTGCTGCTCGCGGAGTCGTCCGTCGAGGTGGCGGTGTCCGGTCCCGAGATCCGCGCGCTGCTCGATGCCGAGGACGACAGGATGTACGGCGGTCGGGTGGCGCTCAACCACCTGCTGGGGTGGACCGCTCTGCGCAGTCGCGAATCGCCGGACCTCGCGATCGAGTACTTCTCTGCAGCGGCGCGCGAGGCGCAGGAAGCGGGCGACCGGGAGCTCACGTCCCGCGCCGCCGGGCATCTCGCCTACGGCCTCGCCACCTCCGGCCGGCTCACGGAGGCCGCGACCGTGCTCGCCGAGGCCGAGAGTACCCGCGAGACTCTTCTTCCGCGGAACACCTTCGCGCGCGGCAGCGCCATGGCCGCCGCGGGGTGGGTCGCGTACTGGTCCGGCGAGGCGGAGGAGGCGGTCCGGATCTTCGACGCGGCACGGGAGGAAGCCGCATCCGGCCGCGACCTCGCCGGGCATGCACGCATGATGGGCGCCTATTCGGCCGCGCTCACAGGAGACCCCGCGATATGTCGCCGGGCTGCCATCGGCGTGCAGGAACTCCCCATCGACGTCGTGCAGGGGGTGGCGTGGCCGGCGTTCCGAGAGTCGTCGGTGGCCCTGCTCGAAGAGGCGGTGGGGCGGAGGGAGCGCGCACTGCGCATCGCGAAGAAGTACGCGAGCGGTACCGACCTCCCGCTCGTGGGCGTCGCCCTGTCCGGAATCCTGCGTCGCGCCGAGGATCACGCTGCGGCGCTGGAGATGCTGCGATCGTTGCGGGGCGCCTCCGAGCTGTCGTACGTCAAGGCCGCCACCTTGATCACCGCGGCTGCGCTCCGGAGGGCGACCGGCCACCAGGAGGACGCGCATGACCTGTGCGAGGCCGCACTCGCCGTCGCGTCCGCGGAGAACCTCGTCGTGCTCTTCGGTCCGCGGGAGGTCGCGGTGCGCCGGCTGCTGCAGGCGCATGTGCATCACGGCACGCAGTTCGAGGAATTCATCGAGACATGCCTCGCCGTCGACGCGGTCGGATCCGTGACCGATCGGCTGTCGGAGCGGGAACGCGACGTCTTCCACCAGATGCAGACGGCGCGCACGCTGCCGGAGATCGCGCAGGAACTCTCCGTGTCGGTCAACACGGTGAAGACGCATCAACGCGCGATATACCGCAAGCTCGGGGTGTCGTCCCGGCGGGAGGCCGTCCACGCCATGGTGTGAGAGGTGAGCCGTCTCACGACGCTGCGCCCAGGGTCGCCGCCAGGGCGGCGTTCGCGACCGCGGAGGGTATCGCCTGCGTCGCCAGGATCCGATCGCCGCCGTCCTCGACCTCGCGGACGAACCGGACGTCCCAGCACTGTTCGACGAGGATCACGGCGGCGACCGAGCCGACGGGGACCCAGGGGAGGAAGTGTCCGACGTCTTCGACGCAGATGAGTCCGGGCGCATACAGGCGGAGACCGGCGAGCGCGAAGTCGTCGCCGTCGATCTCCGTGATGCGGTGTGCGTCGGCATCCCGCCGCACCACGAGGAAGTCCAGCACGCGCAGGGTGCCTGCTTCGACCTGCCGCAGGAGTGGCTCGAGAACCGGTGGTCCCGGGTGCTCGCGGCGGAGCTCGATCACGACGAACGCGACGTCGCCCAGCACCCGGCTTCTCATGACCGCCCTCGATCCTCCATCACTCCGTCCTTGATGGTGACAGCCGCGCGAGAGCCCGAGTACCCCCTCTCACCCGGAGCGGGTGAGAGGGGGTACGCGCCCCACGGTCGCGGTGCCATCCTGTTGCCGGACGAAGGGTGGCGACATGAAGGAGTTCCGATTCGGGCCCGTCGAGTTCTACCTCGTGGGCTTCGACGGCGACCGGCCGGACCCGGCGACGTTCGGGGCGCTGACCGACCTCGTGTCGAGCGGTGTCGTGCGCGTGCTGGACTTCGTGCTGGTGACGAGGACGGCGGACGGGGAGCTCGACATCCTCGAACTGGACGAGGGCGACGGGTCCCCGGCGCTCGGCGGGCTCGAGCCGATCGTCGCCGGACTCGCGAGTGAGGACGACGTCCTCGCTCTGGCGGAGGTCGTGCCACCGGGACGATCCGCGGCCGTGGTGGTCCTGGAACTCCTGTTCGCCCGGACCCTGGCCCAGGATGTCGCCGCCGCGGGAGGCCAGGTGCTGCGCACCGAGCGCATTCCGGCTCCCGTCGTGAACGCGGTGATGGACATCCTCGAACAGGAAGGTGAATGACATGCCCTTGCGGAGATTCGGCCGGCCGGGGCTCATCGGTCTCGCCGCACGGACCGCGGTGGTCGCCGGAACGGCGACCGCGGTGCAGGGAGCCGCCATGCGGCACCAGGAGCGCCGCGCGCAGAGCGAGTACGAGCAGCAGCAGTATGAGGCCGCTCAGCAACAGGCCCAGATGGACGACGCGGCCCGCACCGCGGCTGCGCGGTATGCGCCGCCGGCGTCCCCGCCGGCCGCGCCGCCCGCACCGGCGGACGACCTGATCGCCAAGCTGCAGGAGCTCGGGTCGCTGAAGGCCTCCGGTGTGCTGACGGAGGAGGAGTTCACCGCGGCGAAGCAGAAGCTGCTGGGCTGAGCGCCCGCGACGATCGAGACGAGGCGCCCATGAGCGAGATCGACGATCTGCGGGAACGATTGCGCGCGCTGGAGCAGGAGAACGAGAAGCTGCGTCGCCCTCGACGCCGGGTCTCGGCCCGGAGCATCATCGCCGGGATCGTGCTCGTCGTCGCAGTGCTCCTCGCACCGATCGCGGCGATGGGGACGTGGACGCGGCTGCAGCTCGTCGATGCGGATCGGTTCGTCGCGACGTTCGCTCCACTGGCCCAGGACCCGGACGTCCAGGACTTCGTCGCCGATCAGGTGACGACCGCCATCGATGAGCAGGTCGACCTGGATGCGGTGGTCGGAGAGCTCTTCGATGGGCTGCGCGCCCTCGATCTGCCGCCCCGCGCCACCGCCGCCCTCGGGCTCCTGGAAGCACCGGCCGCGTCCGGGCTGTCGTCGCTGATCGACAGTGTCGTGCGCGAGGTGGTGTCGTCGCCGCAGTTCGCCGACATCTGGGCGGAGTCGCTGCGCTTCACGCATGAGCGTGCCGTCGCGATCCTCCAGGACGACCCGGGCACCGCACTGCAGCTGAGCGACGACGGCGTGCTCTCGGTGGACGTGGGGGCGGTCGTGGAACGCGTCAAGGAGGCTCTCGCCGAGCGTGGGGCCGGCGTGGCCGACCTCATCCCCGTGATCGATCGCACCATCCCGGTGGTGCAGGCGGACGCCCTCGCGTTGGTGCGCACGGTCTACCAGATCGCGGTGGCCGCAGGGTTCTGGTTGCCCTGGGTCGTGCTCGGCCTCGTCGTGCTCGGCGTGCTGCTGGCGGTGGACCGGCCGCGGGCGCTGTTCTGGACGAGCGCGGGCTTCGCCGTCGTCTTCCTGCTCCTCGCCGCGGGGATGGGGATCGGACGCGGGTTCTTCGTCAGCGCCGTCAGTCCGTCCATCATGACGGCTGCGGCGGCCGAATCCCTCTTCGATCAGCTCACGGCGCTCCTCGGGTCCACCATCGTCGCCCTCGCTCTCGTCGGCGTGCTCATCGCGCTCTGGGCCTGGCTGGCCGGATCGAGCCGCAGCGCCTCGACGGTGCGCGGTGCGACCGAGAGCGGCTCCGGGGCGCTGCGCGAGGCGGCGGAGGCTCGGGGGATATCCACGGGACGATTCGGGCGGGCGGTCGACCGCTATCGGGGCGCGATCCTCATCACGGGGATGGCGATCGGTGTGCTCATCCTCGTGGCGACGCGCCCTGTGACCTTCGGTGCCGTCGTGGGCGTGGCGATCGGCGTCCTCGTGCTGACGGTCCTCGTGGAACTGCTGCGCCGCCCGGACTCCGCAGCGGATGAGACGGACGAGCCGGTCGAGGATGACGCCACTGAGATCACCCTTCCCGGGTGAGAACCGTTGTCCACACGGACGCCGGCTCGGAAGACTCGTGCCGAGGAGCGCGGACGCGCCCTGAACGAAGGAGAGACGATGTCGGAATTCAACGCAGACTTCTCGGGCGAGATCACGCTGGACGTCCGCGACTCCCGTCCCGACTGGTCGCCGTACGAGCTGCGGAAGGCGCCGGACGGAGCACCGAACGTCCTCGTCGTGCTCTACGACGACACCGGGCTCGCCTCCTGGTCGCCGTACGGCGGTCGCATCGCGATGCCGACCATGGATCGTCTGGCCGCCGGGGGCCTCACCTACACGCAGTGGCACACCACGGCGCTGTGCTCGCCGACGCGGTCCACCATGCTCACGGGGCGCAACCACCACGTCAATCGCGCCGGCGTGATCATGGAGGGCACCAACGGCTTCCCGGGCTTCGCGGGACGGCTCCCGGCGGAGTGCGCGACGATCGGGCAGGTGCTGCAGGAGAACGGCTACAGCACGTTCTGGCTCGGCAAAGACCACAACGTCCCGGAGGAGGACATCGCGCCGGGAGGCAGCCGCTCGATGTGGCCGCTGCAACTCGGGTTCGACCGGTTCTACGGCTTCCTCGGTGGCGAGACGAACAACTGGTACCCCGATCTCGTCGAGGACAACCACTTCATCGAGCAGCCGTACCGCCCGGAGGACGGGTATCACCTGTCGAAGGATCTCGCCGACCAGGCGCTCGCGATGATCCGGAACCAGCAGGCCTCGAACCCCTCAAAGCCCTGGTACATGTGGTTCTGTCCCGGCGCGAACCACGCTCCGCACCACGCGCCGCAGGAGTACATCGACAAGTACAAGGGGGCGTTCGACGACGGCTACGACGCCTATCGCGAGTGGGTGCTCGCCCGCATGATCGAGAAGGGCGTGCTGCCGGAGGGCACGCAGATGACGCCGTTCAACCCGTTGCCGGACGAGGCGGCGAACCCGGCCGACCACGTGCGCCCGTGGGCGGAGCTGAACGACGACGAACGGAGGCTGTTCGCGCGGATGGCCGAGGTCTTCGCCGGCTTCTCCGAGTACACGGATGCCCAGGTCGGTCGGATCGTGGACTACCTGGAGGAGACGGGGCAGCTGGACAACACGATCATCTTCTACTGCGCCGACAACGGCGCCTCGGGGGAGGGATCACCGGACGGCTCCGTGAACGAGAACAAGTTCTTCAACGGCTACCCCGACGATCTCGCCGAGAACCTCGCGATGATCGACACCCTCGGCTCCGCGGACACCTACAACCACTATCCGACCGGGTGGGCGGCCGCGTTCTCCACGCCGTTCCAGATGTTCAAGCGCTACTCCCAGTACTCCGGCGGCACCTGCGACCCGATGGTCGTGCACTGGCCGAAGGGGATCGCGGCGAAGGGGGAGCTGCGCCACCAGTACCACCACTCGGTGGACGTCGTGGCGACAGTGCTCGACGTCATCGGCATCGAGATGCCGGAGTCCTACCGTGGGGTGCCGCAGAGACCGCTCGACGGCGTCTCGATGAAGTCGTCCTTCGACGCGGCGCCGGACGGTCCGACGCAGAAGACGGTGCAGTACTACTCGATGCTCGGCACGAGGGGCATCTGGAAGGACGGCTGGAAGGCCGCCGCCGTACACGCGCCGCTGAGCGGCAAGGGCCACTTCGACGACGACGTGTGGGAGCTGTATCACGTGGCGGAGGACCGTTCCGAGTCGAACGACCTCGCCGCGACCCACCCGGAGAAGCTGCAGGAGCTCATCACCGCATGGTTCGCCGAGGCGGAGGCGAACTTCGCCCTTCCGCTCGATGACCGCTCCGCCCGCGAGATCCTGACGGTCCCGCGGCCCCAGGCCGAGTCGCCCCGGGATCGCTATGTGTACTTCCCCGGCACCGCGGCGGTACCGGAGAGCGTCGCGGTGAACGTCCGAGGGCGCTCCTACAAGATCATCGCCGACGTCGTGCTCGACGAGGGTGCCGAGGGCGTGCTCTTCGCGCACGGCTCGCGCTTCGGCGGGCACTCCCTGTTCCTCAAGGGCAACAGGCTCGTCTACGTGTACAACTTCCTCGGCATCCCGCCGGAGCAGTCGTTCACCTCGGACGAGCTCACCCCCGGCCCGCATACCCTCGGCGTGGAGTTCGTCCGCGAGGGGGCGGGGGAGCACGGCGAGTCCGTCGGCACGACCACGCTGTACGTCGACGATCGTGCGGTGGCGTCAGGTCCGATGCGGGCGCAGGTCGGGAAGTTCACGCTCTGCGGCGACGGACTCTGCGTCGGGTGGGACAGCGCCGACCCGGTGAGCGCGCAGTACCGCAACCCGTTCCCGTTCACCGGCGGCAAGCTCCTGGGCGTGGCGGTGGACGTGAGTACGGAGCAGTATCTCGATATGGAACTCGAGGCAGCGGCGATGCTGTCGCGCGAGTGATCTACCGGAGCGGGCCGAGGCCTAGCATGAGGGCATGACGGCGATGATCGAGGTCCCCGGCGGCACGCTCCTCATGGGGTCGGACGAGTTCTACCCGGAGGAGGGGCCCGTCCACGAGCGGCGCGTGGAGCCGTTCACGCTGGACGAGCATCCCGTGACCAATCGCCAGTACGCGGCCTTCATCGAGGACACCGGCTACGTCACGATCGCCGAGCGGCCGATGGACCCTGCCGACTACCCAGGCGTGCACCCGGATGACCTCGTCCCCGGGGCCATGGTCTTCACGCCGACACGCGGTCCCGTCGACCTTCGCGACTGGCGTCAGTGGTGGCGGTGGGAGCCCGGGGCGTCCTGGCGGCACCCCTTCGGGCCGACCTCGTCGATCGATGACCGTCTCGATCATCCGGTCGTGCAGGTCGCGTACCCCGATGCCGTCGCCTACGCCGCGTGGGCCGGCAGGCGCCTGCCCACCGAGGCGGAGTGGGAATGGGCGGCGCGCGGTGGCCTCGTCGGTGCCCGCTTCGCCTGGGGGGAGGACACGAAGCTGGACGGCACCCTCATGGCGGATACCTGGCAGGGTGCCTTCCCGTACCGGAACGATGGCGCCGACGGGTGGATCGGCACCGCTCCGGTGGCCTCGTTCCCCGCCAACGGCTACGGCCTGCACGACATGATCGGCAACGTGTGGGAATGGACGGCGGACTACTGGACGCACCGACATGTACCGCCGAGAGCCGTGGGCGTCGAGGCGGGACATCGCGCGAGCCTGCTGTCCTCCGAGCCCGGGTCGCCCATCCCGCGCCGCGTGCTCAAGGGCGGCTCGCACCTCTGCGCTCCGGAGTACTGCCTCCGCTACCGCCCTGCGGCGCGATCGGCGCAGGCAGAGGACACCGCCATGACCCACATCGGCTTCCGCTGCGCCCTCTGACCGCCCGGCACTGCCGGACTCAGGCCGGGTCGGGGAACACGGACGCCCAGTCGTCCTTGACGCTGACCACGGTGTAGCCGCGGTCGTCGGCTGCGCGCAGGGCCTTCTCGGCTCCCGTGTCGTAGGGGGTGTCGTCGCGGCCCGCGTCGTCGTGATGGATCAGCAGCGCGAGTCCGCGGCGAGGGCCGCCGTGCGCGAAGTCGAGCATGGGCATGTCCCCGTTGGAGTTGCCGGCGGCGAGCAGCGGACGCCGACCGATCCGGCTCCAGATCCGCACCGGTTTCTCCGGACCGTCGTCGAAGAACGCCAGGGCGGACGAGTAGCGGACGCTGGCATCCTTCTCGTCGTAGGTGAGCCCGAGCGCCGAGCCGATCACGCGCTCAGGAGGGACGCCGTAGTTCGCCTGGGTCATCGGCCGCATGAAGTCGCGCTCGCCGCCGGAGACGATGTAGCAGGTGAAGCCATGGGCTTCGAGGTAGCGCAGCAGCTCCACCATCGGCGTGTACACGGAATCCGCGTACGGGCGACCGAGGATCGGGTGCTGCGCGGAGCGGTAGAACTCCGTGACCGAACGGGCGTAGTCCTCCACGCTGACACCGTCGGTCAGCCCCAGGAGCGCCTGGATGATGACACCGAGGTCGGAGTCGTCGCCGGCGTAGTGCTTGTCGATCGCGGTGCCGAGCCAGGCGAGGTCACCGGTCACCGCCGCGCGGTACGGCTGGTTCTCGGCGAGGGACGGGTCGCGGGTGGCCGCCTCGCGCCAGCGCTCGACCACGTAGTGCAGCTGGGTGGGCATGGGCTTCTCCGACCACAGTGTGCCGTCGTTGTCGAACACGGCGATCCGTTCTTCGACGGGGACGGCCTCCGGGCCTGTGGTCGCGGCGGCGACGAACGCCTCGATGGCGCGGCGCGTGGTGGTGTCCCGCCAGGATGACAGGGGAGTGGAGTCCATGACCGCGATCCTCCCAGGCGCGGCGTCGGATGCCGAGCGTCCCTCACCCGGAGCGGACGAGTCCCGTTGCCGCCCGGGCGTGCGGGAATACCGGCGGAGGGTATGAGGTTGTGCCGAAGGAGTACCCCAGGGGGGTATTCCGAGGAAAGGAAAGCATGATGAGCACGAGCGAGTACCAGGTCACCGGAATGACGTGCGGCCACTGCGAGATGGCGATCCGCGACGAGGTGTCGCGCATCCCCGGTGTCGAGGGTATCGATGTCAGCGCGCAGAGCGGGAGACTCGTGGTGCGCAGCTCCGCCCCCGTCGACGACACGGCCGTGCTGGCCGCCGTGGACGAGGCGGGCTACCAGGCGGTACGGTCCTGATGGACACCCCATCCGCGACCAGCGTGGAGCTGGAGATCGGCGGCATGACCTGCGCGTCGTGCGCGATGCGGATCGAGAAGAAGCTCAATCGTCTCGACGGCGTCACCGCCACCGTGAACTACGCGACCGAGAAGGCGAGCGTCACGGTGCCGGCGGGCGTCGACACCGCCCTGCTCATCGCCGAGGTCGAGAAGACCGGCTACACCGCCGTCGTCCCTGCGCCTCCCGCGCCGGAGGGTGCGCAGCCCGACGGAGAGCAGCCGGATCCGGAGCTCACCGCGCTGCGGCAGCGGCTGATCGCCGCCGTCGTGCTCACCGTCCCGGTCATCGCGATGGCGATGATCCCGGCGCTCCAGTTCACGTACTGGCAGTGGCTGTCGCTCGCGCTCGCGGGACCTGTGATCGTGTGGGCGGCCTGGCCGTTCCACAAGGCGGCCTGGATCAACCTCCGGCACGGAGCGGCCACGATGGACACGCTCATCTCGATGGGCACGCTCGCCGCGCTGCTGTGGTCGCTGTACGCGCTCTTCTTCGGCACCGCCGGGGTGCCAGGTATGACGCACCCGTTCGAGCTGACCGTGGCGCCCAGCGACGGTGCTGCCAACATCTACCTCGAGGTCGGAGCCGGGGTGACCACGTTCATCCTCGCCGGGCGCTACTTCGAGAAGCGCTCGAAGCGGCAGGCCGGCGCGGCGCTCCGCGCGCTGCTGGAACTCGGCGCGAAGGAGGTCGCCGTGCTCCGCGACGGCGTCGAGACGCGGATCCCGACGAGCGAGCTGCGGGTCGGGGACCAGTTCGTCGTGCGTCCAGGGGAGAAGATCGCCACCGACGGTGTCGTGGTCGGCGGCACGTCCGCGGTCGACGCCTCCATGCTCACCGGTGAGTCGGTGCCCGTGGAGGTCGGCGCGGGCGATGCCGTCACCGGAGCCACCGTGAACGCCGGCGGACGGCTGGTGGTCCGTGCGACCCGGGTCGGCGCCGACACCCAGCTCGCGCAGATGGCGCGGCTGGTGGAGGACGCGCAGACCGGGAAGGCCGAGGTCCAGAGGCTCGCGGACAAGGTCTCCGGGATCTTCGTGCCGATCGTGATCGTCATCGCCCTCGGCACGCTGGTGGCCTGGTTGGCGGCCGGATTCCCTGCGTCCGCCGCGTTCACCGCCGCGGTCGCGGTGCTCATCATCGCCTGCCCCTGCGCGCTGGGTCTGGCCACGCCGACCGCCCTGCTCGTCGGCACCGGTCGCGGCGCCCAGATGGGCATCCTCATCAAGGGCCCCGAGGTGCTGGAGTCGACCAGGAAGGTCGACACGATCGTGCTCGACAAGACGGGGACGGTCACCTCCGGTCGCATGACGCTGACCGCGGTGCACACCGACGACGGGGTGGAGCGCGAGGAGCTGCTGCGGCTGGCCGGCGCCCTCGAAGACGCCTCCGAGCACCCGATCGCTCAGGCTGTGGCGGCCGCGGCCACCCGCGAACTCGGCGCCCTGCCGGCCGTCGAGGAGTTCGGGAACATCGAGGGCAAGGGTGTCCAGGGCATCGTGGACGGTCACGCCGTCGTCGTGGGACGCACCTCGCTGCTCGCCGACTGGTCGCAGCACCTGTCCGCAGGGCTGAGAGCGGCCACGACCGAGGCGGAGGCTCAGGGCACGACCGCGATCGCGGTGGGCTGGGATGGCCGGGCCCGCGGAGTGCTCGTCGTCGCCGATACGGTCAAGGCCACGAGTGCGGAGGCGGTGGCGCAGCTCCGCGCACTGGGGCTGACCCCCGTCCTGCTCACCGGTGACAACCGCGTGGTGGCGGAGCAGATCGCACGCGAGGTCGGGATCACCGAGGTGATCGCCGAGGTGCTGCCCCAGGGCAAGGTCGACGTCGTGCGCCGGCTTCAGGACGAGGGCAAGGTCGTCGCGATGGTCGGGGACGGCGTGAACGACGCGGCGGCCCTCGCGCAGGCGGACCTCGGGATGGCGATGGGGACCGGAACCGACGCGGCGATCGAGGCGAGCGACATCACCCTCGTCCGCGGCGACCTCCGCAGTGCCGCCGACGCGATCCGCCTGTCCCGCCGCACGCTCGGCACGATCAAGGGCAACCTGTTCTGGGCCTTCGCCTACAACGTCGCGGCGATCCCGCTCGCGGCGCTCGGCCTGCTCAACCCCATGCTCGCCGGTGCGGCGATGGCGTTCTCTAGCGTCTTCGTCGTCGGCAACAGCCTCCGCCTGCGGTCCTTCCGCAGCAGGGCGGTGGACACCCCGTGAACGAACGACAGAGGAGCACCGACATGTCCGATTCCCCCGCAGGATCCTGCTGCAGCGTCCCGCGCCAGAGCGGCGTCTCCGCCGACGGGCGCACCGACCTGCTCGCCGTGCCGGCCGAGGGCATGGCCGAATGCCCGGTGATGGCCGGAACACCCGTGGTGATCGCGACCGCCGAGGCCGCGGGCCTGTACCGCGACCACGAGGGCACGCGCTACTACTTCTGCTGCGCGGGCTGCGGGCCGGCGTTCGACGCCGATCCCGCGAAGTACACCAGGGCGGCCTGAGCCCCCATCCGTGCGGGGCCGCGACAGAATCGGCCCCGCACGGCATCATCGACGTTGGAGGGAAGACATGAGCACCTCGCACCACGACCATTCCGCGCACGGCCACCCCGCGGCAGCCGGGACCGGGACGCAGACGAGCCACTCCGGACACGCGGACCACACCGCGCACGGAGACCACACGGACCACGCAGGACACACCGGGCACACCGGGCACACCGGGCACACCGGACACGAGGGACACGGAGGTCACGGGGGCCATGGCGGTCATGGCGACCACGTCGCCCAGTTCCGGCGGCTGTTCTGGATCATGCTCGTCCTCGCGGTCCCCACCGTGCTGCTCTCGGGCATGTTCGCGATGATCCTCGGCTACCCGCTCCCCGACATCCCGGGCCTGGCATGGGTGTCGCCGGTCCTCGGCACCGTCATGTACGTGTGGGGAGGGAAGCCGTTCCTCACCGGCGCCGTCAGCGAGATCCGTGCGCGCAAGCCCGGGATGATGCTGCTCATCGGTCTCGCGATCACCGTGGCGTTCGTCGCCTCGTGGGGAGCGAGCCTCGGCCTTCTGCACCACGAGCTCGACTTCTGGTGGGAGCTCGCCCTGCTGATCGTCATCATGCTGCTGGGGCACTGGATCGAGATGCGGTCGCTCGCGCAGACCACCTCCGCCCTCGACTCGCTGGCCGCCCTCCTGCCGGACGAGGCGGAGCGCGTCGAGGGCGATCAGGTCGTGCGCGTCTCTCCTTCGGACCTCCGCGTGGGAGACGTCGTGGTGGTGCGCCCCGGCGGCAGCATCCCCGCGGACGGTCGCATCGTCGACGGCCGCGCCTCGATGGACGAGTCCATGGTGACGGGGGAGTCCCGCACGGTCACCCGCGCGACCGGCGACCCCGTGACCGCGGGCACCGTCGCCACCGACTCCGGGCTGCGCGTGGAGATCACCGCGACCGGCGACGACACGACGCTCGCGGGGATCCAGCGGCTCGTCACGGAAGCGCAGAACTCCTCGTCTCGCGCGCAGCGCCTCGCCGACACGGCCGCGGGCTGGCTGTTCTGGTTCGCGTTGGGTGCCGCCGTGATCACCGCCGTCGTGTGGAGCGCCGTCGGCCTGCAGGATGACGCCGTGATCCGCACGATCACCGTCCTCGTGATCGCCTGCCCGCACGCACTGGGACTGGCCATCCCGCTCGTCGTGTCGATCGCGACCGAGCGTGCGGCGCGCGGCGGCGTCCTCGTGAAGGACCGGCTCGCCCTGGAGAGCATGCGCACCGTCGACACCGTGCTGTTCGACAAGACCGGCACCCTGACCAAGGGCGAGCCCGTCGTGTCCGAGGTGTCGGTGGCCGGCGCGGAGACCGCGGACGAGGTGCTGGCGCTCGCCGCGGCCGCCGAGGCCGACAGCGAGCATCCGCTGGCGAAGGCCATCGTGCGCGCTGCGCGCGACAAGGAGCTCCCGGTGCCGGCCAGCCGCGACTTCTCGTCTTCTCCTGCGGTCGGTGTGACCGCGACGGTGGACGGAGCCGTGATCCGGGTCGGCGGCCCGCATCTGCTCACGGAGGAGGACGCCCAGGAGCTCCCCGTCGCGGAGGGCTGGCGTGCAGACGGTGCGATCATCCTGCACGTGCTGCGGGACGGCCAGGTCGTCGGGGCGCTCAAGCTCGCGGACGAGGTGCGTCCGGAGTCGCGGGACGCGGTCGATGCGTTGCATGCGCTCGGCGTCAAGGTCGTGATGATCACCGGTGACGCGGAGGCCGTCGCGCACACCGTCGCGGCGGACCTCGGCATCGACCGCGTGTTCGCCGGCGTCCGGCCGGAGGACAAGGCGGCGAAGGTGCAGGAGTTGCAGCGCGAGGGCCGCAAGGTCGCGATGGTGGGAGACGGCGTGAACGATGCGCCCGCCCTCGCCCAGGCCGACGTGGGTCTCGCGATCGGCGCAGGGACCGACGTGGCGATCGCTTCCGCGGGGGTCATCCTCGCGGGCGACGACCCCCGCGCCGTGCTGTCGGTCATCGAGCTGTCCCGTGCCTCCTACCGGAAGATGAAGCAGAACCTCTGGTGGGCGGCGGGGTACAACCTGCTCTCCGTGCCGCTCGCCGCGGGGGTGCTCGCGCCGATCGGCTTCGTGCTGCCGATGTCCGTGGGTGCGGTGCTGATGTCGCTGTCGACGATCGTGGTGGCCCTCAACGCGCAGCTGCTGCGGCGGCTCGACCTCCGTCCTGAGGTCGTCACCGCAGAGATCCGGCGGCGCTGAGCCTCACACGCCGCCGTCTCGGTCCCGGCTCAGTGCCGGCGGCCGAGGCGGCGGAGAGCGCGGACGCCCAGGACCGCCGTCAGCACCCAGGGCCCGACGACGATGATCGGGTCGAGCCACGTGTGCCGGAGATCGATGCGGCCTCGTCCGAACCGTGATGCGAGCGGACGGTGACGGGGCTCCGCGAGGACGCCGGTCTGGGTGATCGGATCGTCCGGTCGCCGGGTCACCAGGGAGCGGGCGTGCGCTGTCACGGCGTCCACACGGTCTCCCAGGACGAGCAGCAGCCAGCGGGTGTTCTTCGTCTCGCTGAACCGGTCGTAGGCCACGCGCCGGATGGCTCCGGACACGCCGTGCAGCGGCTGCGCGGTGCCCCAGACCGGGGGCAGCATGCCGTGTTCGATCGAGCGCTCGCGGCCGCGGTCGGGGCCCTGACGCTCCGGGAGGTCCCAATGGGCGCCGGTGTCGCCGACATCGTCCACCTGCTGCCAGGTGCGGCGGTGCTCCGGGGCGAGGTCGGCGCCCCAGCCCGGGATCCGTGCGCGCAGCTCGTCGGGGGTCGGCGCGGGGACGGGTCGAGATCCTTCGTACGGCATGGTCATTCCTCTCCGACGACGATGAGCGGCTTGATGCAGTCGTCGAGCTTGGACGAGAACACGTGGTAGGCCTCGGCGATGTGCTCCAGGGGGAAGCGATGGGTGAGCAGCTCGGACGGGCGGATGTGCCCCGCCTGGATGTGTTCGAGCAGTCGCGGCCACTGCCTCTTCACGGGTGCCTGGTTGCCGCGCACCGTGAGGCCTTTGTTGATGATGTCCCCGAGACGGACGGAGGTGACCAGCGGCCCGTAAGCCCCGAGGATCGAGACCGTCCCTCCCTTGCGCGCGCTGTCGATGGCCCAGTTCACGGCGACGGGGGAGCCGCCCTGCAGCTTCAGTTTCGCGCCGGTCACGTGCTGGACGACGCTGCCGTCCGCCTCCGCGCCGACCGCGTCGATCACCACGTCGGCGCCGAGGTAGCCGGTCGCCTTCTTCAGGGCGAGGACGATGTCACCGACCTCATGGAGGTGCATCGTCTCGGCGAAGGCGAACTGCCTGGCCTTCTCGAGCCGGTAGTCCAGGTGGTCGACGACGATGACGCGTCCCGCGCCGAGGAACCAGGCCGAGCGCGCGGCGGCGAGGCCGACGGGACCGGCGCCGAACACGACCACCGTGTCCCCTTCGGCGATGTCACCCTGCTGAGCACCGAAGTAGCCCGTGGAGAACGCGTCTGTGAGCAGCAGCGCATCCTCCGAGGCGAGCCATTCCGGGATCACCGACGGGCCGACATCGGCGAACGGCACACGGACGCGCTCGGCCTGCCCGCCGTCGTACCCGCCAGTCGTGTGCGAGTAGCCGTAGATCCCGCCGACGGCGGTCGCGTTCGGGTTCACGTTGTGGCAGTTCGAGAAGAGGCCTCGGCGGCAGAAGTAGCAGGAGCCGCAGTAGATGTTGAAGGGCACCATCACCCGGTCGCCAGGGCGCAGCGTCTCCACCGAGGAGCCCACCTCCTCCACCACCCCGACGATCTCGTGACCGAAGGTGTGCCCGATGCGGGTGTCGGGCATCATGCCGTGGAAGAGGTGGAGATCCGATCCGCAGACGGCAGCCCTCGTGACCCGCACGATGGCGTCGTTCGGATGCTGGATCGTCGGATCGGGCTTCTCCTCGACCCGGATCTTGTACGGTCCGCGGTAGGTCATCGCCTTCATCGGGTGCTCCTTCGCTGCGTCGGGGTGACCGACGCTAAGCACCGCCTCGAGGATCACTCAGGGCGTTGACGAACGGCGCAGGAGAGCGTAGAGCGGGTGCTCACCTCTCGGGGAGGGCCCCGGTCTCCGCACGCGCACGACGGCTGCGGGCCGCGAGCACCAGGCCACCGAGGACCGCGGCGAGGAGCGAGCCGACGAGGACGCCGATCTTCACGTGATCGTCCGCGACGCTGCTGCTGCCGTACGCGAGTTCGCCCACCAGCAGCGAGACCGTGAACCCGATGCCCGCGAGCAGGGACATGCCCGCGAGATCCGGCCAGCGCAGCGACTCATCGAGGCGCAGGGTCGGCACGCGACTCAACAGGAAGGTCGTGAGCAGGATGCCGATGGGCTTCCCGAGCACGAGCCCCACGATGATCCCGATCGTGATCGGATCGGTCAGCGCCGAGACGAGGCCGTCCATGCCGCCGATCTCGACCCCGGCCGCGAAGAACGCGAACACCGGCACGGCGACGAGGGTCGCCACGATGCCCCAGCGGTCGGCGAAATGCGCGGCGAGCCCGTCGTACACCGGGGCACCGTCGCCGTCCGTTCCGGTGCGCACCCGCGCGCGGTCCGTCGGGCGCACCGGCACCATGAAGCCGAGCAGGACGCCGGCGACCGTCGCGTGCACCCCCGAGGCGTGCACGAATGCCCACACGGCGAGAGCGAGGGGGAGCAGGATCCACCAGGATCGGATGCCGTTCTGCACGGCGAGCGCGAAGCCTGCGAGGGGGAGGAGCGCGAGGATCAGCCAGGGGAAGCTGATGGTCTCGGTGTAGAAGGTGGCGATGATCGTGATGGCGATCAGGTCGTCGATGATCGCGAGGGTCAGCAGGAACACCCGCAGGGCCGGCGGGAGGAAGCGGCCGACCACGGCGAGCACGGCGATCGCGAACGCGATGTCCGTGGCCGTGGGGATCGCCCACCCGCGCAGCACGTCGGCGCCCGAGGCCGCGTTGATCGCGACGAACAGCAGGGCCGGGACGACCACGCCGCCGACCGCGGCGGCGATCGGAAGCGCGGCACGGCGCGGATCGCGCAGGCGCCCGGCGACGAACTCCTCCTTCAGTTCCAGACCGACGACGAAGAAGAACACCGCGAGGAGGCCGTCGGCGGCCCAGGCACCGACACTGAGCTCGAGGTGCCACTCCGAGACCCCGAAGCGGAAGTCCCTGATCGCCTCGTACCACGGGGCGGCGGGGGAGTTGGCGAGGATCAGGGCGGCGAGCGTGGCGGTCAGCAGCAGACCGCCGCCGAGCACGTCGCTGCGGGCGGTGGAGCGGATGCCGCGCCAGAGCTCATGCGGCGCGAGACGGAAACGGGCAGGGGACGACGAAGAAGACACAGGGATACCTCACGGCAGATGGATGGGTGACGCGATGTCGCCGCACCCGTCCGGGTGCGGCCTATCCCTGTGGCGGCGGGCAGCCCGCGATCTCGCCGTGCGAGAGGGTGCCCCAGACGCTCGTCCACCCGTTCGTGCCGGGGTGCAGGACCACGCGCATCCACTCCGTCATCGGCGTCGCGGACGACAGACGGCGCGGAGCGCGCGTCGAACCGGCGATGAGGAGGGAGGGCACGGATCCAGGCTATCGGTCCGTGCGTCGGGGCTGCTGACGGGACCCTGGGCGCACGAGAAGAGGGACCGTCCGTGCGGACGATCCCTCTTGCTGTATGTGGGTTGTACGCAGAACTGATTCTGCAGTGTGATTCCGGGGGTAGGGTCACGCCTTGGCGAGGATGATCCTCTAACCTGTCCGCGATAATCCTCCGATTGCTGCGCTCAGCGATCTTCGGGAAGAAGTTCGTGCAATCTCGAGCAGGCGCGATTGGGGCTGATGCCGCCGGAGCATCTGGGCGATGTAGCGTGAAGGTATGACCGACGCGACGGGTGCAGGCCGACGTTGGCGGCGTGTCCCAACCGAAACAGTGCTCGAGATGGGCAAGATCACCCTTCTAGCCGGCGCCGTCGAGGGCATGATCTACAGCGTGGCGGACTGGCTGGGACCTGAGATCCACGGGCTCGTCTCACCACGACGGCAGGGAGCCGACTCTGTGAGGAGGAAGCTCGCATCCTCCGGAGCGTCCCGCGCTTTCGCAACTGCCGTGGATATCGACGTGACCCGTTGGCATGACTGGCTTGAAAGCGCAGGTACCGCGCTGTCCGAGCGAAACCGCATGATCCATGCCCGCCTGGTCTACGTCTCGGGTGAAGATGGACGCGTTCAGTTCGCCCGCGCCTCACGGGACGGCCGAAAGACCCGTAGGCCCCTTCACGAGATTGTTGCTGTGCGAGAACAGCTCGAAAGCGTGGCCGATGAGGGTGACGCGCTAAACCTTATCGGACTCGTTCATCACGCACGCTGGAGCCGCCTCGCCGAGCTGGACGTGGTGGAGCAGGAGGGGACGTGACGGTGGTCGCCCGCAGGACCACTTCCTACCCGGCCTAACTCGCGTCGCAGTCGGCTGAAGGACTGCCCGAGAGAACGCTACGACCAACGTCACCTCGAGCGACTCCCCACATCGAGCGGCTCCGGCTCGGTGCCCTGAGCTGCTGGTGTTGCGCATATATGTAGCCGCGAGCGGACTCGGATCGCAGAGGTGGTTAGTGGCACCAGGTAGCGCCGGTCTAGGTGGTGAGTCGGCTCGGGAGATGCTCGCCGATGTAACCAATGTAGATCCGCCCGTCGACTTGCACGGCGTCGTAGACATGCATACGCATCGCTTTGCCGTTGTCCTGGCTCAATCGGAAGTGCGCACCCATGAAGATGTTTCCGGACGCGGCCACCGACAGCGGCACGGGCAGGGTGCGTGGACCCGAGAACTTCGAGTTCGACTTGACGTCGTTGCTCTCGTCGCTCGCGAACGATGAAGGCGTGATCCGGGCGGACTTCTCCTCCGCATACCTGTGAAGCCCGCGCACACCGCCTTCCCACTGGCGCGCATACAGCTCGAGCTCACACGCGAAAGTCCACGCATCGGCCAGAATCACAGATCGCAGCTTGGCGCTTGCGATTCTGTCCGCAGCCTTGCGGTTGCCGGTGAACTGAACCGCCGGTAGCAGCTCTAGGTATGCGAAGAGCTCGTCGACCGTGGTGGGCGCATCCTTGTTGATCGGATCGTCAGCGTCGAGCCCCGGCACGTCCCAGGCGACGGCATCGGTACCGTATGCGACTCTCGCCAGTTCCGCGGCGACGTGGTCGGCCCGCCGGCGTTGTTGATCCGCGAGGTGCCGTTGAGCCTGCAGATCGGCTTGCGCCTCCTCGTACGCATCGTCCGCGAGGGCGAGGAGCGCGGAAAGTTCCTCCACCTCGGCCTCGAGCTCCGCGCCGCGAGTGAGTATGTCGTTCACTTCGCGGCGCGCTGCGTCGCTGATGGGCGAACTCGCAACAGTCTGATCCATTGCGGCCCAGAGAACAGACTGAAGCCGTTCGCTGAGGTCGGCGTCGTGCGAACTCTCCAGTCCGAAGAGTGTCTCTGCGTCAGCAAGAAGGCCAGCCACAGCGTTGACGACCGAGTCTGGCGCGCTATCGCCGGCAGACTGGGCTCCGCTTTCCGGGTCGAGGGGCGCTGAGAGGGCCTGTTGGGTGTGTTCTGCTGATGGGGCGGGGCTCGCCGGGTGATCGTTCGGGATCGCCGAAGTCTCGAGACCTCGAGTGCTGCGCAGCCGAGCTATTGCTTCTCGGCGACGCTCCTGGATGGTGTCCGAAAAAAGATCGGAGAGGGCGCTTGTGTGCGCGCGAGTGAACTCGGCATTGACGAGCTGGAGAGCTGCGGGTAGTGGCTGGTGGAGCGCCCATCGCATCGCCTGCTGATGGAGGCGCATCCAGAATGACTTCTCGGTCGTGTCTGCGACTTCTGCTGCTGAGAACCACCAGTGCCGTCGTGCGTCGAGAGTGTCCTCGGTGTCGAGGTTCGGCTGGAACACATGGACGCTGCCGGGGAAGACCCGGTAGCCGGGCTGAACCAGGGCGTTGAATTCATCGACGGCGTCATCAGCGAGCCGCCAGAACGTAGCGACTCCATGAAGTGCGCTGAATCGTCGTTCGAACGCTCGGTCGTGCGCTTCATTCCAGGCGCGCGACCCCGTTACAAACGCGGTGACGTTGCGTTCTGGATTGTTGAGGACGTCGTCGAGGAAGTCGCCGACGCCCTCTTTGCGAACCACACGCAGACCCTCGCTGAAGTTCGCTATCGAATCTGCTGTTCGGCTCTCGAGCTCAGTCGTGAGGATGGACGTTAGCTTCGGGGCGGTGAACGCGGAGTCCTCTCGGCTAGCGTCGATGTCGTACTGTAGCCAACCGACCTGACGTTCCGGGTGGACGGCAATCGTCACTCGCGTGTCGTAGATGAACGGTGCGTCACCGACGCGAAAGCGCCAGCGTTCAGCAGCGAACCCGTCCACGGCGGCGAACTCGCGGGATGCCTGGAAGCCTCCGCCAATGGGGGTTAAGTCATTGCTCAGCGAACTCGTAATGGAAGGTGATCCGCGGCGAGTCGAGAGCCATCGCTCGAGGGCTGTGGCGGTTCTCTGGAAGTACACGTGCGGGTCATCGCCAGTGATAGGTACCCGTTGGATCACTCGGTGCTTCAGAGCCACTGCTTCTCCCCATGCTTCTCGCGGACAGCGAGTCGTTCGTCTGTGTCCCGAACGATCAGTTCCTGATCATAGTGATGTGAAGTCATCCTTCAACGGCGCGATTCGCTTGAGGTAGTGCGTCGGTGGTGGTGGTTACGGCTCCTCCGATTGGCCGAACACGAGTTCATCTGCTGCCCGAGGTATCTCGCTTTCTCGTAGGTCAATACGCGGCCGCGAAAGCCTAGATCGACGCTGTGTGGCAGGAAGCCCGGAATACCTGAAAGCCGGTCAGCAGTATGGCGGGCTATCGACAAGGGTTGCCGAGTAGCGCATCGCCACCCCCGCAGCGACGCGGTGCGTACGCGCAGCAAGTCGAAGGCTAGCCATCGACCTACGTTGTGCTCCCTATGATGGGAGCCACAGTTTGATAGAGGGGGACCTGTGTCTGAGAAGTTCTTGGCGTACGAAGCCGTAGGGATCGCGAAGTTGCTTCGAACGAGAGCGCTCGCCGTTCCGTTTTACCAGAGGTCCTACTCCTGGCGCACAGCCACGGAGGGTGGTGCTGGAGACCACGGGAGTGAGAAGCTTCAAGTCGTCGAATACTGGTCAGACCTGCAGGCTAGCTTCACAAATCGGGACTCCTACTTTCTCGGCACGACGGTGCTTGCGCGAGACGGCGAGGAGGGGCGCCAGCTGGTCATCGACGGGCAGCAGCGGCTGGCGACGACATCGCTTCTTCTCGGCGCCATCCGCGATGAGTTCTACGACCGAGACGAGAAAGACTTCGGAGACTCCACACAACAGGACTTCCTTGGGAAGTTCGACCGGCGTGCAAGGGCTGACCGCCCTAAACTGATTCTCAACTCCGACGACCGTGATTACTACGAGCGCCGGATTGTGCAGCGCGACGAGACAATGGCCCCAACAAACTCGAGTCAGAGCCTGATTCAGGAGGCTTTTTCTTATCTTCGGGAACGTGTCAGAGCCTTTGCTGAACAGGCCGGAACCGGTTGGCGGGACCGCCTAAACGACCTCATCGGATGGCTGGAAGACGACGTTCAGGTCGTCGCTATTGAGGTAGCCTCCGAGGCAGATGCATTCCTTATCTTCGAGACCCTGAATGACCGCGGCGCTGACCTTACAATTGCTGACCTACTCAAAAATTTCCTCTTCAGCCAGTCTGGACCCCGGCTGGACGAGGTTCGTGACAGCTGGATATCGACGCTCGCTAACCTGAATATCGAAAAGGTTGGTAATCAGAGGTTCACGGACTTCGCCAGACATCTGCTGAGCTCGCGTGTTGGTCCGACTCGTGAACGCGATGTCTATCAGCGGATCAAGAGCGAAGTAGGCACCACCGCCGACGCAGTGAGCTTCGCGCAGGAGCTGAAGGATAGTTCGCGGCTTTACTACGCCATACTTTCGTCCGACAGTGAATATTGGGGCGACTACGCCGCATCTGTGTCCGACGCGGCGGAGGTGCTTGTTGAGCTGAATCTCGAGCAGTACCGTCCACTGATGCTGGCGGTATTGGCGAAGTTCGACAAATCTGAGATTGAGCGCTTCGTTCCGTCTCTCGTCTCCTGGGTAGTGCGGGGCCTCGCCGTCGGGTCCCTGGGAGCCGGAGTGGCCGAGTCCGCATTCAGTGAAGCGGCGCGAGAGATCAGGAACGGCAAGATCACTCAGACAGGAGGGATCCTGAACACCCGAGTCGGGAATCTCGTTCCAATTGACTCCGAGTTTCAGGCAGCCTTCGCGAGCTGGAGGGTTATGAGAGGTTCGCTTGCGCGGTACATCCTGCGTGCGCTCGAGTTGAAAGAGCGTGGAGAGTCCGAGCCTGAACTGGTTGTAAACGACGATGTCGATGCGGTGAACCTCGAGCATATTTTGCCGAAGAACGCCCGGCTCGAAGATTGGCCATCCTTCAATGAAGATGAGCAACGATCCTACGTGCACCGAATTGGGAATATGGCCCTTCTGCGGAAGGGGCCGAATGGCCGGATCGGAAACAAGGCCTGGGGCGTCAAGAAACCGGTCCTGTCAAGTTCAAGCCTTCTAATAACGAGCGCAGCGGGAGCAGAGAGTGATTGGACTATGGCGGTAATAAATCAACGACAGGCCAAACTCGCTGAACTCGCAGTTCAGACCTGGCCGCGAACGCCGCGTTCCTGAGGCGGATTGTAAACGTGCCTCACTTACGCAGCCTTTTGATAAAGCCTGCGCTGACATGGACGTCGATCAAGCTTGCGCAAAAGTACTGGTCGGTCGGTGACGGCACCGAACATCGCCCGCGCCGAGCAAACGCTCTTGACGTGGACCAGATAGAGGAACTGTGATGAGGATCACGCGAGGTGTTGAGCTTCCGGAGGAGCTCCTCGCTGCAGCTCGGGCGGGTGAACTGGTGCTTTTCGTTGGCGCCGGCGCATCGATGGGCGGGAAGTCCGATCTACCGGACTTCAATGAGCTCGCTCGGCAAATTGCCGACAGAGTCGGCCGCGTCTTTGATGGCAAGGAACCGGCCGACGCGTTCCTCGGCCGACTGTCGAATGAATTTCCCCATGTGCGCGACATCGCGCGCGACATCATCGCGCGCCCTTCATCGTCCGCGAACGACACCCACCGCGGGATTGCTCGCCTAGCCGCGGCGACTTCGGCCTCCGTGGTCACGACCAACTACGACGAACACATCACAGCAGCATCAGCAGCTGAGAATCTTGTCCTGGGGGAGACTTTCAACGCTCCGGCGGTGCCTCTCGCGCGCAGTTTTCGCGGTGTGGTTCACCTCCACGGGGCCGTGTCCCGCCCAACTGACGAGCTCGTCCTGACGGACGCAGACTTCGGTCGCGCCTACCTTACCGACGGCTGGGCGAGACGATTCGTGCAGGATCTCTTCACCAACCGAACTGTTCTGTTCATCGGTTACAGCCACAACGACGTGGTTGTCACGTACCTCGCGCGTGGCCTCCCCCCGAACACCCGTCGATTTGTGCTCACCGATAAGCCGGAGAATCCGCGGTGGAACGATCTTCGGATCGAGGCGATTGAGTATTCGTCTGCTGACGACCACAAGGCTCTGCCCGAAGCTCTGGACGCATGGGCGACTCTCGAGCGTATGGGCCACCTGGATCATCACGAACGAGTGCGTTCTATCGTTCGGGGCGGCCCACCGAAGATCCCCGACGAGGCCGACTACCTCGCGTATGCCATCACCGTCCCATCCGGCGTGCGCGCGTTCGCCAAGTCCGCCACCGGTCCCGAGTGGTTACGTTGGGCGGAGACGCAACCATCATTCCAACAACTGTTCGATCCCGGCATTGAAATGTCCGAAAGCGCGCGAGTGCTCACCGGATGGTTCTCGGAAACCTACGCGATGGAACCCGCCCGAGCCGATCTCGCGATGCGAGTGTTCGCCCGACATGGACCACTCGTCAACCCATACCTTCGATACGAACTCAGCATCCGCAGCGCCAGAATGCCGAAGGAGCATTCGCATCTCGCGCGGCAGTGGGCGCTCATCGTCTCAGCCGCGATGAGCACAGCCCCCCGAACGCACGAGTTCTGGTTCCAAACGTACGGACACGACGACCTATCGTCGTCAGAGCTCCTCCCATTCGTGCGCGAGGCTATCGCTGCACGCCTCACTCTGGCGGAAGAGCCGTCATGGTTCTCGGACGAAGGCACAGACGAGTCGACACGATTGAAGTTCGGCATCGAGTGGATCGGCGACAAATCCGATATGAGCCGCCTGATGGAGCGTGTCCGGGCGGACCTCGTCCCGGTCGCTGCGCAGGTAGTTCAACTACTAGAACAAGCCATCGCCAATGCCTACGAGATCCTTGACGCATTCGATGCGAACCACTTCGACAGTTGGTCCTTTCGTCGCTCAGCCATCGAACCGCACACCCAGGACGAACACCGCGACATCGAAGACGAGCTCATAGACACTCTTCGCGATGCTGCCTTCATACAACAGCGCGTAGATGCGTCCATTCGACCAAGGTGGCTTTTTAGCCCATACGCTCTACTGCGCCGACTCGCCGTTCACCTGTTGCGGGAAGATGGCGACCGCACAGCGAACGAGAAGATTGAGGAGCTTCTCAGAGGTCCTGGCGTCTACGACCGCCACCTCAAGCACGAAGTCTTCGCGCTTGTCACCTCGACCGCGGCCGACCTCGACGACGCCGCCAGAGAGGAATTCCTGGCCGCTGTGCTCGAAGGGCCGCCCTCGTTCAACGCCGACCAAGAGACCGATGCTCGTCTCCGCGAACGTGTGATGTTCGACCTACTTGAATGGACTTCGAGGCACGTCTCCGACTGGGAGGAGCTCGAGGCGGAGATCAGTAGGATCAGGGCGGGCCGACCAGAAATCGGCGTGCGTCCCCACGCCGATTTTGACTCCTGGATGGAGTCCGGCACCTGGGGTGGTAGCCCACCGATGGACACCAGCGACTTCGTTGAACTGGCTCAACGGGGAAATGCTGGAGCCGCGATCCGCGCCTTGATGGACCACGACTTCAGCGAGCGCAACTTCGGCGGCTCGAGCATCGCGGACGCATGCGCCGTAGTTTCGGCAGCGGTCCGATCTCATCCCGAACTAGGTAGGCCGCTCGTCGATGCCCTGGTTCCTACACCGTTCATGCACCAGCAGGACCTCCTCGCTGCCGTACTCGAGGGCTGGGAAAACGGGAGCCTTAACGATACTGAGGCGGATGTCGCGGCGACGACAACTGACTTGCTCTATGCACGCGGTGACCTCGTGCGACCGACCGCTCGCCTCTGCCTCTCGCTGGTGAACCGCGAGATCGGCAGTAGACCCGAGCCCTTGCTCACCCTGACCGACAAACTCATCAACTCGATATGGACCGACGAAGCAGAACAGTATGAGACCGGCTCGTGGACCGACCCCCTTACTGAGGCCCTAAACACATGGCCGGGAGCATACGCCCAATACTGGTTGCATCGGATCAGCCTTCGCTGGAGAATGGGCGACGATTGGAATGGGCTTAGCGACTACGAGAAGGCCAGCCTCGACTCGATCCTCAATGACTTCGGATCGGCCCATCGGCCTGCGCTAGCTATCCTGGCTACGGATCTGCGTTTCCTTTTCGCCGCCGACGAGACCTTTGTCACGTCGAAGGTGTTCCCCCTGTTCGATCCATCAGCTGGCGGCGAACGTGCAGCGCTGATGTGGAGTGCCTTCCTCCATAACCCTCGAGTCGACGACGCACTCCTCGACGCAGGATTCTGGGAGGCCCTTCTCCGAGGACGTGCTGCGAACGGCGGGGCCGCACAGCGTGACTCCAGTCAGCAGTACTGGAGACTGATTGCTGCCGCATCGATCTACTCGTCAGCTCAGGCCATCGACCGATCCGCTTTGCTTCAGCAACTCTCATTGCCTGCCGACCAGCCGGATCTTCTTCGCTTCTTAGACGCACTTCGGGCAGAGGTATCTGACCTGGAGCTCGACCGACGTCCGACCGCTTGGGGATGGATCCAGACTGAGTGGCAGTCGCGTATCGACTCCAGCAGCGGGGGGCAGTCCCCAGAAGAACGCACGGCGTGGGGTGACCTCGGACTCGCCCTCGGCGAACTTGCGCCTGAGTCGCTCATCGTAAGCGCGACCGCTCCTGGCCCGCTGTCGCGTAACAGCGCGTATTCGCACATTCCCGAGCCAGTACTGCGCGCTCACGCTGAGGATTTCGTGCGTGATGCCACCCGCCGTGGTCAGCTCACGACGACTGCTGACTGGTCTGTTCAACACGAGCTCAGCTCCCTGTTTGCCGTCGTTGGCTCCCTAACCCCACCAAGGGTGCAGCGAGCCTTCGCTGAGGTCGCCGTGGGCTTGGGAATTCATCAAGCCGCGAGTTGGACGATGTAGTTGCAGGTATTGCGGGTTGCGCTCAGGGAGCGTAACAACGTGCCTAAGCCCAACGGTGAGAACTCGCGAGGCGTTGACCTCATCGGCATCCGTAACCGCACCGCGGACGAGACCTCTCTCGCGCTGATGCTGTGTTGCATGGCTCGACCTTTTCGGTGCGGGGCCGTCGCGGTCGGCTTGTCGTGTATGTCGTGCGCTACGTTGAGCGAGTGACTGAACAGACGGCGCAGCCCGGTTGGCATCCAGACCCGTCTGGGCAGTTCGAGCAACGATACTGGGATGGCGCCGCGTGGACGGACCATGTGTTCGCCGGCGGCGCGCAGTCCGTCGCTCCGTTGGCGCCAACCCGTGCCGAGGCCCGCGCACTCACAGCACGGACCGCAGCCGACCAGCGCCCCGAGCAGATCGCCGCGCGTGCGGCTTCGGCGGACCAGGTGTCCTCGTCTGTCGGCGCCCACAATCCGCTGGTCCTGGAGAACATCCCGCTGGTCGGCGCCCGCAAGCACGCTGAGAAGCTGCGCTCCGAGGTCGCGCGACTTCAAGGACTCATCGACCAGTACGGGCTCCAGGAGGTGGCCGCCCTCGATGACCTGAAGCGCCACCTGAACCGGGAACTTGATGGCGTGCGGGGGCAGGTCGCCGCCGCTGCGGCGGAGTTGTCGTCTCGTCAGGCCGACATCGCGGCGACGGAGGCATCACTCCTCGACCTGCGCGGCGCCGCCGAGGTTCAGGAACTTGGCCTCTATGACTATGAGCATCCTGCGGAGGACTCCGTCGCCCTGGCGACGCAGCTCGAAGCGCTACGTGCAGACATCAAGACGGCCGTCCGCACCGGTCGCGCGACGCAGGCGACGAGCAACTTCACCTTCAACAACAGCACGGCCAAGGGTGCGAAGTTCGTTCGCGACATGTCGAAGCTCATGCTCCGCTCCTACAACGCCGAGGCGGAGAACTGCGTGAAGGCGGTTCGCGCCGGGAACCTGGCCACAGCACAGAAGCGCCTCACCTCGGCGCAAGAGCAGATCGCTCGGCTCGGCACGATGATCAACTTGAGCATCACGTCGTACTTTCATCAGCTCCGGCTGCGTGAGCTCGAACTCGCCAATCGACACCTCCGTGCTGTTCAGGCGGAAAAGGAAGCCGAGCGGGCTCATCGCGAAGAGCTCCGGGAGCAGCGCAAGGCTGAGAAGGAGCTGGCGGCCGAGAAGGCGCGCCTGGAGAAGGAGCGCGGACACTACGCGAACACTATCGCGGCCCTCGAAGCCAATGGCGATCTTGAGGGCGCAGAGCGGATGCGCGCGCGCCTCGCAGACGTCGAGCACGCCATCGAGAACGTCGACTATCGTGCGGCGAACATCCGCGCCGGCTACGTGTACGTCATCAGCAACGTGGGATCCTTCGGGCCCGACGTCGTGAAGATCGGCCTCACCCGGCGCCTCGAACCGATGGACCGTGTCAATGAGCTCGGCGACGCGTCCGTGCCGTTCCGATTCGACGTCCACGCGCTGTTCTTTGCTGACGACGCCGTCGGCATCGAAGCGATGCTCCATCAGCAATTCGCTGACCGCCGCGTCAACCAGATCAATCTGCGACGAGAGTACTTCCGAGCCACGCCGACCGAGGTGCGGGAAGTGTTGAAGGCGCACTCCGTAGAACTTCTCGACTTCAAGCTCGAACCGACAGCTGAGGAGTATGCGGCGACTCTCGCCTTGCGTCGCTCCTAGTCCGACAAAGCGGCGCGGCCGACCTACAGCCTGGCTGGAATGCGAGAACCCCCGCCCAGACGGGCGGGGGTTTCGCTGTACGTGCCCCCGACAGGAGTCGAACCTGCGACCTACGGTACCGGAAACCGGCGCTCTATCCACTGAGCTACGGAGGCGTACCGATCGACAATATCACTCGTCGGGGGTGGTCTCCGACCCACCGGCCTCGGTGACCGGCGCGGCGCGCAGTTCGTCGAGCGCTGCGGCCAGCTTCTCCGCGAGGTAGCGGTGGCCATCGGTGGACGGATGCTTGCGCCCGATCTCCACGTCGATGACGGCGAGATAGTTCTCGTCAGTGATCCAGTCCCGCTCGATTGGGGAGATGTACCACCAGCCGCGGGCCGAGGCGAGAGCCGCGAGGTCCCGATCGATCCGTGCCGTCTGCGCCCCGACCGGGAGCTCGTGCGGCGCGGGCCCGAGCACGACGATCGCCGCCTCCGGGTAGCGCGCCGTCAGCGCGTCCCATGCGGCGGTCACGGCGTCGCGATAGCCGGCCTCGCCCTGCGCCCGGTCGTTGATGGAGCCCTGGATGATGACGAGATCCGGGTCGAGGGCCGGGTCCAGTGCCGCGATGCGCTCGCCGAAGGTGGGGCCGTCGATGCCGGGCTTGAGGTAGCCGCTGCCCCGGACGCCGTCCACGATGGTCGTGCCGCGCAGGAGGTCGGCGAGCACGTACGCATACCCCAGGGTGGGGTCGGAGGCGGCCGAGCCGTAGGTCCAGGAATCACCGAAGACGAGGACGGTCGGCTCCTCCGGGAGCGCGAGCGGCGCGGGAGCGATCACCGCGATGGATTCGTCTCCGGCTGCCGCGCCGACGGGGAGGGACGACGGCGCCGGAACCCAGGGGCGCCAGACTCCGAGGACCCCCGCGGCGACGGCGACGAGAAGAGCGGTGGCGACGCCCGCGATGCGCAGTCGACGAGAGGCGGCGGGGGCGTTCATGGCACGAGAGTAGATCACGGAACGCGGAACGCAAACTCTTCGCGACGAGGGGCGGCGGAGAGGGGCGGCGCGCCCCCGTAAACTGGGGAGTCTATGAATCCTGAAACGCTCGCCCACGCCCTCCTCGCCGTCCTCGCCCCCATCGCCGAGGAACGACGTCCGGGCGAGCCGTTCGACCTCTCCGCCGCCGACATCGTGCTGGAGCGCCCGCGTAACCGCGACCACGGCGACTGGGCCTCGAACATCGCCATGCGCCTGGCCAAGCCCTTCGGCACGAACCCGCGTGAGCTCGCCCAGCAGATCGCCGACGGACTGGTCGATGTGGACGGCATCGCGAGCGTGGAGGTCGCCGGTCCGGGCTTCCTCAACATCCGTCTCGACGCCGCCGCCGCCGGTGCGCTCGCGAAGGTCATCGTCGACGCCGGTCCCGCCTACGGGACGAACTCCTCGCAGGAGGGCGTCAGCGTGAACGTCGAGTTCGTCTCGGCCAACCCCACCGGTCCTCTCCACATCGCGCACACGCGCTGGGCGGCCCTCGGCGACGCGATCGTGCGCCTGCTCCTCGCGAGCGGCGCCCGCGCGGTGCGTGAGTACTACATCAACGACGCGGGCGTGCAGATGGACCGCTTCGCCGCGTCCGTGCTGGCCGCGGCCAAGGGGGAGCCCACGCCGGAGGGCGGCTACCCGGGGCAGTACATCGCGACGCTCGCCGGTCGCGTGCTCGAAGCGCGTCCCGACCTGCTCGATCTCCCGGAGGAGGAGCAGCTCACGGTCGCCCGCGAGCTCGGCTACGAGTACCAGCTCGCGGAGATCAAGAACTCGCTCGAGCGCTTCAACGTGCCGTTCGACGTGTGGTTCTCCGAGCGCACCCTCCACGCGAAGGACGCCTCGGGGTCGAGTCTGATCGACCAGGCCGTCGACCGTCTGCGCGAGCAGGGTCACGTGTTCGACGAGGACGGCGCTGTCTGGGTGCGCACGACGGACTTCGGCGATGACAAGGACCGTGTGATCCGCCGCTCGAACGGCGAGTACACGTACTTCGCCGCCGACGCCGCCTACTACCTGAACAAGGGCGACCGCGGCTTCCGCGACAAGATCTACCTTCTGGGCGCCGACCACCACGGCTACGTGCACCGTCTCAAGGCGGTCGCGGGGGCGGCGGGGGACGACCCCGCGAAGAACATCCAGGTGCTGATCGGCCAGATGGTCTCGATCAACGGCGCCCGCCTCAGCAAGCGTGCCGGCAACATCATTGAGATGGACGACCTGCTCGACTGGCTCGGCACGGACGCGCTGCGCTACTCGCTGGAGCGCTCGCCCGCCGACTCGCCGCTCGACCTCGACCCGGAGCTGCTGCAGAAGCGCACGAACGACAACCCGGTGTTCTACGTGCAGTACGCACACGCCCGCACCCACAACGTCGCGCGCAACGCCGCCGACTCCGGCATCGACCGCTCCGTCTTCGCCCCGGAGACGCTCACGCACGAGACCGAGGCGGCGCTGCTGGGCGCGCTCCAGGAGTTCCCCCGCATCGTGGCGTTCGCGGCCGAGGTGCGCGAGCCGCACCGCGTCGCGCGCTATCTGGAGGAGCTCGCCGGCCTGTACCACCGCTGGTACGACAACTGCCGGGTGATCCCGCTGAGCGACGCCCCGGTGGAGGACGTGCACCGCACGCGCCTGTGGCTGAACGATGCCGCCGGCCAGGTCTTCCGCAACGGACTCGACCTGCTCGGCGTGTCCGCGCCCGAGCGCATGTAGGAGCGCCATGAGCGACGACAACCACACCCTCCCGTATCCGAAGCCCTCGGACGAGCACCCGACGCTCGTGGTCCCGGACGCGGCGGACGGTCGGGGCGGCGCCGGACGTCGTCGCCGGCGGTGGCCGTGGGTCGTGCTCATCGTCGTGGTCGTGCTCGCCGCCCTCGTGGTCGCGGCCGAGTTCGTCGCCCGTGCGGTGCTGCCCGGTGTCGTCCGATCGATCGTCATCGAGCAGCTCGACCTCCCTGCCGACCAGCAGCTGGACGTCGAGACCGAGGGGATCCTCCTCCCACAGCTCCTCGCCGGTCGTCTCGACACCCTGCGCCTGTCGACGGAGGCCGTCACGCTGCAGGGCATCACCGGTGCCGCCGACGTCACGGCGACGGGCGTTCCGCTGCGGGGCGGCGACCTCGACGGCGCGGACGGCACCATCCGCATCGACCAGGAGCAGTTCACCGCTCTGCTCGCCGACTCGGAACTCCCTGTCGACACCGTGGAGTTCGTGGCACCGAACGCGACCCTCGGCGGCTCGTTCGACGTGCTCGGCACCGCGGTGCCGGTATCCGTGACCCTGACCCCCGGGGCTGTCGAGGGCGACCTCGAACTCACCCCGGTGGCGGCGAGCATCGGCGGCGTCGACATCGATCTCGATCGTGTGGGCTCGTCCCTCGGATCCCTCGGCGAGGGGATCACCGAACCGCGGCGCGTCTGCATCGCGGACCAGCTGCCGGCCGGCCTCACCCTGACGGGAATCGAGATCGTCGACGACCAGGCCGTGATCGACATCGACGTGGACGGGGCGATCGTTACGGACGAGACGCTCCAGGAGAAGGGGACCTGTGACCGCTGAGCGGTCACGCACCGGTCACGTGGCCAGGCGCTCCTCCAGACGCGCGGCGAGCTCCGCCGGCCGTTGCAGGGGGATGCCGTGTCCGCACCCCTCGGCGACCTCGAGGGTGCTGCGGGGATGCACCCGGTCCAGCAGCGCGGCGGAGCGGCGCATCATCGGCTTCTCCTCCGCACCGACCAGGATCAGGGCGGTGCCGGGATGCGCGCGCCACGCGGGCGGAGGCGTGAAACGGAGGTTCTCCTCTACCGCGCGCAGCAGGGTCGTGCGCGAGATGGCCGCGGAGGTCTCCAGATAGCGGGGGAGCAGCGCGTCGGGAATGAACAGCTCGCGGGCCTGAAGGCGGGCGAAGCGCTCGTTCCTGGCGAGCCCTGCCGTGAGGCGGAGCAGCGCGAGGGTCGGGCCGACGGCGCGCAGCGGTTCCGCCTGAGCGCTGATGACCACGGCGTCGGCGACGAGGTCCGGTCGTCGTGCCGCGAGCAGGACGGCGAGCTGGGCGCCGAGGGAGAACCCGACGACGGTCGCCGGTCGCGTCTCCTGCTCCAGCAGCGGGACGAGCGCCGCGACCGTCTCCTCGTGCGACACGTAGTCCGCTGTCGCGCTGCGGCCGTGTCCCGGAAGATCCGGGAGGATGACCCGCCGTGCGGGGTCGAGGTGACTGCGCAGCGGCTCCCACATCCAGCCGGCGACCCCGCCCCCGTGCAGCAGGAGGAGGGGAGGGGTTCCTGCGGAGCCTGTCGTCTCGTGATGCATGTCACTCCGTCTCGAAGCTCGCGGCCATGCGGCCGACCGTGTCGATGGCGCTCTCCAGCGTCGCGCGATCGAGGGGCCCCAGGGTGCGGGCCGCGGAGAGCAGGCCGAGCGTGGCACTGGACAACGCGAGAGCCAGGGCCTCGGGCTCCACGTCTGGCACGATCCGGCCCTGCTCCTGCAGCTCACGGATCCCGGCGACGACCTGTTCGTGACGCATCCGGTACCGGGCGGGTGGCTGCGCGGCGACGTGCGCACCGAGCACTCCCGCGTCGTCGAGGAACGCGGCCGTCATGAGCTCGTCGCCGAGCAGGGCAGCAGCTGTGGCGCGGTAGAGGGCGCTGAGCGAGGGCTGCGGTCCTGCGGTACGGGCGACCGCATCGGCGATCCGAGACGTGCCGCGCTGGAGCAGCGCGTCGAGGATGTCGCGCTTCGCCGCGAACTCCAGGTAGACCGCGCCCTTGCCGATGCCGGCCGCGCGTGCGATCGCGGCGACGCTCATGGCATCGAACCCGTCGGTCAGCACCATCCGCTCCGCGGCATCGAGGATGCGAGCGCGCCGGTCGGGCACGAGCGGCCTAGGCATCGGAGCCTCGGGCGAACCAGTCCCGGAGGGCGGGGATCACGAGGTCGGGGCGGTCGCGTTGCACCCAGTGTCCGGCTCCCGGTGCCACCAGGAGCCGGCCGGCCGGCAGCGCGTCCGCCGCCTCCTCGATCCTCCGAAGAGGCACGCCGGAATCCCGGTCGCCGTGCACGAGCAGGACGGGGACCCGGATCTTGGCGAGCCGGTCGCGGTAGTCGGTGCGGAGTCGCAGCGGTCGCACCTGATCCCGCTGCCAGTCGCCGAACGTCGTGAGGCCGGAGCCGGTCGCTGCCTCGGCGAGCACCGCATCGACGAGAGCCGGGTTGCGGGCGTCCGGGGAGTGCACGAGATCCTGGAGGCCGCGCATCATCGCCTTCCGGTCGCGCGCGTAGGCGCGTGTCATGGCGCCGAGCAGCCCCGAACGCAGGAGCAGGAATGTCGACAGGTGCGAGAGGGCACCGAGGCGTCCGTCCGTCAGCCGTGGCATCAGCCCGTAGCTGCCGAGGAGGGCGGCGGAGCGCGCAGCGTCCGGGCGGTCGAGGAGGTGGCCCAACGCCAACCCGGCACCCAGGGAGAGTCCGCCGACGACGTAGACCTGCAGGTCGAGGGCATCGACGAGGTCGCCGACGTACTGCACCAGGCGCTCCTGCGTCAGCGGCGCTTCGAGGCGCGGACTGCGTCCGAACCCGGGGTGGTCCGGTGCCACGACGCGGTGTCCGGCGGCCGCCAACGCCGGTCCGACCTCGCCCCAGGAGAGTTCTGCACTGTCGGCGCCGCCGCCGTGCAGAAGGAGCACGGGCGGCTGCGTCTCCGCCGCGGGGCACCATTCCGCGACCGACACCCGCGCGCCGGGAACGGTCACGGTGTGCCGTCGTGGTGCGGACATGCGCCCCCTCTCGTTGTGACCACCATATCGATTGCGGTCACAACGAGGAAGGTCACTTCTTCTCGGCGGTGCCGTTCTCCTCGGCCGCCGCGCGCTGGGCGTCGCGCAGCTCGGCCGTGGCGATCTTGACGTCCACCTCGGCGCGCTGCAGCCGCCGCTGGACGAACGTGCGTGCGCCGAACCGCTCGTGCAGGCGGTCACCGCGCTCCTCCTCGGCCGTGACGATGTAGGCGCACGAGACGAGGATGACCTGGGTGGACAGCTGGAGCCAGATCAGCAGCGCGAGGAGCGAGGCGAACGAGGCGAGCAGGGGGTTGCTCGTCGCACCGCCGACGAAGAGCCCGGAGAGCTGCTGCAGCACGATCAGGCCGAAGGCGCCGAGGAAGGCGCCGCTCCACAACGACCGCGCAGCGGGTCGGACGCCGGACAGCAGGAGGAAGGCGCCCACGATCAGGGCCGCGTCGAGGATGAACACCACGAGGAGCGACAGGATCCGGACCGTCCAGGCGAGCAGAGGGGAATCCGACGGCACCCCGAGCAGGTCGCCGATCCAGGTCACCCCGAGCTGTCCGATGAAGGTGATCCCGGCGGCGAGCACGAACGCGAGGCCGATGCCGATGCCGAGAAGCAGGTTGCGGACGATGACCCAGATCCACAGGATGTCCGCCTGGATCGTGCCGGCGATGGTCCGGATGGCCGTGCGGAGCGAGCCGATGGCGCCGAGCGCGGCACCGACCAGCGCGACGAGGGAGATGATGCCGGCGATCGAGAACGACGCCGGAGTCCGGAGGTCCTTCGTATTGATGACACCGCCCTCGCCGATGAGCCCGGGGACCGCGGACTGCACGGCGTCGATGATCGCGCGCCAGGCCTCCGGGTTTCCGGAGAGCCAGAGGGCCGCGAGGGAGAAGCCGAGGAGCACGCCGGCGAAGACGCTGAACAGGGCCCGGTAGGTCACGCTGTCGGCGAGCATCGGACCGCGGCGCTCGGAGTACAGAAGCACCGCCCTGACCGGGCGCCGGGCCAGGGCCCAAGCGATCACCGGTCCCGTGATGCGGGCGACGAGTCCCGGTCGGGCCGGGGCTGCGGAACGGTTCTCGGAGTCTCGCGTGTCGGTGTCTGCCACGCCCCCACCCTATGAGCCGCTCGGCACCCCTCCCCAGGGGGTTGACGCGGCGTGTCACCATGACCAGGCGGGGACAGGGGGTGCCCTAGAATCGGGGCAACTCGATGTGCGCCTCCGCCCGAGATCCGTCCCACGATTGGTGTTCCGTGCTCGACTCTGCCGCCACGCTCGCTCCGGATTGGCTCGTCGTCCCCGACGACCCGAACGATCTCGCGGTCGGGGTCTGGCCGTCCTCCACGGAGCGCGACGAGGACGGAGCCCTCGTGCTGGCGGGTGTGACGGCGCCGGAGCTCGTCCGGGCCTACGGCACGCCGCTCCTCGTGCTCGACGAAGACGAGGTGCGCCGCCGCGCCAGGGCCTTCCGCGACGCTTTCGACCGCGCCGCCTCCGCCCACGGCACGACCGCGCAGGTGTACTACGCGGGCAAGGCGTTCCTGTGCACGACGGTCGCCCGGTGGGTTGTCGACGAGGGGCTCCGCATCGACGTGTGCACCGGCGGCGAGCTCGAAGTCGCCCTCGCCGCGGGGGTCGCTCCGGCCTCGCTCGGCTTCCACGGCAACAACAAGTCGGTCGCCGAGCTCGAGCGCGCGGTCGCCCTCGGCGTGGGGACGATCGTCGTCGACAGCGCGATCGAGATCGAGCGCCTGGCCGCCATCACCGCCCGCACCGACGCCGTGCAGCGCGTCATGGTCCGGGTCATCAGCGGCGTCCACGCCGAGACCCACGACTTCCTCGCCACGGCGCACGAGGACCAGAAGTTCGGCTTCCCGCTCGCCGAGGCGGAGGTCGCCGTGGCACGGATCCGCGAGATCCCCGGGCTGGAGTTCGCCGGACTGCACTGCCACATCGGCTCCCAGATCTTCGGCGTGGCCGGCTTCCGCGAGTCGGCCTCCCGCGTGCTCGAACTGCACGCCGCCCTCCTCGAGGACGGCCCCGTGCCGCAGCTGAACCTCGGCGGCGGGTTCGGCATCGCCTACACCCGCATCGACGACCCCACCCCCATCGACGAGCTCGCCGGCGGCATCGTCGCGGCGGTGGCCGAGGGCTGCGCGGCGCGCGGCATCCCCGTGCCGGCGCTGTCGTTCGAGCCCGGGCGTGCGATCGTCGGCACCGCGGGCGTGACGCTCTACGAGGTCGGCACGACGAAGGACGTCACGGTCGCCTCGGGGGCGACCCGGCGTTACGTCAGCGTCGACGGCGGGATGAGTGACAACGCCCGCACGGCCCTCTACGGCGCCAGCTACTCCGCCCGCCTGGCCTCGCGCGCGGGCACGGGCGACCCGCAGTTGAGCCGGGTGGTCGGCAAGCACTGCGAGTCCGGCGACATCGTCGTCGATCACGAATATCTGCCCGGCGACGTCACCCCGGGGGACCTGCTCGCGGTGCCCGCGACGGGCGCGTACTGCGCCTCTCTCGCGAGCAACTACAACCACGTCCCGCGGCCGCCGATCGTGGCGGTGCGCGAGGGCCGCTCGCGGGTGATCGTCCGCGGCGAGACCGTCCACGACCTGCTGGCCCGCGACGCGGGCATCGACGGGGCGCACGCCCCCGAGGGAGCACGATGACCCACCCCAGAAGGAGCACCCATGACTGACTACAGACGACTTCGCGTGGCGCTGCTGGGCGCCGGAGCCGTCGGCTCCCAGGTGGCGGCCCTCCTGCTCCGCCACGGCGACGAGCTGGCCGACCGCGCGGGTGCCGCGCTGGAGCTGGCGGGCATCGCGGTGCGAAACCTCGACGCGCCCCGCGACGTCGAGCTGCCGAAGGAGCTCTTCACGACCGATGCCGAGTCGCTCATCCTCGGCGCCGACATCGTGATCGAGCTGATCGGCGGGATCGAGCCCGCCCGCACGAACATCCTCCAGGCCATCGGCTCCGGCGCCGACGTGGTCACCGCCAACAAGGCGCTGCTGGCGACCCACGGGCCGGAGCTGTTCGAGGCCGCGGATCGCGTCGGCGCATCGGTGTACTACGAGGCGGCGGCCGCCGGCGCCATCCCGATCATCCGTCCGCTGCGCGACTCGCTCGCCGGCGACCGCGTCGTGCGCATCATGGGCATCGTCAACGGCACCACGAACTACATCCTCGACCGGATGGATACCGAGGGCGCCGACTTCGCCGACGTGCTCGCCGACGCGCAGCGCCTGGGGTATGCGGAGGCCGACCCCACCGCCGACGTCGAGGGCTACGACGCCGCGCAGAAGGCCGCGATCCTCGCCAGCCTCGCCTTCCACACCGCGGTGCCGCTGGAGGCGGTGCATCGCGAGGGCATCACCTCGATCACCGCGTCGATGATCGAGGAGGCCCGCGCGGCCGGCTTCGTCATCAAGCTTCTCGCCGTCTGCGAGCGGATCGAGGCGAACGGCGCCGAGTCCATCTCGGTGCGGGTCTACCCGGCACTCGTCCCCGTGTCCCACCCGCTCGCCTCCGTGCACGGTGCCAACAATGCCGTCTTCGTCGAGGCGGAGGCCGCCGGCTCTCTCATGTTCTACGGGGCGGGCGCCGGCGGCGTGCAGACGGCCTCGGCCGTCCTCGGCGACGTCGTCTCCGCTGCGCGTCGGCATATCGCGGGCGGCGTCGGCGTGGGCGAGTCCACCCGGGCGAATCTCCCCGTCGTGCCCATCGGCCACGTCACCACGCGGTACCAGATCACCCTCGAGGTCTCCGACGCCCCCGGCGTGCTCGCGACCGTGGCGGGCATCCTCAGCGACGGCGGAGTGTCCGTCGCGACCGTCGTCCAGACCGTCGAGGGCGAGGACGAGCCGACCGCTCGCCTCATCATCGGCACGCACCGTGCGACCGAGCAGGCCCTCAGCGACACGGTGGACGTGCTGGCCGACAGCGATGTCGTCGCCCGTGTGGTGTCCGTCCTCCGGGTGGAAGGCGAGTGACCACGGTGACGGCTACGGCTCCCGAGGAGCACGGCGCCCGCATCGGCCGCACGGTCGAGGTGACGGTGCCGGCGACGAGCGCCAATCTCGGCCCCGGCTTCGACACGCTCGGCCTGGCCCTGAGCATCTACGACCGTCTCGAGGTGACCGCTCTGCCGGAGGGGGAGCTCGAGATCGAGGTCTCCGGTTCGGGCGCCGCGGACATCCCCCGGGATGCGACCAACCTCATCGTCCGGACGATCGCCTACGTCTTCGCGGACGTCGGCAGGCCGATGCCCGGCCTGCGCATCGTGGCCGAGAACGCGGTCCCGCACGGCCGCGGCTTGGGGTCCTCCGGTGCGGCCGTCGCTGCCGGCGTACTCGCGGCGAAGGGGCTGCTGGCCGGCGACGTCGACCTCTCCGACACCGATCTGCTGCGCCTCGCGACCGAGCTCGAGGGCCACCCGGACAACGTGGCGCCCGCGCTGTTCGGCGGGCTCACGATCGCGTGGATGGGGGAGCGGGGTCCGCAGCACAAGAAGCTCCTCGTGCATCGGGGCGTCTCGCCCCTCGTCCTCGTCCCCGCGTACACGATGTCGACCTCGCAGGCCCGCTCGCTGCAGCCGCCGCACGTCTCCACGGCCGACGCCGTGTTCAACGTGTCCCGGTCGGCTCTGCTCATCGCGGCGCTGATGCAGAGCCCGGAGCTGCTGCTGGACGCGACCGCCGACCGCCTGCACCAGGACTACCGCGCCGGCGCCATGCCCGAGACGCAGCGCCTCGTGCAGGCGCTGCGGGCCGCCGGATTCGCCGCCGTCGTCTCCGGCGCCGGCCCCAGTGTGCTCGTCCTCGCGGACGGTCCGGGCAGTCGCCTGGACGCCGTCGAGGTGGCCAATCGGGTGACCGACACCCCGTGGGAGGCGCTCCTGCTCGCCGTCGACGTCCGTGGTGGTACAGTGGGGGATCGAGCGGAGGGCTCCACGTAGCATTCGTGAATCTGGCCCCATTGCATCTCTTGCAAGACCCGCACGCAAACCCCTGAGGCCCAAGTGCCGAGGCTGGCTGACGCCGAGCGTCAGCCCGTGCGATCGTGCGCAGCACCCGTTGTGCGCGTTCACGCTCATTTCCCATGACCTATAAGGGAGTACTCGTGGAGAACCTCTCCGAGACCCAGAACGATCAGGCGGCTCCGACCGCCGACGCCCCCGTCGCCGCGCAGGCGACCGAGTCCGCTCCGGCCAAGAAGCGCGCGCCGCGCCGGGCGAGCACCGCGACGGCCGCTGCCAAGGCCGCCAAGGCGGAGGAGTCCGGCACCGCCGATGCTCCCGCCGCTGCCGGCGACTCCGCCGAGGGGGCAGAAGCCGCGCCCAAGGCGAAGGCTCCGCGCCGCACCCGCGCGAAGAAGGCGGACGCCGAGGCCCCCGCCGAGACCGCTGCCGCCGAGCCGGCGCCTGCTGCCGAGGCCGCCGAGGCACCGGCCGAGGCCCCGAAGTCCGGACGCGGCCGTCGCACGAAGAAGGCGGACGCCGAGGCCCCCGAGGCGAAGACCGAGAAGGCCGAGGCGGCACCGGCCGACGGCGCGACCGAGACGGCCGACGCGGGCACCGCCCAGGGCGGCCGCACCAAGAACGACGCGGCGAAGAACGAGCCGAAGAACGACGGCGCTGCCGCGAAGAACGAGGCCGAGGCGGACGCCCCCGCGAAGGACGCGTCCGGCGAGGGAGACAACGGCGACGAGCAGGGTGGTCGAGGCCGCAGTCGCAACCGCAACCGCAACCGCGGCCGCGGGCAGGGCGGCGGTCAGGAGCAGGCGCAGAACGCACCGGCCGACGACGACCAGTCCGGCAACGGCAACGGGCGCAACCGTCAGCGCAACAAGCGTCGCGGTGCCGGCCCGGTCGACGAGTTCGAGACCGAGATCACCGAGGACGACGTCCTCATCCCGATCGCCGGCATCCTCGACGTGCTCGACAACTACGCCTTCGTGCGCACCACCGGCTACCTCGCCGGGCCCAGCGACGTCTACGTCTCTCTCGGCCAGGTCAAGAAGTACAACCTCCGCAAGGGCGACGCGGTCGTCGGCTCCATCAAGCAGCCGCGCGAAGGCGAGCAGCAGGGCCGCCAGAAGTACAACGCCCTCGTCAAGGTCGACTCCATCAACGGCCTCTCGGTCGACGACGCGGCCACCCGCGTGGAGTTCGGCAAGCTCACGCCGCTCTACCCGCAGGAGCGTCTGCGCCTGGAGACGGCTCCGGAGAAGCTGACGCAGCGCATCATCGACCTCGTCGCACCGATCGGCAAGGGCCAGCGCGGCCTGATCGTCGCGCCGCCCAAGGCCGGCAAGACGATCGTCCTGCAGCAGATCGCCAACGCGATCGCGCAGAACAACCCCGAGGTGCACCTCATGGTCGTGCTCGTCGACGAGCGCCCCGAAGAGGTCACCGACATGGAGCGCACGGTGAAGGGCGAGGTCATCGCCTCCACCTTCGACCGTCCAGCGGAAGACCACACGACGGTCGCCGAGCTCGCGATCGAGCGCGCCAAGCGCCTCGTCGAGCTGGGCCGCGACGTGGTCGTGCTGCTCGACTCGATCACCCGCCTCGGACGCGCGTACAACCTGGCCGCTCCGGCGTCCGGCCGCGTCCTCACCGGTGGCGTCGACGCATCCGCGCTCTACCCGCCGAAGCGCTTCTTCGGTGCCGCCCGCAACATCGAGAACGGCGGATCCCTCACGATCCTCGCCACCGCGCTCGTCGAGACCGGCTCCAAGATGGACGAGGTCATCTTCGAGGAGTTCAAGGGCACCGGCAACAGCGAGCTGCGCCTGTCCCGCCAGCTCGCCGACAAGCGCATCTTCCCGGCGGTGGACGTGAACGCGTCCAGCACCCGCCGCGAGGAGATGCTCCTCTCCGCCGACGAGGTCAAGATCACCTGGAAGCTGCGCCGCGCTCTCGCCGGCCTCGACCCGCAGCAGGCGCTGGAGGTCGTGCTCGGCAAGCTCAAGGAGACCCACTCCAACGTGGAGTTCCTCGTTCAGATGCAGAAGTCGATCCCGACGCTGCCCTCGGGCGCCCACGGGCACGACAACAACATCCGCTGAGGCCCGACGTGTTCGAGTCCGTCCAGACTCTGATCGACGAGCATCGCCGGGTCCAGGAGGAGCTCTCCGACCCGGCGGTGCACGCCGACGCGGCCCGCGCCAAGCGTGTCAACCGTCGGTACGCCGAGCTGTCGCGCATCGTCGCGGCGCACGAGGCGTGGACGAGCGCCGTCGATGATCTGGAGGCGGCACGCGAGCTCGCCAGGGAGGACGAGGCGTTCGCCGCCGAGGTCCCCGCGCTGGAGGAGGGCGTGCAGACCGCGCAGGAGCGCCTCCGACGACTCCTCATCCCGCGCGACCCCGACGACGCCCGCGACGTGATCATGGAGATCAAGGCGGGGGAGGGCGGCGCCGAGTCGGCGTTGTTCGCCGCGGACCTGCTGCGCATGTACGTGCAGTACGCCGCGTCCAAGGGGTGGAAGACTGAGCTGCTCGAGCGCAACGAGTCCGACCTCGGCGGCTACAAGGACGTCCAGGTCGCCATCAAAGGCTCTTCGTCCGACCCTGCACAGGGCGTCTGGGCGCACCTGAAGTACGAGGGCGGCGTGCACCGCGTGCAGCGGGTGCCGGCCACGGAGTCGCAGGGACGCATCCACACGTCCACGACCGGCGTGCTCGTGTTCCCCGAGGTGGACGAGCCCGAGGAGATCCAGATCGATCAGAACGATCTGAAGATCGACGTGTTCCGTTCATCGGGCCCCGGCGGCCAGTCGGTGAACACCACCGACTCCGCGGTCCGGATCACCCACGTGCCGACCGGCATCGTCGTGTCGATGCAGAACGAGAAGTCGCAGTTGCAGAACCGTGAGGCCGCGATGCGCGTGCTGCGCGCCCGACTGCTCGCCAAGCAGCAGGAGGAGCTCGACGCGGCAGCCTCCGACGCGCGCAAGTCGCAGATCCGCGGCATGGACCGCTCGGAGCGCATCCGTACCTACAACTTCCCGGAGAACCGGATCGCGGATCACCGGACCGGGTTCAAGGCGTACAACCTCGATCAGGTCATGGACGGTGCGCTCGACCCCATCATCGAGAGCGCCATCGCCGCCGACGAAGAAGCACGCCTCGCCGCCGTGGGCTCCGAGGGCTGAGCGGCCGCCCGCCGCGTCACGTGCGCGTCGCGTACCGGTGCTCGGGCCGTCCGGTCGATCCGTACCGCAGCCGCACCTCGACGATCGTCCGTGCGGCGAGAGCCGCGAGGTGCCGTTGCGCGGTGGCCCGTGAGATGCCGACCCGCTCGGCGACCTCCGCGGCCGAGGCCTCGCCGTCTCCGAGCGCTGCGAGCACGCGCTGCTCGGTGGCCGAGCGCGAAAGGGACACGGGCTCGCCGCCGCCGTGCAGGATCGCGAGCGCCCGGTCCACGTCCTCCTGCGTGAGGGGACGCTCACCCGCGAGCAGGTTGCGATAGCGCAGGTACCGGTCGAGGAGGCCGGTCAGTCCGCGACGGTCGAACGGTTTCACGAGATAGCCGATCGCGCCGGCCCGCAGGGCTCGTCGCACGGTGGGCGCGTCGTCCGCGGCGGAGATGAGGATCGCGTCCACCCCGACCTCGCGGACGAGTCCGATGCCGTCGCCGTCGGGGAGGTAGACGTCGGCGAGCAGCAGGTCGGGGCGTGTCGAGCGCACGAGGTCGCGAGCCTCGCCACAGGAGCGCGCGGTACCGGTCACGGTGTATCCGGGATGGTCGTCCACGACCGCCCGATGCAGGTCGGCCACCCGGAAGTCGTCGTCGAGGATGAGCGCACGCAGCGGTTCCGTCACAGGTCCTCCTTCGAGAGATGCGGAGTGGGGTCGACGGCATCTCCGATGCGGGCGGCGAACACCGCGCCGTGGCCGGTGCCGCCGGGGTCGATGATCCAGAGGTCGCCGCCGCTCCGACGGGCGATCTCCGTGGCCAGGGGCAGGCCGATACCGTGCCCGTGCACGCGATCCTCGCTTCCCGCGTCGTCGGCGGGCGCTCGGAGGTCGGGCTCCCGGATACCGGCGCCGGAGTCGGAGACGGTGACGACGAGCGCGCCGCCGTCGCTCAGCGCGGAGACCTCGACCCACCGCGGGTTCCTCGTGCCCGCGACGGCGGCGGCGATCGCGTTGTCGACGAGATTGCCGAGCACGCTCGCCACGTCCTCCGCCCGACGCACGGTGCCGATCAACTGCGTGTCCTCCGCGATCCGCAGGGCGACGCCCCGTTCGGCGGCCTCCACGCCCTTGGCTCCCAGGAAGGCGTGCAGGAACGGATCCCCCACGAGGTCGAGGCCGGCGACGGGGAACGACACGGGACCGCGGCTCACCAGCTCGTCGAGGAAGGCGCGCGCATCGGCGACACGGCCGGCGTCGATAAGGCCCGCAGCCACGTGCAGGCGGTTGGCGAACTCGTGGCGCTGGACGCGCAGTGCTGAGGTCATCGTGCGCACGGCCTCCAGCCGCTCGGTGAGGGCGATGAGGTCGGTGCGGTCGCGCACGATCAGCACGTCACCGAGTTCCTGCCCGTCGCGCCGCACCGCGCTCGACTCGAGATAGAGCATCCGGTCGCCGACGACCGCCTCCGCACGCTCGCGGGCTCCCGTGGCCGTGTCCCGTACGACGGGTGGCAGCGGGAGCTCGCCCACGCGGCGGCCGACCGGGTCGTGGAGCCCGAGGAGCCGATCCGCCGCGGCATTGCTCACCCGCACGACACCGTCCTGATCGACCGCGAGCACGCCGTCGCCGACACCGTTCAGCACCGCCGTCTGGTTCTGCACGAGGGCGACCAGCTCCTCGGGCTGCACGCCGAGGGTCAACCGCTCCCAGCGGCGGCGGAGGAGAAGGAAGGTCGCGAGCGCGAGCGCGAGCGCGCCGGCGGCCGTCAGCCCGATCGCGGCGAGCACGGGCGGGAGGTCGTCGAAGACCCCGGTGCGCTCGAACCCGACGCTGATCTCGCCGACCGGCGTGCCGGTATCGTCCCGCACCGGCACCTTCGCGCGTGCCGACTCGCCGAGCGTGCCGGTCTGCCAGTCGACCACCTCGTGGCCCGCCAGCACCTCGGCGAACGGGGTGCTCACCACTTCGCCGATCCGCGACGGCAGGGGGTGGGCGAGGCGGATGCCGTGGTCGTCCGTGATCACCACGAACAGAGCCCCGGTGCGCGCCATGACGGCGGCGGAGATCTGCTGCAGCTGCCCGTCGCGCAGCGCCGCCGCATCCGGCTCGTCGTCCGACGCGGAGATGGCGGTCACCGTCTCCCGCACCTGCGCGTCCTCCGCCAGGGTCCTGGCGATGCCGAGTGCCGTCGACTCCGCCTCGGCGCGCAGCTGCTGGACCGCGAGCGCGAGATACACGCCCGTGCACAGCGTCACGACGAGGGCGACGGCGGCGAGATGCAGCAACAGGGCGCGGGTCGCGAACCGGACCCGCTTCTCCGTGGACATCGTCACCTCGCTCCCGACGCGCAATATGCGCAGAAGTCACGGTACGCGCACAACAGCCGGGAATGCGGCATACCGCGCTCCGCGTCTCCGGATTGCCTAGCCTCGTCAGGATCCGTCAGCGATGACGGAGCGACGACGAAGGAGTCACGCATGTTCCACGCATCGATCGCGCTGATCGCTGCCGCCGAGGAGGCACCCACCTACGACGTGGCCTTCGTACCGCCGGAGGGGGTGCTCGTCATCCTCGGCTTCACGATGGTCCTCGTGTTCATGACGCTGATCATGACCAAGCGCCTCACGCCCATGGTGGCGCTGATCCTGGTGCCCACCGTCTTCGGGCTGTTCGCGGGGGCGGGTCTCGGCCTGGGCGACATGATCCTCGACTCGATCGGCACCATGGCGCCCACGGCGGCGCTGCTGATGTTCGCCATCATGTTCTTCGGCATCATGATCGACGTCGGCCTCTTCGACCCGCTCATCCGGTTGATCACGCGGTTGCTCGGCGATGACCCGGCGAAGGTGGTGCTCGGGACCGCGATCCTCGCCGGCGCCGTGTCCCTCGACGGCGACGGCTCGACGACCTTCATCATCACGACCTCCGCGATGCTGCCCATCTACCTGCGCCTCGGCATGAGCCCCGTCGTCCTCACCTGCGTCGCCGGCCTCATGAACGGCACGCTCAACATCGTCCCCTGGGGCGGACCGACCGTGCGCGCCGCGACCGCGCTCGGCGTGCAGCCGACGGAGATCTTCGTGCCGATGCTTCCCGCGCTGGGCGCGGGCATCGTCGTGACGCTCGGCTTCGCCTGGCTGCTCGGCCTGGGGGAGCGGCGTCGTCTGGGGCGGATCGATGCGGACGGGCGGCTCACCGGAGCCGACGGCGGTGTGCTCGCCTCCGTGCCCCGCATCTTCCGCGGCGCCGAGCTCAAGCCGGGCGCGCGCGCCTCGCTGCGCACCGGCAACCTCGTCGTCGTCGCCGGCGGACACGCCCCGGTCGCGGCCGGGAGCGTCGACCCCGCGGACACGGCGATGGCCGACACCATGCTCGATCCGGCCCGCCCCACCCTGCGCCCGCGGCTGATCTGGTTCAACCTCCTGCTGACCGTCGCCGTCATGGTGCTCCTTGTCGTCGACATCCTTCCGCTGCCCTACGTGTTCATGGTCGGGGCCGGCGTCGCCCTCGTCGTCAACTTCCGCGGCATCAAGGATCAGGCGGCGGAGATCGTCGCGCACGCCCCGAGCATCGTCGGCGTCGTATCGATGGTCATCGCGGCCGGCGTCCTCGTGGGAGTCCTCTCCGGCACCGGAATGGTCGACGCGATGGCGACCTGGATCACCACCGTGCTGCCACCCGCGCTCGGACCGTTCCTCGCCCCGATCACGGGTGTGCTGTCCATCCCGTTCACGTTCTTCATGTCGAACGACGCCTTCTACTTCGGCATCCTCCCCGTGCTCGCACAGAGCGCCGCGAACTTCGGCATCGATCCGGTCGAGATGGCCAGAGCCTCGATCACCGGGCAGCCGGTGCACCTGCAGAGTCCGCTGGTCCCCGCGATCCTGCTGCTGGTCTCGCTCGCCGGGGTGAACCTCGGAGACCACCACCGGAAGGTGCTGTGGCGCGCGGTCATCGTGTCGCTCGTGATGCTGGGGATCGGCATCCTGGTCGGCGCCGTCCCGTTCTTCGTCGCGCAGTGACGAAGGTCGCCGGCCGCGGGGCGAGCGTCAGATGGAGTAGTCCGGGGCGGTCAGCAGGGCCCTGGTGTCCTCTCCGGCGGTCCGCTGGCGCGGCTTCGCGGGAACGCCGACGAGCACGCTGTCGGCGGGTGCGTCCTTGGTGACCACGGCGTTGGCGCCCACGACGGAACGGGCTCCGACCGTGACGGCGCCGAGGATCTTCGCCCCCGCGCCCACGGCGACGCCGTCCTGCAGGGTGGGGTGCCGCTTGCCGACGTCCCGTGTCCGGCCCCCGAGCGTCACGCCGTGGTACATCAGCACGTCATCGCCGATCTCCGCGGTCTCGCCGATCACGACGCCCATGCCGTGGTCGATGAAGAAGCGCCGGCCGATCCGGGCTCCGGGGTGGATCTCGACGCCCGTCAGCCACCGGGAGATCTGCGACCCGGCGCGCGCGAGGAGCCGGAGGCGCCGCCGCCACAGCGCGTGCGAGACGCGGTGCGCCCAGATGGCGTGCAGGCCGGGGTAGAGCAGTGCCACCTCGATCGCGGTGCGCGCGGCCGGATCGCGAAGGCGCGCGGCGGCGATGTCCTCGCGCATTCGCCCGATCATGCCCATCGACGACCTCAGTCCTCGCGCAGGTCCTCGAACAGGGCGGTGGAGAGGTACCGCTCGCCGGTGTCCGGGATGATCACGACGATGGTCTTGCCGGCGTTCTCCGGGCGCGCGGCGACGGTCAGGGCCGCCGACACGGCGGCACCGGACGACATGCCGACCAGCAGACCCTCCTTCGCCGCGAGCTCGCGGGCCACGCGCAGCGAGTCCTCGAACTCCGCCGTGATGATCTCGTCGAGCACCTCGCGGTCGAGCACGTCGGGTACGAAGTTCGGGCCGATGCCCTGGATCTTGTGCGGTCCGGGGTGCCCCTCGGTGAGGACGGGGGAGTCCTTCGGCTCGACGGCGATGACCTGGACCTCGGGCTTCGCGGCCTTCAGCGCCTGCCCGGTGCCGGTGACCGTCCCGCCCGTGCCGACGCCGGCGATGAAGATGTCGACCGCGCCCTCGGTGTCCCGGAGGATCTCCTGCGCCGTGGTCTCGCGGTGGATCTGCGGATTCGCCGCGTTCTCGAACTGGCGGATCCAGACCGCGCCAGGGGTCTCGTCGACGATGCGCTTGACCTCCTCGATCGCGCCCTTCATGCCCTTGGTGGGGTCGGTGAGGACGATCTCCGCGCCGAACGCCTTGAGCAGCACACGGCGCTCCTTCGACATCGAGGCGGGCATCGTGAGGATGACACGGTAGCCGCGGGCGGCGCCGACCATGGCGAGGGCGATGCCGGTGTTGCCGCTCGTGGACTCCACGATGGTGCCGCCGGGGGAGAGCTCACCCGCGGCCTCCGCCGCATTGATCATGGCGATGCCGATGCGGTCCTTCACGCTGGACGCCGGGTTGTAGTACTCGAGCTTGGCGAGCACGGTGGCGCCGAGGCCCTCGGTCACGCGGTTGAGGCGGACGAGCGGCGTGTTGCCGAAAGCGGTGGTGATGTCGGGGTGGATGCCGGACATGGGGGAGCCCTTCCTGTGCGGGTGCGCTGCCGATCCAGCCTAGGCGAGCCCGAGGGGGGACGGGGCATTGTGACGTGCGCGCACTCTACGCTGGAGCCATGCCCGACCTCTCCCTCGCTGCGGCCGTGCGCGCCGCGGCGCAGCGTCTCGCCGACGCCGGCGTGCCCGACCCCCTCGTCGACGCCGAGCTGCTCGCCGGACACGTCCGAGGACAGCGCCGCGGGGAGGTGCAGGCGGCCATCGTCCGGGGCGACAGGCTCGACGACGACGACGCGACCGCCTTGGACGCGCTCGTCGCCCGACGCGCAGGCCGCGAGCCCCTGCAGCATCTCACCGGCACCGCACCGTTCCGGCATCTGGAGCTCGCGGTGGGCCCTGGTGTCTTCGTCCCCCGGCCCGAGACGGAGACCGTGGCGCAGTATGCGATCGACGCCCTTCTGGGGTCGGGCGATCCGTCCCCCATCGGCGTCGATCTCGGCACGGGCAGCGGGGCGATCGCGCTTGCGATGGCGACCGAGGTGCCGCACGCCCGGGTGTACGCCGCGGAGATCTCCCCGGAGGCCCACGTCTGGGCCCGTCGCAACGTCGAGGGTGTCGAGAACCTCACGCTCGTGCTGTCCGATCTCGCCGATGCCTTCCCCGAACTGGACGGCACAGCCGCGGTCGTCATCTCGAACCCTCCGTACGTCCCCGCTCAGGCGATCCCGCGCGACCCCGAGGTCCGGCTGTTCGACCCCGCCCTCGCGCTCTACGGCGGAGAGGACGGGCTGGACGTCGTCCGTGTGCTCAGCACCAGGGCTCTGCGTCTGCTGCGGCCGGGGGGCACGCTGGTGATCGAGCACGGAGAACTGCAGGGCTCCCCGATCCGCGAGCTGCTCGCGGCTGACGGATGGCGGGCCGCAGCCACCCATCGCGATCTGACGCTGCGCGACCGCGCCACCACCGCCGTCCGCCCCTGATCAGCAGACGTCGAGCTCGTCCCGAACCCGCCCCGCGTAGAATCGAACCGTCATGTCCCCCATCTTCGACTGCAGCGACGAGGCGCAGCTGCTCGCCGGGATGCGCAATGCGCGCCAGGCGATCGGCCGCGGCGACCTCATCGTCATCCCCACCGACACCGTCTACGGCGTCGCCGCCGACGCCTTCTCGCCGCCCGCGGTGCAGCGCCTCCTGGACGCCAAGGGTCGCGGCCGCAATCAGCCGCCGCCCGTGCTCGTCGGCACGAAGGAGACGCTGACGGCCCTCGCGGAGGCTGTTCCGGAGCCCGTCCAGCGTCTCGTCGACGCGTTCTGGCCCGGGGGGCTCACGATCGTGCTGCCGGCGCAGCCCTCGCTGGTGTGGGATCTGGGGGAGACCAAGGGCACGGTCGCCGTCCGCATGCCCGAGGGGCGGGTGGTGCTCGAGCTGCTGGCCGAGACCGGACCGCTCGCGGTGTCCAGTGCCAACCTCACCGGCAAGGCGGCAGCGATCTCCGCGCTCGACGCGGAGAAGATGCTGGGCGACAGCGTCGCGGTGTATCTGGACGACGGCATGAGCAAGGACGGCGTCGCGTCCACGATCATCGATGCGACCTCGCTCGTCCGCCGCGCGGGTGACGCCGAGCAGGGCGTCGTCCGGATCCTGCGGGACGGCGTCGTGACCAGGGAGCAGCTGCGCGAGGTCCTGGGCGACCTGCTCGAGCCGGACCCGCAGGACGAGGATTCGTGAAGCAGTACCTCTTCACGATCATCGTCACCGCCGCGATCACCTTCGTGCTGACCTGGGCGGTGTGGCGGCTGAGCCTCCGCTTCAAGCTGTATCCCGGCATCCGCGAACGCGACGTGCACACCACCCCCACGCCCCGACTCGGCGGCGTCGCGATCTTCCTCGGCATCGTCGCCGCCTTCGCGGTCTCGGCCGCCAACCCGTTCTTCCAGAGCATCTGGACGCCGCCGCAGACCATGTGGTCGATCCTCGCGGCCGCCCTGCTCATCGCCGTGATCGGGGTCATGGACGACCTCTGGGACATCGACTGGATGATCAAGCTGGGAGCGCAGTTCCTCGCCGCCGGCATCATCACGGTGGGCGGCGGCCTGCAGATCCTCTCCCTGCCGTTCGGCGACCTGATCGTCGTGTCGAGCTGGCTGAGCATCACGATCACCATGTTCGCGATCGTGATCGTCATGAACGCCGTGAACTTCATCGACGGTCTCGACGGTCTCGTCGCCGGCGTCTGCCTGATCTCGAACGGCGTCTTCTTCGCGTACTCGTACATCTTCACGCGGGACTCCGGGGCGTCGAGCTACTTCAACCTCTCCACGTTCCTCGCCGCGGTCCTCATCGGCGCCTGCCTCGGTTTCCTCCCGCTGAACTGGAGCCCGGCGAAGCTGTTCATGGGTGACTCCGGTGCTCTCGTGATCGGTCTGCTCATGGCGACCTCGGCCATCGCGATCACCGGGCAGATGGATCCGTCCGCCCTGGACCCGGAGCGCCTGGGGCGTTCGCAGCTGGTCGGCGCCTTCCTGCCGATCCTGCTCCCGTTGCTGGTCGTGCTCCTCCCGCTGCTGGACTTCGGCCTCGCCGTGCTGCGTCGGATGAGCGCGGGGCGATCGCCGTTCTCGCCGGACCGCAAGCACCTGCATCACCGGATGCTCGACCTCGGCCATCGCGACCGCGATGCGGTCCTGATCTTCTACGCCTGGACGGCCGTCATCTCCCTCGCCGTCCTCCTGATGTACGTCGGCGCCCGAGAGGACTGGCCCGGCCAGTACCTTCCGGGTGTCGCGTTCGGGGTCGTCGGCATCGCCGCATGCCTCGTCATCACCCTGAGTCCCACCCGCCGACGCAAGACCGCCGCGGGCGTCGCGCCCGACCCGATCCCCCTGGAGCCCCGATGAGTCCGAGCCCCGTTTCCAGCACCCCGATCCTGCGTCGCACCCTCGTCTGGTCGGCGGTGGCCACCGTCGTGCTGGCGCTCGTCGCCGGCGGGATCGGCTTCGCCGTCGCGCAGGGGGAGGGGCTGGTCAGCGGTCTCCTCGGTGTCCTCCTCGCCGCGCTGTTCCTCGGGATCACGGGGCTGAGCATCCTCATCGCCAACCGGTGGTACGGCGATCCGCTGTACGTGCAGCTCTTCTTCGCGATCGTGCTGGGCGGGTGGCTGCTGAAGCTCGGGGTCTTCGTCGTCGTGATGATCCTGCTCGCCGGACAGCCGTGGATCGAGCCGATGGTGTTCTTCCTGTCGATCGTCGCGGGGGTGCTCATGTCCCTCATCATCGACGTCGTCGTTCTCACCCAGATGCGGCTGCCGAACGTCAGCGACACCACGCTGCCCACCGAGGTGCCGGAGGACCGCGCCCCCGGAGCGGTGAACGATGCCGCCGACGGCCCTGCGGACGCGGCCCCGCGGTCTTAGGGCACCCTTGGATTCTGATAGTGTTGAGGAGTGCCCGCCGCTCGCCCGCGAGCGCTTGCGCTGTGTAGCACACCGACCATCGTCGCCCCGGTTCTGACCGGTGCCCCGAAGCTGGAGCCCGCGCTGTTTAATCTTGCTGCGACCCTGACCCCCCGACTCGCGTCCTCTGATGGCGAGTTCCACGGCCCTTCGATCGATGAGTTCTTCCCGGAGATCCTCTTCCACGTCGGACCCATCCCGGTCAACCGGATCCACCTGATCCAGTTGCTCTCGGTGATCGCCGTCGTCCTGATCCTCTGGCTCGGCACCCGCCGCATGAAGGTCGTGCCCGGCCGGTTCCAGAGCCTCGTCGAGATGGGCCTCGGCTTCGTCCGCGGCGGCATCGCGCACGACCTGCTCGGCCGCAAGGACGGCGACCGCTTCCTGCCGATCCTCACCACGATCTTCTTCATGGTGCTGTTCATGAACGTGACGGGAATCATCCCGTTCCTGAACATGCCGGGAACGGCGATCATCGCGGTGCCGCTCACGCTCGCCGTGGTCAGCTACGTCACGTTCATCTACGCCGGCATCAAGAAGAGCCCGAAGAACTTCTTCAAGAACGCGCTCTTCCCGTCCGGCGTGCCGTGGCCGGTCTACTTCATCGTCACGCCGATCGAGCTCATCTCGACGTTCATCATCCGCCCGGTGACCCTCACCCTGCGACTGCTGATGAACCTCGTCGTCGGCCACATGATCCTGGTCCTCTGCTTCGCGGCGACCCAGTTCTTCTTCTTCACCGCGGGCGGCGGCTGGGCTGCCCTCGGTATCGGAACCCTCGCCTTCGGCGGCGCCTTCACTCTCTTCGAGATCCTGGTCGCCGTCCTGCAGGCCTACGTCTTCACCGTCCTCACCGCGGTCTACATCCAGCTCGCGGTCGCAGAAGAGCACTGAGCGGGCGGGCAACAGCCCTCCCACCCAACGAAAGGAAAAACCCGTGGACGCAACTACGGTTCTCGCTGAAATCAACGGCCACCTCGCGGCGGTCGGCTACGGCCTCGCGGCCATCGGCCCGGCCATCGGTGTGGGCATCGTGGTCGGCAAGACCATCGAGGGCGTCGCCCGTCAGCCCGAGCTGGCCGGTCGCCTGCAGGTCCTCATGTGGATCGGTATCGCCTTCACCGAGGCGCTTGCGTTCGTCGGCATCGCCGTCGGATTCATCCCCTTCCCGTAATCCCCACCGACTTCTGAAGGAGACAGGATGCTGAACGCTCTTGTCACGAACCTCGCGGCTGAGGGTGAGGCGGCGAACAACCCGCTGATCCCCGCGTGGTACGACATCATCTGGTCGGGCTTCTGGTTCCTCATCATCCTCGCCGTCATGTGGAAGGTCGCCCTTCCTCGTCTGACGAAGATGCTCGACGAGCGGTCCGCCGCCATCGAGGGCAACATCGCCAAGGCCGATGAGGCGCAGAAGCAGGCGGAAGCGGCTCTCGAGGAGTACACCCGACAGCTGGCCGAGGCACGCACCGAGGCCGGTGAGATCCGTGAGGCCGCCCGTGAGGACGGCAAGAAGATCATCGCCGAGGCGAAGGAGACCGCAGCCAGCGAGGCCGCGCGTCTGACCGCCACCGCGCACACGCAGATCGAGGCAGAGCGCCAGACGGCTCTCGTCTCCCTGCGCAGCGAGGTCGGCTCGCTCGCTCTGGACCTCGCCGGCGGCGTGGTCGGCGAGACGCTCTCCGACGACGCCCGCGCGGCCGCCGTGGTCGACCGCTTCCTCGCCGATCTCGAAGCATCCGACCTTCGACAGGCTCAGGTCCCGGGCGGGCAGTCGTAATGGGCAGCGCGACCGCTCAGGCACTCGCGGCATCCACTCAGACGCTTGCCGCAGCGAAGGACGTCACCCTCGAGACCGCGCGCGAGCTGTTCGCGGCCGCGCGGGCCGTGGGCGAATCGTCTCAGCTGAGCGGCGCGCTGGCTGACACCTCGGCTCCGACCTCGGCGCGGCAGAACGTCGTGTCCGCGGTGTTCGGGCAGTACGGCTCCGCGGCGCAGGATGTCCTGCGCACCGCTGTCGCCGAACGCTGGTCGAACGCCTCCGAGCTGATCGACGGTCTCGAGGAGCTCGCGATCCGGGCGGCGACCATCGCCGAGCCCGGCGCGGACATCGAGGGCGAGCTCTTCGGCTTCTCGCGGGTGATCGCGGCGAACCCGGAGCTCGAACTCGCGCTCGGCAGCCGGCTCGGGGGAGAGGACGCCAAGGCCGCCCTGGTCGAGCGTCTCCTCGTCGATGCCTCCGCCAGCGCTCCGACGGCCCTCATCGTCACGTCCCTCGTGCGTCAGCCGCGCGAGCGCCGGGTGCGGCAGCTGCTGAGCCGGGCGATGCGTATCGTCTCGAACCAGCGCGGTCGCCTCGTGGCCACGGTGCACACGGCGACCGAGCTCAGCGACGCGCAGCGCACGCGACTCGGCCAGACGCTCTCGCAGCGATACGGCGGCCAGGTGTCCCTCAACGTCGTCATCGACCCCAGCGTCGTCGGAGGCCTGCGTGTGCAGATCGCCGATGACGTCATCGACGGCAGCATCTCCGCACGACTCGCCGACCTTCGCCAGAAGCTCGCGGGCTAACACGACTTCGCGCGGGGAACCGCGCACCCAGATACAAAGGGAAGACAATGGCAGAACTATCGATCAGCCCCGACGTCATCCGTGACGCGCTGAAGGATTTCGCCGCCGCGTACGAGCCCACCGGGGCCGCGGCGACCGAGGTCGGCACCGTCATCGACGCCGCCGACGGCATCGCTCACGTCGAGGGACTTCCCGGCGTGATGGCGAACGAGCTCGTGACCTTCGCCGACGGCACCAAGGGTCTCGCGCTGAACCTCGACGAGCACGAGATCGGTGTCGTCGTCCTCGGCGACTTCACCGGCATCGAGGCCGGTCAGGAAGTCACCCGCACGGGTGAGGTCCTCTCCGTCCCGGTCGGCGACGGCTACCTCGGCCGTGTCGTCGACCCGCTCGGCAACCCGATCGACGGCCTCGGCGCGATCGCGACCGAGGGTGTCCGCGAGCTCGAGCTCCAGGCCCCCGGCGTCATGCAGCGCAAGTCGGTGCACGAGCCCATGCAGACCGGCATCAAGGCGATCGACGCGATGATCCCGGTCGGCCGCGGCCAGCGCCAGCTCATCATCGGCGACCGCCAGACCGGCAAGACGGCCATCGCGATCGACACGATCATCAACCAGAAGGCCAACTGGGAGTCCGGCGACGTCAACAAGCAGGTCCGCTGCATCTACGTCGCCATCGGTCAGAAGGGCTCGACCATCGCTTCGGTGAAGGGCGCGCTCGAGGAGGCCGGCGCTCTGGAGTACACCACCATCGTGGCGGCTCCGGCGTCCGACCCCGCCGGCTTCAAGTACCTCGCTCCGTACACCGGTTCGGCCATCGGCCAGCACTGGATGTACGGCGGCAAGCACGTCCTCATCATCTTCGACGACCTGTCGAAGCAGGCCGAGGCCTACCGTGCCGTCTCCCTGCTGCTGCGCCGCCCGCCGGGCCGCGAGGCCTACCCTGGCGACGTCTTCTACCTGCACTCCCGTCTGCTCGAGCGGTGCGCGAAGCTGTCCGACGAGCTCGGTGCGGGTTCGATGACCGGTCTTCCGATCATCGAGACCAAGGCGAACGACGTCTCGGCGTACATCCCGACCAACGTGATCTCGATCACCGACGGCCAGATCTTCCTGCAGTCCGACCTCTTCAACGCCAACCAGCGTCCTGCGGTCGACGTGGGTATCTCGGTGTCGCGTGTCGGTGGTGACGCTCAGGTGAAGTCGATCAAGAAGGTCTCCGGAACGTTGAAGCTGGAGCTGGCGCAGTACCGCTCGCTCGAGGCGTTCGCGATGTTCGCATCGGACCTCGACGCCGCTTCGCGTCGTCAGCTCTCGCGCGGTGCCCGTCTGACCGAGCTGCTCAAGCAGCCGCAGTACTCGCCGTACCCGGTGGAGGAGCAGGTCGTCTCGATCTGGGCCGGCACCAATGGCAAGCTCGACTCGATCGAGGTCGAGGACGTGCTGCGGTTCGAGCGCGAGCTGCTCGACTACCTGCGTCGCAACACGAAGGTGCTCGACACGCTGCGGGAGACCAACGTGCTGGACGACGCCACCGTCGCCGAGCTCGACAAGCAGACCGACAACTTCCTCCTGGAGTTCCAGGGCGGCAAGGGCCACGCCATCGGCGCCCCTGGCCACGAGGAGCACGCTGCGGCCGAGGCCGAGGACGTCAACCAGGAGAAGATCGTCAAGGGTCGTCGCGCGTAACCGCGTGAGGTACTGATTCATGGGCGCTCAACTCAGGGTCTACAAGCAGAAGATCTCTTCTGCTCAGACGACCAAGAAGATCACGAAGGCGATGGAACTCATCGCGGCTTCGCGCATCCAGAAGGCGATGGCACGCGTCAAGGCGTCCACCCCCTTCGCGCGGGCCGTGACGAGGGCCGTGTCCGCCGTCGCGACGCACTCGAACGTCGACCACCCGCTCACCCGCGAGCCCGAGACGATCCGCCGCTCCGCGGTCGTGATCTTCTCGTCGGACCGCGGTCTCGCCGGAGCCTTCAACTCGCAGATCCTCCGTGAGGGTCTCGAGGTGGCGGAGCTCCTGCGCGAGCAGGGCAAGGAGCCGGTGTTCTACCTCGTGGGCCGCAAGGCCGTCGGGTACTTCCAGTTCCGTCGCATCGCGGCCGCTGCAGAGTGGACCGGCGACACCGACACCCCCTCGTTCCACACGGCGGAGGAGATCTCGCAGACGCTTCTCGAGGCCTTCAACCGTGGCGGCGAGGACGGCGGCGTCGACGAGATCCACCTCGTGTACAACCGCTTCGTCAGCATGATGACGCAGTCGCCGGAGTCCGTGCGCCTGCTGCCGCTGGAGATCGCGGAGGCCGACGACTCGGAGGCGGGCAGCACCGTCTACCCGCTGTACGAGTTCGAGCCCGACGCCGAGACGGTGCTCGACGCGATCCTGCCGGTGTACATCCAGAGCCGCGTCTTCAACGCCCTCCTGCAGTCGTCCGCCGCCAAGCAGGCCGCGACGCAGAAGGCGATGAAGTCGGCCAGCGACAACGCCGACAAGCTCATCACCGACTACACCCGCCTGCGCAACAACGCGCGTCAGGCCGAGATCACCCAGCAGATCGCCGAGATCGTCGGTGGCGCCGACGCTCTCGCATCGAGCTGACAGACCCTCAGGAAAGAGACGAAGAAATGACCACCACCGCCACGGCTGAGCAGCCGGCGACCGCGGTCGTCGGGCGCGTCGCCCGCGTCAACGGTCCGGTTGTCGACATCGAGTTCCCGCACGACTCGATCCCCGACATCTACAACGCCCTGAAGACCACCATCGTGATGGGCGAGGAGTCCACCGAGATCACGCTCGAGGTCGCGCAGCACCTCGGCGACGACCTGGTCCGCGCCATCGCCCTGAAGCCGACCGACGGCATCGTCCGCGGTCAGGAGGTGCGCGACACCGGTGAGGCCATCTCGGTCCCCGTCGGCGACGTGACCAAGGGCAAGGTCTTCAACGTGATCGGCGAGGTGCTGAACCTCGAGCCCGGCGAGACCATCGAGGTCACCGAGCGCTGGCCGATCCACCGCAAGGCCCCGAACTTCGACCAGCTCGAGTCGAAGACGCAGATGTTCGAGACGGGCATCAAGTCGATCGACCTCCTCACCCCGTACGTGCTGGGTGGCAAGATCGGTCTCTTCGGTGGTGCCGGTGTCGGCAAGACCGTCCTCATCCAGGAGATGATCCAGCGCGTCGCGCAGGACCACGGTGGTGTGTCGGTGTTCGCCGGTGTCGGTGAGCGCACCCGTGAGGGCAACGACCTCATCCACGAGATGGAGGAGGCGGGCGTCTTCGACAAGACCGCCCTCGTCTTCGGCCAGATGGACGAGCCGCCGGGGACGCGTCTGCGCGTCGCCCTGTCGGCTCTGACGATGGCGGAGTACTTCCGTGACGTGCAGAAGCAGGATGTGCTGCTCTTCATCGACAACATCTTCCGCTTCACGCAGGCCGGTTCCGAGGTCTCCACGCTGCTGGGCCGCATGCCCTCCGCCGTGGGTTACCAGCCGAACCTCGCCGACGAGATGGGCCTCCTGCAGGAGCGCATCACCTCGACGCGCGGTCACTCGATCACCTCGCTGCAGGCGATCTACGTGCCGGCCGACGACTACACCGACCCGGCCCCGGCCACGACCTTCGCGCACCTCGACGCGACGACCGAGCTCTCCCGTGAGATCGCGTCGAAGGGTCTGTACCCGGCCATCGACCCGCTGACCTCGACGTCGCGCATCATGGACCCCCGCTACTTGGGCGAGGACCACTACCGCGTGGCCACGACGGTGAAGCAGATCCTCCAGAAGAACAAGGAGCTGCAGGAGATCATCGCCATCCTCGGTGTCGACGAGCTCTCCGAGGAAGACAAGATCGTCGTGTCGCGTGCACGTCGCATCCAGCAGTTCCTCTCGCAGAACACCTACATGGCGAAGAAGTTCACAGGCGTCGAGGGCTCGACCGTGCCGCTGAAGGAGACCATCGAGTCGTTCGATGCGATCACCCGGGGTGACTTCGACCACGTCGCCGAGCAGGCCTTCTTCAACGTCGGTGGCATCTCCGACGTGGAGGAGCGCTGGGCGCAGATCCAGAAGGAGAACGCCTGACCATGGCGCTGCATGTCAGCCTCGTCTCCGCCGACGCGGAGGTCTGGACGGGAGAGGCGAGCCTCGTCGTCGCCAAGACCGTCGAGGGCGAGATCGGCTTCATGTCCGGTCACGAGCCGGTGCTGGCCATCCTCGCCGAGGGTCAGGTCCGGATCACCCAGACGGATGGCGCCAAGGTGCTGGCGAACGCGCAGGACGGCTTCCTCTCCATGGAGGGCGACGTCCTGACGATCGTGGCCGGCAACGCGGCACTCATCTCCTGACAGTCCTGTACATCGCGTCCGCCTCGACACCCGCCCGGGTGTCGAGGCGGACGCGTCTCTTTCCCCTGAGGTCCCATGAAGATCCTGCTTCCGCCGTCCGAGACCAAGCGCGAGGGCGGTGACGGCGGTCCGCTGGATGTGCCCGCGCTGGCACTCCCGGACCTCACACCGCAGCGGACCGCCGTGATCGACGCTCTCGTCGCTCTCGCCGCCGATGAGGACGCGAGCCGGCGCGTGCTGAAGCTGAGCGATCGGCAGCGGGGGGACATCGCGCACAACCGTGTCATGAGGAGCGCGCCCACGATGCCCGCGGTGGACCGCTACACCGGTGTACTGTTCGACGCCCTCGACGCGGCGTCGCTCTCGACCGCCTCCCGTCGCTGGCTGGACGCCCACGTGTGGATTCACAGCGCTCCGTTCGGCCCGGTCGCGGCCCTGGACGCGATCCCGACCTATCGCCTGGCAGCCGGCACCACGCTTCCGGGGATGCCGCCGCTGCGTCGCCACTGGGCCGATCCGACGGCGGCGGCGATCGCGGCCGATGCCCCGGCTTTCGTGCTCGATCTGCGCAGCGAGGCGTACGCGGCACTCGGACCCGTGCCGGCCGGGGTGCCGTCCGTGTACGTGCGGGTCGTCACGGCGCAGGGGAGGGCGCTGAACCACTTCAACAAGAAGTCCAAGGGGCTGCTCGTCCGGGCACTTGCCGAGGACCGGCCGCGTCTCGGCTCGCTCCGTGGGCTGCACCGGTGGGCACAGGCGCACGACGTCGTTCTGCGGGACGGCGCCGCACCGGGGGAGATCGAGCTGGTCGTCGCCGACTGACGGTCCCGAGGCCGGCGAATCGCCCCCGGCGGTCGTTGCCGCCCCCTGGGCGCACCGCTACCATGTCCAATGCGAGGCGGGGAGTCTCGTGGCGGGGGACGAGAGCCGTCTCCCCTGACCAGAGAATGTGAGCCTCATGGGTTACGACGACTACGGAGCGGGCTATCTCGGCCTGCTCTTCGCCTACTTCTTCGTCATTCTGCTGATCGCGGTCGCCGGGTACGTCCTGGTGTCGCTCTTCTACATGAAGATCTTCCAGAAGGCCGGCGTGCAGGGCAACTGGCGTGCCTGGGTGCCCGTCTACAACATGATGATCTTCTTCAAGCTCGGTGACCTGAGCCCGTGGCTCGTCCTGTACGGCATCGCCGGCACGGCCCTGCTGAGCTGGATCGGCATCGGCTTCCTGTTCTCGCTCGCGCTCTCGGTGCTCTCGGTCATCGCCGCGTGGCGCGTGGGCCTCAAGCTCCAGAAGGACGCCGTCTGGGTCGTCCTCTACGTCTTCCTCTCCATCGTCTGGCTCGGTATCAACGCGTTCGACAAGTCGCGCTGGAACCCGAACATCCAGCCGGCCTCCTGGGCGGGCAACGGCTTCCTCGGCGACCGCACGGTGTGGGACGGCATTCCCGTCCAGCCGGCAGCGGCCGCCCCGCAGCAGGGCTACGGTGCGCCGCAGGGATATGGGGCACCGCAGGGCTACGGCACCCCGCCGCAGGGCTACGCGCCGCCGACGCAGGCGTACACGCCGCCTTCGGCACCCGGCTACGCGCCGCCCGCCGGCCCCACCGCCCCGGCGACGGGTGCGCCGATCCCTCCGGTGCCGCCCACGACGCCTCCGGCGCCTCCCGCGGCTCCGCCCACGACGCCTCCGGCCCCGCCCGCGGCTCCTCCCGCCGCTCCTCCGGCTCCGCCGACCACACCGAACGATCCCACGCAGCCGCCTGCGTGACGACGTGAGGAGAACCCCCGGTCTTCGGATCGGGGGTTCTTCGCGTCCGTGGCTCCTCCGTGTCCCCACATGCCGCTAACGTGGAGACATGGACTCGTCGCAGCGGAGGGAAGTCGTCCCTCCTCCCGTCGCCCCGCGCCCCGTCCACCGCCATCCCGGTGCGGTCCCGAGGAGCGAGTTCCACTACGATGTGTGAGTATCCTGCGCCCGCCCCATCCGCCGCAGGTCCATCGGAGGCAGTTCGTGGCTGAGACCAAGACGCACACCCTCACGGTTGCGCATCGTCCGTTGCGGCTGTCCTGGGCCGGCGTCACCGACCAGGGGCGCCGCCGGGAGACGAATCAGGACGCCCTCCTCGCCGAGTACCCGCTCTTCATCGTCGCGGACGGCATGGGAGGTCATGCCGGCGGGGAGATCGCGAGTCAGAGCACAGTCGCGCGCCTGCGGGCGATGGTCGATGCCGACGACGTCACCCCCTCCGCGATCGAGAAGGCTCTCGCGCTCGCGGTAGACGACATCGCCGAGCACCCGGACACCACCGACGAGGGGACCGGCACCACGCTCACCGGCGTCTACCTGGACGAACAGGGAGACGAGCCGCACTGGGTGGCACTGAACATCGGTGACTCGCGCGTGTACCTGCTGCGCGACGACCGGCTGCTGCAGGTCACGACCGATCACTCCGTCGTGCAGGAGCTCATCACCGCCGGCAAGCTCAGTCCCGAAGAGGCGGAGGGCCACCCGTACAGCAACGTGATCACCCGCGCGGTCGGTGCGAGCGAGCTCACGGCGCCGGACTACGTCACCATCGACGTGCGGCCGGGCGACCGTTTCGTCATCTGCTCCGACGGTCTCACGAAGGAGCTCACGGACTACGGCATCCAGCACTTCCTCCGCGCTCATGCCGACCCCGCGGAGAGCGTCGACGCGATGCTCGCGGCGGCCCTCGACAACGGAGGGCGCGACAACGTCACCGTGATCGTGCTGCAGGTCGACGATCCCGAGGATCCTTCCTCCCCACCCGCGGACTCGGGGGAGTAGCGCTCCGGACCCTGTGGAGAGGCCCTATCCGCCCCGGCGGTGAGCTCCACTGGAGGCATGCACTCCTCGCCCCTGGTCCTCCCGTCCGCCATGGCGCCGGCCCGGCGGCGCCCGCTTCCCCTCATCGCCGCCGTCGTCCCCGTGGGAGTCGGTCTGGCTCTCTGGTTCACGACCGGTGCGCTGCATGCGCTCTGGTTCGCGGCTCTCGGGCCGCTGATGCTGGGCGCGTCGCTCCTCGACGCAGCCCGCGGACGTCGTCGCGAACGGCGAGCCGAGGTGCTCCGGATGGACGCCGCATGGGCAGAGGTCGAAGCCCAGCTGCACCGCCGCCACGCGGAGGAGCGCGCAGACGAGGAACGTCGGCACCCGGATGCCGCCTCGTGTCTGCGCAGCCGCCCGTTGCAGGATGCCCGGCCGCCCGACCACGACACTCCGCTCGTCGTGGGACGCGGATCCCGGGTCAGCACCGTGCGCTGCGAGGGCGGTGACGACGAGCGCGCCGCTGCGTTCCGCCGCCGGTGCGGTGTCCTGGAAGACGCGCCGCGGGTCGTCCTCCTCGGTCGAGGAGTATGCCTGCGGGGCCCGCAGCCGCTCGCCAGGGCCGCCGCACGTGCGCTCGTCGTCCAGCTCTGTCTCCGCTTCTCCCCGACTGTGCTCTCCCTCGTCGGCGACCCGGCGCGGGACGGGGCGCTGGCGGGCTTCCCGCACATGCAGCAGGCGCGACGCGGTGGTTTCCGGCTCGCCCTCGCAGAGGAGGCCGCATCGGCCCCGAGCGCCGATGCGGTGATCTGGACCCTGCCGACCGGTGCGGACGTTCCGGACGGCATCACGACGGTGGTCGACATCGTGGAACCCGGTGCGGCGACTCTGCGCACCCCGGACGGCGAGGACGGGGTGGACGTCGAGTACCTGTCGTCGGCGCAGGCGACGGCGGCCGCCGAGCTGTGCGGCGGGAAAGGGTCCGCGACGGAGGCGACCGGGGCGGCGGTGGCGCTCCGGGACCTTCCGCAGCCACCGGTGGGCCCAGGCCTCCTCGTGGCGCTCGGTCGCGGAGCACACGATGCCCCGGTGATGGCCGACATCGTCGAGGACGGCCCGCACGCGATCGTGACGGGGATGACGGGGACAGGCAAGAGCGAACTCCTCATCACATGGGTCGCCGCCGTCTGCGCGGGGTACGGGCCGGAGCGGGTGAGTGTCCTCCTCGCGGACTTCAAAGGAGGGACGGCCTTCGATCGCCTGCGTGAGCTGCCGCAGGTCGTCGGCGTCCTCACGGACCTCGACGAGACGGAGGCGCGGCGCGGCGTCGCCAGCCTGGCCGCAGAGATGCGCCGCCGTGAGGGTGCCCTCGCGGCGGCGCAGGCGCGCGACGTGCGTGAGACCGACCTTCCCCGACTCCTGATCGTCGTCGACGAGTTCGCCGCCCTGCTGCAGGAGCACACAGAGCTGGCGGCGGTGTTCACCGACGTCGCGGCGCGGGGGCGCGCCCTGGGCATGCACCTGGTCCTCGGCACGCAGCGCGCCGCCGGGGTCATCCGCGATGCGCTCGCGACGAACTGCCCGCTGCGGCTGAGCCTGCGCGTCGCCGAGACTTCTGACAGCAGGGCGATGCTCGGCACCTCCGGCGCCGCCGAGCTTCCCGGCGGAGCGGAGGGCCGAGGCCGTGCGCTCCTCCGTCGCCCGCAGGACGACGAGCCGCTGCCGGTGCGCATCGCCCTCACCGATGACGACGTCATCCGACGGATTGCGCAGCGATGGGCGGGAGCGCCGACGTCTCCACCTCCGTGGCGACCCGCTCTCCCGACGCGCCTCCCGCTCGACGCGCTGCTGACCGCTCGGGCAGGGTCCGCGCCTTCGGAAGCCGGGCCCTGCCTGGTGCTCGGACGCGCTGACGAGCCCGAGAATCAGGCGCAGCCGCTGGAGGTTCTGCATCCTGGCCGCGACCGCGGGCTCGTGGTCCTCGGCGCCCCGGGAACGGGGCGGACGACAGCCTTGCGTGTGATCGCGGCGCAGCATCGCCACAGCGGGTGGTTCCCGGATGATCCCGAAGCGGCCGTCGACCTGCTCGCCGCGTGGGTCGAGGGCGGCACGGCGCCACCCGACGTCGTGCTCGCGGATGATCTCGATCTGCTCCACGCGCGCCTGCCTCTCGACGTCGGCCACGAGTTCGTCCAGCGGTGGGAGCAGCTGGTGCGATCATCGGCCACCGTCACCTGGGTGCTCGCGGCCGGTCGGGCGACGGGTCCGCTGGCCCGCGTGCTGGAGGCACTCCCGCGTCGGGCCCTGCTGCGGATGCCGACCCGCGTCGAGCACATCGCCGCGGGCGGCGAGGTCGCTCACTTCCGACGCGATCGTCCGCCGGGGAGGGCCGTGTGCGGAGAGCGGGAGATGCAGTTCGCCTGGGTCGAGGGTCCCGGGGTGGAGTCGCGCTCCGGAGAGCTGCGGGGGAGCACGCCGGTGTGGGTGCCGCAGGCGGAGATCACGGCGTTGGTCACCCCGGGCGTCGTCGGCGTCGTCGCGGCGTTGGCGGCCGCGCATCCCGACTGCGACGTACAGGCGGTGGGTCCGGAGGTGAGGGGAACGGGGCGACCGCTCGTGCTGGTGGGCGATGCCGAGATCTGGCAGCGTCAGTGGGCACTGTGGCAGCGGGTGCGATCGCAGGGGGAGGTGCTCATCCGGGCGGAGCGGCCCGGCGAGCTCCGCCAGCTCGTCGGCATCCGCGCTCAGCCGCCGTACGCGCGACCGGACGCCGGGCGGGCCTGGTCCGTGATCGGAGACCGCCCTCCCCGGCGGGTGGTCCTCCCGGCGCTGGACCGGCGATGACGGTCAGCGGCACGGGGACGACGAGGTCGGGTCAGATGCCCGCACCCGGACGGATCGCGCCGACGTTCGCGCCGCCTCCGAGCACCGTGAGCGGCAGGGAGTCGGCCAGTCCGGTCACGTCGGCGTCGCTGAGCCCGCCCGCGCGTGCCAGCAGCGTGGCGGCCACGATCGTGGACGCGCGTGCGCCGCCGTCGAGCATCTTCAGCGCCACCGTGGTCCCGTTCGGGGCGACCATCACCATGACACCCTCCGCGCCGCCCTTGGCGAAGACCCCGAGCCGTTCGATCGCGATCGTGTCAGGGCGCCCGGGGCCGTCGATGGTCCAGGGGTTCTCGCGCACCGCCTTCACCAACGAGCCCGCCACGCGGTGCAGCGCGAAGGGGGAGCGCTCGGAGGCGGTTCCGATGCGGTGGATCGCGCGGGCCAGTCCGGTGAGGCTGAGCGCGTACACGGGGGCACCGCAGCCGTCGATCGCGGTGTGGGCCATCTTCTCGCCGGTCAGCCGGGCGATCACATCGCGGATGTGCGCCTGGAGCGGATGCGAGGGGTCGAGGTAGCCGTCGGTCGGCCACCCTGTCGCGACGCAGGCGCGGAGCATCGCGGCGTGCTTGCCCGAGCAGTTCATGCGGATGCGCGCCTCCTGGCCGTGCTCGCGCACCATCTCATCGCGGGTCGCGGAGTCGCTCGGCCAGGCGGGAGGACACGCGAGGTCGTCCTCGTTGAGGCCGCCCGCGGTGAGCATCTCGCGCACGACCTCGGCGTGCCGATCGGTGCCGGAATGGCTCGCCGTCGACAGCGCCAGCTGCTCGCCCTCGAGTACCGCACCGGCGGTGAGGCAGGCGACCGCCTGCAGGGGCTTCAGGCTGGAACGGGGGAGGATCAGCGCATCCGCATTCCCGTGCCGCGCGACCACCTCGCCCTCGGGGGAGAGCACCACGGCCGCCCCGGCGTGACGCGACTCGATGAACCCGCTCCGCTCCACGACGGCGAGCTCGACGGAATCCTGAACGGTGAGAGTCTCCAGCACCCGACAACTCTACCGGCGGGTCCGGCCCAGCCTGGTCGGGTGCCGAGTCGGCGCCGTGTCGGCCGCACCTGGCAGACTGAGCGCATGCCAGAGCAGACGACTCCGCGGTCCCTCGGCGAGCATCGCTACGCCCTCACCTCCACCTGGACCGGCAACACCGGATCCGGCACGAGCGGCTACCGGGACTACCGCCGCGATGTCACGATCGAAGTCGCGGGCAAGCCCGAGCTGCTCGCCTCCTCCGACAAGCCGTTCCGCGGCGATCCGGCGCGGTGGAATCCGGAGGATCTGCTGCTGGCCTCGCTCTCCGAGTGCCATCTCCTGTCGTACCTGCACGCCTGCGTGACGGCCGGAGTGGTGGTCGTGTCCTACCGGGACACCGCGAGCGGCCTGATGCGCGAGAACGGCGCCGGCGGCGGTTCCTTCGTCGAGGTGCTGCTGCGCCCGGAGGTCGTCGTCGCCGAGGCCTCGATGATCGAGGCGGCCGAGCGCGCGCACGCTCAGGCGAACGAGTGGTGCTTCATCGCCAACTCGGTCAACTTCCCCGTCCGGCACGAAGCGACGGTGACGGCCGCCGGCTGAACGGACTCCTCAGCGGCGTTCGTGCGGGAGCGCCTGCTTGATCTTCTCGATCGTGTTCTGAGCCGGCGCCTCGTTGTAGGTGCCCGCGAGCTCCTGTCCGGAGAGCGCGTGGATCGCGGCCATGATCTCGTCGGTCGCGAGCCGGCGCGCGCGGCCGCTCGTGGCCGGTCCGTGCGGCGACAGATCCAGGGGCTCGCCGAAGCGCACGGTGATCCGCTCGGACAGCGTGGGCATCTTGGCGCCGACCGGCATCACCTTGTCGGTGCCGATGAGTCCCACGGGGACGACGGGTGCTCCCGTCTGCAGAGCGAGGAAGGCCACGCCCGTGCGCCCCTTGTACAACCGGCCGTCGGTGGAGCGGGTGCCCTCAGGGTAGAGCGCGACGGCGAGGCCCTCGTCCAGGAGCTGACGCTGCAGGTCTAGGGCGTCCAGCGCCGCCTGGCCGGCGCCGCGGCGGACCGGGATCGCACCGATCGCCTCGAAGAACGTCTTGGACGCCCAGCCCTTCATGCCGGTGCCCTCGAAGTAGCTCGACTTGGCGAGGAAGTGCACGGGACGCGGAGCCGCCACCGGGATGGCGATGGAGTCGATGAACGACAGGTGGTTGCTGGCGAAGATCACCGGCCCGGTGGTGGGGACGTGCTCACGTCCTTCGATACGCGGCCGGTAGACGAGCCGGGCGAGCGGGGCGATGAGGCTGCGGCCGAGCGTGTAGGTGAAGCCGGCGTGCCGGGGCTTCGGGGAGTCCTCTGAGGGGGTTTCGGGGTCCACGGACTGCTCAGAGCTCATCAGAGCAGGCTACTCCCGGATCCATGCCGGCGTGGGAATGAAGACTCGCGCCGCCGCTTCCCAGCGCGAGCAAAGGGCGATGAGGCAGGATGGAAGCTCCCGCCCGCGATCGTGAGGTCTTCCTGTGCGCACCCGTCCGCTGCTCGTCCTGTCCACCGTCGCTGCGGCGACCCTGCTGCTGGCGGGATGCTCCGGGAACGGCGATCCGCAGAGCACCTCCTCTCCGGACGCCTCCGGGTCGAGCCAGTGCCTCGTGAACGCGAAGGCCGGCGACACCTCGGACGCCATCGAGGTGGACGGCGAAGGTCTCGACGCCAAGATCACGGTTCCCGCCGATGCGGAGTTCGCGAACGTCGAGCGGACCGTCGTGTCCGAGGGCGAGGGAGACGACCTCGCGGCGAACGACCTCGTCTCCGTCCAGTATCAGATCGTCGATGCCGCCAGCGGCGACGTGGTCGACTCGTCGGCGCGCGGCGAGGACGGCACGCTCCCCGTGCTCCTCGACCCGAACCAGTCGTCGCTGTTCGTCGCCGCGCTCGAGTGCGAGCCGGTCGGATCCCGCGTCGTCCTCGCCATCCCCGGCAGCGCGCTCGGTGAGGGGCAGAGCAACATCGTCGTCTACGCGGAGGCCGTCGACCGGCTCCCCGAGGTCGCCTCCGGCAAGGAGGTCGAGCCGACCGCCGGCATGCCCGAGGTCGAGCTCGACGACGATGGCAAGCCGTCCGTCACGATCCCGGACGGCGATGCGCCGACCGAGACGAAGGTCTCCGTCCTCAAGCAGGGCGACGGCGCAACGGTGGCGTCCGGCGACCTCGTCGTGGTCCAGTACCTCGGGGTGAAGTGGTCCGACGGCGAAGAGTTCGACTCCAGCTGGAGCCGCGATGCGGCCCCCGCCCAGTTCCAGACGACCGGAGTCGTCGCCGGGTTCCAGAAGGCGCTCGAGGGTCAGAAGGTCGGTTCGCAGGTTCTCGTCGTCATGCCGCCGTCCGATGGCTACGGCGCGAGCGAGGGGCACGAGCTGCAGGACGAGAGCCTCGTGTTCGTCGTCGACATCCTCGCCACGACTCCGGTCCAGCCGCAGCAGTAGCCGCGGCCCGGGAGAGCCGGCGGCGTGTCCTAGGCTGGCGTCATGCGTCGCGTCATCATCCTCGGCTCCACCGGTTCCATCGGCACGCAGGCGCTGGATGTGATCCGCGCCAATCCGCGACGCTTCGAGCTCGTCGGTCTCGCCGCGGGGTCGAACGCCACGATGGTGGCCGAGCAGGCGGCGCAGTTCCAGGTGGAGCACACGGCTCTCGGCGCGGTCGAGGCGGAGCAGCTGGTCCGCGACGTCGAAGCCGATGTGGTGCTGAACGCCATCACCGGCTCGATCGGTCTCGGCTCGACGCTCGCTGCGCTGGAGGAGGGGCGGACCCTCGCGCTGGCGAACAAGGAGTCGCTGATCGTCGGCGGTGATCTCGTGCTCGCCGCCGCGGCACCCGGGCAGATCGTCCCCGTGGACTCCGAGCACTCCGCGCTCGCCCAGGCCCTGCGCTCCGGCACACACGATGAGATCCGCCGTCTGGTGGTCACGGCCTCGGGTGGCCCGTTCCGCGGCAGGTCGCGCGACGAGCTCACCGGAGTGACCCCGGAACAGGCGCTGGCGCATCCGACGTGGAACATGGGTCGCACGGTCACCACGAATTCGGCGACCCTGGTCAACAAGGGGCTTGAGGTCATCGAGGCGCACCTGCTGTTCGACGTGCCCTACGACGACATCGACGTCGTCGTGCACCCGCAGTCGATCGTCCACTCCATGGTGGAGTTCGTCGACGGCTCGACCATCGCGCAGGCCTCGCCGCCGGACATGCGTCTGCCGATCTCGCTGGGCCTGGACTGGCCGCACCGCGTGGGCGGTGTGGGCCGTCCGCTGGACTGGACCACGGCGACGTCCTGGACCTTCGAGCCGCTCGACGACGACGCCTTCCCCGCGGTGGCGCTCGCAAAGGCCGTCGGGCGCGCCGGAGGCACTTTCCCCGCCGTCTACAACGCCGCCAACGAGCAGGCCGTGGACGCGTTCCACGAAGGGCGCCTGCCGTTCCTCGGCATCGTCGACACCGTGCAGCGGGTCGTCGACGCGCACGACGCTCCGGACGCGTTGACCGTGGAATCGCTCGCGGCGGCCGAGGACTGGGCGCGGCGGAAGGCCGACCAGCTCATCGCCGCCGTCTGACGCGGCGCGGGCTCAGTCCTCGTCCGGGTACGGCACGGGCCAGCGCGGCTCCGGCACCGGCCAGCCGGCGGCCTTCAACGCACGCCGGGAGAGCTCGCGGGCCGAGTACGGCGTCCGCACCCCTCGGATGTCGCGGTAGTCCTGGTGCCCGGGGCCGGCCCAGAGGATCGCGTCGCCGTCGCCGACGAGTCCGACGGCGGCCACGATCGCGGCCTCCGGCGGGGAGTACTCGTGGATCTCGGCGTCGGGACGGGCGCGACGCGCGCCGTCGACGAGCGTCGCGCGGATCGACGCCGGGTCTTCGAATCGCGGGTGGTGATCCGTCACGACGAGGATGTCGCTGCCCTCCACCGCGGTGCGAGCCATGTCGAAGCGCTTGCTGGCGTCCCGGTCCCCGTCGGCCCCGAAGAGCATGAGCACCTTGCCGGGAGTCACCCGCCGCACGGCGGCCAGGGTCTTCTCGAAGGCGTCGGGCGAGTGGCCGAAGTCGACGAAGACGGCCGGCCCCCGCGCGCCTGAGACGAGCTGCGTGCGCCCTGGCAGGTAGGCGTGGATGCCGCCGTCGCGCTGCAGGGCCTCGACGATCCGCTCCCAGGCATAGCCGCCCTCGAGCAGCATGACGATCGCGAGCGCCGCGTTCGCGGCCATGTGGGGGCCGATCACCGGGACGGTCGTGGTGAGCGTGCCAGCCGGTCCCGTCATCGTGAACGTCGTTCCGGTCGTCCGCTCGTCGTCGATGACGACCACCCAGTCCGCTCGCGATGCCTGATCGGCGTCGGCGGCGATGGAGGGCGTCCCGACGGTGATGACGGGGATCTCGGAGCGCTCCACGACCAGGGCCCCGGAGGAGGAGTCGAGGCACACGACGCCGCGGACGGCGCGATCGGGCCGGAAGAGCGGCAGCTTCGCCTCGAAGTACTCCTCCATGTCGGCGTAGTCGTCGAGGTGGTCGTGGCTGAGGTTCGTGAACCCCGCGACGTCGAACCGGATGCCGTCGACACGGTGCCGGGAGAGGGCCTGGGCGCTGACCTCGACCGCGACGGCCTCGACCTCGCGCTCCCGCATCAGCGCGAGCAGGGCGTGCATCTCCGAGGCCTCAGGGGTGGTGAGCCGCGAGACGATGACCTCGCCCGCGATGTGTCGTTCGGCCGTGGAGGAGAGCCCGGTGACGACGCCCATCTGTTCGAGGATGCCCTCGAGGAGGTGCGAGACGCTCGTCTTGCCGTTCGTCCCGGTGGTCGCGAAGAGGAGGGGAAGCGGGTCCTCCGCTCCCGTGCCGTACACCCAGGCGCTCAGCGCGCCGAGCACGCCGCGGGGGTCGTCGACGATGAGGATCGGGAGGCCGGCGTCCGCGGCGATGTCGGCGCCCGCCTGGTCCGTGATCACGGCGACCGCCCCCTTCTCGGCAGCGGTCTTGGCGAAGTCCGCGCCGTGGCGGTTCACGCCGCGGATCGCGACGAACGCCTCGCCGGGACGCAGGTCCGCCGTGGCGAGGGTGATGCCACTGAGAGCGACGCCCTCCACGTCGCCGCGCACGGAGCGGGCGAATCGGGAGGCGAGTTCGGACAGCTCGCGCCGGGGCGGGTTCGCGGGGCGGAGCACGGGGGGCAGGGTCGGCTGTTGTTCCATCGACATGTCGTCTCCATGTTCTCATGACGGCGGTGTCGGCCCGGGCGGGTCGGTCCGCCGCGCGCCGGAGCCGGGCGCGGCGGACCCGGGGCTCAGGCGCGGCGGCGGAACGCGAGCACGGCGACCACGAGAGCCGCGACACCGGCCAGGAGGCCGCCGGCGCCCAGCGCGATACCCAGGGCGTCGTCGCCGGCATCGGCCGTCGCGGGCTGCGGTACGGTGCTCGTGCCGTGACCGCCCTCGGCGTTGTCCGTCACCGTCACGACGGGAGCGGGGGAGTCGAGGTCGTGAGGGTCCTCGCCCTTCTCGGCGAGCTGCGTCCACTCCGTCGCCCCGTCGACGCACTGCTGGACCACCGGGAAGGCGAGCGTCTCGGGCGTGTCCTCATCCAGTCCCACCGACATGCTCACGGCGCCGCGGAGGTCGGTCGGCACGGGCGTGAGGGCGGTGTAGGTGACCGCGCTCACGAGACCGTCGTCGCCGCGTTCCACCTGGATGCTCCAGTCGCCGTCGAGCGTCGGGGCGACGGAGGCGAGGCCCTCCGGCATGGTGACGCGCAGGGCTGTGGTGGGCGAGGTGCCGCACCCGTGCGAGAAGGAGAAGGTCAGCACGCCGTGGTCACCGGCGGCGAGCTCGTCCGGGCTGACGGTGACGTGGGCGCCGGCCATCGCCGGGACGGCGAGGGCGAGGGCGAGTCCGCCGATGATGCCGGTGGCTCCGAGGAGGGCGCGGCGCGGACGGCGGGGGCGGATGGTGGGGTTCGACATGGGGTCTCCAGATGCTCGTGTGGGGGCGCGCGGGAACAGCGCGGCCCGAAGGGGCCGTCTCTCGAGGACGGCAGGGTCGGCGGGGCGGCTCAGCCGCCGACGGGCACCGGCGGACCGCGCCGCGACACCACCACGGTCATCGCGGCATCGAGCGGAGAGCGGAGAGCGGAGCGCAGCGGACGCGGCGGTGCGGGAGGCGCGGAGGTGGGAGTCGCCGCGCGCCGGAGCGCGGCCTGGAACCAGCGGGCGATCGCGCGCAACACGCTCTCGCCGTGCCACAGCAGCAGCGTGGTCAGCACCGCGCAGGCGAGGTGCGCCGACAGCATCAGCGTGTCCGGGCCGGGAGCCGGGGACAGCGGTGCGAGCGCGCCCAGGTCGAGGTGATGCGCGTGCGTGCCGATGACGGACGCGCCCCCCGCTGTGGGCGCACCCAGAAGCTGGAAGAGCAGATGGAACGCGGCCTGCGCCAGGAGCACGGCGACGGCGACCCGTGCGCGTGACGGCCGACCGCCGGCCACCGCGGCGGAGAGCGGGACGAAGAGCACCGCGACGGCGGCGATGAGCAGGGGGTGCGGAGCGGCGCCGCCGGCGAGCGTGTGCGACACGGCTGCGAGGAGCGTGGCGATGGCGGACACGGCGGCGGCGCGGAGGAAGCGCAGCTGCCGGGATGTCATCCCGCCAGCCTAGCCATGCTGTGCGAGCCGGGCGGATTCCTAGGCGGTGGGCAGTAGCGTGGGCACGTGGAATTCCTGCTCTATCTGGGCGGCATCGTGTTCATGCTGATCGGCCTCGGGCTCTCGATCGGTCTGCACGAGGTCGGTCACCTCGTCCCTGCGAAGCTCTTCGGCGTGCGTGTCGGCCAGTACATGATCGGCTTCGGGCCGCGCCTGTGGTCGAAGCGGATCGGCGAGACGGAGTACGGCTTCAAGCTCCTGCCTCTCGGCGGCTTCATCTCGATGTCGGGGATGTATCCGTCGTCGAAGGACAGCGGACCCGCGTCCGGCGCGTTCCGCACGCTCATCCAGGATGCGCGCTCGGCCAACGACGAGACGATCGCCGAAGGCGCGGAGGATCGGGTCTTCTACAAGCTGCCGGTCTGGAAGCGCGTGATCGTCATGCTCGGCGGACCGCTCATGAACCTCGTGCTGGCCGTGGTCATCTTCACCGTCCTCGTCAGCGGAATCGGCGTGCAGCAGGGCACCACGACGGTCGCGGCGGTGAACGAATGCGTGGTCCCTGCCTCATCGTCGGCGACCGAATGCGGTGCCGACGATCCGGAGTCTCCGGCGGCGGCGGCCGACGTGCAGCCCGGCGACGTCCTCGTCTCGATCGACGGGACACCGGTGGCGACCTTCGCCGAGGCGACTGCGATCGTGCAGGCCTCGCCGGGACAGCCCCTCGATCTCGTCGTGCGCCGGGACGGCACGGAGCAGACGCTCACCCTCACGCCGATCGCCGCGGAGCGCACCATCACGGATGCGAGCGGGCAGCCGGTGCTCGACGACGACGGCGAACCCGTCGTGAAGGAGGTCGGCTACGCGGGCATGATCGCGCAGATGGGCTACGTGCAGCAGCCGCTCACCGCCGGACCGCAGATGGCGGCGGACACGGTCGCCCGGGTCGGCTCGCTCATCGTCACGCTGCCCGTGCGGCTGTGGGACGTGGGCGTGTCGTTGGTGACGGGTGGGGAACGCGATCCGAACGGGCCGCTGAGCGTCGTCGGTGTCGGGCGTCTGGCGGGCGAGGTGGCCGCGACGGACGCGCCGGTTCTCAACCGCTTCGCCGTGCTGCTCGGCCTCCTCGGGTCGCTCAACGTCGCGCTCTTCGTGTTCAACCTCATCCCGCTGCTGCCCCTCGACGGCGGACACATCGTCGTCGCGCTCTGGGAAGGGATCAAGCGGGCGTGGGCGAAGCTCTTCCGGCGGCCGCCGCCGGCTCCGGTCGACGCCACGAAACTCGTCCCGCTGACCGTCGTCGTCGCGACGCTGCTGATCGCGATGGGAGCTCTGCTGTTGGTGGCCGACCTCTTCAACCCGGTCAAGCTGCTGGGCTGAGCGACCGGGACGCACTCAGCGCAGGGCGTGCGCGACCAGACGCTCCAGCGTGCGGATGCCGTCGCGGGACAGGATCGACTCGAGGTGGCCCTGCACCGATGCGAACCCGTCGCCCCGGAGGGCGTAGACGTCGCCGGTCGCCGGATCCGCCGACACCTCGGCCGCGCCGACGGTCAGCGTACCCGGGTCCACCCGCGCTGTGAACGTGTTGTAGAACCCGATCGACGCGTCCTCGCCGAAGATCGGCACGGCCTTCTGCAGCCCCTGATGCGGAGCGTCGAGGGGCGTCAGCGCGATCCCCATCCGGTCCGCCAGGATCTGGTGGCTCAGGCAGACCGCGAGCAGCGGGGCATGCGCCTGCAGGCGGGCCGCCACGACCTCGCGCATCCGGGCGATGCGCGGGCTCGCGTCGTCTCGGGGGTCGCCGGGGCCGGGGCCGGCGACGACGAGATCGGCCGTCTCGACCGCCTCGTCGTCCACGTCGTCCCAGGACGCGATGGTCACGTCGAGCCCGAGGTGCCGCAGCTGATGCGCGAGCATCGTCGTGAAGCGGTCCTCGGCGTCGACCACGAGGGCGGAGCGGCCGGAGAACGGCCCCGTGAAGTCCTCACCCTGCGGGTTCAGCCAGAACTCGGCGAGGCGGGCGTTGCGCGAGGAGAGGAGCGCGGCGACGTCCGGGTCGTCGGCGAGACGCCGGGGCTCACCGGGGGCGTCGGCGTCGCTGCGGGCTTCCGCCACACGGTCCCGGTCGATCGCGCCGATGGCGCCGAGCACACCCGCTGCCTTGCCGTGGGTCTCGGAGACCTCGCCGTGCGGGTCGGAGTGGCGGACGAGGGTGGCGCCGACGGGAACGCTCAGCTCGCCGTCCTGCAGATACACCGTGCGGATGAGGATCGGCGCGTCGAGGTCGTGGCCGCCGTCGGCGTTGGGGGTGAAGAGCGCGGCGACGCCGGAGTAGTAGCCCCGCGGCTTGCGCTCGTGCCGCCGGATCACGGCGCAGGCGTTCTGCATGGGGGAGCCGGTGACGGTGGGGGCGAACATCGTCTCGCGGAGGATGTCCCGGGGGTCCAGAGCGCTCCGGCCGCGCAGCATGTACTCCGTGTGCGTCAGCCGCGACATCTCCTTCAGATGCGGGCCCGTGATGCGTCCGCCGTCGGCACAGACGGCGCTCATCATCTTGAGCTCCTCGTCCACGACCATGAACAGCTCCTCGGTCTCCTTGGTCGAGGCCAGGAAGTCGGTCAGCGTCTCCTTCGTCGCGCCGCCCGCCGGATGCCGGAAGGTCCCCGAGATGGGGTTCATGGTGACGACGCCACCGCGGGCCACGACGTGCGCCTCCGGGCTCGCCCCCACCGCGATGTGGCCGGGGGTGAACACCGCGAACGTCCAGTAGGCCCCGCGCTCATGGGCGAGCAGAGCCCGGAACCAGGTGAGGGCCGCCTGCCGTTCGTCCGCCTCGACGGTCGCCGTGAAGTCGCGACGGATGACGAAGTTCGCCCCCTCGCCGCGGCCGATCTCGTCGGCGATCACGGTCTCGACGATGGCGGCGTACTCCTCGTCGGCGATGTCGAAGCCCTCGTCGCGCAGTGGGATCGGCGCGGTGGGAAGCGCATCGAGCACAGCCGCGGTCGGCAGATGGAGGTGCTCGTCCACGACGATGCAGCGCAGCGGCGCCCCGTCGTCCTGCGCGACGAATCCGCGCTCTCGGACCTGCCGGTAGGGGACGAGGGCGAAGACCTCCCGGGGCTCTCCTTCGGACGTCAGAGGGATGTCGGAGAGCAGCTCGACGTCGGTCACGGCGCCGGTGAGCAGCTCCACGGTGTCCGCGCCGTCACGGGCGATCAGCACGAAGGACGCGGTGGGATCGGCGCTGAGCTCGTCGAGGCGAGAGAGGGTCATCGATGTCTCCTGTGCGAGGGCTCCGGCTCGGCGCAACGAAAAGACCGCCCCGGAGGCGGTCTGGGTTCGAGGGAACGCGAACACACCGCCTAGGAGGCGGGCCACCAGGTGATGTGCGCGATCATGGGGCGAAACTACCACACCCGCCGCATCCAGCCCTTCCGCATCCTGGCGGCGTAGGCTGGGATCGTGCCAGCAGTGAATCTTGGGATGCCGAAGGTCCCCGAAGTCCTCGCCCCGCGTCGCAAGTCCCGTCAGATCAAGGTGGGCAAGGTGCTTGTCGGCGGCGATGCGCCCGTCAGCGTGCAGTCGATGACGACGACGAAGACCACCGACATCAACGGGACTCTGCAGCAGATCGCGGAACTCACCGCCTCCGGCTGCGAGATCGTCCGCGTCGCCGTGCCGTCGCAGGACGACGCGGATGTGCTGCACATCATCGCGAAGAAGAGCCAGATCCCGGTCATCGCGGACATCCACTTCCAGCCGAAGTACGTCTTCCAGGCGATCGACGCCGGCTGCGCCGCCGTGCGGGTCAACCCGGGCAACATCCGGAAGTTCGACGACCAGGTCGGCGAGATCGCCAAGGCAGCGAAGGACGCGGGTGTCTCGCTCCGTATCGGCGTCAACGCGGGCTCCCTCGACCGTCGCCTGCTCGAGAAGTACGGCAAGGCCACGCCGGAGGCCCTCGTCGAGAGCGCTGTCTGGGAGGCGTCGCTGTTCGAGGAGCACGACTTCCACGACTTCAAGATCTCGGTGAAGCACAACGACCCCGTCGTGATGGTCAAGGCCTACCGCCAGCTCGCCGAGCGGGGCGACTGGCCGCTGCACCTCGGTGTGACCGAGGCGGGACCGGCCTTCCAGGGCACGATCAAGAGCGCGACCGCCTTCGGCATCCTGCTGGGGGAGGGCATCGGCGACACCATCCGCGTCTCGCTGTCCGCGCCGCCGGCCGAGGAGGTCAAGGTCGGTCACCAGATCCTCCAGTCCCTCAACCTCCGGGAGCGCAAGCTCGAGATCGTCTCGTGCCCCTCGTGCGGTCGGGCTCAGGTCGACGTCTACACGCTCGCGGAAGACGTCACCGAGGGGCTCAAGGAGATGACGGTGCCGCTGCGCGTCGCCGTCATGGGCTGCGTCGTGAACGGCCCGGGTGAGGCACGCGAGGCCGACCTCGGTGTCGCGTCCGGCAACGGCAAGGGCCAGATCTTCGTCAAGGGCGAGGTCATCAAGACCGTCCCGGAGGCTGACATCGTCGCCACCCTCATCGAGGAGGCGAACCGCATCGCCGCCGAGATGGGCCCGGACGCTCCGCTCGGCACCGCCCAGGTCGTCACCGCCTGATCCGAGGAGTGCCGTGTCCGACATCCTCCTGCCCGCGCCGGTCCAGACGATGATCGACGCGATCAATGCCGGAGACACCGAGGCCTTCGTTGCCGCGTTCGCCGTGGGAGGCTTCGTGAACGACTGGGGCACCGTCAAAGCCGGCGCCGACGGCGTACGCAGCTGGGCGGACAGCGACGCGATCGGCGCCGGGGCACGGATGACCGTGCTCTCCGCCACCACGGACGGCGACATGACGCGCATCCGCTTCGGGTGGAGCAGTCGCGTCTTCAACGGCGAGTCCGATGGGATCTTCGTCGTCGACGGCGACCGGCTCGCCAGCTTCACGATCCCGCCGTCCCACTGACACCCCGTGCCTGATCGGCACCATCGTTCCGTCGTCTCTCCGAGGAGCCCCATGACCACGCCCACGATCGTCACCTTCCCGGACGGCAGCCTCCGCGGAGACGCCGTCGTGACCCGCGTGGCGGACGACGCCGACGGAGCCGTGGTCGTCGTCGACGCCACGCCGTTCCACCCCGTCGATCACACCTGGCCCGATCAGCCCGGCGATACCGGCGAGATCTCCGGCGAGGACGGAGCCGTCCACGTGACCGAGGCGCTCATGGCGGCGGTCTCGGATGACGGCGCGTTCGCGGTGGGCAGCGCGATCCCCGTCAAGCGCGGGACCGAGGGGTGGACCTGGCTGGTGGGCCAGCGGCTCGATGGTGCCGCGCCCGCCTGGCTCGCGGAGGGGACGCGCGTGGCGCTCTCGGTCGACGAGGCGCACCGTGCCGGCCTCAGCCGCGGTCACACCGCGTGCCACCTCGCCTCCCTCGCTCTCGATATCGCCGTCTCGGACCTTTGGCGCAAGGACCCGGGGGAGGATGCGCTGGGAAACCCGGACTTCGAGGGACGGGCGAACCAGTCCAGCCGCATCCACGAGGACGGCGCCGTCGACGAGTACCGCCTGGGCAAGAGCCTGCGCCGCGCGGGATTCGACACCGAGACGTTCGCGGCGACGTTGTCTGACCGCGAGCACCGCATCAATACGCAGCTCGCCGCGTGGGTCGCCTCGGCTGCCGCGAGCCGCATCGAGGTGGACGGACCGACGATCGTGGACCGGCGGCGCTGGCACTGCGAGCTCCCGGAGGGCGAGGCCGTCATCCTCTGTGGCGGCACCCACGTCCGTTCCCTCGCGGAGTTCGCCGCCATCACGGTGGCCCTGGACCTGTCCGACCCTCAGCTGCTCGTGATGACGACGACTGCGACCCCCGCCTCCTGAGCCCTCGCGTCAGGCGATCACGCGAGGACAGGCGCCAGCCGCCGGTGTCGCCTGCTGTCGCGTGACTGCCTGTGAACGAGTGAGGTCAGCGCACGAACCCCGCCTGCACTCGACCACCCGCCATCGTCAGCTCCTCATCGACCCGCGCCGCGAAGCCGGGGAAGTCTCCAGCGAGCAGCGGGGTGCTGAGCTGGTCCGCGCGCTCGGGGCTCCACGCGCGCAGACGTCGGGGGAGCCACTTCCCGGATCCGATCCACTGCCCGCTGGCCAGCAGCATCAGCTCGGCCATGCGCTCGAACAGCAGGCCGGCGACGACGCGCTGCTCGAGAGGGTCCGTCGCGTCCTGGAGGTCGTCGAGGAGATCGGTGATCACGTACCGCCGGATCCGCGACTCCGTCTCACTCAGCACAGAGCCGAGAGCGAGCACAGCGGACCACCGCGTCCTCAGTTCCGCGAGCGCGGGCGTCGACCGGATCGCGGCTCCTTCCACGAGCATGTGCGCGATGACGGGGCGGTGCTGGGCCACGCCGCGGTCCGCCCACTCCCGGAACCCTTCCACCGTGTACGCGAACACCTCGAAGATCTCGTCCTCGAACGCGTGGGTGGCGGCCTCGCTCACCTGTGACACGTCGGCGAAGAGGTCGTCGTCGATGAGGAGGAGGTCGATGTCACTGGTGGGCGTGCGCTCCCCACGGGCCGTGCTCCCGGCGACGATCGCGATCCCTGCACGCGGATACCGCGCCGCGAGGAAGCGCTCGATGCGCTCTGCCTGATCCATCTCGACAGGGTATCCGGCGCGGACGCAGGCGGCCGCTGCGGTACAGGCAGTCCTGCCCGGGAGCGCCTGACTCGGCGTCTTCGCCTGATCCCCGGCCGCGGGCTCAGACGGCGAGCTCGATCTCACCCGTCCCGATGTCCACGCGCACGACGCGCACCTGCACCACATCGCCGGGCTTGGTGTCGGGGGTCACCGGCGCGGTCGTGGTCACCGCAGGGTCTGCGATCTGGACGGCGGCCCGCTCGCCCCGGAGCTCGATCACCGTGGCCTCGATGGTCTGTCCGACGAGCGGAGTGAGCAGCGCGGCCTCGACGCGGTTCACGGTGTCCGCGTCCAACTGCGACGCCCGCCGACCCGATTCCTGCATGAGCGCGGGGAGCTCTCCGAGGGAGGAGCGGGCCCATCCCGGCACCGGCTGCCCGGTCGACACGGCGAGGCAGATGGCGAGCACCCAGCGGTCGACCAGTCGGCGCAGGGGTGCGGTCGCGTGCGCGTACGGTGCTCCGATCGCGGCCTGCACGGCGTCGGCGGGTGGTTCGCCGTCGAACACGAGGTACCCCGCGCCGCGGAACAGCGAGGCGGCGGCCTCCAGCACGGGGAGCGTCATCGGGTCGGAGCGGTCGAGGCCGCGGAGGTACTCGCCGTAGGTGCCGTCGGTCCACGGCCGCCCGAGTGCCTCCGTCTGGTGCCGGAAGGCCGCGAACGCCGCCTCGTCGGGTTCCGGCATCGTGCGGAGGATGCCGACGCCCGCGTCGATCATGAGCGCGGCGGCCGCCATCCCCGTCATGAGCGACAGCTGCGCGTTCCACTCCTCGGCGGGCAGCGGGCTGCGGCGCTCGATCGCGTAGGAGCCGTCGTCGGTGCGCACGACCTCCTCGTCCGGCATGTTCAGGCTGGCGCCACCGCGGCGGCGCTCCTGCTCCAGACGGAGGGAGCCGATCTCCGGCAGCAGGGCCGCGTGACCGCCGTCGCCCCGGTCGAGCGCCTCCTGGGTGGAGGCGTAGTCGAGCTGGGCCCGGGAACGGATGAGGGCGCGCTCCAACCGGAAGTCGATCACGGATCCGGCCGCATCCAGGTGGAACGTCCACACCAGGGCGGAGCGGTCGACGTCGGGGAGCAGGGAGGCACGGTCCTCGCTCAGCACGGGTGGGTGCAGCGGGATCGAGCCGTCCGCGGCGTACAGGGTCTGTCCGCGCCGGCGGGCCTCCGCGTCCACGGCACCACCGGGGGTGACGAAACCCGGCACGTCCGCGATCGCGTAACGCACCCGATAGCCGTCGCCGTCCCGTTCCAGGTGGAACGCCTGGTCGAGGTCGCGGGCACCGGCCGGATCGAGGGTCGCGAACGGCACATCCGTGAGGTCGAGGTCGGGGAGAGTCGCCGTGGCGGCTTCCGCCTCCGCGAGTACGTCGGCGGGGAACTCCGTCGACGCGTCCAGATCCTCCCGAAGGGCCGAGAGCGCCGCGGCGAGCTCGGTCTGGGCGGCGGAGGGGGCGACATGCGAGCGGCGCTGGGGCATGCTGCCAGCCTAGGTCGACCGCCGCAGGGAACCCGGGCATCCGGCCCGCGTGCCCGCACCGGCCGCTAGCGTGGGGACATGACCACTGCTGCCAAGGCCCAGACCCTCGTCGGACTCTATGACGCCCCGGAGATCCTCCGCGTGGTGAACGTGTGGGACGTCGTCTCCGCGCGTGCCGTCGCCGCACTGCCGGAGACCACGGCGATCGCGACCGCCGGTCACGGCATCGCGGCGTCGTTCGGCTACGACGACGGGGACACCCCGCGCGACGTCATGATCGACATGGTCGGACGGATCGCCGCGGCCGTGTCCGTTCCCGTCACCGCCGACCTGGACGACGGATACGGGGACGCCGGGGAGACCACCCGCCTCGCGATCGCGGCCGGCGTCGTCGGCGCGAACGTCGAGGACCGCCTCAAGCCGCTCGACGAATCGGTCGCCGTCGTCGAGTCCATCGTGAAGGCTGCGGAGGCCGAGGGCGTGCCCTTCGCCCTGAACGCCCGCACCGATGCGTTCGTGCGTGCCGGGTCGCGGCCCGTGGAGCAGAGCATCGCGGATGCCATCCAGCGCGGCCGCGCCTTCCTCGACGCCGGTGCCACCGCGGTGTTCGTCCCCGGCATCCTCGATGCGAACGTCACGCGACAGCTGGTCGAGGGCATCGGGGAGCGCAAGGTCAGCGTGATCGGAATCCCCGGGGCGCTCGCCGCGTCCGAGTACGAGAAGCTCGGCGTGGCCCGCATCTCCTACGGTCCGCTGCCGCAGCGGGTCGCGCTGACCGCGCTGCAGGAGCTCGCCGAGAGCCTCTACCGCGGCGGCGTCGTGCCGCAGGGGCTGCCGGCCCTCAACTGAGCGACGAGGCGGGTGACCGCGGCTCACTACACTTGAGCCGTGGTCACTCGTCTTTCGAACTTCTTCCTCCGTACGCTCCGCGAAGATCCTGCCGGTGCCGAGGTCGCCAGTCACAAGCTGCTGATCCGCGCCGGGTACATCCGACCGCAGGCAGCAGGCATCTTCGCGTGGCTGCCGCTCGGGCTGCGCGTCAAAGCGAAGATCGAGACCGTCATCCGCGAGGAGATGGCCGCCGCCGGTGCCCAGGAGGTGCACTTCCCCGCACTGATGCCGCGCGAGGCGTACGAGGCGACCGGGCGCTGGGACGAGTACGGCGACCTGCTGTTCCGCCTCCAGGACCGCAAGGGCGGCGATTACCTCCTGGCGCCGACGCACGAGGAGGCCTTCACGCTGCTGGTGAAGGACCTGTACTCGTCGTACAAGGATCTGCCGCTGACGATCTTCCAGATCCAGGACAAGTACCGCGACGAGGCCCGGCCGCGCGCCGGTCTCCTCCGCGGGCGCGAGTTCACGATGAAGGACGCCTACTCCTTCGACGCCTCGGACGAGGGGCTGGACGTGAGCTACCAGGCGCAGCGGGACGCCTACGAGCGCATCTTCCAGCGGCTGGGCCTCGAGTACGCGATCGTGCAGGCCGACGCCGGCGCGATGGGCGGTTCGCGGAGCGAGGAGTTCCTGCACCCGACGCCCGTCGGGGAGGACACATTCGTCCGCAGCGCCGGGGGGTACGCGGCCAACGTCGAGGCCTTCAGCACGCCCGTGCCCGCTCCGGTCCCGTTCGACGCCGATGGCGCTCCGGTGATCTTCGATTCGCCCGACACGCCCACCATCGAGACGCTCGTCGCGCACTGCAACCGAGAGCTCGACGGCGAGTACACCGCCGCCGACACGCTCAAGAACGTCGTGCTCGCCCTGAAGCACCTCGACGGCACCCGTGAGCTCGTGATCGTCGGCATCCCCGGCGACCGCGAGGTGGACGAGAAGCGTGCCGAGGTGGCCTTCGCCCCTGCCGAGGTGGAGACCGCGACCGCGGACGACTTCGAGAACAACCCGCTCCTGGTGAAGGGGTACATCGGTCCCTGGTCGCCTACGGGTGCGGTGCTCGGCGAGGAGTCCGCCACGGGCATCCGCTACCTCGTCGACCCCCGCGTGAGCGAGGGGACGAGCTGGGTCACCGGCGCGAACATCGACCAGAAGCACGCGCACTCGGTCGTCGCCGGGCGCGACTTCGAGGCGGACGGCATCGTGGAGATCGCGAACGTGCGCGCCGGCGACCCGGCGCCCGACGGCTCCGGTCCGGTCGAGCTCGCCCGCGGCATGGAGATCGGTCACGTCTTCCAGCTCGGGCGGAAGTACGCGGAGGCGCTCGGCCTCAAGGTCCTCAACGAGAACGGCAAGCTCGTCACGGTCACCATGGGGTCGTACGGCATCGGCGTGACGCGGATCCTGGCGATCATCGCCGAGCTCAACAACGACGACAAGGGCCTCATCTGGCCGGCCTCGGTCGCGCCGTTCGACGTGCAGGTCGTCGCCGCCGGCCGTGACCAGGTCGCCTTCGATGTCGCGGAGGGCCTGTCCGCGCAGCTGGAGGCGGCCGGCCTCGACGTGCTCTACGACGACCGCCCGAAGGTGTCGCCCGGAGTCAAGTTCGGCGATGCCGAGCTCGTCGGCGTCCCGAAGATCGTCATCGTCGGCCGGGGAGCCGCCGACGGGCAGGTGGAGTTCTGGGACCGTCGGACGGGCGAGCGTGAGGCCGTCTCGGTCGCCGAAGCGGTGGAGCGGCTCTCCGCCGCGCGCTGAGCCGGCGCTCGGAGCGGGCCGCTCAGCAGGTGATGCGGCCGTGGTTCATGATGTCGTCGTCCGGGGTGTCTCGGGTCACGAGCGCCTTGAGCGCCCCGGCGGCCATCGCGACCTTGCCCTTCGCGGGCTCCCAGAACTCGGCGACGACCGGAGTGACTTTGAGCAGCGCGATGCCCGGGGTCCCCAGGCCGTCCTCGAACCAGATGTCGAGGGAGGGGGAGTAGAGTTCCTCCATCTTCGCGCGGTCGTGGACGATCTCCGCGGTGCCGGCGACCGACACGTAGCGCATCCCCTTGGCGTCGCAGTAGGCCAGCCCCACGTCGTGATGACGACGGGCCTCCTCGACCTTCTCGGTGTCCTCCGCGGTGAAGAACCAGATGGCGCCGGCATCGTCCATCTGCCTGGTCGACATGGGGCGGCTGACGAGGTTCCCGTCCGGGTCGGTGGTCGTGAGCATGGTGAAGTCGATGTCCTCCACGAGTTCGGCGACGCGGGCGAGGGCTTCGGGACCGGTGATCTCTGTCATGTCGCCATGGTGACGCCTTCCCCGGCGGCGGGCACGGGTGTTGACACCGCTCCTTCTCCGTGCTCCGGAGCCCCGGGGTACGGTCCCTCGGCGTTGCGTCCCGCCGACCGGATGCCGCGTGGGACGCTGGGGGCATGACCGAGGAACCGCTGCCGGCAGCCCTGAGCGACGAGATCAACCGTGTGCTGGACGAGGCGGGTGTGGCCACGGACCGTCGCCTCGTGATGCGGATGCTCCGCACCGCGCTGCTGCTGGGGGAGGACGGCACCGACCGCCTCGACCTCAAGATCGCTTCCGCCGCCCTGGCCGAGATGCGGGACGCGTTCCGCCTGTTCGCGCCCTTCCGCGGGGTGCCGAAGGTGACGGTGTTCGGGTCCGCCCGCACCCTCCACGACGACCCGCTGTACCTGCAGGCGCGTGATGTCGCCGCGGCCCTCGCGAGCGACGGCTGGATGGTGGTCACGGGCGCCGGGCCGGGGATCATGCAGGCCGCGGCCGAAGGAGCCGGGCCCGCGCTGTCGCTCGGTGTCTCCATCCGTCTCCCCTTCGAGGAGAAGGCGAACAGCCTGGTCGCGGGAAGCGATCAGGTCGTCGCGATGAAGTACTTCTTCACCCGCAAGCTCATGCTCATCAAGGAGTCGAGCGGCTTCATCTGCCTCCCCGGCGGATTCGGCACGCTGGATGAGATGTTCGAGCTGCTCACCCTCCAGCAGACGGGCAAGGCCGAGCCCACGCCGATCGTGCTGCTCGACGAGAAGGGCGGATCGTTCTGGCAGGGCATGCGGCGCTTCGTCGACGAGCACCTCGCGCCGATGGGGGTGATCTCCCCCGGTGACTTCGATCGGGTCGTCGTCACCGATTCCGTGGAGGAGGCTCGCGCCGAGATCACGGGGTTCTGGCGCAACTACGATTCGCTGCGGTGGGTCGGCGACACCCTGGTGCTGCGCCTCAAGGCCGAGCCGACGGATGCGGAGATCGAGGAGCTCAACGCCGGCTTCGCAGGGCTGCTGTCCACCGGGCGCATCGAGCGCACGGCTCCGCGGTCCCCGGAGGTCGCCGACGACGACCGGCTCGACCTCCCGCGCCTCGCCCTGCACCTGAATCAGCGTCAGGTGGGCAATCTCTTCCGCCTGATCGGGGCCCTCAACGCGCTCCCGTCCGCGCCGAAGGTCTGACCCCGCGACGCATCCCACGACGCAACAGGCTCCCACGCGGAATCAGGCTGTTCCCGCGGTGAGCGCCTGCTGCCGCGCGAATGCCTGTGCCCGGGCGCGGATGGCCCGGGGGCGCGGCACACGGTATCGTGGTACGGATGTCGCGCGTGCATTCGGGCGCGACGAGAGCTGAATAGGGAGGCCGTCATGGACATCGAACTGAGTCTGCTGCGAGGGATCGAGAAGGAGAAGGCGATCCCGTTCGACGAGCTCCTCGCGATCATCGAGCAGGCGATCCTGACCGCGTACTCCAAGCACGTCTCGCCCGAGGGTGCCGCGCCGGAGGGCGTCCGCGTGCACCTCGACCGCAAGACCGGCCACGTCGCCGTCCTCCAGGTCGTCCGCGACGACGAGGGTGCGATCATCGGCGAAGAGGAGGCGACGCCCGACGACTTCGGGCGCATCGCCGCGTTCGCCGCCAAGCAGGTCATCAGCCAGCGCCTCCGGGACATCGCCGACGACGCCGTCCTCGGCGAGTTCAAGGGCAAGGAGGGCGACATCGTCGCCGGCGTGATCCAGCAGGGGCCCAACCCGCGCATGATCCACGTCGACCTCGGCTCCGTCGAGGCGATCCTCCCGCCCGAGGAGCAGGTGCCCGGCGAGGAGTACACGCACGGGTCCCGTCTGCGCGTCTACGTCACCAGCGTCGCCAAGGGGCTCAAGGGTCCGCAGATCACTGTGTCGCGCACGCACCCCGGCCTCGTCCGCAAGCTCTTCGCCCTCGAGGTGCCGGAGATCGCCGCCGGACTCGTCGAGATCGTCGCGCTCGCGCGTGAGGCGGGCCACCGCACCAAGATCGCGGTGAAGGCCAACGACCCGGCGATCAACGCCAAGGGGGCGTGCATCGGTGAGATGGGGCGCCGTGTGCGAGCCGTCACGGAGGAGCTGGCGGGGGAGAAGATCGACATCGTCGACTACGACGCCGACCTGCCGACGTTCGTGGCGCACGCGCTGTCGCCCGCCAAGGTCACGAGCTCGTTCGTCCTCGACGCGAGCACCAAGGCCGTCCGCGCCCTCGTGCCCGACTACCAGCTGTCGCTCGCGATCGGCAAGGAGGGTCAGAACGCGCGTCTGGCCGCCAAGCTCACGGGTGCGAAGATCGACATCCAGCCGGACAGCGTCCTCGACTGATCCCGGTCCGTCCTCGACGCCACGCCCGGTGGCGGCGAGGACGGACGGAACGCAGGTGTAAGATGGAACCCGTACGAACGTGCGTCGGTTGCCGCACGCGTGCTCCCCGCTCCACTCTGCTCAGGGTGGTTGCCCAGAACGACACCCTCATCCCCGATGAGCGTGCTGTCCTGCCGGGGCGCGGCGCGTGGGTGCATCCGACACCCGAGTGCATGGAAGCCGCTCTGCGGCGTCGAGCTTTCGGAAGAGCACTGCGTGTGACCACTCAGCTGGACACACGGACCTTCGAACAGCACCCACCAAGAAACAAAGGCTGAACAGCTATGGAAACAAAGTGAACGGCTCGAAATGAGACCCGTCCGCGACTAGTGGTCTGCCCTGTCTGGGCAGACCGACCCAGACAGGAGAATTGTGGCTGGTAAACCACGCGTACATGAGATCGCCGCCGAACTCGGCGTCGACAGCAAGGTCGCACTTGCGAAGCTCAAGGAACTCGGCGAGTTCGTGAAGAGCCCGTCCTCGACGGTCGAGCCCCCGGTGGCGCGCAAGCTGCGCGCCGCGATCGAGGCCGACCCGTCCCTCAAGGCCGGGTCCGAGCCCGCTGCGGCGAAGCCCGCCGCGAAGCCGGCACCGAAGTCCTCGGCGCCCACCCCTGGCCCGAAGCCCGGACCCAAGCCGGGTCCTGCGGCTCCGGCCGCCCCGGCACCGGCGCCCGCCCCCGAGGCGGAGAAGGCTCCGGCACCGTCGGCGCCCGCGAAGTCCGCGGCTCCGGCCTCGGCCGCGCCGTCCTCCGGTGACGGCAACGCGCCGAAGCCCGGCGCGCCCCGTCCCGGCAACAACCCGTTCTCGTCCGCTCAGGGCATGGGCCAGCGTCCCGCCGGCCCTCGTCCCGGCAACAACCCCTTCGCCTCGGCGCAGGGGATGGGCCAGCGGCCGACCCCCGGCAACATCCCGCGTCCGCAGGCGCCGCGCCCCGGTGCTCCGCGCCCGGGTGCCCCGCGTCCCGGCTCGCCGCGTCCCGGCGCTCCCCGCGGCGGCCAGGGTGGTCGTCCCGGTGCTCCGTTCCAGCAGCGTACGGGCGGTCCCGGTCGCCCCGGCGGCGGTGGCGGTCCCGGTGCGGGTCCCCGTCCCGGTGGCGGTTTCGCCGGTCGTCCGGGTGGCGGCGGTGGCCGTGGCCGTGGTCCCGGTGGTGGTACCGCCGGTGCCTTCGGTAAGGGCGGCGGCAAGAGCAAGCAGCGCAAGTCGCGGCGGGCGAAGCGGCAAGAGTTCGAGATGCGGAGCGCCCCGGTCGTCGGTGGCGTCAACGTCACCCGCGGCAACGGGGAGATCATCCGCATGCGTCGCGGTGCGTCCATCGCGGACTTCGCCGACAAGATCGAGGCCCTGACCGGCTACACGGTGCAGCCGGGCACCCTCGTCACGATCCTCTTCAACCTCGGCGAGATGGCCACGGCCACCGAGTCGCTGGATGAGGCCACGTTCGAGGTCCTCGGTGAGGAGCTGGGCTACAAGGTCCAGATGGTCTCGCCCGAGGACGAGGACAAGGAGCTCCTCGAGGGCTTCGGTCTCGACCTCGAGAAGGAGCTGGAGGAGGAGAGCGAGGACGACCTCGAGATCCGTCCCCCGGTCGTCACCGTCATGGGTCACGTCGACCACGGTAAGACGCGCCTCCTCGACGCGATCCGTCAGACCAACGTCATCGAGGGTGAGGCCGGCGGCATCACCCAGCACATCGGTGCTTACCAGGTCTGGACCGAGCACGACGGCATCGAGCGGGCGATCACGTTCATCGACACCCCGGGTCACGAGGCGTTCACCGCCATGCGTGCCCGTGGTGCGCAGGTCACCGACCTCGCGATCCTCGTGGTCGCGGCCGACGACGGCATCATGCCGCAGACGGTCGAGGCGCTGAACCACGCCCAGGCGGCGAACGTGCCGATCGTGGTCGCGGTGAACAAGGTCGACAAGCCGGAGGCCAACCCGGCCAAGGTGCGTCAGCAGCTCACCGAATACGGTCTGGTGGCCGAGGAGTACGGCGGCGACGTCATGTTCGTCGACGTGTCGGCCCGTGCCAACACCGGCATCCAGGAGCTCCTGGACGCGGTGCTGCTCACGGCGGACGCCGGTCTCGACCTGACTGCCAACCCGAACAAGGCCGCTCGCGGTGTCGCCATCGAGGCGAAGCTCGACAAGGGCCGCGGTTCGGTCGCGACGGTGCTGATCCAGTCCGGAACCCTCCGGGTCGGCGATGCGATCGTGGCGGGCACCGCCTACGGCCGCGTCCGCGCGATGATCGACGAGAACGGCGAGGTCGTCGAGGCGGCTGCGCCGTCCCGACCGGTCCAGGTGCAGGGTCTGAACTCCGTGCCGCGCGCCGGCGACGTCTTCATCGTCACCGAGGAAGACCGCATGGCGCGTCAGATCGCGGAGAAGCGCGAAGCCGTCGAGCGCAACGCCCAGCTGGCCAAGGCCCGCAAGCGCATCTCGCTCGAGGACTTCACCCGTGCTCTCGAAGAGGGCAAGGTCGAGTCGCTTAACCTCATCATCAAGGGTGACGTCTCCGGTGCCGTCGAGGCGCTGGAGGAGTCCCTCCTCAAGATCGAGGTCGACGATTCGGTGCAGCTGCGCATCATCCACCGCGGTGTCGGTGCGATCACCGAGTCCGACGTGAACCTGGCGACGATCGACAACGCGATCATCGTGGGCTTCAACGTCCGCCCCGACACGAAGGCGCGCGAGCGTGCTCAGCGTGAGGGCGTGGACATCCGCTTCTACTCCGTCATCTACAACGCGATCGACGAGATCGAGAGCTCGCTCAAGGGCATGCTCAAGCCGGAGTACGAAGAGGTCCAGTCGGGTGTCGCCGAGATCCGCGAGGTGTTCCGCTCCTCGAAGTTCGGCAACATCGCCGGTGTCATCGTGCGGTCCGGGACGATCACGCGCAACGCGAAGGCCCGTGTCATCCGAGACGGCGTCGTCATCGCCGATGGCCTCGCCATCGAGTCGCTGCGCCGGTTCAAGGACGACGTCACCGAGGTGCGGACGGACTACGAGGCCGGTATCGGCCTCGGCAAGTACAACGACATCCAGATCGGCGACGAGATCGAGACGACCGAGATGGTGGAGAAGCCGCGCGGCTGACCCGCACGGCTCCGGCGGCTGCCTCCTCCTCCCATGACGGGGGAGGGGGCAGCCGCCTCCGCGGTTCGCTGGGAACCGCGATGCACAGAGGTGGGAGAAGGAACAATGGCTGGTGAACGACAGGCCCGACTCGCGGATCGCATCCGCGTGATCCTCGCCGAGCGCTTGGAGAAGGGGCTGCGCGACCCGCGTCTCGGCTTCGTGACCATCACCGACGTCCGCGTGAGCGGCGACCTGCAGCACGCTTCCGTGTTCTACACGGTGCTCGGTACGGAAGAGGAGCGCCTCGCCAGCGGCGCCGCGCTCACGTCCGCGACCGGAATGCTGCGCAGCGAGGTCGGTCGACAGCTCAGCACGCGACTCGTCCCCACGCTCGAGTTCATCCCGGACGCCCTCCCGGAGAACGCGGATCACATCACCGCCCTGCTCCGTGAGGCGCAGGAGCGGGACGCGGAGGTCGCCAAGCTGGCCTCTTCCGCGACCCACGCCGGTGAGGCCGACCCCTACCGTGCGGACGACGACGAGGACTGATCCCGTCTGATACCCTCAGGTCCGCGGCGGGACAACCGGTGGATCTGGGGGGATCGACATCGAGTCTCGGAACGCGCCTGCGGGGTCGTCCGTCGCGCCCGGCGACGTCGAGGCGCTGCTGGACGAGCTTCGGGCTCGGGAGCTCGCGTGCGCCCCGCACGTGGCCGCGCGGCTCGTCGCCGCGCTTCCGGAGGACCCGGCTGCCGTCATGGCGGTGGCGGCCCGCCTCACACCGGAGCAGCGGCGAGGTCTCGGCCGGCTGCCGTGGCCGCTGCCGTCCGCCGCCGATGCCGTCCCTCTCGGCATGCTGTCGACCCCGGACCGGCTGCTGCTGCTCACCGTGGCGTTGACGTTCGAGGATGACCTCGATCCGGTCCTCGCGGTGGACGGGCGCGGCGTGGAGGAGGTGCGGGCGAGCGGCGCCTCGCCTTACCTGGTGATCCACGCGGGACGCGTCCGGTTCGCCGATCCCCGGATGGAGACGCGAGTGCACGCGACCGCGTCGGCGGCTGAGGTCGCGCATACGCACGCGCGCCTCGCCGCGCTCGCCGTCCGGCGGCGAGATCGGGTGGCTGCGGCCTGGCATCGCGCCCGTGGAGGCGCCGCCCGCGATCGTCTGTCCGCGGCGGCGTTGACGGCGGGTGCCCGCGCCGCGGCCGCAGAGGGACGCACGGAACGCGTGCTGCTGCTCGCCGCCGAGGCCGCGAAGCACGCGGCCGGCGACATCGGCGAGGAAGCGCGAATGCTCGCCGGGTGCGCGGCGCTCGCATGCGGTCATGCGGCGGATGCCGAGGAATGGTTGGGAAGCCTCGTCTGCGGTGCCGCCGAGCACCGTCGGGGGCGAGCGCTCGGACCGTTCCTCGTCGCCCGCACGTTCCGGTACGGAGCGGTGCCGGCCGTCGATCCGCAGCGGCTCGCTCCGCTGCGTACGGCGGACGGCGACTCCTGGGCGCGGTCCGCGGCGCTCCTGGCGATCCTGTGCGCGGAGCGCGGCGACCGCAGGGCGGGGCGCCGCTGGCTCGCCGATGCCCGTGACGGGGCCTCGCGCGTCGGCGGGGACGGCGTCCTGCGGGACGCGGTCGAGTCGCTGTGCGGCCTTCTCGCCGGGGAGGTCGTCACGGGTGACGTACCAGGAGCCGGCGGGCTGCTGGGCGCCGTGTCGGGGGCGCTGTTCGCCGCGTGCGGCGGCGACATCGACGAGGGCCTGCGGCTGCTGCAGACCGCGGATCTCCCCGGGGTGGGGGAGCGCGATCCGATGATCCCCGGTTTCGAGCACAGCCCACTGGGCCGGGCCTACCGGATCGTCACCGAGGTGCTGCTTCTGGTCTGGCGGGGAGACATCGGTCGCGCCAGGCTGCTGCTGCGGCAGGCAGCGGTCGAGCTCCCCGTTGCGATCCCGTTCGCGGGACTCGGCGTGGTGCTGGCGCGGCGGCTCGATCTCGCGGTCCTCGGCGCTTTCAGCCCGATCGCCAGGGCTCTCACCGCCGTGCTCCCTCCGGCCGCAGACATGGACGTACTGGTGGACCGCGCTGTCGAGGCGTTCCTGAACGGCTCCTTCGAGGCGGCCGCCGGTGCGATCGGGCTGTGGCGGGATCGCGGGGAGCCGCAGGCGCGCTTCGCGGTGCCGGGAGTGGAGGAGGTCGTGCTCGTCCCCGAGGCCGGACGGGCGTCACCGGCGGTGCGCCCACCGGAGACGGAGTTCGCCGACGCCCTGCGTCACGCCGTCGCGCCGTCCGGCGACGGTGCCTGGCGCACGGAGCAGGAGACCCTGCGAGAGGCGGCACGACGGCTTCGGTCGCCCTTCGCCCGCGGCCGCGTCGAGACGCTGCTCGGGGTCAGGTCCGGGCTGCACGGGGATCCGATCGAGGCCCGCAGTCACCTCGCGCAGGCCGAGATACTGTTCGAGGCCGCCGGGGCGAGCGCGTGGGGGCGTGCCGTCCGCCGGCGTCTGCAGCGGCTGGAGACCGACCCGCATGTCACGGGCGGCGCGCATCTCCCCGTGTGCCGGAGCGCCTGGGCGCAGCGGCTGACGTCGCGGGAGCTGGAGGTCGCGATGCTCGCCGTCGAAGGCACGGGGAACCGCGCGATCGCGGAGCGCCTGTCGGTGTCGATCCGGACGGTCGAGGTGCATCTCGGACGCGTGTTCGCGAAGCTGCACGTGCGCAATCGTGTCGAGCTGACCGTGTTGGCGCACCGGACCGAGCAGTACCTCTGAGCAGCGCTCACCGCGGCAGCGAGAGTCCCTCCCCGTCCGCTTCCGCGAGTCCGTCTGCGATCAGGGAATCGATCGCCCGATCCCGCTGATGCAGGTCGGGCCATGCCGGGAGGACCGCCGTGAGCGGAACCGGCTCGGGGGCCGCATCGCGCAGGAGCCGGAGCACGGCGCCGCGGGCCTGGCGGTCCGACCCCTCGAACGTGGCCTGTCGCCGTCGCTCGTCTCCGGTATCGGGTCGGCCGGCTGCGAGCCACGCGCAGGTGTCAGCCAGCGGGCAGCGCTCGCACCGGGGCGCGCGCGACGTGCAGATCGTCGCGCCGAGTTCCATCGCCGCGGCGTTGAGGACGCTCGCCTCAGTCACCCCCTCGGGAAGCAGGGAGGACATGAGAGCGAGGTCGCGGCGGGATGGTGGCCCCGGTTGTGCCCGTCCATCGACGGCTCGTGCCAGGACGCGCCGTGTATTGGTGTCGACGACGGGATGTCGGTCGCCGTACGCGAAGACGGCCACGGCACGGGCGGTGTAGTCGCCGATGCCGGAGAGGGCGAGGAGGGCGTCGACGTCGCGCGGCACGACGCCTCCGTGCCGTTCGACCACCTCGATGGCGGCCCGGTGCAGCCACAGGGCCCGCCGCGGATAGCCGAGGTTCGCCCACTGGTGCACGACGTCCGCCGTGGACGCTGTCGTCATCGCGCGGGGCGTGGGCCACCGTGTCAGCCACGCGTCGAGATGCGGGATCACCCGGGTCACGGGCGTCTGCTGCAGCATGAACTCACTCACCAGGACGCCCCAGGCGCCGAACGTCGCATGGAAGTCCGGCCGGCGCCACGGGAGGTCGCGCGCCGCCTCGGCGTACCAGCCGAGCAGGGGCGTCAACGTCGCAGGGGACGGTGCGGGCGCGGCCATCCCTCCAGCCTAGGCGAGCGGTCGCCGCTCTCGGCCTCGGTAGGCTGGAGGGATGGCGACCCCCGGTATCCTCCTCGTCGACAAGCCCGGCGGGCTGACCAGTCACGACGTGGTCGCCCGCACCCGCCGGGCCTTCGGGACCCGCAAGGTCGGCCACGCCGGGACTCTCGACCCGATGGCCACGGGGCTGCTCGTCATCGGCATCGAGGGCGCGACCCGCCTCCTCACGTACATCGTGGGCGCCGACAAGACCTACGAGGCGACCATCCGGCTCGGTGCCGTCACCTCCACGGATGACGCGGAGGGCGAGATCCTCCACACTGCGGACCCCGCCGCCCTCGTCGCTGTCGAGGACGCGGCGATCGATGCCGGGGTGGCCGCGCTGACGGGCGCGATCTCCCAGGTCCCGAGCGCGGTGTCGGCGATCAAGGTCGACGGTCGTCGCGCGTACGACCGGGTCCGTGCGGGGGAGGAGGTCGTCCTCGAGCCGCGGGAGGTCGTCGTCTCCCGGTTCGATGTCCTCGCCCGTCGCCGCGACGACCACGCCCTCGACCTCGATGTCGTGGTGGACTGCTCGTCCGGCACCTACATCCGCTCGCTCGCCCGCGACCTGGGCGCTGCCCTCGGCGTCGGCGGTCACCTGACGGCGCTCCGCCGCACCCGCGTCGGCCCGTTCGACGTGCGCGACGCGGTGTCGATCGACGCGCTCGACACCGCTCCCGTGCTCACCCCCGGCGAGGCCGCCGCTCGCGTGCTCCCCGTCCTCCCCGTCACGGCGGACGAGGCCCGCGATCTGCGCCACGGCAAGCGTCTGGCGGGGCAGGCGGTGCGCCTGGACGGTCCGCTCGCCGCGGCCATCGAGGACGACGGCGTGCTGGTGGGGATCGTCGAGAAGCGCGGCGCCGATGTGAAGAGCGCCATGAACATGCCGGAGGTCTCCCGATGATCCTGTGGTTCACGATCGTGCAGATCGTCGTCGCCGTCGCCGCCGGGCTCTTCTGCCTCGGGGCCGGGTTCGCCGGTCGGCGCCCCAGCGACTTCTCGGTAGGCGCACTCGCGCTCGTCGAGGTGCTGCTGTTCGCGCAGGTCGTCGTCGCCATCGTCGCGCCCCTCGCGGGGAATCCGCCGACCGGGGACCTGCTGGAGTTCTGGGTGTATCTCGTCTCGGCGGCTCTGCTCCCGATCGGTGCGGTGCTCTGGGCCCTCATGGAGCGCAGCCGGTGGAGCACTGTCGTTCTCGGCGTGGCCGCCCTCGCGATCGCGATCATGCTGTGGCGCATGCAGGTCATCTGGACGATCCAGGTCGCCTGAGCGCGGACCGGGAGCGGACGCCGGGCGGCTCACCCGGCTCTAGGATGGAATGCGCTATGAGCTCCACCGCCCCCTCCACCCGGATGACCGGCATCGGTCGTGTCCTGGTGATCGTCTACGCCGTGATGGCGCTGGCGGCCACCGGGCGCAGCTTCGTGCAGATCGTCCGTCGATTCGACGAGGCCCCGCTGGCCTACACGCTGTCTGCGCTCGCCGCGGTCGTGTACGTCCTGGCGACGCTCGCGCTCGTCTTCGCGCGGCGTCGGGGCTGGTACACCGTCGCCTGGGTCGCGATCGTCTTCGAGCTCACCGGTGTCCTGGTCGTCGGCGTGCTCAGCCTCGTCCTCCCCGAGCTCTTCCAGCACGAGACCGTGTGGTCGCTGTTCGGGCGCGGCTACCTCTTCATCCCTCTCGTCCTCCCGGTCTTCGGGATCTGGTGGCTCCGCACGCACCGGCCCGTCGAGGCCGCGCGTCCGGTCGAGGTCGCCGCGTGATCGTGTTCCGGAATCCGGACGAGGTCCCGGACGGCTACGGCCCCAGCGCCGTCGCCATCGGGAAGTTCGACGGCGTGCACGAGGGGCACCGGGCGGTCATCCGCCGTCTGGAGGAGGCCGCCGCAGCCTCGGGGAGCCGTGCCGTCGCGGTGACGTTCGACCGCAACCCGCTCGCCGTGATCCGTCCGGACCGGTGCCCCGAGAACGTCGTGACCGTCGACCGCAAGCTGGAACTCCTCAGCGAGCTCGGCCTCGACGCGACGCTCGTGCTCACGTTCGACGAGACGCTCGCCGCCCGCAGCGCCGAGGACTTCGTCGTCGACATCCTCGTCGGCGCGCTGCACGTGTCCACCGTGCTCGTCGGTGCCGACTTCCGCTTCGGGCACCGGGGTGCAGGAACGCCCGAGCTGCTGCGCGCACTCGGCCCCCGCTACGGCTTCACGGTCGAGGTCGTGGACGACGTCTACCTTCCGGGTTCCAGCCGACGGGTCTCGTCGAGCTGGATCCGCGAGCTGTTGATGGCGGGGGATGTCGCCGAGGCCACTCGCGCGCTCGGACGGTATCCCGACGTGCGCGGCGTCGTGGTCCACGGTCTGAAGCGCGGACGCGAGCTCGGCTTCCCGACCGCGAACCTCTCCACGATCGTCGACGCGTTCGTGCCCGCCGACGGCGTCTACGCCGGATGGCTCGTCGACCACGACACGGGGATCCGGCATCCGTCGGCGATCTCGGTGGGAACGAACCCCACCTTCGACGACGTGCTCGTGCGTCAGGTCGAGGCCCATGTGCTGGGGGAGACCGGTCTCGACCTCTACGGTCATGACGTGACGGTCGAGTTCGTCGAGCGGCTGCGCGGCATGGTCGCGTTCGAGGGCATCGAGAAGCTGATGACGCAGATGGCCGCCGACGTCGCGCAGGCCGCGGCCATCCTCGACGAACCCGTGTAACACGGCGGCACCCTGCTTCCGCGGCCGGGGGCCGGGATGGCATAGAATGGCATCAGGCTCCCACCGGTCCCGCACGTATCGCGTGCTCCGGCGGGAACACCGATCCACAGTCCGCACGGTCCTGGCTCACGCCACACGCGGACGACGAGAACGGCTCACGGCTCCCTGAGGGAGCCGGAGCCCTTCAGGCTCAGGAGGAGCATGCCGACCACGGCAACCGCCGCCCCGCGGCGCAAGAAGACGTCCCGTCGCGATGACGAGGCACCCCTCATCCCGATCCTCGCGCGCAAGGTGCGCGAGATCGAGGCGAAGTCCCAGCGCGGCAAGCTGGGCCCCACGAACCGCACGAAGTTCCAGGTGATCGCGTTCCTGGTGCGCGAGGAGCGCGCCAGGGTCAAGGCCGACACCGAGATCACCGATGCGGCCCGCGCCGAGCTGCTCAAGCGGCTCGACGGCGTAGCGACGATCCTCGCGAAGACGGCCGCTCGGGACACCTCGCTCATCCAGCTGCTCGAGGCCGACCAGGCCACCTCGCCGGTCGCCAAGCGGATGCGTCGCGACTGGCTGCTCGAGTCCGGTGCCGAGCTTCCCCCCGAGGAGCTCATCATCGCCGACCCCGCGCCCGTACAGGTGTCGGTGGTGCCCGCGGCCATCGCGGAGCGTCAGGTCACCCCGCCATCGGTCGAGGCCCGCCAGCTCGCCAACCCGTTCCTGGCGCCCGACCTGACGCCGCGTCCGGCCAGCACGCCGCGCCGCCGTCTAGACGGCTGGGAGCTCATGGGGCCGCTGTACAAGGCATTCGAGACGGGTGCGGGCGGTGCCGCGGCGTCGATGGAGCTTCCCCCGGCCCCCGAGTTCGATCACCTCTCGCCCAAGGGCCGCGAGATCATGGTGCACCAGTCGCGCTTCCTCGAGGCCGTCCGTGCCGGGCACCGCAGCTTCCTGCTCGCCGACGAGCCGGGCCTCGGCAAGACGGCGCAGTCGGTGCTCGCGGCCTCCGTCGCCGGCGCCTATCCGCTGCTGGTCGTCGTGCCCAACGTCGTGAAGATGAACTGGGCGCGCGAGGTCGAGCGGTGGACGCCGCAGCGTCGTGCCACGGTCATCCAGGGCGACGGCGATGACATCGACGCCTTCGCCGACGTGTTCATCGTGAACTACGAGATCCTCGACCGTCACATGTCGTGGCTGGCGTCGATCGGCCTGCGCGGCATGGTCGTCGACGAGGCGCACTTCATCAAGAACCTCTCGTCGCAGCGCTCGCAGAACGTGCTCTCGCTCGCCGCGCAGGTGCGCGAGCGCACGCCGGGGCACGATCCGCTCATGCTCGCGCTCACCGGTACCCCGCTCATCAACGACGTCGAGGACTTCGACGCCATCTGGCGTTTCCTCGGCTGGACGAACGGCGAGAAGCCCGGACCGGAGCTCATGGAGAAGCTCGACGCGACGGGACTGACGCCTGCCGACAAGGCCTTCTACCCGGAGGCCCGCGACGCGGTGATCTCGATGGGCATCGTGCGACGGAAGAAGAAGGACGTCGCCGCCGATCTGCCCGACAAGCTGATCGCCGATCTGCCCGTGCAGCTCGACGACGAGTTCGGCCGCAGCATCCGCCAGGCCGAGCGCGAGCTGGGGGAGCGGCTGGCCGCCCGTTACCGTCGCATCATCGAGGCACGCGGCGACCGCGGCCTCGTCCCGGGCGAGATCGACGACGACATCGTCCGTCTCGTCGCGCAGAACGAGCTCGAGGAGTCGAAGGCGGCCGGCACCGGGGGAGACAACGTCTTCACCATGGTGCGCCGCATCGGTCAGGCGAAGGCGCTTCTAGCGGCGGACTACGCCGCGCAGCTGCAGCGGTCGGTCGGCAAGGTCGTGTTCTTCGCGAAGCACATCGACGTCATGGACCAGGCGGAGGCGCACTTCGCTTCGGCCGGCATCCGCGCGGTGTCCATCCGCGGTGACCAGACGAACACAGCACGGCAGCAGGCCATCGACGACTTCAACGGCGACCCCGAGGTCGGCATCGCGGTGTGCTCGCTCACGGCGGCCGGCGTCGGCCTCAACCTGCAGGCGGCGTCGAACGTCGTGCTCGCGGAGCTGTCGTGGACCGCGGCCGAGCAGACGCAGGCCATCGACCGCGTGCACCGCATCGGACAGGACGAGCCCGTCACGGCGTGGCGGATCATCGCCGCCCACACGATCGACACGAAGATCGCGGAGCTCATCGACCAGAAGCAGGGGCTCGCGGCCCGCGCGCTGGACGGCGAGGCGACGGAGGAGACCGCCAGCGAGTCGGTGCAGCTGGCCGCGCTGATGCATCTTCTGCGCGAGGCTCTCGGCGGCCGCTGAGCGAGCGTCAAGAACAAGAGTTCTTAACGCTGCTGCAGGCGGAAGTTCCTGTCGCGGCGCGAACTTCGTCGGCATCGGTCGCTGCGGCCGTCAAGATCGCGGGTTTTCGACGCGCTCGAATGGCCACGCGAGGGGGCGGCGCGCTAGTGTCGATCGCAGGCACTGTCGCCTCACCCCCATCCCTCGACCTCCGAAGGCAGCAGCATGAAAATCGGCATCCTGACGAGCGGCGGCGACTGCCCCGGACTCAACGCGGTCATCCGCGGCATCGTGCTCAAGGGCACCACGACCTACGACCTCGAGTTCGTCGGCATCCGCGACGGATGGCGCGGCGTCGTCGAGGGCGACTTCATGCCCCTGACCCGGCACGAGGTGAAGGGCCTGTCCAAGGTGGGTGGCACGATCCTCGGCACCAGCCGCACCAACCCGTACGAGGGGGAGCGCGGCGGTGCGGAGAACATCGCGAAGACGCTCTACGGCCACAAGATCGACGGCATCGTCGCGATCGGCGGCGAAGGCACCCTCGCGGCGGCGGACCGTCTCGCCAAGGACGGCATCAAGGTGCTCGGCGTTCCGAAGACGATCGACAACGACCTCCGGGCCACGGATTACTCCTTCGGCTTCGACACCGCCGTGAACATCGCCACGGACGCCATGGACCGGCTCCGCACCACGGGTGACTCCCACCAGCGCTGCATGGTCGCCGAGGTCATGGGTCGTCACGTCGGCTGGATCGCGCTGCATGCCGGGATGGCCGCCGGGGCCCACGTCATCTGCATCCCCGAGGTGCCGATGTCGCTGGACGAGATCACCGCTCTCGTCACGAGCGCCCACGATCGCGGTCGCGCACCGCTCGTCGTCGTCTCCGAGGGCTTCAAGCTCGCCGGCATGGACGAGGCCTACAGCGACAAGGGCCTGGACGCGTTCAACCGACCGCGGCTGGGCGGCATCGGCGACCTGCTCGCCCCCGAGATCGAGCGGATCACGGGCATCGAGACCCGCGCCACGATCCTCGGCCACATCCAGCGCGGCGGCTCGCCGTCAGCGTTCGACCGCGTCCTCGCGACCCGCCTCGGCCTGCACGCCGCAGACGCCATCGTTGACGGCGCCTGGGGGCAGATGGTCGCGATGCAGGGCACCGACATCGTCCGCGTCCCGTTCGCCGATGCTCTCGGCGAGCTGAACACGGTGCCGCGCTACCGCTACGACGAGGCCGCCGCCCTCTTCGGCTGACCTCCGCCCGGCTTCAGGCTCTCGCGCCGCTTCAGGCGTCTTGCTGTCGTTCTCGCCTGTTCTTGCGTGAGAGCCTGTGTCCGCGCGCTCGCCTGTTCCCTCGGCCTCACGCCGTGTCAGGCTCTCGCGCCGCTTCAGGCGTCTTGCTGTCTTCCTCGCCTGAACTCCCGTGAGGGCCTGTGCTTGTGTTCGGTCCGCTATCCGCGACCCGTCGCTCGATGGTCTGCGCGATGGAGCCCCTGCGCGAGCGCGGCCAGGACGGTGTCCTCGACATGACGGTCGTCGACCATGACCTGGTGATAGTCGAAGCGGAGGACCGTGTAGCCGCGGAGTGCGAGCCTTGCGTCAGCAGCGAGGTCGCGCCGCCGGTCGCCCGCGGCGCTATGGTGGCGGAAGCCGTCGATCTGGATGGCAAGACGCTCGCCGATGACGCCGTCGAGCGGATGGCCGTCCACCCACACCTGCTGCCGCACATCGATGCCGATCGCCCGCATCCGCTCGACGAAGACCGTCTCGGGACCGGAGTCCGACCGGCCGCGGACGGCTCGAGCGAGGCGATTCGCGGCGTCGCACCGCCACCGCACTCGCACGAGCGTGTCCAGTTCCACGGCCCCGTGGCGGAGCGCGGATTCCCAGATCGCGCGGGCCTCGATCAACGGCCGGCATCGCGCGACCTGGAACAGGGCGCCTAGGACGGGATCGACCGCCGCCCGCGGATGCACCGGAACGGGCCCCTGTGCGCAGTGCACCTGGACGCCGACGCGATCGAATCGAGAGGCGGTGCGGGGGAGGGCGACGTGGACCTCCGCGGCCCCGACATCCCACCACCCGGCGAGGGCCGCCGCGCTCACGCAGGTGACCCTCCCGCCCACGGATGCTGTGGCCCTGCGCCGTGGATCGACCTCAGGGACGAGCAGCCACGACCGGCGCACGCGCTCGAGCGTCCCTTCCCGCACCGCCCGACGCATCTGGTACTCGGTGAAGCCCGCCTCGCGCACGCGCGACGAATGCGCGGATCCTCCCTGCTCCCGGACCCAGCTCTCCACCCGTGTGCGTGTCACCCCTCCACCCTGCGGGCTCCCGCTGCCGCGCTTCACCACGCCACCGCGGATGGGGAGGCGCTTCCCGGAACTCTCTGCCTGTGCAGGAGCAGTGCTCGGTCGTGAGCACAGGCCATCACGCGAGTTCAGGCTAGGACAGGCATGGGCGCCTGACGCCCCGCGCGTGCCTGACTCCGCGCCGATGCCTGTGCCGGCGTCGCGCCCCGTGAGCACAGGCGCGCGCGCGAGTTCAGGCCAGGTCAGCGCGCAGGCGCCTGATGCCGCGCGAGCGCCTGATGTCGCGGGTCAGGCGAGGTGGAGGGTGTCGAGGAGCCAGGCGATCTCGAACGCCCGCTCGCGCCAGGAGTTGTACCGTCCGCTCACGCCCCCGTGCCCCGCGACCATCTCGCACTTCAGCAGCACGTCCTTCGCGCCGGCCTCCCGCAGCCGGGCGACCCACTTCGCCGGCTCGACGTAGAGCACCCGGGTGTCGTTCAGCGAGGTCACCGCGAGGATCCGCGGATACTCCACGCCGTCGCGCACGTTCTCGTACGGCGTGTACGACTTCATGTACGCGTAGACCTCGGGGTCGTGCAGCGGGTCGCCCCATTCGTCCCACTCGATCACGGTGAGGGGGAGCGACGGGTCGAGGATCGTCGTCAGCGCGTCGACGAACGGCACACCCGCGAGGATGCCGGCGAAGAGCTCCGGGGCGAGGTTGGCGACCGCGCCCATCAGCAGACCCCCGGCACTGCCGCCCTCCGCGACGAGCTGGGCCGGGGTGGTCGTCCCCTCGTCGACGAGGTGCCGGGCGCAGGCGACGAAGTCCGTGAAGGTGTTCCGCTTGTGCAGGAGCTTGCCGTCTTCGTACCACTGCCGACCCATCTCGCCGCCTCCGCGCACATGCGCCACGGCGAAGACGACTCCGCGGTCCAGCTCCGAGAGCCGTGCGACCGAGAAGCCCGGGTCGATGGAGTGCTCGTACGAGCCGTAGCCGTAGAGGTGGACGGGACGCGTGGTCGCACCGGGCTCGCCGAAGGAGCGCTTCCACACGAGGGAGATCGGCACGCGGGTGCCGTCCTCCGCGGTGGCCCACTCCCGACGCTGTCCGTAGTCGGCGGGGTCGTAGCCGCCGAGCACCGTCACCTGCTTGCGCAACACGAGTTCCCGCGTCGCGAGGTCGAGCTCGTACACCGTGCCCGGCGTGACGAACGACGTGTACCCGAGTCGCAGGAAGGGGGAGTGCCACTCCGGGTTGCCGCTGACCCCCGCGGAGTAGAGGGGCTCGTCGAACCGCAGCTCCTCCACCGTGTCGGTCGCGTAGTCCAGGAGGCCCACGCGCTCGAGGCCCTCGCTGCGATACTCCACCGTGGCGAAGTCGCGGAAGGCGTCCACTCCGAGCAGTCGCCGTCCTGGCTGATGGGCGACGACGACGCGGCGCTCGCCCTGCGGGTCGTCCGCCGCTACGGAGACGAGTTCGAAGTCCAGGGCGTCGTCGTTGTGCAGGATGAGGAGCCGGTCCTCACCGTCCACCACCGCGTGCTCGAGCGAGTACTCCACGCCTTCGCGCCGCGGCCACACCGTGCGCGGCTCCGCCGTGATGTCGCCGGCGAGGTCGACGAGGTACTCCTCGCTCGTGATGCTGGAGCCCACACCGATCACGAGGTAGCGCCGGCTCCGCGTGATCCCGGCGCCGAGCCAGAACTTCTCGTCGGGCTCGTGGAAGAGCGTGATGTCGTCCGCCACCGGGGTCCCGAGCCGGTGCAGCCACAGGGTGTCGGGGCGCCACGCATCGTCGCGGGTCGTGTAGAGGATGCCGGTGCCATCCGGGGTGAAGAACGCGCCGCCGGTGTTCGGGATCTCGTCGTCCAGCGTGACGCCCGTCTGCAGGTCCCGCACGCGGACCGTGTAGAGCTCGTCGCCCTCGAAGTCCGTCGACCACAGCAGCTTCGTCGCATCATCGGAGGTGTCGAACGCGCCGAGCGAGAAGAACTCGTGCCCTTCGGCCTCGACGTTGCCGTCCAGCAGCACCACCTCGCCGGGCACGGGCACCCCCGGCTCGAGACGCGGCGGCGTCCAATCGCCTTCGACGGCGGCGGCGCGACAGTGGATGCCGTACTGCGCGCCTTCCTCGGTGCGGCTGTAGTACCACCAGTCTCCACGCCGTGTCGGCACCGAGAGGTCGGTCTCCTGAACCCGTCCCTTGATCTCCTGGAACAGCGTCTCGCGGAGCGCGGCGAGGTGCGCGGTCTCGGCCTCGGTGTGCGCGTTCTCCGCCTCCAGGTGTGCGATGACCTCGGGGGAGTCCTTGGCGCGCAGCCACTCGTACGGGTCGTCGACCGTGTCGCCGTGATGCGTGCGGAGGGTGGAACGGCGGGCGGCGATCGGGGCGTCAGTCACCGTCCCACGCTATCCCAGGTCGAGTTGACCGGCACGGGGGACGGTGGCAGGATTTACCGGGGCCGGTAAACGGAAGTCAAACCCACGGTGAACTCTTCGTTCGTCACGTCGATCCCGTCGACATCTCCCTCTTCCTCAAGACCGAAAGCGAACGGTGGAAACCGCAGCCCTCATCGTCGTGCTCGTCATCGCGCTGGCACTCTTCTTCGATTTCACGAACGGGTTTCACGACACCGCGAACGCGATGGCCACGCCCATCGCGACCGGAGCGCTCAAGCCCAAGACAGCGGTCCTCCTGGCCGCTCTCCTCAACCTCGTCGGCGCCTTCCTGTCGACCGAGGTGTCCAAGACCATCTCCGGCGGCATCATCCAGGAGGATGCGATCATCGCCGCGGGAGCGGAACTGTTCCTCTCGTTGATCTTCGCCGGACTCATCGGCGCCATCACCTGGAACATGCTGACGTGGCTGCTCGGCCTGCCGTCGAGCTCGTCCCACGCGCTCTTCGGCGGACTGATCGGCGCGACGCTCGTCGGCGCCGGTCTCGGCGGCATCGACTTCGGCGCCGTGCTGTCGAAGATCGTCCTCCCCGCCCTCATCGCCCCCATCACGGCCGGCATCATCGCGTACGTCGCGACGAAGATCGCCTACTCGGTCACGCGTCGCTACGACGGCAAGCCGGACGGACGGGACGGATTCCGCTGGGGTCAGATCTTCACGTCCTCCCTCGTCGCCCTCGCACACGGCACCAACGACGCGCAGAAGACGATGGGCGTCATCACGCTCGCCATGATCACCGTCGGCTGGCAGTCCGGTGCGCACCACGAGCCCGAGCTCTGGGTCATCATCGCCTGTGCGTTCACTATCGCCCTCGGCACGTACCTCGGCGGCTGGCGCATCATCCGCACGCTGGGCAAGGGCCTGACCGACGTCAAGCCGGCTCAGGGCTTCGCGGCGGAGAGCTCGACGGCCGCGACGATCCTCGCCTCCAGCGCCCTCGGATTCGCGCTCTCCACCACCCAGGTGGCCTCGGGCTCGGTCATCGGATCCGGCCTCGGTCGTCGCGGGTCGACGGTCCGCTGGCGGACGGCAGGACGCATCGGCGTCGGCTGGCTGCTGACCCTGCCCGCGGCCGGAGGCGTCGGCGCCCTGGCGGCACTGCTCGTCGTGTGGCTCGGCCCGTGGGGCGTCGCCATCGACGCCGTCCTCGCGGTGGCGATCATCCTCGGGCTGTACATGCGCTCTCGGCGCAACGCCGTCACGCCGGCCAACGCCATGAGCGACGTCGCCGAATCCCACCTCGCCGTCGAGGTTCCCGACACCCCGCCGCCCACGCGTCGCCAGCAGCGCATCGCCCAGGCGAAGGCGGAGGCGAAGGCCCGTGCCGAGGCCAAGGAGAAGGCGAAGGCCGAGGCGAAGGACAAGGCGAAGAAGAAGGCCAAGGCCAAGGCGGACGCGAAGGCCGCGAAGACCGGCAGCGCCTCGTCGTCCGACGCGTCGCAGAACGGGGACTCGGCATGAACGTCACGATCGACTGGATCGCCTTCCTGCAGGTGTTCGCCGCCGCGCTCATCGGCGCCGCCGCCATCGTCACCTTCTACGCCCTGGGCCTGCGTCTGCTCGTGCGCAGCGGGCGGGCGCCCGTCGTGAGCCCCGCGGAGTTCACCGACGCCATCACGGTGATCTCGGAGAAGGAGCTCAAGCGGGCCGCCAAGCAGGCGGCGAAGGCAGCGAAGAAGAGTCCGCTCACCGAAGGGCAGAAGACCCTCGCGCTCGTGGGCGCCTACGGCTGCTTCGTGCTGTGCGCCGCCGCGGTCATCGCCGGCATCCTCCTGATCGTCATCGGCCACTGAGTCCGCGGTGCGCCGGGCGCGTCGGTGACCGGCCGTAGGCTGAGGACATGTCCGCAGCGAAGGGAACACCACCGGTCTTCGGTCGGTACGCCCCCGCCTCCCACGTCCTGATCCATGTGAGCGATCCGCACTTCCTGGCCGGAGGTGCGGCGCTGGGGGGACGGTACGACGTCGAGCGCACGTTCGCGCGGACGCTCGAGGCGATCCGCGCCGTGCATCCCGCTCCCGCCGCCATCGTGATCACCGGGGACCTCGCAGACCTCGGCGAGCCGGATGCGTACCGCCGGCTGCGTGCGGCGATCGAGCCGGTCGCCGCCGAACTCGGCGCTCCCGTGGTCTGGGTCGCGGGTAACCATGACGAGCGCCCGGTGCTGCGCGAGGTCCTCCTCGATGCCGAGCCCACGGAAGAGCCGGTCACCGGGGTGTGGGATCTTGACGGGCTGCGTCTGGTGGCCCTCGACACGAGCGTTCCCGGGTGGCATCACGGCGACCTCGACCCGGCGCAGCTCGCGTGGCTCGCCGAGGTCCTCGCCGAGCCGGCGCCGCACGGCACGCTCCTGGCGATGCACCACCCGCCGCTGCCCAGCCATCTGCCGCTGTTCGACATCCTCGAGCTGCGGCATCAGGACGAGCTGGCCGCCGTCATCCGGGACACCGACGTCCGCGGCATCCTCGCCGGTCACCTGCACTACTCCTCGCACGGGCTGTTCGCCGGCGTCCCGGTGAGCGTGGCGTCCGCCACCTGCTACACGATGAACGTCGCGCGCCCCGCGTCTGAGGTGAACGGCATGGACGCCGCCCAGGCGTTCCAGCTCGTGCACGTGCGGCCGGAGACCATCACGCACACCGTCGTCCCGGTGGTCGATGCGCCGACCGGCGACTACTTCTCCGAGGAGTGGGTCGCCCGCATGGCGGCGCTGACGCCGGAAGGACGCCTGGAGGCGTTCTCCAGAAAACCCCCGCAGGGACCGGCGTAGACTGGACGCATCCCCCGACCTTTCCGTTCGCCACGACCCACGAGGATGTGACATGGCTTCTGCCGCGCCCGCCAATACCCGTACCGAGACCGATTCGCTGGGGAGCATGGAGATTCCCGCCGAGGCGTACTGGGGGATTCACACCGCCCGCGCCGACGCGAACTTCCCGATCACGAAGCGCCCCATCTCGGTGTACCCCGAACTGGTGATCGCGCTCGCGATGGTGAAGCAGGCCAGCGCGAGGGCCAACAAGGAGATCGGGGTCCTCGACGCCGAGCGCGCCGACCTCATCGACCGCGCGGCGCAGCGCGTCATCGACGGCGAGTTCCACGATCAGTTCACCGTCGGCGTCATCCAGGGTGGCGCCGGCACCTCGACGAACATGAACGCGAACGAGGTCATCACCAACATCGCGCTCGAGATGGCCGGACGCGAGAAGGGCGACTACGCCTTCCTCTCTCCGATCGACCACACGAACCGCAGCCAGTCGACCAACGACGTCTACCCGACCGCGGTCAAGATCGGCCTCTCGCTGACGCTGCGCTCGCTGCTCGACGAACTGGACGCCCTGCGCGTGGCGTTCCTCGGCAAGGCGGGGGAGTTCCACGACATCCTCAAGGTCGGCCGGACCCAGCTCCAGGACGCGGTGCCCATGACTCTCGGCCAGGAGTTCCATGGCTTCGCCACGACCCTGGGCGAGGATCACAGCCGCCTCACCGAGAACGCCTCGCTCATGTTCGAGATCAACATGGGCGCGACCGCCATCGGCACCGGCATCACCACCCACCCCGACTACGCGCCGGCCGTGCTGAAGCACCTGCGCGAGATCACGGGGCTCGACCTCGAGACGGCCACCGACCTCGTCGAGTCCACGAGCGACACGGGCGCCTTCATGTCGTTCTCGTCGTCGCTCAAGCGCAACGCCATCAAGCTCTCGAAGATCTGCAACGACCTGCGGCTGCTGTCGTCCGGTCCGCAGGCGGGCCTCGGCGAGATCAACCTGCCCGCACGGCAGGCCGGTTCCAGCATCATGCCCGGCAAGGTCAACCCGGTGATCCCGGAGGTCGTGAACCAGGTGGCCTTCGCGGTCGTCGGCGCCGACATGACGGTGACCATGGCCGTCGAGGGCGGTCAGCTCCAGCTCAACGCCTTCGAGCCCGTCATCGCGCACTCGATCTTCCAGTCGATCACCTGGATGCGTCAGGCCATGTGGACGCTGCGCGTGAACTGCGTCGAGGGCATCACCGCCAACCGCGACCGTCTGGGCGCGATGGTCGGCGCGTCGGTCGGCGTCATCACGGCGCTCACGCCCTTCATCGGCTACGCGGCGGCCGCGGCTCTGGCCAAGACGGCTCTGCTGACCAACCGCAACGTCGCCGACCTGGTGGTCGAGGCCGGGCTCATGTCCCGCGACGAGGTGACCAAGCAGCTCTCTCCTGCCCGCCTGTCGGGCCTGGAGGCGGTCACCGCGGCCATCCCGATCGTCACCCCGGACGACCTCATCCAGATCTGAGCGTCGACCGGATACGGGAAGGGGACGGGAGCTCGCAGCTCCCGTCCCCTTCGTCGTGTCCGAGTCAGTCGAGGATGCGGCAGTGCGTCGTGAGCTCGCCGATCCCGTCGATGCCGACCGTGACGGTCGAGCGGTCGCGGAGGAAGATCTGCGGGTCGCGGGAGTAGCCGGCGCCACCCGGGCTGCCCGTCGAGATCAGGGTACCGGGCAGCAGCGTGAGCGACTGGGAGAGGTGCGCGATGAGCTTCGCCACCGAACGCACCATCTGGTCGGTGCTGGCGTCCTGCACGGTGTGCCCGTCGACGACGGTCCAGATGTGGAGGTCCTGCGGGTCGGCGATCTCGTCGGCGGTCACCGCGAACGGGCCGGTGGGGGTGAAGCCGTCGAACGACTTGCAACGGGACCACTGCGCCTCGGAGAACTGGATGTTCCGGGCGGTGATGTCGTTGACCACGGTGTAACCCCAGACGTGCGCGAGGGCGTCCGCCTCCGGGACGTCCTTCGCGGGGGTGCCGATGAGCACGCCCAGCTCGGCCTCGTAGTCGACGGCCTCGCTGAGGCTCCGCGGCCAGGAGGTCGTCTGATCGTGACCGGTGAGCGAGTTGGGCCACAGGGTGAACACGGTCGGCGCGGCGTCGGTCTTGAGGCCGAGCTCGCTGGAGTGGGCGGCATAGTTGAGCCCGACGGCGAGCACCGCCGGCGGCGCGATGACCGCGGAGGCGAAACCCCAGCCGGTCAGCGGGTGGCGCGGGGCCGTGCCGTCGCGGAGGGCGGCGCGGAGCTCGTCGAGTCCGGCGTCCCCTCGCTCGATCAGCTGCTGCAGGGTGGCAGGCGCGTCGGACAGGAGATCGGAGACGAGGATGGCGTCCGAGCCCTCCACCACGGCGAGAACCGCACGGGAGGAGTCTGGACGGCACAGGTGAGCGAACCGCATGGTTCTACGCTACCGGGTGCCCGCGGCCGGTCGGGTGGAGGAAGCCCCCAGAGCCCGGCGCGGATGCTTGTGCCCCATAAGCTTTGACCATGACCTTCGGAGGACCGTCCGACCCCCAGCAGCCCGCGCGATACACGCCCCCGGCGGGGACACCACCACAGCCCTCGGCGTACTCCGCCGCGCAGTACGCGCAATCGCCCTACCTGCCGCCGTCCTACGGACAGCAGCCGGGCTATGCGTCGGCTCTCGCGCAACCCACGCCCTACACACCGCCGGCGCCGGTCGCGCCGTCGCCCGCGGAGTCGCTGCCGGCTCTCCCGGTGCCGAACAAGAAGGGCCGCACGATCTCGCTGTGGCTCTTCGGCTTCCTCGGCTTCCTGCTGCTCGCACTCATCGGCTATTTCGGCTGGGCCCTCGGCCCGACCGCCTCGGTGATCGGGCTCGTCCTGGCTGTGATCCCGCTCACGATCGTCTTCCTCGGAGTGCGCATGATCGACCGTTGGGAGCCCGAGCCCAAGCGCCTCGTCGCATTCGCCATCGCCTGGGGTGCGGTCGCCGCCGTCGGCCTCACGCTCCTCGTCGACATCGGGCTCACGATGCTGCTGGGCATCCGGTCCGAGGAGTTCTCGGCGGTGGTGCAGGCCCCCATCGTCGAGGAGTTCTGGAAGGGCCTCGGGGTCTTCCTCATCTTCCTGCTCGCGCGGCGGTCCTTCGACGGGCCGGTCGACGGCGTCGTCTACGGGGCGCTCGTCGGTGCAGGCTTCGCGTTCACCGAGAACATCCAGTACTTCGCCATCAGCCTCATCGAGGGCGGCGGGGAGCAGCTCGGCGTCACGTTCATCGTGCGGGCGGTGCTGTCGCCGTTCGCGCACGCGATGTTCACCTCGCTGACCGGCTTCGCGATCGGCCTCGTGGCCCGCCGGCACGCCTCCGCCGGAGCGGCCGCCGGAGCAGGTCTGCTCGGCATGGTCGGGGCGATCCTCCTGCACGCACTGTGGAACGGATCGGCCACATTCGCGGACTTCTTCGGCCTCTACTTCACCCTGCAGGTACCGCTGTTCATCGGCTTCATCCTCGGGATCATCGCCTTGCGCAGGGAGGAGGCGCGGCTCACCCGGGCCCGCCTGGCCGAGTATGCGGCCGCCGGCTGGTTCACGCCGGAGGAGGTCACGATGCTGGCCACGCCGGCCGGGCGCAAGGTGGGGCTCGCCTGGGCCGCGCAGCTGCGCGGCGACCGCCGGCCGCTGATGCGCGAATTCATCAAGGATGCGACGGCTCTGGCCGCGGTCCGCCAGCGGGCGATCACCGGACGAGACCCGCTCGCCGTCGAGGACGAGCGTGCCCTGTTGATCCGGACCAGGGCGGCACGCGCCGCGCTGCTGGCCTACTGAGCGGCGCCCCCGCAGACAGACTCAGCGCCCGGTGCTGCGGCGATGCCTGCATGTCTCCCGGGCGCTGAGTTGATCTGCCACCAGGGTGCACCCGCGTCCCGCGAACTGTCAAGAGCCCCGGGGGACTTCGGAGCGGAGTCCCTCGGCGAGGTGTTCGCTGTGAGCAGGTGCCGTCGCGTTGACCGGCCGCGCGACGGTCGGGTTGGATGGAGCCATGACTGATCGCACAAAGCCCGAGTTCGACGCCCCGACCGGCCCTGCCCCCGCAGAACTGGTCATCCGCGACATCATCGAGGGTGACGGCGCCGAGGCCAAGCCCGGCGACACCGTGACCGTCCACTACGCCGGTGTGGAGTTCGAGTCCGGCGAGGAGTTCGACTCGTCGTGGGGTCGCGGGGAGACCATCCAGTTCCCGCTCCGCGGCCTGATCCAGGGCTGGCAGGACGGCATCCCCGGAATGAAGGTCGGTGGCCGCCGCGAGCTGATCATCCCGCCGCACCTCGCGTACGGCCCGGCCGGGGGAGGACACTTCCTCTCCGGCAAGACGCTGATCTTCATCATCGATCTCGTCGCCGTCGGCTGACTTCGTCGCTCCGAAGCGCCCTGCACCCCGTGGTGCGGGGCGCTTCTGCATGTCGAGACATTTCTGTTCGTCACGGGAATACATGCGAGTGAATGTATGTTGTCGGAAGGGTGCCGCGGACGATCGCGGTGCCATCCCTTCGCCGCCGCCGCGGCCGACGTCTCCTGAGGAGCAATCATGAGCAGCATCGACATCCCCGGTTACCGCCCCGGCACCTGGGTCCTCGACCCGTCCCACAGCGAGGTGACGTTCAGCGTCCGCCACATGATGATCTCGAAGGTGCGCGGCACCTTCGGTGTGAAGAGCGCGACGCTCGTGGCTCCGGAGAACCCCCTCGAAGCCAAGGTCGAGGCCTCCGTCGACGTGACCTCCGTCGACACCAAGGACGAGGGTCGCGACCAGCACCTCCGCTCCGCCGACTTCTTCGACACCGAGAACTTCCCGACCATGGAGTTCGTCTCGACCGGCGCCCGCGTCGAGGGCGGCGACTTCCTCGTCGACGGCGACCTCACCATCCGCGGCATCACGAAGCCGGTCACCTTCGAGCTCGACTTCGGCGGCTTCGGCAGCGACCCGTGGGGCAACTACAAGGCCGGCGCCTCCGCCAAGACCGTCATCAACCGCGAGGACTTCGGCCTCACCTGGAACGCCGCGCTGGAGACCGGCGGCGTGCTCGTCGGCAAGGACGTCACGATCACGCTCGACCTCCAGGGTGCGCTGCAGCAGGACTGACGCGCAGACCCTGTGAACCCCGGGCCCGTCAGGGCTCGGGGTTCTCTGCGTCGTAGTCGCGGAAACGAGGATGCCGCCGGGCGAGGACCGCGACGAGGGCGATCACGATGATCCCTCCGAGCAGCGGCGGGAACCACAGTGACGTCAGCGTCGCGAGCGTCCCGGCGTAGAGGGCGCCGACGCGGGGGCCACCGGTCACCACCACGACGAACAGGCCCTGCAGGCGTCCGCGCATGGCGTCCGGCACCGCCGCCTGCATCATGGTGTTGCGGTAGATCGAGCTGACGTTGTCCGACGCGCCGGAGAGGGCCAGCGCCACGCAGGCGGCGACGATCAGTGCGACGTGCGGTCGGTCTTCTCCGGCAGGCGTCGCGGAGAACGCGCCGATCAGGAGGACGAGGCCGAACAAGGCGATGGCGGCGCCGTAGGCCTCCCCCGCGCGGGCGATGCCGCGGCCGTGCCACCGGTACTGCACCACGCGCCCGGAGAACAGGCTCGAGGAGAAGGTGCCGACGGCGACCGCCGCCGTGAGGATGCCGGTGGTGAAGGCCCCGCCGCCGAGGATGACCGTGCCGAGTGCCGGGAAGAGCACGAGCGGCTGTCCGAACGTCATCGCGATGATGTCCATGACGTACTGCATCCGGATGTTGCCCGCGCGGCGGAGGAAGCGCCAGCCGTCGACGAGCGAGGCGAGGCCGGGGCGCACGATGTCGCCTTCGGGTCGCAGGGCGGGGAGCGTCCACAGGCCGAGGAACATCGACAGCATGAGCACGACGTCGATCGTGTACGTCCAGCCGTATCCGGTGAGCGCCACCAGGAGCCCGGCGAGGGCCGGACCCGCCATGACCGTGAGCCCGAACGCGACGCCGTTGAGCGCGGACGCGGCCGCGAGCATGCTGCGGGGGATGAGCCGGGGGACGATCGCGGTCCGCGTGGCCATGCCGACGGAGTTCGCCGCCGAGTTCACGATGCTCAGCGCGTACAGCCACCAGATCGTCTCCGTGCCGGTCCAGGTGAGCGCCGCGAGCAGCCCCGTGGAGGCGAAGGTCACGGTGGCGGCGATGAGCGCGACCCGCCGCCGGTCGAACGCGTCGGCGAGCATCCCGCCGTAGAGGCCGGCGAGGATCATCGGGAGGAGGCCCGCGACGGCGATCATCGAGACGGCGAACGTGCTCGCGGTCAGATCGAACACATGCAGCATCACGGTCACGATGGTGAGCTGACCGCCGATGCCGGCGAGTGTCGAGCCGATCCACATCCGGGCGAAGGCCGGGCTCGCCTTCAGCGGAGTCAGGTCGATCAGATGGCCGCGTCGGGAGCTCACAGGGCGGTCTTCTTCTGCACATCCCGAGCCTAGTTGACCCCACGCGCCTCGTCCCGGGCGCCGTGTCCCGCCGTGGTCGTCCGGGCTGGTAGACTCGTCAGGTTGCCGTTCGATCGGCCGCGGATAAAGAGAGCTCACGCATCAGGCGTCGGGCGCCGCGCAACAAGCAGAGAGGGGATCGAATCTATGGCACTGGAAGCAGACGTCAAGAAGGCGATCATCGAAGAGTACGCGACGCACCCCGGTGACACCGGATCCCCCGAGGTGCAGGCCGCGATGCTGACGCAGCGCATCAAGGACCTCACCGAGCACCTGAAGGAGCACAAGCACGACCACCACTCGCGTCGTGGTCTGTTCCTGCTCGTGGGTCAGCGCCGTCGTCTGCTCGGCTACCTCCAGAGCGTCGACATCGAGCGTTACCGCTCGCTGATCGCACGCCTTGGTCTTCGCCGATAAGGCACCACGGACCCCGCGTTCAATCGCGCAGAACATTCTTGAGAAGGCCGCCCCACGGTGTGGGGCGGCCTTCGTCATGTCCGGACTTGTCCTGGCCATCACTTTCCGGTAGGAAAGTTCTAGAGCTTTCCACCAGGAAAGTCGGGGAGGCCACGATGGAGCAGAAACCGATCGCTGGTCAGGACCCTCTGGCCCCGCCGGACTCCGAGACCGCCAGTCAGTACCTGGCAGCGGCCCAGGCGGTGGTCGAGCGCCGCGATCGCGCGGTCGACCGGCGTGCGCTCGCGCGGCTGGAGATCGGCAACGCGGTGGTGACGGCCGCCTACCTCGTCGCCTTCGCACTCGTTCTCCGGCGCGGCGATGTGCTGGCGTCGCAGATCGTCCTGTTCACCTTCCTCGTGTGGGGGCAGTTGTCCAGCGGGATGGCGCAGCGCACCGGGCTGCAGTGGCGGATGACGCGTTCACGATTGCCGTTCCTGCTCGGAGGGGGAGCGGTTCTCATCGGCGCACTCGTGGTGTTCGGCTTCGCCGCCCTGGACACGCGGCTCCCCGAAGCCGTGGTACTCCTTCCCGCCGCCGTGGTGCTCGTCGGCATCGGGGGGCACGGAGTCGTGCAGCTCCTCCGAGCGTCGAACGACTCGCACCGTTCCCGCCCGGGTCCCGTCGCTCTTAAGGGCCCACGTCGTTGGGGCACCGCCCTGGTCGGCATCGCGATCGGAGTGCTGACCATGCTGGCGGGATCGCCGGACGATGTGCTGCGAAGCGCGATCTCGCTGCTCGTGATGCTCTGCCTGGTGGCGTGGATAGCGGTCTCGACCTCGGAGGTCGGGCTGCCGGCGATCGGCGCGTCGTGGCGGTGGCCGCATGTGCTCGTCTTCTTGCTCGCCGCGTGCGTTCCGGTGACCCTCGTCTTGGGTGCGGGAGTGCTCGGCGATGCGGGGTGGGCCGGAGTCTGGGGTGGGGTTGCCGTGATCGTGTGCTTCGCGGTGGTCACCTGCATCCCGGGACGTGCGGAACGTGACTGACTCCCATGCCGTCCCGCACCCGCGAACGCGGTTGGATGACAACTTCGCGTCCCCGATCCGCTTCTCGCTCATGGCGGGCTTGGGAGACGGGATGGAACTCGACTTCGCGGCGCTGCGCGAGATGCTGCAGTGTGGCGACTCGCCCCTGAGCAAGGCGATCACCCATCTGCAGGCGGCGGGATACGTGACCGCGCGCAAGGGGACCGTCGGCGGGCGCTCGCGCACGTGGGTGCGGTCGACGAGCACGGGCCGAGACGCCTTCGCAGCGCACCTCCAGGCGCTGCGGGAGATCGTCGCCCTGGGCGGCAAGACGTCGTTCTGAGACCCCGTCAGGCGGTGGCACCCACGAGATCAGGGTGGTGGATGGCCGCCACGTCGGGGTGTGCGCGCAGTCGGGACTTCATGGCGTTCTCGCCGTAGGTCGCGTGGATCGGATTGCTCGGGTCCTCGGTGACTCCGGTCGCCTCGGCGGCGAGGTCGGCAGGGAGCTCGAGCAACGGGAGCTGCTGATCGAGCGCCGGGTTGAAGAAGAACGGAATCGAGATGCGCTCCTCGGGCGCCCGCGGCGAGATCACCCGGTGGTTCGTCGCCTTGAGGTAGCCGCCGGTGGCGTACTCGAGCAGCTCGCCGATGTTGACGACGAAGGCGCCCGGCACCGGGGGAGCCGACACCCACTCGCCGTCACGCTCGACCTGGAGTCCGCCCTTGCCCGGCTCCACCCAGAGCAGCGTCAGCACGCCGGAATCCTTGTGCGCACCGACGCCCTGCTGCGGTTCCGGCTCGTTCGTTCCCGGGTATCGCACGATCTTGATCAGGGTGGACGGATCGCGGAACGGCTCGTCGAAGTAGTTCTCCTCCGCCCCGAGGGTGAGGGCCCAGGCGCGCAGGAGCTTGCGGGCGATCTCCGTGAGGGTGTCGTGCCACTCCGTGACGACCTCCTTGAGCTCCGGCTGCGCGGCGGGCCAGAGGTTCGGTCCGGTGAGGCGGTTGAAGGCGGGGCCCCCTTCGACCGGCTCGCGTTCGGGGCCGATGTCGATCTGCTCGCGCCAGTCGACCTTGCCCTGCGTCCGCTCCCCGCCGATCCGGGTGTAGCCGCGGAAGTGCGGGCTGTTGACGTTCTCGATCGCGAGCTTGTCCTCCTCCGGCAGAGCGAAGAAGTCGAGGGCGGCCTGATGCAGCCGCGCTTCCAGTTCGGGAGAGATGCCGGTGCCGGTCAGGTAGAAGAAGCCGACATCGTGCGTGGCCGCGCGGAGGTCGTCGCGGAAACGCGCCGCGGCCTCGGGGCCGTCGTCGAGCTGGGACAGGTCGAGGATGGGGAGCGAGAGTTCAGCCATGGACCGAGGCTATGTCGCGGATGAGGCCCGAGGATGCTCTGTTGCATTCCATTACTTCGGTGGCCGGTGTCGGGCGGGCGCCGATCACGGTGCTAGAGTCTCGTCGGTAAGGGATGCCTTACCTCAGTCGCCTGCCAGAGAGTGTCTCCCGTGCTCGCCACCTTCCTCATCGGACTCCGCGAGGGTCTCGAAGCCGCGCTCGTCGTCGGCATCCTCGTCGCTTACCTCCGCCGTCTCGGTCGCCGTGACGCGCTGCCGAAGATGTGGGCCGGGGTCGGCCTTGCGGTCGCCCTCGCTCTGGGCATCGGCGCGATCCTCACCTTCGGGGCCTACGAACTCACGTTCCAGGCGCAGGAGCTGATCGGCGGCGGGCTGTCCCTCGTCGCGGTGGCGATGGTGACGTGGATGATCTTCTGGATGCAGCGTGCCGGCCGCACCATGAAGGCGACCCTCGAGGGCGGCATCGACCGCGCGCTGACGGTGGGCGGTCTCTGGGCGCTCATCGCGATCGGCTTCGTCTCCGTCGCCCGGGAGGGGATCGAGACCACGCTGCTGCTGTGGTCGATGGTGCAGTCCTTCGGCGATGCCCCCTCGGCCCTCCTCGGCGCGCTCCTGGGACTCTCCGTGGCCGTCCTGCTCGGCTGGCTCATCTCCCGCGGGGCGCTGCGCCTGGACCTGCGGCGGTTCTTCGCCTGGACGGGTGGCTTCCTCGTGATCGTCGCGGCCGGTGTCCTCGCCTACGCTCTGATGGATCTGCAGGAGGCGGGAGCACTTCCCGGTCCCTTCACCGCCGCCGCTCCGCTCGACCCGGCCACCGGCGCCGTCGCCGTGGGCGCGGCCGGCTTCCCGTTCGGCTGGGCGTTCGACGTGTCGGCGGCGATCACTCCCGGCGGCGCGCTGGCCTCCGTCCTGCAGGCCACGGTCGGCTTCATGCCCGCCATGACCTGGCTGCAGGTGCTCGCCTGGGGTCTCTACATCCTCGTCGTGGGCGGGCTCTACCTCCGCGGCCTCCGCTCGGCACGCCCCTCGACGCGCGGCGCCTCCGCCGCCACCCCGACGTCCTCCCTCACACAGCAAGGAGCAGCATGATCACCTCGCACCGGGTCCTCGCCGCGGCAGCCGCCGCGGGCACCGCCGTCCTCCTCCTCAGCGGCTGCGTCGCGAAGAGCGATGCCCAGGCGACGGCGGCGTTCGACGTCTCATCCACCGCCACGGACTGCGCCGTCTCGGCGTCCACCGCGAAGAGCGGGACGCTGACGTTCGATGTGAAGAACGACACCGACCAGGTCTCCGAGTTCTACCTGCTGGCCGAGGACGGTCTGCGGATCGTCGGCGAGGTCGAGAACATCGCCCCGGCTGCGTCCCGCACCCTCACGGTGGTCGCCCAGCCGGGCGAGTACTTCACGCTCTGCAAGCCGGGCATGGTCGGCGACGGTGTCGGCCGGGCCTCGTTCACGGTGACCGGAGACCGCGTGGCGGTGGACGGCCCCGACGCCGAGCAGAAGCAGAAGGCCGTCGATCTCTACGGGGCGTTCGTGAAGGATCAGGTCGGGCAGCTCGTGCCGGCCGTGGAAGACCTCGTGGCCGCCTACGAGTCCGGCGACGACGAGACCGCCCGCACGCTCTTCCCACAGACGAGGGCGTTCTACGAGCGCATCGAGCCCGTCGCCGAGGCGCTCGGGGACCTCGACCCGCGGATCGACTATCGAGAGGTCGATGCGGTGGCCGAGGGCCTGGACTGGACCGGCTTCCACCGCATCGAGAAGGACCTCTGGGTGCCGGCGGAGGACGCGCTGAACGCCGACGGAGAGACCCCGGCATGGCAGGACTGGGCGCCGTCCACGCCCGCGGAGCGCGCCGATTACGGCGACCTGCTCCTGGCCGACGTGCAGGAGCTGTACGACTACGTGCACTCGGACGACTTCACCACCGCACTGGACGACCAGGGGATCGGCGGCATCTCCAACGGCGCGATCGCCCTGCTCGACGAGGTGGCCACCGGCAAGATCTCCGGCGAGGAGGACTGGTGGTCCGGCACGGATCTCTTCGACTTCGCCGCGAACGTCGAGGGCTCCAAGATGGCCTTCTCGCTGGTGCAGGACTTCGCCGCGGCGCAGGGAGACGACGGCGAGGCCCTCGTCTCCGAGATCGAGACCGGATACACCGCCCTCGAGGAGTCCCTCGCCGCGCACGGCTCGCTCGCAGAGGGCTTCGTTGGGTACGGCGAGCTGACCGAAGCGGACAAGCGGGAGTTCACCGATCTCATCAACGCCCTGGCGGAGCCGCTCTCGCAGCTCACCGGCACGGTGCTCGACTGACGACGGTGCACGGGCAGGCATGGACGTGAACGAGTCGGAACCGGAGGCCCACGAGGCATCAGCGGGGGTGCCTACTGCGCCCTCCGGCGGCGGTCTCAGCCGCCGCGGGCTGCTCGGGCTGGCCGTCGGCGGCGGGGTCGCGGGCCTGGCCGTCGGCCTCGGGGCCGGGACGGCCGGCGGCGTGGCGCTCGGACGCGCACGAGCCGCGGAAGACGCCGAGTCGCGGTACGAGTTCTTCGGCGCGCACCAGGCGGGCATCACGACGCCCGTGCAGGACCACCTGCACTTCGCGAGCTTCGACATGATGCCCCGCACCGACCGGGACGACCTCATCTCCCTGTTGCAGGACTGGTCGTACGCCGCGGCGCGGATGACGCAGGGCCTGGAGGTGAGTGCGAGCGGCGCGGTGAACGGTCCCGCCGAAGCGCCCCCGGATGACACGGGGGAGGCGCTGGGGCTCCCCACCGCGGGCCTGACCCTCACGTTCGGGTTCGGTCCTGGACTGTTCGAGAACGAGGACGGCGATCGCTACGGTCTCGCCGCCCAGCGGCCACCCGGTCTCGAGCGGCTTCCGGCCTTCCTCGGGGACGACCTCGATCCCGCGGCGTCGCACGGCGACTTGTGCATCCAGGCCTGTGCCGACGACCCCCAGGTCGCGGTTCACGCGATCCGCAACCTCAGCCGCATCGCGTTCGGGCGGGCGCGCCTGCGCTGGTCGCAGCTCGGATTCGGTAAGACCTCTCGTACCACGGCCGGCCAGGCGACGCCGCGCAACCTCTTCGGCTTCAAGGACGGCACGGCCAACATCCTCGCCGACGACGCCACGGCGCTCGCGGACCACGTCTGGGTCTCGACCGACGACGAGCCGTCCTGGATGGCCGGCGGTTCGTACCTCGTCGCGCGGAAGATCGCCATGCTCATCGAGACCTGGGACCGGGTGCGGCTGGCCGAGCAGGACACGATCATCGGACGGGACAAGGGCGTGGGGGCGCCGCTCTCCGGCGGTGACGAGTTCACGGCCCCGGACTTCCGCGGCACGAAGATCGATGCGAACAGTCACGTCCGGCTCGCGCATCCCGAGCAGAACGACGGCATCCGCATCCTGCGCCGTGGGTACAACTACGTCGACGGCAACAACGCCCTCGGGCGACTCGACGCCGGGCTGTTCTTCCTGTCCTACCAGCGTGATCCCGCCCAGTTCATCAGCCTGCAGCGCCGACTGTCGACCGACCGTCTCAACGAGTACATCCGTCACGTGGGCTCAGGCATCTGGGCGATCCCGCCGGGCGCGCGACCGGGTTCGTACGTGGGGGCGGAGCTGTTCGCCTGAGCAGGACTCAGCCGGCGGCGACGTCTTCGAGGACGGCGACGGCGTCCGCGGCGAACGCATCCGCTCCGGCGTGATCGTGAGCGGTCACCGTCACCACCGCGTCGCCGAGGAACAGCAGCAGCTGGCCGTGGGCCCCGTGCAGCCGCCACGCCCGCCCCGGACCCTGCCAGCCCGCGAGCGCATAGCGGTCGTAGCCCGGGTTGACGCCCGCGACGACGCCGTCCTCGTGCATCGCGTCGATCCACTCCGGGGCGACCAGTCGACGACCCTGCCAGGAGCCGCGATCGCGGATGAGCAGCCCCAGGCGCGCGACCTCCTCGGTGCGGAGCGGCAGGCCGCCACCCGCCTCGATGCGTCCGTTCGGGCATCGCGACCAGACCACGTCCTCGATGCCGAGCGGGGCGAAGAGGCGCGTCGAGAGGTAGTCGCCGATGTCGCCCACGCGGGTCGCGAGGGCGGTCATCGCGGTATAGGTGCTCGCGTTGGAGTACTGGAACACACGCCCGCGCGAGGGCCGTCGCAGGAACTCGCGGGCCAGATCCGGCCAGTCCGTCATCAGTGTCTCGGACCACGGAAGGTCGATGCCGCTCGACATCGACAGCAGGTGACGCAGGGTGACCTGAGCGACACCGTCGCCGAGCTCGTGGTCCGGGAGGAGGGTGGCGACGGTGTCGTCCAGGCGGATCAGTCCGTCGTCGGCGGCGAGGGCCGTGGCCAGCACGCAGACGCCCTTCGCGATCGAGTGCACGTCCTCCCGGACGTCGGGTGCCCAGCGGTGACCTGCGGTGTCCTCGCCGATGCGCACGTGGAGCCCGTGCGCGGCGAAACCCTGGGAGTCGGCGATGGCGACGAGCCGATCCCTGACCTCGGACGCGGGGTGGGCGGCTGTCATCGCGGACGCCGGGATCCGGTCGGATCGTTGCGGCGGCCTTCCCGCGACGCGAGCTCGGGATCGGCGAACAGCCACCGCGGCCGCGGCTCCACGAGCGGACGGAACACCCGCCGCACGGGCGTGGTCGCGAGCAGCAGTGCGAGGACCACCGAGAGCGCCGTGACCGCAGGGAGCCAGAACCAGGTCGGCTCGAGGTCGCGCAGCACGCCGCTCTCGCGGAACGGGTAGAGCACGAACGAGTGCAGGAGATAGACGTACATCGTGTACTGGCCGAAGGTGGTCCACCAGTAGGACCCGCGGGGGATGAGGACGAAGAACGCAGCGCAGAGGACGACGGCGAGGAGCAGGAGCGCGAAACGGATGCCGCCGGCCCACCACTGGTCCCCGACGAGGTCGGAGTAGGAGGCCTCGTAGAACAGCCAATGCCGCAGATCGGTGGCCTGCCAGACGGGGAGCCAGTTCCACGCAGCCCACCCGGCGGTGCCGAGGACGGCGACGGCGGTGATCCGGACCCACCACGGGCGGAAGTCGAGGAGACGCAGGCGGTCGACGATGTTGCGCTCCCTGAGCCACCAGCCGAGGGCGAAGAAGGGCAGCAGGCCCAGGGTGCGCGAGAGCGAGAAGGTGCTGTCGACGTTCGGGAGATAGCCCGCGCCGACGGAGATGACCACCGTCCACAGCAACGGCCAGCGCAGCAGGGCGAGGTAGGGGAGGACGAGGCGGAAGATCCCGAGCGCGAGCAGGAACCAGAGCGTCCAGCTGGGCTGAGTGGGGTTCGGGGTGGTCTCTCCCTCCACGAGCCACTTGGTGAGCGTCCAGAGGGCCTCGAAGATGACGTAGGGGAGGATGATGTCGGTGATGACGCGGGCCATCTGCGTCCGGGTGGGGGAGCCCGATTTGGAGAAGTAGCCCGAGATGATCGCGAACGCCGGCATGTGGAAGGCGTACAGCGCCAGGTAGAGGGCGAAGGCGATGTCCGAGTCGTAGATGAGGCGCTGGATCGCGTGCCCCAGGACCACGAGGACGATGCAGGCGTACCGCGCGTTGTCCCAGAAGGGCACGCGTCGGCGTTTGCGGTCGACCGGCCCTGTGCTGGACCCCGTCGTCCCGACTCCGGTGGTGCTCATTCTCCGAGGCTACCGGCCGGGAATAAAGTTGCCCTGCACGCGTTGACCCAATTACATTCAAATGAATAGAACCGGATGTCGAGCATCCGATTCGGAGAACACGGAGCAATCATGAGCGAGCAGTCAGGCGCGCAGGCGATGCAGTTCGGCATCATGTCGGTCAGCGACATCACCCGCGACCCCACCACGGGAGTCACCCCCAGCGAGCAGGAGCGGATCAAGGCGACGCTGGCCATCGCGACGCATGCCGAGGAGGTCGGACTCGACGTCTTCGCGATCGGCGAGCACCACAACCCGCCGTTCTGGTCGTCCAGTCCCACCACGTTCCTCGCCGCGCTCGCCGCACAGACCGAGCGGCTCATTGTCTCGACCTCGACGACGCTGATCACGACGAACGACCCGGTGCGCATCGCGGAGGAGTACGCGATGCTGCAGCACGTCTCGGACGGCCGCATGGACCTCATGCTCGGTCGTGGCAACACCGGTCCGGTGTACCCCTGGTTCGGCCAGGACATCCGCCAGGGGCTTCCGCTGGCGATCGAGAACTACGCGCTCCTGCACAAGCTGTGGCGCGAGGACGTCGTGGACTGGGAGGGCAAGTTCCGCACCCCGCTGCAGGGCTTCACCTCGACCCCGCGTCCCCTCGACGGCATCGCGCCGTTCGTGTGGCACGGCTCCATCCGCACACCGGAGATCGCCGAGCAGGCCGCCTACTACGGTGACGGGTTCTTCGCGAACAACATCTTCTGGCCGAAGGAGCACTACCAGCGCCTCATCGAGCTGTACCGTCAGCGCTTCGAGCACTACGGTCACGGCACGCGGGAGCAGGCGATCGTCGGTCTCGGCGGCCAGGTGTTCATGGCGGCGAAGTCGCAGGACGCGGTGAACCAGTTCCGCCCGTACTTCGACAACGCCCCGGTCTACGGTCACGGTCCCAGCATGGAGGACTTCACCGAGATGACCCCGCTCACCGTGGGATCGCCGCAGCAGGTGATCGACCGCTATGCGGCGATGCGGGAGCACTACGGCGACTACCAGCGTCAGCTGTTCCTCATCGACCACGCCGGCCTGCCTCTGAAGACGGTGCTCGAGCAGCTGGACATCCTCGGTTCCGAGGTCGTGCCGGTGCTCCGCAAGGAGCTGGCGAAGGACCGCCCGTCCACGGTGCCCGACGCGCCGACCCACGCCGCGCGCGTGCAGGCGACCTACGGAAACGGACCGACCCGGCAGGCGCGTCCCGGCGCGAACCGCGGCGACAACCTTACCGGGGACTCGCCCTACCAGGACACGCCGGCTCCCGCGGGAGCCGCGTTCGGACTCGGCCGGAAGGAGGCCTGACATGACCACGCGTCGCATCGCCGTCGTCTCGGCGGGTCTCTCCAACCCGTCGTCCACCCGGATGCTCGCCGACCGACTGGCAGCGGAGACCGTGAAGGCGCTCGCGGAGCGCGACATCGAGGCCACGGTCGACGTGATCGAGCTGCGCGACCACGCGCATGACATCACGAACAACATGCTGACCGGCTTCGCGCCGCCTGCACTCGAGACGGCGATCAACACCGTCGTCTCGGCCGACGCGCTGATCGCGGTGACGCCGATCTTCTCCACGAGCTACTCCGGGTTGTTCAAGTCGTTCATCGATGTGCTCGACCCGGACGCGCTCACGGGGAAGCCCGTGCTGATCGGGGCGAACGCGGGGACACCGCGGCACTCGCTCGCGATCGACTACGCGATCCGTCCGCTGTTCGCCTACCTGCACGCCGAGGCCGTCTCCACAGGGGTCTTCGCGGCGTCGAGCGACTGGGGCGGCGCCGGAGACGATGTCGCACCGTTGGCGAAGCGCGTCGAGAAGGGGGCGAGGGAACTCGCCGAGGCGGTCGCGCGCCGGGAGGCTGCCACCGTCGTCGACCCTTTCGATCCCGCGACCTACCTGGGTGAGGGGCGCTCGTTCGGCCACATGCTCGGCGGTCTCGCCGGAGAGTGACAGGGGGCCTCTCGAGAGCGACATGCCCCGTGCCTTTCGGCGCGGGGCATGTCCGTGTCTGCGGAGAGGGATGCGGGAGCCGTGGACCGGCTCCCGCATCCGCACGGTCAACCGCTCTTGCGTCGGAACTCGCGCCGCGTCTGCGGGGCGTTGGCGGCGTGCACGGCGGAATCGCCGTCGAGGTGGGCCTCGCCCTGCCGGTGGTGCGCGTTCTTCTTCTCGAGCGCTTCCTTGAACTTGCGCTTCATGTCCTCCGAGGAGGAGCCGGCGCCTTCTTCGGTGCTCATGCTCCCGAGCCTAGGGCACGGCAGGAGCAGCGGCGAGGGTCACCGCTCCCGTCCCCGCGTGAACCGGTCGAGCCCGAGCCCGAGACCGACGGCCAGGGCGACCGACACCGGGACCGCGACGAGGGCGCCGCCGGGCAGCACCGCGGCGACGAGCGCGCCGACCGCGGCCTGGTACGCCGCCCACCCGGTCGCAGCCAGCGTCACGAGTGCCAGGTAGCGGGGCGGGTGGATCCGGGAGGCGCCCGCCACGAGGTTCACGGCGAGCCGGGCGAACGGGACGAAACGAGCGGTGAACAGCACCGTGGCCGTGCCGCGGTCCAGCCGGTCGCGTGCCCAGCCGAGGGCCTGCCGCATGCGGCGGCCTCTCATCCAGCCCCAGCGCTCGGTGCCGACGACGCACCCGATCAGATAGCAGCAGGCGTCACCGAGCGCTGCCGCCCCCGCCGCGCAGAGCACCACCGCCCAGAGCGCGGGCGTTCCGGTCGTCATCGCGACCGCGCCGAGGGCTGTCACGGCGATCTCGCCGGGGACGACGACGAAGAACGCGTCCCCGAGCACGAGCAGGCTCATCGCGGCCAGGCTCCAGGGACCGGCGAGGACGTCAGCGAGCAGGTCTGTCGACACCCCGCCACCCTGCCCCGAGACGGTGAACGGGAACCAACGCGCGGATAGCCGGTGACCCGTGATCCAGCATCCGGTGAACATCCGGTGCTCGACGCCGGTTTCTCGCAGCGGGGGCGAGGTGCACCGTCATCCTGGGGGTGTGAGAGTCGCGATCGTCACCGAGTCCTTCCTTCCGCACATGAACGGCGTGACCGGATCCGTGATGCAGATCCTCCGCCACCTGGAGCGCCGAGGGCACGAGGCCTGTGTGCTCGCTCCCGCCGCCACGGGCATCCCGGAGCGGTTGCACGGTGCCCCCGTCACGGCGATCCGCAGCGTGCCACTCCCCGGATACCGGGATGTCCGCGTCGGCGCGGCGACGACCCGTCGGATCGGAACGGAGCTCGGCCGCTTCCGCCCCGATGTCGTCCACCTGGCGTCGCCGTTCGCCCTCGGGTGGCGCGGGCTGCTCGCCGCAGAACGCGGCGGCATCGGGACGGTCGCGGCCTACCAGACCGATGTGGCCGCATACACGGAGAGGTATCGCGTCGCCGCGACGACCGGCATGGCCCACGCCCATATCGCACGGCTCCACCGGCGAGCGACCCTCACGCTCGCGCCGTCCTCCGAATCCGCGCAGCAGCTGGGTCACCTCGGCGTCGACCGACTCCGATCCTGGGGGAGAGGGGTGGACGCGGAGCGCTTCCACCCCTCCCGGCGCAGCGACGCGCTCCGAGCGGAATGGGGAGCGGAGATCGTCATCGGCTACGTCGGACGCCTCGCCGCCGAGAAGCAGGTGGAGGATCTCGCCGCGCTGCACGGCATCCCCGGCGCCCGTCTGGTCATCGTCGGCGACGGGCCACGGCGGGACCGGCTGCAGGAACAGCTTCCCGACGCTCTGTTCCTCGGGAGGCTCGACGGGGATGCGCTCGCCACCGCGCTGGCCTCCTTCGACGTGTTCGTGCATCCGGGAGAGAGCGAGACGTTCGGCCAGACGCTGCAGGAGGCCCACGCGAGCGGGGTGCCCGTGGTCGCCACCGGTCGCGGAGGGCCGCTCGATCTGGTGAGGGCCGGCGTGGACGGTTGGCTCTACCGCCCCGGGGACCTCGCCGACCTCCGCCGACGCGTGACCGCTCTCGCCGGGGACGAGCAGACCCGCCGAGCGTTCGGGCACGCGGGCTGGAGCGCTGTGCAGGGACGAAGCTGGGAGCACCTCGGGGATCAGCTCCTGGGGCACTTCGAGGAGGCGCGGGCGCTGCACGCCGTGGACAGCCGTCTGCGCGCTCGCCGCCTCGTCCGACCGGAACCCGCCGCGCCCGCCCCGTCGCGACGGTGGCGGCGGGTGGTCGCGCTCGGCGACTCCTTGACCGAGGGACTGTGCGACCCCGGGCCGGACGGTGCACTCCGCGGGTGGGCGGACCGGCTCGCCCTTCTCCTCGCCGCGCGGGGCGGCCTCCACTACGCCAACCTCGCGGTCCGCTCGAAGCGCGTGGCCGACGTGTGCGGCCCGCAACTGGAGCGCGCACTGGAGCTCCGACCCGATCTGGTCACCGTGCTGGTGGGCGCCAACGATCTCGTGAAGCACCGTGCCGCCGTGCCGGCGCTCGCCGCGAGTCTGGAGGCCGCCGTGCGGCGAGTGCGCGCGACCGGCGCCGACGTGGTCCTGGTCACCCCGTTCCTCCCGGACCGACGCGCGGCGGCGCTGTACACCCGGCGCTTCTCCGCCTTCGCCACGGCCCTCGCGGGGATCGCTGCGCGGACCGGTGCGATCCTCATCGACACGGATCTGCATCCGGTGCTGGCGGAGCGGCAGCACTGGGGCGAGGACCTGGTGCACCTCAGCAGTCGCGGACACCGCTTCCTCGCCTATCGGGTCGCCGAGGTGCTCGGGGTGCCGCACGCGGACGCGCTCGGACTGCTGGATGCGGCCCTGCACGAGAACGAGCCGATCGGCCGCGCGGCCTGGTGGCGGCGGCACGCGCTGCCGTGGGTGTGGCGGCGACTCCACGGCCGTGCCGCGGGAGACGGCCGTCGGGCGAAGCACGACGACTACGTCTACGTGGGACGCTCCTCCGTCGAGCGTGACGCCAGCGTGGTCTGAGGGACGGCAGCCCTCAGCGTCGCCCCATCCCGCGGTACGTCCAGCCGGCGGCTCGCCAGGCGGCGGCGTCCAGACAGTTCCGTCCGTCGATCACGATCCGGCCCCGCACGAGCCCGCCGGCGTGCTGCGGACTGAGCTCGCGGCGGTACTCGTCCCACTCCGTGACGACGACGACGGCGTCCGCGTCCCGCAGGGCCTCATCCCTGGACGACGTGTATCCGAGCTGCGGATGCCGCGCACGGGCGTTCTCGATCGCCGCCGGGTCCGTCACCACGACATCCGCGCCGAGTCCGCGCAGCCGCACGGCCACCTCCAGCGCGGGAGAATCGCGGACGTCGTCGCTGAAGGGTTTGAAGGCCGCGCCGAGCACGGCGATCCTCCGCCCGAAGACCAGGCCGTCCAGGGCATCGACGACCAGACGCACGGCGCGATCACGCCGGCGGAGATTGATGGCGTCCACCTCGTGCAGGAAGGCGACGGCCTCGCCGCGGCCGAGCTCCTCGGCGCGGGCGGCGAACGCGCGGATGTCCTTCGGGAGGCAGCCGCCTCCGAACCCGATCCCGGAGCCGAGATAGCGGCGGCCGATGCGTGAGTCGTGGCCGAGGGCTTCGGCGAGGAGGGTGACGTCGGCACCGGCCGCTTCGGCGACCTCAGCCATGGCGTTGATGAAGGAGATCTTCGTCGCGAGGAAAGCGTTGGCGGCACCCTTGACGAGCTCCGCGGTGGCGAGGTCCGTGACCAGGAACGGGGAGCCCGCATCGATCGCCGCGGCGTATACGCGGCGGAGCAGGTCGACGGCGGCGGCACCCTCCGGGGTGTCATCGGCCCCCACCACCAGGCGGTCGGGGGTGAGCGTGTCGTGGACGGCCCAGCCTTCCCGGAGGAACTCGGGGTTCCAGGCGAGCGTCGCCCCGGTCTGTGCGATCCGACGGGCGAGGCGCGCGGCCGTGCCCACGGGGACCGTCGACTTCCCGGCCACCACCGCGCCCGGCCGCAGGTGGGGGAGCAGCCCGTCGATCGCCGCGTGGATGTAGCGGAGGTCGGCCGCGGGACCGGAGGCGGACTGCGGGGTGCCGACGGCGAGGAAGTGCACATCCGCCCCGGAAGCGGCCGCCGCATCCGAGGCGAAGCGCAACCGCCCGGATCGCAGCCCCGCGTCGAGGAGCTCGTCGAGGCCCGGCTCGAAGAAGGGCGCGGCGCCTGCGGCGAGGTCGGCCACCTTGCGCTCGTCCACGTCGATGCCCACGACGTCGTGACCGAGCGAGGCCATCGCCGCAGCGTGCACCGCTCCCAGATACCCGCAACCGATCACCGACATCCGCATGCGTCCAGCACAGCCGACCCGTCCCTCGCCCCGGCGGACGCGCGGTGAACGTCGGGTGACGGTGGGGTGTCGTGACCGAACCGCGTGAGGAACCCTCGGGACTGAGGGCGCACGCTGGTAGTGTGGTCGAGGGTGACCCCGGTCATCCGACAATTTCATATCGACTCATGGAGCGATCGGCGGAGAAGCTGGTCCCCTGTGGTGGGTTCCTCGGCACACGTCGGGTGGCTTTCTACTGGTGGCCAGCGCAGGCGAGATTCGCGGGAGTGCCCGCGCGCCCGAACCCTTCCGTTCCGCTCCTTTGAACATGCTCGCGCGTCACACGGATTCGCGAGTCTAAACAAAGAAGGAGAGACCTCTTGGAAGGTCCTGAAATCACCGCCACCGAGGCCGTTCTCGACAACGGCCGCTTCGGCACCCGCACCATCCGCTTCGAGACCGGCCGCCTCGCGCAGCAGGCTCAGGGCGCCGTCGCCGCCTACCTGGACGGCGAGACCATGCTGCTCTCGGCCACGAGCGCGGGCAAGCACCCGCGTGAGGGCTTCGACTTCTTCCCGCTGACGGTCGACGTCGAGGAGCGCTCCTACGCCGCCGGCAAGATCCCCGGCTCGTTCTTCCGTCGTGAGGGTCGCCCCTCGACCGAGGCGATCCTGGTCTGCCGTCTGATCGACCGTCCGCTGCGTCCGTCGTTCGTCGACGGTCTGCGCAACGAGGTCCAGATCGTCATCACGGTCCTCTCGATCGCCCCGGGCGAGTTCTACGACGCCCTCGCGATCAACGCCGCCTCCGCGTCGACGCAGATCTCGGGTCTGCCGTTCTCGGGCCCCGTCGCCGGTGTGCGCCTCGCGTTCATCCCCGGTCACGGCCAGCACGAGGACCAGTGGGTCGCGTTCCCGACCGCCGAGCAGGTCTCCGAGGCCGTGTTCGACCTGATCGTCGCCGGTCGCGTAGTCACCAAGGCCGACGGCTCCGAAGACGTCGCGATCATGATGGTCGAGGCCGAGGCGACCGAGGGCAGCTGGAACCTGATCAAGGCCGGCGCCACCAAGCCCGACGAGACCATCGTGGCCCAGGGCCTCGAGGCCTCGAAGCCCTTCATCGCCCAGCTCGTCAAGGCGCAGGCCGAGCTCGCCGCCACCGCGTCGAAGGAGCCGGGCGTCTACCCGGTCTTCCCCGCGTACAGCGACGAGGTCTATGACTTCGTGTCCGAGCGTGCCTTCGCCGAGCTGAGCGACGTGTACCAGATCGCGGACAAGAGCGAGCGTCAGAACGCCGACGACGCGATCAAGGATCGCGTCAAGGCCGAGCTCATCGAGGCCACCGAGGCGGGCTCGCTCCCGGCTGCGGCACCGCTGGAGTTCTCCGCGGCGTACAAGTCCGTCACGAAGAAGATCGTCCGCGGTCGCATCCTCACCGAGGGCACCCGCATCGACGGCCGCGGCCTGGCGGACATCCGTCCGCTCGACGCCGAGGTGCAGGTCATCCCGCGCGTGCACGGCTCCGCGATCTTCCAGCGCGGCGAGACCCAGATCCTGGGCGTCACCACGCTGAACATGCTCAAGATGGAGCAGCAGATCGACTCGCTGTCGCCCACGACGAGCAAGCGCTACATGCACCACTACAACTTCCCGCCCTACTCGACCGGTGAGACCGGCCGCGTGGGTTCGCCGAAGCGTCGCGAGATCGGGCACGGCTTCCTCGCCGAGCGCGCGCTCGTGCCGGTGCTGCCGAGCCGCGAGGAGTTCCCTTACGCGATCCGTCAGGTGTCCGAGGCGCTCAGCTCCAACGGCTCCACGTCGATGGGTTCGGTGTGCGCCTCGACCCTGTCGCTGCTGAACGCGGGTGTGCCGCTGCGCGCTCCCGTCGCCGGCATCGCGATGGGTCTGGTCTCCGACGAGGTGAACGGCGAGACCCGTTACGCGGCGCTGACCGACATCCTGGGTGCCGAGGACGCGCTGGGTGACATGGACTTCAAGGTCGCCGGTACCAGCGAGTTCGTCACCGCCATCCAGCTCGACACGAAGCTCGACGGCATCCCGTCGTCGGTGCTCGCGGGCGCGCTGACCCAGGCCAAGGATGCTCGTCTGACCATCCTCAACGTCCTCAACGCCGCGATCGACGCGCCTGACGAGATGGCGCCCACCGCGCCGCGCGTCATCAGCGTCCAGATCCCGGTCGACAAGATCGGTGAGCTGATCGGCCCGAAGGGCAAGACGATCAACGCGATCCAGGACGAGACCGGTGCGCAGATCTCCATCGAGGAGGACGGCACCGTCTACATCGGCGCGACCGACGGCCCCTCGGCCGAGGCCGCCCGCGCCCAGGTCAACGCGATCGCCAACCCGACCAACCCGGAGGTCGGCGAGCAGTTCCTCGGCACCGTCGTGAAGATCGCCACCTTCGGCGCCTTCATCTCGCTGCTGCCGGGCAAGGACGGCCTGCTGCACGTCACCGAGGTGCGCAAGCTCGCCGGTGGCAAGCGTGTGGAGAACGTCGAGGACGTGCTCTCCGTCGGCCAGAAGATCCTCGTCAAGATCACGAAGATCGACGACCGCGGCAAGCTGTCGCTCGAGCCCGTGCTCGACGACGCACCCGCCGCGGACGAGGCTCCGGCCGAGGACGCCGCCGCCGAGTAGGACACGGTCGGCACGGAACCCGGGTCCCTCCGTCGGGAGGGGCCCGGGTTCCGTCGTTTGATCCGTGATCGAAACGTTATGGGAAGTTTGCGCGCCGTTCCCCGGATTGGCCGGGACGCTCGCGCACGTCGCATACCCTCGAAGTACGCACCGGGGGGTGCCGGAGAAGCAGTGATGTCGATCGGTCCAGCCGATCGCAGCGGGGGTGAGAGTATGCGGTTGTTCGGCGTAGGCGCAGGTCCCGACGCGGAACGCGTCGCGCTCGAGCACGAGGATCATCCCTCCGCCCCGATCCCCATCGTCGGCCCCGGTGTGGGGGAGTCCATCCGCACCGCCATCGGCGAGACCGGATACGAGACGTTCCCGTTGATGCTCGGCGCCGCGGAGTTCGGGTGGAACGTCGATCTCGAGACGAGCCACGGCATCCTCGATCGCTACGTGGAGTTCGGCGGCAACGCCATCCATACGGCGGACGGATTCTCCGGCGGTCGGAGCGAGCACATCCTCGGGCAGTGGCTGCGGTCGCGCGACCAACGGGAGCGCGTCGTCCTCAGCGTCCGCATCGGAGCGCATGCCGACAACCCCGGTCTGGGGTCGGTCAACCTCGTCCGCGCCGTCGAGGGGTCGCTCACCCGGCTCGGCGTCGAGCGCATCGACGTGCTGTACCTGGACGCCACGCTGGATGCGACCACCAACCTCGAAGACACGCTGGCCACGGTCGAGTGGCTCGTCGAGGCCGGGAAGATCGGCGCGCTCGGCGCGTACGGCTTCACCCCGGAGCGGCTGGTGGAGGCCCGCATCCTCGCGTCCGCAGGGTACCCCCGGATCACTGTGATCGACACGCCCTACAACCTCGTGCGGCGGCAGCCGTTCGAAGGCGATCTGCGGCTCGTGGCCGGCGCGCAGAACCTCGCGGTCACGCCCTCCCATGCGCTGGAGCACGGGTTCCTGTCCGGGCGCCACCGCACCAAGGCGCTCGCGTCACGAGGCGTCCGCGGAGAGCAGTTGCGAGGGAATCTCAACCGCCGCGGTACGAAGGTGCTGCGCGCGCTGGATCAGGTGGCCGCCGAACTGGCAGTGCCGGTGGCCGCTGTGTCCATCGCCTGGCTGCTCGCGCAGCGCACGGTCGCCGCGCCGATCGTGAACACGTTCGCGACCGACCATGTCGACGAGCTCATGCAGGGCGCCGGTGTGACGCTGTCCCGGGCGCAGGTGGCCGACCTCACCCGCGCGGGCGCCTGAGCTTCCGCTGCCCGTGACATAGGGTGGAAGAGGAAGACCGGCGGATGCTGGCGATGAGGCGAGCGAGCGAGTTGTGACGCACTACATATATCTGGTCAGACACGGTGAACATCAGGATGCCGAGCACGGTCTCGCCGACGGACCCCTTTCGCCGCGCGGCCAGCGGCAGGCGGAGCTGATCGCGGATCGGCTGTCCGGGCTCCCGCTCGACGCCGTGTGGCATTCGCCGCTGCTCCGCGCGGCCGAGACGGCGCGATCGATCGCCGGTCGCCTCCCGTCCGTGGACCCCGCGCCGTCCGCTCTGCTGTTCGACTGCGTCCCCACGGGGATGACAGAGGAGACCCCGGCGGTGTTCGAACCCTTCTTCGGATCGGTGACCGAAGCCGAGATCGAGGCCGGTCGCGCCCAGATGTCCGACGCCGTCAACGAGTTCCTCGTGCGGAAGACCGGAGACGTGCACGAGGTGCTCATCACACACAACTTCGTGATCTCGTGGTTCGTGCGCGAGGTGCTCGCCGCACCCGACTGGCGGTGGATGACGCTGAACCAGTCGCACTGCGGACTGACGGTGATCGCCCAGAAGCAGGGTCGGCCGTGGACCCTGCTCACGCACAACGACACCGGCCACCTGCCGATGGAGTTGCGGACGGGGATTCCCGACGCGCTGTTGGTGTGATCACCGTATCCGCGCGCCGCGGCCTCCGCTCGACGCCCGGAAAATAGACTGGACGCATGACCACGAAGGTAGCCCTCGTCGGCGGGACCGGAAAGCTCGGAACGATCATCGGCGCGGTGATCGGCGAGCTGGAAGGCTTCGAGGTGAGCCGGGTGCTGACCTCGGCGAGTGACCTTTCGGAGCTCGCGGGAGCGGACCTCGTGATCGACGCGTCCACTCCGCAGATCAGCATCGATGTGGTCCGCACCGCCGTCGAGCACGGCCTCAACATCCTCGTCGCCACCTCCGGCTGGTCGGCCGAGCGGATCGCGCTCGTGCGGCCGCTGGTCGAGGCCGCTGACACCGGAGCGGTCTTCATCCCCAACTTCTCCCTCGGCTCCGTGCTCGGTTCGGCCCTCGCCGCGGCCGCCGCGCCGTACTTCGGCTCCGCGGAGATCGTCGAGGCGCATCGGGAGACCAAGGTCGACTCCCCGAGCGGTACCGCCGTCCGCACGGCGGAGTTGATCGCCGCCGCGAGGGCGTCCCAGGGCCCCGTCAGCGCCCCGCATGCGGATCAGCGCGCGCGGGGGCAGCAGGTCGGCAGCGTGCCCATCCACTCCCTCCGGCGGCCCGGGGTGATCGCGAAGCAGGAGGTGATCCTGTCCGGGCCGGGGGAGTCGCTCACGTTCACGCATGACACCACCGACCCGGCGCTGGCCTACGCGCCGGGGATCCGGCTGGCTGTGCCGTATGCGGCCACCGCGTCCGGAGTCGTGGTCGGTCTGGAGAACATGCTCGACATCGGCATCCGCTCGTGATGTCGCGGATCGGGGTCGCACTGATGGCGGCGGCCCTCCTGCTGTACCTCGCGGTCGCGGGCTGGCTCGCGGTCATGTTCCTGGCCGTCGGGACGCCGGTCTCCATCGGGATGGGCGTCACCCTCCTCGTGCTCGCCCCCGTCGGCGGATGGGCCCTGGTTCGCGAGATGCTCTTCGGTTTCGGAGCGGATCGTCTGGGGCGTCTGCTCGACGCCGAAGGCGGAATGCCGCCGGTCGAGACCGAGCTCACGCCCAGTGGCCGCATCGCCAGGAAGGACGCGGACGCGCTCGTCGCGCGCTACACGGCGGAAGCGGAGGCGGCACCCACGGACTGGCGTGCGCGCTACCGGCTCGGCGTCGTGCAGGATGCCGCGGGGCGCAGGAAGGACGCCAGGGCGAGCATCCGGCAGGCGATCAGCCTGTCCCGCGCCTGACGTCCACGGAGCTCAGGCGAGCGTCGCCTCGAGGGTGATCTCGATGCCTGCGAGAGCCTGGGACACCGGGCACCCGGTCTTGGCGCCCTCGGCGATCTCCTGGAACTTCTCCGGAGTCAGACCCGGAACCGTGGCGTTGACGTTGAGGTGGCTGCCGGTGATGCCGACGCCTGGCTTGAAAGTGACCGAGGCGCTGGTGTCGACGCGCTCCGGCGGGGTGCCGTTCTCGGCGAGGGCGTGCGAGAGCGCCATGCTGAAGCAGGAGGCGTGGGCCGCGGCGATGAGCTCTTCCGGCGTCGTGGTGGTGTCGCTGCCCTCGCTGCGGGACTTCCAGTCGATCGGGAACGTCCCCAGATGCGAGGAGGAGAAGGCGACCGTGCCGGAACCCTCCATGAGCGATCCGGTCCAGGTGGCGGCGGCTTCACTGGTGACGGGCATGGTTCCTCCGGTTCTGACGCCACCGGGGGAGCGGCGTCGCTTGGTCGCCAGCCTACCGAGCGACCCGGCCGTCGGAAACCGGGATCACGCGGTGCGGCGCGTTCTCCCGGTCAGCCCGACGCGCTGCAGCAGGAGGTAGAGCTGGCAGCCGAGACAGAATGCGAACACGGCGTTGAGGAAAGCGGCGAGGAACGCTGCGGCGGTGGCGATCGGAAGGGCCCACGGCACGCCGGCGAGGTGGAGCAGGAGGCCGAGCCCCACCACGACGAGGCCCACGCCTTGGGCGAACCGCGGGGGGCGGGGATCCTCCAGTTCGACGGGCGGCGCCAGGCGCGGACGGACGAGGCGGCGGTAGAGCACGCCCCACGGTGCGGTGGCCGGCGAGACCACTCCCCAGAGGAACAGCAGCGCGATCAGCGTCGCAAGGAGGAAGCCCGGGTCGAGCACGCGCGCGACGGGCTCTACTGACGGCAGTGCCCACGCGCCCGCCGGTACGAAGACGGAGCCGCTCTGCGGCTGGACGGCGAACCAGCCGGCGCGCTCTGCGCCGGCGGGAGTCGTGGAGATGCCGATGAGTGCGAGGAACGTCGCAACGGCGAGGAGGAATGCGGTGATCGCGGCGGCGAAACGGGGGCCTCGCGGGTCGATCCCAGCGGATGTCGTCATCGGGTTCTCCAGACTGCGCTTCAGACGAGGGTGGCGACGGCTGTGGCCAGGGCATCCCGGGCGGGCACGCCCCCGAATCGGGCTCGGACGACACCCGAGGCGTCGACGAGGAACGTGGTGGGGGTCTGCAACACCCGGTACCGGGCGGAGAGGTCGGGTCGGTGCGTGAGGTCGACCTCGATGTGTGCGAGCCCTGTCGTCTCGGCAGCGTACGCGCCGAGCAGCCGGCGCACCTGCGGACACCGGGTGCACATCTCGGTGCTGAACTGCACGAGGGTCGCGCTCGCGCCGAAGGCTGCGCCCGCCGCATCCGCCGGCTCGAACCTCAGGTCGCCGCCGTTGCGTCGACGACCCTCACGCCGACGAAGCGCGAGACCGACGAGGGTGGCGAGTGCGAGAAGCGCGGCCACGGCGGCGAGGGCGAGTGCGGGGGACACACGTCGAGCGTACGGCCGGAGGACCAGGGGTGCCGCGATGTGTCCATCCGTGACGAGAACATCGCGCCGATGACACCGCCTTCGGGGCGACCGAGGCGGGTATCCTGACAACCATGAGCGCCGCTGTCCCGACTCCGTACGAAGACCTGCTCCGCGACGTGCTCGAGACGGGCACGCACAAGAGCGATCGCACAGGGACCGGGACCACGAGCGTGTTCGGGCGGCAGATCCGCTTCGATCTCGCGGAGGGCTTCCCGCTCATCACCACGAAGCGCGTCCACTTCAAGTCCATCGCGTATGAGCTGCTCTGGTTCCTGCGCGGCGATTCCAATGTCCGCTGGCTGCAGGAGAACGGCGTCTCGATCTGGGACGAGTGGGCGGCCGAGGACGGCGACCTCGGCCCCGTGTACGGCGTCCAGTGGCGATCCTGGCCGACTCCCGACGGCGGCAGCATCGATCAGCTGGCCGAGGTCATCGAGCAGATCCGGACGTCGCCGGACTCGCGGCGCCTTCTCGTGTCTGCCTGGAACCCCGCGGACATCCCGGACATGGCCCTCGCACCGTGCCACGCGCTGTTCCAGTTCTACGTCGCCGACGGCAAGCTCTCCTGTCAGCTCTACCAGCGCAGCGCGGACATGTTCCTCGGCGTGCCCTTCAACATCGCCTCCTACGCGTTGCTGACGATGATGATCGCGCAGCAGGTGGGGCTGGAGCCGGGCGACTTCGTCTGGACCGGCGGGGACTGCCACGTCTACGACAACCACGTCGAGCAGGTGCGTGAGCAGCTCACGCGAGAGGCCTACCCGTACCCGACGCTGCGGTTCGCGCGGAAGCCGGACTCGATCTTCGACTACCGGTTCGAGGACTTCGTCGTCGAGGACTACCAGCACCATGCACCGATCCGGGCGGCGGTGGCGGTATGACCTGGGTGGGACTCATCTGGGCCGAGGCCGCCGGAGGCGTCATCGGTGCTGAGGGCGGTATGCCCTGGTATGTGCCGGAGGACCTGGCGCACTTCAAGGAGACCACGCAGGGCGCACCTGTCGTCATGGGACGGAAGACCTGGGATTCGCTGCCGGAACGGTTCCGGCCGCTCCCCGGGCGCGACAACATCGTCGTGACCCGCCAGCAGGACTGGGCGGCCGACGGCGCCCGCCGTGCGGCCACGGTGTCCGAGGCCGTCCGCGGCCAGGAGAAGGTGTGGATCATCGGCGGGGCGGAGATCTTCCGTCAGGTGATCGCCGACGCTGACCGGCTCGAGGTCACCGAGCTCGACCTCGAGGTCGCCGGCGACACGTTCGCTCCGCCCAAGACCGGGTGGCGCGTGGTCGACGAGGGGGACTGGCTGACGTCCCGTACCGGCGTCCGGTATCGCTTCGTGAGGTACGAGCGCTGATGCCCACCGCACTGATCACCGGAGCCAGCGCCGGGCTGGGAGCCGAGTTCGCCCGTCAGCTGGCTCGTCGGCGCGCCGATCTCGTGCTCGTGGCCCGCTCGGAGGAGTCGCTGTCGGCTCTTGCGACGGAGCTGCGCGGCGAGTGGGGAGTGGCCGTCGAGGTGCTTCCGGCCGACCTGTCCGAGGAGGACGGCGTCGAACGCGTCACGGCTCGGCTCCGCGACCGGGACGACCCGATCGACCTGCTCGTGAACAACGCCGGCTTCGGGCTGCCGCTGCAGTTCGCCGACAATGACATCGAGGACGAGGTGCGGCATCTGCGCCTGCACGTCGAGGCCTCCATGCGCCTCATGCACGCGGCCCTGCAGACCATGCGGGGGCGGGGCGGCCGGATCATCAACGTCGCCTCGGTCGCAGGTTTCATCTCTCGATCGACGTACTCCGCGTGCAAGGCCTGGCTCATCGACTTCAGCCGCTGGGCGAACACGGCCTACGGTCCGGACGGCGTGAGCGTCACCGCGCTCTGCCCCGGCTTCACGCACACGTCGTTCCACGAGCGGATGGGTCTCGCGGTCGGCGAGGAGGGCGTGCCGTCGTTCCTGTGGCTCGATGCCCGAGACGTCGTGCGCGAAGGCCTCCGGGACGCCGCGCGCGGGAAGTCCGTGTCCATCCCCTCGCTGCGTTACAAGGCCGTCGTCGCCGTGACGAAGGTGCTGCCCCGATCCCTCACCGCGGCGGTCGCGCGTCGGGGTCGGGTCTGACGGTTCCCGTCACCGTCCGCGGCAGCGGCATCCGACCCGATACGCTGGACGCATGACGCACTCGGGCAACCCTTTCGGACAGGTTCTCGTCGCGCTCGTCACTCCGATGACGGCCGACGGCGAAGTCGACTGGCCCGCCGTCGAGAAGCACATCGATGACGTGATCACCGCAGGCGCGGACGGCATCGTCGTGACGGGAACGACCGGCGAGACCTCGACCCTGACGGACCCCGAGAAGCTCAAGCTCGTCGAGGTCGGGAAGTCCGTCTCCGCCGGCCGGGCGAAGATCATCACGGGCGGCGGATCGAACGAGACCGCGCACGCCATCGAGCTGTACAAGGCCAGCGAGAAGGCCGGCGCCGACGGCATCATGATCGTCACGCCGTATTACAACAAGCCGACGCAGGCCGGCATCCTCACCCACTTCCGGCTCGTCGCCGACGCGACCGATCTGCCGGTCATCCTGTACGACATCCCCGGGCGCACCGGTGTGCCGATCAAGTACGAGACGATCCTCCGGCTCGCCAAGCACCCGAACATCCTCGCGGTGAAGGACGCCAAGGGCGACTTCTCCGAGGTGAGCCGCGTGCTCAATCAGACCGACCTCATGTACTTCTCCGGTGATGACGCGAATGTGCTTCCGCACCTGTCGATCGGTGCGACCGGCCTCATCGGCGTGACCGCGAACGTGGCGTCCGCGCCCTACCGCACGATCATCGACGCCGTGAACCGCGGCGACCTCGCCACGGCGACTGCGGAGCACAAGCGCCTGGAGCCGCTGGTCCGCGCTGTCATGACGCACGTCCCCGGCACCGTCGCCGCGAAGTACATCCTGCACGGGCTGGGTCGCATCTCCAGCCCGCGCGTCCGCCTTCCCCTCGTCGGCCCGGAAGAGTGGGAGGCCGCCCTCATCGAGGACGAGCTCGACCTCGTCAGCGGCGTGCCGGGGGCGGACTTCTCGAACTTCCGGCCCGACCGCAACGCGGCCGCGGGCGGCGCCCTGCCGAAGGTGCACGGCACGACGCGCTGAGCCGCGTCACCATGAACGAACGGACGCGTGGAGTGTCCGACTGAGGAGACAGCATGTCCATTCCCCTGGCCGAACCGTCCGCTCTCGACGAAGGGACGCTCCGGGTCATCCCGATCGGCGGCCTGGGGGAGATCGGTCGCAACATGACCATGTTCGAGTACGACGGGAAGATCCTGATCGTCGACTGCGGCGTGCTCTTCCCGGAGGAGCACCAGCCGGGGGTCGACCTGATCCTCCCGGACTTCGAGCCGATCCGTGATCGCCTCGATGACATCGTCGGCGTGGTGCTCACACACGGTCACGAGGACCACATCGGTGCCGTGCCCTACCTCCTGCGTCTGAAGAGCGACATCCCCCTGATCGGCTCCGGGCTCACGCTCGCGCTGGTCGAGGCGAAGCTCAAGGAGCACCGCATCAAGGCCTTCACCCTCACCGTGAAGGAGGGTCAGGAGGAGCGGGTCGGTCCGTTCGACCTGGAGTTCGTCGCGGTCAACCACTCCATCCCGGACGCCTTGGCGGTGGCCATCCGCACCCCTGCCGGCATGGTCCTCGCCACCGGCGACTTCAAGATGGACCAGCTGCCGCTGGACGGTCGGATCACCGACCTGCGCGCGTTCGCCCGCCTCGGGGAAGAGGGCGTCGACCTGTTCCTCGTCGACTCGACCAACGCCGACGTTCCCGGTTTCACCCCGACGGAACGCTCCATCGGCCCCGTGCTCGACCAGGTCATCGCGAAGGCGCCGCGTCGCGTCATCGTCGCGAGCTTCTCCAGCCACGTCCATCGCGTGCAGCAGGTGATCGATGCCGCACACGCCAACGGGCGCCGCGTCGCGTTCCTCGGACGCAGCATGGTGCGGAACATGACGATCGCCGAGCAGCTCGGCTATCTGAAGGTGCCGTCGGGCGTGCTGATCGACTTCAAGAAGGCACGCGACCTCCCGGACGAGCAGATCGTCTACATGTCGACAGGGTCGCAGGGCGAGCCGATGGCCGTGCTGAGCCGGATGGCGAACATGGACCACGCGATCGAGATCAGCGAGGGCGACACCGTCATCCTCGCCTCCAGCCTCATCCCGGGCAACGAGAACGCGGTCTACCGCGTCATCGACGGCTTGACCAAGCTCGGCGCCAACGTCGTGCACAAGGCGAACGCGAAGGTGCATGTCTCCGGACACGCCGCCGCGGGTGAGCTCATCTACTGCTACAACATCCTCAAGCCGAAGAACGTCCTGCCGGTCCACGGCGAGTACCGGCACCTCATCGCCAATGCCAAGCTTGCACAGGACACCGGGGTGCCGGAGGACAACACGATCATCGCCTCGAACGGCACCGTGATCGACCTCAAGGGCGGCATCGCGAAGGTCGCGGGCCAGCTCGACCTCGGCTTCGTCTACGTCGACGGCTCGACCGTCGGCGAGATCACCGATGCCGACCTCAAGGACCGCCGCATCCTCGGAGAAGAGGGCTTCATCTCGGTCATCGTCGTCGTGGACGCCACGACCGGACGCATCATCTCGGGTCCCGAGATCCACGCCCGAGGTGTGGCGGAGGACGACGCGGTCTTCGACGACGTCGCGCCGAAGATCGTCGCCGCGCTCAAGGAGGCGTCGGGCAACGGGGTGCGTGACACGCATGCGCTGTCCCAGGTCGTCCGCCGGACGATCGGTCGTTGGGTGAACCAGAAGCTGCGCCGCCGTCCGATGATCGTGCCTCTCGTCATCGAGGCCTGACCCTCCGATACGGCGTGCTGTCGCGCGCCGTATCGGCGAATTCCGCGTGGTGACGCGGAGATGTCGGTCGCGGGTCGTACCGTGGAGGCATGGCCAGGAGCAGCACCAAGACCGAGCGCGCCTCGACGAGCGCGCCGTCGCGCCCCAAGCGGCAGGCGGCTCCCAAGGCGCAGCCCGCCCCCAAGAAGTACATCGATGACGCGGACAAGCCGTCTGTCGCCGCGCGCGCCTGGACCGGGCTCGCGCACGGCGTCGGCGGACTCTTCCGCGCATTCGGACCGGAGACGCTGCAGAAGGACGACCGGAGGGACGGATTCCCGTTGCTCCTGGTCATCCTGGCGGCCCTCGGTGCCGTCAACGAGTGGTTCTTCATCGGCAACGAGGTCGCGTCGAACATCAGTGCCTACTCCGTGGGCCTCTTCGTGGGCCGCGTGGCGTTCATCATGCCCGTGCTTCTGCTGCTCTTGGCGGGCTGGCTGTTCCGGCACCCGTCGTCGGTGCACGACAACGGCCGCATCGGGATCGGCTTCGGCATGTTCGTCCTCGCCCTCGCGGGGATCTTCCACGTCGCCGGTCCCCGTCCCCACCCCAACCAGGGCATGCCCGCGCTGAGCGAGTCCGGCGGTCTGCTCGGCTGGCTTGTGGGGCAGCCCCTCACGTACCTCACCGACATCCCCGCCTACATCGTCCTCGGGCTCCTCGCCGCCCTCAGCATCCTGATCCTCACGAAGACACCGCCGAACCGCATCGGTGCGCGGCTCGGAGACCTCTACGCCTGGATGTTCGACGCCGAGCGCCCGGAGAAGCCGGCGAAGGACGCCTCGGCCACGGTCGACGAGGCCGACAAGGTCGACGACCCCGACGTGCTGCCCTGGTGGCGGCGCAACAAGACCGGCCGCGAGGAAGATCCTGACGAGGGCACGCTCGCGTCCGACGACATCACGGCGCTCCTGTCCACCACGGAGGCCACCCCGGCGTACGACCAGGCGGTGACGGTGGCGAACCCGTACGATGCCGCGACCGAGGTGCTGAGCGACGTCCGCTCCGTCACCGACACGCTCGCGGAGCAGCAGACGACCGCGCTGCTGGACGATGAGTCCGACACCGGCGAGATGCCGGAGCTCCCCGGGCTCGACGGGTTCGGCACTGAGGGACCCGGCGACCGCGGTCCGCAGGCGCCGGTGGCCCCGTACATCCTCCCGTCGCCGGGAGTGCTGTCCGAGGGTCCGCCATCGGTCGCCCGCTCCGAGGCGAACGACCGCATCGTCGAGCAGATCACCAGCGTCCTGGACCAGTTCAAGGTCGATGCCAAGGTCACCGGCTTCTCCCGCGGTCCGACGGTCACCCAGTACGAGGTCGAGGTCGGCCACGGCGTCAAGGTGGAGAAGATCCTCCAGCTGAGCAACAACTTCGCCTATGCCGTCGCTTCCAACGACGTGCGCATCCTCTCACCGATCCCCGGCAAGAGTGCGATCGGCATCGAGATCCCGAACACCGACCGCGAGACGGTCGCCCTCGGCGACGTGCTGCGCTCAGGTGCAGCGCAGAAGAGCACGCACCCGCTCACGATCGGCGTCGGCAAGGACGTGGGCGGCAACTTCGTCGTCGCCAACCTCGCGAAGATGCCGCACCTCCTGGTGGCGGGCTCGACGGGGTCCGGTAAGTCGAGCTTCGTGAACTCGATGATCACGAGCCTCCTCATGCGGGCCCGCCCCTCCGACGTGCGCATGGTCCTCATCGACCCGAAGCGCGTGGAGCTCACCAGCTACGCGGGTGTCCCGCACCTGATCACCCCCATCATCACGAACCCGAAGAAGGCCGCAGAGGCGCTGCAGTGGGTCGTGAAGGAGATGGACATGCGGTACGACGACCTCGCGTCGTTCGGCTTCCGCCACATCGACGACTTCAACCGCGCCGTGCGAGCGGGGGAGGTGGAGGTGCCCCCGGGCAGCGAGCGCGTGCTCAAGCCGTACCCGTACCTCCTCGTCGTGGTCGACGAGCTCGCGGACCTCATGATGGTCGCGCCGCGGGACGTCGAGGACTCGATCGTCCGCATCACGCAGCTCGCCCGTGCCTCCGGCATCCACCTGGTGCTCGCCACGCAGCGCCCGAGCGTCGACGTGGTCACCGGCCTCATCAAGGCGAACGTGCCGTCCCGCCTCGCGTTCGCGGTGACGAGCGTCACGGACAGCCGCGTGATCCTCGACAGCCCCGGCGCCGACAAGCTCATCGGCCAGGGTGATGCCCTGTTCTCGCCCATGGGATCGTCGAAGCCGTTCCGCCTGCAGGGCGCGTGGGTCGACGAGAAGGAGATCGACGCGGTCGTCAAGCACGTCACGCGTCAGGCGCGTCCCGAGTACCGCGCGGACGTCCAGGAGGCGATGGAGCCGGCGAAGAAGAAGGAGGTCGACGAGGACATCGGCGACGACCTCGAGCTCCTGCTCGCGGCGGCCGAGCTCATCGTCTCCTCGCAGTTCGGATCGACGTCCATGCTCCAGCGCAAACTGCGGGTCGGGTTCGCCAAGGCGGGACGCCTGATGGATCTCCTCGAGTCGCGTGAGGTCGTCGGCCCCTCGGAGGGCTCGAAGGCCCGGGATGTGCTCGCGACCCCCGAGCAGCTGCCGCAGGTCATGGCGAAGCTCCGTGGCGAGGACGTGCCGTCGGCTCCCGCTGCACCGGCTGCGCCCGCCGCCGCAGCGCCACCGGCCGAACGCGATCCGCTGGAGGCTCAGTACGACGGCCTGCCGGTCGTCGAAGCAGAGGGCGACGAAGACGCCTGGGGCCTGACGGGACGCGACTGATGGCGATTCCCCGACAGCTCCCCAACGCGATCACCGTGGCGCGCATCCCGCTCGCCGTGGTGTTCTTCGTCCTCCTGCTCGTCGGCGGGACATACGGTCTCACCGACCTCACCGTGCGCTGGATCGCCGCCGTCCTCTTCATCGTGGCCATCTCCACCGACTGGGTTGACGGCTATCTCGCCCGCCGGTACGACATCGTCAGCGACTTCGGGAAGCTGTGGGATCCGATCGCGGACAAGCTCCTCACCGGCGCGGGATTCGTAGGGCTGGCGATCCTCGGCGAGGTCTCCTGGTGGATCGTCGCGGTCATCCTCGTCCGCGAGTGGGGGATCACCATCCATCGCCTGGTCGTCGCGAGCGAGCACGTGGTGGCGGCCGCCTGGATGGGCAAGATCAAGACAGCGTTTCAGGGCGTCGCTCTCGGGTGGGCCCTCCTGCCGTTGCATGTGTTCATCGGTCTCGGGCCCTGGACCGTCGTGACCACCGTCCTGATGGTCATCGTTCTGGTGCTCACCGTGGTCAGCGGCATCGACTACATCGTCGCGCAGGTCCGCGGCGCCCGTCAGAGCCGATGAGCGGGACGACGCCGACCGAGGCGCTGACCGCTCTGCGGGGGCGGGGCTGGACGCTCGGCGTCGCGGAGTCCCTCACCGGCGGTGCGGTGTCTGCGGCGCTCGTCGCGGTCCCCGGCGCCTCGGCGGTGCTTCTCGGCGGCGTCGTCGCCTACGCGACCCCGGTCAAGCACACCCTGCTCGCGGTCGATGCCGAGCTTCTGGAACGATACGGGCCGGTGCACGCGGAGGTCGCGCGGCAGATGGCCGCCGGTGTGCGAGAGGCCGTCGCGGTCGACGGGCGCCCTGCCGACGTCGGAGTGTCCACCACCGGGATCGCGGGGCCGGAGTCCCCGGACGGCCAACCTGTGGGTACCGTCCACATCGGAGTGGTGACGCCGACCATGAGCCGCACCGAGCAGTTCCGCTTCGGAGGCGACCGCGACGCGGTGCGGGCGCAGACGGTCGCGGCCGTCCTCGACGTGATGGCCGCCGCACTGCGGGAATAGGGACGTGCAGCGTCATGTTGATACGGATGTGCTCACATTCAAACCACAGAGTGCAAGGGTAGATTCTGTGCAAGCCAGGAGGACTAGACTGGCCGTCTCTTCGGGGGAGACCCCGATCCATGAACTGCGGAGGAGGTTCCGATGATTCTTGTACGACAGGAGATCGGCGACGTGCTGAGGGACTTCCGTCTGCAGAAGGGGCGGACGCTCCGCCAGGTCGCGAGCAAGGCTTCGGTCGCTCTCGGTTACCTCAGTGAGGTCGAGCGCGGTCAGAAGGAGGCCTCGAGCGAGATCCTCGCCTCGGTGGCGGAGGCGCTCGACGTCCCCATCTCCACGATCATGCGCGAGGTCGGGGACCGCATCTCGGTCCTCGAGGGTATCCAGGTCTTCCCGGACGTCGTTCCGGACGACCTGGTCGCGTCCGTGGAACCCGAGCTCTCGCTCCGCTGAGTCCCGGAGATCCCTTCTATGCGACGCAGTGAGTTCCTGCGCGCCGTCGATGCCGAGTTCCACGCCCGAGCATCATCTCTGGTGAACGACCTCGTGCTGTCCGGGATGGACGGGCGCACCGCGCTCGAAGCGCTCGACGCCGGGGTGCCGCCGCGGGACATCTGGTTGGCGCTCTGTGCGGACATGGACGTCCCGGAGTCCCGCCGTCATGGCGTCGGACGCCTGGAGCCGCGAGGGCGATGACGGTCACGTCCCGGTGTGCGGATGTCCGACACGCCGATCCCGGCGTGGTGTCGAAAATCTGTTCGAAGCGGGCGTAGTCTTCTGCACAAGTGGTCAGACGGATCTGATCCCCACGATCCCCGGCTCCTGCGACCGAATGTCGGAGGCCCGCCGTACCGTGAGGGCCAGGCTGAAAAGCCATACGCCTTGTCGGAGAGTTCCTTCCAGCCGGAAGAGCCGCGACAGCCTACAGGCGGCAGCACACGCGCAGAAGGAGCACACCATGCCATCACCCGCCGACCGCGAGAAGTCCCTCGAGACAGCCCTCGCTCAGATCGACCGCCAGTTCGGAAAGGGCTCGGTCATGCGGCTGGGCAGCGATGAGCGCGCCCCTGTGGCCGTCATCCCCACCGGCTCCATCGCCCTTGACGTCGCTCTCGGCGTGGGAGGTCTGCCGCGTGGACGCATCGTCGAGATCTACGGCCCGGAGTCCTCGGGTAAGACGACGCTGACGCTGCACGCCATCGCGAACGCCCAGCGGGCCGGCGGCATCGCGGCGTTCATCGACGCCGAGCACGCCCTCGACCCCGACTACGCCGCGAAGCTCGGCGTCGACATCGACGCCCTTCTCGTCTCGCAGCCCGACACGGGTGAGCAGGCGCTGGAGATCGCCGACATGCTGGTGCGCTCCGGAGCCATCGACCTCATCGTCATCGACTCAGTGGCAGCGCTCGTGCCCCGTGCCGAGATCGAGGGCGAGATGGGTGACTCGCACGTGGGTCTGCAGGCGCGACTCATGTCGCAGGCCCTTCGTAAGCTCACCGGTGGGCTGAACCAGACCAACACCACCATGATCTTCATCAACCAGCTGCGCGAGAAGATCGGCGTCTTCTTCGGTTCTCCCGAGACCACCGCCGGTGGTAAGGCGCTGAAGTTCTACGCGTCGGTCCGCATGGACATCCGTCGTATCGAGACGCTGAAGGACGGAACCGACGCCGTCGGAAACCGCACCAGGGTCAAGGTCGTGAAGAACAAGATGGCCCCGCCCTTCAAGCAGGCGGAGTTCGACATCCTCTACGGCGTCGGCATCTCCCGCGAGGGCAGTCTGATCGACTTCGGCGTCGAGCACGGCATCGTCAAGAAGTCCGGGTCGTGGTACACCTACGACGGCGATCAGCTGGGCCAGGGCAAGGAGAACGCGCGGACGTTCCTGCTCAACAACGCGGACATCGCGTTGGCGATCGAGAGCCAGATCAAGCAGAAGCTCGGTATCGGCGGCCCGGCCGCGGCTCCGGGTGCTGATGAGCTGGCCGAGCGTCGCCCGGCCTGATGAGTGATCAGCGTGGGGGCGATTCCGAGCGGATCGCCCCCATCATCCCTCTCTTCGGCGGCACCGCGCGTGCCGAGCGCCCGGCGGATGACGGTGCGAGCGGCGCGTCGCCCGGTCGGCACGGCCGGTCGGCGCCGTCTACGGACGCTGCGGGACTCTGGCGGTCGACCTGGGACGATCCCGCGACAGCCGAGAAGCGGACTGCTGACGACGATGGTTCTCCCAGCGCACGTCATCCCGCACGCGGGACCGCGGGTGCGAAGAAGACCAGGCTGCGTGCAGTGGGTGACACGTCCCGGTCGGACGGTGGGGGAGAGGCCGGCGAGAGCGCGCCCTCCGCGGAGGAGGTCCGCACCACGGCGGAGGAGTCGTTGGTGCGGAAGCTCCGTACGCGATCGCTGTCCGTCTCCGAAGCGCGGCTGGTGCTGAAGGGCCATGGGCTCGCCGCAGACGCGATCGAAGACGTCATCGACGACTTCATGCGGCGAGGCTATCTCGACGATGCGGTACTCGCCGAGCTCCTCGTCACGGCCGGGGTCGAGCGCAAGGGCCAGGGCCGGGTCGCGCTGTCCCGGGCGCTGGCACAGCGGGGCATCCCTCGTGAGGTCATCGATGCCGCTCTCGACGAGCTCCCGGACGATGACGCGGAGCGGGCGCTGGAGTTCGCACGGACCAAAGCGCGCTCGATGAGCCGCCTCGATCCCGACGCGGCACTACGGCGATTGGTCGGGCAGCTGTCGCGCCGCGGATACGCCGGTTCCGTCGCCATGAACGCCGCGAAGACGGCGCTGCGGGAGGCGTCTTTCGGTAGCGGCGTCTCCGGCGTCCGGTTCGTGGATTCCGACTGACAGCCGCACGCGGTCGCCTCTCGGTGACGCTCGTACAATGGGAACATCATGACTATCCCCCGCAGCGAACCGACGATCATCAGCGCGTCGTCAGCGGCCGTCGACGATGACGGGCGCCAGCGATCGTACGAAGTGCGCACGTTCGGTTGTCAGATGAACGTGCACGACTCCGAGCGCCTGTCAGGGTCTCTGGAGAGTGCCGGCTACATCCGTGCCGACGCCGGGACCGAGGCCGACGTGGTGATCATCAACACCTGTGCCGTGCGGGACAACGCTGCCGGCAAACTCTACGGAACGCTCGGCCATCTGGCCGCCGTGAAGCGGCGCAAGGCCGGTATGCAGATCGCGGTCGGCGGCTGCCTCGCGCAGATGGACAAGCAGGCCGTGCTCGACAAGGCGCCCTGGGTCGACGTGGTTTTCGGTACCCACAACATGGGCTCCTTGCCCGGTCTGCTCGAGCGCGCCCGTCACAACGGCGACGCGGAGCTCGAGATCCTCGAATCCCTCGAGGTGTTCCCCTCGACGCTTCCCACCAAGCGCGACTCCGCGCACAGCGGCTGGGTGTCGATCTCCGTCGGCTGCAACAACACCTGCACGTTCTGCATCGTCCCCAGTCTCCGCGGCAAGGAGAAGGACCGTCGACCGGGCGACATCCTCAACGAGATCCGTCTTCTCGTCGAGGACGGCGCCATCGAGGTCACCCTCCTCGGGCAGAACGTCAACTCCTACGGGGTGGAGTTCGGGGATCGTCAGGCGTTCGGCAAGCTTCTCCGTGCCGCCGGTGAGATCGAGGGCCTCGAGCGCATCCGCTTCACGAGCCCGCACCCCGCTGCCTTCACCGACGACGTGATCGACGCGATGGCGGAGACCCCCGCGGTCATGCCGCAGCTCCACATGCCGCTGCAGTCCGGAAGCGATCGGATCCTCAAGGCGATGCGGCGCTCGTACCGCAGCGAGCGCTTCCTCGGCATCCTGGACCGCGTTCGGGAACGCATCCCGCACGCGGCCATCACGACCGACATCATCGTGGGCTTCCCCGGCGAGACCGAGGAGGACTTCGAGGACACGATGCGCGTCGTCGAGCAGTCCCGATTCTCCGGAGCCTTCACCTTCCAGTACTCGATCCGCGAAGGGACCCCCGCGGCCACCATGCCGGATCAGGTGCCCAAGGAGGTCGTGCAGGCCCGCTACGATCGGCTGATCGCGCTCCAGGAGCGCATCTCGTTGGAGGAGAACCAGAAGCAGGTCGGCCGGGAGGTCGAGGTGCTCGTCTCCACGGGTGAAGGCAAGAAGGACACGGAGACCCGTCGACTGACCGGACGAGCTCAGGACAACCGGCTCGTGCACTTCGAGGTGACCCCGGGTTCGGAGCTGCCGCGTCCGGGTGACGTCGTCACCGTGAGGGTGACCCACGCCGCACCGTTCCACCTCCTCGCCGACGATCCGACCGGCGCGCCGCTGCGCATCCGCCGTACGCGCGGTGGAGATGCCTGGGATCGGGGACAGGCGGAGTCGTGCGCCGTGCCGGCTCCGAGCGACGGGGCACCGCGCGCCGTCTCCCTCGGCCTGCCGACTCTCCGCGTCGGAGTGTGACCACACCTCGGCTCTGGGCCGTCGTCGGCGCGACAGGCACCGGGAAGAGCGATCTGGCGCTCGATCTCGCCGAGGAGCTCCGGCGTCGCGGCAACCCGGCGGAGATCGTCAACGCGGATGCGATGCAGCTCTACCGCGGCATGGACATCGGAACGGCCAAGCTGCCCGTCTCCGAACGACGCGGCATTCCGCACCATCTCTTCGACGTGCGAGAGGTGACGCAGGATGCCGCTGTGGCCTGGTATCAACCGCTCGCACGCGAGGCCGTGCAGAGGATTCACGCGGGGGGCGGCGACGCGATCCTCGTCGGCGGATCCGGACTCTACGTGTCCAGTGTCGTCTACGAGTTCCACTTCCCGCCTCGAGACCCCGTGATCCGCGAGCGTCTCGAGCAGGAGCTGGATCGGGATGGCGTCGATGCCCTCCTCCAGCGGCTGCGTGCGCGCGATCCGGAAGCCGCAGCCCGGGTGGACCCGCGCAACGGCAGACGAGTGATCCGTGCTCTCGAAGTCGTCGAACAGGGGAGCGCGACGCACGGCGCGACACTGCCCGAGAAGCCGACGCTCTGGTATCCGCGCACCCGGCTGATCGGTCTGCACGTGGATCGCTCCGATCTCGTCGCCCGACTGGATGCTCGTGTCCGGCGGATGTGGGAGCACGGCCTCGTGGCCGAGGTCGCGCGGCTGCGCGACGAGGGTCTGGAGCGCGGGACGACGGCTCCCCGGGCCATCGGGTACGCGCAGGCGCTCGCACAGCTGGAGGGACGCTCCACCGCCGAGGAGGCGATCGCTGAGACGCAGGCACTCACCCGGCGCTACGCGCGTCGTCAGGTGTCGTGGTTCAAGCGCTATCCGGAGCTCGAATGGATGGCGCCGCCGGTGGCCGTCGCCGACCTGCTGGCGCCCTGACCTGATGTCGGTGGCCCGTGCGACGATGCGCGCATGGCCACTCATTACTTCACCGCGTCCAGCCTTGACGGGTACATCGCCACGACGGAGCATTCGTTGGATTGGCTTCTGACGCAGGACATCGACATGGAAGGTCCCATGGCCTATCCGGCGTTCGAGAAGAGTATCGGGGCGCTCGTGATGGGGTCATCGACGTACGAATGGGTCATGCGCCACGAGGAGGGCCGGTGGGCGTATGAGCAGCCCACGTGGGTGCTCTCGCATCGTGAGCTCGCCGTGCCGACCGGGGCGGACGTCCGTGTGACGAGCGCGGCGATCCCCGACGTCCATGCCGCGATGCACGAGGCGGCGGAAGGAAAGGACCTCTGGGTCGTCGGCGGGGGAGACGTGGCAGGACAGTTCGCAGACGCGGGCCTCCTGGACGAGGTCTGGGTCCAATACGCCCCGGTGACCCTCGGGGGTGGTGCCCCACTGTTGCCCCGGCGTCTCGACCTGGATCTGATCGAGGTGGCCCGCAACCGCAGCTTCCTCTGCGGGCGTTACCGCGTCGCGGGGCGGAGCGCCGGCTCGACGGCTCCCTAGACTGGTCCCATGGTCGCATTCACCAAGGGGCACGGTACCGGCAACGACTTCATCATCATCGCCGATCCCGACGGCCAGCTGGAGCTGACCGCGGAGCAGGTCGCGGTGCTCTGCGATCGCCATTTCGGCATCGGGGCCGACGGCGTTCTCCGAGTCGTGCGTTCGTCCGCGATCGCGGAGGGGGCAGCGGCCCTGGCGGAGGAGCCGGATGCCGAGTGGTTCATGGACTACCGCAACGCGGACGGCTCGGTCGCCGAGATGTGCGGCAACGGGATCCGAGTCTTCGCGCACTACCTCGTGCGCTCCGGTCTCGCCGACATCGAGGCCGGCAGTACTCTCCCCATCGGCACCAGGGCTGGCGTCCGTGACGTCACGCGCGGCGTGAGCGGTTACCAGGTCGACCTGGGCGCGTGGCGCCTGTCGGGCGTCGACCCGCTGGTGCGCGCGGACGGGCTGACCGTGACCCGGCCCGGACTGGGCATCGACGTCGGGAACCCGCACGTCGTGGTGGCGCTCGCCTCCGACGCCGAGCTCGGCCTGCTGGAACTCACGCGCGCGCCCGAGTTGGAACCGGCTCCGCCCGCCGGGGCGAACGTCGAGTTCGTGGTGCCCGGCGAGCCCCTCGTGCGCGACGGCGTCGGCCACGTGCGGATGCGTGTGTTCGAACGCGGCGTCGGCGAGACCCTGAGCTGCGGCACGGGCGTGGCCGCCACCGCACTCGCCGTGCGCTACTGGGCCGGTGCCCAGGCGCCTGACAACTGGAAGGTCGAGGTTCCGGGTGGCACGCTCGGAGTCCGGATGTTGCCCGCCGAGGACGGGGAGCACGTCGCGCTGTCCGGACCTGCTCAGCTCGTCTACCAGGGCGAAGTCGATCTGGTCTGAGGGGTGAGGGGGGGCTCAGACGACGTCGATCGGTTCCGTCGGCGGCGTCCCGTGCTTCCTCACCTTGAGGATGCGGTAGCCCTTGCCCGTCGCCGTGCGGAAGACGCTGAAACCGGGGTGGAAGGTCGCAGCGATCCAGCGCTGCAGAGAGTCGGCGCCGAGATTGCGCTGGACGACGAGCCACGCGTCGCTGCGTTCGTCGAGCCGCGGGATCCACTTCTCCAGCAGCCCATGCAGTTCGTTCTTCCCGACGCGGATCGGCGGATTGGACCGGATCGTGCGGAAGGTCACGTCGTCGGGAACATCTTCGGGCAGGGAGGCGTTGATATTGGTGAGGCCAAGGGCAGCCGCGTTGCGACGTACGAGATCCAAGGCCCGCTCGTTCACGTCCACCGCCCAGACGGTCGCGTGCGGCGAGGCCAGTGCCATCGACAGGGAGATCGGCCCCCACCCGCTCCCGAGGTCGAGAAGATGACCTCCGGGAGGAACGGGAGGCATGTTGGCGAGGAGCACTGCGGTGCCGGCGTCGAGTCGATCCGGGCTGAAGACACCACCCGCGGTGGTCACTTCGAGCTCACGGCCTGCAAGGGATACGCGGATCTTGCGCAGGTTCTCGGGGCTAGCCGGGGCCGCAGTGAAATAGTGGTCGGACCCCATACGGTGAGCGTACCGGACAGCGCGGGCTAAGGTTAAGGCTCGCGAGGAAACCAGAGACAGGAACGGATGACGGAGACGAAGACACCCTCCACCGACGACCAGACGGTCGACCGCGTGCTGGCGAACGCAGAGAAGCGCTCCGAGGTGCGCACGTTCGGCGCCGCGCAGGCACTCCAGGACGAAGCGACGGCCGCGCATTCGACGGCCGACGGCGAACAGTGGGACCTCGAAGATCGGCACGCGCTGCGGCGCGTGGGTGGTCTGTCCACCGAACTCGAGGACGTCACCGAGGTCGAGTACCGCCAGCTCCGGCTGGAGAACGTCGTGCTCGTCGGGGTGTACCCGCAGGGTGCCCAGGAGGACGCGGAGAATTCGCTGCGCGAACTCGCGGCGCTCGCGGAGACAGCGGGCGCGGTCGTGCTCGACGGCGTGCTGCAGCGCCGCCCGCACCCGGATGCCGCCACCTACCTCGGGCGAGGCAAGGCCCAGGAGCTGAAGGACATCGTCGCGGCGGTCGGCGCCGACACGGTCATCGCCGACACCGAGCTGGCGCCCAGCCAGCGACGAGCGCTCGAGGACGTCGTGAAGGTCAAGGTGATCGACCGGACCACTGTGATCCTCGACATCTTCAGCCAGCATGCCAAAAGCCGGGAGGGCAAGGCCCAGGTCGAGCTCGCACAGCTCGAGTACCTGCTGCCGCGCCTGCGTGGTTGGGGTGAATCGATGAGCCGTCAGGCCGGTGGACAGGTCGGCGCCGGCGGCGCCGGTATGGGTTCGCGCGGTCCTGGTGAGACGAAGATCGAGCTCGACCGTCGACGTATCCGGACGAAGATGGCGCTGCTGCGCAAGCAGATCCGCGACTTCGCCCCGGCGCGTGAGGCGAAGCGCGCCGAGCGCAAGCGGAACACGATCCCGTCTGTCGCCATCGCCGGATACACGAACGCCGGAAAGTCCAGTCTGCTCAATGCGCTGACGAGCGCGGGCGTCCTCGTGGAGAACGCGCTGTTCGCCACCCTCGACGCGACCGTGCGGCGCTCGGAGACCGAGGACGGCCGCGTGTACACGCTGACCGACACCGTCGGCTTCGTGCGCAACCTGCCGCACCAGCTCGTCGAAGCCTTCCGTTCGACGCTGGAGGAGGTCGGGGACGCAGACGTCGTCCTCCACGTGGTCGACGGCTCGCACCCCGATCCGGCGGGACAGCTGCAGACCGTGCGTGACGTGATGGGCGACGTCGGTGTGCGTGACATGCCGGAGCTCGTCGTCTTCAACAAGGCCGATCTGATCCCCGAAGACGAGCGGCTGGTTCTCCGCGGCCTGGAGCCGCGGGCGCACTTCGTGTCGTCGCGGTCGGGGGAGGGCATCGCCGAACTCCGTGCAGCGATCGAGGAGGCCCTGCCGAAGCCCGCGGTCGAGCTCCACGCCGTGATCCCTTACGACCGTGGAGACCTTGTCGCCGCGATCCACGAGACCGGGATGCTGCTGTCGGTCGAGCACGAGGAGGCGGGTACCGCCGTCCACGCGCACGTGTCGGAGCGCCTCGCCGCCGACCTCGCCCCCTTCGTCGTCGCCGACTGAGGGCGCGGGTCAGCGAGCGAGGAACCGCGCCTCGACGGTTGCCGTGAGCACGATATCCTGCGGCTCGTACTCCATGGCCGGGGCGGCATCGGCCGCGAAGGCGACGGCGCCGCGTGCCTTCCCGAGCGGAGCGCCCGGCGCCGGCGTCGTGGAGGAGAGCAGGCCGGTGTCAGCGATCTCCACGGGAGTCACCTGGGCGAGACCGAGAGCAGCGGCGTAGGCCTCGGCCCTCGTCACGGCCACGCCGATGGCCTGTGCGGCGACCTCTCGTTCCACGCGGACGCGGGTCTCCGGGGTGAGATGCCAGTCGACCCAACCGATCTCGACACCGTCCCACGCGGAGATGTCGGAGATCCAGAGGGAAAGCTCCGAGGCCTCCGCGAAGGTCGCGGTCACGTCGATGCTCGCGTAGTACACCGGGGCGAGACGCTTCCCCTCGGCGTTCCACGGGCGCTCGGCACGCACCGAGAGTCGCGTGCTGCTCCAGTCGAGGGCGGTGCCGGCATCCACACGTCCCACGATGCTGCTGCGGACAGGTTCGGTCAGACGCAGGACGTGGTCGACGACGGTCGCGCGCTCCGGACCCTCTGCGCGCACCGTGACGCGGATGGTCGCCCGTTCCGGCGACAGACGCGCCTCGTGTTCGCCGCGGACGGTGACTGTCACATCGCTCATGGGCCGACTCTACGCGACGGGCATCGGCGGCGGGGAATGGCGGCCGAGGCGCGAACGTTGTAGTCTGAGATGCTCGGGTGTTCGTCGCCCGGGAGTGACAATTCCACAGTGTGACAGCGGCTCCTTCGAGAGAAGGACCACGGGGCTGATCGGTTTCGACAGCGCCTGTGAATCCACGAGAAGCGGGCCGAGGATGCAGAGTTATCTCGTAAACGCTCTCTGCAAAACAATAGTTGCCGAAACCAAGCGCAACGACTTCGCCCTCGCTGCCTAAGCGAGCCCGATAGTCCGTCAGACCGTATGTGATTCCGATACGGATCCTGGCGTCATCTAGGAATCTTGCTGCGTGACGGCGTCTGGACGTCACGTGGGACTCTTCCCAGGCTGGGCTCGTCGACTTAGGTGTCTGTGACAAAGGTCGGAGCCGAGCAGAACGCTTCCACAGACTGCGCCCGGAGAAGGCGTGGAGACTCAGCGTTGGACGGGGGTTCGATTCCCCCCAGCTCCACCAGGTCGCTGTCACCAGAAAGAAGCCCCGGTGGCTCGGACTCTCGTCCGGGACACCGGGGCTTCTCTTATGAGGTCACCCAGCGGACGCCGTCGGCGTCCGGACGGAAGCGGTGCGCGGCGTCCGTCTCCAGCTCCTCCATGAGGGGGACGATGACGCTCCACAGCGCCCAGTGCTCTGATGTCCCCTCTCCGCCCTGGACACGACCCTCCCACCGCGCGGCATTCGGGAGCGCCACGCGCATGCCGAATCGCGAGCCGGCGGGGTCGGCCACCTGAGCAGTCAACGATCCGGCATCGACCGTCACCTCCGTCAGCTGGAATCCCGAGGGCACGAGGATCGTTCCCCGCGCCCTGGCCCACGCCTCGCGGACTGCTGCCACCAGCGGCTCCGCAACGACATCGATCGTCATGAGAAGTCCTTCCGATCATGAGCGCCGGGCGATGCTCGGCGTGACCGGCCATCGACGCTCGCACCTCTCGTATCTCGCACGAGTCCCCTGATCCGGCCAGAGTATCGACGTATGCCAGGAGCCGTCTGTCCCCTCTTCGGGGGACGTCACTCAGCGGTGGGCGCTCATACAGACATGCTCGCGCTCAGATCCCGGCGGCCATGAACTCCAGAGGACCTGACTGCCTCTGGTGACGGATGGAACGCGGGCCTACGATTCGCACATGGGGTTCATCATGTACGACGGCACGAGCCAGCTCCACATCGAAGACCGAGCGCTCGCGCACCTCAAGGTCGTGATCGCGACGAAGCTCCGACGCAACGAGAGCTTCACGGTGTCCTGGACCCACCCCGAGGGAGAGGCCTACGGTCGCTCTACGATCTGGCTGCATCCGGCGATCCCGCTGCGCTTCACGTTCGAAGGTCGGGAGCCGCCGAAACTGAATCCGCAGTGGATCGAGGATCTGATGCAGTCGGCCAACTCGACTGGGGGGATCCACCTCGTCGACGAGATCGTCCAGGGGTCGACGCCCGGACGAGACGACAGGAGCCCCGCCTCGTCATGAGGCGGGGCTCCTGTGTTCGACAGGCTCAGTGCGAGCGGTCCGGATCCTCCGCGAGGACGTCGTCCCCGTCATCGTCGGACCGATCCGTGGGCGGAACCGTTCGCGGCTCGCCCTTGTTGTCCTCGGCGCCGAGGTTGTCGTTCTCCTCCGGGCCGGGGGAGGGCTCGGTGCTGATGTCGTTGCGGTCGCTGTCGTTAGCCATGCGCGTTCCTTTCCTCGACGAATACCTCCAGCATGCTCTCTCCGCGGAGAGGAGCCCAGACGCTTGACAACGTCGTCGGGATGATGCGCTGCTCAGTCCCGGCCTTCGACCAGAAGCAGCCCCTGTTTGGTGTCGGCGACCTTCACCCAGCCGTCGCCGAAGAGGTACGTCATGCCGTAGCCGTCTTCGTCGGTGCTCATCGCGTACTGAGGGTCCTCCGTGACGTAGACGCCCTGGGCGCTCTCCTCGCTCCGCCAGCCCTCGTCCTCGAGGCCCTCCCGCGCCCGTTCGGCGTCGGCGGGGGAGAGCGCAGACCAGCCGTACATCTGACCGTGATCGGACGGGACGGTGAAGTCCGCCCAGAAGCACAGGAGTCCCTCCGAGAGCTCGACGCCGCCGACGCGGAATTCCCGCGGCTCGGCGGTCCACCCGGCTTCGGTGAGGGCGGCGACCGTGCCCTCCGAGATCATCGACTCGCACGTCAGCTCATCCGTGGCCGCCGGCGTCGCCGCGGCGTCACCCGCGGCGGACGTGGGCTCCTGCGAGGGCGACGGGTCGGGTGCGCCGTCGTCGGTACACGCCGTGAGGAGCGCCCCGATCAGTACGAGGCTGGTCAGAGCCGCGAGTCGTCGGGGGTTCATGGTGCCTCGGAGGTATCAGTCGTGCAGAAGACGGAGGAAGTCGTCGTGAAGGATGCCGTTGGTGGCGAGTGTCGAGCGCGCCGAGATCGTCTCGGAACCGTCGAAAGCCGTCATGCGCCCACCCGCCTCGGTGACAATGGCCACGGCGGCGGCGATGTCGTATTCCTTCACATCGAACTCGGCGACGGCTTCCAATCGTCCCTCCGCCAGGAGCATGTACGCATAGACATCGCCGTACGCCCGATCGCGCCAGACGTGCTCGCTCAGACGCAGCAGGGCGTCCAGCTGCCCGGCGTCGCGCCACTGGGCGATGCTCTGGAAACTCACGCTGGCCTCATCCAGCGCCGAGACGGAGGAGGTGGCGAGGCGTCGCTCCGTGCGGTCATCGACGGTCCAGGCGCCGTGTCCCGTCGCCGCCCACCACCGTCGACCGAGCGCCGGCATGCTGACCACGCCGACCCGTGGCACACCGTCGATCGCGAGAGCGATCATCGTGCCCCACAGCGGGACGCCCCGGAGGAAGTTCGCCGTGCCGTCGATCGGATCGATGATCCACTGCCGGACGGTGCTGCCCTGGGCGCCGAACTCCTCGCCGAAGATGCCGTCGTCGGGACGTTCCTCCTCGAGGAGTCGGCGGATCGCGCGCTCCGTGGCGAGGTCGGCGTCGGTCACGTGGGAGTGATCCGCCTTCGTGGAGATCTCCAGATCCGCAGCGTCGAACCGGGGGAGCGACTGCGCGTCCGCGGCGTCGGCGAGGCGAAGGGCGAGCTGGAGATCGGCGCGCAGGTCAGCGGCGTCGGAAGTGGCGGTCACGCTCTCAGAATAGTCGCCGTCATCGACGCAGCCGCAGAGACCATCGGCCAGGATCGGCGGGCGAAACGCCCGAGCCACGCCCGGGTCGCCGTGGATTTCGTCTCGACGCCAACCGCTGGTAATGTAATTCCTCGGTCGGGGTTATCCCGGGCCACGCACCTCTAGCTCAATCGGCAGAGCAACTGACTCTTAATCAGTGGGTTCAGGGTTCAAGTCCCTGGGGGTGCACGGAACAAGCCTCAGAGATCTCGCCATCTCCGAGGCTTTTTCTTTTGTCTGTACGAACGAGACGCTCGCTGCATCCGCGGTCGCGTCCATGCCGGCCGCCAGGGCGCTCTTAGCGGGATCGAAACCGCGCCTCTGCAGGCTCGGGCAGGAGCCTTTTCGAGCCCGCACGGTGCGTGCGGGTCGACCTGCGCGAGAGGGTGGGAAACGTGCGCTCGGGTGGGCGGGTCGCGCGTCAGGCGCGACGGACCGACAGCAACTGCCAGCCCTCGGGCACTTTGGCCTCGATGCCTGCCATGTCGTCGGCCTCGATCTGCTCGACGCCGTCGATGCGATGGAACGTTCCCGTCGCCTCCATCTTCGCCTCGCCCTTGAGCATGCGCACCGGGGCGGACGTGAGCGCGTAGCCTGGCTCGCGATGAGTATCGAGCTGCGTGTGGACGTCTTCGAGGGATGTCCCGGTGACGTCGATGGTCATGGATCCTCGGGGGCGGATGAGAGCGACGAGCATCGGTCCAGTCTACGAGCGGGCCGCGCTCCTCAGAGATCCCAGTCGAGCGTCGAACGGGCGTCGATGGGGGCATCCTGCCCCGTGTCCTCGCGGATGAGGTAGACGACCACCCGGGATTGGGCGGTGATGAGCACGCTCGTCAGCGCATCGCCCGTCGCCAAGTCGACGAAGGTCGGTTGCGAGCGGGCGGCCGCTTCGATCCGAGACATGAGGTCCGCGACGTCCGTGCTGCGAGGCAGGAGGAAGTCGTGCCCATCGATCTCGATGTGCGTCGTCGTCATTCCCGTATGGTTCCCCATGGCTCCACGGTACGAAGGGACAGGACCGATACGAAGGGGGGTTGAACCCGCTCCGTCGGCGTGTTAGGAGCGCGTGAGAGCGCTCTCGCGCTCGTCCGGCTGCTGCTGCTCCGCGGGCTCGGGGACGAGATACAGCCCGCTCGGGGCGTTCGCCGTGAATGCGAGAGCCTCGATCCAGGCGCGGTTCACGCTGGGCTGACGGCTGCCGTGGTACTTGTACACGAGCGAGCTGCCGGCATGGATCCAGACCGTCGTCCGGCCGCCGCCCATGCTGACGTCGTCCTTCCACGTGAAGCCGAAGGGCTCGCCACGGCGGAGCTTCGCGGTCATGACCAGCTGGATGTGAGTGAGAGCGCGGTCTTCGATGTCGACCTTGACGCTGTTCTCGTAGATGAACTTGCCCATTGCAAGATTCCCTTCTCGCCACGGGAACCTGTGCCAAGAGGCGCGGACGCGATGACCGCTGGTGTGGGGTGTGCTCAGCGTTTCACACTTCTGCCCGTTCTCCTACCCGACCGGGGTGTCGTGCGTCGTCGCGTGTCTCCCCGTTTCAGGCCACCGGATCGAGAAGCGTGGGATCGGACGGGTCGACGGTGCGGGTGTTGCTCACCTTGCGGTCCACGACGTGGCCGCGGAGCGTCGCCGCGACGTCGGCGGAGGTGTGATCGAGCATTGCCAGCGTGTCCAACTTGGTCTGCCCGGTGAGCTTCTCCGGTGTGAGCCAGGCGTCCCACGTGTCGGGGGTCAGGAAGGCGGGCATCCGGTCGTGCACCTCGCCGCCGGCGTCGCGCGCCTCCCTGGTGACGACGACGAAGCAGCGCACCTTCTCGCCCTCGTGCTCCATCGACCAGGTGAGGCCGGCGGCGGCGAGCAGGCCGTCCCCGTGGAGGAAATGCGGCGTCTTGTGCCCCTTCTCACCTGTCCACTCGAAGTACCCGCGCATCGGGACGAGGCAGCGGGCCGCAGAAAACGCCGGCGCCCAGAATCCGGCGGCGAGCTTCTCCATCCGTGCATTGATCAGCGGGGCGCGCTGGGGACGGTTGGGGGGACTCTGCCAGTCCCACCGCACGAGTTCGAGGATGCGGCCCTCACCCCGGTCCCGGACGATGGGGGCGCTCTCGGTGGGCGCGATCGAGTAGGCGCCGTGCCAGGACTTCCACCAGTCCTCCGGTCGGCCGCCCTCGGCGACGAACTCCCGGATCAGCTCGTCCGTCGTCGCGTCGTTCGCGAATCGTCCGCACATGTCGTCGCCTCCCTGTCGTCGGTCACCCGACCGCGGCCGGTATCGCCTCCATCATGGGGCATGGGGCGGACATCCGGTCAGACGACCTCGATCACCGTGCCGGCGGTGAGGCTCGACAGCTGGGCGAAGGTCAGCGGCATGACGGTGTGCGGATGGCCCGCCGCGGCCCAGATCGCGTCGTGCTGCTGCAGGGCGCGGTCGATGAAGGTGGGGAGGGGTGCGGGATGGCCGACGGGCGCCACTCCGCCGATCGCCTGTCCGGTGGCCTCGCGGACGGCGGCGGGTGGCGCCATGACCACCTCGCTCGCTCCGATGTTCCGCGACAGAACGGCGAGGTCGGCGCGGTGCCCGCCGCTGGTCATGACGAGGACGGGGCGGCCGTCGGCGAGGAAGACGAGACTGTTGGCGATCGCGGCGACGTCGCAGTCGATGGCGGCGGCCGCCTCCGCAGCGGTGCGTGCCGAGTCCGGCAGGACCCGGATCTCGGTCTCGACACCGGCCGCAAGGAGGTGCTCCTGCACCCGTCGGCTGCGCTCGGGGAGGGAAGAGGGGTCGCTCATGCCCCCACGGTAGTCGAGCGTGTCAGCCGGCGTCACCGACGAGGATCGCCGCCGCGTCCTCCGCGGTCGCGTCGGCAGGTTCGTCGTCGATGTGCGCGAGGACCTTCCGGCCGAGGAGGATCGTCAGCGCTGCCAGAAGGACGGCGGCGGCGGCGAAGAGGTACGGCACGGTCGCGCTGAACAGGTGCCACAGGAGAGCCGCGATCGGCGGGGCCATCGCGCCGCCGAGGAAGCGGACCGCGGAGTAGGCCGAGGAGGCGACGGAGCGGGGGAGGTCGGTCGCCTCCATCACGGCTTCGGTCAGCACGGTGTTCATGACGCCGAGCAGCAGGCCGCCCACGATGATGCACACGACGAGAGCGGCAGGTTCGGCGACCACCAGCCCCGCGACGACGAGGTCGACGGCGAGCAGCGGCAGCACGGTGAGGATGACGTGGGTCCTCGGCATCCGGCGCATCAGCACGGGCGCGACCCACACGCTGGTGACCGCGAGGGCGACGCCCCAGCCGAAGAACGTCAGGCCGATGCCCATGGCCCCGAAGCCCAGGGGGAACGGCGAGAACGCCAGCAGCACGAAGAAGCCGATGTTGTAGAACAGGGCGGCCACGGCGAGGATCGCGAGAGCGGGACGGCGCAGGGCGGTGAAGGGGGCGGAGAACTTCACGGGGGTGCGCTTCTCGCCCGGCCCCCGCAGCAGCACCAGGACGGCGATGAACGCGATGGCCATCAGGGCGACGACGCCGAAGAACGGTCCGCGCCAGCTCTGCTCGCCGAGGATGCCGCCGAGCAGCGGGCCCACGGCGATGCCGAGGCCGAGAGCAGCCTCGTACAGCACGATCGCCGCGCTGCTGCCGCCGGATGCCGCGCCGACGATGGTGGCCAGCGCGGTCGAGATGAACAGCGCGTTGCCCAGACCCCAGCCGGCCCGGAATCCGATGACGGCGTCGACGCTGCCGCTGATCGCGCAGAGGAAGGCGAACACCACGATCAGTCCGAGTCCGACCAGGAGCGTGGCCTTGGCGCCGATCCGGCTGGAGATCCAGCTCGTGACGAGCATCGCGAGGCCGGTGACCAGGAGATAGCTGGTGAAGAGGAGCTCCGTCTCGACCGGCGTCGCTTCGAGGGACTCCGCGATAGCCGGGAGGATCGGATCGACGAGGCCGATGCCCATGAAGGCGACGACGCACGCGAAGGCGACGGCCCACACCTGGGCGGGCTGCTTCCAGACCGACGGGGTGCGGGATGCGGGGGCGGTGTTCAACGGATCTCTCCTGTCCGGTCTGCGGAGGTGCGGGCGGCGAGGATCTCTGCCGCACGGGTGAGGGCGTGCCAGTCATCGTCGTCGAGGTCGGTGAACCGCGGCGCGATCGTCTCCCGGAACTCGGAGCGCCAGGCAGTCAGGGCCGCCGTCCCGTCCGGGGTCACGGCGACGACGGTGGCACGGGAGTCGTCGGCATCGGGGGAGCGATGCACGAGACCCTCGCGTTCGAGCGTGCCGAGCAGCCGGGTCATCCCGGGCTGCGTGGTGCGAGCTGCTGCGGCGAGCTCGCCGACACGGCGGGGACCGGACTGATCGAGCAGGCTGAGCACCCGCCACTGCGCCGCGGGGGCGTCGTTCCCCGCGTCCTGGGCGGCGATGCGACCCAGCGCGTACCCCGACAGGACGAGCGACGGGATGACCTCCGAGCGATTCATACCAGAAAGTATATACCTACTGATATGTATCGAGGTCACCGCCGGGCGTGGGCGATCCTCGCCGAGAGCTGATGGGCGTGGGCGAGGAGGATCCGGCCCAGCTCGGCCTGACGCTCCGGGCTGAAGCGGAAGGCGACGCCGGTGAGGCTGAGCGCCCATTCCGGGCGCCCTGCACGGTCGAACACCGCCGCGCCGAGGCCCCAGCTCCCCTCGACGATCAGGCCGGGGTTGACGGCGAATCCGCGTTCCTTCGTCTCGGCGAGGCGCTTCCGCAGCGGGCGCTCGCCATGAGCACGCCCCCAGCTCTCGACGAGCTCAGGATGGCGCTCCAGATAGGCATCCACATCATGGTCGGGGAGGAACGCGAGGATCGCGAGGCCGGCGCTCGCCACTCCGAGCGGGAAGCGCACCCCCTCGCTCAGCACGAAGGAGCGGATGGGGAACGAGCCCTCCTCGCGCAGCAGGCAGACCGTCTCGTCCGCGCGCCGGACGGAGAAGAAGGCGCTCTCCTCGGTCTTCACGGCGAGCGACCGCACGATGTCCCGGGCCAGGGCCGTCACGTCGTATCGAGCGGCGGCCACGGATCCCATGAGGAAAAGCTCGGGTCCCGGCATCCAGCGGCTGCTGTCGCCGTCCCGGTCCACGAGCCCCTCCACGCGCAGGGCGCTGAGCAGGCGATGCGTCGTGGGGCGGGAGAGACCGGCGCTGCCGGCGAGTTCCTGCAGGGTGGCGCCGTCGGTGCCGGCGGCCGTCACCAGTCGCAGGAGCCGCGCCGCCCGCGCGACAGCCTGAGTGCCGGGGACGGGGTTCGTCGCAGTGTCCACATCGTGGACGCTAGTGGCGCGGGCGTCCACATCGCAAGAGGGTGCTGGCCGTGACTCCGCCGGGGCGGGAGGCTGGTGGGGACACGGAACCGAAGGAGCAGACGTGATCGACAAGCAGTGGGAATCCGCGGAGGCCGCCGTCGCCGACATCCCGGACGGCGCTTCGCTCGCCGTCGGAGGCTTCGGACTCTCCGGGAACCCGATCGCGCTCATCGAAGCGCTCCTCGCACAGGGCACGACCGACCTGAGCGTGGTGAGCAACAACTGCGGGGTGGACGACTGGGGGCTCGGCGTGCTGCTCGCCGCGCAGCGCATCCGCAAGATGACCTCGTCGTACGTGGGGGAGAACAAGGAGTTCGAGCGGCAGTTCCTGTCCGGGGAGCTCGAGCTGGAGCTGACGCCGCAGGGCACGCTCGCCGAGAAGCTGCGAGCGGGAGGATCCGGGATCGCCGCGTTCTACACCCAGACGGGCGTCGGCACCCAGGTGGCCGACGGGGGCCTGCCCCGCCGGTATCACCCCGAGGGATCGATCGCGGTGGGATCACCGCCCAAGGACGTGCGCACGTTCGCGGTGCACGGCGAGCCCCGCGAGTTCGTGCTGGAGGAGGCCATCACCACCGACTTCGCCCTGGTGCATGCGGCGCGCGGCGACCGGCACGGCAACCTCGTGTTCCGGAAGGCAGCCCGGAACTTCAACCCGCTCGCCGCGATGGCGGGACGCGTGTGCATCGCGCAGGTGGAGCGGCTCGTGGAACCGGGGGAGCTGGATCCGGACACGATCCACTTGCCCGGGGTCTTCGTGCACCGGATCGTCGAGGTCGGCGAGGACATCCCCAAGCGCATCGAGCGGCGGACCGTCGCCGCGGAAGGAGCCTGACATGGCGCTCACCAGAGATCAGATGGCCGCGCGCGCTGCGGTCGAGCTCCCGGACGGCGCGTACGTGAACCTCGGCATCGGCCTGCCCACGCTCGTCCCGAACCACGTCCCGTCCGACGTGACCGTGGTGCTGCAGTCGGAGAACGGCATCCTCGGGGTCGGGCCCTACCCGCGGGAGGACGAGGTCGACCCGGATCTCATCAACGCGGGGAAGGAGACGGTGACCACGCTCCCCGGAGCGGCGTTCTTCGACTCCGCCCTCAGCTTCGGCATGATCCGCGGCGGGAAGATCGATGCCGCCATCCTCGGGGCGATGCAGGTCTCCGCCTCCGGCGACCTCGCGAACTGGATGATCCCGGGCAAGGTGGTCAAGGGCCCCGGGGGCGCCATGGACCTCGTGCACGGCGCCGGACGGGTGATCGTGCTGATGGAGCACGTCGCCAAGGACGGCTCGGCGAAGATCGTCGACGCCTGCACGCTGCCGCTGACCGGCCGCGGCGTCGTGGACCGGATCATCACGGACCTCGCGGTGATCGACGTGACGCGGGAGGGCCTCGTGCTGGTCGAGGTCGCGCCCGATGTCACGGTGCAGCAGGTACGGGAGGCCACGGAGCCGTCCCTCCGCCTCGCCCCGGAACTGGAGAACGGAAGGACCGAGCAATGAGTGAGAACGATGTCGTCATCGTCGCCGCGGCGCGCACCCCGCAGGGCCGGCTGAAAGGACAGCTCGCCGCCTTCACCGCGCCGCAGCTCGGATCGTTCGCGATCCGCGGCGCCCTGGAGCAGGGGGGAGTGGATCCGGCAGACGTCGACGCGGTGATCGTGGGACAGGTGCTCGCCGCCGGATCCGGGCAGAACGCCGCCCGTCAGGCGGCGATCGGCGCAGGGATCGGCTGGGACGTGCCCGCGCACTCCGTGAACAAGGTGTGCCTGTCCGGGCTCACCGCGGTGATCGACGCGGCGCGCATGATCCGGACCGGGGACGCCGAGGTGGTCGTCGCCGCCGGCATGGAGTCCATGACCCGCGCGCCGCACCTGCTCATGGGATCGCGCGACGGCTGGACCTACGGCACCGTCGAGGTCCTCGACCACATGGCCTACGACGGGCTGACGGACGCCTACGACCGGGAGAGCATGGGCGCGTCGACGGAACGGCACAACGCGCGATACGAGCTCACCAGAGAGATGCAGGACCAGGTGGCGGCGCTCTCGCATCAGCGGGCCGCCGCCGCCCAGGAGAGCGGGGCGCTGGACGCGGAGATCGTCGCCGTCGAGGTGCCGCAGCGCCGGGGCGAGCCCGTGCGGGTGACCCGAGACGAGGGGGTGCGCCCCGAGACCACGGTGGAGACCCTCGCGGGACTGCGTGCCGCCTTCGCCGAGGGCGGGTCGATCACCGCAGGCAACTCGTCCCAGATCTCGGACGGCGCCTCCGCCGTGGTCGTCACGACGCGTGGGACGGCCGAGGCCAAAGGCTGGCCGGTGCTCGTGACCGTCGGGGCGAGCGGCCAGACCGCCGGCCCGGACAACTCGCTCCAGGCGCAGCCGGCGCGGGCGATCGAGCAGGCGTGCCGAAAACAGGGCATCACGCCGCAGGATCTGGATCTCGTGGAGATCAACGAGGCGTTCGGGGCCGTGGTCGCCCGCTCGCAGACCGAGCTCGGGCTGCACGGCGACATCGTCAACGTGCACGGCGGCGGCATCGCGATCGGTCATCCGATCGGCGCCTCCGGCAACCGTCTCGTGGTGCACGTCGCGCACGAGCTGGCCCGCCGGGGTGGCGGAACCGCGGCGGTCGGCCTGTGCGGCGGCGGCGGTCAGGGCGAGGCGCTGATCCTCACCCGTTGACGCGGGAGGCGCGGGGGTGCGTCAGGACCGCTTGTCCTGGGCGTGCCCCTGCGCATCGGCGAGGGCCTTCTGCGAACGGAACTGCAGACGCTGCGCCTTCTTGGACTTCTTCACCGACTGTGGGGAGTCGGCGTCCACCGGCACGCCGTGGCGTTCGCGGCGCATGTCGACGACCGCGCCGACCGCGAGCGCCATCGTGATGCCCCAGCTCACCCACGACAGGAGCGAGCGCCAGGTGATGGGTTCATTGCGGGTGCCGCGCAGCAGCGAGATCCCAGCCGAGATCGCGGCGACGAGTCCGGTGCTGAAGAGGTAGCGCATGCCCCTACGGTACCCGCAGCCGGGGCGCGGGGGCCGGAGCCTTGACAAGCCGGGTAGGAGGCTGGCAGGGCGTCCGTCCAGGGCCACCGGATATCATGGGAGGGTCGCGGTTCACCCGCGGCCGCAGAAACCGTGTATCTACCGGCCGTCGGCGTCTCCGGCGGACAGCGGCGGCACCCGACACGCGTCATCGACGCGCGAGAGCCATGACACACACCAGCACCACGCCTGACACCGCCGAGCCGAGCCTCTTCCGCCTCGCCGGCCTGCCGTACTTCCTCATCGCGTTCATCGCGCGACTGCCGTTCGCCATGATGGTGGTCGGCGTCCTCACCGTCGTCGTGTCGGCGCGGGGGTCGCTCTCCCTCGGCGGACTCACTTCGGCTGCGGTCGGTCTCGGTACCGCCTGCTTCGGACCGCTCCTGGGCGCCGCCGCCGACCGCTTCGGTCAGCGCACGGTCCTCCTCGCGCTCGCCGTGGGCAACGCGGCGATGCTCCTGCTCTTCACGGCGGTCGTCTACGGCCCGGCCGCTGATGGGTTCGTGCTCCTCGCCGCGATCGGCATCGGCGCGACCGCGCCCCAGGTGGCGCCGCTCTCGCGCTCCCGGCTGGTGACGATCATCGGCGAGCGGATGCCCGCGGAGCGCCGCGCGCGCACCGTCTCCGGCACGATGGCGTACGAGTCGGCCGCGGACGAGACCGTCTTCGTCTTCGGGCCCTTCCTCGTGGGTGTGCTCGCCTCGGCGCTCGCGCCGTGGGCCCCGCTGGTCGGGGCCGCCGCGCTGACCCTGGTGTTCGTCGGAGCCTTCGCCCTGCACCCGAGCGGGCGGCACGTCTCCCAGGACCGCACCGACGACGGTCGGGCACCGTCCGCCGTGTCCGAGCTGTTCCGTCCGCAGCTCCTCATCGTCGTCCTCGGCATCCTCGGCGTCGGGATCTTCTTCGGCACCATGCTCACCTCGCTCACCTCGTTCATGGCCGACCTCGGAGCCCCGGAGCAGGCGGGGCTGCTGTACGGCGTGATGGGCGTCGGCTCCGCGGTGCTCGCCCTCGGCGTCGCCTGGCTCCCCGTCCGGTTCTCCCTGCGCGCGCGCTGGCTCGTGTTCTCGGGGATCCTGCTCGCCGGATCGCTGCTCCTCGGCATCGTCGACTCCCCGGCGGGCATGATGCTGGCCCTGGCCATCATGGGCATCGGCATCGGTCCGACCCTCGTCACCCAGTACAGCTTCGGAGCCGCTCGAAGCCCCCGTGGCCGGTCCGCGACGGTGATGACGATGCTCGGCTCCGGTGTGATCGTCGGTCAGTCGATCGGCGCCGCGGTGGCGGGGGAGATCGCGGAGAGCCTCGGCACCTCCGCTGCGCTCGTCCTCCCGATGATCGCGGCCGGCATCGCGTTCGCGGCGGGCCTCGGGAACTGGGCTCTCAGCGGTGTGCACCGCGCGGCGTCCGCTGTCAAGGCCTGAGGGAGGACCGGCGGTCGGCGCGCATCCTCGATAGGTTGGAAGCTACTGGACCGAGGAGTGCCCCTGTGACCGCTGCTGATTTCGTCGTCGTCGCCAACCGCCTCCCGGTGGACCGGGTCGTGGGCCCCGACGGCGAGGAGACCTGGCGGACGTCGCCCGGCGGCCTCGTCGCCGCGCTCGAGCCCATGATGCGCCGTGTACACGGCGCCTGGGTCGGCTGGCCGGGCCAGCCCGACGTGGAGCTCGAGGCCTTCGACGCCGACGGCATCCACCTGATCCCGGTGGCGTTGAGCTCCGACGAGGTCGCCGACTACTACGAGGGCTTCGCCAACGACACGATCTGGCCGCTGTACCACGACGTCATCGCGCCGCCGCAGTATCACCGCGAGTGGTGGGACGCGTACGTGCGGGTGAACCGACGCTTCGCGGAGGCGGCCGCGGCCGCGGCCGCGCAGGACGGCACCGTCTGGGTGCACGACTATCAACTCCAGCTGGTGCCGCAGATGGTCCGCGAGCTGCGCCCCGACGTCACCATCGGCTACTTCCACCACATCCCCTTCCCGGCCCACGGCCTCTATGCCCAGCTTCCCTGGCGGGACCAGGTGCTGCGCGGACTGCTCGGCGCCGACGTCATCGGCTTCCAGCGGGCGCAGGACGCGACCTACTTCCTCACCGCGGTCCGGCGCCGGCTGCGCTACGAGGTGAAGGGGTCGAGCATCGCGGTCCCGGATGAGGGGGGCTCGCGGACGGCCATCGCCAAGGCCTTCCCGATCTCCATCGACACCGCCCCGTACCTCGAACTCGCCGCCCGCGAAGACGTCAGGGCGCGGGCCGCGGAGATCCGCGCCAGCCTCGGCAACCCCAAGCGCATCCTCCTCGGCGTCGACCGCCTGGACTACACCAAGGGCATCGGGCACCGGATCAAGGCATACGGCGAGCTCCTCGAAGACGGCCGCCTGGACGTGGAGGACGTCACCCTCATCCAGGTGGCGAGCCCGAGCCGGGAGCGGGTGGACGCCTACGCGCACCTCCGGGACGAGATCGAGCTCGCGGTGGCCCGCATCAACGGCGACCACGACACGGTCGGTCACTCCGCCATCCGCTACCTCCACCAGGGGTACCCGCGCGAGGAGATGGTCGCTCTGTACCTCGCGGCCGACGTCATGCTCGTGACAGCGCTGCGTGACGGCATGAACCTGGTGGCGAAGGAGTATGTGGCCACCCGGACCGACAACCGCGGCGTCCTCGTGCTCAGCGAGTTCACCGGCGCGGCGGACGAGCTCCGCCAGGCCGTGCGCGTCAACCCGCACGACATCGCGGGCCTCAAGGACGCGATCATGGAGGCGGTGGAGATGTCCCCCGCGGAGCAGTCGCGGCGCATGCGCTCCCTCCGCCGCCGGGTGCTGGACAACGATGTGAACGCCTGGTCGTCATCCTTCCTTGACGCTCTGGCCGACGTCCGCCGCCGCTGACCGCACTCCCTGCACACCCTTCTTCATCTCGATCGGAGACACCGTGACGCGCCCCTGGATCCCCGGAACCGCCGACGCCGACCTCACCGCCCTCGCGACGACGCCGCGCTTGGTCGTGGCCCTCGACTTCGACGGCACCGCGTCCCCGCTCGTCGCGGACCCGATGGCCGCGCGGGCGCTGCCGGAGGTCGCCGTGCAGATGGCCCGTCTCGCGGCGATGCCCGACACGATCGTGGCCTACGTCTCCGGTCGCAGCATGCACGACCTCAGAGAGATCACCGAGCACACCGACGACTCCGTGTTCGTCCTCGCCGGCTCCCACGGCGCGCAGTACTGGTTCCCCGGTGAGGGGGCCGCCGACGCCCCGGGGGACACGACCGAGCCCGGGGCGCGCGAGGAGCTGTGGGCCGCCGCGCAGCCGATCATCGACCGCTACGAGGGCGCGGAACTGGAGCCGAAGACCTTCGGCATGGGCGTGCACACCCGGCGCGCGGATCGGGAGACGGAGGAGAGGGTCTTCGCCGAGATCGACGCCCTCGTCGCCGAGCGCTTCCCGCAGTGGCGCCGGCGCGCCGGCCATCGGGTGCTGGAGTTCTCGTCGCGGAACGAGGGCAAGGACGCCGCGATGATCGCCCTTCGGGAGCGCTTCGACGCGACGGGCATCCTCTTCGCCGGTGACGACGTGACCGACGAGGATGCGATGCGTGTGCTGCAGGAGGGCGACCTCGGTGTGCGCGTCGGACCGGGGGAGAGCGCCGCGACCCTCCGTGTGGACTCTCCACAACAGATCGCCGCGCTTCTGGAGACGCTCGCGAACGAGAGGGCCGTCGCGCAGGAATAGACTCTCGTCATGTCCTCGCATGATCCCTCCACCAGCGCGCCCATCGACATCAAGCCCCGCAGTCGCGTCGTCACCGACGGCATCGAGGCCACGACCTCCCGCGGCATGCTCCGCGCGGTCGGGATGGGGGACGCCGACTGGGACAAGCCGCAGATCGGCATCGCGTCCAGCTGGAACGAGATCACACCCTGCAACCTGAGCCTCGACCGGTTGGCGCAGGGGGCGAAGGAGGGCGTGCACTCCGGCGGTGGCTACCCGCTGCAGTTCGGCACCATCTCCGTCTCGGACGGCATCTCGATGGGCCACGAGGGGATGCACTTCTCGCTCGTGTCGCGCGAGGTCATCGCCGACTCGGTCGAGACCGTCATGATGGCCGAGCGCCTCGACGGCTCCGTCCTGCTCGCGGGCTGCGACAAGTCGATCCCCGGCATGCTCATGGCCAGTGCCCGGCTCGACCTGTCCAGCGTGTTCCTGTACGCCGGATCGATCGCGCCGGGCTGGGTCAAGCTCTCCGACGGCACCGAGAAGGACGTCACCATCATCGACTCCTTCGAGGCGGTCGGTGCCTGCCGGGCCGGCCTCATGAGCGAGGAGGACCTCAAGCGCATCGAGTGCGCCATCGCTCCCGGCGAGGGCGCCTGCGGCGGCATGTACACGGCCAACACGATGGCCTCCGTCGCCGAGGCCCTCGGGCTGAGCCTGCCGGGCTCCGCCGCGCCGCCCGCTGCCGACCGCCGCCGCGACTACTTCGCGCACCGGTCGGGCGAGGCCGTCGTCAACCTGCTCCGCCAGGGCATCACGACCCGCGACATCCTGACCAAGGAGGCGTTCGAGAACGCGATCGCCCTGGCGATGGCCCTCGGCGGCTCGACCAACGTCGTGCTCCACCTCCTCGCGATCGCCCGGGAGGCCGAGGTCGAGCTGAGCCTGCACGACTTCAACCGCATCGGCGACAAGGTCCCGCACGTGGCCGACATGAAGCCGTTCGGCAAGTACGTCATGAACGACGTCGACCGGCACGGCGGCATCCCCGTCATCATGAAGGCGATGCTCGACGAAGGGCTGCTGCACGGCGACGCGCTCACCGTCACCGGCAAGACGCTCGCCGAGAACCTCGCCGAGCTCGACCCGCAGCCGATCGACGGCGAGGTCATCCACACGTTCGACAACCCCATCCACGCCACGGGCGGCCTGACGATCCTGCACGGGTCGCTCGCTCCGGAGGGTGCCGTGGTCAAGACCGCCGGCTTCGACGCGGCCGTCTTCGAGGGTCCCGCGCGGGTCTTCGAGCGCGAGCGCGCCGCCATGGACGCGGTCGCCGCGGGGACCATCGAGCCGGGGACGGTCATCGTCATCCGGTACGAGGGCCCCAAGGGCGGACCGGGTATGCGCGAGATGCTCGCCATCACCGCGGCCATCAAGGGCGCGGGGCTCGGAAAAGATGTACTACTCTTGACGGACGGTCGATTCTCAGGCGGCACAACCGGCCTGTGCATCGGACATATAGCACCCGAAGCGGTGGACGCAGGTCCTATCGCCTTCGTGCGCGATGGTGATCTGATACGGGTCGATATCGCAGCTCGCTCTCTCGACCTACTCGTCGACGAGGCGGAGCTCGCCTCCCGCCGCTCTGGCTGGGAGCCGCTTCCCCCGCGCTACACCCGAGGCGTTCTTGCCAAGTACTCGCGCCTCGTGCGGTCCGCCGCCGAGGGAGCGACGACCGGCTGATCCATCGACCGGCTCAGGAACCGCTCGATCGGAGCGCCGGTGTCCCGCACAGTTCATCAGAAGGAAAGTCATGACTGCTGACTCCGTCTCGGCCGTGCCGAGGCCGCCCGCCCGTCCATCCGCTCCGGAGATCACCGGTGCGGAGGCCGTCGTCCGCTCGCTCGAGCTTCTCGGTGTCACGGACGTCTTCGGCCTTCCCGGCGGAGCGATCCTCCCGGTCTACGACCCGCTGATGGATGCGTCGCAGCTGCGTCACATCCTCGTGCGGCACGAGCAGGGCGCGGGCCACGCGGCCGAGGGATACGCCTCCGCATCCGGCAAGGTCGGCGTGTGCATCGCCACCTCGGGCCCCGGGGCGACCAACCTCGTCACGGCGATCGCGGACGCCTACATGGACTCGGTGCCGCTGCTCGCGATCACCGGTCAGGTGTTCTCGACGCTGATGGGCACGGATGCGTTCCAGGAGGCCGACATCGTGGGTATCACGATGCCGATCACGAAGCACTCGTTCCTCGTGAAGGACGCCGCGGACATCCCCGGCGCCATCGCGGCTGCCTACGAGATCGCCGGCACCGGTCGCCCCGGTCCGGTGCTGGTGGACATCACCAAGGATGCGCAGCAGGCGACCGCGCCCTTCGTGTGGCCGCCGAAGATCGAGCTCCCCGGGTACCGCCCGGTGACGAAGGCGCACGGCAAGCAGATCCAGGCGGCGGCCGCCCTCCTCGCGGAGGCGAAGAAGCCGGTGCTGTACGTGGGCGGCGGTGTCGTCCGCGGCCGGGCCGCGGCCGAGCTGCTCGAACTGGCCGAGTCGACCGGTGCGCCCGTCGTCACGACGCTGATGGCGCGAGGTGCTTTCCCCGACTCGCATCCGCAGCACCTGGGAATGCCGGGCATGCACGGCACGGTCCCCGCCGTGCTGGCGCTGCAGGAGGCCGACCTCCTCGTCTCGCTGGGCGCACGGTTCGACGACCGCGTCACGGGCAAGGCGGCACTGTTCGCGCCGCACGCGAAGGTGGTGCACGTCGACATCGACCCGGCGGAGATCTCCAAGATCCGCACGGCCGACGTGCCGATCGTCGGAGACGTGCGCGACGTGCTCACCGATCTCGACGCGGCCTTCCGCGGAGCGACGGCCGACACGAAGCCCGACATCGAGGAGTGGTGGTCGTACCTCGACGGCCTCCGGAACGAGTTCCCCCTCGGGTACGCGCCGACGACCGACGGCCTGCTCGCGCCCCAGTACGTGATCCAGCGCATCGGCGAGCTCACCGGACCGGAGGGCATCTTCGCCTCCGGTGTGGGGCAGCACCAGATGTGGGCCGCGCAGTTCATCAAGTACGAGCGTCCGAACGCCTGGCTGAACTCCGGCGGTGCGGGCACGATGGGCTACTCGGTGCCGGCGGCCATGGGAGCGAAGGTCGCCGAGCCGGAGCGCCAGGTCTGGGCGATCGACGGCGACGGCTGCTTCCAGATGACCAATCAGGAGCTCGCCACCTGCGCGATCAACAACATCCCGATCAAGGTCGCGATCATCAACAACTCGTCGCTGGGCATGGTCCGGCAGTGGCAGACGCTGTTCTACGACGGCCGCCACTCCAACACCGACCTGAACACCGGGCACGGCACGATCCGCATCCCCGACTTCGTGAAGCTCGCGGAGGCATACGGCTGCCTCGCGATCCGCGTGGAGAAGGAGGAGGAGGTCGACGCCGCCATCCAGCTCGCGCTGGAGACGAACGACCGCCCCGTGGTGATCGACTTCGTGGTGAGCGCCGACTCCATGGTGTGGCCGATGGTGCCGCAGGGGGTCAGCAACAGCTATGTCCAGTACGCGCGCGACCACGCGCCCGCGTTCGACGAGGAGGACTGAGCCATGTCGACCCATGTCCTGAGCCTGCTGGTGGAGAACACCCCCGGCCTTCTGACCCGCGTCGCCGGCCTGTTCGCGCGCCGCGGCTTCAACATCGACTCCCTCGCCGTCGGCGTGACCGAGGTGCCGGGGATCTCCCGCATCACGGTCGTCGTCGACGTGGAGGAACTGCCGCTCGAGCAGGTGACCAAGCAGCTCAACAAGCTGATCAACGTCATCAAGATCGTCGAGCTCGACCCGGCGTCGTCCGTGCAGCGCGAGCACATGCTCGTGAAGGTGCGCACGGACAACGCCAGCCGCTCGAACGTGATCGAGGTCGTCAACCTCTTCCGCGCGTCGGTCGTCGACTACGCCGCCGACGCCCTCGTCATCGAGGTCACCGGCGACAAGGGCAAGGTCGAGGCGCTGCTTCGCGCTCTGGAGCCCTTCGGCATCAAGGAGATCGCCCAGTCCGGCCTCCTCGCGATCGGCCGCGGCGGCAAGAGCATCACCGAGCGCGTCTTGCGCGGCTGACCCTTCGACAGACTCTGGGACCGCGCGTCCCGCACAACCACAACCAAGGAGAGAAACCAGTGAGCACCGAGATCTTCTACGACGACGACGCCGACCTGTCCCTGATCCAGGGCAAGAAGGTCGCGATCGTCGGCTACGGCTCGCAGGGCCACGCCCACGCCCAGAACCTGCGCGACTCGGGTGTCGAGGTGGCGATCGCCCTCAAGGAGGGCTCGAAGTCCGCCGCGAAGGCCGAGGAGGCCGGCTTCCCCGTGAAGACCGTCGCCGAGGCGACCGAGTGGGCCGACGTCATCATGATCCTCGCGCCGGACCAGCACCAGCGCACGATCTACAGCGAGTCCATCGCCCCGAACCTGACGGCGGGCAAGACCCTGGCCTTCGCGCACGGCTTCAACATCCGCTTCGGCTACATCGACGCGCCCGAGGGCGTCGACGTGATCCTCGTCGCCCCGAAGGCTCCCGGCCACACGGTGCGTCGCGAGTTCGTCGCCGGCCGCGGCATCCCCGACATCATCGCCGTCGAGCGTGACGCCTCCGGCCAGGCCTGGGACCTCGCGCTGTCGTACGCGAAGGCCATCGGCGGCACCCGTGCCGGCGTCATCAAGACGACCTTCACCGAGGAGACCGAGACCGACCTCTTCGGCGAGCAGGCCGTGCTCTGCGGTGGCATGAGCCACCTGGTGCAGGCTGGCTTCGAGACCCTCGTCGAGGCGGGCTACCAGCCGCAGATCGCCTACTTCGAGGTGCTGCACGAGCTCAAGCTCATCGTCGACCTCATGTGGGAGGGCGGCATCGCCAAGCAGCGCTGGTCGATCTCCGACACCGCCGAGTTCGGCGACTACGTGTCCGGCCCGCGCGTGATCGACGAGCGCGTCAAGGAGAGCATGAAGGGCGTCCTGTCCGACATCCAGTCCGGCGCGTTCGCGAAGCGCTTCATCGAGGACCAGGACAACGGGGCCGAGGAGTTCCTCGCTCTCCGCGCCAAGGAGGAGCAGCACCCCATCGAGGCGACCGGCAAGGAGCTGCGTTCGCTCTTCGCCTGGAAGCAGCAGGACGAGGACTACGTCGACGGTAGCGCCGCGCGCTGATTCGACTCGCGAACGAACGGGCGTCCCTCCGGGGGCGCCCGTTCGGCGTTCCGTACGGCATTCCGCGGCGCAGACATCCGATGTCTGTGCCAGGATGGACGCATGCGACAGGAATGGTTTGATGACGCCCGCTTCGGCATGTTCGTCCACTTCGGCCTCTACAGCGGGGCCGCGCGGCACGAGTGGGTGCAGAACTACGAACGCCTCACCGACGAGGAGTACCGCCCGTACTTCGACAACTTCGATCCCGACCTCTTCGATGCCGCGGCCCTGGCGAAGACCGCCAAGGAGACGGGGATGGGCTACGTCGTGCTCACGACGAAGCACCACGACGGCTTCTGCCTCTGGGACTCGAAGCTGACCGACTTCACCTCCGTCGCGGCGGTCGGGCGCGACCTGGTGCGCGAGTACGTCGACGCCCTCCGTGCCGAGGGGATCCGGGTCGGCCTCTACCACTCGGTCATCGACTGGCATCACCCCGACTTCACGGTGGACTGGAACCACCCGCGACGCGACGACGAGAACGCGCACGCCCTGAACGAGGGGCGCGACATGGCCCGCTACCGCGAGTACCTGCACGGTCAGGTCCGCGAGCTGCTCACCGGGTACGGCGACATCGACTACCTGTTCTTCGACTTCACCTATCCCGAGTCCAAGGGCGGCTGGGAGGGGAAGGGGCCGCAGGACTGGGACGCCGAGGCGCTGCTCGCGCTGTGTCGGGAGCTGCAGCCGGAGATGCTCGTCAACGACCGGCTCGGCATCCCCGCGGACTTCGTGACGCCCGAGCAGTATCAGCCGACGGCTCCCATCGTCCGCGACGGCGTGCCCCTCGTGTGGGAGGCATGCCAGACGCTCAACGGCTCCTGGGGGTACCACCGGGACAACACCGACCAGAAGTCGCCGGTGCTGCTCGCGCAGATGCTCGTCGACTCGGTGTCGATGGGCGGCAACATGCTCCTGAACATCGGCCCGGACGGGCGTGGCGCGATCGCGCCCCGGGATGCGGAGACCCTCGCCGAGATCGGGGAGTGGATGCGCCTGCACGACCGCGCCGTGATCGGGGCCGGTCACGCGCCGTTCACGCCGCCCCGTGAGGGCGTGTACACGCTCCGCGGCGACCGGCTCTACCTGAGCCTGTTCAGCTGGCCGCTGGGCTTCGTGCATCTGCCCGGTCTTGCGGGCAAGGTCTCGTATGCGCGGCTGCTGAACGACGGCTCCTGGCTGCGTACGAGCGTCAGCGACCCGGACCAGCAGGCCGACCTGATGACGCCGGCGGGCGAGGCCGAGGGGACGCTCACGGTGCATCTTCCGGTACGGCGTCCCGACGTGCTGATGCCGGTCATCGAACTGCGCCTCACGGGGGAGTGAGGCTGACGGTGGCGGCGGCTCAGGCCGTCGCCACCGGGATGTCCATGCCCTCGAGCGCGAGGCGGGCGGCGCCGTGCAGGATCGCGTCCGCGCCGGTGGCCGCGGCCTCGATCCGCAGACGCTGGGTCGCGAGCGGGTGGCAGGCCTCGTAGACCCGGCTGCGCACCGCGGCGATGAACGGCTCGGAGGCGCTCATGCTCCCGGTGAGGAACAGGGCGTGCGGGTTGAAGAAGTTCACGACGCCGGACAGTGCCTGACCCAGGTGGGTCCCCGCGGTGCGGACGAGGGTCGTGGCGAGGGGGTCCGCGTCCCGCGCCAGCGTGAGGACGTCGGCCGTGGTGCGGACCTCGGTGTTGCCGCGCTCGCGCATCTGGCGGACGAGGCTCGCGCCGCTGGCCACGGTCTCCAGGCAGCCGGTGTTGCCGCAGGAGCAGGGGATGTCGCCGCTGCCGTCGATCCGCGTATGCGTGATGTCGCCGGCTGCGGCGGTCGCTCCCCGATGGATGTGCCCGTCCACGATGATCCCGCTGCCGATCGCGGTGCCCGCCTTGACGGTGATGCTGTGCTGGGTGTGCCCGAGCTGGCGACGGTGCTCGCCGAGCGCGGCGAGGTTGGCGTCGTTGTCGACGACGACGGGGACGCCGTGGCGCTCCGCGAGGTGCTCGCCGACGCGGAATCCGGGCCACCCCGGCATCCGCGAGGGCTGATCCACGGAGCCGGTCGCGACGTCGACGGGGCCGGGCAGGCTCACGCCGATCGCGTGGACCCGTGTCTCGGCGAGCAGGCGCTCGAAGACCTCCGACACTCTCTCCAGCGTCGCTTCCGGGCCGTCCGCGACGTCGATCGCGATGGTCTCCGAGTGGAGCAGGCCGCCGCTGAGGTCGTGCCGTCCGATGCGGGCATGGCGTCCGCCGAGATCGGCGGACAGCACGATGCCGTCGCCGGCGATCCGCAGCACGCGCGGCCGTCGTCCGCCGCGGGAGGTGCCGGCCCCCGCCTCCTCCAGCACGCCGGCATCGAGGAGCGCCTGTACGCGCAGGCCGACGGTCGACGCGGCCACGCCGAGGGCGGAGGCGAGTTCGGAGCGGGAGCGCGCCTGTCCGCGGGCGACGAAGTCGAGGATGCGCCGCGTGTGCGGGTCGTCGACGGTGGTGTCGGCGGGGTTCGTCATGGAGGCCCTTCGTCTCGAGGCATCGTCAGCGTAGCGGGGGTGCCGCGTGTTTCAGGCGAGTGACGAATTATCACCACCCTATAAACATCGGATGTTCAGCTTGCGGCACCTTGCGAACTATGACAGCGTAACTTCATACGAAATCCTAATTGGTTAGTTCGAGTCTCGAAATAACCTATCCCTTCTCAGGAGGCATTCAATGAAGAAGTTGCGTGTGGGGGCTGTCGCCGCTGTCGCGGGCGTGGCCGTGGCGATGACCGGCTGTGCGAGCAGCGGGGGATCCGGGGGCTCGGCTGACGGCGACACCATTGTGGTGGACATGTGGGCCGGCAGCGAGTCGGACGTCGATGCGCTGGAAGCGCAGATCGAGTTCGCGCAGAAGCAGAACCCGGACATCAAGATCAAGCTGCAGACGTCGCCGTGGAGCGACTTCTTCACCAAGCTCACGACCAACATGGCCAGCGGCAACATGGCGTGCATCACCGGCATGAGCGGCGCGCAGCTCGGCGGCTACACGGCCGGCTTCCGCGAGCTCAGCGACGAGGATCTCAAGACCGCGGGAATCGACTGGTCGGAGTTCAACCCGAGCGCCGACGGCATCCTCAGCTTCGAGGGCAAGGTCTACGGCGTGCCGTTCGACGTCGCCACGATGCTCGTCTACTACAACCAGGACATGCTCAGCGCCGCCGGTGCCGCCACGCCGGAGATCGGCTGGACGTTCGACGACTTCGACACGATCGCCGCCGACGCCACGAAGGACGGCAAGTACGGGTTCGGCATGGGCATGGGCGGCTACCAGTGGATGTCGATGCCGATCGCGTACTCCGCCACGCAGCCCGCCTCCGAGGACGGCACGCTGCACATCGACGACGAGGACTTCGTCGACGCCGCGTCCTGGTACGCCGGCCTGGTCACGGAGAAGAAGGTCGCGGCTCCGGTCGCCTCCGCCTCCGACACCGGCTGGGGCGAGAACCAGTACACGGGTGGCAACGCGGCCATGGCCGTCGACGGCACCTGGAACGCCGTCAGCTACCTCAACAACGAGTCCGGCTTCGCCGCCGGCATGGTGCCGCTGCCCGCGGGCGTGGACGGCAACCCCGGTCCCATCCTCGGTTCCGGCTACGGCATCGCCGAGAACTGCAAGAACCCGGAGGCCGCGCTGAAGGTGCTCGGCTCCCTCGTCGGCGAGGACGCGCAGGACTACATCGCGTCGTCCGGCCGCTCCTACCCGGCCCGCATCTCGTCGCAGCCGCTGTACTTCGAGTCGATCGACGAGCAGTACCGCGACCAGGTCCAGTCGGTGTTCGAGGCCGCGTTCGGCGACACGGTGCCGCTGTACATGACCAAGAACTGGCAGAAGCTCGACAGCTACATCCAGCCCAACCTCGTCAGCGTCTACAACGGCCAGATGACGATGGAGGAGCTGCTGTCGAACGCCCAGGCGCAGTTCGGCGAGTGAGCCGGATCCGGCCCGCACAGCAGTAACAGAGAAAGACAACGAGATGACGATCACGACGAGACGTCGAGGATCGCTCGCCAAGGTCGAGGGCCGCCAGGCGCTGGGTTTCGCAAGCCCAGCCCTGGTGGGCCTCGCCCTGTTCACGATCGTGCCCGTGGGGCTCTCGATCGTGATGAGCGTCTTCGACTGGCCGACCTTCGGCGAACGCACCTTCAACGGGGTGGACAACTACGTCAAGCTGTTCACCAGCAGCCCGGACTTCTGGCCCGCGCTGCGCAACTCGGCCGTGTACACGCTGCTGTACGTGCCGTTGAGCGTCGCTCTCTCGCTCGTGCTCGCCCTCGGCCTCGGTCCCCGCATCCGCGGCCGCGGTGCCCTGCGCGTCCTCTTCTTCATCCCCGTCGTGACCCCGATGGTCGCGAACGTCCTGGTGTGGAAGATGATGCTGCAGCCGCAGGGGCTCTTCAACGGCCTCTCGGTCACCTGGTTCGGCATCGAGCTGCCGAACTTCCTCGCCGACCCCAACTGGGCGATGATCATGGTCGTCGTGATGAGCGTCTGGCAGGGACTCGGCTACAACATGCTGATCTTCTCCGCCGCCCTCGAGCAGCTCCCGGAGAGCGTCCTGGAAGCGGCCAGTATCGATGGCGCACAGGGCATCCGGCGTGTGTGGAGCATCATCATCCCGATGATCTCGCCGTCGATCTTCTTCGCGACGATCATGACGATGATCACCTCGCTCCAGGTCTTCGTCCAGCCGCAGATGCTCACCGGAGGCGGCCCCGGCAACGCCACCAAGCCCCTCGTGATGTACATCTGGGAGCAGGGCTTCACCTTCGGCGATCTCGGACTCGCCGCCGCCGCCGCGTGGATCCTGTTCGCGATCATCATCGCGATCACGGGCATCCAGTTCGCCGCACAGAAGAAGTGGGTGCACTATGAGCACTGAGACCCTCGTCCGGCCCACCGGCACCGCCCCGCGGCGTCAGCGCGAGCGGGAGAAGGCGCGTGGTGCGGCGACCACGCCGGGCGCGCGCGCCCGGCTGATCCTCGCGCACGTCACCATCTACGTCGCGGCGCTCATCTTCATCGCGCCGCTCGTCTACGCGTTCTTCTCGGCCCTCAAGCCGAACTCCGAGATGTTCTCGATGCCGCCGACGCTCGTGGGCTCCGAGCTCCGCTGGAGCAACTTCGTCGACGTCTTCGCCTACGGACCGTTCCTCACGTACATCATGAACTCGTTCATCGTGGCGATCGGCGGCACCCTGGTCGTGCTCGTGGTGTCCACGACCGCCGGATACGCGTTCGGGCGCCTGCGGTGGAAGGGCCGCGACGCGGTCTTCGTCCTCTTCCTGGCCACGCTGATGGTGCCCGCCGAGGTGCTCGTCATCCCCATGTTCCAGGTCATGCAGTGGTTCAACTGGGTCGACACCTATCAGGCGCTCATCCTTCCCTTCGCGTTCGGCGCCTTCGGCACGTTCCTGATGCGGCAGTTCTTCCGCGGCATCCCCTACGAGCTGGAGGAGGCGGCCCGTGTCGACGGTGCCGGCCCTGTCCGGTCCTTCCTGCAGATCATCCTGCCGCTGTCGAAGTCCGCGGTCGCGGTACTCGCGGTCTTCACGTTCCTGTCCTTCTGGAACAGCTACCTCTGGCCCCTCATCGTCACGGTCGACTACAACGCGCACGGCACGCTGCCGGTCGGTCTGGCGAGCTTCGCCGGTCTCACCGGCACCCGGTGGGACCTGCAGATGGCCGCCGCGATCATCTCGATGATCCCGACCACCCTGCTCGTGATCGTGCTGCAGAAGCACCTGGTCAAGGGCATCGCGATGGCCGGACTGGGCGGACGATGAGCGCGGTCGGACAGCAGACGGACGACCCTCGACGAACGACCACGAGCCCCGGGTCCGACCTCGCGCTGGCGGGGGTGGACATCGGGGGCACGAAGATCGCGGCCCTCGTCGTGGACGCCTTCGGAGACGTCCTCGCACGCGGAAGCGTCCCGGCGCCCGCGAGCGTCGGCGGCTCGGCCATGGCGGATGCGGCGGCCGACCTCGTCGCGCGGCTGGCGGCCGAAGCCGGTGTCGCCGTCGCCGCGGTGGGGGTGGGTGCCGCGGGCGTCATCGACCATGAGAGCGGCACCATCCGTGCCGCGTCCGCCCTGTTCGCAGACTGGGCGGGTTTCCCGCTCGGCCCGGAGCTGGCGCAGCGCGTCGGCGTCCCGGTGCGGGTCGAGAACGACGTGAACGCCTTCCTCCTCGGAGAAGCCGCCGCGGCGGGTCCGAGCGTTCCCGATGTTCTCGGTGTGATGCTCGGCACGGGCGTCGGCGGCGCGCTGGTCATCGGCGGGGAGCTGCACCACGGCCCCCACGGCGCGGCCGGCGAGATCGGGCACACGCCCGGTTACAGCGACCTCGTCTGCACCTGCGGGCAGACCGGTCACCTGGAGACCCTGGCGTCCGGGACGTCGATCGCCCGGCGGTTCGAGGAGCGCACCGGTCGTCCGGTGAACGATGCCAGGGAGGTCGCGGAGGCCGCACGGGCCGGCGACGCCGACGCCCGCGCCGTGTTCGACGCCGCCGGACGGGCGCTCGCTCTCGCCTGCGCCAGTGCCGCGACGCTCCTCGACCTGCCGATCGCCATCGTCGGCGGCGGGGTCACGGCCGCCTGGGACCTCCTGGAGCCGTCGATCGAGCGGACGCTCGGTACCGATGCCCCAGTGTCGGGCATCGCGCTGCGCGTCGTCCCCGCCGTCCTCGGAGCCGACGCCGTCGCGCTCGGCGCCATCGAGAGCGCACGACGCGCCCTCGCCCCCGTTTCCTGACCACGACTGCGACCGCAGAGGAGAACACCACCGTGACCGCACGCCCGGAAGCCCACGAGATCTGGATGGGTCCGCTGCCGCCGCTCGCCGAGGGCGGGCTCGCGCGGCCCCGGATCGGCATCGGCGGCATCTCCATCGAGTCGAGCACTTTCTCCCCGCATATCTCCGGGGACGAGGCCTTCACGATCCGCACCGGCGATGCACTGCGGGCGTACTACCCGTTCCTCGACGCCGGACGCGAGCTCGCCGAGGCCGCGGAGTGGGTCCCGCTCACGCACGGCCGTTCGCTGCCCGGCGGTGCCGTGGACCCGGACACCTACCGCCGGATGAAGGACGCGATCGTCGAGGGGATCCGCACGCAGGGGCCGTTCGACGGATTCTTCTTCGACATCCACGGCGCGATGAGCGTCGTCGGGATGGACGATGCCGAGGGCGACCTCGCTCTCGCGGTGCGGGACGCCCTGGGCCCGGACACCCTCGTCTCCACATCGATGGACCTGCACGGCAACGTCTCGGAGACTCTGCGCGACGCGGTGGATCTGCTCACCTGCTACCGGATGGCGCCGCATGAGGACTGGCTGAACACGAAGGAGCGGGCGGTGTGGAACCTGCTCGACCGTCTCCGCGGCCCGCACGGCAGCGACGTGCAGGCACGGCGGCCCTTCACGGCCTGGGTGCCCGTGCCCGTGCTGCTGCCCGGGGAGAAGACGAGCACGCGACTGGAGCCCGCGCGGAGCATCTACGCCGAGCTGCCGGAGATCGAGGCGCTGCCTGGCGTCGTGGACGCGTCGGTGTGGATCGGCTATGCATGGGCCGACGAGCCGCGCTGCCAGGCGTACGTCGTGGTCACCGGGGACGACAGGGAGGTCATCGCCCGTGAGGCGGAGCGCGTGGCCCGGATGTTCTGGGAGGCACGGAAGGACTTCGTCTTCGTCGCGAAGACGGGAAGCCTCGACGACGCGCTGGAGGAGGCGCTGGCCCCCGGTGCCCCGCATCCGTACGTGATCTCCGACTCCGGGGACAACCCGACGGCCGGGGGAGCGGGCGATGTGACCTGGACCCTCGCCCACCTGCTGCAGCGACCCGAGCTCACCGACGGCACGCACACGACGCTGGTCGCCTCGATCTTCGATCCGCGGGCCGTCGCCGAAGCCGTGGAGGCGGGCGTCGGTGCGACGGTCACGCTGTCAGCCGGAGCCGCGGTCGATTCCGGGCCCCACGGACCGGTCGAGATCACCGGCACGGTGTTCTCCGTCACCGACGGCGACCCGGACGCCGGCACCCAGGTGGTGCTCGCGGTCGGCGGGCTGCACGCCATCCTGACCGAGCGCCGCAAGCCCTTCCACCACCTCTCCGACTTCCGGATTCTGGGGCTCGAGCCGACGACGGCCGAGATCGTGGTCGTGAAGATCGGCTACCTGGAGCCGGAGCTGTACGAGCTGGCAGCGGGATGGACGCTGGCGCTCACCCCGGGCGGGGTGGACCAGGACCTGCTCCGCCTCGGACACCATCGCCTGCGCCCCGGGGTGTTCCCGTTCGACACGACAGGCGACCCCGATCTGACCGCGGTGGTCGTGCGCCGCGGGGCCGACGAGGAGGACACGGCATCATGATGAACTTCGAGAAGCGCACCGGCCCCGACTTCGGTGCGGCGTCCCCGGTGTACCCCGCGAACGGCGTGCCGGACTGGTACCGCGACGCCAAGCTCGGCTTCTTCGTGCACTGGGGGCTGTATTCCGTGCCGGCGTGGGCCGTGCAGCACGGGGAGGGCGTGAACATCCCCACCGAGGATGCTTATGCGTGGCACCAGTACGCGGAGTGGTACGGCAACACGGTGCGCATCCCGGGCAGCCCGACGTGGGAGCGCCACCAGCGCACCTACGGTCCTGGGACCTCGTACGAGGACCTCGCCGACCGGTGGGACGCCGACGCCTTCGATGCCGAGGCCTTCGTCGGTGAACTCGTCGCGGCCGGAGCGCGCTATGTCGTGCCCACGACCAAGCACCACGAGGGGTTCTGTCTGTGGGACACCGCCACGACCGGATTCAACGCCGTCGCGCGCGGCCCTCGCCGTGACCTCATCTCCGAGTTCCACGACGCCACGCGGCGGGCGGGAGCCAAGTTCGGCGTGTACTACTCCGGAGCGCTCGACTGGCACGTCAGCGACTTCCCGCCGATCGAGTCGGACACCGACCTGTTCCGGTTCCGTCGCAACGACGCCCACTTCTCCCGGTACGCCGCCGCGCAGCTCGAGGAGCTCGTGGAGCGGTTCGCGCCCGACGTGCTCTGGAACGACATCGAGTGGCCGGACGGCGGCAAGGGCACGGAGGAGTACGCCGTGGCCGCACTGCTGCAGAGGTACTTCGACGCCGTCCCGGACGGTGTGGTCAACGACCGCTGGGGTGTGCCGTACCACGGCTTCCTCACCCGCGAATACACGGACATCCCGGACATCATCCCCGAGCCGTGGGAGTCGACCCGCGGGCTCGGCTACTCGTTCGGGTTCAACCAGGCGGAGGACGAGCGCCACTCGCTCTCCGGCGCGGCCCTGATCCGGCTCCTCGTCGACGTCGTCGCGAAGAACGGCAACCTGCTCATCAACGTGGGCCCCGCGGCGGACGGATCCATTCCGGCGCTGCAGCGGAAGGCGATGCAGGAGCTCGGCAGCTGGCTGGCCGTGAACGGTGCGGCGATCTACGGCACGCGGCCCTGGACGCGGATGGGGGAGCGCACGGGGGCTCCTCGCCGCTACACCACGTCCACCGACGCGGTGCACGTGCATGCGCTCGACCCGGCGGACGGCGAGTTCGAGCTGCCGTCCGAGCTCACGGCCGCTGCGCTGTCGTGGGCCGACGGGACCCCGGCGGAGGCGTCCGCAGACGGCGGTTCGACCCGCATCGTGATCCCGGCCGGTCTCCGCGAGGCTCCGGTCGCCGTGCTCACCGCGCACGGCGCCTGACACACGCTCCGCAGAAGGGTCCCCGTCGGTGATCCGACGGGGCCCTTCGTCGCTGAGCTAGGGGCGCGTGCGCTCCTCGAGAACCTCGATCACGTGGCGGTACGGGCGGCCGGTGGCGCGGGTCATGCCGATCTCGCACGTGCGGTTGGCCGACACGAAGGCGTCGAAGCCGCCGCGGGCCGTATCGGCCGCGGAGACTTCGGCCGATTCCTGGGCTGTCGCGCTCGCGGTGAGCTCGGGGTGCAGCATGCCGCGGTCACCGGCGAACGCGCAGCAGCCCCAGCCGTCGGGCACGAAGACCTCGTCAGCGACGGCGGCGGCGATCGCTGTCAGCGCCCCGGTCGCGCCGAGCGCGGTCGTCGAACAGGTCGGGTGCACGGCGATCGAGGGGAGCTTCGCATCGACGGAGAGGCGCGGCAGCACCTCCCGCGCGACGAACGTGGTGGCGTCCTCGATGCGCAGACCGGCGTACTCCGGATGGGCGGCGACGGCCTGGGTGAGCATGACGTCGAGGCCCTCGGTGCAGGAGGCCGCGTCGCAGACGACCGGGAGCTCCCCGTGGCGGCTGGCGTCCCAGAGCGAGGCCAGCACCCGGTCGGACATGAGGCGATAGCCGTCGAGGTGCCCCTTGGACTTCCACGGTGTCCCGCAGCAGAGCCCGCCGTTCTCCTCCGGGACCACGACGGGGATCCCGGCGCGGTCGAGCAGGGCGCGCAGGGCGTCGCGGGAGCCGGGACCCTCGTCCTCCGGACCGAACATCGTGCCGATGCAGGCGCCGAAGAAGACGGCCTGGGCGTCGGGAGGCGAGACCGGTCGAGGCGGCGCGGTGCCGCCGCGGGGGAGACCCCCGTCGTAGAGGGGGACGGTATCGGCGCCGAGCACCGCCCGTCCGACCCGCGTCGCGCCGCGCACGAGCGGGACGGGGAGAGCATCGGCGACCGTGAGGGCGACGCCGCCGGCGCGAGTGACGGTGCTCCAGTGCTTCGCCGCCGTCCCCCAGGCCGCACCCTCCACCGCGTTCTCCTGCTCGGCCCGGAGGCGGCGGACGAGGTCGCCGGTGTTGATGTCCACCGGACACGCGACGCCGCACATGCCGTCGACCGCGCAGGTCTGCACGCCGTCGTAGTCGTAGTCCGCGCGCAGGTCCCGCAGCAGCGCCGTGTCGCCCTGCTCCTCGGCCCAGGCCATGTCCCGGCGCAGCACGATGCGCTGCCGCGGGGTGAGCGTGATGCTCTTGCTCGGGCAGGTCGGCTCGCAGTAGCCGCACTCCACGCAGCGGTCCACCTCGCGCTCCACCGTGGGCACGCGCTTGAGATCCCGGAGGTACGAGTCCGGGTCGTCGGACAGCACGACGCCGGGGTTGAGGATCCCGTCCGGATCGAACAGCCGCTTGATCTCCCACATCATGTCGGTGAGCTCGTCGCCGTACTGACGCCGCACGAACGGCGCCATGATGCGTCCGGTACCGTGCTCGGCCTTGAGGGATCCCTCCTGTGCGAGGACGAGCTCGACGAGGTCGTCCGTGAAGCGGCGGTACCGCGCCACGCTCTCGGGGTCGTCGAAGCGCTCGTTCAGCAGGAAGTGGACGTTGCCGTCCTTCGCGTGCCCGAAGATCACGGAGCCCTCGTAGCCGTGCTCCGCGAACAGCTCGATCAGTCGCTCGCAGGTGGCCAGCAGCCGGGGGACGGGGACGACGATGTCTTCGAGGAGCGCGGTCGTCCCGGACGGCCGCGCCCCGGCGACAGCGGTGTAGAGGCCCTTGCGGACGTGCCACAGTGCGGCGCGCTCGGCGGCATCGGTCGTCAGGCGTGGGGCGACGGCGAGGGGGAGGGCATCGAAGTGCGCCTGCGCTGATGCGCTCGCGACGGCGAGGGCGTCGTCATCCACGGCGTGCACCTCGACCAGGAGGGCGGCGTGGCCCTGGACGTCGATCTCGGAGATCGCGGCGGGGACGTCGCTCAGGCCCTGGGCGACGCGCAGTGAGGCGGCGTCCAGGAGCTCGATCGTCGCGAGTCCGAGCTCCGTGAGAGCGGGGAGCGCGGTCATCGCCGCCGACAGCGTCTCGAAGACGAGCAGACCGGTGGCGATCGCGGGGCGCACCTCGATGGTGCGGAAACGGGCCTCCGCGACGAAGCCGAGGGTCCCTTCCGATCCGATGAGGAGGTGCTCCAGGATCCGCACCGGGTCGTCGAAGTCGAGCAGGGCGTTCAGGCCGTAGCCCATCGTGTTCTTCATCGAGAACTGCTGCCGCAGGAACGCGACGTTCCCGGGCGAGGCGAGCAGACGCTCCCGGAGCGACGACAGCCCGGCGAACAGGGCGGGTTCCGCGGCGCGGAGCACGTCCGCGGCGTCCGCGCGTCCGGTGTCCAGGACGGTGCCGCTGGGCAGCACGACGACCATCGACGTGATCGTCTGGTACGAGTTCTCCGTGATGCCGCAGGCCATGCCGCTGGAGTTGTTCGCGACGACGCCGCCGATCGTGCAGGCGATCTCGCTGGCCGGATCCGGCCCGAGCTTGCGGCGATACCGGGCCAGCCGCGTGTTCACCTGCCGGACGGTGGCCCCGGGGCCGACCCTGACCGCGGCGCCGTCGTCCTCGATGTGGATGTCGCGGAAGTGGCTGCGCGTGTCGACCAGGATATCGCCGCTGATGCCCTGTCCGGAGAGGCTGGTGCCGCCGGAGCGGAACGTGAGCGTGCGTCCGGCCGCCCGGACCGCCGAGAACGCGCGGGCGACGCCCTCCGCGTCCGCGGGGGACAGCACCGCGTCCGGGACGAGCAGGTAATGCGAGGCGTCGTGGGCGCGGGCGAAGCGGTCGATGGATCGGGCGTGGACCTGCGTCTCGGGCCCCAGCAGTGCGGGATCGAGGGGGTGGTCGAGGGTGGTGGGCACGGTGCTCCTCTGCTCCGCTCGAAGATTGTCAGACAAGTGTACTGAACGACGGACGCCTCACTAGACTGTTCCGCATGACCTCGATCGCGGAGCGCCCCCTCGGCGTGGTCGGCGTGGTCGACGCCGTGACCGGACAGCTGCGCAGCCGGATCCTCTCCGGCGAGATCCGCTCGGGGGAGCCTCTGACCGAGGCGGCCGTCTCCCAGACCTACGGCGTCGCCCGTCCCAGCGCGAAAGCGGCCATCGAGCAGCTCGTGGCCAGCGGGCTGCTCGTGCGGACGGCGCATCGCACGGCGCGCGTGGTCGGCATCGAGGCGGAGACCGTCCGCGACGTCTACCGCACGCGGATCCGGCTGGAGAGCGCGGCACTACGCGAGCTGGCGGAGAGCGCCGCCGTGCCGGCAGCCGCCGTGGCGGCGAACGCCGAGCTGCAGGCGATGGCACCTGGCCCTGATCCCGCGACGGTCGATCCCGACCTCCGCTTCCACACGGCGCTCATCGACGCCCTGGGCAGCGAGCGGACCAGCCGCATGTACCGGAGCGTGCTGGACGAGGTGCGGCTGTGCATGGCGCAGGTGCAGGGGCGGCGTCTCCTCGATGCCGAACTCATCGCCGCGCAGCACGCGGAGATGCTCGAGGCTGTCGCCGCCGGGGACGCGGAGCGCGCCGCCGCGGTGCTGCGCGCCCACCTCGCCTCGGCGGAGGACCGTCTCGTCGAGGCCCTGAGCGCCTCCTGACGTCAGCCTTCGTCGGCCGGGGCGTCCTGGATCTCGATGGGTGCGTCCGTCGGGTCGGCCCAGACCGGAGCGGGCAGAGGCGTGTCGACCTGACCGGCCTGGATCGCGCGGAGGGCCTCGGTGATCTCGTCGGCGTTCTCGGGTACCGCCAGGCCGCAGGTGCGCAGCTCGGACGCGAACTGCAGGGTGAGCCGGATCTTCCCCGCCTCGATGGCCTCGGAGGTGGTGCCGGTGCGGATCTCGCTGCCGGTCTGGATCGCGGGCACCTCGTCGCAGACGTGATAGACCTTGCCGCCGTCGACCCACACGACCTCATCGGCCCCGAGGAGCTGGATCACGGCCGACTGGTCCGCGGTGTACTGCTCGACGGACGGCGGGGCGAAGCTCGTCCCGACGATCGCGGCGAGGACGGCCAGGACGATGCCGACGATGCCGGCGGTCGCCTTCTGCCCCTTGTCCATGTCCTTGTTCAGGAAGATGAGGATGACCAGGGGGAGGAAGGCCACGACCGCGATGATCGCGCCGAGCTGGTTCTGGATGAAGAACCGCGTCTTGTCGGCGCGGCGGGCGGGGTCGAGAGTGTTGGCCTTCTTCCACAGGATCGAGCCGATGATCGACAGCGCCGCGATCACGACCAGCAGGACGAGCAGGGCGACGAACGCCCACTGGGGGAACTGCGCCGTCGCTCCCTGCTCTTCCAGGAGGCCGGTGTCCGGATCGCGGAGCAGCGCGCCGCCCTCGTCGACGAACTCGCGCTGGCGCAGGAGCCAGAAGATGCTGACGGCCTCACCCGCGATCGCGAGCGCCCAGAGGACCGCGGCGATGATGCGGAAGCGCGTCGCGGAGGCCTTCGCCTCCGGGCTCGGCGTCCAGCCCGCGGGCGGTTCGCCGGTCGTGGCGCCGGCCGTGGAACGACGCGGCGCAGCAGACGACGTGGGCTCGTTCTCGGCCATGGTTGTCCTTTCCCCCGAAAGCCCCCGGCGACCCCGCCGAGGCATCCCCGAGCCTAGTGGTCGGGGTGTCCTACTCTGGAGAGATGACATCCGATTCGGACGACGCCCTGAGCTGGGACGGCGACGACAGCGCGGAGCAGCGCCCGCGGGACGCCGCACGGCGTTCCACGCCTGCTCCGGAACCGACGCCGGCCGAGGCCGTCGCACCCTCAGCGTCCGCACCCGCGTCGGTGGACGAGGAGACCGCAACGCCCTCCGGTCTCAGCAACGCGATGCTGGTCCTCGTCGGTGTCGTCGGGGGCGTCTACCTGCTCTACACCGTGGGGTGGATCGCCGGCGGTCTCCGCCTGCAGCCGCTCGCCTCGTTCCTCGTCGCGGATTTCATGTTCCTGCCCTGGTTCGTGCTGGCGATCGCCGCCCCCGCGCTCTGGTTCCTCGCGACGTGGGTGCTGACGCGGGGCCGGGCCTCCTGGATCCGCGCCGCCGTGCTCCTGGCCGGCGTCGTGCTGCTCGTGCCGTGGCCGTTCGTGACCGTGGGGGTGATCGGCTCATGACCGCTCCGGAGTCACCGTCCGCCGTGGCGACCGGCTCGCCGCGCTGGCTCGTGTGGACCGTCATCGCCCTCGCGGGGCTCTTCTACGCGTATGCGGTGTGGAACGCGGTCGCGCACCTCATCACCATGGCCCAGACCGGCCTCACCGGCACCGGATGGGCGACGCTGCTGTTCGGCGTGGTGTTCCCCGTGATCGTGTTCGGGTTCGCCTTCGCCATCGGCCGACGCCGTCGTGTGGGCGAGCTCGCCCTGACCTTCCTCGCCGGACTCGGCATCGTCGCGGTGTTCTGGATGAGCCTGCTCGCGCTGAGTCTGACGCTGCCCAGCGCCTGAGCCGGATCCGTCACGCCGTCACACGGCACGGAGCGGTCCCGGCGCTCCGGTAGAGTTGTCGCGATCGCGCCCCCGACGGTGTGCGGCGCATCGGCCCCTCCCGCCTGTCGCGCTGCCCCGAAGGATCCACTGTGCCGAAGCCTGTCGTGCTCATCGCCGAAGTACTCTCTCCCGCCACGATCGAGGCGCTCGGCCCCGACTTCGACGTCCGCCACGTCGACGGCACCGATCGCGAGGCGCTCTTCGCCGCCCTCGCGGAGTCGGACGCGGTGCTCATCCGCTCCGCGACCCGCATCGACGAGGAGGCGCTGTCGCACGCGCCGAAGCTCAAGGTCGTCGCGCGGGCCGGTGTCGGCCTCGACAACGTCGACATCAAGGCTGCGACCGCGGCCGGCGTCATGGTCGTTAACGCCCCGACGTCGAATATCGTCTCCGCCGCCGAGCTGACGGTCGGCCACATCCTCAGCCTCGCCCGCCGGATCCCGGCCGCGCACGCCTCGCTCTCCGCCGGCCAGTGGAAGCGCAGCTCCTTCACCGGTGCCGAGCTCTTCGAGAAGACCGTCGGCATCGTCGGACTCGGCCGGATCGGCGCTCTCGTCGCCGCTCGCCTGGCCGCCTTCGACATGCGCGTCGTCGCGTACGACCCCTACGTCACCTCGGCGCGCGCCCAGCAGCTCGGCGTGCAGCTCCTCTCGCTGGACGAGCTCGTCGCCGAAGCCGACTTCCTCACGATCCACATGCCCAAGACCCCGGAGACGACGGGCATGATCGGCGCCGAGCAGTTCGCCGCCATGAAGCCGACCGCCTTCGTCGTGAACGTCGCCCGCGGCGGGCTCATCGACGAGGAGGCGCTGCACGAAGCTCTCGTCGCCGGTGAGATCGCCGGTGCGGGTCTGGACGTCTTCACCTCCGAGCCCCCGGCCGAGGGTGGCAGCGCCCGTGCCCTGCTCGACCTCCCGAACGTCGTCGTCACGCCGCACCTCGGTGCGAGCACGGAAGAGGCACAGGAGAAGGCCGGCGTCTCGGTCGCACGCTCGGTGCGGCTCGCGCTCGGCGGTGACCTCGTCCCGGATGCGGTCAACGTCGCGGGCGGCGTCATCGACCCGTACGTGCGTCCCGGCATCTCGCTCGTGGAGAAGCTCGGTCAGATCTTCGCCGCACTGGCCACGTCGCCGCTCACGAGCCTCGACGTCGAGGTGCACGGCGAGCTCAACGACTACGACGTGAGCGTGCTCAAGCTCGCGGCCCTCAAGGGTGTCTTCACGAACATCGTGAGCGAGACCGTGTCGTACGTGAACGCGCCCCTCCTGGCGGAGCAGCGCGGCATCGCGGTGCGCCTGCTCAAGGACGACGTGAGCGAGGAGTACCGGAACGTCATCACCCTCACGGGGGCGCTGTCCGACGGATCGCAGCTCTCGGTGTCGGGCACGCTGACCGGACCGAAGCAGGCCGAGAAGCTCGTCGGCATCAACGACCATGCCCTGGAGCTGCCGATCGAGAAGCATCACGTCGTGATGCTCTACACCGACCGCCCCGGCATCGTCGCCGTCTACGGACAGAAGTTCGGCGAGGCCGGGATCAACATCGCCGGCATGCAGATCTCGCGGCTCGCGGCGGGCGATCAGGCGCTCAGCGTGCTGACGCTCGACTCGCCCGTGTCCGAGGAGCTGCTGGACGACGTGCGCGGTGCCATCGACGCCGACCTCTTCCGTCAGATCGAGATCACCGAGGTCTGACACCGCAGAGCGGGGGAGAAGGGCGGGAGCGCGAGGCTCCCGCCCTTCTCCGTACCCGCAGCCTTGTCCGGCGTCAGGCGGTGGCGCGCAGCACGAGGGCGATGAGATCGGCGAGCTCGTCGCTGCGCGGGACCAGGCGCTCCGGCCCGTGCACGTCGAGCGAGTTGTTGAAGTAGAGGCCGTCGCTCACGAGCATCACGAGGTCGAGGCTGGCGGTGTCGCGGACGTGCGGACGGATCGTCTCCGCCCAGCGACGCCGGGTATCCCGGAGCATGTCGGAGGCGGCGGTCGAGCCGCCCTGGGCCAGCCGGGTCGTGGCGATGAGCGCCCGATCGAGGGCGTCGTCCTCCATCACCGAGGTCCGCACGTAGTACGCGACGGGGCCCTCCTCGGCGGCGCGCATGCGCTCCAGGTCGAGGGTGGTCAGGTGGTCCAGGCGCTCCAGGAGCCCGGTCTCCAGGTCGTCCTTGGAGCGGAAGTGGTAGAGCAGGCCGCCCTTCGACACGCCGGCGGCCTTCGCCGTGGCCTCGAGCGTCGCGGCGCGTTCGCCGTCGCCGATGAGGATCGCCTCGAAGGCGTCGAGGACCTTCTCACGGGCGAGGGGAGGGCGGGGCATCGGTCATCCTCTGAGCGGGATCGGGAGGGCTGCATCTGTTACTATACCAGCCGGACGGTTTAGTAACGAGCGGTCCACAGGAAGGAAAGGTGTTCCATGACCCGTACTGCGTCGATCCCGACGACAGAGACGGAAGCTCCCCGCGTCGGGGCTCGGGGGTGGGCGGCGCTCGTCGTCCTCATGCTCCCGGTGCTGCTGGTGTCGGTGGACAACACGGTGCTGAGCTTCGCGCTGCCCGAGATCTCGATCTCGCTCGCGCCGAGCGGGGCCGAGCAGCTGTGGATCATCGACGTCTATCCGCTCGTGCTCGCCGGACTCCTGGTGACCATGGGGACGCTGGGCGACCGCTTCGGGCGCCGCCGCCTGCTCCTCATCGGAGCCACGGGGTTCGCCGTGGTCTCCGCTCTGGCCGCCTTCGCGCCGACCGCGGGCCTTCTCATCGCGGCGCGCGCCCTGCTCGGCTTCTTCGGCGCCATGCTCATGCCCTCGACGCTCTCGCTGCTGCGGTCGATCTTCCAGAACCGCGACCAGCGCCGCATGGCCATCGCGGTCTGGGCGTCTGCGTTCTCCGCCGGATCCGCGCTCGGCCCCATCGTCGGCGGCTTCCTCCTCGAGCACTTCGCGTGGGGCTCGGTGTTCCTCATCGCCGTCCCCGTCCTCATCCCGCTGCTCATCGCCGCGCCGCTGCTCGTGCCGGAGAGCCGTGACCCGAATCCCGGCCGCACCGACCCGCTCAGCATCGTGCTTTCGATGGCCGCGATGATCCCGGTCGTCTACGCCATCAAGTCCTTCGCGGTCGACGGCCCGTCGCTGTACGCCGGGGGATGGGCGCTGCTCGGCCTCGTGATGGGGACGTTGTTCGTGCGCCGTCAGCTCCGTGCCGACACCCCGATGCTCGACATGGCCCTGTTCCGCCGCGGGTCGTTCTCGGGGGCGATCCTGGTGAACCTGCTCAGCGTCGTGGCCCTCGTCGGGTTCCTGTACTTCGTCTCGCAGCACCTGCAGCTCGTGCTGGGGCTCTCGCCGATGGTCGCGGGCCTCGCGCTCGTGCCGGGGATGGCGGCGATGATCGTCGCCGGACTCACGGTGGTGCCGATCTCGCGGCGGGTGCCGCCGCACGTGCTCATCCCGGCGGCGCTGGTGTTCTCCGTCGCGGGGTACCTCATCGTCGCCTTCACGACGCACGAGCACGGCGTGGCACCGCTCATCCTCGCCTTCGTCGTCCTCGGCATCGGCATCGGCGCGGCCGAGACCATCTCGAACGAGCTCATCCTCTCCAGCGCCCCCGCGGCGAAGGCCGGTGCCGCGAGCGCGGTGTCCGAGACGGCGTACGAGCTCGGTGCCGTGCTCGGGACCGCGATCCTGGGCGGCATCATCACCGCGTTCTACCGCGGCGCGCTGGTGCTGCCCGAGGGGCTTCCGGCCGAGGTGGCCCGCGCTGCGCAGGAGACGCTGGCCGGCGCGTACACCGCCGCCCACGAGCTCCCGGCCGCGCTCGGCGACGCCCTGTGGCAGGCAGCGGCCGACGCGTTCGGCTCCGGCGTCACCGTGACCTCGCTCATCGGCGCGGGCCTCGTCGTCGTCGCGGCGGTCATCGCGGCCGTCACACTGCGCAAGGCACCCACGCACTGACCACTACGCTGGGGGGACCGGCCCGTTCGACCCGCGGGCGCGCCGCGGCCGGTCCACCCCCGTGCAGTGCGCAAGGAGTCTCATGTCGCGTGTCGTGAAGCTGGCCGTCATCCCGGGTGACGGCATCGGTCCCGAGGTCATCGCCGAGGCGGAGAAGGTGCTCGACACCGTCACGGCCGACAGCGACGTGACGTTCGACAAGACCCGCTTCTCGCTCGGTGCCGGCCGGTACCTCGAGACGGGCGACACGCTCACGGACGACGACCTCGCCGCGATCGCCGCACACGACGCGATCCTCCTCGGCGCGGTCGGCGGGACGCCGGGCGACCCGCGGCTGAAGGACGCGAACATCGAGCGCGGGCTGCTGCTGAAGCTCCGGTTCACGCTCGACCACTACGTGAACCTGCGTCCCTCGAAGCTCTTCACCGGAGCTCCCGGTCCGCTGTCGGACCCGGGCGAGGTCGACTTCGTCGTCGTCCGCGAGGGGACGGAAGGTCCCTACGTCGGCAACGGCGGAGCGATCCGGAAGGGGACGCCGCAGGAGGTGGCGAACGAGACCTCCGTGAACACGGCGTTCGGTGTCGAGCGGGTCGTCCGCTATGCGTTCGCCCTCGCGGAGCGCCGCCGTCAGAAGCTCACCCTGGTGCACAAGACCAACGTGCTCGTGCACGCCGGCGCGATCTGGCAGCGCATCGTGAACGAGGTCGCCGCCGAGCACCCCGACGTCGCCGTCGACTATCTGCACGTCGACGCCGCCACCATCTTCCTCGTCACCGATCCCTCGCGCTTCGACGTGATCGTGACGGACAATCTCTTCGGTGACATCCTCACCGACCTCGCCGGCGCCGTCACGGGCGGCATCGGCCTCGCCGCCTCCGGGAACATCAATCCCGATGGCAACTTCCCGTCGATGTTCGAGCCCGTGCACGGCTCGGCTCCGGACATCGCGGGTCAGCAGAAGGCCGACCCGACCGCCGCGATCCTCTCCATCGCGCTGCTGCTCGACCACCTCGGCCTGACGGCCGAGTCGGCGCGTGTGAGCGCCGCGGTCGAGGCGGACATCGCCGCCCGCAGCGGTGCCCGCACCACCGCGGAGATCGGCTCCGCGATCACTGCCCGTCTCTGAACGGCGGGCGTAGGCTGACAGGGCGCGAGGATGCGCCCACCCCACGAGGATTGGATGACGACATGACGACGATCGACGCCGAGACGAGCGTGGCTCCCCTGGAGTTCGCCGTGACGAAGAACCTGAACGCGGCCTCGCCGGCACGCGTCGCCGAAGTGCTGGAGAACCCCGGTTTCGGGGTCGTCTTCACCGACCACATGGTCGACATCTGCTGGTCGGTCAAGGGCGGCTGGCACCGTCCGCGTGTGCAGCCCTACGGCCCGATCCCGCTCGACCCCGCGGCGTCCGTGCTGCACTACGCACAGGAGATCTTCGAGGGCATCAAGGCCTACCGGCACGCCGACGGCTCGATCCACACCTTCCGTCCCGACCGCAACGCCGCGCGCCTGCAGGCGAGCGCCCGCCGCCTGGCGCTGCCGGAGCTGCCGACGGAGTACTTCATCCAGTCGCTGCGGGAGCTCATCGCCGTCGACGGCCGGTGGGTGCCGTCCGGTGCCGACCAGAGCCTGTACCTGCGACCGTTCATGTTCGCCAAGGAGGCCTTCCTCGGCGTGCGAGCGGCGCAGAAGGTCGCCTACTACGTGATCGCCAGCCCCGCGGGCGCCTACTTCACCGGAGGCGTGAAGCCGGTGCGCATCTGGCTCTCCGAGGACTACGCCCGCGCCGGCCGCGGTGGCACCGGCAAGGCGAAGACGGGGGGCAACTACGCCTCCAGCCTCCTGCCGCAGGCCGAGGCCAGCGCGAAGGGCTGCGACCAGGTCGTGTTCCTCAACGAGAACCGCGACGTCGAGGAGCTCGGTGGCATGAACGTTGTGTTCGTCTTCAAGGACGGTCGTGTCGTCACGCCGGAGTCCGACAGCATCCTCGAGGGCATCACGCGGGATTCGCTGCTGCAGCTCGCCGAGGACCGCGGCTACACGGTCGAGAAGCGACCGATCTCGATCGACGAGTGGCGCGAGGGCGTGGCCTCCGGCGACATCGTCGAGGTGTTCGCCTGTGGCACGGCCGCGGTCGTGACGCCGATCGGCGCGCTCGTGGGCGAGGGTTTCGACGAGCCGCAGCCGCTGGGCGAGCTGGCGCTGTCGCTCCGCGAGGAGCTCACCGACATCCAGTACGGCCGCCGCGAGGACAAGCACGGCTGGCTCCTCCGCCTCGACGCCTGATTCCATTCCCCGAGACCCCGTCTTCCCGCCGACACCTCGCCGTGTCGACGCGTGGTAGGCGGGGTCTCGGCGTGTAACCGGGGTCTCGCGCGCCGGGGGCGTTCCTGCACAGTGCGGGGGGAGTGGGGGATGAGGGGTGGGGGGTGTGGAGAACGGGGGGAGGAGAGAGTGAGCGGGGGAGAGTGGGGGGATGTCGCGGCGCCTCTCGTTCTCCGATGCCTGGGATCTCGTGCGGTCGCGGGAGGAGGTCCTCGATGCGGGCGTCACGGAACGAGAGCTGGCGGCGGCGGTCGCGCACGGCAGGCTACGGCGCGTGCACCGCGGGGCGTACGTCGACGCGGATGTCTGGGACGAGCTGTGGCCAGAGGGGCGGCAGCTCGTGCGGGTGTGCGCCGTCCGCAGGGCCAGTCCGGGCGGGGGTCCCGTGTTCTCGCACCTCTCCGCCGCCGCGCTCTGGGGGCTGCCGCTCGTGGGGCCGATCCGGGACGACGTGCACACCGCGATCCGCAGCCGTCGGCACACCAGGACCGAGGCCGGGGTCGTCCGACACCAGATGATGCTCGACGAGGGCGATGTCGTCCGGCGGCACGGGCTCCGGTGCACGTCGCTGGCCCGCACCGTGTTCGATCTCGCCCGACTGCTGCGACCGGAGGCCGTCGTCGCCGCGGGGGATGCGGCACTGCGGCTGGTCTCGGTCGACGGGCACGAGGTGGACCAGGATGCCGTCGCCGCCTGGCGGGCCGAAGTCGAAGGCCTGTGCGCGGCGGGACTCCGGGGTGTGCGGCGCGCGCGATGGATCGGAGCCTTCGCGGATGGACGGGCGCAGCTCCCGGGCGAGAGCGTGAGTCGCCTCCAGCTCCACCGACTCGGCTTCCGAGACATCGATCTGCAGGTCCCTATCGTGGGCTCCGACGGTGCTCGGTACTTCGCCGACTTCGGGTTCCCGCGGTCGCAGGCCTTCGGGGAGTTCGACGGGGAGGACAAGTACCGGGATGCGGAGCTGCGGACGATGCCCACGGCGGCCGATGCGGTGATGGCGGAGAAGCACCGCGAGGACGAGATCCGAGGGGTCACGGGATGGCGGGTGGTGCGCTGGGGCTCCCGGCACATCCGCACCCCCGAGGACCTCGGACGACGGCTCGCCGCGTTCGGCGTCCGTCCTCCCGGTTGAGTTCCACCGAGGCCCCGGGCTTCCGTCGAGACCCCGCCTCTCCCGCGCAAGCGAACCGGGGTCTCGACGAGAAACCGGGGTCTCGACGATAAAGGAGGGGATCTAGGCTGGAGGCATGAAGATCGCCCGGTTCAGCCACGACGACGCCATCATGTACGGGATCATCGACGACCGCGAGCTCGTGGTCCTCGCCGGGGACCCGATGTTCTCGGGGTATGAGACCACCGGCGCCCGCGTCCCGCTGACCGAGGTCACGCTGCTCGCGCCCGTCATCCCGCGCTCCAAGGTCGTGTGCGTCGGCAAGAACTACCACGATCACGCCGCCGAGATGGGCGGAGTGGCCCCCGAGGAGCCGCTGCTGTTCCTCAAGCCGAACACCGCCGTGATCGGCCCGGATGACGCGATCGTGCGTCCCACCGCGCTGTCCGAGCGCACGGAGTACGAGGGCGAGCTCGTGGTCGTGATCGGACGGATCGCGAAGAACGTGAAGGCGGAGAACGCCCTCGACCACGTGCTCGGCTACACGATCGGCAACGACGTCACCGCACGCGACCTGCAGCGCAAGGACGGGCAGTGGTCGCGGGCGAAGGGCTTCGACACGTTCTGCCCGCTCGGACCCGTGATCGAGACGGACTTCGACCCCGCGCAGGCCACGATCGAGACGCGGGTCAACGGCGAGGTTCGCCAGCACGCGCCGCTCACCGACATGATCCACTCGGTCGCCGCGATCATCGAGTACGCCTCCGCGGTGTTCACGCTCCTTCCGGGCGACGTCATCATGACGGGGACACCCGCGGGCGTCGGCACGTTCGAGGCGGGCGACACCGTCGAGGTGGAGATCTCCGGACTCGGCATCCTGCGCAACCCCGTGCGCGACGCCGCTCCCGCGTCATGACCGACGTCGCCCTCACGGCGACGCAGCAGCAGGCGGTCCAGCGCCGCACCGTGCTCGTGCTGTCGCTGGGGCAGGTGCTGGGCGGCATCGCCTTCGGCGCCACCGTGTCGCTCGGTGCGCTGCTCGCCGCGGACATCTCCGGCAGCGACGCGCTCTCCGGGCTCGCGACGGCATCGGTGACCCTGGGCGCCGCGCTCTGCGCGATCCCGCTCGCCCGGATGGCCGCACGGCTCGGACGCCGCCGCGCCCTCACCCTCGGCAATCTCTTCGCCCTCGTCGGCATCGCCGTGGTGATCCTCGCGGCGTCGGTGCGCGTCTTCCCGCTCCTGCTCGTCGGCATCCTGCTGATCGGTGCGGGGAACGCGGGCAACCTGCAATCCCGGTTCGCGGCCACGGACCTCGCGGCGCCGCAGCACCGCGGGCGTGACCTCTCGATCGTCGTCTGGTCCACCACGATCGGCGGCGTGGCGGGACCGCTGCTGCTCGGCCCGGGGGAGATCGTCGGACAGGCGATCGGGATGCCTCCGCAGACGGGTTCCTACGTCTTCTCGTTCGTCGCGCAGTGCGCGGCGCTCGCGCTCTACCTCGTCGCCCTCCGCCCCGATCCGCTGCTGGCCGCGCAGCGACTCGCTCAGGCCGCCGCCGCGACGACGAGCGCCGTCGTGGCGGACCGCCCGCGCGTGGCCCGCTACGCGATCTTCGCCATCGCGGGGTCGCACGTGGTGATGGCGTCGGTCATGGCGATGACCCCGGTGCATCTCTCGCACATGGCCCACGGCGCTCACGGTGCGGCGGCGACACCGGCGGACGTCTCAGCGCTCGTCGGCATCACCATCGCGCTGCACGTCGGCGGCATGTACGCGCTCTCGCCGGTGTTCGGCGTGCTGGCCGACCGCTGGGGGCGGCTGCGCGTGGTGCTGCTCGGGCAGGCTCTGCTCGGCGGCGCCCTGGCCTTCGCCGTCTTCGCGGGCACCGAGGCGTGGGGCGTCATGGTCGCCCTCATCCTCCTCGGCCTCGGCTGGAGTGCCGCGACGGTCGCCGGTGCCGCGCTGCTCACCGAAGCCTCCGCGCCCGAGGTGCGCACTCGTCGTCAGGGACGCAGCGACTCGCTGATGAGCCTGTCCGCCGCCGCCGGGTCCGTCCTCGCCGGCATCGTGCTGTCGAACTTCCAGTACGCCGGGCTCGGCATCGCGGCCTCGGTGCTCGTCCTCGCGATCGTCGCGCTGTCACCGCTCGCCCGGAGCAGCGCGCGGTGAAGGCCTGGGACGGCGTCGGAGAGGCCTATGCCGCTTCGTACGCCGCCCTGTGCGCCGGGACCTTCGAGCCTCTCACCGCCGCACTCGGCCCGGCGGAGGGTCGTGGCCTGCTGGACGTCGGCGCGGGGGAAGGCCGTCTCACGTCCCGCTTCGCACGCCGGGGATGGGACGTCACAGCCTGCGAGCCCGAGCCGACGATGCGTGCCGTCGCCCACCGGGAGCACCCGACGCTGCGCATCGTCGAGGGCGGGCTGCCGACGCTGCCCTTCGGCGACGGGTCCTTCGATGCCGCCGTGGCGAACTTCGTGCTGAACCACGTCTTCTCCCCGCGGACCGCCGCCCGCGAGCTGGGTCGGGTCGCGCGTGGTCCGGTCGCCGCGACGATCTGGACCCGTTCGCCGTCGTGGTTCTGGGCGGAGGTCGTCGAACGCGCGGGGTTGCCGCCGTACGCGGGGGAGAGGCTCCCCGCCGAAGAGGACTTCGCACGCACCCCGGACGGCTTCGCGGACGTGCTCACCGACGCCGGGCTCCCGGAGGTCGTGGTCACCGAGCACACCTGGACGTGGGAGGCCGACCCCGGCGCGCTGTGGACCTCCGTCGAAGGGGGTGTGGCCGGCGCCGGCGCCCAGTACGCCCTGCTCTCCACGGCCGAGCGCCGCCGGTTCCGCGCGGGGTTCGAGGAGACGGTCGCGGCGCATCGGGTGGGAACAGTGCTGCCCCTGGAGCACCGCGCGGCGGTGGCGGTCTCGCGCCGGGGCTGACCCGCCCGCACCCGTAGAATCGAAGGGCTATGGCTACTCCGCATCCCCTCACCACGACCGCCAGCGGCGCCGACGTCCGCGTCCGCTTCTGCCCCTCTCCGACGGGGCTGCCGCACGTCGGCATGGTCCGCACGGCTCTGTACAACTGGGCCTATGCCCGTCACAACGGCGGGAAGATGGTGTTCCGCATCGAGGACACCGACGCCGCGCGCGACAGCGAGGAGAGCTTCCGCCAGCTCGTCGACGCGCTCACGTGGCTGAAGATCGACTGGGACGAGGGTGTCGAGGTCGGCGGCCCGCACGCCCCGTACCGGCAGTCCGAGCGGCACGACATCTACCGCGAGGTGATCGACAAGCTCCTCGCGACGGGCGCGCTCTACGAGAGCTACTCGACGGCCGAGGAGATCGACGCCCGCAACGAGGCCAACGGCCGCGCGAAGCAGCTCGGCTACGACAACTTCGACCGTGACCTCACCGACGAGCAGAAGGCCGCCTTCCGCGCCGAGGGCCGGCAGCCCGCCCTCCGCCTGCGGGTGCCGGACGAGGACCTCACGTACGTCGACCTCATCCGCGGCGAGGTCACCTTCCCCGCGGGCTCCTTCCCGGACTTCGTCGTCGTGCGCCCGAACGGGGTGCCGCTGTACACCTTCGTGAACCCCGTCGACGACGCGCTGATGGGCATCACGCACGTGCTCCGCGGCGAAGACCTCATGCCCTCCACCGCGCGCCAGCTCTCGCTCTACGCCGCTCTCATCGACGCGGGTGTGACGACGTTCGTGCCGCGGTTCGCCCACATGCCGCTCGTGCTGGGGGAGACCGGCAACAAGAAGCTCTCCAAGCGTGACCCCCAGGCCGATCTGTTCCTGCACCGGGAGCGCGGCTTCATCCATGAGGGCCTCCTGAACTACCTCGCGCTCCTGGGCTGGTCGATCGGCCCGGACCGCGACGTGTTCTCGCTCGACGAGTTCATCGCCGCGTTCGACATCGAGAACGTGAACCCCAACCCGGCCCGCTTCGACCAGAAGAAGGCCGAGTCGATCAACGGCGACCACATCCGCATGCTCGACGTGAAGGACTTCGCCGAGCGCACGGTGCCGTACCTCGCCGCGGCCGGTCTGTTCGACGAGCCGACCCACGAGCAGCTCGTCCTCGCCTTCCGCGCGGCGCCGCTGGTGCAGGAGCGCGTGCAGCTGCTGGGCGAGGTGCCGGGCATGCTCGGCTTCCTGTTCCGCGACGAGGTGTCGTACGACGCGGATGCGCTCAAGGGGCTGCCGGCCAACGCCGCCGCGGTGCTGGACGCCTGCGTCACCGCGCTGGAGCCGGTCGCCGACTTCACCCCGGAGAAGATCCAGGAGGCGCTCTCGACGGCGCTCGTGGAGAACCTCGAGCTCAAGCCGCGCGTGGCCTACGGGCCGCCGCGCGTGGCCATCACCGGCCGCCGCGTCTCGCCGCCCCTGTTCGAGTCGATGGAGCTGCTGGGCAAGGACGAGTCGCTGCGCCGCCTGCGCGCGCTCTCGGCGTTCCTCGCGAACTGATCCGCGACGCGCCCGAGCGGCGACACGGCACCGGTGGTTTTGGTGATCGGTCGCCGCTCGGGTAAGCTTGACTCTCGGTGCGAGGCTCCGGTTTCGCCCTTGGGGTATGGTGTAATTGGCAACACGGCTGATTCTGGTTCAGTTGTTCTTGGTTCGAGTCCAGGTACCCCAGCACTTCGAAAACCCCCGCTCCGGCGGGGGTTTTCTCGTTCCCCCGGCAGGAACGTCAGTGCTCACGCAGCTTCGAGGAAGGGCTCGTACCGGTAGCCCGCCTCGTCGAGGATCGAGACCGTGGATTCGGGGACCTCTTCGAACGCACCGGGCAGATCGTTCAGCGGCTCGGAGACGATCACGTGCGCCCGGCGACCGAAGACGCGAAGACGTTCCGCATCGGGGTACATCCGACGAAGAGTCTCGATGTCGGTGGAGTGGAAGAGGGAGCGGGAGCGTCCGGCGGTCGAATAGCGGATCGCCCACACGGTGGCGCCGTCGGAGACCGCGAAGGTGCCCTGCACCGGGAAGCGGATGCCATGCTCGTGGCCCACTCGCTCGGCCTCCCGGATGGCCGCCCGCATCCCCGCGATCGGATCGTCCTGCAGGCCGAGTGTCAGGGCGAGGTGGAACAGCACCTCGGAGTCGGTGGTGCCCTGGATCTCCGGGTAGAGGGAGGGATCGACGGCGAGAGTGAGGTCGCGTTTCACCGTCAGGAAGTCCGTCAGGCCGCCGTTGTGCATGAAGAGCCAGTTCGCGTGCCGGAACGGGTGGCAGTTGGTCTGCTGGACCGGCGGCCCGGCGGCGGCTCTCACATGGCTGAAGAACAGCGGGCTGCGGATCATGCGGGAGATCTCGCGCAGGTTCAGATCGTTCCAGGCGGGCTCCATGCTCCGGAACAGCGCGGGCCCCGGCGGCTGCCCCGAGTCCTCACGGTTCGACACCGGATACCAGCCGAGGCCGAAGCCGTCTCCGTTCACGGTCTCCGCACCGAGTGGCGAGTCCAGGGACTGCGCCACGAGCGAATGTCGCGCGTCGAGGATCACCTCCGACGGGTGCAGCGGTTCTCCCACATACGCCAGCCACCGACACATGTCGACACCTCGTCCCCGACCCGATCAGGTCTGTGCCCGACGATACGCTCGGTCGGCCTCCCCGGCGAGACCCGCGGATGGTGAACCGGCTACTCGCACTCCCCGAGGAACCCCAGATAGCACACGGCCTCGTGGGTGACGGCCGGCTCAGCATCGTCGTTCGAGACCTGGCGCGTCGCCGTCTCGGGCGTCCGGGTGAGGTGTCCGAAATCGCCGAGGGAGGCCACGTACATCCCGTCCGCGTCCTCCGCGATCATCCGGTCGATCTCGGCGCGGTGCTGGGCGCACAGGTCCGCGGCGGCGGGGACGAGGTCGACCCCGGCGCAGGCGCCCGCGTACTCGGCCTCCATGAGGCCGATGCAGTCCGTCCAGTCCTGGTCCACCGCGCACGGGCTCACGCCGTCGTCGGCGACGAGGTACTTGCCGGTCTCGTACTCCTCGCTGTGGAAGGTCTCGGGCTTCTCCGGCACGTCGACCTTGGTCCAGTGGCGTGCGGTCGTGAACGCGAACACCGTGACGATCGCGGCGATCAGCAGCAGCGCGCCCACGATGCCCAGCGTCACCCAGAGGCCGACCCGGCTCTTCCTCCCGGTGCTCTCCGAAGCGGGGAACGCGATCTCCGGCCCACCGGCGGAGACGGGTCCCTGCGCGGCCGGTGCAGGCGGCGGCGCCGCAGCGAACCCGGGCGCTGCGGCGATGGGGAGTTCGTGTCCGCCGAGCCCTGCCGCCGCGGGGGCGGGCGTCGTCGGCGCCGTGGTGGCGAGCCAGTAGTCGTACCAGGCCCGGCTCGCCTGCTCGTCCGCGGCGACCTGCTGCGCCTCGGCATCGGTGAGCACGAGGCCCCAGGCCTCACGGGTCGGTGCGTGGAGCAGGGCGGAGCGGAAGTCTTCGAACGACACGGGCATGTTCGCAGAATATCGGCTTTGTTCCCGGGAGCCCGGCGGTCATCCGATGTCCGCGGCTCCTGGAACAATGACGAGGTGATCGGTATGAGGTCTTTCTGGAACGCGTTGCCCACCGAGGGGCGCTGGCTGCTGTCGACCGTGGCGATCCAGACGCTCGGGCGGGGGATGACGCTGCCGTTCACCATCATCTACCTCCACGAGGTCCGCGGCTTCGACCTCGGGTTCTCCGGGGCGCTCATGAGCCTCATCGCGATCACGGGGCTCTTCGTCACGGGCCCCGGCGGTACGCTCATCGACCGCTTCGGCGCCCGCCGTGTGCTGATCGTGGGCCTGCTCTCGATGATCGCGGGGTGCACGCTCCTCGCCTACGCCACGCATCCCGCCGTCGCGACCGTCGCGGTCGTGCTCATCGGGGTCAACTTCGGGGTGTCCTGGCCCGGCTTTAACGCGCTCATCGCCTCGGTGGTCGACGGCGAGGTCCGCCAGCAGTACTTCGGCGTGAACTTCGCCCTCGTCAACCTCGGCATCGGCGTGGGCGGCATCATCGGCGGCTTCTTCGTCGACGTGACGGAGCCGTCGACCTTCACCACGATCTTCCTCATCGACGCGGCCACGAGCCTCATCCCGCTGGCACTGCTCCTGGGTCCGCTCCGGCACGTGCGCACGCAGGCGGAGCCCGACCCGGCGGTGACCACCGAGGGCGGCTACCGGGAGATCCTCCGTCGACCGGCGGTGCTGTGGATGACGCTTTTGACCTTCTTCTCCGTCTTCATCGGGTACGGACAGATCGAGGCGGGCTTCCCCGCCTACGCCCGTCAGATCGCCCAGGTGTCGACCGCCGTGGTCGGCATCTCGTTCGCGGTGAACACGGCTGTCATCGTGCTGCTGCAGTTCGCCGTCCTCCGCCTCATCAACGGTCGCCGCCGCACCAGGGTCATGCAGGTCATGGCGCTCATCTGGGCCGTCTCCTGGGTCATGCTCGGTGCCGCGGGTCTGCTCCCCGACTCGGTCACGGCCGCGATCGCGGTGATCGCGTTCATGGGCGTCTTCGCGTTCGGGGAGACCATGATGCAGCCGACGATCCCCGCCATCTACAACGATCTCGCGACCGACCGCACTCGCGGCCGCTACAACGCCCTCAACTCCGCCGCTTTCCAGGGCGGAGCGATCCTCGGCCCGCTCGTCGCGGGGGTGCTCCTCGGCGTCGGCGTCAGCGGGTGGTTCATCGCGGTCATGGTGGCGGGCAGTCTCGCCGTCGGCGTGCTGGCGATGGTGCTGGAGCGGGTGCTCCCGGAAGCAGCCAACGGCAGCGCCGAGCTCCATCGAACGGACGAGGTCGAGCGGACGCCGCCGGTCTAGGCTCCGAGCATGGCCCTCGAACCGCTCTTCCTCCGTCTCGACCGGATCGCGGGTGGGCGGCAGGCCGGCGTACTGATCAGCGACGCCGGCCGCACTCACCCCAGGACGGTCCGTGCCTTCACCTGGATCCTCTGGCTCCTCGTCGCCGAGCTGGTGCTCGGGGTGGGCGCTGTCCTGGTCGCGCTCGTGCTCGCCGCGGACGGGGACAGTGTGCCCTTCGCCGTGTGGATGCGCACGCTCGTGGTGCTCGCGATGACGGCGACGCTGTTCTACTTCGCGTGGCGTGCGCGCCGCGGATGGCGTTGGGCCTACCTCCGACTGCGGCTGTTCGCGCAGATCTTCCCGGTCATCACGCTCGTCATGGCGGCGACCCCCGGTCTCTATCCCGTCTGGATGGTCACCGAGCAGATCGTCTTCAGCCTGATCATGATCGGCATCGCTGACTTCCTCACCAGCGACCACATGCGGGCGGTCTTCGCGAAGGACGCCGACGCGGATAGCACGTCGGCGGGGTGAGACGCCACTCCCTTCCCGCCGAGACCGGGGTCACTCCACACTCGGAGGAGCTGCACGGCGGGAGGAGAGACGCATGGCGCGACTGGTGCGAGTGGTACCCGGTCAGGACCCGGGCTTCACGCGGAAGCGGACGAGCTCGGGATTCCGGTACGTCGATCCGATGGGGGAGCCTGCGCCCGAGGCGGATCGCGAACGCATCAGCGACCTGGTGATCCCGCCGGCGTGGCAGGACGTGTGGATCGCGGCCGACCCGCTCGCGCACATCCAGGCCGTGGGGATCGACACCGCCGGTCGCAAGCAGTACCTCTACCACCCGCTCTGGCGGGTCTCCCGCGACCGTCGCAAGTTCGTCCGCGCACTGGACCTCGCCGCGGCCCTGCCCAGCGCCCGCGCGCAGGTCACCAAGGCTCTCAAGGAGGACGGCCAGACGAAGGAGCGAGCCCTCGCGATCGCCTTCCGCATGCTCGACGACGCCGCGCTGCGGATCGGTTCGGAACGCTACCTGGCGCGCCACGGCAGCCGCGGCCTGACCACGCTCCGCCGCCGCGACGTCCGCATCGACGGCGGCGACGTCGCCCTGTCCTTCCCGGCGAAGAGCGGACAGACCGCCGCGATCGAGATCACCGACGAACCCCTCGCCGAAGCCCTCACGGATTTCGCGAGCGGCGCCTCCACCGCCTTCCTCCTGGCCTACCGGAAAGGCCGGCGGCGGGTGAAGATCACGCCCGCCGAGGTCAACACGTACCTCAAGGACGTGCTGGGGGCCAGCTTCTCCGCCAAGGACTTCCGCACCCTCCACGGCACGATCATCGCCGCAGACGCCCTGGCCCGCATCGGCGTCCTCGACCGCCGCGGACAGCGGAACCAGGCCGAGCGCCTCGCGGTGCAGGCGGCGGCGACCGCCCTGGGCAACACGACTGCCGTCGCCCGCAACAGCTACATCGACCCTCGGGTGTTCCGGCAGTACGGCCGGGGGAGGACGCTCGACCTCGACGTGACCCCGGAGACGGCGATCCGGCGGCTGCTGGGCGGGCCCGAAACGTCGCGGAAGGTCAACCGGCGCGGTGCCGGGCGGCGCGGATGAGGCCGCGGGAGCTCCCCGGCTGACCTCGGGAAGATGCCAGGATGGAGGGATGCACACCGCGAACCTGACCCGTGAGGAGACCGCGGCGCGATCCGCCGCGATCACCCTGCACCGCATCCGCGTCGAGCTGGACCTGACCGGGGCCCCGGAGCGGGCGCGCACGGGCTTCCCGACGACGACGGTCCTGGAGTTCGATGCGACGGTCCAGAGCACGTGGCTGGACTTCATCGGCGAGGAGGTCCGGCGCGTCGAGGTGAACGGGGAGGAGCGGGACGTCGTCTACGACGGGGCGCGCCTCACGATCGACGACCTCGCGGCGTCGAACGTCGTGCGCATCGAAGCGGTCGGCGCCTACAGCCGGTCGGGGGAGGGCCTGCACCGGTTCCACGACCCGGCTGACGACCGCACCTACCTCTACACGCAGTACGAGCCCGCGGACTCCCGTCGCGTGATGGCCTGCTTCGAGCAGCCGGACATGAAGGCGGAGTACACCTTCGTCATTGACGCGCCGTCCGGGTGGGAGGTGCTCTCGAACCAGTCGCCGGCCCACGTCGACCTCGGCGTCGGCGTCCAGCGCGTGCAGTTCGCCCCCACGCTGCCGATCTCCAGCTACATCACGGCGGTCGCGGCCGGCCCGTACGCCCGTGTCGACGGGGAGTGGACCAGAGACGAGCAGCGAGTGGCCCTCGGCGTGCTCGTCCGCCGCTCGCTCGTCGAGCACCTCGAGGCCGACGAGATCCTCGAGGTCACCCGGCAGGGGCTCGACTTCTTCACCGACGCCTTCGCCTATCCCTACCCGTGGGGCAAGTACGACCAGATCTTCGTCCCCGAGTACAACCTCGGCGCGATGGAGAACCCCGGCCTGGTCACCTTCACGGAAGGCTACCTCTCGCGTGGTGCTGCCACCGAGGCGCAGCGGGCCGGCAGGGCCAACACGATCCTGCACGAGATGGCGCACATGTGGTTCGGCGACCTCGTCACGATGACGTGGTGGGACGACCTCTGGCTCAAGGAGTCCTTCGCCGACTACATGGGATCGCACGCCTCGGCGGTGGCCACCCGGTTCCACGACGCGTGGGTGACGTTCGCCATGCGGCGCAAGGCCTGGGCCTATCAGCAGGACCAGCTGCCGACGACGCACCCCATCGTCGCCGACATCCCCGACCTGGAGGCCGCGAAGCTGAACTTCGACGGCATCACCTACGCCAAGGGCGCCTCGGTGCTGAAGCAGCTCGTCGCGTTCGTGGGTGACGAGGCGTTCTTCGAAGGCGCCCGGCGGTACTTCGCGGCCAACGCGTTCGGCAACACCACCCTCGACGACTTCCTCGTCGAGCTCAGCGCGGTGTCCGGCAGGGACATGACCGATTGGGCGGGCGCCTGGCTGCAGACGACGGGCGTCTCGACCATCTGGGTGGAGACCGACGCCGACGGCGCACGGCACCTCGTCCAGGACGACGTCCGTCCGCACCGCCTGCGGATCGGACTGTACGACCGCGTGGACGGCCGGACCGTGCGTCGGGAGCAGCGGGAGCTGGATCTGATCGGGGAGCGGGTCGAGATCGAGCTCCCCGAGGCCGATCTCGTGCTGCTCAACGACGACGACCTCACCTACGCGAAGGCGCGCCTGGACGAGCGGTCGCTCCGCACCGTCGAGGAATCCCTCTCGGACATCGAGGACCCGCTCGCCCGGGCGCTCGTGTGGTCGTCGTTGTGGAACGCCACCCGAGACGGCGAGCTCGATGCCGCCCGTTTCGTCGCGATCGTGCGCGCGCACGCACCGCGGGAGTCGAACGGCGGTCTGCTGGCTGCGGCCCTCCTCGACGCCGGGTTCGCGCTGCGGCACTTCGTCCCCGACGACCGACGCGCCGCGGAGCAGCGCGCCTGGACCGAGACGACGTGGGCGGCACTGCAGCACGCGGACGCCGGCAGCGACGCCCAGCTCTCCTGGGCGCGTGCGCTGGCAGCCGCCTCGGCGTTCGATGACGTCCACCACGCGGAGGTCCGGGCCCTGCTCGACGGCGACGTGCCGGAGGGCCTCGTCGTGGATCCCGATCTGCGCTGGCAGCTCCTCACAGCCCTCGTCACGACCGGTCACGCCGACGCCTCGGACATCGCGGCCGAGGAGGAGAGGGACGACACCGGCGACGGACGCACCGCCGCCCGCCGCGCCCGCGCCTCCGTCCCCGACGCGGCGGTACGCGCGGCCGCCTGGACCGCCGCGTGGGAAGACCAGTCGCTGACGAACGACCACCTCGATGCCGAGATCGGCGGCTTCCGCGCCGGTGGCCGCCGCGACCTCATCGAGTCCTACGACGAGGAGTACTTCGCGCGGATCGGGACCGCGTGGACGGACCGGAGCATCGAGATCGCTCGTCGGCTGGTGATCGGGCTGTTCCCCGCCCGTTCGTCGCTGGATCTCGTCGATTCCTGGCTGTCGGCCAGCCCCGAGGCCCCGGCGGCGCTGCGACGACTCCTCATCGAGCAGCGCGACCACCTCGCGCGTGACCTGCGGGTGCGTGGCGCTCAGGGCTGACCGACAGCGATTCCGGCAGCGGTCAGCGCCTCAGGCTCTTCGCGAGGGCCTTGCCCTCAGGGGACTCTGCCAGCGTGTCCCAGAGATCTGCAGAACTCAGCGACACGTACACCCCGGGGGCGCCCTGCTCACCGCAGCCGTCCCCGTAGGACACGATGCCGATCTGGTAGGCGGTGTCGCGAGCCGGAGGTCGGCGGAACAGCGGCCCGCCGCTGTCCCCCTGACAGGAGTCCTTGCCGACGACGCCGGCGCACATGTTCACCCCCGGTCGAAAGGAGTCGTAGGCGAGTTCACACTCCTCCGTCGCGAGCATGGGCACCTGGACCTGACGGAGGCGGTCCGGGAAGTTCCCGAGGGCGGTGTCGGTGTTGCCCCAGCCGATGACCGTCGCCGACTGTCCGGGACGAAGGAGGGCATCCGTCCCCTTGGTGGGCAGTTTCACGGGCACGATCCCCGAGACCGGGCGGTCGAGCGTCACGAAGGCGAGATCGTAGGCCTCGTCCCCTTGAAGGTAGCGAGGGTGGACGATGACCGGGCCACCGGCTTCCGCGCCGGCGAGACCGCGATCCTGACCCTGACTGCCGTCGGACAGCACGGTGCGGCCGACCGTGACGGTCACTCCGTCCACCTCCGGCACCGGGAGCCCGCTGAGGGGATCGGCGCCGGTGACGCAATGCGCGGCGGTCATCACGACGCGCGGCGCCACCAGCGAGCCGCCGCAGAAGGCCTCGCCGGCGAACTGGAGGGACGCCATGAACGGATAGGCGTCGTTCGGCACTGCCGTGCCTCCGATGATCCGTGAGCTGGCGCGTTCGTCGCGGTCGCCGGAGTCGCCGTCCGCCCACGCCGTCGTCGCGGGGGTGCCGACGATGCCGGACGCGACGAGGGCGACGCCGGCGAGGGCGAGCCCGATCCTTTTCCTGCTCTGGTGAACTCCGGTCATCATCATGAGGACTGTTCCTTTCGTGACAGGTAACACGTTACGACGGCCCAGTACAGCAGCCGCTCACGGCAGGAGCAAGAGTTCCCCGGTATCCTGGCCGGCTGTCAGGAGGGGCTGTCGGACACGCGTTCCACGGTCATGCCCATCACCGTGCGCACGATCCACGGATGGGCGCGATCGTCATCGATGTGGGTCATGCCGAGCTTCTCCGCCACACCGCGGGACGCCTCGTTCGCGGGGTGGATGATGGCGGTGAGGAGCGTGGGAGCGAAGGTCCGCGCGACGAGGTCGACACAGGCGCGTGCGGCCTCGGTGGCATAGCCTCGGCGCTGGCGATCGGCGCGGACGTGGTAGCCGACTTCGCGCACGGGAGCGCCGTTCACCGACTGCCAGGTGAGGCCGCAGTCGCCGAGGAACTCGCCGTCGTGCGTCTCGATGATCCAGAGACCGTGGCCGTCCTCGCGGTAGCGCTGCTGCATCCGCGCGATCCACTCGGCGGCTTCCGCTCGCGACTTGGGCGCGGGGTAATACGCCATGACCTCCGGATCACCCAGGAGCGCCGCCATGTCGTCGAGATCGTCCGCGATCATCTCCCGGAAGGCGAGTCGCGGGGTCGGGGCGGGCAGGAGGCGGCGTGGTCCGCTCACAAATCGATGGTGTCGCCGGGCTCGAGCACGAGGAACTCGCCGCCGCCCTGCTCGGTCGCCCACTGCAGCCGCTGCCGGTGCATGTTCTTGCCGATCACGGACAGGGTCATGTCGTGCGTGCCGAACGCCCGTCGGGGCTTCACGGCCAGGACGTAGTCGATGGCGTCCCCGATCTTGAGCCACGGCGCTCCGAGCGGCGCGGCGAGGGTGCCGACCTCGACGCCTTCCGGCACGGCATAGGAATCGCCCGGATAGTAGAAAGTGTCGTTGACGAGCACGCCCACGTTGTCGATCGTTGGGATCGAGGAGTGGATCACCGCGTGCGTGCCACCGAAGAAGCGCAGAGTGAAGGCGCCGACCTCCACGGTGTCGCCGGGGGAGACGACCGTGACCTCGTAGCCCTCCGCCGCCTTCGCCACGCCCTCCGGCCCGAAGATCGGGGTCCCGGGGGCCGCGCGGAGGATCCGGTCGAGGTGCTCCGGCGTCCAGTGGTCGGGGTGCTCGTGCGTGAGCACGATGGCGACCAGTCCGCTGAGGTCGTGAAGCGGGGCTGTGAAGGATCCCGGATCGATCAGGAGGGTGTCGTCGTTCTGGTCCAGGCGGAGGGTGGCATGTTCGAACTTGGTGACGCGCATGAGACGAGTCAACTCCTTCCCGGGGTCTGCGGCAAACGGAAATCGGCGCGCCACGCCCGGGATCTCGGGTGGACTGGCCTCGATTTGGCGCAGTGAGAATCGCCGTGGCATACTTGAACGGTTGTCGCGGAACGGAAAAGTTCCGCAAGACGGCCCCATCGTATAGCGGCCTAGTACGCCGCCCTCTCACGGCGGTAACGCGGGTTCGAATCCCGCTGGGGTCACACAACACGACGAAAGCCCTCCGGTTCCCCGGGGGGCTTTCGCCGTTCCCGGGCGTGCGCGTCAGCCATCCGCGCGCAGCGACAGGGTCCGGAACGCGCGAGCCCGGAGCGGCACGAGCATGAGCGCCGTCATCGCACCACCGGCCACGACGAACGGCACCCAGACGGCGGTGACGGTCGCGAGCGCGCCGAAGCCCGCCATCGCGAGCGGCATCAGGCAATCGTCGCCGAGCCGGGTGAGGGACCCCATCCGACCGAGGAAGGCGGTGTCCACCGTCGCGGCGAAGGTCGCGCTCAGCAGCACGGAGGCGTAGCCCGCGGTGGCGCCGACGACGGTGGCGGCGACGGCCACCGTCCAGACGGGGCCGAACCCGAGCGCGACGATTCCCGCTCCCTGGACGAGGAGCGCGCCGAACCCGCTCCGCGCCTCGTGGCGCGGCCGCCATCTCGCGACCGCGGCAGCCCCCACGGCGGCGCCGAGGCCGAGGAGGCCCTCGAAGAGGCCGACCGCGGGAGCCCCCCATCCCTCGTCGTGCGCCCGCAGAGCCAGGCCGATGCCGATGGCGGGGCCCACGGCGAGATTGAGTCCGGAGAGGGCGATGACGAGAGTGCGCGTCGTGTGGTTCGCTCCGAGGTGGGCGAACGCCGCGCCGATCGCGCGCAGGGACGAGGTGCGCGGGGCCCGGGCGAGCCGGAACCGCGGGCGCAGGACGATCGCCAGGAACCCGACGACCAGGGCGAAGGTCACCGCGTTCGCGGATGCGCTCCCCGCGAGACCGGCTTGGGCGACGAGCAGGCCGCCCAGTGCGGCGCCCCCCATCGTGCCGAGGCGCGACGCCGTCTGGATGACGGCCGCGTAGGAGGGGAGATCGTCGGTGCGTACCAGCTGTCGCCCGATGGTGCCGGCGGAGGGTTCGTAGAACGCGTCGCACACCCCGAACGCCACGGCGGCGGCGAGCAGGACGGGCACGGTGGGCGCATGCGAGACCGTCCACACGGCGGCGGCGACGAGCACCCCCACACGCACCGCATTGCAGGCGATCATCACCCGGCGGGCGTCGGCGCGATCCGCGATGACCCCGCCGAAGAGCAGCACCATCGCGCGCGGAACCGTGCCGGCGGCGACGATGAGTCCGGCGACGGCGGGGGAGGCGATCTGCACGGCCGTCCACGCCAACGCGATCGTCCACACGGCGTCGCCGGCGTCGGACAGAGCCTTCACGCCGATCCACGCGTGCACCATCCGGTCACGCCGGAACGGAGGAGGACTGGTGAGCTCGAGGGGCGGGGTGAGCGCGGTCATCACGGCTCCGTGGGGAACGCGTGAGCGAAGAAGAAGACGGGCGTGCGCGCCTGGCCGTCGCCTTCGTCGATCGAGGCCTGCCAGTCCCGCACCACGTCCAGCACGCGCGCGGAGAGGTCGCGCAGTTCCTCCGGGGTCGCCCACGCGGTGGTCTCCGTGTTGGAGGCGTCGTAGGCCGCGACGGCGGGCTCCCCTCGGCGTCGGTGCCAGCGCTGGAGGCGGTCGATCTGCATGCGGATGCCCTGCCGCTGTGCTTCCCGGGCGAGAAGGGCATCGGCGGGAGAGTCGACGAAGTCCTCCACCGACCAGGTGAGGCCGCGCCGGGCGACGGTCCACCAGCTCGTGCGCCGGTCGCCGGTCGGATCGGCGGCACGCTCGACGATCCCGGCCCGCTCGAGCATCCTGAGGTGATGGCTGATGCTGCCGACCTGGCTGTCGAGCGCACGGGCGAGGCCGGTCACCTGCGAGGTGCCGTACAGCAGCAGATAGTCGTAGATGCGGCGCCGCAACGGGTGATGCACGGCGGTGATCACGGAGATGTCTTCCACGCTCCGAAGGCTAAGCAGCGACCCGGATGCGCACAAGAGTTCTTGTATACCCCGGAACTGCGCGCTATTCCTCCGTGCGGGGCGAAGTGGACGCCGCTTCCCGGCGCCGGCGGCTGCGGCGGACGAGCCAGACGACCAGCACGACGACAGCGACCACCGCGAGCCAGGGGAGGAGGAAGCCGACCGCGATCACCAGGGCGTTGAGTGAGACCACGAGCCCGTTCCACCCGGCCAGCAGACCGTCGCCGAAGCCGGCGGGGTCTGCCGGCGCCGCGGTGCCGCTGCGGGACAGCTCCACGGTGAGCGACGACAGGGCCACCTGGTCCTCCAGCGCGGCGAGCTGCTGTTCGTACGACTCGAGCTGCGCCTGGCGATCGGTGAGCGCGACTTCGGCCTCGATGAGATCGGCGACAGTGCCCGACTGCCCCATGAGCTCCGTGAGCCGCTGCACTGACGCACGGGTCGACTCCACGCGGGCGCGGAGGTCGATCGCCGTGGCGGTGACGTCCTGCTTCGTGACGGAGGACGACAACACCTCACCGGTGTCGCCGAGGGCGGCGATCACCGTGGTCAGATCGTCGGCGGGGATGCGGATCGTGATCCAGCCGTACCCGGAATCCGCGGGAGCCGCTTCGGCGGGGGCATCCGACGAGACCGCTCGGCCGACCTCGGTGCTCTCGACGTAGCCGCCGTGCTCGACGGCGAGATCGCCGATGGCGGATGCGGCGTCGGCGATGTCCCGCACCTGCACCGACGCCTGGGCGGTGGCGACGATGTCACGGGCGTCCTCGGCAGACGCCGCGGCGTCCGATCCGACGGTGCCGGGAAGGGTCGCCCCTTCGACGGCGCGGTCCGGCACGGCCGAGCCCGCCTCGTCGGTCGACCAGCCCGCGGTGCCGTCCGCTGTGGATACGGACGAGCCGCCGCCTCCGACGGCGCCGAGGATCGGAGGGGTCACCAGGACCCCGACGACGAAGGCCGCCGCGATCCCTCCGGCGGTGAGCAATCGGCGTCGACGGTTCCGGGCGCGTTCGGTTCGCGGAGACAGCGGGCGCCGCTCGCTGCGGATCTCGGTGAAGACGGCCTCCTCGATCCGGGCGACGGTCGCGTCCGACAGTGGCGGGAGGCTCTCCTGCGGGGTCTGGTGGTTCATGCGTCCCTCACTTCCTTGACGGCGCCGCGCAGCTGGGTGCGCACGCGTGAGAGACGGTTCCGGACGACGGCGTGCGTCACGCCGAGCTCGTCGGCGGCGGCCTGGTACGCGTAGCCCTCGGACGCGCACAGCCGGAAGATCTCCCGGTCGAGCTCGCTCAGGGTGCCCACCTCCGCGGCGATCCTCGCGGCGAGCGCCGCCGTGATCACCTGCTCCTCGACGCTGACGACGTCCGGGAGCTGATCGTCCGCCGCGTCCGTCGTGTGCGCCTGGTCGCGACGGCGCTGGCGCAGCCGGTTCGCGGACTGGAAGCGGCAGATCGTCGCGAGCCAGGGGAGGATCGACTCTCCCTGCAGCTCCAGATCCGGAAGCTTCCGCCAGGCGACCACGAAGGTCTCCTGCGTCACGTCCTCCGCGTCGGCGGGGGAGCCCAGGATCCCGTGGGCGATCCAGTACACGGGGCGCACGTGGGCGCGGTACAGCGCGCGGAAGGCGCTCTGATCGCCGGCCGCCGCCTGGGCGGCCCATCGCTGGTCACTCGTCTGCGCGGGCATCCTGGTTCCGTTCGGTGTCTCTCCCTCGAGAGTGTCGGCGGATGACCCATCGTCTCAGCACGGCCTCAGATCCGCAGCGGGTGGGGACTTCCTCGTCCGCGCGGCTCCCACCTCCGGTAGCATGGCCCGGGCGAGAGGGAGTATCCCGAATCCGCGCGTAACGTCATCACGAGCATCGACACCGCTGCTCCGGGCGCGCGCCGCACATCTGCGGGGGAGAGACTTTCGACTCATTCCCGACCCCTCGCGAAAGGTGCACAGCGCCCGTGGACATCCCCGTCTGGTTCGAGATCACGTCGATGGTCGTCCTCACGATCATCCTGATCGGCGACCTGCTCCTCATCCGGCTGCGCCCGCACATCCCCTCCACCAAGGAGTCGACGCTGTGGGTCGTGTTCTACGTGGGCCTCGCGCTGCTCTTCGCGGTGCTGCTGGGCAATGTGGGCGGATGGCAGAACGCCGGGGACTTCATCACCGGGTGGGCGCTGGAGTACAGCCTCTCCGTCGACAACCTGTTCGTCTTCGTGCTGATCATGGCGCAGTTCGCGGTGCCGCGACGTCTGCAGCAGCAGGTGCTGATGGTCGGGATCATCATCGCGCTGGTCCTGCGCGGGCTCTTCATCCTCGTGGGCGTGACGATCATCGAGAACTTCTCGCCGATCTTCTACCTGTTCGGCGCCTTCCTCGTCTACACCGCCATCCGGCAGGCGATGCCGGAGGGCGAGCACGAGGACGACGTCAAGCGCGAGAACTTCATCGTCCGGCTGCTCCGCCGTCGGATCGACATCAGCGAGACCTACGACGGCTCGAAGATCCGCACGACCGTCGACGGGACGCGCATGTGGACGCCCATGATCATCGTGTTCATCACGATCGGCGTCACGGACCTCATCTTCGCGATCGACTCGATCCCCGCGATCTTCGAGATCACGACCAACGGCTTCCTCGTCTTCGCCGCGAACATCTTCGCCCTCATGGGGCTGCGCCAGCTCTACTTCCTCCTCGGCGACCTCCTGGACCGCCTCCGCTACCTGCACTACGGCATCGCCGTCATCCTCGGGTTCATCGGCATCAAGCTGATCCTCCACGCGCTGCACGTCAACGAGCTCCCGTTCATCAACGGCGGCGAGCACGTGGAGTGGGTGCCCGACATCGACAACATGGTGTCGCTCGGCGTGATCCTCGTGTCGATGACGGTCGCGACGATCGCGAGCCTGATCGCGTCGTCCAGGGAGAAGCGCGCGGAGAAGCGCGTCGCCCCCGTCGGAGACTGAGTCCGCGCGGAGCGGGTCAGAACGACTGCAGGTTGGCCTGCAGGCCGCCGTCCGCGTACTCGCGCCGGAGCAGCCCGCGGCGGCGGAGGATCGGCACCAGCTCGTCGAGCGTGCGGTGCAGGGTCACGGGGTGGAAGTCGCCCCAGAGCAGCACGCCGTCGTTGCCCCACTCACCGAGCTCCTCGACGAGATCGGCGAACTCCTCTGCGGTGCCCACGAAACCGCTGCGGTCGTGCAGCCGGCCGGTGCGGGCGAGTGCGGTGAGATGCGCGCGGAGCGGGGCATCCTCTCCGCGGTCGCCGATCAGCCGCTGGATGCTCCCGCGGGAGACATGGGCTCCGAAGACCGAAGGGTCGAGGGGACGGTCCAGATCGAGGGCCGTGAGATCGGTTTCCAGATCACTCGACTGCTTCCGGGCGATCTGCGCGAGTGCGGCGTCGTCCGGGCGTGCGGAGGCGGCCACGATCCGGTCGGCCTCCTCGGCGGACGCCGTGATCACGGGCTGGATCGCGAAGAGGATCTTGACGTCCTCGGCACGGCGTCCCCGGGCGATCGCGGCGTCGTGCACGCGCTGCCGATACTCCCGTACCGCCTTCTCGTGCAGCGGTGCGAGCGCGAGCTGGACGTCCGAGTTGGCACCCGCGAACGCCAGGCCGCGCCCCGAGCCGCCGGGGGAGACGATGGTCGGCTCCCCGTCCGTGAAGGGCAGGGCGTTCAAGGGGCCGTCGAAGTCGTAGTGCGCCCCGCGGTGCTGCACCGGGCGCATGCGGGTGCCGTCCGCATAGACGCCGGAGGCGGGGTCGGCGACCAGGGCGCCCTCGTCCCAGCTCCGCCAGAGCGCGCGGATGCCGGCGAGCCATTCCTCGGCACGGTCGTACGCCTCGTCGTGGCCGAGCTGCGGGGCCGCGGAGAAGTGACGGGCGCTGCCGGAGTCGGTGACCACGTTGAGGCCGAGCCGGTGCCCGCTCAGATGCTGCAGCGTCGCGAACTGGCGCGCCGACGTGTACGGCAGCGAGGCCGCCGGATTCACGGTCGGCACGACCCCGAGGTGACGGGTCGCCTGGAAGAGGTACGGCGCGAGCAGCAGGGGATCGTGCTTCGGGCCGCCGAACGCGTGACGCACGCGCAGATCGATCGTGTCCGCTGAGCCGAGGGAGGGGCTGTCCTCGACGATCACGAGGTCGAATCCGGCCTGCTCGAGGGTGCGCGCGGCCTCCTGGTAGATCTCCGGTCGTGTCCAGTCGTAGTCCCAGTCCAGGGATGGATAGCCCCACCCCTGAGGGCCGAAGCCCCGGGCGAGGAACCACCCGAAGTGCTGCAGGCGGCTCATGCCACCGTCTCCCGGACGCTCTCGAGCACCCGCGCCAGATCGCCGATCAGGTCGTCCACGTCCTCGATGCCGATCGACAGTCGGAGGGTGCCGGGGCCCACACCGAGGATCCGGCGCTCCTCGTCGGTGCGCTGCGCATGGCTGGTGGTGCCCGGGTGCAGCACGAGCGACCGCACGTCGCCGATGTGGGTCATGTGCGTGAAGACGGACACCTCCTCCACGAAGCGACGGGCCGCGGGGAGACCCCCGCGCAACGTGAAGGTGAAGATCGAACCGAAGCCGCCGTCGAGGTAACGCACCGCGGTCTCGTGGTGCGGGTGCGTGGGCAGGCCGACGTAGTCCACGCTCTCCACGGCGTCATGCGCGGCGAGCCAGCGTGCGACGGCGAGGGCGTTCTGCGACTGCCGCTCCACGCGCAGGCCGAGCGTCTCGGTGCCCTGGCCGATCAGGAACGCGTTGAGGGGCGAGGGCGAGGCACCGAACCGCGGAGCCACCGACTCTCTGGCGTACCCGATGCGCGCGCGGCCGCCGTGCCGGGCGAAGACGCTGGGGGCGCCGCCCCGTCCCGGCAGCACGAGGTGCGGGGCGTTGTGCCCGGCGCGGTCGGCATCGAATCGGCCGTCATCGATCACCACGCCGCCGAGAACCGCGCCCTGACCCGCGAGGAACTTCGACGCCGAGTGCACCACGATGGCCGCGCCGTGCTCCAGCGGCCGGAGGAGAGCCGGGGTGGCCAGGGTGTTGTCGACGATCAGCGGAACGGCGATCTCGTCGGCCACCGCGCTCACCGCCGCGACGTCGAGGATGTCGTTCCGCGCGTTCGCGAGCGATTCCGCGAACAGCGCCCTGGTCGTCGGGCGCACGGCGTCGCGCCAGGCATCCGGGTCCGCGATGTCGTCCACGAACGTCGTCTCGATGCCGAGTCTGGCGAGGTTGTCCAGGAACAGCCCGCGGGTGCCCTCGTAGATGTGGGTCGAGGACACGATGTGATCGCCCGCCCCCACGACCGAGAGCAGGGCGGTCGTCACCGCGGCCTGTCCGCTGGCCACGAGCACGGCGTCGGCACCGGACTCCAGGCTCGCGAGCTGCCGCTCCACCGCGTGCACCGTGGGGTTGCCGGTGCGCGTGTACCCGAATCCGGTGCCGGTACCGAAGTGGTCGGCGGCGTGATCGAAGTCGTCGAACTCGAAGCCCGCCGTCAGGTAGATCGGCGTCACGCGGGAGGCGGCAGCGGCTCGGCCTCTCGCGGCGTGGACGGCGCGGGTGGCGAAGCGGGCGGTCTCGACGGTCATGCGGGGGCCTCTCGGTCGATCGGGTGAGCAACAGAGTGTCACGGCGTGTCTCGGCGTGTCCGAGCGGTGGTAACCTGACGTCATGCGGACCGTGCTCCTTCTTAGCGGCCGCGGCGAGACCTCGATCTGAGCCCCTCCTCGTCGCGGAGTCCATCGTGGGCCGAACCGCCATCCACAGGAGACACGCCATGACCACCACCGCCGGTGCGGATTCCGCACGCCCCAGGACGCTCGCCGAGAAGGTCTGGGACGACCACCTCGTCGTCAAGGGCGAGGACGGCCAGCCCGACCTCATCTACATCGACCTGCACCTCGTGCACGAGGTCACCAGCCCGCAGGCCTTCGACGGCCTCCGCAGCGAGGGACGGCCGCTCCGCCGGCTCGACCTGACCATCGCCACGGAGGACCACAACACGCCGACGTGGGAGATCGACAAGCCCATCGCCGACCTGACCAGCCGCACGCAGATCGAGACGCTGCGCCGCAACGCCGCCGAGTTCGGCGTGCGCCTGCACTCCCTGGGGGACGCGGAGCAGGGGATCGTCCACGTCGTCGGCCCGCAGCTCGGCCTCACCATGCCCGGGATCACCGTGGTCTGCGGCGACTCGCACACGTCCACGCACGGCGCGTTCGGCGCGATGGCGTTCGGCATCGGCACCAGCGAGGTCGAGCACGTCATGGCGACCCAGACGCTGCCGCTGAAGCCGTTCAAGACGATGGCCATCAACGTCGAGGGCACGCTGCGTCCCGGCGTCACGGCGAAGGACATCATCCTCGCCGTGATCGCCAAGATCGGCACCGGCGGCGGTCAGGGCTACGTGCTCGAGTACCGCGGCAGCGCGATCCGCGCGCTCTCCATGGAGGGCCGCATGACGATCTGCAACATGTCGATCGAGGCGGGGGCCCGCGCGGGCATGGTGGCTCCGGACGAGACGACCTTCGCCTACCTCGAGGGGCGTCCGCACGCGCCGAAGGGGCAGGACTGGGACGACGCGGTCGCCTACTGGCGCACCCTGCCGACCGATGAAGGTGCCACCTTCGACGCCGAGGTCTTCATCGACGCCGACGAGCTGGAGCCGTTCGTGACGTGGGGGACGAACCCCGGCCAGGGCAGCTCGCTCTCCGCCTCGGTGCCGAACCCGGCGGAGATCGGCGACCCGAACGAGCGGGCCGCCGCCGAGCGGGCGCTGGAGTACATGGACCTGACGCCGGGCACGCCCCTGAAGGAGGTGCCGGTCGACGCGGTGTTCATGGGCTCGTGCACGAACAGCCGCATCGAGGACCTCCGGGCCTTCGCCTCCATCATCCAGGGCAAGAAGAAGGCCGACGGCGTCCGGGTGATGGTCGTCCCCGGTTCCGCCCGCGTGCGACTGGAGGCCGAGGCCGAGGGCCTGGATCAGGTCATCAAGGACTTCGGGGCGGAGTGGCGCTTCGCAGGATGCTCGATGTGTCTGGGCATGAACCCCGATCAGCTCGCCCCGGGGGAGCGCTGCGCCTCCACCTCGAACCGCAACTTCGAAGGGCGCCAGGGCAAGGGCGGCCGCACACACCTCGTGTCGCCGCTCGTCGCGGCGGCGACCGCCATCCGCGGCACCCTGTCCAGCCCGAGCGATCTGGAGGCCTGACCATGGAGAAGTTCACCACCCACACGGGGATCGCCGCGCCGCTGAAGCGGTCGAACGTCGACACCGACCAGATCATCCCTGCGGTGTTCCTCAAGCGCGTCACCAAGACCGGCTTCGAGGACGCGCTGTTCCACGGCTGGCGGCAGGACCCCGGGTTCGTGCTCAACCAGGCGCCGTACCAGGGGGCGTCCGTCCTCGTCGCCGGACCCGATTTCGGTACGGGTTCCAGCCGTGAGCACGCCGTGTGGGCGCTCCGCGACTTCGGCTTCAAGGTCGTGCTGAGCCCCCGCTTCGCCGACATCTTCCGCGGGAACGCGGGCAAGCAGGGACTCCTCGCCGCGACAATCTCGGAGGCGGATCTGGAGCGGTTCTGGGCCGTCATGGACGCCGATCCCGGCGCGCGGATGACGGTCGACCTCGAGGCCCGCACCGCCTCCATCGGCGACCCGACCGGGGGCGCGGAGGCGGGCTTCCAGGCCGACATCGGGATCGACGATTACACTAGATGGCGGCTCCTCGAAGGGCTCGATGACATCGGGCTCACGCTGCGCAACGAAGACAAGATCGCGCAGTTCGAGGCCCGTCGCGAGTCGTGGCGGCCGCGGACCCTTCCCGTCCAGTGAGACGGAAGGGGCGGGGGAGCCAGGGGTAACCCCGCCCCCGATGAATGAAGTGAGGCCCCGAATGACGACACCCGTGCGCGACGCTCTCTCCGACGACGTCCCCGCGCTGACCGGAGACGTCCTCGCCATCCGCGGAGGCCGTCCGCTGCGCGGACGCGTCGACGTCAAGGGCGCGAAGAACCTCGCCACCAAGGCGATGGTCGCGTCTCTGCTCGGGGAGACCACGAGCGTCCTGCGCGACGTGCCGGCCATCAGCGACGTCGCCGTGGTGCGCTCGCTGCTCGAGGTGCACGGCGTCCGCGTGTCGGAGGGTGACGAGCCCGGCTCCCTGGTGTTCGACCCCAGCGACGTCGAGTCGGCCCACTTCGAGGAGATCGACGCGCATGCGGGCGCCTCCCGGATCCCGATCCTGTTCTGCGGTCCGCTCCTGCACCGCCTCGGCCAGGCGTTCATCCCCGACCTCGGCGGCTGCCGCATCGGCGACCGGCCGATCGACTTCCACCTGGACGCGCTGCGGAAGTTCGGCGCGATCGTCGAGAAGCTCCCCAGCGGCATCCGCCTCTCGACCGGCGGGGCCCGTCTGCACGGTGCCAACATCCACCTCCCGTACCCGAGCGTCGGCGCCACGGAGCAGGTGCTCCTCACCGCTGTACGGGCGGAGGGCATCACCGAGCTGCGCAACGCGGCGATCGAGCCCGAGATCATGGACCTCATCGCCGTCCTGCAGAAGATGGGCGCGATCATCTCCTACGAGCCCAACCGCGTCATCCTCATCGAGGGCGTCGAGAAGCTCCGCGGCTACGACCACCGGTCGATCTTCGATCGCAACGAGGCGGCCTCGTGGGCTTCGGCCGCTCTGGCCACCGACGGCGAGATCTTCGTCGGCGGCGCGAAGCAGCAGGAGATGCTCACCTTCCTCAACGTCTTCCGGAAGGCGGGCGGCTGGTTCGACATCCAGGAGGACGGCATCCTCTTCCGTCGCGACGGCGACATCAAGCCGGTCGTGATCGAGACCGACGTGCACCCCGGCTTCATGACCGACTGGCAGCAGCCGCTCGTGGTCGCGCTCACCCAGGCGCACGGCCGCTCCGTCGTGCACGAGACCGTGTACGAGAACCGCATGGGCTTCACCGAGGCGCTCGTCAAGATGGGCGCCGACATCGTCGTGCACCCGCGCGGGCTGCAGGACGGCCCGCGGCGCGTGCCGCGTCGTGACCTGGAGCAGGCCGCCGTCATCACGGGCCCGACGCCGCTCCACGGCGCCGACATCGTCGTCCCCGATCTGCGCGGTGGCTACAGCCACGTGATCGCGGCGCTGACGGCCACGGGCGAGTCGAAGGTGTCGGGGGTCGACATCCTGAGCCGCGGATACGAGAAGTTCCTCGCCAAGCTCGACGCGCTCGGCGCCGACTTCGACGTCATCCGGTGAGCCCGATGGCGTCCCGGTCTCCGGAGAAGACGCGTCCGAGCGTCTTCTGGCCGCTCGCGGCGATCGTCGTCCCGGTGGTGTCGCTGATCGCGAAGATCCGGATCGTCGGTGCGGAGAAGCTGCCGCGCGAGGGCTCATTCGTCCTCGCGCCGAACCACTACTCGGAGTTCGATCCGCTGATCGTCGCCATGGCGGTCTGGCGGATCGGGCGCGCCCCGCGGTTCATGGCCAAGGAGAGCCTCTTCCGGGTGCCCGTTCTCGGATGGTTCCTGCGCAAGACGGGGATGATCCCGGTCGCGCGCACGTCCTCGGCGTCCTCCGCGAAGCAGACGATGGCCCAGTCGGCGGCTCTCGTGGAGCACGGTCGCGGTGTCATCGTGTACCCGGAGGGCACGCTCACCCGAGACCCCGACATGTGGCCGATGCGCGGCAAGTCGGGAGCGGTGCGGCTCGCCCTCGCCGACGGCATCCCGCTGATCCCGATGGCCCAGTGGGGGACTCAGGCGATCATGGGCCGCTACCAGAAGGGGCTCAGCCTCTGGCCGCTCCGGAAGCCCGTCACCGTGATCATCGGCGACCCCGTCGACGTGTCCGACCTCCGCGGTCGCGCCGGCGAGCCGGCGGCGCTGACGGAGGCCACCAACCGCCTCATGAACGCGATCACCGCGCTGCTGGAGCAGGTGCGCGGCGAGAAGGCCCCCGCGGAGCGCTGGAATCCGGCGAGCCACGGCCAGAAGGAGACCGGACGCCTTGACCCCTAAGAGAACCGCGCCGGCCGGACCCCGCGTCGCCGTGATCGGCGCCGGCAGCTGGGGCACCACGTTCGGCAAGATCCTCGCCGACGGCGGCGCTCACGTGACGATGTGGGCGCGCCGTGCGGAGCTGGCGCACGAGATCCATGAGGCGAAGCGCAACTCGCGCTACCTGCCCGGCATCAACCTGCCCCGCACGATGGCGGCCACGCATGAGCTGGCGACCGCCCTCGAGGGCGTCGACCAGGTGTACCTGTCCGTGCCGAGTCAGTCGCTGCGGGAGAACCTCAAGGCGCTGCGCCCGCTGATCGCTTCGGGCGACGCGAAGATCGTCAGCCTCATGAAGGGCGTCGAGCGTGGCACCGGACTGCGCATGAGCCAGGTGATCCAGCAGGAGCTGCAGTGCGATCCCGACCGGGTCGCCGTCGCGTCCGGTCCCAACCTCGCGCTGGAGATCGCGCGGGAGCAGCCGACCGCGGCCGTGATCTCGTCGCGCAGCCAGGAGACGGCGGACGTCGTGGCCCGCGCCGCGCGCAACTCCTACTTCCGCACGTTCGTGAACACCGACGTCATCGGCACGGAGTTCGGCGGGGTGCTCAAGAACCTCATCGCCGTCGCCATCGGGATCGTCGACGGCGTGGGCTACGGCGAGAACACGAAGGCCTCGATCATCACCCGCGGCCTCGTCGAGATGACCGACTTCGCGGTGGCGAACGGTGCCCAGCCGGAGACCCTGCAGGGACTGGCGGGGCTCGGCGACCTCATCGCGACGTGTCAGTCGCCGCTGAGCCGCAACAACACCGCCGGGCGGCTGCTCGGACAGGGATACAGCTTCCAGGATGTGGTGAAGCAGATGCAGCAGACCGCGGAGGGTCTGGCCTCGGTCGCCCCCGTGCTGCAGCTCGCCCGCGAAGCCGATGTGCACATGCCGATCGTGGAGCAGGTGAAGATGGTGCTCGACGGCAAGATGGATCCCCGGGACATCGCCCCGCATCTGACGACGGACGACGACACCCCGCAGGGGGAGAGGACCAACCATGGACAAGCAGACGGTGGTGGTGCTCTTCGGAGGGCGCTCCAGCGAGCATTCGATCAGTTCCGCAACGGCGGGGGGAGTGCTGGGCGCGATCGATCGTGACCGGTATGCCGTGATCCCGGTGGGGATCACCCGCGAGGGCGCCTTCGTCCTGGAGGACGACGACCCGGCGAAGTTCCCGCTCGACGCCGTGCATCTCCCGGAGGTGGTGGACAACGGCACCCGGGTGCTCTGGCCGGAACCCGGCGGCGACCGCACCCTGCGCGTCGTGCACCCCGGCGGCGCGACCGAGGGGCTGGGCGAGATCGACGTCGTGCTGCCGATCCTGCACGGACCCCACGGCGAGGACGGCACCATCCAGGGCTACTTCGACACGCTCGAGGTCCCCTATGCCGGCGGCGGCGTGCTCGACTCGGCGCTGTGCATGGACAAGCACTTCATGAAGATCGCGCTGCGGGCCGCCGGCATCTCGGTGGCACCGGGCGTGACCGTGCGCCGCCGCGAGTGGGACGTCGACCCTGCGGCCGTGCGCCGCCGTGCTGTCGAGCTCGGCCTGCCCGTCTTCGTCAAGCCGGCGCGCGCCGGATCGAGCGTCGGCGTCTCGAAGGTGACGGCTCCGGAGGAGCTCGACGCCGCCCTCGCCATCGCCTTCGCCGAGGATGACAAGGTCCTCATCGAGGCCGGTGTCACCGGGCGGGAGATCGAGGTCGCGGTCCTCGAGACCGCCGACGGCGTCCGCGCCTCTCTTCCGGGGGAGATCGTGCTGACCGATCGCGGCTTCTACGACTTCGAGGGCAAGTACCTCGGCGGCGACGGCGTGGATGTGGTGTGCCCCGCGGAGCTGACCGACGCGGAGGTGGCGGACGTCCAGGAAGCCGGCGTGCGTGCCTTCCAGGCGGTGGACGGTCGTGGCCTCGCCCGCGTCGACATGTTCCTCACCCCGGACGGCGAGCTCGTCGTCAACGAACTCAACACCATGCCCGGATTCACGCCCATCTCGATGTTCCCGAAGTGCTGGGTCGCGTCAGGGCTGAGCTACGGCGATCTCATCACCGAACTGGTCGAGGCGGGTCTGCGCCGCTGACATCGGCGTTCCCCGCAGGCGCTCAGCTCGCGGGGAACTCCACCCGGTCCGTGCACTGCGCGGTGGCCGGTGCGAGTCCGGACTGGATGTTCGACGAGAGGCTGTCGACGATCGACTGGAAGTCGACCTGCTCGCCGCGGCGGATGATGACCTCGATGGCCGGCTCCCGACCGTAGGTGACGAGGCGCTGGCGCTCGTCTTCCTGCTCCAGGACCAACCAGTCGACGCCACCGAGGGTGGTGCAGACGAGGTCGGACGGGGCGGGCGGCTCCACGCCGCAACGCAGGACGACCGTGGGATCGCCCCACGCGCCTGTCGCCTGCGCGTCGGTCCACACCCGCTCGTAGCCGCCGACGGTGTCCGGCAGGAGCACGGAGACGTTCGCGCAGGCCGGGTCGTTCGCGTCCTCCGCGGGCTCGAGATGCACGGTGGTGGAGCATCCGGCGAGTCCGGCGGCGAGGGTGATCGACCCCGCGACGGCAGCGAGGCGGCGGGAACGAAGCATGCATCCAGGCTACCTTTGACGACATGCCCTCCCGACCCGACTCCGACGATCCGCGCCTGGGAGATCTCTCGGAGGGCCGCATCCTCCGCGCCATCCTCCAGCGCACCGCGCCCGGCGCGCACACGCTCCTCGGGCCGGGTGACGACGCCGCCGTCATCGCGGCTCCCTCCGCCTCCGTCGTCGCGACGACCGACACCCTCGTGCACGGGCCGGACTTCCGCCTCGCCTGGACGAGCGGCTACGACCTCGGGTGGAAGGCGGCGGCGGTCAACCTCGCCGACATCGCCGCCATGGGCGCGCGTCCCACCGCCCTTCTCGTGGCTCTCGCCGTGCCGCGTGAGCTCCGGTTGTCCTTCGTGGAGCGCCTGGCTGACGGCTTCCGCGAGGCCTGCACGGCGCTGGCCCCCGGGTGCGCGGTCGTCGGCGGCGACCTCACGGTGTCCGAGGTGCTCACGGTCGCCGTGACGGCACTGGGCGACCTCGAAGGCCGCCCGCCGGTGACCAGGGCGGGGGCGCGACCGGGCGACGTCGTCGCCGTGGCGGGGGAGCTGGGCCATGCCGCGCACGGACTGGCGGTGCTGTTCGGACGCTTCCGGGACGGCGAGACGCCGGTGCCGGTCGATCCTGCGGTCCTCGCGGCGGGGGAGAGCGCCGCGGTCGCCGCGCAGCTGCGACCATCCCCGCCCATCGGCCTCGGCGTCGCCGCGGCGGCCGCCGGCGCGACCGCGATGATGGACGTCTCGGACGGCCTCGCCCTCGATGCGCGTCGCCTTGCGGAGGCCTCCGGCGTCACCCTCGCGCTGGACGGCGCGGCGCTCGGTGCGAACCCGGAGCGGGCGCTCGCGGGCGGTGAGGACCATGCGCTGCTCGCGACGTTCCCGGACGGCGTGCTGCCGCCGGGGTTCCGCGCGATCGGTGTCGTGCGGTCGCGCGGCGACGAGGACCTGCTCTGCGACGACCGTCCTGTGGATGTGAGCGGCTGGGATCCCTACCAGGACTGGGATTCCGTCTCCGGCTGAACGGACGCGGACGCCGGCTCGTCGCGGTCCGGCTCGGCCCACCAGAGGGTGGTGTCGCCGTAGGTCTTCTCCCGGAACACGCGGAGCCCGGCCGCCGTGAAGTCGGGGGTCGGGGAACGGCGGGCACGCTCGACGACCACGACGGCGTCGTCGCTGAGCAGCGGAGCCAGGGCGGCCAGGTCACCGTCCATCGCCTCGTCGTCGATGTCGTACGGCGGATCCGTGAACACGAGGTCGTACGACCCGGACGCTCGGCCGAGGAACGCCCGGACGGTCGCCTCCTGGACCTTCGCGGACGCGGCGCCGGATGCCTTCGTCACTGCCGCGACGTTGCGGCGTACGACGGCTGCCGCCTGCCGGTTGCGCTCCACGAGGTCGGCGCTTCGGGCGCCGCGGCTCAGGGCCTCGAGCCCGAGCGCGCCGGAGCCCGCGTAGAGGTCGAGCACCCTGGCACCCGCGATCGCGTCGAGCGACTCCAGGGCGCCGAACAGCGACTCGCGCACGCGATCGCTCGTCGGCCGTGTCCCGGCACCGGGGACGTCGAGCCGGGTGCCGCGTGCCGTTCCGGCGATGATCCTCGTCACCCGTTCACGATACGACAGGGCGCGGGCGGTCGTGTCCGTGCGGTTCCCTAGACTCGGAGCATGTCGCTCACGCTCGAATCCTCGCTGGAGGAGGCCCTTGGTGCGGCGTCGGCCAAGACGCTCGACCGCGCCTTCGGCATGAAGACCGTCGGCGACCTGCTCGCGCACTATCCGCGTCGGTACGCCGACCCCGGCGAGCTCACCCCCATCCGCGACCTCCCCATCGGAGAGACCGTCACCATCGTGGCGGAGGTCCTCTCGTCGAGCTTCCGTCGGATGCGCAACCGGCCGGGAGCCATGGTCGACGTCGTCATCGGCGACGGCGTCGGGCGCATGTCGCTGACCTTCTTCGCGAAGAACGTCGGCGCAGCGGAATGGCGCTCCAAGGATCTGGCGGTCGGACGCCGTGGCGTGTTCTCCGGCAAGGTCGGCGAGTTCAGCGGGATGACCCAGTTCGCCCACCCGGAGTACGAACTGTTCGACGACGAGGACGCGGCGCGGCGGCGTGCCGATGCCAGGGCAGCCGTGCCGATCCCGATCTACCCGGCCACCTCCGCGATCCAGACGTGGCAGATCGCCCGGCTCGTCGGTCGTGTCCTGGACGACCTCCCGACCGTGCCGGACCCGCTGACCCCGGAGATCCGCACCCGCGAGGAGCTGCTGACGGCGCGGGAGGCGCTGGAGGCGATCCACCGCCCGCGCTCCCGCAACGACATCGATCCCGCGGTGCGCACATTGCGCATGCACGAGGCGCTGACCCTGCAGACGGCCCTGCTCCAGCAGCGTGACGCGGTGCGGGCTCTGGCCGCCACCTCGCGGCCGGCGACCCCAGGCGGCCTCCTGGAACGCTTCGACGCCGCCCTGCCCTATACGCTCACGCCCGACCAGGAGACGGTCGGTGCACAGATCGCAGACGACCTCGTCGGCTCCTGGCCGATGAACCGACTGGTGCAGGGCGAGGTCGGTTCGGGAAAGACGCTGGTGGCCCTGCGGGCGATGCTGCAGGTCGCCGAGAGCGGGGGACAGGCGGCTCTGATCGCGCCGACGGAGGTCCTCGCGGGGCAGCATCTGCGTTCGATCACGAAGATGCTCGGTCCGCAGCTCGCCCCCCTGCTGATGCCGACCCTGCTCACCGGGCAGATGCCGGCTGCCGACCGTCGCAAGGCCGCGCTGCGCGTCGCCTCCGGCCAGGCGCTGATCGTGGTCGGCACCCATGCGCTCCTCGGGGAGAAGACCACGTTCGCCGACCTCGGGCTGGTCGTGGTCGACGAGCAGCATCGGTTCGGGGTCGAGCAGCGGGAGGCGCTGCGTGCGAAGGGATCCAGCCCGCACGCGCTCGTCCTCACCGCGACGCCCATCCCGCGGACGGTCGCGATGACGGTCTTCGGCGACCTCGACACCTCGGTCATCCGCACGATGCCGGCCGGCCGCGCCGGCATCGAGTCGTACGTCGCGCCGTTGGCCGAGCATCCCGGCTGGTTCAACCGGGTGTGGGAACGGGCAGCGGAGGAGATCGCGCAGGGCCGGCAGGTGTTCGCTGTCTGCGCGGCCATCGACACCGCAGCGAAGACGGCCGAGGCGGGGGAGCAGGCGCTGCTCGCCCCCGAGGGCGGCAAGGGCCCCCGCTGGGGCGTGGTCCAGCTCGACGAGGCCTTGGCCACCCATCCGACCCTCGGCGGGCTCCGGCGGGCGGTGCTCCACGGGAAGATGCCCTCCGAGGAGAAGGACGCCGTCATGCAGGCCTTCGCTCGCGGGGAGATCGACCTCCTCCTCGCGACGACCGTGATCGAGGTGGGCGTGGACGTCCCCAACGCCTCGACGATGATCGTGCTGGACGCGGACCGCTTCGGGGTCTCCCAGCTGCACCAGCTCCGCGGTCGGGTGGGGCGAGGCGGCGTCCCGGGACTCTGCCTGCTTGTGACCGAGGCCGAGGCCGGATCGGTGGCCCGTGAGCGTGTCGACGCGGTCGCCGCCACCCTCGACGGCTTCGCGCTGGCCGAGGTCGACCTCGAACTCCGCGGCGAGGGCGACGTGCTCGGCGCGGCACAGGCCGGTGTGCGGTCGTCCCTCAAACTGCTGCGCGTCGTCAAGGATGCCGCCCTCATCACCCGGGCTCGCGAGCTCGCGGAGGACATCCTCGCCATCGACCCCGAGCTGGCGGCGCATCCCGGGCTCCGGGAGGCCATCGGACGGCGCGTCACCGACGAGGATCGCGCGGCGCTCGCGAAGAACTGATCGCCGTTCCGGGTGCCCTAGGCTGGATGCCATGAGCAGCCGGATCGCCGTCGTCCCGGGTTCCTTCGATCCGCCGACCCTGGGTCACCTCGACGTGATCCGGCGTGCGGCCGCCCTCTACGACGAGCTGCACGTGCTCGTGGTGCACAACCCGGGCAAGGAGGCGATGCTGCCGATCGCGCAGCGGCTGGCACTCCTGGAGCGCTCGATCGCCGAGGACGGCATGGCGGGCGACATCGTCATCGGGTCCTGGAGCATGGGTCTGCTCGTCGACTACGCGCGCGATGTGAACGCCGGCGTGCTCGTGAAGGGGATCCGCTCGCAGGTCGACGTGGCGTACGAGTCGCCGATGGCGATCGTCAACCGGCACCTCGCCGACATCGAGACCGTCTTCCTGCTCCCTGACCCCGCGCATGCGATGGTCTCGAGCTCCCTGGTGCGGCAGGTCGCGAGCCTCGGTGGAGACGTGTCGCCTTTCGTGCCGCCGGCGGTCGCCTCGTTCCTCGACACCGGCGCGCGCGGGATCTGATCCGCGTCCCGCTCCCGGCGGTCTCCCGGCCCTCCTCTCCGGTGACCCGGGTAGCATGGCGGGGTGCGTTCCCGACTCAACAGCCCTTTCGTCCTCCCCGTCCGTGACATCGTCCGGCGCCCGGGGGAGATGCGCGAGCACTCCTTCTCGGTGCCCCTGACGGAGCAGTGGGGGGAGGGCATCGTCTCCTTCGAAGCGGGCTCGGAGCTCGATCTCGACGTGCGCCTGGAGTCCGTCCACGAGGGCATCCTCGTCACCGGAGAGGCGGAGGGCGAGTACGTCGGCGTGTGCGGTCGATGCCTCACCGACATCGCCCGGCCCGTCGAAGTCGAGTTCCAGGAGCTTTTCGCGTATCCTGGTGAGGAAGAAACTGACTTCGAGGTTCAAGACGACCACGTGGATCTTGAAACTCTCGTCAGGGATGCGGCCGTTTTGGCCCTTCCTTTTCAGCCGGTGTGTCAGCCGGATTGCCTCGGGCTCGACCCGGTCACAGGCGAGAGGCTGACCGAGAGCACCGGAACGGAGCAGGCCGCTCCCATCGATCCTCGGTGGAGCGCGCTCCAGCAGATCACAGACCAGGACGGCACGGCAGAACGCGGTGCCGCCGAGAAAGAAGAGAGCTAGTCATGGCTGGTAACCCCCCGAAGCGCAAGGTCTCCCGTTCGAACACCCGCTCGCGTCGCGCGCAGTGGAAGGCGGAGGCCCCCGCGCTCGTCAAGACCATCGAGAACGGCAAGGTCGTCTACAGCCGTCCGCACCAGGCGAAGGTCGTCACCGACTCGCAGGGCACCGAGCTCTTCCTCGAGTACAAGGGCCGCAAGGTCGCCGACGTCTGAGTCGCGAACCGTGACGGAGGTCCCCGGGGGGACGAGGCCTCTCCCAGACAAGCTCCGCGTCGATATCGACGCGGAGCTTCTGGAGTTGGCCCTCACCCACCGCTCCTACGCGTACGAGCACGGCGGCATCCCGCACAACGAGCGTCTCGAGTTCCTCGGCGACTCGGTGCTGGGGCAGGCCGTCACGGTCATGCTGTTCACACGGCACCCCGAGCTCGACGAGGGGGAGCTGGCGAAGCGTCGTGCGAGCGTCGTGTCGACGGTCGCCCTGGCGGAGGTCGCTCGCGGCATCGATCTGGGCAGTCACCTGCTGCTCGGACGCGGTGAGGAGCAGACCGGTGGTCGCGACAAGGACTCGATCCTCGCGGACACCATGGAGGCCGTCATCGGCGCCACCTACCTGTCCGCCGGGCCCGAGGCCGCGACGGCGCTCGTCCTGCGTCTGACCGAGCCGCTGCTCGCCGACCCCGAGCGGTACGGCGCGGCGATGGACCCGAAGACCAGCCTGCAGGAGCTCGCGGCACGCCTCGGCGCCACGCCGCCGCAGTACTCGGTCGAGGCCAGCGGCCCCGACCACGACCGGCGCTTCACCGCGACCGTGGCCGTCGGCGACGTTCGCATGACGGGTGCCGGCAGCAGCAAGAAGACGGCGGAGATGGCGGCGGCACTCAGCGCCTGGCGCACCCTCAGCGAACGTGCCTGAGCTCCCCGAGGTCGAGGTCGTCCGCTCGGGCCTCGCCCCGGCCGCGGTGGACGCCGTCATCACCGGCGTGAGCGTGTTCGATGAACGCGCTCTCACTCGGCATACCGCCGGAGCCGTGGACTTCGTCCATCGTCTGGAGGGTCGCCGCTTCACCGCGGCCGCGCGGCGGGGCAAATTCCTCTGGTTGCCGCTCGATTCCGACGACTCCGCTCTGATCGCGCATCTGGGCATGAGCGGCCAGATGCTGCTCCGCGCGCCGGACGCTCCATCCGAGCGGCACGAGCGGATCCGTCTGAGCATTGAGCACCCGCGACACGGCGAGCTCGCGATCGTGTTCGCCGATCAGCGCACCTTCGGATCGCTGGCCGTCGATGCCCTCGTCCCCGACGGTCCCTCCCGGATCCCGACGCAGGTGGCCCACATCGCGCGTGACCCGCTCGACCCGTTCTTCGACGACGCGGTCTTCCGTGCTGCCCTCGCCCGGCGGCACAGCGCGATCAAGCGGGTGCTGCTGGACCAGGGTGTCGTGAGCGGCATCGGCAACATCTACGCCGACGAGTCGCTGTGGGCGGCCCGCATCCATCCGGAGACACCGGCCGACGCTCTGCCGACCCGGGCCGTGAATCGCCTGCTCGCCGAGGTGCGGTCGGTCCTGCAGAAGGCTCTCGCCGAGGGCGGCACGAGCTTCGATGCCCAGTACGTCAACGTCAACGGGCAGGCCGGCTACTTCGCGCACTCCTTGAACGCCTACGGTCGTGGCGGGAAGCCCTGTCCGCGCTGCGGCACGCCGATCACCCGTGCCGCCTTCATGAACCGCTCCTCGCACTTCTGCCCGCGCTGCCAGCGGAGGCGCTGACCCGGGCCGGTATCCCCGGCCCGCGACCGCATCACGCCGGAGCGAAAGCACGATCCAGCAGCGGACGGGTCGCCCAGGTGCTCGCCCACACGACTCCGATGCCGACGGCGACGACGGTCGCGATCGTCATCAGCGAGAGGGGCGCGACAATCAGCGCGATCCCCACCAGCGGGAACACGAGCACCGCAGCGCACAGCGCGGATCCCACCGCCGTGACGAGCAGCGGCGACATGATCGCGCGACGGCGCGCGCGGTCCACGGTCTCGACGGGCATACCCAGGTGGTGCAGGCTCCGGTGCAGGTCGCTCTTGTCGAGCACGTCCGAGGCCTGATTCACACCGACGGAGGCGGCAACCATGAGGAACGAGCCGACGAGGGTGATGATGAGCCCGGTGCGGATGTCCTCCGCGAGCGCGATGCTGGAGGGATCGTCACCGGCCCCGATCGTGTCGAGGAGGGCGACGCCGGTGCCGGCGAAGACGGCCATGAAGCTCGCCATCGCGATGCCGCCGACCTGACGCCAGGCCGCCTTCGGAGCGTCGAGCACGAGGCGTGCGGCCAGCAGCCGTTCGGGACGCTCCGCCCGCCGAAGCTGACGTCCCGCCGACACCTTCAGCACCCATGGGCCGAGCACGTTCAGGACCGTGAGGGCGAGCGCGAACGTCGCCGCGAGCACCGCGATCGTCGCCACGATCCCGCCGATCATCGGGAAGACCTTGACGAGCACGAACGCGAAGGCGATGCCCACCACCGCGATGACGGCCCGGACCCAGTGCACGTTCGTCGGCGCCGTGCGCGTTCGGACTCCGAGTGGCGAGATGACGACGCGGCGCAGCCCCACGACGGCACTTCCGGCGGCGAGCACGAGCACGCCGGCCACGACAGCGGCGATCATCACCGGAGGGAGCACGACCGCAGGCAGGCCGAGCGGCTCGCCACGGAACGGGATCAGACCGATGAGCGGGCTCAGGGCCAGATGGCCGCCGACACCGATGATCGCGCCGGTGGCGGCGACGAGGACGGACTCGACGACGGTCGCCGTCGTCACCCCGCCCGGAGTCACCCCGAGCAGACGCAGAGTGGAGAGACGTTCGTCGCGGCGTCGGGCGGACAAGCGGGCGGCGGCGCCGCCGAGCGAGGCCAGCGGCACGACCAGGAGGACCAGGGCGATGGCGGCGAGCGCCTGGTACAGGACGGCCTCGTCGTCGGTCCAGGTCCAGAAGGCCTGGGCCCCGCCGACGACGGTGAGGACGAGGGTCGTGACGACCGCGAAGGCGACGATCGGGAGCGCGAGGACGCTCCGCTGTCCGGGAGCGGGACGCAGGAGCAGGCCGAGGACGGAGAGGTTCACGCGTTCACCGCCGAACCGAGGATGCGGCCGTCCCGGACAGCGACCGTGCGGGTGCAGCGGGCGGCGACGTCGGCGTCGTGCGTGACGACGATGAGGGTGCGGCCCTGTCCGGTCGTGGACCACAGGAGCGCGTCCATGACCTCGGCGGAGGTGTGCGAGTCCAGGGCGCCGGTCGGCTCGTCGGCGAAGACGAGGTCCGCACCCGTGGCCTGGGCTCTGGCGATGGCCACGCGCTGGGCCTGTCCTCCCGACAGCTCGCCGATGCGCCGTTCCTCCATGCCGCCGAGACCCAGTGCCGCGAGCCACGACGCCGCGTGGGGGAGTGCGTCCTTCTTCGCGACACCGTTGATCATCGAGGCGAGGGCGACGTTCTCCACTGCCGTCAGCTCGGGGATCAGCAGTCCCTGCTGGAAGACGAACCCGAATCGCTCGCGACGCAGCCGGGAGCGCGCCGCCTCGCCGAGCGCGGTCACCTCGATGGGCGTTCCGGTGGACGGGTGGAAGACCACGCGCCCGCTGTCCGGGGCGGTGATGCCCGCCAGCACGTGCAGGAGCGTGGTCTTGCCCGACCCCGACGCTCCCATGATGGCGACGGACTCGCCGCGGTGCACGGTGAGGTCGACTCCGGCGAGGGCGTGTGTGACGCCGTAGGTCTTCACGAGGGCGTGGGCTTCGATCACGGGAGTGTTCATGTTCCCAGCCTCGCCGGAGACCTGTGCCGGTGTCGTCGGTCAGGCGGATGAAGCTGAGCGGCAGCCGTCATCCGGGAGGATGACGGCTGCCGCTCGTCCTCAGATCTTCTTCTGCCACGCGCCCGCGTACGACACGGGAACGAAGCCGATCGCCTCGTTGATGTCGAGCATCGGCCGGTTCTCCTCGGCGTTGAACGTGGAGACCACGTCTGAATCCGGGACGAGCTCCCGCCACCGCAGGAGGTTGGCGCACTTCACGATCGTTCCGAGGCGATGGCCGCGGTGGTCCTTGGCGACCAGCGTCCCGAACTGGTGGGTGGTCCCGGTCTTCTCCGCACCGATCAGCAGCTCGTTGTACGCGACGAGGGTGCCGGACGGGACATGCTCCACGGCGACCACGGACACCGTCTGGCCGGCGCCCGTGAGACGAGCATCGCGGCGGACGACCCGATCGGCGTCGTAGACCTCGGCGACGAAGTCCATGTCGCCACTGGGGGCGTCGGTCGACAGTCGGGCGAGCACCGCGGCGTACCCGTCGCGGAACTCCGGCGGGGTGGGCAGCTCCCACTCGACCACGCGGTAGTCCGGTCCCGCGACCGCGAGCGCCGCGTCCAACGCGCGGCGCAGGGGCTCCGGGTCGGCACGCAGGTCGAGCTCGCTGTTGCGCTCCACCTGCTCCAGCGTGAAGTCGCGGGCTTCGACCACGTCGCTCAGCGGTGTCGCCGGGATTCGCCCCCATCCCGTGCGCGGCTGGAGCATGCGGTCGGCTTCCTCCGGTCGATGGAGGGTCCAGATCTGCAGGACGCTCCGGCCGCGCTCCCTGGCCTCGGTCTCGGCGCAGTCGAGCAGCGCGTCCTCGACACCGCGCCCGGTGTGGGCGGCCGGGACGAGGAGGTCGAGCTCGGCGGCGTGCGCGTCCTCCTCCTGTGCGAAGGACACGGTCACCATGCCGATGATGTCGTCCCCCTCGCGCGCCACGAATCCGAGGTCCAGCGCATCGGAGTCGTCCTGCCAGTTGGGCAGCATCTGCGCGGCGTCCGGGGCGAGGTCGGGGAGGCCGACCTGCTCGTCGCAGATCTGTCGATTGAGGGCGCCGTAGGCGCGGAAGTCCGCGGCGTTCACATCGGCGAGGGTGGCCGGGACGATCAGCGGCGTGATCGTCAGTGCGGCGGTCGTCATGTCGGGTCCTTCGTGTCGGAGGGAGGAGGTGCCGGGTGACCCGGCGTCCGTCCGCAGCTGTACGGACGGACGCCGGGTCGGCGTCGATGCGGTCGTCATCGTCTGTCAGCGCATTCCGCGCTGCATGTCGAACATGAGGAGGGCGTGCGCCTCCGCAGCCGAGCGGTGCCGCTGCTCTCCGACGAGGAACAGGTCGCCGGGATCGACGGTCCACGACCGGCGCGGACGCCGGGGCCGCTGCGCCCGCTGGAACAGCCAGAGGCCGATCCGGAGCGAGAGGCGGTCCGCGATGCCGAGCTGACGCAGCTCGTCGTCGCGGGGGATCTGGAGGACCTCGCGGTCCTCGGTATCGGGCGGATGGGTGGTGCTGCGTGACAGCGTGATGTTCACGATGGTTCCTTCGAAAGGGATGGATGGGGTGCGGAAGCACCACGTCAGGACCGAGTCGTCGGCCGCGACGGGTGCGGACGAGAGCAGCGCCTGTGGAGCCGCGGAATGCGGAGGCCGGAGGCGGGGATCCATGATCCGAGGGGATCAGAGGGTGGGACGCGACAGAACAGGCGGGAGAAGACCCGGATCGGGTCTGCGTTCCCAGGCTGCGGTTCTAGCCGAGCGAGCCGTGACGGACGCCGGCGGTCACCGATGCCGCGTGGCGCGGCGCAGAGTGCGCGGGCGCGGCGAGGCCAAAGACCTCTGCGGTGTGCTGAGTGATCATCATCGGTAACCTCCTTTCGTGTGGCGATCCGGAGGCCACCGTAGCGAAACTCTCAGGAGATCGTCAAGCATTTCGTGGTAGCACCGGCGTGTCGCGGTCGCGCCGGGGTCCGCGATGACCGCGCGGGATACCGGGCGTTCCGCGGGATTCCGGTAGCGTAGCGGCGTGAATCTCCCCGGACGAGCGGTCGCCCCATGCACCTGAAGAGCCTGACGCTCAAGGGGTTCAAGTCGTTCGCACAGCCGACGACCTTCGTGTTCGAGCCCGGCGTCACGTGCATCGTCGGACCGAACGGCTCCGGCAAGTCCAACGTCGTCGACGCCCTCGCCTGGGTGATGGGGGAGCAGGGAGCGAAGACGCTCCGCGGCGGGAAGATGGAGGACGTCATCTTCGCCGGCACGTCGACCCGCGGCCCCCTCGGGCGTGCCGAGGTGCAGCTCACCATCGACAATGCGGACGGCGCGCTGCCCATCGAATACGCCGAGGTGACCATCAGCCGCACGCTGTTCCGCAACGGCTCCAGCGAATACGCGATCAATGGGGAGGGCTGCCGTCTCCTCGATGTGCAAGAGCTGCTCAGCGACTCCGGCCTCGGCCGCGAGATGCACGTCATCGTGGGTCAAGGACGGCTCGACACGGTGCTCCAGGCCTCGCCGGAGGATCGACGCGGCTTCATCGAGGAGGCGGCGGGCATCCTCAAGCACCGTCGGCGCAAGGAGAAGACGCTGCGCAAGCTCGACGCGATGGAGGCCAACCTCACGCGTCTGAGCGATCTCGCGGGGGAGATCCGCCGCCAGCTCAAGCCGCTCGGCCGCCAGGCCGAGATCGCGCGCGAGGCGCAGACCATCGCCGCCGTCGTCCGCGATGCCAAGGCCCGACTGTTCGCCGACGACGTCGTTGCGCTGCGCACAGCCCTCGCCGACCACACCCGGACCGAGCAGGAGCGGCACACCGAGCGCCTGGTGCTGTCCGACCAGGCCGAGACCGTGCGCGCCGGGATCGCTCGGCTGGAGAAGAACCAGAACTCGATCGCCGTCGACGAGGCGCGCAGCGTCGCCTTCGGGCTCGAGCAGGTGCAGGAGCGGGTGCGCGGGCTCTACACTCTCGCCAACCAGCGCCTCGCGCTTCTCGGGTCCGAGGAAGACGACGCGGCCGTGACCGCGGTGACCGTCTCACAGGCGACGATCGACGAGGCAAAGGAGGACATCGAGACGATCTCGTCCGGCCTCGGCGATGCGCAGGACGCCGCGGCTGCGGCGAGTCGCGAGGTCGTGAACGCCCGCGCCGAGCTCGACACGCTCGACGTGGACATCGCGGAGCAGAGCGCGCTCGTCTCCGAGTACGACATGCGACTGTCCTCGCTCCGCGGGAACGCCGATGCGGCGGCATCGGCCCTGGCCGCCGTCCGCGGCGCAGTGCTCCGCCAGGAGAACGCCCTCGAAGCCGCGCACGCCCGGCGACGAGAGGCCGAAGAAGCCCTGGAGGCGATCGACGACGCCGAGGCCCCCGAGGGCACGGCCGTCGAGTACGCCGCGGCCTACGAGAGCGCTCAGCGTGCGGCGACGGCGGCGGAGGCGGAACGGGAGAGCCTGCGCGAACGGCTGCATGCCGCCGAGCGCGAGGTCGACGCCCTCACCGCGAAGGCCGCCGCCCTGAGCAGTGCCCTGTCGCTGTCGGGAGGCGCCGCCGAGATCGTTGCCGAGGGGGGTCCAGGGGTCCGCGGTCTCGTCGGTGATGCCGTGCAGGTGCGGGCGGGATACGAAGCCGCGATCGCGGCCGTCCTCGGTCCGCTGGCCGAGGGTGTGCTGGTCGGTTCCGCGGAGGATGCGTTCATCCTCGCGGCGGAGGCCGCAGAGCGCCGCCGGGGCGTGGTCGACTTCGTGGTCGCCGATGCCCCGAGGGAGCAGCCGACACCCCCGGCCGTCGACGGCGTGATCGCCGCGACGGAGACGGTGACCGCGCCGGACGGGATCCTCGGCATCCTGGCGCACGTTCTCATCGCCGACGACCTCGATGCGGCGCGTGCCGCGCGGCGCGTTCTCGACGCGAGAGGCGACACCTCGACCACGATCGTGACCACCGGCGGCGACGTCATCACCGCTCAGACCCTGCGCACGGGTTCCGGAGGGGAGCGTTCGCGCCTCGAACTCGCGGCGGAGCGGGACACCGCGACCGAGCGGCTCACCGAGATCCAGGTCGTCGTCGACTCCCTCCGCGAGGCGCGTATCGACGCCGACGAGGCCGTGGAGGAGACGCGGCGTCAGGCGAAGGACGCGCTGCGCGCGTTGCGCGAGCACGACGCCGCCCTCGCGACGCACGCGGAGCAGCTCAACAAGGTGACCGTGCGTCACGAGGCCGCTGTCGCCGAATGCGATCGCCTGGAGACCGGACTCGCCCAGGCGCAGGCCGCCGTGGCCGACGCGGAGGCGAAGGCGGAGGCGGCGAAGGCGGAGCTCGATGCCGCGGTCGCCGCGCCGCGTCCGGTGCTCGACGCCTCGGCGCGCGACGGTCTGTTGGAGGCACTGGAGAGCGCCCGCGAGGGCGAGGTCCGGGCTCGTCTGGAGGTCGAGACCCTGCGGGAGCGGGTCCGGGCGGCGCAGTCCCGGGTGACCGCATTGGAGCGGCAGCGCGAGCAGGAGCGGGACGCCGCGGCAGAGGCCGCCCGACGCGCCGTCATCCGCCGGGCGCAGCGCGAGGCGGCATCCGGAGTCGTGGACGAGCTGCCGCGCATCCTCGACTCCCTCGACCGCTCCGTGACCGAAGCCCGCGTCGCTCTCGCGGAGGCGGAAGCCGCCCGGTCGGCGCAGAACGAGGAGCTCGTCGCGCTGCGCGCCCAGGAGTCGTCGCTGCGGGAGCGTCTGGCCGGGCTCACGGAGAGCGTTCACGGCCTGGAACTGCAGATCCACGAGAAGAAGCTCCACCTGAACAGCCTGTTGGAGCGCGTCTCCTCGGAACTCGCGCTCGACGAGGACGTGCTCGTCGCCGAGTACGGGCCGGACCAGCTCGTGCCGCGGGATCCCGGGGCGGAGCCGGCCGATGGCGAGCTGCTCGACGACACCGCGATCCCGTTCGACCGCCGCATCCAGCAGCGGCGTCTCGCGGACGCGGAGCGGAAGCTCGCGCAGCTCGGGCGGGTCAACCCGCTGGCACTGGAGGAGTTCGCCGCCCTGGAGCAGCGTCACGCGTTCCTCACCACGCAGCTCACGGACCTGACGCAGACCCGGCAGGATCTGCTGACCATCATCGCCGACCTCGACGAGCGCATGCAGACGATCTTCGCCAGCGCGTTCGAGGACACCAAGGAGGCGTTCGGCCAGGTCTTCCCGCTGCTGTTCCCCGGCGGCACCGGCAGCATCTCGCTGACCGATCCGGACAACATGCTGACGACGGGCATCGAGGTCTCGGTCCGTCCCGTCGGGAAGAAGATCGAGCGGCTCTCGTTGCTGTCCGGCGGAGAACGGTCGCTGGCCGCGGTGGCGCTCCTGGTGGCGATCTTCAAGGCGCGTCCCAGCCCGTTCTACATCCTCGACGAGGTCGAGGCCGCCCTCGATGACGCGAACCTGGGCCGGCTCCTCACCGTCTTCGAGCAGCTGCGGGAGAGCTCCCAGCTCCTCGTCATCACGCACCAGAAGCGGACGATGGAGATCGCCGACGCGCTCTACGGCGTGTCGATGCGTCAGGATGGCGTCTCGGCCGTGGTGGGTCAGCGCGTCGGCGACCGCGCCGCCGCCGCCGTCTGAGTCCTGCCGCCCTCCCTCGGCGGGCACAGCTTCGGAGATCATGGCCCTCATCCGGCGTGTCGATGGTCGGATCCGGCGTGTCGCCCGCGGTCTCCGAAGCTGTGACCGGACGGACGGGGCCGGGTCACATCGCGAGGGAGCGTTCGAAGCCCGTGATCACAGTCGGGAAGTCGGGATGGTCCTGCGGGCGGTGAGCGAAGCCGGGGAGCATCATGTGGTCGGCTCCGACGTCGACGAGCCTGCTGGCGATGATCTCGTACTCCTCGTTCCATCCGCCGGTGACAACGAGGGTCGGCACGCCGGCGAGACAACGCTCCCGGATGCCGTGACCCCAGGGAAGGTTCGTGGTCGCCCACCGCTGCGCGACCGCGCGCTCGTCCTCCCAGCGCTCCCGGGTGGACGGGCCTCCGAACATGAGCGGGCGCAGGATGGACCAGAAGCCGAAGAGGTCGCCCTGCGTCACCCTCGCCCGTGCCTCCGTCACCACCGCGATATGCCGCTCGATCGGAGCTTCACCGCGGGCGATGTCGTACAGGGCGGGCTCGACGAGGACGAGGCCGGACACCCGCAGGCCGTCGGCGACGGCGCGGACGGCGGTCACCGCGCCGATCGAGTGCGCGAACACGAGCGGCGTCCGGTCACGCTCTCCCTCGACGAGAGCGCCCGCCTGCGCTTCGACGGACGACTCCGGCGGGAAGCTGAGGAAGGTCCCCGACTCCGGATCCTGCGAGGGCCACGCGGTGGTGCCGCGTCTCCCGGCACCGTGCAGGAACACCCGGTGCGGGAGCGGCGCGCGGTGCATCCCTGGATGCTACCCGTAGGCTGGACGCATGGCAGAGAAGTCCTGGTCTCTCGGTCGCGCGCTGCGCGGCATGTTCGTGAAGCCCACCATCGACGAGACGACGTGGGAAGACCTGGAGACGGCGCTCATCACGGCGGACTTCGGCCCCGACATCAGCGAACGCATCGTCGAAGAGCTGCGCGACAAGGTCGCGAAGTACCGCACCACCGACCCCAAGGACCTCCAGCGCATGTTGCGGGAGACCCTGGAGGAGCACTTCGCGAAGTTCGACACCACTCTGAAGCTCACCGAGCGGCCCGCCGTGGTCCTCGTCGTGGGTGTGAACGGCGTGGGCAAGACGACGACGATCGGGAAGTTCACGAAGTTCCTTCGCGGCTACCAGCGGAGCGTGGTGGTGGGGGCTGCCGACACCTTCCGTGCGGCCGCCGTCGACCAGCTCGCCACCTGGGCCCAGCGCGGGGGAGCGGCGATCGTCCGCCCGCAGCAGGAGGGGCAGGACCCGGCCTCCGTCGCCTTCCAGACCGTCGAATACGCCAAGCGCGAGGGCATGGAGATCGCGATCATCGACACGGCGGGGCGACTGCACACCAAGGGCGGTCTCATGGACGAGCTGGGCAAGATCCGCCGCGTCGTCGAGAAGCAGGCCCCGATCAGCGAGGTGCTCCTCGTCCTCGACGCCACGACGGGACAGAACGGGGTGATGCAGGCGGAGACCTTCCTGCAGCACGCGGGCGTGACGGGGCTCGTGCTCACGAAGCTCGACGGCTCGGCCAAGGGCGGCTTCGTGCTCGCCGTGCAGGAGCGGACGGGCATCCCGGTCAAACTCCTCGGACAGGGCGAGGGCATCGACGATCTGACCGGTTTCACGCCGCACGTGTTCGTGCAGGCGCTGGTCGGCTGACACAGGGCTTCCGCCCCGAGCACCAGGCTGGTTTCATAGCGTTATGGCGATCGAACACGACTACTTCGGACTGCTGTCGTCGGGCCCCGACGGCTCGATCTTCTGGTCGGAGACGGTCGAGCTCGGCGACCAGAGCGTGACCGTGGACCTGACGGCTCCGGACCAGGACGACGTCTCCGCCGACGCCCTCGACATCGCCGCCGGACTCATCGCCGGTCTGGAGAACGTGGACGCGACCGCGCGCCGCGGAATGCTCGCCGAGGTGGACGACCGCACGAGTGAGGTGACCGAGTACATCCTTCAGCAGCAGGAGGTGTTCGGCGACGACCTCCCCGACGTCCTCATCGACGTGTCCGGGGACGCGGCCGTGGACATCATCCGGTCGCTGCGCCTGATGAGCATGACGATCCTCGCCGACGAGCACGGTGGCTCCGAGCCGTTCGCCGTCCTGGAGTACGCGCTCGATGACAGCGCCACCGACGACGTGCTGCTCGTGAACCTCGGTTCCGACGGCAGCGTGCAGTCGGTGATGAGCGCCGACTGACCGCCGCCCGTCAGACGGCCTGCGCGAACCCGAGGTCGGCGCTGTCCGCGATGTGCGCGAGGTGAGCGGGGATCTCCCGTCCCTTCGAGCTCATCGACTGCGCCCAGAGCCGCCCGGCGCGGTACGAGGAGCGCACGAGAGGACCGGCGAGCACCCCGAGGAAGCCGATCCGCTCCGCCTCCTCCTTGAACTCGACGAACTCGGCGGGCTTCACCCACCGGGAGACCGGAAGGTGCCGCGGCGTCGGGCGGAGGTACTGGGTGATGGTGATGATGTCGCAGCCGGCGTCGTGGAGGTCCTGCAGCGCCTGGACGACCTCCTCCGGCTCCTCGCCCATGCCGAGGATGAGGTTCGACTTCGTGATGAGTCCGGCATCGCGAGCCTGCGTGAGCACGTTCAGCGAGCGCTCGTAGCGGAACGCGGGGCGGATGCGCTTGAAGATGCGGGGCACGGTCTCCACGTTGTGCGCGAACACCTCGGGGCGTGCATCGAAGATCTGGCCGAGGAAGGCGGGGTCGGCGTTGTGCTCGTTCGCCAGCAGCTCCACTCCGGTGTTCGGGTTGAGCTCGTGAATCTTCCGCACCGTCTCGGCATTGAGCCAGGCTCCGGTGTCGGGGAGATCGTCGCGGGCCACGCTCGTCACGGTCGCGTAGCGGAGGTTCATCCGCTGCACGCTCTCGGCGACGCGTCGTGGCTCGTCGGTGTCGTAGTCCGCGGGCTTGCCGGTGTCGATCTGGCAGAAGTCGCAGCGGCGCGTGCACTGCGACCCGCCGATGAGGAAGGTCGCCTCGCGGTCTTCCCAGCACTCGTAGATGTTCGGGCAGCCGGCCTCCTGACACACGGTGTGCAGGTCCTCGCTCTTCACGAGGGAATGCAGCGCCGAGTACTCCGGTCCCATCTTGGCCTTGGTCTTGATCCACTCGGGCTTGCGCTCGATCGGGGTCTCGGCGTTGCGGATCTCGAGGCGGAGGAGCTTGCGCCCCTCGGGTGCGGCGGTCATGCCGGGACTCCTGTCAGGTCGGGTGCGTGGGCGGTGCGGAAGGCGTCCTGCACGGCGTCGACGAGGTCGAGCGGGCCGATCACGCGGCCGGACACCTCGCTCACCGTGGTCACGCCGGCGTCGGTGATGCCGCAGGGGATGATGTCGCGGAAGGGCGCGAGGCTGTTGTCGCAGTTGATGGCGAAGCCGTGCATGGTGACGCCCTGCTGCACGCGCACGCCGATCGCGGCCACCTTGTCCTCCGACAACGGTCGACGCACCCATACCCCGCTCCGCCCCTCGACCTGGTGACCGTCGACTCCGAACGGGCGCAGCACCTCGATGAGGATCCGCTCCAGCCGCCGGACGTGCGCTACCACGTCCATCGGCTCCGGCAGCCGGAAGATCGGGTAGCAGACGAGTTGCCCCGGCCCGTGCCAGGTGATCTTCCCGCCGCGGTCGACGTCGATGACCGGGGTCCCGTCCTGGGGGCGCTCGTGATCCTCCGTGCGCTTCCCCGCGGTGTACACGGCCGCGTGCTCGAGCAGGATGAGGGTGTCCGGGCGGGCGCCGGAGACCACGTCCGCGTGCACGCGGCGCTGCAGGGCCCAGCCCTCTTCATAGGGGACGGGGGTCGGCATGAAGCCGGGAGTGAGGATGTCGAGCATGCGTCGTCCCTTCCCTCGAATACATGGATTGCGTCCAACAATACATCCTCGTCCGGGCCGCGGCGTCCCGCGCGGTACCGTGAAGTCATGAACCGGACTGGTCGCGCCGGCCGCCCGAAGGCTTCCTCGCGCGAGACCCTCGCCGAGGCCGCCTGCGAGCTCTTCCTGGAGCGCGGGTACGAGGCCACCTCCATCGCCGACATCACCCAGCGGGCGGGGGTCAGCCGGTCGAGCTTCTTCAACTACTTCACGTCGAAGAGCGACGTGCTGTGGTCCGGCATCGACGAGCGCATCGGCGTCGCGATCGCCGCGCTGAACGACCTCGGCCGGGCTGCCACGGGGGAGCGGGTGCGCGGGATCCTGCAGGGGATCGTGGACGATTTCGCCCCGGATCCGTTGGCGTTGGCGCTGCGGAATGCGGAGGCCATGGCGCTCGAGGTGGAGCTGGTGCGGGAGACGGGTGTCCGTCTGGCCCGCCTCGCCGCCGCGGTCTCCCGTGCGGCGTGCGCGGCGGGTATCGATGTGATGCGTGCGGACGTGCTGGGAGCGGCGCAGGCGGCCGCCGTCCTGTCCGCCCTGCGCGTCTGGGCCGAGGAGGGGGCAGGCCGCGGCACTCCGGAGTCCGTGCTCCGCGAGGCGCTCGCCCGCGTGCACGATCTGCCCTGGGGGGAGTGACGCGCGGACGGATCGGTGTCGGCCGGACACGTCAGTGATGAAGGCATCCCTGACGAGGAGGACACCATGACCACGGATCCGCTGGACGACCTGCTGGACGGCTCGGCGCCGCCCACCCCCGCCCTCGCTGGACACGAGCTGCGGGCGATGATCGACGCGTCCCGTGGGCGCGCTCGGCCCCGCCTCCGGTCGCGCGGTGTGATCGCCGCGGTCACGGCGGTGGTCCTGGTGGGCGGCGCCGGGGTGGCCACCGCCTCCTCCGACTGGCTCTGGGGCGACGGCCTCGAGGATCCCGCGCGGAGCTACCGGTTCACCGCGCCGACCTGGGGAGAGTGCGAGATCCGCTTCAGCCGCCTGGACACGCACAACCCGCTGATCCAGGCCGATGTCGATCGTGTGATCGATCAATGGTTCGCCTCGGCGGATGTGGAGGCGGAGGCCGCGCCCTACGTGCACGGCCAACTGCGGATGCTCGAGCAGGGCGACGAGGCCGCGGGTGTTCCGACGACGGATCAGAATGCGGCGGACACCCGCGCCTGGATGGCTCATGAGGGCGCGTTGAACGAGGCGCTCCACGCCGAACTCGAGGAGCACGGGTTCGGTCCGATCCCCGGAGCCGACTCCCACTCCCAGGTGCATTGCGACGACGAAGCCTGGAGCGGCGAGTGAGCAGCCGTGCCGACGACGCGGCGCTGATCGGCGCGTTCGAGGCGTGCGCCCCGGATCTCCTGGCCTACCTCGCGCGTCGGGTCGGGGCGGATGACGCCGGCGACCTGCTCGGCGAGACGATGGTCGTCGCCTGGCGGCGCGTCCGGCATCTGCCCGACGACCCCGAACGGGCGCGGATGTGGTTGTTCGGAGTCGCTCGCAAGACCCTGCTCAACCACGCCCGCGGTGAGAGGCGTCGGCGCGCCCTGCACGAACGGGTGCGGGGAGAGGGAGAGGGATCCCGGCTGCAGGCACCGCCGGCGGACGGGGGCGCGGAGGTGCGCGACGCCATCGCCCGCCTGGATCCCGACCTCGCGGAGGTCATCCGCCTGGTGCACTGGGACGGATTCAGCCTGACCGATGCGGCCGCACTGCTCGGGGTCCCCGCGTCCACGGTCCGGGGGCGTCACCAGCGGGCCAAGACACTGCTCCGTGCCGCGCTGAGCGTGGAGGCTCCGCTCGCGTAGAATCGTAGGCACCATGGCTACCTTTGGCACGCTCTCCGATCGGCTCACCGACACCTTCCGCAACCTGCGCACGAAGGGAAAGCTCACCGCCGCCGACGTCGACGGCACGGTGCGCGAGATCCGTCGTGCTCTGCTCGACGCCGACGTCGCGCTCGCGGTCGTCAAGGACTTCACCGCCAAGGTGCGCGAGCGCGCTCTCGGCGACGAGGTCAACAAGGCGCTGAACCCCGCGCAGCAGGTGGTGCAGATCGTCAACGAGGAGCTGGTCCAGATCCTCGGCGGAGAGCAGCGGCGCCTGCAGTTCGCCAAGACCGCGCCGACCGTGATCATGCTCGCCGGTCTTCAGGGCTCGGGAAAGACGACGTTCGCCGGCAAGCTGGCCAAGCAGCTCGAGGGCGAAGGGCACACGCCCCTCCTCGTCGCCGCCGACCTCCAGCGCCCGAACGCGGTGAACCAGCTCCAGGTGGTCGCCGAGCAGGCCGGAGCCACGGTGTACGCGCCCGAGCCGGGCAACGGCGTCGGCGATCCCGTCAAGGTGTCGCGCGACGGCGTCGAGCACGCCCGCCGCCAGCAGCACGACGTGGTCATCATCGACACCGCCGGCCGCCTCGGCGTCGACGCCGAGCTCATGAAGCAGGCCGCCGACATCCGCAAGGCCGTCGACCCGGACGAGGTGCTCTTCGTCATCGACGCGATGATCGGTCAGGACGCGGTCAACACCGCTAAGGCCTTCCAGGAGGGAGTGGACTTCACCGGCGTCGTCCTCTCGAAGCTCGACGGCGACGCCCGAGGCGGAGCGGCGCTCTCGGTCGCCTCGGTCACGGGGCGTCCGATCATCTTCGCCTCGACGGGCGAGCGGCTGGAGGACCTCGAGCCGTTCCACCCCGATCGTATGGCCAGCCGCATCCTCGACCTCGGTGACATCCTCACCCTCATCGAGCAGGCGCAGCAGGCGTTCGACGAGGACGAGGCGCGCAAGGTCGCCGAGAAGCTCGCGAACGAGGCCTTCACCCTGGAGGACTTCCTCGAGCAGCTTCAGCAGATGAAGAAGATGGGCTCCATGAAGAAGATGCTCGGGATGCTCCCGGGCATGGGGCAGATGAAGCAGCAGCTCGAGGACTTCGACGAGCGCGAGATCGACCGCACCGAGGCCATCATCCGCTCCATGACGCCGGTCGAGCGTCGCAACCCCAAGATCCTCAACGGTTCCCGTCGTCTGCGCATCGCGCGCGGCTCCGGCATGACCGTCACCGACGTCAACCAGCTCGTGCAGCGCTTCGAGCAGGCCGCGAAGATGATGAAGACCGTCGCTCGTGGCGGCACGCCGAACATCCCGGGCATGGGTCCGGTGCCCGGCATGGGCAAGCCCGGGGCCTCGTCGAAGCGCGGCAAGAAGGGCAAGGGCGGCGGCGGAAACCGCTCCCGCTCCGGCAACCCGGCGAAGCGCGCGGCGGAGAACGCCGGCCTCGCGGCTTCCACGGCACCCACCGGCTCGGGCTTCGGCCTCGGCGGGGGAGCGGAGGCACCGTCGGAGGCCGACCTCGCCGAGATCCAGAAGCTGTTCGGCAAGGGCTGAGCGGCCGGGACCTCAGCGCACGGCGACGGGCGCGGCCGAGGGATCGACCGCGGTCGCCGGCGTTCCTCGCGGCCCGCGCCGCGAACTGCCCGCCGACGAGGGCGGCGAGCGTGATCAGGATGCCCGCCACCTGGACCAGGGTGAAGCTCTCGCCGGCGATGAGCACGCCGAGCAGCGTCGCGACGATCGGCGAGAGCAGTGCGAGGAGGCCCGGCACGATCACGGGCAGGCGCTGGATACCGCGGAACCAGAGCGTGTAGGCGATGATCCCTCCCGCTGTCGCGAGCCAGAGGTAGCCGAGGAGCGCACCCGCGTCGAGGGCAGGAGGCGGACCCTCGACCACGAAGGTGAGGGGGAGGAGCAACAGCCCTCCCGCCGTGAGCTGCCACCCCGCGTAGGCCACGGGACCGACGCCGGAGGGGCGGCCCCAGCGCTTGGTCAGGATCATCCCGAGGCCGGTGGCGGTCACGCCGCCGAGAGCCGCGACGAGGCCCCAGAAGTCCAGCGCGGCGGCAGGGCCGAGGACGACGAGGGCGACCCCACCCGCTCCGGCGACGGCGGCGGCGGCGGATACCGGTCGGACACGTTCCCCGAGCACGATCGCTCCGAGCCCTAGCACGATCAGCGGCTGCGCTCCGGCGACGGCGGCGGCAACCCCACCGGGGAGGCGTTCGGCCGCAAGGAACAGCAGCGGGAAGAACGCGCCGATGTTCAGGGCCCCGAGCACGAGCACCTTGCCCCACCAGGACCCGTGCGGCAGACGGCGGGCCAGCAGCACCGCGAGGAGACCCGCAGGAAGCGAGCGGAGGAGGCCGGCGAGGAGCGGATGTCCGGCGGGGAGCAGCTCCGTCGTCACCAGGTACGTCGTACCCCACGTCGCAGGGGCGAGAGCCGTGACGAGGGTGAGGGTGAGGCGGTTCATGTCTCCAGGGTGCGCGCATCCGGGGTATGAGTCCAACGCATTCTTGTCACATGATCTATGAAGCGAGATCATGAGTGGATGGAGCTCCAGCATCTGCGGTATGTCGTCGCGGTGGCGGACACCGGTTCGTTCACCCGCGCGGCGGAGCGCTGTCATGTCACGCAGTCGGCGCTTAGCCACCAGGTCGCCGCTCTCGAACGCGAGTTGGGCGTGCGGCTGTTCGCGCGCACCAGTCGCAGCGTCCGCGCGACCGAGGCCGGAGAGGCGTTCCTCCGCCCCGCGCGTCTGGCGGTCCGCGCCGCAGACCAGGCCCGGGAGGACGCGGCGGCGGCGAGCGGGAAGGTGGTGGGCACGCTGCGACTGGGCGTCATCCCCACGGTGAGCGCTGTCGACGTCCCGGCGCTCCTCGTGGCCTATCGCGCCGCGCATCCAGCCGCCCGCGTGGAGCTCCGTGAGGGGAACAGCGATGCGCTCGTGGCGGCGATTCGACAGGGCGATCTCGACGCCGCATTCCTCGGGCTCCGGGAGGGCGTCGAGCCCGAGGGGGTCGCCTCCCGCGCGCTGTCCCGGGAACCGCTGGTGGCCGTGGTGCCCCGCGGGCATGAGCTGGGCCGGGCGAGGGAGGTGCAGCTGAGCGACCTCGCGGACTCCGCGTTCGCCGACTTCCCCGCCGGCACGTCGGGGCGAGCCCAGAGCGACGCGGCATTCCTGGCCGCGCGGGTGCGGCGTGATGTGGCTTTCGAATCCGACACGGCCGCGAGTCTGATCGGTCTGGTCGCGGCGGGCCTCGCCGTCACCCTGCTGGCGCCCGCGGTGGTGCGGGGGTACCGGGAGGTCGTCGACACGGTGGCGGTCCAGGATGGCCCGGTCCGTGTCGAGCACCTGGCCTGGGACGCCGCGGCAGCGCGCAGCGCCGCGCGCGCCTTCCTCGACATCGTCGCGGAAGGCCTCCTGAGCCCCTGATCGGTCTGCACGACCAGGGAACGGGTGTACGACGGAACCGCCGGAACGGGTGGGCAACCGTATTCGGATCGTGCAGGTGAACGGGCGGATGGCGGCCCGGAGACGACGAAGCGGGCCCGGGAAGAACCCGGACCCGCCTCGTCATGCGGTGATCAGCGCACGTCGTCGTCGACCCAGTCCATCGACTTGGTGACGGCCTTGCGCCACAGGCGCAGCTGACGGTCGCGCTCATCCGCGTCGAGCGAGGGCTCCCAGCGGCGGTCCTCCTGCCAGTTCGCGGACAGGTCGTCGAGACCGCTCCAGAAGCCGACCGCGAGACCGGCCGCGTAGGCCGCACCGAGCGCCGTGGTCTCCGCCACGACCGGACGCACGACCGGGACACCGAGGATGTCGGCCTGGAACTGCATGAGCGCGTCGTTGGCGACCATGCCGCCGTCGACCTTGAGCTCGCTGAGATCCACTCCGGCGTCCGCGTTGACCGCGTCGAGCACGTCACGGGTCTGGAAGGCCACGGCCTCCAGGGCGGCGCGCGCGATGTGGTTCTTGTTCGCGTAGCGGGTGAGGCCGACGATCGCGCCGCGGGCGTCAGGACGCCAGTACGGCGCGAAGAGACCCGAGAACGCGGGGACGATGTACACGCCGCCGTTGTCCTCGACCTTCTCGGCCAGCTCCTCGACCTCAGGGGCCGAGGAGATGATGCCGAGCTGGTCGCGCAGCCACTGGATGAGCGAGCCGGTGACCGCGATCGACCCCTCCAGCGCGTAGTGCGTGGGCTGGTCGCCGAGCTTGTAGCCGACGGTGGTGAGCAGTCCGTTCTTCGAGCGGACGATCTCCTCGCCCGTGTTGAAGATGAGGAAGCAGCCCGTGCCGTAGGTGTTCTTGCTCTCGCCCTTCTGGAACGCGGCCTGGCCGAACGTCGCCGCCTGCTGGTCGCCGAGGATGCCGGCGATCGGCGTCTCGCGGAGCAGCGATGAGCTCTCGGCCGCACCGTAGACCTCGGAGGAGGAGCGGATCTCCGGCATCATCGAGCGCGGCACGCCGAACGCCTCGAGGATGTCGTCGCGCCATTCCAGCGTCTCGAGGTCCATGAACATCGTGCGCGAGGCGTTGGTGACGTCGGTCGCGTGCACGCCGCCGTCGATGCCGCCCGTGAGGTTCCACAGGACCCAGGAGTCGGTCGTGCCGAAGAGCAGGTCTCCGGCCTCGGCCTTCTCGCGGGCGCCTTCGACGTTCTCCAGGATCCAGGTGATCTTGGTGCCGGAGAAGTACGTCGCCAGGGGGAGCCCGACGATCGACTTGAACCGGTCGACGCCCTCGTCGCCCGCGAGGCGGTTGACGATCTCCTGCGTGCGGGTGTCCTGCCAGACGATGGCGTTGTAGACCGGCTTGCCCGTGGTCTTGTCCCACACGACCGCGGTCTCGCGCTGATTCGTGATGCCCACGGCGGCGATGTCGTGGCGGGTGAGATCGGCGCGACCGAGGGCCAGACCGATCACCTCCTGGACATTGCGCCAGATCTCGGCGGCGTCGTGCTCGACCCATCCGGCCTTGGGAAGGATCTGCTCGTGCTCCTTCTGACCGGTGGCGACGATGCTGCCCTTCTTGTCGAAGATGATCGCGCGGCTCGACGTGGTGCCCTGGTCGATCGCGATGATGTAGTCAGCCATGTGTTCTCCTTTGAATTCCCGAGCGGTTGAGGGGGATCAGCCGGCGAGGCTGAGAAGGCCGGGGGCGGCGAGGGCGGCGATGACACCACCGATGAGCGGACCGACGACGGGCACCCACGAGTAGGACCAGTCGCTGGAACCCTTGCCCTGGATCGGGAGGATCGCGTGGGCGATGCGAGGACCGAGGTCACGCGCCGGGTTGATGGCGTATCCGGTCGGACCACCGAGCGATGCACCGATCGCGACCACCAGCAGGGCGACCGGAAGAGCGGTGAGCGGGCCGAGGCCACCGGGCGTGCCGACCTCGATGTCGCCGTAGTCCGCGAACGCGAAGATGACGAAGACGAGGACGAAGGTGCCGATGATCTCCGTGACGAGGTTCCAGCCGTACGAGCGGATGGCGGGGCCGGTGGAGAAGACGCCGAGCTTGTTGGCGGCCTCCGGCTCCTGGTCGAAGTGCTGCTTGTAGGCGAGCCAGACGACGATGGCACCGATGATCGCGCCGAGGAGTTCCGCCCCGGTCGCGGTGAGGAACATCGTGAAGTCGATGCCCTTGGCGGGATCCAGCAGGTTCTGCACCCAGAGGCCGATACCGACGGCCGGGTTCAGGATGGCACCGGAGTACGCCGAGACGAGCACACCCGCGAACACCGCGAGACCCCATCCCCAGTTGACCATCAGGAAGCCGCCGCCGAAGCCCTTGTTCTTCGCCAGGGCGACGTTCGCCACCACACCGCAGCCGAGCAGGACCAGCATCGCTGTGCCGACGAGCTCCGAGAGGAAGTAGAGACCGAGATTGACGTCAGTCATGTCTTCGTTGACCTTTCTTGCGGGTCGGGGCCCCTCTGCCCCGACCCCTTATGGGGTAGCACCGCGAGGAGGGCGCGGTGGTCGGGGCCCCGTCAGCCGCGGGTGCGGGACGGGATGTCGAGTCCGTGTCGCTCGTTCAGCAGCAGGCGCGTCTGCTCCACCTCGGCGTCGTGACGCTCTCGGTCCCATCCGAGGAGCGGTGCCAGGGCGTCGGCGATCTCGTCGAGGACTTCTGCCTGCGCTCCACCGGTGAAGGCGATGCTGGTGCGGCGGAGGATGACGTCCTCGAGACGGGCGACCATCTCCTCGTTGACCATCCACTCCAGCTCACGGGTCGACAGGTCGCCGCCGGCGAGGGGGGCGTCGTCCCCCTGCTCGACGAACGCCCAGACGGCCGCCGCTCCGGTGCCGTAACGGGCGAGGAGCTGATCGGCCCGAGCGCCGGCGCCGGCGAGGTTCTCCTGGATCCAGATCCGCTTCGCCTTCTCGGTGCGCGGGAACTCGCGTCCGCCGCCGATCGCGCGTCCGGCCGTGGAGACGGTGCGCGTGCGGCCGAGGAGGCCGAGCACGGTGTCGGAGAGCGACTCTCCCAGGGCGCGGAACGTGGTCCACTTGCCGCCCACGAGGCTCACCAGCGGGACGGCGCCCTTGCGGTCGACCTCGACGCGGTAGTCGCGCGAGACGAATCCGGGAGCGGTGTCCTCGTGGCGGGGGAGCGGCCGGATGCCGGAGAAGTTGTAGACGATCTGCTCGCGGGTCACCGAGATCGACGGGAACACGTGGTGGATGAGGTCGAAGAAGTAGTCGATCTCCTCCTCCGTGCACACCGGCACCTCGCGCGGGTCGGCGTCGATGTCGGTGGTGCCCACGAGGACGCGCCCCTTGAGCGGGTAGATCAGCACGATACGGCCGTCGGAGTGCTCGAAGAAGATCTCGCGACCTCGCGTCGCCTCGAGCAGCTCCGGGTGGTCGAGCACGATGTGCGAGCCCTTGGTGCCGCCCATGAAATGGGTGTCGGTGCCGAGCGCGTCGTTCGTGAGGTCGGTCCACGGGCCGGAGGCGTTCACGACGACATCCGCGGTCACGGTGAACTCGGTGCCGCTCTCGCGGTCACGGAGGGTGATCTGCTCGCCGTCGCGGCCGATCGCCTCGACGTAGTTGAGAGCCACCGCACCCGGGTGGCTCGCGCGGCCGTCCTGCAGCACGTCGAGCGCCAGGCGCTCCGGATCGTGCATCGAGGCGTCGTAGTACGTGGCCGTGTACTTGATCTTCGGGTCCATCGACGGCAGCTCGGCAAGGGACTTCTTGCGTCCGAGGAAGCGGTGGCGGGGCACGGTGCCGCCGTCGCGGGAGAACGTGTCGTAGATGGTGAGGCCGACCTTGATGAGGAAGGCGCCGCGCTCCTTCGGCTTCCCGCTCTTGTGCGTGAGGAACCGGAGGGGAGCGGAGAGGATCCCCGAGAACGTGGAGTAGATCGGGATCGTCGTCTGCAGCGGCTTGACGTAGTGCGGGGCGATCTTGAGCAGGCCGTTGCGCTCTTCCACCGACTCCCGGACGAGGCGGAACTCGCCGTTCTCGAGGTAGCGGATGCCGCCGTGGATCATGTGGCTCGAGGCCGCGGAGGCACCGGAGGCGAAGTCGCCGCGTTCGACCAGGACGACGTCCACACCCTGCAGGGCCAGATCACGGAACGTCGAGATGCCGTTGATGCCGCCGCCGATGACGAGGACGCTGGTGCGCCCGGATTCCCGGAGCGCGCGGACCGCGTCCCGCTCCGGGGACGTGTGGGTGGAATCGATCATCATCGACCCTCTCTTCCTTGCTTGCCACCAGCATCGACCTCCGTGACGCCGCGCGCAAGCTGGCTGCACATATGTGCAAGGATCGAGGGAGAGGAGGTCATCATGGCGGGATCCGGAGCACCGTCGCGCGACGGGAAGCTGATCGCCGCGCTCACGGCCGCGCAGCTGTACTACATGCAGGACAAGACCATGGAGGTCATCGCGCAGGAGCTCGGCACCTCCCGGTCGTCCGTGTCACGGTTGCTCAGCTTCGCGCGGGAGAGCGGCCTCGTCGACATCCGGATCAACTCCCCCCTGGAGCGTCTGGGAATGCTCGAGCAGCGCATCAGGGATCGGCACCGCGTGGTGGCGCACGTCGTGCCGATGGCGGAGATCGTGAGCGAGGTCGAGCGACTGGAGCGCGTGGCGCTGACCGCAGGACGCCTCCTGTCCCAGTTCGTCGACTCCAACATGATCGTCGGCGTGGCGTGGGGATCGACGATCAGCGCGGTCAGTCGCGGTCTCACCCAGAAGGAGACGCACAACACGACGTTCGTGCAGCTCAACGGCGCCGGGAACACCCAGACCAGCGGTGTGGAGTACTCCAGCGACATCCTGCAGCGCTTCGGGAGCGCGTTCGGTGCGCAGGTGCAGCAGTTCCCCGTGCCCGCCTTCTTCGACGACCCCGCCACCCGGGAGGCTATGTGGCGCGAGCGCAGCACCCGCCGCGTGCTCGATCTGCAGGCGAAGATGGACATTGCCGTGTTCAGCCTCGGGTCTCCGGCGGCGGAGGTGCCCAGCCGCGTCTACGTCGGCGGTTACCTCGGGCGGGAGGACTACCGCAGTCTGCGGGAGGACCATGCGATCGGCGACGTGGCGACGGTCTTCTTCCGTGCCGACGGCTCCTGGCGCGACATCCGGCTCAACGCGCGGGCGACGGGGCCGGGACTCGACCGGCTCCGGCGGGTGCCGCGTCGCGTGTGCGTCGTCTCGGGTGTGCCCAAGCTCGCGAGTCTGCGGGCGGCGATAGCCGCCGAGCTGATCACGGACGTGGTGCTCGACGAGGGTCTCGCACGTCGACTCGTCGAGGACTGAGTCGCGTCCGCGTCACTCGCCTTCGATCGACGACTGCGGTCCGGTCCGGAACTCCCGGATGAGGTGCTGGACCACGGCGCGGAGATCGCCGTCCGTGGCGTCGGCGACCGCGAGCTGACGGGCATAGCTCGCCCCGCCGTCGAGGATCGACGCGATGCTGCCGAACTCCCGGACGCATCCGAGCTCGACGGCGACCGGGGCCAGTTCCTCGATCTTCTCGGTCAGGTGCTCGCGAACGGGGCGCTGCGTGCCGATCGTGTCGACGATGACGCGCGCGTCCAGGCCGTATCGGGCCGCGCGCCACTTGTTCTCGCGGTGGAACCAGGCCGGAAGATCGGGGAGTGCCGCGCCTTCGTCGAGAAGTCGGGAGAAGTGCTCGACGAGGACCTGTACGAGCGCGGCCACCGCGGCCATCTCGGAGAGCGTCGAGAGGCCGTCGCACGCGCGGACCTCGATCGTGCCCCAGCGCGGAGCGGGGCGGATGTCCCAGCGCACCTCGGTGGCATCGGCCATCACGCCGGTGCGGACCATGTCGTCCAGATACCGCTCGAACTCCGACCAGTCCCGGAGCGGCCAGGGCAAGCCCGCCGTCGGCAGCTGCTGGAAGACGAGCGCGCGGTTGGAGGCGTACCCCGTGCGCTCCCCGGCCCAGAACGGACTGGACGCCGACAGAGCCTGGAGATGGGGAAGATACGCCGACAGTGCGTTGATGATGGGGAAGACCTTGCGCTGCTCGTCGACGCCCACGTGCACGTGGATACCCCAGATCATCATGTTGCGCCCCCACCACTGGGTGCGCTCGATGAGGCTGTGATAGCGGGTCTTGTCTGTCACCGACTGGTCGTACCACTGGGCGAAGGGGTGGCTTCCGGCGGAGAGCAGCTCGATGCCGGCCGGATCGGTGGCCGACCGCACCGCCGCGATCGCGTTCGCGATGTCATCGACGGCGTGCGCGACGGAATCGCCGATCCCGCTGGTCACCTCGATGGTGTTCGTGAGCAGCTCGCCGGTGACGGTGTGGCGCTCGTCCTCGCTCTCCGCCTCCAGTGCGGCGAGGAGCTCCGGTGCGCGACCGACGAGATCACCGGTCTCGGGATCGGCGAGCATGATCTCCCACTCGAGACCGACGGTGGAGCGGGCCGAAGCGGCGAAGTCGAGCTGCACGGGGACAGTCTGACACGGGCCGGGGCCGACTCCGCAACGCCGTGTCGCCGGGTTTCGCGCCCGGCGCGCGCATCTGGCAGAATAGAGGGTCGGACGACGTGCTCGACCCTCTATCCAGCACTCGTCCTCCTCATTTGAGCTTCCGCCGGGTGTGCACCCCACGCTCCAGGCGACCGGTTCGTTTCCTTCCACACCATTCAGGAGAATCGTGGCTGTCAAGATTCGTCTCAAGCGCATGGGCAAGATCCGCGCGCCGTACTACCGCATCGTCGTCGCCGACTCGCGCACCAAGCGCGACGGTCGTGTGATCGAGGAGATCGGCAAGTACCACCCCACCGAGGAGCCCTCCTTCATCGAGGTCGACTCCGAGCGTGCGCAGTACTGGCTCTCCGTCGGCGCGCAGCCGACCGAGCAGGTCACCGCCATCCTCAAGATCACGGGCGACTGGGGCACCTTCAAGGGCGACAAGGACGCCAAGTCCACCCTCAAGGTCGCCGAGCCGAAGGCCGCCTTCGAGGTCGACGCCTCCAAGAAGTCCGTCGTGAAGCCCAAGGCGGAGAAGAAGGAGGAGGCCCCCGCTGCGGAGGCCCCCGCCGCTGACGCCGACGCGGAGGCCGCTGAGGCTTCCGCCGCCGACGCCGAGTAATCCATCGTGCTCGCCGCCGCGCTCGAACACATCGTCAAGGGGATCGTCGATCACCCCGAAGATGTGCGCATCCACGAATCCTCGTCGCCCCGTGGCGACCTGCTCGAGGTGCGTGTGCACCCCGACGACCGTGGACGCGTGATCGGGCGCGGCGGCCGCACGGCCAAGGCCCTGCGCACCCTCGTGAGTGCACTCGCCGACGGGCGTCGTGTCCGCGTCGATGTCGCGGACGACTGACGTGGTGTCGCAGGACCGCACCCAAGGCCGTAACCAACTGCGCGTCGGGCGCCTGGTCAAGGCTCACGGGCTCAAGGGCGCGCTGAAGCTCGAGCTCTACACCGACAATCCGGAGCGGCGCTTCGTCCCCGGGGCCGCGTTCACGTTGCAGGTGCCAGAGGCATCTCCGTGGCACGGCAAGGAGATCGTCGTCCGCGAATACCGCGTGATGAACGGCAACCCCGTCGTCTTCTTCGAGGACGTGGACGATCGCACCGCCGCCGAGAGCCTCGTCCGCGCCATCCTCTGGATGGACCAGGACGAGGACGAGACCGAGGACAACGCCTGGTTCGACCACCAGCTCGTCGGCCTGGACGTCGTGCGGGACGAGGTCGTCGTCGGCCGCGTGGTCCGCGTCGAGCACCTGCCGGCGCATGACCTCCTGATCGTGAAGCCGTCGTCGGGCGGGAGCACGGACGAGGTGATGGTCCCGTTCGTCGAGGCCATCGTCCCCACCGTCGACGTCGCGGCCGGACGGGTCATCGTCACCCCTCCCGCCGGGCTCTTCGAGGAGCTTCCCGAGTCGGAGGACGAGACCACCGCCTCCGACGCTGCCGAGTGACCGCTGATACGGTTCCCCCGTGCGCATCGACGTCGTCTCCATCTTCCCCTCGTACTTCGACGGACTGACGCTCTCCCTGCTCGGCAAGGCCCGCGGCTCGGGTCTGCTCGACCTCCAGGTGCATGATCTTCGCGACTGGACGCACGACCGCCATCGCACCGTCGACGACACTCCGTACGGCGGAGGAGCGGGCATGGTCATGAAGCCCGAGCCGTGGGGGCTCGCCCTCGACGAGCTCACCGCGGATACCGCCGCGCCGCCGACCATCATCTTCCCGTCGCCGGCGGGCGAGGTCTTCACCCAGGCGACCGCGCGGGAGCTCGCGGGGCGCGACCACCTCGTGTTCGGCTGCGGGCGCTACGAGGGCATCGACGAGCGCGTCTTCGAGTACGCCGCCGAGCGTGGCGAGGTCCGGCTGCTGAGCCTCGGTGACTACGTGCTCAACGGCGGCGAGGTCGCGACGATGGCCATGATCGAGGCCATCGGCCGTCTCATCCCCGGGGTCGTCGGCAATCCGGAGAGCCTGGTCGAGGAGTCGCACGAGGACGGCCTCCTCGAGTACCCGTCGTACACGAAGCCCTCCGTCTGGCGTGACCGTGCGGTACCGGATGTGCTCCTCAGCGGCAACCACGGGGCGATCGCGGCATGGCGGCGCGAGCAGCAGCTCGTCCGCACGCGGCTGCGCCGCCCCGATCTGCTTCCGGACGCGCCGACCGACGACTGACCGCACCGCGACCGTCTGCGGCGACGACTGCTGTTAGCGTCGAGACATGGTGGATGTGACACGCGCGCGATCGTTCGAAGGCATCGGCGAGGAGTACGACCGCTACCGACCGGGCTTCCCGGAGCGTGCGGCCGACATCATCGTTCCGGCGCCGGTGGCCACGGCGCTCGACCTCGGCGCCGGCACCGGCAAGTTCACCAGCCTGCTCGTCGAGCGTGCGGCGCGGGTGATCGCCGTCGAGCCTTCCGCGCCGATGCTCGCCGTCCTCGCCCGGACGCTGCCGACGGTCGAGGCGCGGCCAGGGACCGCGGAGAGCATCCCCGTGCCGGACGGTTCCGTCGATGTCGTCAGCGTCGCGCAGGCGTTCCACTGGTTCGACCGGGATACGGCGGCGGCCGAGATCGCCCGCGCACTCGTCGCCGACGGGACGCTCGGGCTGCTCTGGAATCGCGCCGACCCCGCCTGTGCGTGGGATCTCGCCTGCCATCGGGTGGCGCATCCCGCGGTCGGCGCGGACGACGACACCTCCGCATCGGCGACCGACATCCCCGGCTTCGTCCTGGAAACCCACGAGGAGGTGCGCTGGACGGAGCGGATCAGCCGCGAGGTCTACCTCCGACGCTGGGGCACGGTGAGCAGTCTCCTCGTGGCGGACGACGCGGAGCGTGCAGGGATGGTGGCGGCCCTGGAGGCGGTGCTGGACGGCGCGGACGAGACGCGCGGGAAGGCGGAGTTCGGCCTCCCCCATCTCACCGATGTGTTCCGCTACCGCCGCGTATGAGGATCTGGTCGCTGCACCCTGAGTACCTCGACCGTCAGGGTCTCGTCGCCTGCTGGCGGGAGACGCTGCTCGCGCAGGCGGTGCTCGCCGACGCCACGAAGGGGTATCAGCGACACCCGCAGCTCGAGCGCTTCCGGGAGGCAGCGGATCCGCTGGCCGCGGTGGGCGCGTACCTCGTCGCTGTCGCCGACGAGGCGGACGCCCGCGGCTACCGTTTCGACCGCACGCGCATCCGGCGCCGGGAGCCTGCCGTTCCGACCATGCCGGTCACCGCGGGCCAGCTCGCGCGGGAATGGGAGCACCTGCGTGCGAAGCTCGCCGAGCGCAGTCCTGAGGTGCTTCAGCGGCACGGGGATGTGGCGCTCCCGAAGGCGCACCCGCTGTTCACCGTCGTGCCGGGGCCGGTCGCATCCTGGGAACGCGCCGACCCGGCGGCCGAGGTCAGTCCACCCCGAGGAACGAGCGATCCGTCAGGATGATCGGCCCGTCGTCGGTGATCGCGATGGTGTGCTCGGAGTGCGCCCCTCGGGACCCGTCCGCGCTGCGCAGCGTCCACCCGTCGGGGTCGGTGACCAGCTCGTCCGTGGTCGCGAGGAACCAGGGCTCCAGCGCGAGCACAAGGCCGGCGCGGAGCGGGAACCCGCGGCCCGCGCGGCCGTCGTTCGCGACGTGGGGGTCGCCGTGCATCGTGCGGCCCACGCCATGCCCGCCGAAGTCGGTGTTGATGGAGTACCCCTCGCCGTGCGCGATCTCTGCGATGGCAGCGGAGATGTCACCGATGCGGTGCCCGACCACCGAGGTCTCGATCGCGGCGGTCAGCGCGCGCTCGGTGGTGTCGATGAGACGCAGGTCCTCATCCCGCGGCGTGCCCACGACGAAGGAGACCGCGGAATCCGCGACCCAGCCGTCGACCGAGACGGCGAAGTCGAGGGTGACGAGGTCGCCGTCCTTGAGTGCGTAGTCATGGGGGAGACCGTGCAGCACCGCGTCGTTCACCGAGGTGCAGATGACCTTGCCGAACGGGCTCGCGCCGAACGACGGGTGGTAGTCGATGTAGCAGGACTCGGCGCCCGCCTTGCGGATCATGTCGTGGGCCCGGCGGTCGATCGCCAGGAGGTTGGTGCCGACCTTCGTCTCGTCGCGCAGGGTCGCCAGCGTCTCGGCGACGAACCGGCCTGCCGCGCGCATCTCATCGATCTCGGCAGGGGTGCGCAGTTCGATCATCAGTGTCCTCTCGTCCCGTCCATTCTCCCTGATCGTGCGGACACCCGGCGCCTCCCGCTCTCAGCGAACACCTGTGACGCGGACGTGACGTCCCCGTAGCATCGGAGCATGTGGATCCGACAGGCCTTCTTCCGCTGGCTGCTGCCCTCGGCCTTCCTCCTGCCGCTGTGGCTGCTCATCGGCTGGGCCGTCTTCCAGGGCGGGTGGTCGATCCTCTGGGTGCTGCTCATCGCGATGCCCTCGGTCTTCGTGGGACAGCTCCTGCTCACGCTGCTGACGCGTTCCCGGCCGTCTGTCCGCGCCGAGCGCGCCCTGTCGTGGTGGGACGTCGCCGGGTTCGGTCTCTGGCACGCGCTGACGATCGCGGTCGGCTTCTTCATCGATGGCGCTTTCGGTTGGCTCCTCGCCGCCGCCATCGTGGTGGGCATCGGACTGGTGTGGCTGCAGCTGTGGCAGCTCTGGAACGAAGCACGGGGGAGTGGAGCGCGGATTCGCGAGACCATCTCCTGGTCGACGATGACCGCGCCCCGCGCGGAGACGACGCAGACCAGCGTGCACGAGGTGATCGTGGTGCGGGAGACCGACGACCGGCCCTGAGCGCTCGTTTTGGTGGGGCCTGCCATCCGTGGCAGAATGGTTCTTTGTGCCGTGACCGGCTCTGCCCCAGGGGAGCCCGCGGACGCGTCAGCGCCGTTCGGCACACTCCCATTCTTGTTCCTTCCTAATCCGTGCATCCGACCTGAGGCGAGTGCAGAGAGAGACGATCATGCAGATCCTCGACGCCGTCGACGCGGCTTCGCTCCGTTCCGACATCCCCGAGTTCTTCCCCGGTGACACCGTCAAGGTGCACGTCAACATCACCGAGGGCAACCGTTCTCGTATCCAGGTCTTCCAGGGCGTCGTCATCGGCCGCCAGGGCGACAGCGTCCGCGAGACCTTCACCGTCCGGAAGATCAGCTTCCAGGTGGGCGTCGAGCGTACTTTCCCCGTGCACTCCCCGGTGATCGACCACATCGAGGTCGTCACCCGCGGTGACGTGCGTCGCGCCAAGCTCTACTACCTGCGCGAGCTCCGCGGCAAGAAGGCGAAGATCAAGGAGAAGCGCGTCAACAACTGACGCGAAGCTTCTTCACAGCACCCCGGGACACGATGTCCCGGGGTGCTTTCGTTCTGTCCCCGGTGTGCGAACCTTGTTACTGCCGTGCGCTCACGGTGCACTCTTCGAGAAGGAACCAGATGACTGACTCTCCGTCCGCACGCCCGACACGACGGCGGCGCGGGTTCCTGGTCTTCCTCCGTGACGTGCTGGTCATCGTCGTCATCGCCGCGCTGGTGTCGTTCGTCATCAAGACGTTCGTGGTCCGATCGTTCTACATCCCGTCGGCCTCCATGGAGCGCACGCTGCTGATCGACGACCGCATCCTCGTCGACGAGCTCACCCCGCGCTGGACCGGCTATGAGCGCGGTGACATCGTCGTCTTCAAGGATCCGGGCGGCTGGCTCGACCCGATGCCGCAGACACCTGCACAGCCGCCGCTGGTCCAGGCCATCGACTGGGTGCTCACATTTGTCGGCATCTCGGCAACCGACACCCAGGACCATCTGGTCAAGCGGGTGATCGGCGTCGAAGGTGACCATGTGGTGTGCTGCAACGCGCTGGGGCAGATCACGATCAACGGTGCCCCGATCGATGAGCTGAGCTACCTGAACCTCCCCGAGGGCGACACCGCGGCCTCCAACGAACCTTTCGACGTCGTCGTGCCCGAGGACTCCGTGTGGCTCCTCGGCGACAACCGGGACCGCTCCCGCGACGCCCGTGCACACCAGGAGCTGCCCAGCGGCGGTTTCGTCCCGGTGTCCAACATCGTGGGCAAGGCGTTCCTGACGACCTGGCCGCTCGACCGCTTCGGACCGATCGACGGCCACCACGAGATCTTCAACGGAGTGCCGGACCCCGAATGACTGTCATCGCGCCTCGACTGACCCTGGAGCGGAAGCTGCTGGGGGAGTGCGACCTGATCATCGCCCTCGACGAGGTCGGTCGCGGGGCGCTGGCCGGGCCGGTGGCCGTCGGGGCGGCGGTGATGGACGCCAAGGGGGCTCGTCGCCGCGTGCCGGAGGGGCTGCGCGACTCGAAGCTCGTCCCCGAGCGCCGGCGCCCCGACGTCGCCGCCCGCGCGGCTGCGTGGGTGCAGGCCTCGGGCGTCGGCTGGGCGACCGCCGCGGAGGTCGACGAGGTCGGGATCATGCGGGCGCTGGGCCTTGCCGCCTCCCGCGCCGTGCTGGCGGTGGTGGCGCAGGGTGCCACGGTCGAGAACGCTCTGGTCCTCCTCGACGGCAACCACGACTACGTCTCGCGCGTGCATCCTGGGCCCTTGAACGTCCGGCCGGTCGTCAAAGCGGACCGCGACTGCGCCTCGGTGTCGGCGGCGTCGGTGATCGCGAAGGTCGCCAGGGACGGGTACATGGCCGAGCTCCACGAGGATCACCGCGATTACCAGTGGGACCGCAACAAGGGATACGCGAGTCCGGAGCACCGGGAGGCAATCCGGTCGTTCGGCCTCTCACCGTTCCACCGTTCGTCGTGGGCGATCGCCGACGCACCGACGCTCTTCTGAGCGGTCGCGGCCGGGATGCCGCGACCGGCGCCCGCCGACCATAGGATGGACTCATCATGGATGAGGAAGCCTTCGACGACTACGACCGTGAGCTCGAGCTCGCGCTGTTCCGCGAGTACCGCGACGTCGTCTCTCAGTTCCAGTACGTCGTGGAGACCGAGCGTCGCTTCTACCTGGCCAACGAGGTCAACGTCGTGCGCCGGGACACCGAGCACGACTTCTACTTCGAGATCTCCATGAGCGATGTGTGGGTGTGGGACATCTACCGTGCGGACCGGTTCGTGAAGGCCGTCCGGGTGCTCACGTTCAAGGACGTGAACGTCGAGGAGCTGCAACGCCGCGAGTTCGAACTGCCGCAGGAGCTCTCGCTCGACGGAGAGTGACTCCAGCCGCCGTTCCTGCACAACGGTGACGTTCTCCGTTGTTTCCACAGCGGCCGGGCTGTCTGCTCCGGACCGCGGGGGTCACGGGGTGGCCCCGGGAATCCTGTGGGGATGGCAGCGAAAGACGACCTCGGGCGAGCCGGGGAACAGCAGGCAGCGGACTACCTGACGAAGCGCGGGTATCGCATCGTCGATCGAAACTGGCGGTGTCCGCAGGGCGAACTGGACATCGTCGCCGTCGTCGGTCGGCATCTGTCCGTGGTCGAGGTGAAGACACGGCGGTCGGCGTCCTTCGGGCACCCGTTCGACGCCATCGACGACCGGAAGCGCCGGCGGCTGTGGCAGCTCGCCTATGCGTGGCGGGCTGCGCATCCGGATCTGGCAAGGGGACGGGTGCTGCGGGTGGAGGCGGTCGGCATCGTGGGGGCGGTTCCGGAGACCGCGTCCATCGAGCACCTCGAGGACATCGCGTGAGCACCGCTCGGACGTGGTCGGTGGCCCTCACCGGGGCGGAGGGGCATGTCGTCGAGGTCGAGGCCGACCTCTCGCCGCAGACGCCGGAGTTCCGCATCATCGGCCTCCCCGACAAGTCTCTGGGCGAGGCGGTGCAGCGCGTGCACAACGCCTGCGTGAACTCCGGGCTCTCGCTGCCCCGGCGGCGTCTGACGGTGAACCTCTCGCCGGCGAGTCTGCCCAAGCACGGGTCCGCCTTCGACCTCGCGATCGCGGTCGCCTCCCTCGCCGCGAGCGACATGCTCGCTCGTCGTGCCGTGCGGCAGACGGTGCACCTGGGGGAGGTCGGGCTGGATGGCCGTCTGCGGCCCGTCCCCGGTGTGCTTCCCGCGGTCTTCGCCGCTGCACGCGCCGGCTTCGAGCGCGTGATCGTGCCGCACGGCAACGCGACGGAAGCCGGTCTCGTCGCCGGCGTCGAGGTGCGCGCCGCCGCGTCGCTCGCCGAGGTGGCAGTCTGGCACGGGGCCGAGGTGGAGGTGCCGGATGTCGAGCCGGTTCCCGGCCCGCAGCCGCCGGAGGGAGAACCGGACGACCGGGACCTCAGCGATGTCCTCGGACAGGAGGAAGCCGTCGAGGCCCTCATCGTCGCGGCCGCGGGCGGCCACAACATGCTCCTGAGCGGTCCGCCGGGAGCAGGCAAGACGATGCTCGCCGGGCGACTGCCCGGGATCATGCCGCCGCTGACGGAGCAGGAGGCCATCGAGGTCGCTTCCGTGCGCTCCCTCTGCGGCGAGGCCGTGACCGGGCTCGACCACCAGCCTCCGCTGGTCGCTCCGCACCACAGCGCCTCGGTGGCGGCGATGGTCGGCGGCGGGTCGCGGACGGCGCGCCCCGGCGCGGTCGCACGGGCTCATCGGGGCGTGCTCTTCCTCGACGAAGCGGCCGAGTTCCCCCGGGTGGCCTTGGACGCGCTCCGTCAGCCACTCGAGACCGGCTTCGTCGACGTGCATCGATCCGGCTTCGTCGTGCGGTTCCCGGCGCGGTTCCAGCTGCTCCTGGCGATGAACCCGTGTCCGTGCGGGAACCGGGGGGTGCGTGACGGCGACTGCATCTGCCCACCGCAGGCGCTGCGACGCTACGCGACTCGCCTCTCCGGGCCATTACGCGATCGTCTCGACATCGATCTGCCGGTCTCGCGCGTCGCCGCCTCACGCTCGCTCGCGGGGGAGCGCTCCGGGGTGACCACCGTCGAGGCCCGGCGCCGCGTCGGCGAGGCGCGCGCTCGAGCGGAGCGGCGATGGCGTGGCACGCCCTGGCGACGCAATGCGGAGGTTCCCGGGACCCTGCTCCGGCACGGCGGATTCCGCCTCCCGCCAGACGCGCGGGCCGGTCTCGATCGGGCACTGGAACGAGGGGCGTTGACGCTCCGCGGATACGACCGCGTCCTCCGGGTGGCCTGGACCATGGCCGACCTCGCCGGACACGACCTCCCCGGAACGGACGAGATCGGCCGCGCGCTCCTTCTGCGGACGGGGGTGGCGCGGTGATCGACGAACTCGTCTCCCAGCAGGATGCGCTCGACGCCGCTCGGAGACTGCGCGGCACCGACGACGTGGCGGAGGCGCTCGCACGTGTCGCCTGGTCCGTCATCGCCGATCCCGGGGACGCCGTCGCCGCGACCCTCGTGCGCGAGTTCGGACCTGTCGACGGCATGCGTTTCGCTCTCGACGCGCGGGGACGGTCATGGCCGATGGTCCGCGCCGCGGGCGCACGACGGGCGCTCGACGAGGCGCGGGCGCGGTGGCGACAGCGTGCCGATCCGGCGGCTGTGATCGATGCCCTCCGGCGGGCGCAGACGACGGGCGCCCATCTGCTCCTTCCGGGAGATCCCGACTGGCCGCTCGCCGTCGACGATCTGGATACGGAGGGTCCGGTGGTGCTGTGGGCGCGCGGGCGCCCGGAGCTCCTGACCAGCGCGGCACGCGTCGCCATCGTGGGCGCCAGGGCGGCCACCGCCTACGGGGAGCGCGTCGCCGCCGACCTCTCCGGCGATCTGGCCGCCGCGGGGACGGCTGTCGTGTCGGGCGGCGCGTACGGCATCGACGGGGCAGCCCACCGCGCCGCGTTGACTGTCGGTGGGGGGACGATCGCGGTTCTCGCCGGAGGCGTGGACCGCCCGTACCCCGCCGGGCACCGCAACCTTCTCACGCGGATTGCTGTCGACGGGGTCGTGGTCAGCGAGGTGCCCTGCGGGACGGCGCCGACCCGGTGGCGCTTCCTCGCCCGCAACCGACTGATCGCGGCACTGGGGCAGGCGACGGTGGTCGTCGAGGCCGGGTGGCGCAGTGGCTCCCTCAACACGGCGGGGCACGCGGCAACGCTCGGCAGGCCACTCGGCGCGGTGCCCGGTCCCGTCACCTCCGCCTCGTCGGCCGGCTGTCATCGGTTGCTCCGCGAGTACGACGCGGTGTGCGTCACCTCCGCGGCGGAGGTGGCCGAGATGCTCCCGATCGACGCGCGGTCGCCGCACGCACACGATGCCACGGAGGAGGGGCGGGTCCTGCTGCTCCGTGCCCTGAGCACCCGGACCGCTCGGACGGAGGCGGAGCTCGCGCAGCGCGCGGATCTCACCGTCGAGCGGACCAGGGCACTGCTCGGCCTCCTCGATCTCGACGGCCTTGCGCGGCGGGACGGGGACGGCTGGCGCGGGATCGGCGCGGCACGGACGTCATAGGACGGCTCGCGGCGGGGCGCGCGGCTCGGGGGGCGGGGGCGGGCCAGGGTGGAGGTATGGACTTCGCGGTCGCTGTCGAGGCGTTCGCCGACCACCTGGAGAAGGTGCGCCGGCTGTCGCCCGCGACCGTGAAGGCGTATCGCTCCGACCTGCGGGACCTCGGGGCGAGCGTGGCGGGCGGTCCGGTGGACCGGATCGACCTGGAGATGCTGCGTGAATGGCTGTGGCAGGCGACCCAGCGCGGCGACGCGCGAGCGACCCTGGCCCGACGTGCGGCCACCGCGCGAGCGTTCTTCGGCTGGGCGCGCGAGCAGGACATCATCCCCATCGACCCGAGTCTTCGGCTCGTGGCGCCGAAACGGGCCAAGACGCTGCCGACCGTGGCATCGAAGGACGCGATGTCCGAGCTGTTGGAACGCCATCGGCAGGCCGCATCCTCGGGCGAGCCCGTCGCCCTCCGTGACCACGCCGTCCTGGAGCTTCTCTACGGCTCCGCGGTCCGCGTCTCCGAGCTCTGCGGTCTCGACATCGACGACCTCGATCTCGACCGCGGGACGGCTCTTGTGCGGGGCAAGGGCGACAAGGAGCGCGTCGTGCCATTCGGTGCCCCGGCCAGGGATGCACTCGGTGCGTACCTGCGCCGCGCTCGCCCGGCGCTCCTCAGCAGGGCCGCGGGTGCCTCGCCTGCCGTCTTCCTCGGAAGCCGCGGCGCCCGGCTGGGACCGCGGACGGTCTACGAGGTGGTCGCCCGTGCGCTCGCACCCGTCGTCGGCGCGGAGACCGTCGGGCCGCACGCCCTCCGCCACACGGCGGCGACGCATCTGCTCGACGGCGGCGCCGACCTGCGCGCCGTGCAGGAGATCCTGGGGCACGCGAGCCTCGGCACGACGCAGATCTATACGCATGTCTCGGCGGAGCGGCTGACGGCGACGTACCGGCTGGCGCATCCTCGCGCCTGAGCGGCTGCCCGCTCGGTCGGAGATCAGGTCCCGCAGCAGGGCAGGAGACGGGCCCGCAGGACGGCGCCGAACAGCAGCATCGGGTTGATGTACTCCCCATCGCGCCGCACACCGACATGCAGCGCGCCAGGAGCCGTGTGCCCACCTGTGGAGACCCGACCGATCTCCTGACCCCGGCTGACCGTGTCGCCCGCCCGGAGCGAAGACTCCAGCGGCTCGAACGAGCTCACCAGGCCATCTGTGTGTCGGATGGTCAGCACGGGACGATCGACGACCACGCCCTGGAATGCGACCACTCCGTCCGCCGGAGCGCCGACAGCGGTACCGACGGCGGCGGTGACGTCCATGCCCCGGTGTCCGGGACCGTAGGCGTGCGCCGGTGCGCGATACGCGGCGCTCACATGGCGGCCACCGTCGACGGGCCATCGCCATGCACCCTCCGAGGCGGAACTGTCGGCCGGGGACGGGCCGGAGCGGGATGCCGTCGCCGTGTGTACGGACGCAGGGGCGGCGAGTGGGGCGCCGCCGCCGCCCAGAAGCACGAGACAGGCGAGCGCCGCCGTGATCGCGACGCGAGCGGCACGAGACGAGTGTGAACGGACAAGGTGAGGGGAACCGGAGGGAGAAGTCATGCGGTGAGTGTGCGCCGGGGGCGATCGCGCGGACCGGACGCCCGGGGGAAGAACCCTGTAGCGGGGGAGAAGGGCGAGGATTGCGCTCCTGTGCAGGACGAGCCGGCGGCGCATGATCCTGTATGCTGGACGAGCACCTCGATCTCGGGGTGACTACGCGTGCCCAGAGCGACTCCGTCGTGGCATCCACTCCCGCAGGTCCCGTTCTCCGAACGGGTGGGCGTGAGCCGGGCACCAGGATGTCCGACCGTCCGGTCGGCATGACAACCTCAACGGCGCTCCGCGCCAGAATCAGGAGACGACCATGGCTGTGGTCACCATCCGCCAGCTGCTCGACAGCGGCGTGCACTTCGGACACCAGACCCGTCGGTGGAACCCGAAGGTGAAGCGCTTCATCCTCACCGAGCGCAGCGGCATCCACATCATCGACCTCCAGCAGTCGCTCGGCTACATCGACAAGGCGTACGACTTCGTCAAGGAGACCGTGGCGCACGGCGGCACGATCCTCTTCGTCGGCACCAAGAAGCAGGCGCAGGAGATCCTCGCGGAGCAGGCCACGCGCGTCGGCCAGCCCTACGTGAACCAGCGCTGGCTCGGCGGCCTCCTCACCAACTTCTCCACCATCGCGAAGCGTCTCGCCCGCATGAAGGAGCTCGAGGAGCTCGACTACGAGAACCCCTCCGCCTCCGGCTTCACGAAGAAGGAGCTGCTGCTCAAGAAGCGCGAGCTGGACAAGCTCCACAAGTCGCTCGGCGGTATCCGCAACCTCACCAAGACGCCGTCCGCCCTCTGGGTGGTCGACGCCAAGCGTGAGCACCTCGCCATCGACGAGGCCAAGAAGCTCGGCATCCCGGTGATCGGCATCCTCGACACCAACGCCGACCCGGACGACTTCCAGTACCCGATCCCCGGCAACGACGACGCCATCCGTTCGGTGTCGCTGCTGACGCGCATCATCGCCGACGCCGCCGCCGAGGGCCTGCAGCAGAAGCACAACCCGGAGTCGGGCGACGCCGAGCCGCTGGCCGAGTGGGAGAAGGAGCTCCTCGAGGCTCCCGTCCAGGAGTCCGCTGACGCCGCCGAGGTCGTTACCGCCGACGACGAGGCCGCTGTCGTCGAGACCCCTGCCGCCGACGCCACCGCCGCCGACGAGGCCGGTGCCGAGGCGCACGACGAGGCGATCGCCGCCGCTTCCGGTGAGGAGACCGCCGAGGTCGCCGCCGCCGAGGCCGCAGACGCCAAGTAATCCCTCGTACACCCACACAACGAAGCAAGGAGCCACCACACATGGCCAACTTCACCATCGCCGACCTCAAGGCGCTGCGTGAGCAGCTCGGCACGGGAATGGTCGACACCAAGAAGGCACTCGAGGAGGCCGACGGCGACGTCGAGAAGGCCACCGAGATCCTGCGCCTGAAGGGTGCGAAGGGCAACGCCAAGCGCGCCGACCGTTCGACCAGCGAGGGCCTCGTCGTCGCTCGCGAGCAGGACGGCGCCGTGACGCTCGTCGAGCTCGCCTGCGAGACCGACTTCGTCGCGAAGAACGAGCGCTTCATCGCGCTGGCCGACAAGGTCGCCGACGCCGTCGCCGCCGTGAAGGCCGACTCGGTCGAGGCCGCTCTGGCCGCTCCGGCGGGCGACAAGACCGTCGAGCAGCTCATCTCGGAAGAGGCCGCCATCATCGGCGAGAAGGTCGAGCTCCGTCGCGTGCGCACCGTCACCGGTGACAGCGTCGAGGTCTACCTGCACCGCACGAGCAAGGACCTGCCGCCGCAGATCGGTGTCGTCGTCGCCTACACGGGTGACGACGCCGAGACTGCGCGCAGCATCGCCCAGCACATCTCGTTCGCCAACCCGTCGTACCTGTCCCGCGAGGACGTGCCGGCGGATGCGGTCGAGAAGGAGCGCGAGATCGTCACCGAGATCTCCCGCAACGAGGGCAAGCCCGAGGCCGCTCTGCCGAAGATCGTCGAGGGCCGTGTCTCCGCGTTCATCAAGCAGGTCGCCCTGCTCGAGCAGGACTACGCGAAGGACAACAAGCTCTCCGTCGCCCAGGTGGCGAAGGACGCCGGTATCACCGTGACGGACTTCGCGCGCTTCAAGGTCGGCGCGTAGCACTGTCGAAGGGGTTCGGATCGCTCGATCCGAACCCCTTCTTCATGCCCACCAGGCACTATCTTGAATCGGGACGAGAGGACATCCCCCATGACTGAACGCACCGGACGCCGTCGCGTCCTCCTCAAGCTCTCCGGAGAGGCGTTCGGCGCCGGGCAGCTCGGCGTCAACCCCGACGTGGTCAGCCAGATGGCGCGCGAGATCGCCGCTGCGGTCGACCGGGTCGAGGTGGCGGTCGTCGTCGGCGGCGGCAACTTCTTCCGCGGGGCCGAACTCAGCCAGCGGGGCATGGACCGGGGGCGGGCCGACTACATGGGCATGCTCGGCACCGTGATGAACGCGCTCGCGCTGCAGGACTTCCTGGAGCAGGCGGGCGCGGCGACGCGCGTGCAGTCGGCGATCTCGATGACACAGGTCGCCGAGCCCTACATCCCGCGTCGCGCGGAGCGGCACATGGAGAAGGGCCGCGTGGTCATCTTCGGTGCCGGTGCGGGCCTGCCGTACTTCTCCACCGACACGGTCGCCGCGCAGCGCGCACTGGAGATCGGTGCGCAGGAGGTCCTCGTCGCCAAGAACGGCGTCGACGCGATCTACACCGCCGACCCGAACAAGCACGCCGACGCCGAGCGCATCGAGCGCGTGACCTACCGCGATGCGCTCCAGCAGGGCCTCAAGGTCGTCGACTCGACGGCGTTCAGCCTGTGCATGGACAACAACATGGACATGCGCGTCTTCGGCATGGAGCCGGCGGGCAACGTCACCCGCGCTCTCCTGGGCGAGCCCATCGGCACGCTCGTCACCGCCTGAGCGCCTGCACGGGACGGGGGCCCGCTCCCGATAGAATTTCCAGAACACCCCGACGATAGGAGCCACCGTGATCGCGGACGTCCTCGCTGAAACCACCACCCGCATGTCCCGGGCCGTCGAGGCTGCCAAGGAGGACTTCTCCACGGTGCGCACGGGTCGTGCGAACCCGCAGCTCTTCCAGAAGGTGCTGGTCGACTACTACGGCACGCCGACGCCGCTCGCTCAGCTCGCGTCGCTCGCGAACCAGGAGGCGCGCACGCTCATCATCACGCCGTACGACAAGTCGGCGCTGAAGGCGATCGAGCAGGCCATCCGCGACATGCCGAACCTCGGCGCGAACCCGACGAACGACGGCAACCTCGTGCGCGTCACGATGCCCGAGCTCACGGCGGAGCGCCGTAAGGAGTACGTCAAGCTCGTGAAGTCGAAGGCGGAGGACGCCAAGGTCCACGTCCGCGGCATCCGCCGGAAGGCGAAGGACGAGCTCGACGGCCTGAAGAGCGAGCTCGGCGAGGACGAGATCTCCCGTGGTGAGAAGGAACTCGACGCGCTGACCCGTCAGCACGTCGACCTCATCGACGACGCGCTGAAGCGCAAAGAGGCAGAACTCCTCGAGGTGTAGTCCGCATGTCCGACGAATCGCGAGGCACCGACGAGGGCGCTCCGGTGGCGCGGCCGGAGGTCGGCCCCGACGGCGGCGTGCCGCTCGGCGACGCGGCCTTCCCGGCCTTCGACGCCGACCGCGTGCCCCCGCGACCGCCGCTTCCGGCGACGCCGGGTGCAGCGCCGATGACCGCCGACCGGCTGGACACCGCGGATCACAATGCGATCCGCGAGCAGTGGCGCCAGGCGCGGGACGAGTTCGGCACGCACGTGTCGCATGCGCGGGATCAGCTCGACCAGGCGAACGAACGCATCAAGCAGCGCACCGGACGTGACCTCGTCCTCGCGATCCTGATCGGCCTCGCCTTCGGTGCGGCGCTCCTCGGCTCGCTGCTCTTCATCAAGGCGCTGTTCGTCCCGTTCGCGTTGGCCGCGGCGCTCCTCGGCGTCTACGAGCTCTCGCGCGCGCTGCGCGCCGCCGGGCGTCGCGTCGACGTGATCCCGCAGTTGATAGCGGCGACCTTCCTCGTGCTCTCCGCGTACTTCGCGGAGCCCTGGCTGAGCTGGGTCATGCTGTTCGTCTCCGTGGCGTTCGTCATCGTCTGGCGCCTGCTCGCCCAGATGGTCGCGAAGGATGGGCGCACGTACGGCGATGTGCTCACCGACGCCGTGATCGGCGGGTTCGTGCAGGTGTACGTGCCATTCCTCGCGGGTGTGGCCCTCATCCTGCTCGAGCAGGAGGGTGGCCAGTGGTGGGTGCTCAGCTTCATCTCGATCGCCGTGGCGGCCGACACCGGCGCTTACGCCGCGGGGCTCGCGTTCGGGCGACACCCGATGGCGCCGCGGATCAGCCCCAAGAAGACCTGGGAGGGCTTCGGCGGTGCGGTGGTGGCGTCGCTCGCGGCGGGCGTCCTCCTGGCGATGTTCCTGCTCGACCTGCCCTGGTGGGGCGGTGTGATCTTCGGGGCCGCGATCCTGCTGTCCGCCACGCTCGGAGACCTCGGCGAGTCGATGCTGAAGCGGGATCTCGGGATCAAGGACATGAGCTCCTGGCTCCCCGGGCACGGTGGGCTCCTCGATCGGCTGGACAGCATCCTGCCGTCGACCGTCCCGGCCCTCTGCCTGTACTTCCTCCTCTCTCCCTGGTTGGTGCTGTGATGAACGACAGTGGTGCTGTGATGAACGACGACCGTCGCGAGGTCGCCACGCAACGCGCGGCCACGCCGGCCTTCGCGCTCACGACCGGACGCACGAAGGGGTACCACCGTGCGGCGGTGGACGGATTCCTCGCCTCGGCGCGGCGGGCGTTCGAGAGCGGCGCTGACGATCTCACGGCCGATGACGTCCGCACCGTCTCCTTCCCCCTCGTCAAGGAGGGGTACGTGGTGGCTGACGTCGACGCGGCCCTCGGACGGGTCGAGGACGCTTTCGCCGCCCGAGAGCGGGAACGCGCCGTGCGGTCTCTCGGAGCGGGCGCCTGGGTGGAGCAGGCCAGAGCCGACGCGCAGGTCATCCTGGACCATCTGGCGCGTCCGCGTCGCCACCGGTTCGCCCGTACCGGCTTCCTCACGTTCGGGTACCGCGTCGACGAGGTCGACCACGTCACCTCCCGGATCGTCCGCTACCTGCGGGACGGCGACGCGCTGTCCGCTGAGCAGCTGCGGTCCGCAGCGTTCCGCATGCAGCGTGGCGGCTACCGCGAGGAGCAGGTCGACGCGCTCCTGGATGCCACCATCGACGTGATCCTGGCGGTCCGCTGAGCCGTCTGATGGCCTCTTCAGGCAGGTATGCGTAAACTGTCCTCCATCGTGAACTCCCGAAACGACATGATTCCCGAACGAAGCGACGCCGTGCTGGTACCCGCAGCCACGGCTGCATCAGCCTCCCGCGGCACGCGCCGCTGGTCGCGCCGCCGCGGTGTCGTGGGCGTCTTCAGCTCGCTCGCGGTCGTCGCATTCGCGGCCGCGATGGTCGCGCCCACCGGCGTCGCGCTCGCTCAGCCCGTCGCCACGGAGGCCCCGGACTCCGTGTATGCGGTGGCCCTGGCGGACACCCAGAACCTCACGGTCACGGTGGAGGGCGCGGCGATCACTCCCGTCGAGCGCGGCTCCTTCGACGTCTACGTCAAACCCAAGCCGAAGCCCAAGCCGAAGCCGGCCCCGGTGACCACCTCCTCGTCGTCGTCCGAGGGCTCGCAGGGCGGGTCGTCCGGGGGCGGCGGACTCCCGCCGTACAGCGGCGGAGGCGCACCTGCGGAGTGGATGGCGGCCGCCGGGATCGCGCAGGGCGACTGGCAGTACGTCGACTACATCGTCTCGCGGGAGAGCGGCTGGAACCCCAACGCGACGAACTCCTCCTCCGGCGCCTGCGGCCTCGTCCAGGCCCTGCCCTGCAGCAAGGTGCCGGGGAACGGCTACAACCCGGTCGACAACCTCCGCTGGGCGACCGGATACGCCACGGGTCGCTACGGCAGCTGGGCCGGCGCGTACAACTTCTGGGTCACCAACCACTGGTGGTGAGCCGGCACCATGCCCCGCTCACGCCGACGTCCTTCCGCGCGCCCTGAGGGCGAGGACTCGTTCGACCGTCTCCTCGCCGGCTGGAAGCGCACCGAGGTCCGCCGAGGCGTGGAGTGGACGGTGCAGCCCGTCTCCGCGCTCCAAGCGCAGAAGGCGTACATCTGCCCGGGCTGCGGACGATCCGTCGAACCGGGTACCGCCCATCTCGTGGCCTGGCGCGCCGACGGCGTGCTCGGCGATGCCGCAGCCCTGGCTGACCGCAGACACTGGCACAACCACTGTTGGAGGATCGCATGACCATGGAGATCCGGGGACCGCTGGAGCTCCCGGCGCGCCGCGAGGACATCGAGCTGCACACCGCGGACGGCCTGACGCTCGTCGGCGAGCTCGCGACGCCGGAAGCCGCAGCCCCGGTGGCGACGCTGGTCACGCTGCACCCGTTGCCGACCGCCGGTGGCTTCATGGATTCGCACATCATCCGCAAGGCGTCCGCGCGTCTTCCCGCCCTGGCCGATCTCGCGGTGCTGCGGTTCAACACCCGTGGCACCACCTCGCCGCGCGGCACCAGTGAGGGGACGTTCGACGGCGGCGCTGCAGAGCAGTTCGACGTCGCGGCCGCCATGGACGTCGTCCGCGACCGCGCGCTGCCGCGCCCCTGGCTCGTCGGGTGGTCGTTCGGGACGGAACTCGCCCTCAAGTACGGTGCCGACCACGACATCGAGGGCATCATCCTCCTCTCGCCGCCGCTGCACCGCGCGACGGCGGAGGAGGTCGCCGCCTGGGGGGAGACCGGCCACCGCGTGGTCATCCTCGTGCCCGAGTTCGACGACTACCTGCGCCCGGCGGAAGCGCGGGAGCGCTTCGCGACGATCCCGCAGGCGCAGCTGATCGCCGTGGAAGGGGGCAAGCACCTGTGGGTGGGGGAGACGCAGACGCGCCGGGTGCTCACCGAGATCGTCGCCGCCGTCAATCCGTCGGCGCTGCCGCTGCCGACCCACTGGCCGGCAGCGGACTGACGGCGAGGCCCGCCCCGGTCACCGCTCGTTCATGCGCGGGATGAGCACCTGCCGGTAGAGGATCAGGATGCTGGCCGCCACGGGGATCGCGATGAGCGCCCCGAGCAGGCCCAGCAGGCTTCCTCCCGCGAGGGCTGCCACCACGACGACGGCGCCGGGCACGGAGACGGCGCGGCTCATGATGCGCGGCGAGATGACGTACGCCTCGATCTGCATGTAGATCAGGTAGTAGATCGCCGCCGCGAGAGCCGTGCCGGGGGAGCCGAGGCCCGGGATGAGGCAGACGAGGACGATGATCGTCGAGCCGGTCAGGGTGCCCACCAGGGGGATGAGCGAGAAGAAGAACGCGACGACCGCGAGAACGGCGGGGAACGGCGCGTCGATGATCGTCAGGTAGATCGCGCTGAGGACGCCGTTGATGACGCCCTGGCTGACCTGGCCCATGACGTAGTAGCCGACCGAGTCGGTGATCTGCTCGGAGAGATCGATGAAGCGATCCCGCTTGGACGCCGGGACCAGCTGGTACACCGCGCGCTTGAGCGAGGGCGTCGAAGCCGTGAGATAGATGGTCAGGATGAGGACGATGAAGGCGCCGAACACGCCGCTGAGCACGGCGCCGCTGGCGATCAGCACGCCCTGACCGATAGACCCGCCGATCTCCGCGAGATTGGTCGTCAGCCAGTCCTCCACATACGCGAAGACGTCGTCGACGAGGAGGTTCGGGAATGTCTCCTGGATCCAGCTCCTCAGATCCTCGATCGCGGTTCCCCGTTGCACGATCGCCGTGATCTGGGCGATGAGCTGCGAGATCTGGTCGACCAGCACGGGCAGCACGATGAGGATGATCCCGACGAAGACGGCCAGCACGGCGACGATCGTCACGAGGACCGCGAGCCAGCGGGGCAGGCGTCGACGCTCGAGGAACGTGACGAGAGGGTCGAGGCCGAGGCTGAGGAAGAGGGCGGTGCCGATGTAGAGCAGCACGGTCGACAGCGTCTGGACGCTGCTGATCAGGACGATCCCGAGCCCCACGCCGAGTGTCGCCACGAGGGCGGTGCGGAACGGGTTGTGGATCTTCATGCGGACTCCTCGGTACGGCTGCAGCAAGGCTACCCATGACGCGGCTCGACGCGCCGCCGACGTGCCGGACGACGGACGAGGGAGGGCCCTCGTGGTCAACACACAGGTGGGTTCGCTAGTCTGAAATGTCGAGTGTGGCGTCGTGGGCGGGAAGCCGCGATGCGTGAGGAGACTATTCGTGCGTTTCGTATGGGCCGTGGTGGCCTTCGTGCTGGCTGCCGTGCTGATCGGTGCGGGGATCGCCCAACGCACCATCTTCGTCGGCCCTTCGTCCGAGGAGGCCCGTGTCGACATCGAGGAGCCCGCGCCCTTCGTTCTCCTGGACGGCGACGTCCTGCGGATCAACGCCGGCGCGCAGAAGCTGCTCATCCGCGGCGAAGGGGAGATCTTCACCAGCTACGGGCGCACGGCCGACATGGAGGCCTGGCTCTCCGACTCCGAGTACAACCACGTGACCGTCGGGGACGAGGACGAGCTCGTCGTCGAGCATGTCGCCGCAGCGGACGACGAGGGGTCCACCGAGACGCCGGCGCCCGAGACGACCGCGACCCCGGCGCCGGAGGAGGACGCCGAGGTGCCCGCGGGCCGGAACCCTGCCGGCTCCGATCTGTGGCTCGACTCCTTCAGCGAGGAGAACTTCCTCGCCACTGACAAGATGCAGCTCCCGGAAGGGACCAGCGTGCTGATCGCCTACGACGGCACCAAGGACGCGCCGGACGACATCGTGGTCTCCTGGCCGCTGGACACGCGGACGCCGCTGGCGGGCCCGCTCATGGCGGCAGGCGGGTTGGTGCTCCTCGTGGGCCTGGTCCTGTACGTGCTCGCGATCCGTCACCAGCGCCGTGGCCGCGGCCCGCGCCGGAAGGGGCCCGGGCCGCTTCCCACGACGCAGCCGATCGACGTGGCGGCCCTTCCGCCGTCCGAGCGCGAGGCCCTGGAGGCCGCGGACGGCGAGCAGGCGCCGACACCGGCGAGGAAGGACGACGTGGAGGACGCGGAGATCGTCGACGAGAAGGAGCAGGACGGGAAGAGCACGATGCGCGCTGAGCGCCCGAGGCGTCGTCGGCGCCTGCTCGCCCTCCCCGCCCTCGGTCTGACCGCCCTCCTGGCCTCCGGCTGCACGGCGGAGTCCTGGCCGGAGTTCGGGGCCCCCTCCGCATCGCCGTCTCCGACCCCGACCGTGATCGCCCCCGAGAACCAGAAGCCGCCGGCGGTCACCGAGACGCAGGCCGAGCGGATCCTCCGGGAGGTCTCCGAGACCCTGGTGCAGGCCGATGAGGCGAAGGATCTGGACCTCGCGGCCACCCGTCTCGACGGCGCACCTCTCACGACGAGGACCACCGACTACGCCCTGCGCGCGAAGCTGCCGGATCGGGCGGCGCCCGCCGCGATCCCGACGGACGACGTCGAGGTGGTCCTCCCCGAGGCGACGGACCGCTGGCCACGCACCGTCCTCATGCTCTCGAAGAGCACCGGCGACGACACCGTGCCGCCGGTGGTGCTGACCATGACGCAGGCGGACCCCTGGTCCAACTACAAGGTCACGAACATGGCGGAGATGTCGGCGGACGCGGCGTTCCCCGAGGTGGCGGCCAGCTGGCTGGGGACCTCGCTGGTCCCGGCGGATTCGGCCTTCCTGTCGGTGCCGCCGAACGAGGTCGCCGCGGCTTTCGCCGACGTCGTCGACAACGGTGAGAAGAGCGCCTCCTACGGGCAGTTCGACGATCTGGCGCTGAACCTGGCCACATCGATCAGGGACAGCCGACAGAGCCTGGTGAAGGGACTCGCCGACGCCGGGGCTGCGAAGACCTCCAAGGCCGCGTTCGACATGAAGCCGACGACGGCGGAGCCCGTCTCGATGACGACGCTGGACAGCGGCGCCATCGTCGCCGTCTCCGTCCTCGATGTCGAGACCATCACGCCCACGTCCTCCGATGTCGTCATCCGCTTCGGTGACAACAAGGAGGCCAAGGCGCTCACCGGGGCCAACGAGTCCGCGAAGGGCGCCCAGACGACCTATGAGTTCCAGCTGTTCTTCGCCGTCCCGTCCCAGGGGTCGAGCGAACCGATCCGTCTCCTGGCGTCCCGTCAGGATCTCGTGTCCGTGAAGGTGATCAAGTGAGTGAGATGTCTCCCGCGGCCCTGCGTGGCGCCGTCGATCTGTCCAGCCTGCGCAACCGTCCGTCCCCGCCGGCGGGTGGTGCAGCGGCGCCCGCGACCGCACCGGTGGCTGACGTCGTCGTCGACGCGACCGACGAGAACTTCGGTCAGGTCCTGGAGCTGTCGCGCACCGTCCCGGTGGTCGTCGACCTGTGGGCCGAGTGGTGCGGGCCGTGCAAGCAGCTGAGCCCGATCATCGAGAAGGTCACTCGGGAGCTCGGCGGCCGCGTGCTCCTGGCGAAGGTCGACGTGGATGCGAACCCGCAGCTCGCGCAGAGCTTCCGCGCGCAGTCCATCCCGATGGTCGTCGCCCTCATCGCCGGCCAGCCGGTGCCGATGTTCACGGGCGCCGTACCGGAGCAGCAGGTGCGTGAGGTCTTCGCGCAGCTGCTCCAGGTGGCGGCGCAGAACGGCGTCTCGGGAACGCTCCCCGTCGGCGACGCCGAGACCGGGGAAGCCGAAGCCGCTGCCGAGCCCGAGCTGCCGCCGCTGCACGCGGAGGCGTTCGCCGCCATCGAGCGCGGCGACTACCGTGCGGCCATCACCGCCTATGAGAAGGCACTCGCGGAGAACCCGCGCGACGAGGACGCCATCGCCGGCCTGGGCCAGGTCCGCCTGCTCGACCGTGTGCAGGGACTCGACCTCCAGACCGCCCGAGCCGCGGCCGCAGCGGCTCCGCTGGACGTGCAGGCCCAGTTCGACGTCGCGGACCTCGACCTCGCCGGTGGACATGTCGACGACGCCTTCGGCCGGCTCCTCGACCTGTTCGCTCAGCTGCCGTCCGACCGGCGCACTCCCGTCCGGGAGCGTCTCATCGAGCTCTTCGGCCTCATCGGCGCCAGCGACCCGCGCGTGATCGCGGCTCGGAACCGACTCTCCTCGCTGCTCTTCTGATCGGCCTGCGCGGGGATCGTTCCTCCGCGCAGACCGATCGTCGCCGGCCGTCGGTCAGCCGTTGTTCACCGTCGGCACGTGCGGCTCGGGCTGGTGGCGGAGCCAGAGCGTCGACAGCGCGGGCAGCGTGATCGACGCCGTGGGGGCGCCGGCGTCCGCGGGCTCGGCGATCACCATCCCGAGGTTGCCCGACCCCCGTCCGCCGTAGGCGACGGCATCGGAGTTCAGGATCTCCTGCCACACGCCCTCTCTGGGCAGCCCGAGACGGTAGCCGGTGCGTTCCACTCCGGCGAAGTTGCTGACGACGACGAGGCGCCCGCCGTGCGCGTCCCGTCGTTCGAAGGCGATGACCGACGGGTCCCAACTCGGGGCGCCGAGGCGGGTGAACCCGGAGCCGTCGTTGTCGCGCTCCCAGAGGGGGGCCTGCGACCGGTACACCCCGTTCATCGCGGCGACGAAGTCCTGCAGCTGGGCGTGAGAGGGCTGGTCACGGAGCCACCAGTCCAGCTCCCGACCCTCCGACCACTCCGCGAGCTGACCGAACTCCTGTCCCATGAACAGCAGCTTCTTCCCGGGATGCCCCCACATGTAGGCGAGGTAGGCACGGACGTTCGCAAGCTTGTGCCAGTGGTCGCCCGGCATCTTGGACAACAGGCTGCCCTTGCCGTGCACCACCTCGTCGTGGCTGATGGGCAGGACGTAGTTCTCGCCGAACGCGTACACGAACGAGAACGTCATCTCGCCCTCGTGGTGCGCGCGGTACATCGGATCGCGTCCGATGTACTGGAGCGAGTCGTTCATCCAGCCCATGTTCCACTTGAAACCGAACCCGAGGCCGGCGTGATCCGTCGGTGCCGTGACGCCGGGGAAGCTCGTGGACTCCTCGGCGATCATCAGGATGCCGGGGTGGAGCCGGTAGGCGGTGGCGTTGACCTCCTGGAGGAAGCGGATCGCCTCGAGGTTCTCGCGTCCGCCGTGGATGTTCGGCTCCCACTCGCCCTCCCGGCGCGAGTAGTCGAGGTAGAGCATCGACGCCACGGCGTCGACCCGCAGGCCGTCGACGTGGAACTCGTTCAGCCAGTAGAGGGCGTTGGCGACGAGGAAGCCGCGTACCTCGGGCCGGCCGTAGTCGAAGATGAGTGTGCCCCAGTCCTGATGCTCGCCGCGGCGGGGATCGGGGTGCTCGTACAGGGGCTGGCCGTCGAAGCGGGCCAGCGCGAAGGCGTCCTTGGGGAAGTGCCCGGGGACCCAGTCCATGATGACGCCGATGCCGGCCTGGTGCAGGCGGTCGATGAGGTAGCGCAGGTCGTCGGGGGAGCCGTACCGGCTCGTCGGTGCGTAGTATCCACTGACCTGGTAGCCCCACGAGCCGCCGAACGGATGCTCGGCCAGCGGCATGAACTCGACGTGGGTGAACCCCGTCTCCTGCACGTGTGCGATCAGCGGATCGGCCATCTCGCGGTAGCCCAGCCCCTCGCGCCAGGAGCCGACGTGCACCTCGTACACCGACAGCGGCTGCGCGACGGCATGGGTGGCGGCGCGACGGGTCATCCACGCGCCGTCCTGCCAGGCGTAGGACGAGGCGGTGACGACCGACGCGGTCTCCGGCGGCACCTGCGCCGCCAGCGCCATCGGGTCGGCCTTGAGGATCCAGGCGCCGCTCCGGGTGCGGATCTGGTACTTGTAGCGGGTGCCGACGGGCAGGTCGGGGATGAAGATCTCCCAGACGCCGCTGGCGCCGAGCGAGCGCATGGCGTGGCTCTCGCCGTTCCAGCCGTTGTGATCGCCCACGACCCGGACGGCCGAGGCATCGGGGGCCCAGACCGCGAAGGACACGCCCTGTTCGTCGCCCTGCGTACGGGGATGCGCCCCCAGCGCCTCCCACAGACGCTCGTGCCGCCCCTCGGCGATGAGGTGCAGGTCGAGTTCGCCCAGTGTCGGTGCATGCCGGTACGGGTCGCCGGAGACGATCTCCTCCTCGCCGCGGTAGCGCGTCGCGATGCGGTAGGGGAGCGGCGGCCCTGGGTGCGTGCCCTCCCAGAGGCCGTGCGCGACGTGGGACAGGGCGAGTCGGCTTCCATCGCTGAACACGGCCTCGACGCTCTCGGCGAGCGGTCGGCGGACGCGGATGGCGGTGACGGTACGGTCGGCGGCATCCTTGGCGGGGTGCGCGCCGAGCAGGGAATGCGGGTCGTGATGCTGACCGGCCGCGACGGCCTCCCACTCGGCGTTCGGGGTGTCCTCGATGCGGCTCATGCGCGCTCCCTCACCTTCAGGATGTGGACGGGCTCGGCGAAGGCGTCGAGCCGGACGTAGTTGTGATCGCTCCAGGTCCAGACAGCGCCGGTCAGGAGATCCTCCACCTCGAAGGTCTCGCCCAGGGGGACTCCCCAGCGCGTGGTGTCGAGGTGGACGGTGGTCTCGCGCACCGAGTGCGGGTCGACGTTCGCGACGACGATGAGGGTGTCCGGTCTCCCGGTACCGGTGAAGGCGGCGTCGAGATGCTTGCTGAACACGAGGATGGCGTCGTCGTCGCTCCAGTGCAGCTCGAGGTTGCGGAGCTGGCGCAGCGCGGGATGCGCCGCACGGATCTCGTTGAGCCGCCGGAGCAGCGGGGCCAGCGACTCCCCGCGTTCCTCGGCTCCCGCCCAGTCGCGGAACTTGTACTCGTACTTCTCGTTGTCGATGTTCTCCTCGGAACCCGGGCGAGCCACGTTCTCGACGAGCTCGTACCCCGCGTAGACCCCGTACACGGGCCCTGCCGTCGCGGCGATGCAGGCGCGGATGCGATACGCCGCGCGTCCGCCGAACTGGAGGTACTCGGTGAGGATGTCGTGGGTGTTCACGAAGAGGTTCGGACGCATGTAGTCGGCCGTCTCGTGGGAGATGGAGGTGAGGAACTCCTCCAGCTCGGATTTGGTGTTGCGCCAGGTGAAGTAGCTGTAGCTCTGCTGGAAGCCCACGGCGGCGAGCGCGCGCATCACGGCGGGCCGGGTGAAGGCCTCGGCGAGGAAGATGACGTCGGGATCCGTCGCGTTGACCGTCGCGATCAGCCACTCCCAGAACTGGAGCGGCTTGGTGTGCGGGTTGTCCACGCGGAAGATCCGCACACCCTCGGCCACCCAGTGCCGGACGATCCGGAGCATCTCGGCCGCGATGCCCTCCGGGTCGTTGTCGAAGTTCAGCGGATAGATGTCCTGATACTTCTTGGGCGGGTTCTCCGCGTACGCGATGCTGCCGTCCGGGAGGGTGGTGAACCACTCGGGGTGTTCGCGGACCCACGGGTGGTCGGGGGATGCCTGCAGCGCGAGATCCAGGGCGACCTCCAGCCCCTCCTTCCGCGCGGCGCGCACGAACGCGCGGAAGTCCTGCGGGGTGCCGAGGTCGGGATGGATGGCGTCGTGCCCTCCTTCAGTGGCGCCGATCGCGTACGGCGAGCCCGGGTCTCCCGCCTCGGCGACGAGCGTGTTGTTGCGCCCCTTGCGATTGGTGCTGCCGATGGGGTGGATCGGGACGAGGTAGATCACATCGAAGCCCATCCCGGCGACCTCGGGCAGGCGCTTCGCCGCCGTGCGGAACGTGCCGCTGCGCACCGTGCCGTCCTTGAGCCGTCTGGCACCTTCGGAGCGTGGGAAGAACTCGTACCAGGCGCCCACGCCCGCACGGGTGCGCTCGACGCGGACGACCTGCTCCGCGGAGATGGAGCGGAGGGTCGCGATCGGGCGGTCGCGGAAGATCGTTGCGAGTTCGGGGTCGACGGCCATCGCCGCAGTGGTGGTGGCGTCGCCGGCCTGGAGCTCATCGGCTCGGACGCGCAGGCGCGTGCGCTGTGCCGCGGGGCGATCCTTCTCCGCCGCGGCCCGCCGCAGCAGCTCCGCGCCGAGCGCGGCCATCACGTCCACATCGACGCCTGCGGCGACCTTGACGTGCGCGGCGTGCGCCCAGGTGGCGAAGTCGTCGGAGAACGCCTCGAAGTGGAAGTGCCAGACGCCCTCCGCGTCGAGGGCGATCTCCGCCTCCCAGCGGTCGGTGCCGTCCGCGAGGGCGGTGAGCCGGTGCAGGCTCTCCTCGCCGGTCGGGGACGTCAGCCGCACGTGCACGCCGATGAGGTCGTGACCTTCCCGGAAGGCGACCACGCGGAACGGCACGACCTCGCCGGCGAAGGCCTTGGCCGGGAAGCCACCGGGGACCGCGGGGCTCCCGTCGAGCAGCGGGATCCGCGTCGTGCGCAGCGCTCCGGGGCGGTCCGCGTCGGCGGCGCGCGTCGGGATCTGAACGGGGCTCCGCAGAGCCGTGGGCCGGGTTCCAGCACGAGCAGTCACATGCCGAATCTACCGGTCGGGCGTGCGGGAACCTACCGCTCGACCAGGGCGGCGAACCGTGCTATCACTCGACGCGGAACAGGCGCATCGAGGTGCCGGGGATCGGCAGCACCTCGCCCGGTACGAAGGTCTCCTCGGCGTCCGACGGCCGCTCATCCGCGCTCGACCAGAGCGAGACGAACCGGGTGGCGCCGTCGATGTCCTCCGGGAGCCGGACGTCGATCGGAGCCTCCGTGCCGTGCACGATCAGCAGGATCCGGTTCGCGGCTTCCTTGTCCGGCGTGGACGCGGCGACGTACTGCAGGGTGCGGTTGCCGGGGTCCGTCCACTGGGCCGGCTCCATCGTCGCGCCGTCCTGGTCGTACCAGTCCATGACCGACGCGTTCGGGATGTGCTCGCCGAGGCGCGCGTACCGGCTCGGGCGCAGCGCGGGGTTCTCCTCACGGAGCCGGAGGAGGCGCGCGACGTGGGCGCGGAGGTCCTCCTGCCACGGCTCGAACTCCCAGGAGAGCCAGGACAACGGAGAGTCCTGCGCGTAGGCGTTGTTGTTGCCCCGCTGCGTCCGTCCCACTTCATCCCCGGCGGTGAGCATCGGGATGCCGGCCGAGAGCAGCAGGGTGCCGAGCAGGTTGCGCATCGCCTTCCGCCTGGCGGCGAGGATCATCGGATCGTCGGTGGGGCCCTCCACGCCGTGGTTGAAGGACCGGTTCAGATCCGCGCCGTCGCGGTTCTGCTCGCCGTTGGCCTCGTTGTGCTTCACGTCGTACGACACGAGGTCGTGGAGAGTGAAGCCGTCGTGCGCGGTGACGAAATTGATGCTCGCGAGCGGTCCCCGATCCTCGCTGAAGGTGTTGGACGAGCCGGCCAGACGTGTCGCGAAACCGCCGATCCCCACCGGTGCCGAGGCCCGCCGGGCGTAGTCGATGTCGCTGAGCCAGAAGTTGCGCACCCGGTCGCGGTAACGGTCGTTCCACTCATGCCAGCCCGAGGGGAAGTTCCCGGTCTGCCAGCCGCCCAGACCGACGTCCCAGGGTTCCGCGATGAGCTTGGTCTCCGCGAGCACGGGGTCGGCGGCGATCGCCTGCAGAAGGGGATGGTCGGGGGTGTAGGTATGCGCGCCGTCGCGGGCGATCGCCGTGGCCAGATCGAAACGGAATCCGTCGATCTGCATCTCCTCGGCCCAGTACCGGAGGGAGTCCACGACGAGGCGCGCCCCGGCGTCGGTGGCGGTATTGAGCGTGTTGCCGCATCCGGTGGTGTCGATGTAGACGCCCGCGTCGTCCTGCCGGTAGTACCGGGCATTGTCGAGGCCGCGGAGGCTGGAGCGCGGGCCGCCGATCCCCTCCTCGGATGTGTGGTTGTACACGACGTCGAGGATCACCTCGAGACCCGCTTCGTGCAGCAGCCGCACCATGCCCTTGAACTCGGCGATGATCGCCTCGGGCCCGGCCTTGCGCGCGCCCTCGGTGGCGTACGCGGCGTGCGGTGTGAAGAAGTTCAGGGTGTTGTAGCCCCAGTAGTTCGTCAGACCGCGCTCGAGGAGTCGGGGTTCCGGGACGAACGCGTGGACGGGGAGCAGCTCCACCGAGGTCACCCCGAGCGTGCGGAGGTGCGCGATCATGGCGGGATGCGCGAGGCCCGCATACGTCCCGTGCAGCGCCGGCGGGATGTCGGGGTGACGCTTGGTCAGCCCTTTCAGGTGGCCCTCGTAGATCACGGTCCGGTCGGCCGGGACCCGCGGCTTGGTGGAGTCGCCCCAGTCGAAGCCGTCCTCGATGACCACGCCGCGCCACTCCTGGTAGCCGTGGCCCTGGGCGAGACCACGCGCGTACGGGTCGAGGAGCAGCGTCTCCGGGTTGAACGTGTTGCCGGGGCCGTGCGGTCCCTCGACCCGGAGGGCATACCGCACGCCCGGCTGGAGCAACGGCGTCGTGACCTCCCAGACCCCTCCGGGCCGCCTTTCCAGCGCTGCCTGGTCGACCACCCAGTCGAGGTCCGTGGCGTCGAACACGACGAGCTCGACGGCCGAGGCGTTCTGCGACCAGACCCGGATCGTGCCGACGCCGTCGTGCAGGCGAACGCCGAGATCGTCGAGGGCCGCCCCACCGGGCACGACGGAGGCGGGGGACGAAGGCATGGATACACCCTAAACGTGCTGCATTTCAGTCTCATGACAGGACGCACCCGGTCTCACGCCCAGACGGAGCGTTCGCCGCGCGGATCGGGGAGAATCGACGTATGCGGCACTATCTCGACCACGCGGCGACGACCCCGCTGCGCCCGGAGGCCAGGGACGCGTGGCTGGAGGCGTCCGTCATCGTCGGCAACGCCTCGTCGACGCACGGGGCAGGGCAGGATGCGCGCCGGGTGCTGGAGGAGTCCAGGGAACGCGTGGCCGCGGTTCTCGGGGCCGACCCGATCGAGGTGGTGCTGACATCCGGCGGGACCGAGTCCATCAACCTCGCTCTCCAGGGCCTGTGGCGCTCGCGTCGTCCGGGCTCTTCGGCGGTCGTCGTGCCGGACGGTGAGCATCACGCGACGATGGACACGGTCGCCGCCCTCGTCTCCGACGGAGCCGAGGTGCGCGCTGTTCCTCTCTCTGCCCAGGCGCGCATCGACGGAAGCCGCTTCGCGTCGGCCCTGCCCGGTGCGGCGTTCGCGACCGCGCTCGTCGCGAACAACGAGACCGGGACGGTCAACGACGCGGCGGCTCTGACCGCGGCCGCCGCCGATGCCGGAGTGCCGCTGCACCTCGACGCGGTCGCCGCGCTCGGGCACCTCCCGCTGTCGTTCCGGGAGCTGAGGGGCGGTGCGGACGAGGGGACGGGCCTGGTGGCGCTCAGCGTCGCCGGTCACAAGGTCGGCGCGCCCGTGGGCGTCGGTGCGCTGGTGGTCGCTCGGTCCGCCCGACTGACCCCGCTTCTGCGGGGCGGGGGCCAGCAGCGGGGTCTGCGTGCGGGTACGCAGGATATGCCGGGAGCCGCGGCACTGGCGACCGCGCTCGAGCTCGCCGAACGGGAGCGGGCCGCCGAGACCGTCCGGGTGGGCCGCTTGCGCGACCGTCTCGTCGAGGGGGTCCGTGCGCGGGTGCCGGCGGCGGAGCTCCTGGGCGACCCCGATCACCGTCTTCCCGGGACCGCGCATCTGCTCTTCCCCGGTGCCGTGGGGGAGAGCCTGCTGTTCCTGCTGGACGTGGCCGGGGTCTCGGCCTCCACGGGATCCGCCTGTCAGGCGGGGGTCGCCGAGCCCTCGCACGTCGTGATGGCGATGGGGCGCAGCGAGTCGGACGCCAGGAGCGTGCTGCGATTCTCTCTCGGCCGGACCTCGACGGACGCCGACGTCGACGCGGTGCTCGGGGCGATCGGCGATGCCTACGCCCGGGCATCCGGGGCCCGTGCAGCCGAGCACTCGTAGACTGGACCCATGCGAATCCTTGCGGCCATGAGCGGCGGTGTGGACTCCGCCGTCGCGGCCGCCAGGGCCGTCGAGGCGGGGCACGATGTGGTGGGCGTGCACCTGGCGCTCTCCCGCGCCGGGGGGACCCTGCGCACCGGCAGTCGAGGCTGCTGCACGATCGAGGACGCGCTGGACGCCCGCCGGGCCGCCGACCTCCTGGGCATCCCCTTCTACGTGTGGGACTTCTCCGAGCGCTTCCGGGATGACGTGATCGACGACTTCGTCGCGGAGTACCGCGCCGGTCGTACTCCGAACCCGTGCATGCGGTGCAACGAGAAGATCAAGTTCGCGGCCCTGCTGGAGCGCGCCCTGGAGCTCGGCTTCGACGCCGTCTGCACCGGACACTACGCGACCCTGGTGGACGGTCCTGAGGGTCTCGAGCTGCACCGGGCCTCGGACAACGCGAAGGACCAGTCCTACGTGCTCGGTGTCCTGACGGCCGACCAGCTCGCGCACACCTATTTCCCGCTCGGGACCACGCCGTCGAAGGCCCTCGTGCGGGCGGAGGCGGCGCAGCGCGGTCTCAGCGTGGCCCAGAAGCCGGACAGTCACGACATCTGCTTCATCCCCGACGGCGACACCCGGGGGTGGCTGGCCGAGAAGGTCGGCACGGCCACCGGTGAGATCGTCGATCGCACGGGCGCGGTCGTCGGCGCGCACGAGGGCGCGCACGCGTTCACCGTCGGCCAGCGGCGCGGGCTCAAGCTCGGTGTCCCGGCGCCGGACGGCAAGCCCCGCTTCGTCCTCGAGGTGCGTCCCGTGTCGAACACGGTGGTCGTCGGCCCCAAGGAGGCCCTGGCGATCGCCGAGATCGCGGGGCAGCGTTTCAGCTGGGCCGGCGCCGCACCTGCCGCGTCGACGTTCGCGTGCGATGTGCAGATCCGCGCGCACGCCGAGCCGGTGCCCGCCACGGCCACCGTGACCGCGGAGGGCGTTCGCGTGGTGCCGCAGACTCCGCTCGACGGCGTCGCTCCGGGACAGACCGCCGTGCTCTACGTCGGCACACGTGTGCTCGGGCAGTTCACGATCGATACGACCGTCTCCGCCGTTCCGGTCGGCGTCTGATCCGGGTGGATGTCGGTCCCCGCTCCTAGACTGGCGGGGTGCCGGAGAACATCTCACTGGAAGACGCCCGCAGCGAGGCGGAGGAGCTGACCACCCGCATCCTCGAGGCGAAGGACGCGTACTACGGGCGCGACACGTCGCTCGTCGACGACGCGACGTACGACGGCTGGATGCGGCGCCTGGAAGAGCTCGAGCGCCTGCACCCCGAGCTCCAGGGTCAGGACTCGCCGACGCAGATGGTCGGCGCGGCCGAGGCGACAGGGCTCGCGACCATCGAGCACGCCGAGCGCATGCTCAGCCTCGACAACGTCTTCTCGATCGAGGAGTTGCGGGAGTGGGCGCAGAAGACGCGGGCGGCCGCCGGGCGCGACGTCGATTGGCTGACCGAACTCAAGATCGACGGGCTCGCGATCAATCTGCGATACGAGCACGGCGTCCTGACGTCGGCCGCGACCCGCGGTGACGGGCGGGTCGGCGAGATCGTCACCGAGAACGCGCTCCGGCTCCCCGAGATCCCGGAGCGGCTCGCCGGGGAGGGACACCCGCCGATCGTCGAGGTCCGCGGAGAGGTCTTCATCCCCGTCGCCGCGTTCGAGCGCCTGAACGCGGCGCAGGCGGCTTTCCGCGACCGCGCGTATGCCGACGCCCTCGCGCGGTGGGAGGCCAGGGGCGGCGCGAAGAGGCCGTTCGATGAGGAGAAGGCGCGCACCGCGGCGGCGCGGCGCTTCCCGGCCTTCGCCAATCCCCGCAACGCCGCCAGCGGCGGCCTGCGTCAGCAGATCGACAAGAAGGACGGCCTGGAGCTCGAAGCGGGCCTGCTGCGCATCGAGTCGCTCGCGCTCTACGTGCACGGCATCGGCGCCTGGACGAACCCGCCGGTCGCGGCGCAGAGCCAGGTCTACGAGCTGCTGGCCGCCTGGGGGCTGCCGACGAGCCCGCACACCAAGGTGTGCCGCAGCATCGACGACGTCGTCGCCTTCGTCGAGCACTACGGGGAGCACCGGCACGACATCGAGCACGAACTGGACGGCATCGTGGTCAAGGTCGACGAGCTCGACCTGCACGACGAGCTCGGGGCCACGAGCCGGGCCCCCCGCTGGGCGATCGCCTACAAGTACCCGCCGGAGGAGGTGCAGACGAAGCTCCTCGACATCGTCGTCTCCGTCGGGCGCACCGGTCGCGCCACTCCCTTCGCGGTCATGGCACCGGCTCACGTCGCCGGATCCGTGGTCCGTCAGGCCACGCTCCACAACAAGGACGTGGTCAAGGCCAAGGGCGTGCTCATCGGCGACACCGTGGTGCTCCGGAAGGCGGGCGACGTGATCCCCGAGGTGCTCGGCCCCGTGGTCGAGAAGCGGGACGGGACGGAGCGGGAGTTCGTCATGCCGGCCGACTGCCCCGAGTGCGGCACGCCGTTGCGCGCCATGAAGGAGGGCGACATCGACCTCCGCTGCCCGAACGCGCGGTCGTGCCCTGCGCAGGTGCGCGGACGCGTCGAGCACATCGGTTCCCGCGGCGCCCTCGATGTCGAGGCCCTGGGCGAGGTCACCGCGGCGGCCCTGACCCAGCCCACGACTCCGGCCGAGCCCCCTCTGAGCACGGAGGCGGGGCTGTTCGCCCTCACGCTGGAGCAGCTCGTGCCGATCGAGGTCGTCGTACGTGATGCGGAGACGGGTCTGCCGCGCGAGGACGAGGACGGCCTCGTGAAGACGCGCGCGCCGTTCCGACGGAACCCGACCGCCGCCGAGAAGAAGTCGGGTCTGGAAGGTCCGCAGCCGTCCTCGCAGGCGCTGACACTGCTCGCGGAGCTGGAGAAGGCGAAGACCAAAGACCTCTGGCGGCTGCTCGTCGCCCTCAACATCCGCCACGTCGGACCGGTCGCGGCGCGGGCGCTCGCGCAGTGGTTCGGGTCGCTCGACGCGATCCGGGAGGCATCGCGGGAAGAGCTCGCCGCGGTCGAGGGCGTGGGCGGCATCATCGCCGACTCCTTGCTCGCGTGGTTCGACGTCGACTGGCACCAGGACATCGTCCGGCAGTGGACGGATGCGGGCGTGCAGTGGGCGACGCCGGGCCACCCCGGGCCGGGAGCAGCTGTCGCCGCCGGGGGAGTGCTGGAAGGCCTCACGGTGGTCGCGACGGGATCTCTCGACGGCTACACCCGTGAGGGCGCGCAGGAGGCGATCATCAAGGCCGGCGGCAAGGCGGCCTCGAGCGTCTCCAAGAAGACCGACTTCGTGGCCGCGGGTCCCGGCGCCGGCTCCAAGCTCGCGAAGGCGGAGGAGCTCGGCGTCCGCATCCTCGACGCCGCGCAGTTCCACGTGCTGGTCACGGAGGGCCCTGCGGCGCTGGAGTGAGGCTCAGGCGCTCTCCGGGGCCGCCGTGGTGGGCGCGAGGAACTGTTGCAGCCGCGGTGAGTCCGCGAATCCCAGCTTCTGGTAGAGACCCACGGCGGCCTCGCTCGAATGCACGGTGATCCGCTCGGCACCGACGGACACGGCGTGCGCGCAGGCGGCGGCGACGAGGCCGCGGCCCGCTCCGCGCCCTCGATGCTCCGGGAGGACGAAGACGCTCTGGATGTCCGCGGAGATGCGATCGACCGCCCCGGGCCGCGGCACACGCGGCACGAGGGCGACCCAGGCGGCACCGACGATACGGTCATCCTCCTCGGCGCGCGCGACGAAGGCGACGTGGGTGCGGGCGTGCGCCTGCCACCAGTCGCCGAGTTCCGCGGTGTACGTGTCGAGCGATCGACCGGCCGTCAAGTCCCTCGGCACGTCCTGCCACTTGAGCTGGGCGAGCGCGGGGAGATCCTCCCTGCCGGCGCGGTCGATGCGCATCGTCGGTCCGCTCAGGCCTTGTGACGGGGCTTCCGGAAGGGCTTCTCCTCGCGGTCGCCGTGCGCCGGGCGCTCGTCGCGGTCGCGCTTGTCGTAGCGGGTCGGGCGACCACGGCCGTCGCCGTCGCGCGAGGACGACCCGCGTCGCGCCCCGGGGCCACGGTCGGGAGCGATCTCGATCAGTCGTCCCGAGATACGGGTGTCGCGGAGCTTGTCGAGGACGGCGGGGTCGAGGTTCGCCGGAAGCTCGACGATCGAGAAGTCGGGACGGATGTTGATCGCCCCGAAGTCGTCGCGGCCCAGACCGCCCTCGTTCGCGAGCGCGCCCACGATCTGTCGCGGCTCGACGCGGTGCCGGCGACCCACCTCGATGCGGTACGGCGTGTAGTCGCCGCGGCCGCGACGCTCCCGGGGTTCGCGCGGCTCCCGCGTCTGCCGCTCGCGCGGCGGGCGGTTGTCGGCGGCCACCGCCTGCGACAGGGCGTCCTGGGCGGGGTCGAGGAGCAGCGGCGTGGCGCCCTGGGCGACCACGGCGAGAGCGGCCGCGACGTCGCCTTCCGGCACATCGTGATGCCGCACGTAGTGGGCGATGATGTCGCGGAACGCGTCGATGCGCGTCGTCTCCGAGAGCGCGGTCGTGATGGCGTCGTCGAAGCGGGCGAGCCGCGTCGTGTTCACGTCCTCGGTGCTCGGGAGCTGCATCTGCGTGGGCTGCTGACGCGTGGCCTTCTCGATGTGCTTGAGCAGGTAGCGCTCGCGCGGGGTGATGAAGCTGATCGCGTCACCCGTCCGGCCGGCCCGCCCGGTCCGTCCGATGCGGTGGACGTACGACTCGGTGTCGGTGGGGATGTCGAAGTTGACCACGTGGCTGATGCGCTCGACGTCGAGGCCGCGGGCGGCGACGTCCGTGGCGACGAGGATGTCGAGCTTGCCGTCCTTGAGCTGGTTGACGCTGCGCTCGCGCTGCACCTGCGGCACGTCGCCGTTGATCGCGGCGGCGGAGTATCCGCGGGCGCGGAGCTTCTCGGCCAGGGTCTCGGTCTCGTTCTTCGTGCGGACGAAGACGATCATCCCGTCGAAGTTCTCCACCTCGAGGATGCGGGTCAGAGCGTCCACCTTCTGCGCGTAGGAGACGACGAGGTAGCGCTGGGTGATGTTCGTGTTGGTCGCGGTCTTGGACTTGACCGTGATCTCCTCCGGGTCGCGGAGGTACTGCTGCGCGAGGCGGCGGATCTGCGCGGGCATCGTCGCCGAGAACAGGGCGACCTGCTTCTCCTCCGGCGTCTGCGCGAGGATCTGCTCGACGTCTTCGGCGAAGCCCATCTTCAGCATCTCGTCGGCTTCGTCGAGCACGAGGTACTGCAGCTCGGAGAGGTCGAGCGTGCCCTTGGCGAGGTGGTCCATGATGCGGCCGGGGGTTCCCACGACGACGTGCACGCCACGGCGAAGCGCGGACAACTGCACCCCGTAGCCCTGACCGCCGTAGACGGGGAGCACGTGCACGCCCTTCATGCGCGACGCGTAGGACTCGAAGGCCTCGCAGACCTGCAGCGCGAGCTCGCGGGTCGGGGCGAGGACGAGGGCCTGCGGCGTCTTCTGCGTGACGTCGAGCCGCTCCAGCACGGGGAGGGCGAAGGCGGCGGTCTTGCCGGTGCCGGTCTGCGCCATGCCGACCACATCGCGGCCGGCGAGCAGCGTCGGGATGGTCGCGGCCTGGATGGGCGAGGGGGTCTCGTAACCGAGATCCTTGATGGCCTTGAGGACCGGCCCGGTGATGCCGAGGTCCTCGAATCCGGGGGTTGCGGGGGACTCGTCAGGGGCGTCGGTGGGGGTCACTTCTTCAGGGGTCACTTCCCAAGGGTAGCGCGCCCGGCGACCCGCTTCCTGTGCGACCGGGTCAGACGCCCGAGGTGAGGGCGAGCAGCTTCTCCTTCACCTGCCGGCGGAGCACCTTGCCGATCAGCGACGTCGGCAGCTCGTCGACGACGAAGACGCGGCGCGGCACCTTGTACGGCGTGAGGATGCTGCGGGCGTACTCGCGGATCGCCTCGACATCGACATCGGCCCCGGGGTCGACGACGATCGCCGCCACGACCTCCTCGCCCGAGTGGTCGCTGGGCAGTCCGACGACCGCAGCGTCGACGACCGACGGATGCTGGCGCAGAGCGTTCTCGACCTCGGTGGGGGCGACGTTGAAGCCGCCCGTGATGATGAGCTCCTTGATCCGGTCGACGATCCGCACGAATCCGGCGTCGTCGATCGTGACGATGTCGCCCGTCCGGTACCAGCCGTCGACGAACACGGCCTCCGTCTCCTCGGGCTTTCCGTAATACCCGGAGAAGACCTGAGGGCCGCGCACGACGAGCTCGCCGGCGGAACCGGCCGGGACGTCCTCGGTGGGGTTCTCCGGATCGACGACGCGGCACTCCGTCCCGGGGAGCGGGAGGCCCACCGTGCCGGGGACACGGTTGTCGGCCACCGGGTTCGCCATGAGGACGGGGGAGCACTCGCTCAGACCGTAGCCCTCGACGAGATAGCCGTGCGTCGCGGCTTCGAACGGGACGACGAGTTCGTGCGGCAGCGCCATGGCGCCGGAGATCGCCACTTCGATGCCGTCGAGGGAGACGCCCTTGGCGTTGGCGGCCGCGAGCAGCCGGTCGGCGATGGGCGGCACGAGCGGCAGGAACGTCGCCGGGTGCTTCTTGACCACGTCCAGCACGAGATCGGGATCGAACTTCGGGAACAGCACGAGGCGCGCCCCCATCGACATCGCGAAGGTGAGGCAGAGGGTCAGGCCGTAGGCGTGGAACATGGGCAGCACGGCGTACACGACGCAGCCCTTGCCGCGCTGGATGGACGGGACCCAGGCCTGGGACTGTGCCGCATTGGCGAGGAGGTTGCGGTGGGTGAGGGCGGCGCCCTTCGGCGTGCCCGTGGTCCCCGACGTGTACTGGATGATCGCCAGGTCGTCCGTGCCGGGCTGCGGATGCGAGGCGGGGATCGGGGCACCAGCGACCACCGACTCCCAGAGGACGGTGCCGCGGACGCGCTCGGTCAGCGCCGCCCGCGATTCCCTCGCCTTCGCCACCGGCAGCCGGAGCGCGAAGCGGGTGAGTGCGGGCATGGCGCGAGTGACGTCAACGGACACGAGCGTCGAGACGGCCAGGTCGCTCGGGAACTCCTGAACCGTCGCCACGACCTTGTTCCAGACGATCGCGTGCTTGGCGCCGTGGTCCTCGAACTGCTTACGCAGCTCGCGGGGCGTGTAGAGCGGGTTGTGCTCGACCACGACCGCTCCGAGTCGCAGCACGGCGTAGAACGCCACGATGTGCTGCGGGCAGTTCGGCAGGACGATGGCGACCGGGTCGCCGGCGCGCACGCCGAGATCCCGGAGCCCCGCGGCGGCGCGATCGATCGCCTCCTGCAGCTGTGCGTAGGTGGTCTCCCTGCCGAAGAACTGCAGGGCCGGGGCATCGGGATAGTCCCGCGCCGACGCGGCGACGATGTCCACGAGGGAGCCGCTGACGGGGGCGAGGTCCTCCGGGACGCCGTCGGCGTAGCTGGCGATCCACGGGCGAGGGGGCTGGAACGTGCTCACGCGCCCAGCTTAGGCGGGCCGCGCCGCACCGAGCGGCGGGCGGCTCGCCAACTAGACTGGGGAGCGTGTCTGAAATCACCCCTGATCTTGTGCGCCATCTCGGCGTGCTCGCGCGCATCCAGCTGAACGACGACGAGGTGACGCGGCTCACCGGCCAGCTCGACGCCATCGTCGACAACATCGCCAAGGTGTCCGAGGTCGCGACCGCCGATGTCGCCGCGACCAGCCACCCGATCCCGCTGAGCAACGTGTTCCGTCCCGACGTGGTCGGCGAGACGCTGACGCACGAGCAGGTGCTGCAGAACGCCCCGGACCAGGCCGACGGCCGGTTCCGCGTCACCGCGATCCTGGGAGAAGAGCAGTGAGCGACATCATCCGACTGACGGCGGCGGAGCTCGCCGACAAGCTCGCGACGCGCGAGGTCTCCAGCGTCGAGGCCACGCAGGCGCACCTCGACCGCATCGCCCAGGTCGACGGCGCCGTGCACGCGTTCCTGCACGTCAACGAGCACGCGCTCGAGGCCGCGGCCGACATCGACGCCCGCCGTGCCGCGGGGGAGGAGCTCGGACCTATCGCCGGCGTCCCGCTCGCGATCAAGGACGTACTCGTCACGACCGACCAGCCGACCACGAGCGGCTCGCGGATCCTCGAGGGCTACCGCTCGCCGTATGACGCGACGGTCGTGGCCCGCTCCCGTGCCGCCGGACTCATCCCGCTCGGCAAGACGAACATGGACGAGTTCGCGATGGGCTCGTCGACGGAGCACTCCGCCTACGGCCCGACCCGCAACCCCTGGGATCTCGACCGGATCCCCGGGGGCTCGGGTGGGGGCTCTGCCGCCGCCGTCGCCGCCTTCGAGGCCCCGCTCGCCCTCGGCTCCGACACCGGCGGATCGATCCGTCAGCCTGCACACGTGACCGGCACGGTCGGCGTGAAGCCGACGTACGGCGGTGTCAGCCGATACGGCGCCATCGCGTTGGCGTCGAGCCTCGACCAGGTCGGCCCGGTCACCCGCACGGTGCTCGATGCCGGTCTGCTGCACGACGCGATCGGCGGCCATGACCCGAAGGACTCCACGTCGCTCGACGAGCAGTGGCCGTCCTTCGCGGCGGCCGCGCGCGAGGGTGCGCGCGGGGACGACCTCAAGGGTCTGCGCGTCGGCGTCATCCGCGAGCTCCCCGACAGCGGTTTCCAGCCGGGCGTCGCGGCGTCGTTCCGCAGCGCGCTGGCGCTGCTCGAGGCGCAGGGCGCGGAGATCGTGGAGATCGGTGCGCCGCACTTCGAGTACGGCGTGGCCGCCTACTACCTGATCCTGCCGGCGGAGGCCTCGAGCAACCTGGCCAAGTTCGACTCGGTGCGCTTCGGTCTCCGCGTCACCCCGGCCGGGAACCCCACCGTCGAGGACGTGATGTCCGCCACGCGCGACGCCGGCTTCGGCGACGAGGTCAAGCGCCGCATCATCCTCGGCACCTACGCGCTGTCGGCGGGCTACTACGACGCGTACTACGGCAGCGCGCAGAAGGTCCGCACGCTGATCCAGCAGGACTTCGCCGCGGCCTTCGCCGATGTCGACGTCATCGCGACCCCGTCGGCGCCGACCACCGCGTTCAAGCTCGGTGAGAAGATCGACGACCCGCTGCAGATGTACCTCAACGACATCACGACGATCCCGGCGAACCTCGCCGGTGTCCCGGGCATCTCGATCCCGAGTGGTCTTGCGGACGACGACGGCCTGCCCGTCGGCATCCAGTTCCTCGCCCCGGCGCGGGAGGACGCTCGTCTGTACCGCGTGGGCGCCGCCCTCGAGACGCTGCTCGTGGACTCCTGGGGCGCGCCGCTGCTGTCCCGTGCCCCCCAGCTGGAAGGAGGCGCGCGCTGATGGCCGCTGCCAAGCTCATGGACTTCGACAAGGCGCTCGAGATGTTCGAGCCGGTCCTCGGATTCGAGGTGCACGTCGAGCTCAACACGAACACGAAGATGTTCTCCGACGCGCCGAACCCCGCGAACGAGGCGTACCACGCGGCGGAGCCGAACACCCTGATCGCGCCGGTCGATCTGGGTCTGCCCGGTTCGCTGCCGGTCGTCAACGAGACGGCCATCCGATCCTCGATCAGCCTCGGCCTCGCGCTCGGCTGCTCGATTGCCGAGTCCAGCCGTTTCGCCCGGAAGAACTACTTCTACCCGGACCTCGGCAAGAACTATCAGATCTCCCAGTACGACGAGCCGATCGCCTTCGAGGGCTCGGTGGAGGTGGAGCTCGAGGACGGCACGATGGTGACGATCCCGATCGAGCGCGCGCACATGGAGGAGGACGCCGGCAAGCTCACGCACATGGGCGGCTCGACCGGGCGTATCCAGGGTGCCGAGTACTCGCTCGTCGACTACAACCGTGCCGGTGTCCCGCTCGTCGAGATCGTGACGAAGACCATCTTCGGCACCGATCACCGGGCCCCCGAGGTCGCCAAGGCCTACGTCGCCGCCATCCGCGACATCGTCCGCGGGCTCGGGATCTCCGAGGCTCGCCTCGAGCGCGGCAACCTCCGTTGCGACGCCAACGTGTCTCTCCGTCCTCGTGGCGAGGAGAAGCTCGGCACGCGCACGGAGACGAAGAACGTCAACTCGATGCGCTCGGTGGAGCGTGCGGTGCGGTACGAGATCCAGCGCCAGGCGCAGATCCTCGCCGACGGCGGCACCATCACCCAGGAGACGCGGCACTGGCACGAGGACACCGGGACCACCTCTCCCGGCCGTCCGAAGTCGGATGCCGACGACTACCGCTACTTCCCCGAGCCCGACCTGCTTCCGGTGCAGCCTCCCCGCGAGCTGATCGAGGAGCTGCGTGCGGCGCTGCCCGAGCAGCCCGTCGCCCGCCGTCGCCGGCTCATGGACGAGTGGGGCTTCACCCCGCTGGAGTTCCAGGACGTGCGCAACGGCGGTCTGCTCGACGTCGTCGAGGCCACGATCGCCGCCGGGGCCACGCCCGCCGCGGCACGGAAGTGGTGGACGGGGGAGATCACCCGCCTCGCCAACGCGCAGGAGAAGGACGCGGTCGACCTGGTCAGGCCGGAGAGCGTCGCCGCACTGCAGCAGCTCGTCGATGCCGGCACGCTGACCGACAAGCTCGCGCGCCAGGTGCTGGAGGGCGTGATCGCCGGGGAAGGCACGCCGCAAGAGGTCGTCGACGCCCGTGGTCTCGCCGTGGTCTCGGACGACGGCGCCCTCATCGCGGCGATCGACGAGGCTCTCGCCGCGCAGCCCGACGTGATGGCCAAGATCCAGGATGGCAAGGTCCAGGCGGCCGGTGCCATCATCGGCGCGGTCATGAAGGCCATGAAGGGCCAGGCCGACGCCGCACGCGTCCGCGAACTCATCCTCGAGCGCGCCGCGCAGTGATTCTCGCCCCCGGGCCTCCGTGTCGGAGGCCCGGGGGACAATGGACTCATGGGACACGGTGATGGCAGAGGCCGCATGGTGTCCTCCGCCGACGCCGACGATTCCGGGACGCGGATCCTCCACGTCGACATGGATGCGTTCTACGCCGCCGTCGAGGTGCTGGATGATCCGGGTCTTCGCGGGCTGCCGCTGATCATCGGATCCCCGGACGGACGATCGGTCGTCTCCAGTGCTTCCTACGAAGCACGGCGCTACGGCGTGCGCTCCGCCATGCCCGTGTCGCAGGCTCTGCGGTTGTGTCCCACCGCACGTATCGTCCCGCCGCACTTCTCTCGGTATCAAGAGGTCTCGCGGCAGGTGATGGCGATCTTCGAGTCGTTCACGCCGCTCGTGGAACCGCTGTCGGTGGACGAGGCCTTCCTCGACGTGCAGGGTGTGCGCCGGCTCTGGGGGAGTCCCGCCCGGATCGCCGCCCAGATCCGCGAGCGCGTCCTCGCGGAGGTCGGCATCACCTGCAGCGTCGGCGTGGCCGCGACCAAGCACGTCGCGAAGATGGCATCGACCATGGCAAAGCCCGACGGAATGCTCGTAGTCGCCGAGCACGACACTCTCGCGTTCCTCGCGCCGCGCCCGGTACGGGCGCTGTGGGGAGTGGGGCCGAAGGCGGCGGAAGCTCTGGAAGCCCGCGGCCTCCGCACGATCGACGACCTGCGCACGGCGCCGCCGGAGATGCTGGACCGGGCGGTCGGGCCGGCGCTCAGCACGCGGCTCGCGCAGCTCGCCCGGGGAGAGGACCCCCGCGCCGTCGACACCGAGCGCGTGGAGAAGAGCATCGGCCACGAGGAGACGTTCGACCAGGACATCACGGATCGAGCGTTCCTCCGCGCCGAACTGCTCCGGCTCGCCGATCGCGTGGGCGCCCGCCTGCGTCGGGCCGGGTGGGAGACCTCCACGGTCGCGATCAAGATCCGCTTCGACGACTTCCGGACCGTCAACCGATCGCAGACGCTGAGTGAACCCACCGCGGTCGGGCAGCGCATCGGCGAGGCGGCGCAGGGTCTGTTCGCGCTCATCGAGCGTCGCGACCCGATCCGCCTCGTGGGAGTCCGCGCCGAGAACCTCCGGCCTGCGGGAGGCAGCGCGCTGGCGCTCTGGGATGACGACGAGGGCTGGCGCAAGGTCGAGGGGGCGGTCGACGAGGCCATGGCACGGTTCGGTTCGGCGACGATCAGCAGAGCGCGCCACATCGGACGAGGTGAAGGACGAGGTGCCGCTCGCCATCCGAAGGATCACGGCGTCGATTGACCGCGCGCCGGAGGCCGCCGTCGGCTACCGTGGGAACATGCCGAACATTGCACTGGAACTCGGGAATCAGGTCGCGTCCTTCGGCGTGAAGAGCGCATACGGGGAGCCGCAGGAGATCGACGGTGTCACCGTCACTCCGGTGGCGTTCACCTACGCCGGCTTCGGCGGCGCCAGCGGCGACGGAGGAGAAGGCGGCGGGGGCGGCGGCGTGTCGGTCCCGGTCGGTGTCTACGTCCGTCGCGAAGAGGGACTGCGCTTCGAGCCGAACATCGTGACGCTCCTGGTCGTGGCCGTGCCCTTCGTCTGGGTCACAGGTCGGGCACTCACGCGCATCATCCGTGCCCTCAAGAAGTGACGACGCGGTCGCAGCTGCTCTCTCGCACGCCGCGACACTGATCGTCGAGGACGTCCGCGCACTCGCGGCGTCCAATCCTGTCGTGATCATCGACGGGGGAAGCGGCGCCGGCAAGACCTCTCTGGCTGCGCGTGTGGCACATGCCTGGCCGGTTGCCGGCCGCGTGCAGGTCATCGCGCTGGATTCGCTGTACCCGGGCTGGGACGGACTCGACGGGGGCGCGGAGAAAGCGCTGGAGGGCATCCTCCGCCCGCACGGACGCGGCCTGCTCGGCGCCTGGCGTCGCTGGGATTGGGAGCGCGGCGAGGAGGCGGAGACCCACGCCGTGGATCCCGCACTCGGGGTCATCGTCGAGGGCAGCGGGATCCTGCGTCCGTCCACGGCACGGCTGGCGGATGTCCGCGTCTGGGTGGAGTCCGGGGAACAGTCACGCAAGTCACGGGCGCTCGCCCGGGACGGAGACACCTACCGCCCGCACTGGGACCGCTGGGCGGCGCAGGAGCGCCGTCACGTCGAGCGGGACCACCCCCGCGAACTCGCCACCCGAGTCGTCGAGGTTCCCTGAGCGCGCTCAGCGGAGGGCGTCGGCGTCGCTCTCATCCACGGCTTCGATGAGGAGCTCGAGGCGGTATCCCAGCCAGTCGTACACCGCTTGGCCATCGCCCCCGACGTCGGGCTCGTCGTCGGTGATGCCGAGGCGCGTCGCGATCACGAGGCGGATGGCGGTGAGGGTGCGCAGCCAGGCGTCCACGTGGTCACGGCGCACCACGACATCGCGGGGGATCCGGGCGTCGGCATCGGTCACCTCGGCGTCGGGGTCGAACATCTGCAGCGATGCGCGAACCGTGCGGGCGTCGTGCAACCGCCGGTCGAGGAGGTCCGCGCGCGTGGCGGAGGCGAATGCGGCCGACGCATCGTCGTCGTCCGGGTAGGCGTTCGGGGTCAGCCGGGCCACTCCCGGGTCGTCCTGTTCGGAGTCCCGCAGCACCTCCATGAAGTCATCGACGAGTCGGGCCAGGTGCATCCCCTCGATCGTGGCGACGGAGACGGTGATCGGCGTGGCGTTCATGCGGCCTTCCTGACGGTCGCCCAGAGTCCGTAGTCGTGCATCGCCTGAGCGTGCACCTCCATGGTCTCTCGCGGGCCGGTGGCGACGATCGCGTGGCCGTCGTGATGAACGGCGAGCATGAGGCGGGTGGCGTGTTCGGTCGTGTAGCCGAAGTAGGTGCGGAAGACGCGCACGACGTAGCTCATCAGATTCACGGGGTCGTTCCATACGACGACCTCCCAGGGCTCCAGCGGAGCAGCGAACAGGTCAGTGGTCTCCTCGACCTCGGGAAGAGCGGTCGACATGGTCATGCCCACCCGAGCTCATGCAGCTGCGCGTCGTCGATGCCGTGGAAGTGCGCGATCTCATGGACGAGCGTGGTGTGGATCTCGTCACGGAGTTGGTCGATGTCGTCGCACTGTGCGAGGTGCGGCTCCCGGTAGACGATGATGCGGTCGGGCAGCTCGCCCATCCCGTATTGCGTGCGCTCCGTCAGCGCCAGGCCGTCGTAGAGGCCGAGCAGGTCGAGACCGCCGTCCTCCGGACGGTCCTCCACGACGAAGACGACGTTCTCGAGCTGCTCGACCATCTCGTCAGGCAGCTGGTCGAGCTCGTCGATCACGAGGGCCTCGAAGGCCGCGGCGTCCATGTCCATCCCCTCCAGCCTACGGCGACGGCCGGGTGCTCAGTGCAGAAGGACGAGGAGGGCTGCCACGCCGATGAAGAGGGTTCCGAACACCGTGTTGAGGATCCGCTGTCCCTGCGGGGAGCGCGTGAGACGCCGGAAGGGACGCGCCGCCGTGGCGAAGAACCCCCACATCACCAGGACATCGACGACCACGACCGTCGCGACGAGTGCCAGGTACTGGGGCAGCGGTGGCTGGTCCAGTCGGATGAACTGCGGGATGAACGCGAGGAAGAACACGATCGCCTTCGGGTTCAGCAGGTTCACCCAGAACCCGCGGCGCATCATCGACCAGTGGCTCTCCCGGGCGTCCACAGGATCCGGCGCGTCGTCGAGTGCCGGCGCGGGCCGGGTCAGGATCAACCGGATCCCGAGGTAGACGAGGTAGGCGGCGCCGGCGTACCGGATGACGTTGAACAGGAGATCCGAGCGCGAGACGAGGAGCCCGACTCCGGCGGCGACGATCACCACATGGACGATGAGCGCGATCTGTTGGCCGATGATGCCCCAGATCGAGCGCTTCCAGCCCTGCGTGAGGGAGTTGGACATCGTGTTGATCGCGCCGGCTCCCGGCGTGAAGCTGATCACCACGGATGCGGTGAGAAGGGAGAACCAGACCGCCAGTGACACCAGGACAGTCTAGGGCCGCGCGATCGCGGGGCTGGACCGGCCGAAAGGTGAAGAGGCTCGGACCGAACGGTCCGAGCCTCTTCGAGCTGGGGTGCCTGAGTAGTACGTTCGGCAACTCCGCCCCCAAGACGAAAACCCTGGTCAACCGCCTAGACCGTGGGGTCTACGAGGTCTCTCGACGTCCCCAGAATACCGCTCCGAAGGACGATCGTGGCCCCGTCGTGAGGACTGTCGAGACGGCTCAAACTTTTCTCACCGCCTCCGAAGTGGACGCCCTCGTCGGCGACTACCTCGCCGGGATGAGCGTCAAGACACTCGCCGAGAGGTACGGCATCCACCGCGCAACGGTGTTCTCCCACCTGCGCCGCCGCAACGTGCCGAGCCGCCGCCCGGGGTTGGGCCTCGACGAGAAGGCGGAGGCGGTGCGGCTCGCCCGTGCGGGTGTCTCGATGCGAGCGATCGGTCGTCGGATGGGCGTGGACCGCAAGGCAGTGCGTGCAGCTCTGGTCGAGGCTGGCCTCATCGCGGACAAGATCATCGACGGCGTGTCGTGAAGCAGGATGGTGGTCTGGCTCCGCGCGAGGGCGCATCAAAGTTCGAATGTCAGTGGTCCACCGTAGGCTTGGATTGACGGTACGAGAGCGGCTCGACCGCAGGTGACGGGAGAGTCAAGCATGGCCAAGTCAGTCTTCTACAGCTTCCACTACGACCGCGACGCATGGCGGGTGCAGCAGATCATCCAGATGGGCGCGTTGGAGGGACAGCCCATCCTCAACGCGCAGCAGTGGGAGGAAGTCAAGCGCAAGGGTGACGCGGCCATCAAGAAGTGGATCGCCGATCAGATGGCCTACAAGTCGGCAGTCGTAGTCTTGATTGGCGCTCAGACTGCCAGCCGTCCGTGGGTGCGCCACGAGATCGCGCACGCCTGGGACAACCACAAGCCGCTGGTTGGCATCCGAATCCATGGGCTGGCCGACCGCAACGGCAACACCGACTCATACGGAGAGAACCCGTTCAGCAAGGTGTCGCTCAAGGGCGGCGGCACCGTCGGCGACTACGTGCCGGTCTACAGCCCCAGCGGATCGAACAGCCAGGCCGTCTACGCGGACATCAAGGCGAACATCACTTCTTGGGTCAACAATGCCTACAAACGATCCTGACTGCCCCTTCTGCGAGATCGTCCAGAGAGACGACCCCGATGCCCGCGAGGTCTATCGCGATCAGCATATCGTCGCGTTCTTCCCCCACAACCCGGCAACCCTCGGACACACCCTGGTCATCCCTCGCATCCACGTTCCCGACATCTGGACGCTTGACCGAAGCACTGCAGAACAGCTCGCTGACGCAACAACCCGGCTCGCCGCAGCGGTCAAACGTGCAGTCAATCCGGACGGGCTCAATGTCATCCAGTCCAACGGCAGTGCGGCGAGCCAGACTGTCTTCCACCTGCACATTCATCTTGTGCCTCGCTGGGAAGGCGACCCCATCGGCCACATCTGGCCGCCCGAAAGCAACTACAGCGAGAAGGAGAAGGACGACGCGTGGGAAGCGCTGAGAGTCGAGTGTCGGAAGGCGAGCAACAGTTGAGCACGTCGAGCGCACCCTCTGAAGAAGATCGGCGGAAGCACCTCGACTTCATCCAGGCAGTCGTCACTCGCATGTCCGCTGCGTCATCAAGCGCGAAGGGGTGGCTGCTGCCAGTTGCGACGGCCACCTATGGGTTCGCGCTGATCCAGCACTCCCGGGCGGTAGCTCTGCTCGGACTCGCTGCGGTCGTGCTCTTCATGTTCCTCGACGCCAACTACTTGCGACAAGAACGCGCCTATCGGCGCCTGTACGACACAGTTGCACGGGGCACGCGGGCCGTCCCGCAGTTCTCACTCGACCCATCCGAAGCTGACGATCCGATACCGGCGTCGGCCGGATGGCGTGAGCGAGTCAAGACTGTTGTTGGCCGATGGGTCCCGACCTGGAGCGTTTGGTCTTCGTGGTCGATTCTGCCCTTCTACGGCGCGCTCTTGCTCATAGGAGTCGGCATCTATATCCGCGCCGTCCTCTCCTAGCTGCGGCCCAACCGGGGCCGACCGTGTACCTCGTCGGTAAGTGAAACGCCGAGAGGAACCGATGATGGCCAACTTGAGCGATGTTGCGAGCGACGAGCGCACCGCGAGGATGGTGCTGTCCATGCTCGTCGAGCCCAATGACCCGGTGACAGGACGCATCTTGGCCAGGCTCAGAGCAGTCGAGACGCTTTGGCTCGCTGAGCACGACCGCGAAGTAGTCGGCTGAGCCCAGTGGACGCGCAGGTCTGGCGCGAACGCCTCAGGGTGCCAGATGCAAGGGAGCTCGCCGGGCGAATCGACCAGGTGCACCAATCGGGGGTTCGAGCACTTATCCCAGGCGATAACGACTGGCCTACCGCCTTCGACGATCTTGGTGAAGTTGCGCCCTACGTGCTGTGGACTCGCGGCACGTCGTCCTTCCTCTCGCGTCCGATGAGCGATCTCGTCACGATCACCGGGGCTCGGGCATGCACCTCCTACGGTGAATACGTGGCTCGGGAACTCGCCAGTTCCGTTGCCGCAGAGGAACGAGCTGTCGTCGCGGGAGGTGCCTACGGGATCGAAGGCGCGTCGCACCAGGCCGCCCTCGCTGCAGGTGGCGACACGATCGCCATTCTCGCCAACGGAGTCGATCGCCCGTACCCTGTCGGCCATCGCGACCTGCTTGATCGCGTCGCTGATGTCGGCCTTCTCGTCAGTGAGGTTCCGCCGGGTGCCGTTCCGACCCGACACCGGGTCATCGCCCGAGCCCGGCTGATGGCTGCGCTGTCCTACGCGTCGGTGATCGTCGAAGCGGGTGCTCGATCTGGCTCACTGCTGGTTGCCCAGCGAGCCGACGAGCTCGGCCGACGTGTCGGTGCCGTTCCCGGACCAGTCACGAGCGCCGCCAGCATAGGACCGCACCGCTTGTTGCGCGACGGCATCGCGACCTTGGTGGCGGACACTTCGGACCTCGCCAAGCTCGTGGAGCGGGGCCAGGTGTCACGAGAGCGACTCGACATGGAGCAGGTCGGCCCACCTTCGCCTGCTCCGACGCGCACGCTGTAGCGCGCCGGTCAGCGGTGGACGCCGGAGCCTGAACTCAGCGAGAGCTTCGAGTGAACTCACCCAGTGGCACATCCTCGGAGAGCTCCTGCCGCTGCTCGCGGTATTCACGGGCGCGAGCCCTTACGAGGAGAACGACGCTCACTGGGCCGATGGCCATCATCTTGAGAGCGTTCCAGAGGCAGACCAGCACGACGAGGTGGAGCCATCCTGGGCCGCCGTTCTCAATGAGTGTGGTGCACCAGAAGGCGATGACCAGGTAGGGACCGGCCAGGAGCATCGCGGGGACGCCCCACTTCAGTCCCTTCCTCGTGCGGATCAGATCGAGCAGGATGTTGCTCGGCATGTAGCAACGCAGGAAGTAGCGAACCTCGGCGCTGGCTGTCCACAGTAGGCGGATCATGATGGGCTCCTCTCAACACGCGAGTCGTTGTCGAGACGGTGCGTGGAGAGTGACCCGAAGGTCTGCCGCGAGCGGCCCAAAGGTAAGGAGAAATCCGCCTCACCTCAAGGCTACGCCCCAGTCATGACATTGGGAAGGGTCAGATGCTGCGCCCAGGCCCGGGCTGGTCGCGCCTGACGGCCTGGAGATCGACCTCTGTCTGACGGCTCTCATCAGCGACCAGCTGACGTACCTTGTCGAGCGCGGAGCGCGCTCGGGCGGCGTCGATCTTCTGCGCGGCCGACTCGGGCGGGGCACCGATGGGCGCGTCGTCGGTGATGCGGTACCGGTCTCGGTAGGCCGCGACCACACGTGCGGACTTGCGCCAGGCCGCGGCTCGTCGTCGATCGGCGAGCGGTGTTCCGAGTGCCTTCGTCCACGCTGCGTTCTCGGTGAGCGCGGCTTCGAGTGTGGCGTCGGCGCGTGCCTCGATCAGTTCCTCTCGCTCGTCGAGAGCTGCTCGCATCTCGGCGTCGATGACTCCATGCGCCCGTGGGAGCAGGCCGGCGATGAGTCGTGCTGGCTTGCGGGTTCGGCCTGATCCTGAGGGCCGGGCGGTCGCCCGCTCGACTCGGTAGTGGAGGACGGCGGCGATGTCGTCCGCGTCACCGAACCCGCGCACGGCCACGAGGCGCGGCAGGAGGGCATCGACATTGTGATGGTTCGCTTCAGCGCGTCGGAGTTCAGCCGCGAGCGGGCCGAACGCCTCGGACTCGATGGCACTCTCGGCCTGTTCCTCGGTGAGCCCGGAGCCCCGAACGAGAGTGGCCCAGCGGTCGCGTTGGGCTGCGGCGGCGATGGTCTCGTACTCGGCGGCGAGCTGGGCGATCGAGCCCCACTGTTCCTGTTCGGCGACGATGGTCTCGTGCGCCGAGAGTTCGGCCCCACTGTGCTGCAGGACTCCGTAGAGCACGCTTCGCGCGGTGGCATGCGGGTCGTCGCCGGGGTGCGGCTGCGCATGGTCGTCTGCGCGGTCGAGAGTCACGTAGGCGTGGTTCGAATGCCGCCCTCGGGTCATCGCGACGTAAAAGGTCTCCCTTGTCGAGGTTGGTTCGACCAGGACGTGCGCGGTGTCGGTCGTGATGCCTTGCGCTCGGTAGGCGGTGACCGCGTAGCCGAGATCGACATGCTCGGCCACGTAAGCGGCGGGGAGGAGGATGCTGCCGCCGAACCTCCGTCCTCGCTTCCGAGCCCTGATGGTTCCATCGTCGCGGACGGTAGTGCCGGCCCCATAGTCGCGTGCGATGGTGATCGTCCCGTCGTCACCGACGGCGGTGACGGTCCAGATGTCACCGTTGCGCACCCAGTCCCGCCCGGCCAGGGTGCGCAGGTTCCGGTTGTTGAGTCGCGTGATGATGGTGTCGCCAACGCCGGCGGCGGTACCGTCGCGCAGCTCGACCTCGCGGTCGGGCTTCAGCGTCTTGTTGAGGATCAGATCGGCACGGGCGCGACCGTTCAGCGCGGTCACGTCCTCATGGGTCTCGGCGATCAGCACCGAGACGAGTCCGGCGTCGCGATCGGCGCGCCAGGCGCTGTAGGCGGCATCGGTCATGGCCTCGCCGTCGCCGTCGGTGATGCGCTGATGGGCGAGGTAGGTGTCGATAGCCGCCGTGCGGCCGTGGCGTAGCTCAAGTGAGGCGGTCTTCTCCCAGACGTGGGTGAAGCGGTGAACGTCGACCAGTTCGGGGGTGTCGGCTCGGTCTCTGGCGATCATCGCGAATGCTCCGCCGGCGTCCACGGATTGCAGTTGCGCGTAGTCGCCGACCAGCAGCACCTTCGCGCCCGCTTCATGGGCGAGGTGGGTGATGCGGTCCAGCGACAGGGCGCCGGCCAGGGATGCTTCGTCGATGATGACGAGCTGTCTCGCCTCGAACGTGGTGCCGTGGATGAGGTGGTTCTGCCACCACTTCGCCGTGTTCTCCGTCGCGATCCCGAGATCGTCCGCCAGCACCTGGGCGGCAACCGCCGACGGTGCCAACCCGACGACCGAACCGGAGCCGTGCTCGGCTTCCCACGCTCGTCGGAGCGCGTTCATGGCGGTGGTCTTGCCCGCCCCAGCAGGACCGACCAGCACGTCAAGCATCCGCCCCGACACCGCGATCCGGGTCAAGGCATCGGCTTGGTCGTCGCCGAGCATTCGACCATCCGCGGCGGGTCTGCGCGTGGTATTTTCGATCGTCGCGAGCTGCACCGTCGGCCCGGCCAGGTTCGCTGCTCGTTCGAGGAGTCTGTCCTCGGCCGCGAGCTGGGCCTCGGAGGTGAACACCGTCGAGCTCTTCGGTCGGAACACGGAACTGCCGTCGGGCCGACGGAACACGACAGGCGAGGAGGCGAGTTCGGGGGGCGTCAGCCGAAAGGAAACGAGCTCGGCGGCATCGGCAACCATCGCGACGATCGCTTCCCGATCGTGCATGGTGGCGAACCGCCAGCCCATCGTCTGCCGGGATGCCTCGGCCATGAGATTCCACCGTCGCCAGGTCGAGCGCTTCTCACCGACCACCTCGACGACCGAACGCCCAATCTCGCCGATCACGTCGAGCGGCACGTCGTCGGCGCGCAGCAGGAGCGGCTTGTTGTTGTCGGTGACTTCGCGTGCCCACGTCGTCGCGTCCCGGCCGAGGGTCTTCGTTGCGCGCTCCCGCCACTCGGCTGTGAGTTCAGCCAGGGATCGGACCTGTTTCTCAGGCCGCGTTGCAAGGGTCGCCTGGGCTCGGAGTTTCATGATGGCTGCCGGTGCCGGGCGTCGTCCGTGCGCTGCGATGTACTCGGCGATGAGGCGGTCGGTCTCGGCGTCGATGTGACGGGCGCGGGTCGAGAACTCTGCGATCAGTTCCTCGGGCACTCCCGTGATCGCCCATGCCGGGTTGTGGTCGCGGCCCATCTCTCGGGCCTCCCACGAGACGCCGAAAGTGCGCGTCATATGGTCGGCGAACACCGCTTCGTGTAGCTCGGAGAGCGCGACGACGGCGGCGTGCATCGGTCTGCCGTCGAGCGAGCGCCACTTCCCGTCGAGGACGGTCTTGGCCTTGTTGCTGATGACCACGTGCGTGTGGAGGTGGGGGTCGCCAGCGCGGGAGTCGAAGTGATCGAACGCGGTCGCGATCAGCCCCGTGACATCGACCTGCGCAACCGCGCCGTCCCCGGCGGTTGCGCCCGTGCGGGTGGCTGCAACCTCGCGCTCCATGAACGCAACCACCTCCGCAACCGCTCGATGATGCGCCTCCCCGATGAGCGCTTGGACCCCGGCGTCCGCGACTGCCCACAGCACGCTCGTGGACTTCGGGATGGAGAAGGTGAAGTCGAAGCCCGCCACAGCACGCCGTGTGCTGCGGGCAGTCTCCTCGGCAACGATCTGCGCGACAGCCTCGCCCTTGGCCCCAGGCGTCATCGTCGGCTCAAGAGCGGCGATCCGCGCCTCGATCCGCTCGTCCTGGCTCTTGTACGCCGGGAAGCCCAGGCCGAGCTTGTCACCTGTGATCGGATCACATCCCGTGCCCATCAGGAGCTGGAGCTGGTCTTCTGACACTCGGTCGCCCACCTGAATCTCGCCCTTGCCCAGGGCCGCTACGCCAGCGCCGACCCAGCGACCAGGCGGGGTGCCTTCCTCCATGTAGTAGCGGGTCAGCGGCGTTGAAAGCGGCCGGTTGCCGTCGGCCGCCGCGACGGTCCTGAGTAGGTACTTGTAGCCGTCACCTGCCGACATCACGCGCATCGAAACCGTCATTCTCGTCTCCGTTCCTGTCGGGCAGGTGAGCACCCTCACCTGGCCACTTCTGCTGCGGTGACGCCTGGCTCTACCTCGACCTGCAAGAGGCGTGTGACCTCCGAGGGCGGATGGAACGAAGGCCGGAGGTGGAGGAGTCGGGCGGTAGGCGCGTGTGGGTGTCGTGCACCTGACAGGTGGCCAGCTCGGCATCAGTTCTCGGTGAGGCACGGATGCCGGGGCGACCGTTACCGGAGCAGACTTCATGTGCGACCTCACCGTCAGCGGCGAATCGCGACTCAGGATCGGGTCGCTGCTCAGCGGCCACGGCGGCCTCGACCTCGCCGTCGAGCACGTCTTCACCGCCAACACCGTGTGGTTCTCCGGACTCAACGCGCCCATCGCCCGCGTCTTCTCCCACCACTAGCCAGATGCACCGAACCTCGGCGACATCTCGACCATCGACTGGAGTCAAGTCGAGCCCGTGGACATCCTCATCGGCGGGTTCCCGTGCCAAGACGTTTCGACGGTAGGCAAGCGCGCCGGCCTCGCTCCGGATACCCGCTCGGGGCTCTTGGCGCACGTGGCCGCAGCCATCGACGCGCTCCAGCCCGAGTGGTGACGGCGCTCACTGAAATTCCCCACTTCAACTCTGAGGAATTTCGCTCAGCGCCGTCAACGCTGTGGTCCCTGATCGACGGACTGTTCAGCGCTGGGGAGGCTACGCCGACGCCATCACCCGCTGGGAACACATCACCGGGCGACCCGCGCCCGCACCAGCCCTCCTGAACGACGCCGACGGCGCCGGCCCAGCACCCGCGTTCGTGGAGTGGCTCATGGGCCTACCGACCGGATGGGTCACCGATACCGACCAGCTGACGCAGAATCAACAGATCACCGCGCTCGGCAACGGAGTGCTACCTCTCCAGGCCGTGTCCGCACTGTCGCTGCTCGCCGCGTGAACGTGGACTATGAGAGAGGCACGTCCTCCGGCGCTCCCGGTGTGGTTCCCAGAGCGGCGAGCAGGCGGGTCCGGATTCGCTGCTTGCGCTGCTCGAAGAACGACGTGAAGTCGGCCAGGTCGAGAGGGAGGCCGTCGAGGTCGTTCTCGGCGAGGTAGGTGGCTCGCTTGTCCTCGCCCGGGAAGGCGGTGTCGATCCACTCCGCAGGCAGGCTGTCCTGCTTCTCGATGTTGGCGGTCCCGGCGAGCAGCTGGAGGTTCGGCAGGAGGTTCACGGCCGCCAGGTAGTTGTCAATCTTGTCGAGCGGAATCCCGGCGTCGAGGAGCTTCTTCCTGGTGAACCGGGACTTGGGAAAGATGTGGTCTTCGTGGAACTTCTTGCTCAGGTCCAGCCCCGGGTACAGCACGGACAGCACTGAGAACGTCCGCTGACCGGCGTACTTGAGGTTGAGCAACTCGTCGATCTCGGCGTTGTCGAACGCGAGGCTCTTGCCGACGGCCGCCATCGCCTCCTCGACCGCAGCGACCGGGAAGCCATTGGTCGAGTTGGTGCGGAGGACATCGCGGATGCGGGTGAGGAGCGTGTCGAGCCCCGACCCCCAGATGCCACGCTTGACCAGCGAGCGCGTCACCCACCGTTGCAGGGCGAGCCTGTCGGCCGCGTCCGCAGTGGAGTCGAGGTAGGAGTCGCCTGCACCTCGGAGGTGCAGGTAGTGCGCGACCGGGACGATCACGCTGTTCGCGGTGAGGTTGCGCTCGTTGTACCCGAACTGCTGAAGCAACGTAGCGGCACGGAGCAAGGCTCCCTTGATCTGCGGCCACGCGGCCTCCACCCTGGCCATGTTCCCCTGGGTGAAGTTGGTGACCTTGAACCGCACATCCACGTCCGCGATCGTCAGCGCGGTCTTCAGCACCACATCCTTGGAGAACGAGAACTGGCGGCCGGCGTTGCTGTTGATCTCGGAGACCAGCGAACGGACCTCCTCACGAGCGTCCAGCTCCTGCCACTGGTTCGTTGCCATCGACAGCAGAAGGTCGGAATAGGAGAGCGTGGTGCCGCCGCTGTTGACGCGGACGAAGATTTCGAGCACCTTATCGGCATCCTGATCGGTGACCAGGAAGTAGTTCATCGGCTTGAGAACCCGCACCGCCTCGTACAGGTCGTAGAGCCGCTGGAATGCGTCAGCCGATCCGGCGATGCCCCGTTGCTCCAGCTCCCGCATGATCGCAGGGCCGGCGTTGGCAAGATCGAGGACCGCGCCGACCCGGAACCACTTGTCGGCCTCGCCGTCCGCCGGGGCCGCCTCCCGGTCGGTGAGGAACCGCAGGTCATACTTGGTGCCGAGTTCCTCGTCGTCGGGCTCGTCGACGAGGTTGAGATAGAGGCGCTTGACGGGGAACGCATCCGCGCTGTTCCACCACGCGTACTTCTTCTTCTCCGCGAAACTGCCGTACAGCGCGATGTTCAGCGAGGTGAGCCGCTGCTGCCCATCGAGCACCGCCGTCGTGCCGCTCCCCGAGGGAACAGTCGCCTTGTCCGCGTAGGGGTTATCGCGCTCGTGGTAGTTCGTCAGAAACTCATAGAACGTGTACGACTGCGCCGTCTCGGGCTTGACGTCCCAGAGCAGGAAGGACCCGACGGGGTACCCACGCATGAGGCTGTCGACGAGCTTGGTGATCTGGTCGGCGCCCCAGACGAACTCGCGCTGGATCGCCGGCATCAGGTACTCGCGCTTGTGGATAGCGGTCAGCATCTCCTCGATGCTGCGCGGGGTCTGGAACGACATACGGTGTGACTTCTCTCAATCAGACTGGCGGATGGTCAGGCTATGGTCTTATCTTCATGGCGACGACAGTGTCGCACGGGGGTCACAGCGACAAAGCTCGTTGCGGGATTCGATGCAGGTCCAGGGCAGAGCGGCGCGAACCCAATGAGCACCGGCCATCAGATCACCCGCTCGTTCGGCCGCATGGAAAGTCTGACCGTCTGCTTGTTCATTCGTCGAGCGCTTTCACGAGAGCGTCCTGCGCGTCACTGTAGAAAACGAACGAGACCTTCGTAGCAACCTCGTCGCTGACGTCGAGGAGTTGGCGGCGGGCTGATACCGGGAGCAAGAGGGCCGTCGCTCCCTTCTCCATCGCGTGCTCGGCAAGCTGCGCTGCGTTGAGGATCGTCTCGACGCCGCCGCCGAGCGACAGATTGCCGACAGCGATTAGGCCACCCCGGATTGACCGCTGGAGCATCGCCGAGGCCAGCGCGAGGAGGATCGGCAGTCCTAGGCCGGCACCGGTCTTGGCAGCGTCGAGCGCGCGTATCTGAGCGGTGAGGTTGTGCTCGCGCGGGTCGCGGTCGCCCACGAGTTGTCTTGCCTGGGCAATGAGGTTCTGCTCTGCGACCTTGAAGCTTTCCCGGAGCGCGGCGGGTGCGGCCTGGTTGAGTAGACCGCGTGCGCCAGAGCCGGGCGTGTCCGCCGCCTCGATTCGGTAGAGTCCCGGGCCGACGTCGCCGCCGCCCTCGGAGATCGCCCACACCTGGCCTGGGGGCAGCGGATCGAGCCCGATCGAGTCGGGGCTCGCGAGCTCGGGGGTCGAGACGAACTGCTCGACTCCCTCGCCGAGGCGGTAGCCGAACTGGGTGTTACGGAACTCTGCTGCGCCAATGCGGCGCTGCTGTTCCTTGACGCGGCGCCGGCACTCCAGTGCGATGCGCACCGCCCATTCGAGGTCCTCGTCGGAGATCGCGGCTTCGGCGTCGGGATACAAGAGCTTGAGCAGGCCATCGACCGTCTTGTTGACGGCCGACAGATCCCGGCCCGACAGTGCATCGGAGTAGTTGACCCGCCCCTGGATCGAGGTGAGGCGAGACTGGTCGCGAAGGCGCGACCAGCACTCGGACAGGAAATCACTCACGAGTCCGAAGTGGTGAGTGAAGTAGGTCGGGTTGAGCTTCGGAACATCCCAGCCGGGCAGGTAGGCGTGGATGCGGTCCATGAACGCCGTGTCGTCACGCATCTCCGGGGGCAGCGGCGAGAGCAGGTGGCCGATCCGCTGCTGGTGGGCGACATCCACGTCGAAGTTCCCGACCAACATGATCGAACCGTCAGCACGGATGGACTCACGGCCCCGGGAGAACTCACCCGACTCCATGTAGCCCTTCATGATGTTGACGCCGTCCTTTTGGTCGAAGGAGACGCCGGAGACTTCATCGAAGCAGACGACGTCGTACTGCGCGACGAGGCCGCGTTGCCCAGTGGCATTGTTGACGAACATCCGGGCGACGGTGGCCTTGCCGCCGGAAATCAGGTGCGCGTAGGGCGACACCTGCTGGAACAGGTGGGACTTGCCGGTGCCACGAGGCCCTAGTTCGACCATGTTGAAGTTCCGCTGGACGAACGGGACCATGCGCAGCAGGAGCACGTCTTGCTCGCGCTCGGTGAGTTGCGCAGGTTCGAAGCCCACTGACCGAAGCAGGAGGTGCTTCCACTGCTCTGTGGTGAACCGTGAGCGGCCTTCGGCCAGACGCGAGAGCGAATCGCGGGTTGAGAGCTGGATGGGGCGGAGCGACCCGATAGCGAAGGGCTTGCCGTTGTTCTCATCAGCGATCGCGGCGTCGTAGAACAGATCAACCTCGGCATAAAAGCCACCGGTCAGCATGCGCTCGTTGTCACGGACAACGTCATCGTCGATGCGCACGTCTCGGAGCCCAAGGCTCGGCAGCTCGGCAACGTAGGCGTTCGACTTCGCATCGAGTCGGGCCTTCACGAGATCAATGAGCTTGACAGTCATGCGCTCACGCGCGCGTGACTTGAAGAGCTCTTCTTCGCCTGCCCGTACAGTGCGGTCAGCGAGCAGTCGTCGTACGACCTGGAGCCCTTCTTCGATCTCCTCCGGGTCGGTTGTGGCGCAGTAGCGTCCGATGAGGAATTCTCCGACATAGGTCGGGACGGGATACGCGCCCTTGAACTGCTGGGCGAGGTCCTTGCGAACGACGTACCCCTCGAAGGCGGATGCTGCGATCGTGTCGATCTCGTCGAGCGTGATTGCCTCGGTCATTCGACGCCTCCTACCGTGGTTTGTGCTTGCGCTAGAACTCCACCGCTCGGGTCGAGTAGTACAACCCAGGCGCTCGCCCCAGCAGGAGCCTGTTCCTCATCGACGAGCACCTTGACCTCGCCCGGCTCGGTGGGCGCCTTCGGGCCGCCGACGGCGCTCGATGCGTCGGCGGGGTGAAGCCGAACTTCGGCGGCCACTTCGGCTTCGGCAGGGCCGTAGTCGATGCGGCAGCGCTGTCCTGTCCATCGAACAGCTTCAATCTGGACGGGCGCAACGACCGAGTCGCCGCGGGTCACGGTGACGAAGGGAATCACGCATTCCTGGAGACTCAATCCGCCGTGCTCGTACAGGCAGCCCGCTTCAAATGCGGCAGCTCCGGGTGCGCTGACCATGTCGACAGATGAGTCCCAAGTCCAGGGCAGGATCGGGAAATCCGGGCGCGCCGCGGCGGCCTTCAACCGCGCCACACGCGGTTTGCGGGCAGCATCACCTTCCGTCACCTGTATCGGGAGGGTGACCTTCTGCGCTGCCTGGCCGGGCAAGAGGAACCCGTGATCGGTGACCACGACGACCTTCCGCCACCCTGCGTCAAGCAGCGTACGAACGCGCTCGGCGATGAGGTCGAGGTGGTGGTCGATGAGGTCCGCCATCTGATGCCCGTGCGAGTGGCCCAGCGAGTCGATCATGTTCGTCTGCGTCCACGCTGTTCCGGCCGGGTCGCCGACCTGAGCGGTGTCCCAGTCGAGGAACTGCACCTCCGCCCCAGCGAGGGCCGATCGCAGCACTGCACCCTTCACAGATCGCCCCTGATCGTCGGCCGCGTCGAAGGCCGCGCCGCCAGCCATGCTGATCCTGATCGGCGCCACCGCCGGCTGGCCGGTTGGCGTGACGCTGGGGAAAGCCGCCTGGCGCGGCTCCACAACTACCGCGAGACCCGACAGTCGGCGAGCAACACGGGTGGCCAGGTCGTAGCGCAGTGCATCGACGTAGACCACGCATGTTCCGGCGGCTACGTCGAGGCCCGTCTGGCCGAGGTAGGTGCCAACTGCGGCCTTCTGGAATGCTCGTGCCGACTGATCGACCCACGGGTCGTAGATCGCGCCGAGAGCGTGGGTGACAGCGGCCCTGTCTTGTGCGGTCTTGGCCGTCGCGATCGTCCGCAGTGCGAGGTCGTCAATCACGTGGCCCTCGTGGCTGTACCAGGCAACTTGACTCTGGAGATCTGTTGCTGTCGAAGCGGTCGCTACACGTTTTGCCAGTTCCGCGAGGTGACCGGCGGCCCTCGCAAGGGGCGCCTGACCGAGAGCAGCCCATACGTTGTCTTCGCGCGGCGTGTGCGCGGCAGCGAGCTCTTCAACGCGACCACGCGGGTCGGGATGAGTGCCCAATGCATTGAGTGCCGACCTGAGCGCGTCCTCCTGGTCGCGGTTCCACGAAGGCCACGAGTCAGGGTGTGGGTCGGTGTCTCCAAAGAGCGGCACCACAGAGGGCCGCGCCTGGTCGAGCAAGGCAGGAAGGTTCGGATAACGGCTCGGGTTCTCCGCAAACCGTTGCCAGACAGCTCCCCACTCGCCAGTTCGGCCGCCGAGCTTACTGGCTGCAGTGAGCGCGCCGTCCTTCTCAGGTCTAAAGCCGTAAACGGACTTGCAGGAGGCGACAAGGGCCTGCCACTGCGCACCTTCGAGCGAAGCCCGCACAGCGTCCGGGTCGTTCATCCAATCGAGGAGCGTGCGCACTGAGTCATCGAGCACAAGGTGGTGCAGGCGAGACGAATCGAGACGCCCCATACGTTTGAGATCGGCGATGTCCTTGAAGAGGAGCTTGTCCAGCACCTGAGCGAGGGCCGCCTTCGTCGCACTGTCACTCGCGATGTCGAGCCCCGCACCCTGCTTCGACGCAAGGAACGAGTGCGGCGTCCAGGGCGTCTGACCGTGGGCAGAGGGCCACCAGTTCGAGCGGATCGCAACGTCGGCCAGCGGCGCGAGCGAGTCGTCGAGCGCCGCTGCCTCTGCCACGGAGCCTCGACTGACACCCGGCAGGTAGATAACCCACGGGTTGCGTTCGTCTGGTTCGGCAAGATGAGCAGGCAGTTCCGCTGACTCGGGCGAGGCGAGAACGGCTCGAAGCCAAAGCGCTGGACCTCGTGCAGCTGCAGGGTCGTACTCTCCGAGCACCAAGATGGGCACTGCCTCCTGGAGGATGCGAATCACCGGCTCCCAGGTGCGCTCAGGATCGGCCCACAGAACAGCCGCTGGGGCAGAGTTCGCCCCCGCATTGAAGGCAGCAGCGTCACGGAGGGCTTTCGCGACGATGGCACGGACAAGCGTCATTTGGCGTCCCCCGCCTCGCGCCGGGCGGCACGCCGCTCCTCAAGCGTTGGGTGAAGGTCATTGATCCGCTCCGAACCATCAGGATTCGTTCCACGGTCTTTCTTCCAATGCACGTTAACCTTCGACCGGAGCACACCAGCAGTAACAAATGGCCTGATGTTGAGTCGCACCCCGTCGTCAAAGTCGGGCTCCCAGCCGATCGGCTGCTCGGCCATGGTCTTCCACCGCACGTAAACGTCGTACGGCGGCGCGCCCTCAAGGATCAGCTTGAGTTTGCGCTGAAGCTCTTCGGCGGCAGCGAGTCGCGCATCGGCACCGGGACGCTCTGCCCGGGCCTCGTGCTTCTGTCGGTCGATCCATGCGCCGAGGACGGTAAATGTGAGCTTCTCAAGCGTCCGCCGATCAAGGCGATGGTAATTGACGATTGCCGAGAACCCGTCCTTCCGACCATCCCAGATGTGCCACAGGAACGGCCGGTTTTTGAAAACCTTCACGTGCTGGGCGAAGAACGAGTCACGGAGCCAGTCGTCAAGCTTGCCGTTTTTTCCGCCCGCCTCCATCACGAGTCTCCGCTCAGTCGCGGCGGACCATTCGCTATCGAAGGCCGTTGCAAGCAGCTCTCGGACGCGCGTAACCAGATCAGGTTCGTTTGGGAGCGGCTGCAAGGAGGCTATACCGTCGGCATCGGCGAACCGGTCGAGTTTGTCCGGCTCCTGAGTGGGCCAGCGATATCCAAGGACGCGGGCGACGGCGACCTGGAGCGGGTTCAGCGATCCCGCAGGGTTGCCGCCAAATAGCCACTGCGTCGGATCGTAGGAGCAAGGACTGGGCAGTGCTCCTCGCACCTGGGCCGTGTCCCGCCAGCGGTCACGCTCGAAGGCGACCTTGACAAGAGTCGCGTTAGTGACGTTGAGTTTCGAGTCAACTGCTCGGACATCGCGCGCATACTTGTCGCTTGAGAGGTAAGCCCAGAGGGCTGGTAGATCGGTCTCATCGTGTGGCACGACAACGGCTGCATTCATGTCGAATATCTCGCCGGTGTACAGGGTTACGGGCAAGTCGCCCATTTGCGAAACGACAATGCCGCGCTTGCCCCACACTGAACTTCCCTGAATCCGAGCCTGGGGGTTGTTGATCAGAACCGCGCCCTCATCTTGCCACCAGATGATCTGATCTCGTCCTGCATACGGTTCGGTCCCGCTAACCGAACTCTGGATATGACGGAACTCTGGATGTGGCAGTTGGACCTCCCACATCTTCCGCATGAATTGGGGGTTGTCCCCCGTAGTCACACCCTGTGAGGATGTCGCGCTCGCAGCCAAGAGGGTAGAGCGGTCGATCACACTAAGGGTGATCCGGTGATCAGGATTCGCCAACTGGCTATCCGCCGATACCGCTGAAAGATCGCCTTCCGCTAGCAAGGAAGCGACCTCTGTCGGGGTAGCGCCCTGCCCGGCATCGACACCCACCAAAGAACGCTCTCGCGCAGGCGATGAGATAACAAGATCGGTGTGGAAATCCCACATGCTCGTCGAAAATCCGTTCACACCGAGGGCACCCACGAGATGACGGGCACGATCGCTCAGGACTTCCTTCCGAAGGGTTGAGTAGGTGACCTGAAAACGCCAGTTCTGCGGAATGACGAACGCGACACCCGCGCCTTTCCACCGACGCCACATCGAGTAAGCGAGGTTGCCGCTCGCAGCAGGGTCTGAGGCCTTCGCGTATTCCTTCAGCACTTCAGACTGACGACCGGAGGACAAGAACGGTGGGTTCGTCGCGACAAGGACGTAGTCGCGTCCGAGCATTCCCGCTGCGTGCATAACATCGTCTGCCGCATTCCCCAGAACCGTTGGAGCGTCCGGCTCCGCAAGGATCGCTTTCGCCAGGACCTCTCGGGCGTCGTTCCACTCGACGCCAATACTCAAGTCCACGCCGAAGAGCCCGCCACTGCGTGCAGGCGCCGGGCGAGGGTCGATAAGAGACCCGAGCGAGTCTGCATTACGGAACAAACCATGTAGACGAGTCATTACCTTCTGAAGCTCGGCGTCTTCGCCGGCCAGCGACTCCCATTCGGACTGCGACGCTCGAACCGGCACGCCCGAACAAGCAATCCGCAGGGCCGGGAGTTCACGGAACCCTCCCTGCTTCCATGCCTCCAGCGCCACGTTGAAGGTCGCGATCTGGGTGCATCGCGGGTCGAGTTCGAGGCCATGGAGGTTGTCGCGGAGGACTGCATCTTGTGCCTCAGTCGGCGTGAGGCCCTCCTCCTCGGCACGCATGCGCCAGAGCATGCCGAACATTGCGACGAGGAAGTGACCGGAGCCGCAGCAGGGGTCCATCACCGTCACGTCGGCAGCATGCTCGGGCCAGTCGCTGAACGAACCGGCGGCAGGGGTTCCGTCCTCGTTGCGGCGCAGGTACTCCCAGCCGTCAAGCAGGGCAGATTCGGGGTGACGCGCGGCCCACCATGCTCCTAGAGAGTTCTCGAGCAGGAATCGAACCATGTAGTTCTCGGTGAAGAGCTGTGTGACGGGCGAGAGGTCGGCCCCGCCGATCTTGATGCCTGACTCGTTGACGCGCTTCTTCTCGGCCGTCTGCCAGAACTGATACACCCAGCCAAGCGCGTCCTCCGTCGTGAAAACCTCGGACGGAATGTCAAGAAGGAGGCGCTCCAGCGCACTACGGTGTTCGGCTGCGAACTGGACTTGTACCGCGGGGTCGGTGAGGCGGAACACGCCGGGCAGAATCTCCGAGGCGAACCGCGCGGCAACGGCCCAGGCATCCGGCTCGCCAAGGTCAGACGCGAGATCGCTGCAGTCTTCCAATGACAACGGGATATCGCGGTAATCCGGATGCCGGAGCAGGCCATTGACTTCCAGGAAGCGCGCGAACAGCAAGCGATGCCACTGCTCGTAGGCAACGTCGTGCACCAGGTTGGTGAGCGGTGCACCTGCGCATGCGGTGTCATCGCCGAGCTGCCGTGCTTTGTCGCGGAGCGCGAGCCGGAGCTTGTTCTGCTCGTCACTCAGGTAGCCCGGACGGCTCGGCTCGGCAACCGCGAGAGCGCGCAGAGCATCCTCGGCTGCGCGTTGTGCAGCCTCGCGGGCGCGCTGCGTCTGGGCATCTAGAAAGCGTCGTTGGTCGAAGTTGAGGACTTTCGTCGTTTCTGTCGTCATGTCAGCCCTTCACCACCACGGTGTCGCTACCGTTGTTCAGGGCGTCGAGAAGCTGCATCCGCAGGGCCGTGATGTAGCGCTCGACCTCGTCGGCGCTGCTCAGGCTCGCCGTCGAAACCCGCACTGTGGCCGTCTTGGCCGCAGGTGTCGTGAGGCGAATGGCCGCTTCCAGCGCCCGCGAAGCCCGTTGCGGGATGGCGTCGAGTTCAGCGGTCCACCCCTGGAGCGGGCGAGTCTGCGCCGCACTCAGGACGGCAGCAGCATCTGCAAGGTTGGGCTCCGCCTCGATGCCGAGATGATGTTCCGTGAGGAGCGCCTCGCGCTGCGCTTCGTCGAGAGCCGTCCATGCTGGCTGCTGTTCGAGGCTGGCGACAGCCGTCGCGCGGGCGTCGCGCAACGCAACTGCCGCTTCGTGGATGGCATCGCGGAGCGCCTCGGCGAGTTCTTTCACGATCGGGGCGACTGGATCGGCCTCGGTGAGGAGATCACGGCTCGCGGCCAGTGCGTCGAGCCGCTCACGGGCCGCCGCCGCGGACTCCAGCTCCGTGGCCGAGGATGCAAGCGAACGCGCCAGTTCGAGCGAGGGTGTGCGACTCTTGAGCCTACGTTCCAGGTCTCCGAGTTGGTCGCTGAAGCTCGTGAGGTCACTCTTCGCTGCCAGCAGGGCGTGCACACGGTCGTTTCCCGACGAGCTCAAGATCACCTGAATGCTGCCTGGCACTGTGATGTCAGGCAGCGGAGCAGGCCCGCTCACGCCTTTCGCGCGGTCGACGAGCGACTTGACGGCCTGTTCGGCGGCCGAGACGAGTCCGTCGTTGTCGGTCGGGAAGCCGAGGTTGCTCAGCACCTGGCGGGCCTGGATCTTCTCGGCGGGCTTGAGCACCGTGACCTCGCGGCGGAGTTGCACGTTGCCGAGGCGGGTCTGCTTGAGTACATCGGCCGTGGTCGCATCGCTCCCGTTGAGCGTCGCACGGATCACTCCTGTGTCTAGGAGCACGCCGAGGGAGGCCATGAGTGCGTCGCGCGGCCAGCCTAGCGGCTTCGATGTCACGGCCTTCTCGACCTCACTCGCGGACGTGCCCGCCGGGCCGACGTGGCCGAGAATCTCTTTGACGACGGGATGCTGCTCTGGGTCGGCATCGAACTGGAGCGCCTTCAGCGCGTCGGCCGCCGATCCACTCCGCACGCGCGCGATGACCTGCGGCCACCGGTTGTCGTCAGCTTCGGAGAACCGCGGGAATAGGCGGGTCGCGGCGGACTGTGCGCCCGCCTCGATCCGCTCGCGCAGGCTGACGCCGCTCGGCGAAGTCCCACCCCCGAGGAGTACGTTCGCCCGGCCGATGACATCGCGGACGTGGGCGTTCACTTGGTCGGTTGCACGGTTGAGGCGGGTTTGCATCGCGCTTCGTGCCTGCTTGCCCTCGTCGTCCTGCGGGATTCCGTGCTGGTCGATCACGCGCTGCGCGGCGAGCTTGTTGCGGACTGCCGCGGCGAACGCTGGAGCCTGGAGTCGGGGAAGGTGTACGAGAACGATTGGCGACTCGATGCCGAGGCTGCGGGCGGCCTCGTCGAACTGCTTCGCCGTGATTCCTTCGTCCCACTCGGAGCGGAGCCACACCGGGATCGCATCAGACTCCGGCGGAAGCGAGGCGTCGGTGTGCAGCGCGAGCTTGCGGGATTCCTTGGCACGACCCTGCTGGATCGAAGCGGGCAGAGCCCGGTTGACCTCCGCGAGTAGCAGCGAGTCGCGCTCTGTGCTCACCTCGCTGTCGGTGACTTGCGCGTGGTGCCTGCGGAATGCCTCGTCCCACTCACGGCCCGCCTTAGTTTGAAGGCGGAACTCCTCGCCATCCTGCTGAATGACGCCCTCTTCGGCGAGCGCTTCGAGCACCGCAGGCACCTGCTGCCGGAGCCGGTCCCCGTCGTGGGAGAGGTCCTCGACGAGGAGGTCGACGAGATGGTCTGCCGTCGCGCGGACGCCGATGTCGCCGTGGCCCGATGTAGGGAGCAGACCGATGAGGTGGATGAGGCCGAGGATGCGGCCGCGCAGGGGGTCCTTCTGCCCCTGTTCGTGGATGAGCGTCTGCGTCTCTTTGAGAAGCAGGCCTGCGCCGTTGAGGTCTTCGTTCTTCTGCGAGTAGAGGAAATCGGCGCCGACCACAGTGCCGACTGACTGGGGAGCGACCTTGCGGTTCGCCTCATGCACGATGCGGAGCTGGGAGCGCAGCTGACCGGCGCGGCCGGCGTCGGCCTGGCGGAGCACGCTCTCCCAGAAACGACGGCGCAACGGGAGCAGCGGGTAGTCCTCGGCGAGGTCTTTGTCGTCCGCCGCGGTGTGCTGAATCCGGCTGCCGATGAGTTGGCGGGAAATCTGCCCGGAAACCGACGCCAACGTGGCGTCAAGAGCAGGCTTCCTGGCGGGCTCCTTGCTAAGGAGCACACGGCGGACAACGGCGTCGACGTCCTGGTTCTTGAGCACGACCTTGACGGTGAAACGGTCCTGAATCTTCTGAAGCGTCGAATCAGCCGTCAGTTCCTGCTGGCCGGTGGCGACGAGCAGCACCCGACCGTTCAGTTCGCGCGACACAGACTCAACAAGGTTCTGCACCTCCATCGCTCGGCCGCCGTCGCCGCTGATGTACTGCTGCACCTCGTCGAGGACGATCAGCGACGGCGGGATCTGGCCATCGCCGACGTACTGAAGAATCTTCTTGAGCAGCGCGATCGTCTCGTCCGTGGAGAACGAGCGGGTGTCCGGTGGGAACTGGTTGCGCAGCGCGGCACGTACGTCGCGGGCCGACGACGCGAACGCGGGGTCCGCGGCGAGGATCGCGTTCGCGAGTGGCGTGCTGAGGTTGTATTCACTCAGCTCGTGGACAAGGTCTCCGCCGTTGGCCGCTACGTGATCGCGAACAGCGTCGAGGTGCCCGTTGCCCGCGAGCCACAGCGCAACCTGGGCGGGGGCGACACGCGTCGGCAGTCCCGCCGACCCGAGGACGATCGAGAGAAACACCGAGTTGAGGGTGTCGCCGCTGCGGTCGAGTGCACCTGCTGCCGCCCACGGTGCGGCACCGTCGCGTCGGCCGAGAGTTGTCAGCTCGGTCAACTGGTCCTGGATGCCCTGGGGGATGTTCGTCAGACCGCGCGCGGTCGCACCGTTCGGAAACTTCGTGTCGGCCCACAGGTGCTGGAGGACGCGGACGAGGTGAGACTTCCCGCTGCCATAGAAGCCCGACACCCACACGGCAGGCTGCGTCGTCCGATTCCGATGCCCGGTGTAGGAGTCAAGGATGCGCTGGAGGCCGTGCTCGTACTCGCCCTCGCAGACGAAGCTCTCCAGCTCGTACTTGAGGACTTCCCACTGGTTGGAGTCCTCGGGACGGTCCACATTGGTAACACCGTCGTTCGGAATCTCGAAGCTCAGGGGCGGCCGGATGAACAGGTCGTTGTTGATCGTCACGCGATGTCCTTCTGCGGGTCGATGACGCGCGCGCGGTAGTTGAATCCGTCACGCGCGTCGAGCAAACGGAATGAATGAGTCTCCGGGTCGTGAAGCCCAGGAAAGAGCACGAGAAGGCGTCCGGTGACCGCGGAGTCAACGGACTTGATTACGCTCGATGCTCGCAGGAACGGGAAGATCGAGCCGATGCCGACGAGTGCCACGACAGCGTTTTCAGGTGCCGTTTCGAGAGCCTGGCGGATGCGCGCGACAAGCGCTGTCTCAAACTGATCCAGGATCGACTGAGTGAGGTCGCTCGGGTCCTCGTAGAACGCTTCCGCATGCCGGTGAGCGGACAGCCAGCGCCCGAAGTCGTCGGTGACGTCGAGTACAGCCCAGACGCGGCCGGCCTGGGTAGTCGCCAACTCGATGCTCGGCAGAGCGTGCCGCATTTGGCGTTCCAGGTCGGGCGGGTAGACGAGCATCCAGACGCGCTCACCGCCCGAGACATTGTCCTTCCATGCCAGCGGCAACTCGGCCTTGTAGGCGTCGACGAGATCGGAGACGCGGCTCATGCGACGCCGCCGAAAGTCGGGAAGGACACATCCACCACGTTGCCCGCAACGAGCAAGTCAAGGAGGCCTTGGGTGTGCGCGTCACGCAGTGCCTCCAACGTGCGGCCAGGGGCCAGCCCCAGAATCTGCGACCAGGGGTTGTCGAGTACGCCGATGCCGCGTCCGCCGGCGAGGTGACCGAGGTAGGCCGCATACGCGATGGCCGCCGGACGGGCCTCCACCTCGGTGCGCACCTTCTTGGCGCGGCCCGCAAGGTGCCCGGTCTGGGTCCAGCAGGCCCCGGTATTGCGGCCAGTCTTCCCAAGGGTTGACTCGGACATCTCGCTGCCGAACTGAGCGGCGACGGCAGCGGTGAGGTCTGCCGAGGTCACGCTCGAACCCACCGGGAGGTCCGCGATCGCGGCGAACGACGCTCGGAGGACCTCGTCACGGGTGAAGGCCAGCAGCCCCGCCAGGAGTTGGCGCGATGCAGGGTCAATGTCCCAGAAACGCCGCAAGGCCGTGAACTCAGCACGCCCCGGATCAAGGAAGTACAGCTCGCGCAGGTGGCGGAACGAACGCTGCCGCCCGGCCAAAGTTGGCCGTCCGAGGACGTTGCCGTCGACCACCGCTTGGCGGTACTGCTCGGCGGGCGCATCGGATGGCACTTCGCGGAGGAGCTCCACCAGGTGGGGAATGCCAATCGTATGGCTGGCGGTCGTCCGCAACGTGCCGAGCGTGAAGTCGCTCCCAGCGACATGTGAACTCGTCATCTCTCGGTCGTCCTCCTTCCGGTCGCGCGCATCGCGTCACGCACCCGGAGCGGGGCGTTGCGAATCTCGCTCACGAGGGGCTTCATCGCAGGTTCGATCTCAGCAGAAACCTCTGACATTCGAGCCTTCATGGGGTGTCGTCTCCTGCGGCGCCGCCTCGTCGCACCCAGTCGTCGATCTCGCTGGCTTGGAACTTCCAGAGGCGTCCGACCTTGTGGGCGGGCATGGCCTTCTCGGCGATCCAGGTGTAGACGGTGTCTTTGGTGACCCCGAGGTGGGCGGCGATGTCGTCTGCGGACAGCCACGGCTCAGCCACGTTGGTCCTCCCTCGCTCCATGGCCTAGGCAGGCCAACACTCATGATGATACCGGCGGAGGTACGGCTTGAGTTGGGTTTCTCCGGGCGTGGCCGAACGAGATGGGTGCCGAGGGTGGTCGCTCCGTTCTGCCGATCAGCGTGGGACACGCGCGTTTAGCCAGGTAGTCACCGTTTCGTGCCACCGGTCGGGGTCGGTGTTCCAGCAGAGGGTGTGGCCGGCGTCGAAGGTCTCCAGCTCGACGAGGTCCGGGTGGGCGTCTCGGAGTCCTTGTGAGAGCCGGATCGGTGCGGAATCGTCTCGGGTGCCGTGGAGGATCAGGGTCGGCGTGGCGAGGTCTGCGGCTCGGGATGTCCAGTCGAAGGAGCGAAGTGGGATGCTGCCCGGCAACCCGACTGCACGCGCCAGCGGGGTGACGGTGAGCCACGGGATCGCGAGGTGTCCGGCTGCTGCGGGCAGTCCGCTGCGAACACAGTTGGACTTGATGACCTCGCGCCAGTTCAGGACTGGTGAGTCGAGCACAAGCGCGGCGATCAACCCCTCGTGTCGCGGCCGGTCGGCGAGCTGGAGGGCAATCGCGGCACCCATCGACCAGCCGAAGAGCACGATTCGTTGGGCTCCGCGTCGGACGGCGCATCCGATGGCTTCGTCAACGTCTCTCATCTCGGTGCGGCCGAGGGTCACTCGGCCGGTGCCAACGTGTGGCCCTTCTGCTGTGTTGCGGTAGCTGACGACCAGTGAGGTGTACCCGAGCTCGGTCGCGACGCGAACGCCTCGAAGCGTGCCGGCACGGGTGCTGCCGAGGCCGTGGATGTGTATCGCCCAGGTCGAAGGGTCGCCGTCGATGCGCCAGGCCGGGCACGATCCTGCGGGAGCGGCGATGGCGATTTCGCGGGCATGAAGTCCGGCCTCGGCTGGGGTGGCGTAGTAGATGCCGCTCCACGAGGCGCGGTCGCCGACCTTCGGAGTGAAGCCCGATGTGGTGCCCGTGATCCTGCGGGCGACGCGAGTAGGTCCGCGATCGGTGATCTCTGCGGAGAGCTGTGCCCAGCGGTCGTGCTCGATCCAGAGGTTGTAGATGCCGTGCGCGGTGGTCTGGTCGGTGCGGTCGAGCACGATCAGGTCACCGTCGTCGTCGTGCTCGACTCCTCGGACGGGGAGGTCAAACGTGCGCGGGCCGACGGGTGCGGTGAGGCGCCTTGCGATTGCCCACCCGAGCCCGCCGACTGCTGCTGCCGCGATCCCGCCGCCGAGGGCGATGCGCCCGATCACGATTCACGCTCCTCGACGTTTGGAACGGGCAGCGTCGTTGCGACGGTGGTGTCGTTTCCGACGAGGTGGCTCTCGGCTCGTTCGAGCAGGGCGCGGTCTTCGGCGCTGATGTCGAAGGTGATGCGGGGGTCGATCATTGCGTCGCGGATTTCCACGATCACTCGGTGCAGGTGTCCCTCCGGGTCGTCGCTGTTGGCGGCGAGGGGGTCGGCTTGGCTCAGCCCGGGTCGCGCGCGTGTCGCTCGGAGCCAGAGCGGCTCCAGCTGCGCCGTGAACGAGATCGTGTTCCGTCGTCGGGCGTGGTGCTGGGCGCGGCGGACGGCGGGCTGGACCGCGAACCCGGCGCAGAGGAACACGAAGGTGAGGACGGAGAGCGGATCGTAGGCGGCCTGGATGGCGTGCATGAGGTCGAGTTGACCGGCTGCATGGGCGATGTCCATGACGATCACGGCGAGGCAGAGGGCGACGCCGAAGGTTGATCCGAGGCTGAGCAGCGCGGCGGGGAGGCGCTGGATGCCTGTGCTGTGTCGATACTGCCGTGCGGCGAGGACGAGCATCGTTGCGATGACGAGTGCTCCGTAGCTGAAGTTGATGATTGAGTAGACCGCTGTTGCTGGCTGTGCGCCGAGGTCGCTCATGAATCGTGTGGTGGTGGTGCCGCGGTCGATGAACAGGAACGATGCGGTGATTGCGAGTAGCGCGATGAGCAGGACGGGTGCGCTCACGGCGGCACGGACAAGCCGGGGCCGGTACTCGCCGGACTTCATGACGCCGCGCCCGAGGAAGAACAGCCCGGTCATCAGCAGGGCGTCCGCGATCAGCGTCGCGATGTTCGTGCCGCCGAGGAGCGGATCGACGACCGTGTAGATGTCATCGACGTTCAGCGTCATCGCGATGGCAATGGTGATCGCGGCGTAGGTGATGCTTCTGTCGGTGCGCTTCCGGCGGAAAATGAGCAGGCTCGCCACGAGCGCCCACATGAGCGTCGCGACGAGCGTCTGGATCATCCGAAGACCTCCGAGTAGGCCGATTCGGCGAACACCGCCCCTCGGATGCCTGCGGCGAGCCGGTCGGCGAGGGACTCGGCGGCGATCTCGGTTTCGCTGTCGAGGTCTTGCCGAGTGAGCAGGCGTGCGCGGGTGTGCGGCGGGATGTTGGGCAGTAGTGCCTCGTCGACGGTGCAGTCGTCGCCGTCGCAGTGCCCGAGGATCATGTGGGCAAGCTCGTGGAGCACGAACTGCTGACGGTGCAGTGCGGAGTCGCTGCGGGCGTGGAGCACGAAGTCTTCGGCGGCGGTGGAGAGCAATGCCGCGCAGAGGCCGTCGTGGGCGTCGAGGTCTGCGAGTTCGACGATGCGGAGCCGCCGGTGCCGGCGGTCTTGGACGGTGTGGCGGAGGTTGTCGAAGGTGAAGGTGTTGCCGAGCTGAAGGCCCGCGACGGCCGCCGATACGGTCTGTTCGATATTCACGGTTCGCCCCTTGTCTGTGGGGAGCAGGACCGGTGGCGGCTCCGTGTCGTGCGGTACCGGTCAGTGCTCGGGCATGTGTGTCATTTCCTCGTCCAGGAACTTGGTGATGGCGTGGAGGGCTTTCGGCGAGATGTCGCCGAGGGTGCGCGCTGCGTAGGACTTCACCTTCGCTGCCCGCATGGACCGAACCAGATCGAGCTGCGCTGAGACCTTCTCGGGGGTAGCGGCACCGTCCTCGCCGAGCAGGAACGCGGCGTCCACGTCGAAGAACGCAGCGAGCCCCTCGAACACAGCGGGGTCTTGGACGTAGCGGTGGCCGTTGACCATGTACGTCCAGCGCGACCGTGACAGGTTGGTGCCTCGTTCGTGGAGGTAGTCGGCGATCTGCGAGTAGGTCGGCTCAGTGCCGGACTCGGCAACGGCGACATCCATCAGGAGCCGTAGACGCTTGGCGAGGTCTTCGGCCGCAGCCTGGCTCTCGTCTTCGGTCATGGTGGCTGACCCCCTTCCCTTCGCGACGGGCAAGGCATCGATGTAGTCCACCCGGAGGGTGGTTGTGCATGCTCAACCGTACTCGTTGAGCATGCACAAATCAAGGCTTGCGCATGCTCAATGGGCGGTGTTAGAACAGGACTCCGGGACATTTTGAGCATGCTCAATGCCGCGTCCCGGTCTCGGCTCGGGCTGCCTCAAGGAGGTGAACGATGTCCAGCTCACGGTTCGGGCACGGGTGTTCGCGCCTACCTGCCAGGTGTACCGCCGCGCGCAACCTTGGCGCGGCCCGCCGAAGAGGAGGCCGGAGCATGGCATCGAACGAGGACGCCCGCGCGGCGCGAGAGGCGAAGCTCGACGAGCTGCACGAGAAACTGACCGGCGCGGTCGAGTCGCTGGTCTCGGGTGACGACTGGCGGCAGGCGCTCGCCTTCGCCGCACGGTTCAGGTCGCGGTCATTCAACAACACGATGCTGATCTGGGTGCAGCACGAGGCCGCGTTCGAGGCGGGCCGCGTGCCCGAGCCCTTCCCCACCCTGGTCGCCGGGTACTGGCAGTGGCAGGGGCTCGGGCGGCAGGTGATGAAAGGGCAGACCGGGTACATGATCTTCGCGCCGGTGACGGGCCGGTTCGCGTCGTCCAATCCTGCCGATCCGAACTCCTGGCGTCGCTTGGGGCCGCGAGAGAAGCACAAGGTCAACGAGGTGGTGCGCTCGCGGATGGTCGGAGCGCGCCCGGCCTACGTGTGGGATGCCTCGCAGACGGACGGCGAACCGCTGCCGGTGCCGCCCGCTCCGACGCTGCTGGAAGGCGAAGCACCGTCAGGGTTGTGGGAGGGGCTGGCCGGGCAGATTCGCGTCGCGGGGTTTGAGGTGCGGCGGGTGCCGCACGAGGGGATGATCTCCGGCGCGAACGGCATGACCGACTACGAGGCGCGCACGGTCGCGGTGCGGGAGAACATGGACCCTGCCGCGCAGGTCAAGACCCTCGCGCACGAGTTGGCGCATGTGCTGATGCACGATCCCGACGACGAGGAGGCGCGGCAGCATCGCGGCATCCGCGAGGTCGAAGCCGAGTCCGTCGCGCTGATGATCGGTGCCGCGCACGGCATGGACACCGCCGGGTACACGATCCCGTACGTCTCGACCTGGGCCGCCCGAGTGGACGGCCACGAGCCCGTCCAGGTGGTGCAGGCCACCGGCGAGAGGGTGCGGAAGACCGCGCTGGCGATCCTCGACCAGCTCGACACGCTCCAGGTCGGCGACGGCACCCCGCCCGGCCTCGACCGTGACACCCCCAGTCCGCGCACTTCCCGCACGGCTGCGCCTGCGGTAGAGACCGATCGTCCGCGTGCTGCGTCGGCGCTGGCGGGGCGGGGGCTGTGATGCCCGATCCATTCGATGTCCTTGCGGCGCTCATTCGCGTGGATCGCTCACCAAACCTGGCCTTGGCTGCGCAGAGTCTCGCGGCGGCGGGGGTGCCCGTGTTCCCGTGCCTCGTGGAGGGGAAGCGTCCGCTGACCCGCCGTGGGTTCCTCGACGCGAGCAGCGACCCGGAACAGGTTGCCGCGTGGTGGTCGCGCACACCGAATGCGAACATCGGCATCCCGACGGGAGCGGCATCGGGCGTTGTCGTCGTGGATGTCGATGTCCACGGCCCCCACGATGGCCGCGCGGCGTACCAGCGCGCCACCGAAGCGGGGCTCGTCGATGGAGCGGGTCTGCTGGTGCGCACACCCACCGGTGGCGCGCACGTGTACTTCCCGGCGACACCAGGCAGCGAACAGCGTTCGTGGCAGGCAGCCGCTGCGGGTGTCGATTTCCGGGGCGACGGCGGCTACATCATCGCTCCTCCTTCCCGGCGAATCATCGACGGCAATGTGAAGCTCTACCAGGTCGCGGACATCGCCGCGCACTCGGTCGGCGCGGTGGATGCGGCACGTCTGCGGGACTTTCTCGACCCGCGCCCCGTCGCCCCACCACGTCCCAGCAGCGGCTCGATGGATATGGAATCTGAGCGGTTGGCGGCGTGGGTCGCCGGGCGGGATGAGGGCGAGCGGAACCGTGGCCTGTTCTGGGCTGCCTGTCGCCTCGCCGAGAACGGCGTCTCGGCCGCCGATGCGCTCGATGCGCTGGGTGCTGCGGCACAGTCGGCGGGTCTGGGTGATCGCGAGATCGCCACGACCGTGCGCTCTGCCTACCGAGCCATTCAGCCCGCATCCGAGACCGCGTCAGACGGCCGGAGCCGGAACGTGGGTCGCTGGTTCGGTCGTTCGGCGAGCCCACCGTCCGCAGCCTTCGGGAGGGCGGGGCTGTGAGGCGTGAATCGGAGGGGCGGCGGTGGGCCGCGATGACGGCGGTCGCGGGGACGGTGTTCATCGCTGCCGGGGCGTTCTGGCTGTCGTTCACGTCGTTGGCCGATCTGGCCGCTCGCTCCGGGATCGGGGCGGGGCAGGCGTGGGCGTGGCCGCTGATCGTGGACGGCATCATCGTCGTCGCCACGGTCGCCGTCGTCGCGCTCGCCGGGCAGCGCTCGGCCTGGTATCCGTGGGCGCTGCTGGTCGGCGGCGCGCTTGTCTCAGTGACAGCGAACGCCATTCACGCAGTCGTCGCCGCAGACGCCGACGTGCCACGGATGCTCGCAGCCTCGGTCGCCGCGGTGCCGCCCGTCGTTCTGCTCGCCATCACGCACCTGACCGTGATCCTCACCCGCACCACCGACCCCGACAAGGAACCGGCCGCCGCGTTCTCTACGGTCGCCGTCGAGCCCATGCCAGAGCTGCCGTCTGGCGGGCCGGAACCGACCCGTCGAAACGACGGTGTGGCGGATCGGCGGGCGCTGGGGTGGGAGCTGCGCGAGGCGGGCTGGTCGAACAAGCGGATCGCCCGCGAACTCGGGGTGCATCCCTCGACCGTGGGCAGATGGTTCGCCGTCGCGCACCTCACTGACACCACCGACACCGCAGACGAGCGGGAGGAGACGACCCCATGAACACCACCGACAACCCGCAACAGAACGACCCCGCGAGGCCCGATCCCGCACGCCTCGTGCCCGAGGAGCCGCGGGAGCGACCCGAGCCCGTCGAAGCGACGAGCACGCCGGAAGCGGTGCGGGCCGCGCAGGTCGCCCGCGACGACAAGCAGCACGCGCTCGTTCGCGGGCGCGGCGTGGAGTGGGTGCGCCCCACCGACCTGATCGCCCGGCATTCGGCGCACGCCGCCGGGCGTGGCCTCGACTTCCAGGCCGAGCTGGCACGCCACACCCGCACCCCCATCGGTGCCGGTGTTCGTCGTCTTGGAGATCGCGCCCGGCGGTTGCCACCGATCTCCGCGTTCGGGCGCAGCACCGCACCTGCGTCGCAGCTGTCCCGCTCCGGGGTCTCGATGAGTTGACGGTGGTGACAGGTCATGGCTGCGACGGCACCGGCATGCAGGACGCACTCGTGGGAGCGCGTGCGCACCTGCCTGCCAGGAGGTGCCGACACCATGACCACACCAACCAGCACCAGCAGGAACACCAGGACCGAGCCGACGGCCTTCGGGGCTGAGGACTTCACCACCGGCGAGGGCCTGCGCGCCCTGCTCAATCGCCTCGCCGAGAGCGGCGAGGACGCCTGGGTTCACGACGCGGTGGCACGCGACCTGATGGAGTTCGCCGCCGATAAGTACCGCGCTCTCGCGAGGAAGCACAAGCTCGACACCTGGGAGGCGGTCACGGCGGCGTTCGACGCGATGCAGTACCGCTCGACCCGCGAGGCCAACGATCCGTGGGCGATCATCACCCACGCCGTGCGGATCACCTGCGTCTACGAGGAACGCGCCCAAGGTCTGCTCTGCTCGGTGCACCAGGCCCGCCGCGCGCACGTCTCGGCGTTCCACGACCCCGAACGGTTCTCCGAACGCGACACCGCCCTGGCCGACTACCACCCCGCGTTCCACACCACCGACCTCCACTCCAGCGACCTCAAACCGGAGCCGCGCGACAGTCTCGGGTCGGCGCAGGCGTGCATGTCCGCCGGATCGGCGGCCGAGGACGCCATCGCGATGCTGTGCCTGCTCGACTGGCCGGCCGATACGGCAAGGGCCGCTGTCGAGCACGTCTGCGGAGCGTTGATGAAGGCCGGCACCCGCCAGTCCGCCCACGAGGCACTGCGCCGCGATCGGCACGCGCGGGCACTACTCGACCTGCCGCGCCGATCCTGGGCCGCGCTCCTGAAAGCGCTACTCGGGAACCCACACCCGGCCTACGTGGCCACCAGCAGCGGTCGCGGCATCCTGCTCCGGCTGCTACTGGGCGAGACCCTCGACCTGCTGCTCCGCGACGACGACCTGATCCTTGCGCTCGCACTTGCCGCTCCGAGTGGTGGAGGCGGTGAGTCGTCATGACCGAGCCACAGATCGGCAGCATCCAACTCGACCGCACCGTCGATTCGATCCTCGTCGGCACCCGGCACCGCGCCGACCTCGGCGACATCGACGCTCTGGCCGCGTCCATCGGGCGCGACGGCCTGCTGCAACCGCTCACGATCACCATCGACGGCGTGCTGGTGTGCGGGGCACGACGCCTTGCCGCGATCAAGATGCTCGGCTGGCGCACCGTCAACGTGTGGGTTCGCAGTGGCCTGTCCGACCGGCTCGGGCAGCTCCTCGCCGAGCAGGACGACAACATGCTCCACAAGCCGTACACCCAGCTCGAAGCCGCCGGACTCTACCGCGAGATTAAGCAGGTCATGGCCGAAGACGCCGCCCGACGCAAGAGCGCTACCCAGTTCAGCAGCGAGAACCAGCCGGGGAACGACGGTGGTGCAAACTTTGCACCACCGTCGAACGGGCCGCTCGGAAAGGCCCGTGAACAGGCGGCGGCGATGATTCCCGGCGGTGCCTCGCACACGACACTGGAGAAGATCGGCTACCTCGAAGACATCGCCAACAACCCGATCCAGCCCGAGACTCTGCGCGCCGAGGCCGCCGCCGGGCTGGAGCGGATCGAGGCTGGCGACCCGGTGCATCCTATCTACCAAGCGATCCGCGATGCCGATACCAGCGAGCGAGAGCGGCGCGAGGCCGAACTGCACGCCCGCGCCGAAGCCGCCGTGGCCAGAGCGAAGTCGATAAAGAAGGGCAAGCGCACCCCACCGCGTCCGTTGCCCCTGGCCACCGACGACGGGCAACCCGTCCGTTACCCACCGCGCGCGTTCATCCAGACCTGGGGCGAACTGACGAACTGGTGGACCCACTACGACGCCGACACCCTCGCCGGTGAACTGACCGACGAGCAGTTCGAGAACTTCCTCGCCACCGCCGACGGGACCGTCCGGTTCGCCGATGCACTCCGAGCCGCGCGCGAAGGCGCGGCGGAGCGGCCCCGACTCCGCGCGTTCTGACCACAGCAAGGTGCCGGGTGTGCACCTGCTCGGCATGAGCCCTGCACCCACTGATCCCGGGAACCGCCGCCGATTCGTCGCCCTCATCGCCGCCGGCATCGTCCTGCTGCTCCTCGCCAGCGTCGGCGTCTACGGACTGCTCGCCGGCCCCCGCAGCAACACCAGCCCCGATCCCGACCCGGAGCCCGGCCCGGTCGCGACGGCACCGCCGACGGTGGCACCGAGCACACCCCGGCCACCGCGGGTTCCAGCGGTTCCGCGTTCTGCCGATCCTGAGACTTTCGCGCGTGGGGTCGCGTCCACGCTGTTTGCGTGGGACACGGCGTCGGGGCTGTGGCCGCTGGACTACACCTCGGTGATCCTCGCGGTCGGAGACCCCAGCGGCGAGGAACAGGCGGGGCTGGCCTCCGACGTGGCCGCGTACCTGCCGACCCGCGACGCCTGGATCGAGCTGCGGCAGTACGCCACCCGCCAGCACCTCACCATCGACACCGCCTACGTCCCCGATGCCTGGGCCGAGGCGGCGGCGCAGGCCCAGCCGGGGCAGCTCGCGGCAGGAACGACGGCCGTCACGATCGAGGGCACTCGCCATCGTGCCGGGGTCTGGAACGGGCAGCAGGTCACCAGCGAGCATCCGGTCGCGTTCACCGTGTTCGTCGTCTGCGCACCGACCTACGCGACCTGCCATCTGCTGCGGCTGTCGCAGCTCGACAACCCGCTGCGCTGAAGGGGTTGGCGTCGTGTTCCGCAAAGCCGCCATCGCAGCCTTGGTGCTGCTGTTCTTCGCACCCGCCGCATCACTCCTCGGGATCGGGGTGCTGATGAACCCCGCCGCGGCCTACTGCGCCACCTCCGCCGGGACCGTGAACCTCGGCCCGATCCCTGACTCGCTCACCGTGACCACCGCCAACGGCGAGACCTTCACCCTGAATCGTCAGCAGCTCACGCACGCGGCAACGATCATCGCCGTCGGCAACGGCATCACCGACGTGGGCAGGCCGGGAATCAAGATCGCGCTGATGGCCGCGCTCACCGAGTCCACGCTGCGGATGCTCACCAACACAGGCGCCTACCCGGAGTCGGCGAACTATCCGAACGACGGCAACGGCGGTGACCACGATTCCCTCGGCCTGTTCCAGATGCGCCCACAGTCGGGGTGGGGCACCGTCGCCGAACTCATGGACCCCACCTACCAAGCGCGAGCGTTCTTCGGCGGGCCGACCGGACCGAACTACCCCTCACCGCGCGGCCTGCTCGACATTCCCGGCTGGCAACAGATGGACCCCGGCGAAGCCGCCCAAGCCGTTGAGGTGTCCGCCTACCCCGACCGGTACCGCAACTACGCGCCCGTCGCCGACAGCATCCTCGCCGCCCTCACCAGAGGTGGCAGTGCCGCTGGTGGCGTGGATGGTCCGGCGGTCTCGTCGTCGCGGGTGGTGTTGCCGCTGCCCGAGGGCACCTGGGTGCTGACCTCGCCGTTCGGGATGCGGGTGCACCCGATCACCGGCGAACGAAAGATGCACACCGGCACCGACTTCGCCGCGCCCGACGGCACGCCGATCCTCGCCGCCGCTGACGGCACCGTCACCGTCGCGGAGTTCTCCGGTGGGTACGGCGGCCTCATCGTCATCGAGCACACCATCGCCGGCAAGACTGTCGCAACCGCGTACGCGCACATGTGGCAGAGCGGCATCCACGTCGGCCGCGGAGACCGCGTGAGCGCCGGCCAGCACATCGGCGATGTCGGCTCTTCCGGCATGAGCACCGGCGCACATCTGCACTTCGAGGTCCGGCCCGGCGGCACGAACGGTGAGGCCATCGACGCCGCCGCCTGGCTCAACGAGCACGGTGCCGCGAACCTGCCCACGGCGACCGGCGGATCACCCGCCGCCTGCAACAACGCCACTGCGGGCACGCCGACCGGAGTCGATGGAGACCCCGACCGGCTCGTCGACGATCCCACCAGCTCGGGCAAGATCACCGCCCGCATGCTCCACCTCTACCAGCAGACCCTTGCCGCGTTCCCCGACACCGGCTGGGGCTGCTACTCACCGCGCCCCGGCACCAAGTCCGAGCACTCCCTCGGCAGGGCGTGTGACATCACCTTCGGCAACCACATCGGCCAGCGACCCACCCCGGCGCAACTCGACGTCGGCTGGAAGGCCACCAACTGGATGAAGGACAACGCCGACGTGCTCGGTGTCGAGTACCTGATCTGGCAAGGCCAGATCTGGTCAGTCGCCCGTGATAGCGAGGGCTGGCGTCCGTACAACGGCGGCGGCATGCACGACCCCGCCTCCATCACCGGAGGCCACTTCGACCACCTCCACGTCACAGTCAAGGGGTGATCTGCGATGGGAGTGTTCCCTGATTTCGACGGGCTTGGCGGCATCGGCGACCTTCGCGCCGTGGTCGGCGCGCTCCTGACCTTCGTCCTGATCGTCGCCGTCCTCATGCTGATCGTCTCAGCGATCGTGTGGGCCATCGCAACCGCCCACGGCAACTACGCGACCGCCAGCAAGGGCCGAACCGGAGTCCTCGTCGCCGTCGGTGCCGCCGCCCTCGCCGGAGGCGGAGTCGCTTGGATGAACTGGCTCCTCAACCTCGGCCAACAACTCTGACGCCGAACGTCTCCGAACCTTTCGATGCCCACGTCCTCACCGGCGTGGGCATCGACGTTTGCACTGCCGAGGGGCCGCAGGTGCACCTGTCGCATGTACCCCGTCTGCGAGTTCGTGGGCGGGCCGCCCGTCGCCAAGGAGACCTACCGTGTTCGATCTGCTCGCCAACGTGATGTCCGCGCCGCTGCTGGTGCCGATGGACATCAACATCGACCCCAACACCGACGGCCTGCCGGGGATCAACCAGTTGCGCACCATCGTCGGCGCGGTGATGACCATCGGCCTGATCCTCAGCGTGCTCGCGCTGATCGTGTCCGCGATCGTGTGGGGCTTCGGCGCGAACTCGTCGAACCCGCACCTCGCCTCGCGCGGGAAGATCGGCGTCCTCGTCTCCTGCGGCGCAGCGGTGATCTGCGGCGCGAGCGTGACGCTCATCAACTTCTTCTGGAACGTCGGCCAGTCCGTCTGACCCGCCTGTCGTCATCGAGAGCTGGTGTTCGTGATGGGCGTATGCGACGTTCCGGTGATCTCCTCGGTCTGCGATGCCGTCGGCGAAGGTGCCGCCTCGTTGGTCGCGGCCCCGTTCGACTGGCTCGCGCAGGCGATGGGTGCCGCCGCGGGGTGGCTGTTCGAGGCGGTCTGGTCGGTCTTCGACACCACGACGCTGGTGGATGTCACCAAGCCCGGCTACATCGCCGTCTACAACCTGCTGTTCGGCATCGCGGTCTTCGTGATGCTGATCTTCTTTTGCCTCCAACTCATTACCGGGCTGATCCGCCGCGACCCCACCGCCCTCACCCGCGCCGCGCTCGGCCTGGCGAAATCCGTCCTCGGATCGTTCGTGGTCATCACGCTCACGGCGCTGCTGCTGGAAGTCGTCGATCAGCTGTGCATCGGGATCGTGCAGGCCGCGGGAGAGACCACCGAGTCGATGGGCGACAAGATCGCCCTCCTCGCCGCAGGACTGGTCGGGATCAACATCGCCGCCCCCGGCGTCGGTGCCATCATCACGATCTTCATGGCCGGCCTCGCGATCACCGCCGCCGCGATCGTGTGGCTCTCTCTCCTCGTCAGGAAGGCACTACTGCTGGTGGCGGTCGTGTTCGCGCCGCTCGCGTTCAGCGGCGCATCCTGGGACGCCTCACGGGGGTGGATCGGGAAGTGGGCGATGTTCGTCATCGCCCTGATCTGCTCCAAGCTCGTGCTCGTCGTGATGTTCCTCGTCGCGATCACCCAGGTCTCCGCACCCATCGACGCCGACCTCGCCTCGATCAGCGACCCCATCGCGGGAATCGTGCTGATGGCGATGGCCGCGTTCGCCCCGTATCTCACGTACAAGTTCATCGCGTTCGTCGGGTTCGACATGTACCACGCGATCGGCTCCGAGCAGGACGCCAAGAGCGCCCTCAACCGCCCGATCCCCGTCCCGACCAAGCCGCAAGCAGGTGGCGGAGAGCCGAAGAAGGTACTCGACGGAACAAGCGGCGGAGGTGGGAACACGGACGGAGCCTCTGGCGGTGGGAGCAGCGCACCGCCACCGCCGAAGACCCCGGCACCAGGACCCGCCGCGAGTGGCGGAGGTGCCGCCACTGGTGGAGGGGCCGCCGCTGGTGGAGGGGCCGCAGCAGGCGGGGGCGGCGCATCCGCAGCCGGTCCCGTGGCAGCGGGCGTCGTGGTCGGGGCGAGTGTCGCCAAGGGGGCCGCGACCGCCGGACCGAAGGCCGGAACCGCGCTGGGAGCCCAAGGCGAACACGCCGACGCCGCCGCCGCGCAGACACCGCCACCGCCCGCAGCAGCGCCTGCGGCACCGCAGTCGAGCCCGGCACCACGACCGCCGAGCACCGATCCGTCACCGCCGCCGAAGCCGCCCCCGCCGCCCGCGCCACGCCCACCGAAGGAGTAGACGATGAGCAGCACGAACCACGACCGGCCCGCCGCGGGCGAACTCGTGCCGGTGAAGTTCTCCCGCCTTACCCGCCGCGGTGTCCTCCTCGGCCTGTCGCTGACCCAGCTCGTCACGCTCGCCATCGGCGGAGCCACGCTCATCGGCGCGTTCTACGCCGGCGGCGGGATGCTGCTCGCCTACACCGCTCCCGTCTGGGTACTCGCCGCCGCGCTGACCTGGATACCCATCGCAGGCCGGCCCATCGTGGAGTGGCTGCCCATCGCCTGCTGGTGGCTGTGGCGCACCACCGGCGGGCAACTGCTGTACCGGCGCAGGATCGTCGTCCCGCGCCCCGTCGGCACTCTCGCTCTGCCTGGCGACATGGCGCGACTGCGCGAGTACACCGACCCCGACACCGGGGCCGGGATGATCCACGACCCCCACGCCGCCACGTTGACCGTCGTGTGCGAGGTCACCCACCCGGCATTCGTGCTGCTCGATCCCGGCGAGCAGGAACGCCGTGTCAGTTCGTGGGGCCGCGTCCTCGCCACCGTCTGTCGCTCCGGGCGGATCGCGACCCTGCAAGTCCTCGAACGCACCCTCCCAGACTCCGGCACCGGACTCGCCGAATGGTGGGCAACCCACGGCACCCCGGACGGATCGTGGGCGGCCGACACCTACGCCGAACTCATCGACCGCGCCGGACCCGCCGGCGAACGCCACGCCACCACACTCTCGCTGTCACTGGACATGAAGACCAGTGCCCGGCAGATCAGGACCGCGGGCGGCGGGATTCGCGGTGCTGCCGCGGTGCTGCGGCAAGAGATGAACACGCTCGTCGCCGCGCTCCGCTCCGCCGACCTGTCGCCGTCGGGATGGCTGACACCAGGGCAGATCGCGGTGATGCTGCGCTCCGCCTACGACCCCGCCATCGCCGCCACCCTGGAACGCCACGGCAGACTCGGCCAGTCCCTCGCCACCGCCGGACCGGTCGCCGTCACCGAAACCTGGGGCAAGCTCCGCACCGACTCCGCCCACCACGCTGTGCTCTGGGTCAGCGAGTGGCCGCGATCGCTGGTGTACCCGGGGTTCCTGTCGCCGGTGCTGCTGTCCACCGGCATCCAGCGATCGTTCTCACTGATCTGCACCCCGATGCGGTCCGATGCCGCTGCCCGCGACATCCGCAAGAAGAAGGTCGAGCACATCTCCGACCAGGCCCAGCGCGCGAAGATCGGCCAGATCGAAGACGCCTCCCAGACCGCCGAATACCACGACGTGCTCCAACAAGAAGCCGACCTCACCGCCGGACACGGCATCCTCCGCTACACCGGCCTCATAGCCGTCTCCGCACGCACCGTCGAAGAACTCGACGCCGCAGTCGCCGCCATCGAGCAGGCCGCGATCCAAGCGTCGTGCGAGACCCGGCTCCTCGTCGGCCAGCAAGCCGCCGCGTTCACCGCCGCCGCGCTCCCGCTCTGCCGCAAGGTGTAGAGGCTACGCGGACGGTGACTCAGCGGCAGCGATAGCAGCCCGTGCTTCGGTGCGACCAGAGGCGCCGTCTGCGATCGCGGTCACCAGGGCATCAATGCTCTCGGGGTCGGCATCAGCAGGGAACATCCACTGGACATCACTTCGTTCTGTGGTGACGCCGATGGTTGGCCGCACTCGCTCGTCGTGATTCGTTCTCGGCCGCACGTATTTCACCTCATCGAGTGGGTACGTGGCGCCAAGCTCGCCACGGCGTAGAAGCGTCTTCGGTGTCGCGGTGATGATTCGACGGTCAGTTACCGCGACGAAGGTGCTGGACGTGAGTATCTCGACGATCGCGCCGGCTCTTCCTGGGGCGAGCGCGTCCCAGGCGGTATCGACACGCTTGGCCAGGAGCGCTGGCACCACTCCTGTGAGGTTGTGCGCGCCGGTCTGGTAGGGGAATGCAATGCTGCGGAGTTGCTCTCCGTCCTCCAAGAACCACCGAAGCACATGCAGATAGGGATCAAGATCGAGCCCTTCGGGTCCGCACACCGTATCCGGAACGGCAGGCATGCCGACGGCAGGATGGAGCATGTCGGCCAAGGGCTCGATGGCTTCCAGGAGCTGCCTGCAAGTGAGCTGGGACGCCTTTGCGTCCTTCCGCTTCTTCGTGAGAGGCACGGTGGCGCGGCCAGGGAGTTCGGCGATGATCCGCAACTCCCGGACGAGCGACTCGGTCAGCGAACGGATTTCGGAGAGCGACTCGTCTATCTCGACGGGAGTGTTCCGAGCGATCCGGTCGAAGAGCTGCGCCTCGCTCTCGTCGTTGGTGCTTCGTGTTCTGGCGAGGGCAGCTCGGACAGCCTGGTACTCCGCGTGGGTCTTGAGCGAGCTGAGAAGCGCGTACGTATCGAAGACGATCGCTTCGGCGTTGGATTCGAGGTACTGGCGGCGAGCACGACCGTCGAGCTTTCCAAGTTCCTGGACATGGCCTGCCACGTTCTTGCGGTATAACTTCAACTGCTTGCGGATGTTGGGACCGCTAGGAGCGATGGGCTCCCAGACAGAGTCTGTGATGGCGTCGAGTTCGCGGGTCTCCTTGACTGCCTCATCCACGGACTCCGCCAGCCCTTCAAGCTCTGCCCATTGCTCGTTCCGGATGGCCTTGAGCGTCTGCGTCGTGAGCTGGATGTTGGAGCGGACGAGGCCCGAAATCTCACCTAGCTGCATCTGGAGCGCGATCATGGCGACAGCCGGGCCGATGGCTGCGATCGCCGTGGCGGCCGTCATCGACGCGGGGATGAAGCGTGCCTGCGCGACCAGTTCACCGTTCTTGAAGATCGCTCCGAGCTTTGCGCCGTCCTTCGCGGCCATCTGACCGCCGCTCTTCAGCAGAGACAGCGTCGCATCGTTGACGCGGAAGAGGCCTTGCGCGCTCGACACAGCCTCCGCGATGTTCCCGACGATCGTGCCTGCGTTGCCGAAGGAGCCGAGAGCGGTGGAGAGCTGAACGCGGTCGAAGGACGGCACCATGTCAAGGCTGATGAGTTCAAGACCGTCGGGGACTTCGCCGAATACGACTGCGACGCCTGGCGTCACCTCGACGAGGGTCGTGGAAGCTGCGAGTTCAAGTGCGTCGGACCTGATCTGACCATCTTCCGAGGTCTGCGTGCCAACGGCGTCGTCGCTACCGGACTCGTCGCGCGGGTCGTCCATATGGGCTCTCCTTCTCGCCGGTGACTGCCTCGTGCCTCCCTCCGACGCCTCCATCAAGTATGTCAGCCACCTCCGACAGCGCCTGGGGTCATCGCAGCACACCTCCCCATCACACAACTTGCGAGGAGGCCACCATGCCCACGTTCTTCGATTCGACTGCCGACGCCGCAGAGGCGTCCGAGGCGCTGCCGGGGTTGGCCCACGCGAGCCGGGGCTTCGATCAGCCCGCCGAGATGTACGGCGTGATCGGTGATCTGTCCTCGGGGATGCGCTCGCTGCGGCAGGCGCTCGACCAGATCGCCGATGTTCACGAGCGCAAGGCCGCGCACGCCTTCGACGACGCCGGCAACCACGAAGCAGGAGTGGGAGACGCCCTCGCTGCCGCGGAAGAGCTGCGTCAGGCGGCGAACCTCGTCGACCGGGCGTATGACCGGCTCGCGGAAGGGTTCATCGCTGCGGGACGGATCGCCTGGCACCCCGAGCCCGCCGTCGAGGAGGCCGCGCCTTCGCGGTGGGTCAGCGTGGTGTTCCTCCAGGGAGAGGAGGCTGACCGGCCGTTGCGCATCCTCGGCGAGTTGGGGCATGTCGATGCGGTGGACTTCCTCGCGCAGTGGGACTACGGCGACGAGACCACGCAGGCCGCTCTGGAGAACGGGTACGTGTACGACGAGCCCGGCGAGGGCACCAACGACCGGGTGGCGCTCTCGGGCGACTACGCGCTGGTCGTGAACCCGCACGTCGGCTACGTCTCGCTACTGAGGCGCTACACCGAACCGGAGGCAGAGGCCCCGGATGCCGAGCCGGTCGAGTCCGCTCCGGCGCAGGCTGGGCCGGAGTTGATGGTGTCGTACTCGTCGCCGGGCGCGCCGGAGCGGGCCGATCTGCCGACGGCGAAGCGGGATCGGTCGTGGTTCGAGCCGGCCAAGATCACGGCGGTCAAGCAGGCGCGGGGGCTGGTGCGGTGACCGAGGATTGCGCGCGGCTGCACACAGCCGTTCTAGTGGCACCGTCGAAGGAGCGGCGGAGGCTCCGCAAGCAACGCCGCAAGGCAGAGGCCCGGCTCCACGCTGAGCAGCGAAGGACCGCGCTCGCCGCTGCGAAGGCGAAGGCTGAGGAGGAGCGTGCCGAGCGGCGCGCCACGGTGTACTTGCCGAAGGCGGGCGAGCCGGGTGCTGCGCGGCTGCGGACTCCGGGTCGGTTCCATCTGACGCGGCATCAGGACACGTCGGCGACGCTGGCGGGTGCGTACCCGTTCGTCGCTGAGGGCGGGCTCGGCGCGGATGGTGTGTTCGTCGGTCAGGACCTGTACTCGGGTGGGAGCTTCGTCTACGACCCGTGGGTGCTCTACGCGCGCGGGATCATCACCGCGCCCAACGTGGTGCTGGCCGGGATCGTCGGCTCCGGCAAGTCCTCGCTGGCGAAGTCGCTCTACACGCGGTCGCTGCCGTTCGGGCGGCGCGTGTACGTGCCAGGCGACCCGAAGGGCGAACACACCGCCGTCGCGAACGCCGTCGGCGGGCGCGCGATCGTCCTCGGCCACGGCCTCAACACTCGCCTGAATCCACTCGATGAAGGCCACCGGCCCAGTGGCCTGTCGGATGAGCAGTGGGCCTCGACCGTCGCGGCGCGGCGTCGTGACCTGATCGGTGCGCTCGCGGAGACCGTGCTCGCGCGCGGGTTGTCGCCGCTGGAACACACCGCGATCGACATCGCCCTGACCCAGACGGTGAGGGAGAACGACGTGCCGATCCTCCCGATGGTCGTCGATCACATTCTCGCCCCAAGCTCGGATGCCGACGGCCGGTTGGCCGAGGACGGCAGGCTCGTCGGCCACGCACTGCGCCGCCTCGTCGCAGGCGACCTGGCCGGGCTGTTCGACGGTCCTTCGACGGTCGCGTTCGATCCGTCGTTGCCGATGATCTCGCTCGATCTCTCGCGGGTCACCGAGAACTCGACGCTGATCTCGGTGTTGATGACGTGCTCGTCGGCGTGGATGGAATCCGCACTGCTCGACCCGAACGGTGGGCAGCGATGGGTGATCTACGACGAGGCATGGCGACTCATGTCCCACCCGGCGCTGTTGCGGCGGATGGATGCGCACTGGCGACTCGCACGGCACTACGGGATCGCGAACATGCTGATCTTCCACAAGCTCACCGACCTCGACAACGTGGGCGACCAAGGCTCCGCCATGCGCTCCCTGGCCAACTCGCTGCTGGCGAATGCAGAGACGCGGATCGTGTACCGGCAGGAGTCCGACCAGCTCGGGCCGACCGCAACTGCCCTCGGCCTGACCGGCACCGAGCAGCAGCTCTTGCCGAACCTCGGCGTCGGCCAAGGCCTGTGGCGGATCAAGGCCAGGAGCTTCGTCTGCCAACACCAGCTCCACCCCGACGAACTCGCACTGTTCGACACCAGCAGCCGCGCAGCGGGAGGTCACCGATGAACGTCACTGGTCCGTGCCGATCCACCACGACCGACGACGAGAACATGGCTCCCGTCGAGCTGCCGCACGTCCTCGTGACCGTTGCCGATGACGGCACCCTCACCGCCACGGTGGATGGAACCCACTTCGAGGAGTCGGGTGCGAGCGCGTGGACGCGGGCGAGGTTCGGGCCGCTCATGGATGCCATTACCAAGGACCGCACGATCGCGGTCCGGGTCGAGGTCCGCGAGAGCGACGGAAGTGTGTTCACCGACATCCTCCGCACCCGCAAGCCTCGACGCGCAGTCGCACCGCCCGAGACTCCGGTGCCGGAGACTCGTCGGAGTCGTCACGCCCGACGGGTGCCGCGCTTGGCTGAGGTCACCGCGGAGGGGTTCGTGCCTGGCGAGGATGTCGCCGTCGCGACGATCGTCTCCCATACCGACGCCACCGGAACCGGGGAGGCACGTGCGCTCATCGACCTCGATGACCTGCCCGCCGGAACATCGCACGAGGTGATCCTGTTCGGGCGTATCTCGGGCACGCTCGCGGTGCGGCGGCTGACATGAACCAGCGGCAGGCCGGGGGCATGGGCGACGAACTCACCAACGCCGCACCGATTGGCCTGATCGGCATGTTCGGGATCGCTCTCGTCCTCCGCGCCGCTGGCAGCGTCGCCGCGTTCCTGACAGGCACACCGCAGCCCGACGCCGGTGCAGCGGCGGGTCTCGCCGTGTTGTTCAACCCTGGTGATCCGGCGACCGCGCTCGGTGCCGACGGGCTCAACCCAGTCGTCTACTGGCTCGTCAGCACGGCACTGCTCGCCGGACTCGCTGCCGGGATCGTTTGGGTATGGATCGTGCTGCGCCGACACACCCGGAAGACAGAGACCGATCCGCACCGACTCGCCGGGATCGCGACCAGTCACGAGGTCAAGACCGCAGCATCCGCGAAGGCACTGCTTCACCGCGCGGCCACCCTGCGACCCTCCTTGGAGTCACCTGCACCACAGGATGTCGGCTACCTCCTGGGTGCCAGTCGTGGCAAGAAAGTCTGGGCATCGGTCGAGGACTCGATCCTGCTGATCGGCCCGCCCCGCTCAGGCAAGGGCCTGCACGTGGTCATCAATACGATCCTCGACGCCCCCGGCGCGGTCGTCACCACCAGCACGAGACCCGACAACCTCACCGCGACCCTCCGCGCTCGACGCCGCAAGGGCGGGCCGGTCGCCGTGTTCGACCCCCAACACCTCGCCGAGGGCATCCCCGCTGGGCTGCGCTGGTCACCCATTCGCGGCTGTGACGATCCGTTGACGGCGATGATCCGCGCTAACGGACTCGCAGCCGCCACGGGACTGTCCGCCGGAGGCGTCGAGTCCGGCGGGTTCTGGGAGGGCAAGACCCGCACCGCACTTCAGAGCCTGCTGCACGCTGCCGCGCTGGACGGCCGCCCGCCCGCCGAGCTGTTCAGGTGGACTCTTGATCCCAGCGCGGCGTCCGAGGCCGTCGCGATCCTGAACTCGCACCCGAACGCGGCGATGGGTTGGGACGACTCCCTGGCCGCGATGATCGACGCCGACCCCAAGACCCGCGACAGCATCTGGCAAGGCGTCTCCCTCGCACTCGCCGCGCTCGCCGACCCGCGCGTGCTCGATGCCGTCACCCCAGGCCCGCACGAACACTTCAACCCCGAGACCTTCCTCACCGAACAAGGCACCCTCTACCTGCTCGCCACCGGTGCCGGAGCGGGAGCCTCCGCATCGCTTGTCGCGGCGTTCGTCGAAGACCTCATCGAAACCGCCCGCCGGCTCGCCGCCCGCTCACCCGGAGCACGGCTCGACCCACCACTGCTGCTCGCACTCGACGAGATCGGAAACCTCGCCCCTCTGCCGTCACTGCCGACGCTCATGGCCGAAGGCGGTGGCACTGGGATCACGACCATGCCGGTCTTGCAGTCCCTCGCCCAGGCTCGCGACAGGTGGAGTGAGCATCAGGCCGGAGCGATCTGGGACGCCAGCATCGTCAAGATCATCCTCGGCGGCGCATCCAACAGTCGCGACCTTCAAGACCTCTCCACCCTCATCGGCGAGCGTGACGAGTACACCGACAGCGTGACCCTCGGCGACCACGGCACCCGCTCCAACCAGCGCTCGATCCGTCGCGTCCCGATCCTGCCGCCCGACCGCATCCGCACCCTGCCATTCGGCACCGGCATCACGATGCTGCGCTCCGCGCCGCCCATCGTCACCGACCTGCGCGCCTGGCCGACCCGGCCCGACGCCGCGCAGCTCCGCAGCGACCGCAGCGAACTCGAATCACTACTGCGCCGCCCGGCCCTCTGAGCGCAGACCTGGGTACGGAAGCGCACCTGCCTGACACAGCGGCCACACACGGCTGGTCGCCCGAGTTCAGGAGGGCGCCATCATGGCCATTCACACCCACCAGTCCATCTCCGGGTTCGTCGCCTCGGATCCGCAGCTCAGCTACACCGAGCGCGGCGACGCGCGCCTCTACATGAAGGTCGGCATCGAGCACTACCGCAAGGAGTCCGATAACACCTTCACGCAACTGGAGACGACCTTCCACGACCTCATCGCGTATCGCGGTGCCGCCGAGCAGGGAGCCGAGCGGCTCGCCAAGGGCGACAACATCATCGCCGACGGGCGGGTGCGCGACTACTCCTACGAGCGCAACGGCCAGCGCTACGAAGGCGAGGAGTTCATCGCGACGCGCATCGGACACGACCTCGCCCGCACCCGCTACGAAGTGGATCGCAGCGAACGCACTTCCGGCCGTGACGCGACCGCGTTCGCCGCACCTCAGCAGGCTGTGCCGTCCACCGCGACGGCTATCGGAATGTGAGCAACCGAGCCATGACCGATCAGTTCCTCCCCGAGCACGACGACATGCCACCCGAGGCAGGCCCGGCGTCCCCGCGATTCGATGCGCCCGAGCCACCGCACCCGGTCAACTGGAACCTGCTGACCGCCAACGATCTCGAAGCCGAGTTGCTCGAACTGAACCGCTGGGTGGACTGGCTTCGCCACACCTACGGGCTTCCCGCCAGTGTCGTGCCGCCCTACTGGCACCGCCACCCCGAACTTCTCTGGGAACTGTCGGCGCTGCACCTGCACTGGCTGTGCGCATACGATCCAGAGCAGAACGGCTCGGCACCCCTCGGCTGGCACCGCGACTTCGCGGATGCTCGCGCCCGCCTTCGTGATTGGGTGGCGGCCTGCGGCACGCGGCTCGACCGGGACCGCCCGACTCGTCAGACGAGCTGGCCAGGCGAAGACCCCGCACAGCCCATCGAAGATTCACCGATCACGGATCGTGACGAGGACTTCGTGCGGTTCGTGATCGACATGGTGAACGCACGCCAGGAGGCAGAGGATGCCTTCTTCGCGGGCGTCGATCCGGAGACCGGCGAGGTGTGAGACATGGCGCGCCGCTATGAACGGAAGACGGGGCAGCGCCAGCAGAGCGAGCGCGAGCTGACGATCCGGGCCGAGTTCCACGAACCGCCTGACTTGGACAAGCTCTGCGAGCTGCTGATCCGCCTCGCCCTCCAGCAGTCGGGCTCGTGCCGCTCGCAAGCCGCGACGCGACCGAAGCGCCCTCGTGCCAGGGCGAGCGCGTCGTCGTAGAATGTAGGCATCCGTCGCGGATGGCGGATGTTGTGGTCCTAGCGCTTCGCCTCGGCGGGGCAAAGTAAACGTGGCCGATTCGGCCTAGTCATACAGCCTTCGGGCTCTTCTCACGATCAACATCCGCTCTCACAAGTCCGCGTCGGCAGGACCAGTGACTGTGGAGAAGAGCCATGACGATCATCGACGCGGACCGAACCGCGATAGACAGCCTCGTAGCGCCCACCCCGTTCCCCGGATCGTTCGCCGTCTCCTACCTGCGGGTCTCCACCAAGGAGCAGGCAGAGAAGGGCGGCCAGGCGGAGGGCTTCTCGATCCCCGCGCAGCGCGAGGCGAACCAGCGCAAGGCCGACCAGCTCGGCGCAACGATCATCGAGGAGTTCGTCGACGCGGGCGAGTCCGCGCGCAAGGCCGACCGGCCCGAGCTGATGCGGATGATCCAGTACGTCGCGAAGCACAAGACGAACTACTGCATCGTCCACAAGGTCGACCGGCTCGCCCGGAACCGTGCCGATGACGTGACCATCCACCTCGCACTCAAGGACGCCGGCGTCACGCTGGTCTCGGCCACGGAGAACATCGACGAGACCCCATCGGGGATGCTGCTGCACGGCATCATGTCCTCGATTGCCGAGTTCTACTCCCGCAACCTCGCCACTGAGGTCGTCAAGGGCCTGTCGCAGAAGGCCGCGCAGGGCGGCACCGTGACGAAGGCACCCATTGGCTACCGCAACGTCGGCGTGCGCGACGAGTTCGGGCGGGAGGTACGTACCGTCGAGATCGACGAAGAGCGTGCGCGATTGGTCCGGTGGGCGTTCCAGGTGTTCGCATCCGGTGACTGGACGACGAGCCAGCTCCACCAGGAACTCGTGGCGCGCGGCCTCACGACTGCGGCGTCGCCGCGGCGACCATCCCGACCCATCGCGAAGTCGTCGGTGCATCGGATGCTGACGAACCCGTATTACAAGGGCAGCGTCCGCTATCAGGGCGTGACCTACGCGGGAGTGCACGAGGCGATCGTCCCCAACGAGGTGTGGGATCAGGTGCAGACCGTGCTCGGCACGCATCGCTCGGCTGCGGATGCGACGCAAGTCCATGAGCACTACTTGAAGGGGACGGTGTTCTGCGGGCAGTGCGGGTCGCGGTTGCTGGTGTGCAACGCGAAGAGCAGTCAGGGCACGATCTACCCGTACTTCGTCTGCGCCAGCCGTCACGGTGGCAGAGGTACCTGCACCCGGCAGGCGATGCTGATCGAGCAGGTCGAACGACTCGTCGAGCGCTTCTACGTCAAGGTGCAGATCGACCCGGAAACGATCGAGGCGGTTTCGGGGATGATTCATGCGAGGTTCGACGAGATGATGGCCGAAGGAGCCGCCGAACTCGCCGACCTCGCGTCCCGGAGAACCCAGCTCGAAGGCGAGCAGCAGAAGCTGCTCCAAGCCCACTACGCCGGAGCCATCCCGCTCGACCTCCTCAAGAGGGAGCAGGACCGGATCACCGCGTCGCTGGAGACCATCGAGCACCGGATCACCGCGCACCACGGCCACTACGCCGACGCGAGAGCGAACCTCGACGACTCACTGAAACTGCTGTCCAACGCCGCCGACATCTACGAGCACGCCGACGACGCGAACCGTCGGCTCCTCAACCAGGCGCTGTTCAAGACGATCTACATCGACGAGGACAACGACGTGCGCGTCGGCTACCGCAACCCGTACGACGGGCTGAGCATCCCCGGCCTTCATGCCGACGCACTGAGCTGGGCCGCCGAAGCGAAGAAAATGGCCCAGGTGGGAACCGCGACCAAGGGCGGACCCTTGGTCGCAAGTTCACACCTGACCCATTTGGGGTGAGTAACGGGGCTTGAACCCGCGACCTCCTGGACCACAACCAGGCGCTCTACCAGCTGAGCTATACCCACCATGCGCCCGCCGGAACAGGCAACCCCACGAGTCTATTACATGTTCGAGGTGAACTCCGACACCGTGCGGGCGGCGATCTCCTTCGCATCATCGCTGGAAGGTCCCGGTTCGTCGACGAAGACGGCTTCGCGGTAGTAACGCAGCTCGCGGATCGACTCGAGGATGTCCGCCAGCGCGCGGTGCCCGCCGTCCTTGGCAGGTGCCTGGAAGAACACCCGCGGGTACCAGCGGCGGGAAAGCTCCTTGATGCTGGAGACGTCGACGTTCCGGTAGTGCAGCCACTGGTCGACCTGTGGCATGTACTTCGCGAGGAACATCCGGTCGGTGCCGATCGTGTTGCCGGCGAGAGGCGCGCGGCGCTCCAGCGGGACGAAGCGGCGGATGTAGGCCAGCGTCTGTTCCTCCGCCTCCTCGAGGCTGATCCCGTGCGGGATCTCCTCGATGAGCCCGGAGGTCTCGTGCATCGCGGTGACGAAGTCGTTCATGTGCGCGAGGGCGTCCGCGCTCGGACGGATGACGACCTGGAAGCCGGGGTCGAGCGGACGCAGCTCGAAGTCGGTGACCACCACCGCGATCTCGACCAGTTCATCGATGGCGAGATCGAGTCCCGTCATCTCGCAGTCGATCCAGACGAGGCGGTCGTTCTCGGAAGCAGTCACCATGTCGCCATCCTATCGACGGCCCCGACATCCGCCGGGGGAGCGCGGTACGGTAGAGATGTCCGCCTCCGTAGCTCAGGGGATAGAGCAGGAGCCTTCTAATCTCTTGGTCGCAGGTTCGAATCCTGCCGGGGGCGCCAGTGATCGCCGGTCACGTCGACCGGAGGTCAGCAGTGTCGCAGCGCGTCGACGGCGTCGTCCGCGCGCCAGAACTCGCCGATCAGCCGGAAGCCGCCCGTCGCCAGATGGAGCCGCTCCGCCCGGTACCGGAGGCCGAGAGGATCGGCCACCACGCGCAGGTGGCCGAGGACGTGCTCGCGGCTGTCCTGTACGCGCCACAGGTGATCGGCGGCACGGACGAGGTGCTCTCGCCGGGACGCGAGCGGCGGGGCTACGAGGGGGATTCCGGGAGCAGGGATCGAAGCGGTGGTGGTGGCGGTCATGGTCTCTCCTTCCATGGTTCGAACATACGACCGACCACCGACATTGGCCCGCGCATCGATATCCGGCGGTGACCTGGCTTCTTCTGCACGGATGACGGTTGCCTTAGCCCGTCCACAGATCGCGCGATCGTGCCCCTGCAACCTGCTCCGCGAGGTGCACGCTGGAGGGCATCCGGCCGCTGAGCCGGCAGCGAGAGGACGAACGCATGATCGACACCGTGACCATCGTGGGGAGAGTCGCGACGGAGCCCACCCCGGGGCGGACGAGTGCGGGGGTGCCCGTCACGAACTTCCGGCTGGCGAGCACGCACCGGCGCTTCGACGCAGCGAGCGGCTCGTGGGTGGATGCGGGGACCAACTGGTTCTCGATCGCCGCCTTCCGCCAGCTCGCGGAGCATGCGCGCGCATCGCTCAGGGTCGGCGACAGCGTCATCGTCTCGGGACGACTGCGCGTACGACCGTGGGAGAGCAATGGCAAGCAGGGGACGAGCGTCGACATCGACGCCGACACGATCGGACACGATCTGCGGTGGGGGACCACCGCGTACCGACCGAGCACCCGTCCGTCTCCCACGGATGTGGAGGTGAGCGGGGACGTCCCGACGACCGATGAGGAAGGGCGCGACGCGTGGGAGCAGCCGGCGGAGGGCGAGGCGGCCTAGACTCTGCTCGTGCTCCGATCGGTCCTGAACTCCCGCGCTGCGGCGCTCGTGCTCGTCGCCGGTCTCTCGGCAGCCGTCCTCGCCGGATGTGCCCCGGAGCCGGAGGTGACGCCGACCCCGACCGGGACGGCCAGTGCCACGCCGACACCGCCGGCCGCGCCTGCTCTGGTGCCGGGCGGGAGCGCCGCAGACAACCTTCCCGTGTTCACCGCAGTGGCCGAACAGGTGTGGGGCACGGAGCAGCGTGCGGAGGGGCGGGCATACGTCGACGGTCTCGTCGCGGCGGGATTCGATCGGGACGCCATGCAGCTCACGCCGGACCAGTCCACGGTCGGGAACCCGGCGGAGAGCATCCAGTTCTCGGTCCGCTGGGGCGAGGAGGAGTGCCTGATCGGACAGGTCGGGCCCTCCACCGGCGCCGTCGTGACCACCGTCATGCCACAGCTCGCCGGCGGGCGCTGTCTGGTGGGCGTGACGCGGCCGATCGACTGGTGACCCGCGTACACAGATAAGCCCGCTCACGGCCGGTAGGCTGGAGTGTCGATCTTCGACGCCAACAGAAGGAGCGGTTTTCGGTGGCTGAGTACATCTACTCCATGGTTCGTGCCCGCAAGGCGGTGGGTGAGAAGCTCATCCTGGACGACGTCACGATGGCGTTCCTGCCGGGCGCGAAGATCGGCATGGTCGGCCCCAACGGCGCCGGAAAGTCGACGATCCTCAAGATCATGGCGGGGCTCGACACGCCCTCCAACGGTGAGGCCAAGCTCTCGCCGGGCTATTCCGTGGGCATCCTCATGCAGGAGCCCGAGCTCGACGAGTCGAAGACGGTCCTGGAGAACATCCAGGACGGCATCGCCATCAAGGCCAAGGTCGACCGGTTCAACGAGATCTCCGCGCTGATGGCCGACCCGGACGCCGACTTCGATGCGCTGCTCGCGGAGATGGGTACGCTGCAGGAGGAGATCGACGCGGCGGACGGCTGGGACCTCGATTCCCAGCTCGAGCAGGCGATGGACGCCCTGCGCACCCCGCCCGGCGACGCGGCCATCGCTCCGCTCTCCGGTGGCGAGAAGCGCCGTGTGGCGCTGGCCAAGCTGCTGCTGCAGAAGCCCGACCTGCTGCTCCTCGACGAGCCCACCAACCACCTCGACGCGGAGAGCGTGCTCTGGCTCGAGCAGCACCTCCAGTCGTACAAGGGCGCCGTGATCGCGATCACCCACGACCGGTACTTCCTCGACCACGTGGCCGAGTGGATCGCCGAGGTCGACCGCGGTCGCCTCATCGGCTACGAGGGCAACTACTCGACGTACCTGGAGAAGAAGGCCGAGCGCCTCGACATCCAGGGCAAGAAGGACGCCAAGCTCGCGAAGCGCCTCAAGGACGAGCTCGACTGGGTCCGCTCCAGCGCGAAGGGCCGCCAGACCAAGTCGAAGGCCCGTCTCGCCCGGTACGAGGAGATGGCGGCCGAGGCGGAGCGGACGAGGAAGCTGGACTTCGAGGAGATCCAGATCCCTGCCGGTCCTCGACTCGGCAACGTGGTCATCGAGGCGAAGAACCTCAAGAAGGGCTTCGACGGGCGCTCGCTCATCGACGGCCTGAGCTTCAGCCTCCCGCCGAACGGCATCGTCGGCGTCATCGGTCCGAACGGCGTCGGAAAGACGACCCTGTTCAAGACCATCGTCGGTCTCGAGCCCCTGGACGGCGGAGACCTGAAGATCGGCGAGACCGTCAAGATCAGCTACGTCGACCAGTCGCGTTCGTCGATCGACCCGAACAAGACCCTGTGGGAGGTCGTGTCCGACGGACTCGACTTCATCACGGTCGGCAAGACCGAGATCCCGTCCCGTGCCTACGTGTCCAAGTTCGGGTTCAAGGGTCCGGACCAGCAGAAGAAGGCCGGCGTGCTCTCCGGTGGTGAGCGCAACCGTCTGAACCTCGCGCTCACCCTCAAGGAGGGCGGCAACCTGCTCCTCCTCGACGAGCCGACCAACGACCTCGACGTCGAGACCCTGAGCTCCCTGGAGAACGCGCTGCTCGAGTTCCCCGGCTGCGCCGTGGTCATCACCCACGACCGGTGGTTCCTCGACCGGATCGCGACGCACATCCTCGCGTACGAGGGCACGGACGAGAAGCCCGACCAGTGGTACTGGTTCGAGGGCAACTTCGAGGCCTACGAGCAGAACAAGATCGAGCGCCTCGGGCCGGACGCGGCCAAGCCCCACCGCTCGACCCACCGCAAGCTCACGCGCGACTGAGCCGGTCATGAGCACCGACTCGCCGGGTTCCCGCCTGCACATCCCGATCCAGCTCCGCTGGGGCGATCTGGATGCGTTCAACCACGTCAACAACACCTCGATGCTGAAGCTGCTCGAGGAGGCGCGCGTCCGCGCGTTCTGGCGGGCGGGACCCGGCGAGCAGGCGCCGTCCACGGCCGTCCTCGACTCCGGGATCGAGGAAGGCATCCTGACGCTCATCGCGCGGCAGGAGATCGAGTACCTCGCTCCGGTGCCGTATCAGCGCCGCCCGTTGGAGGTGCAGATGTGGTTCGGGAAGCTCGGTGGCTCGAGCGTCGAGGTCTGCTACGAGGTGCACAACGACCCGGCCGCCGAGCCGCGTGAACTCTACGCGCGGTCCACGGCCGTCATCGTGCTCGTCGACGCGGGCACGGGACGGCCGACACGCCTGACGGCGGAGATGCGCGAGGCATGGGAGCCGTACGTCGGCCCCTCCATCGAGTACGCCCACCGCTGAGCGCCGGTCAGCGATCCTCCGGGACGCGGATCATGATCTCCTGCGCGACGCTCGCGACCAGCGCGCCCTCACGGGTGTACACCCGCCCCGTGGCCAGACCGCGACCGCCCCGGGCGCTCGGCGACTCCTGCACGTAGAGGAGCCATTCGTCCACGCGGGCCGGACGATGCCACCACATCGCGTGGTCCAGGCTCGCGACCTTCAACCCGGGCAGCGACCATGACACTCCGTGGGCGCGAAGGATCGACTCCTGGATCGTCATGTCGCTGAGGTAGGCGAGCGCGGCCCGATGCAGCCGCTGGTCGTCGGGGAGCGGGGCACGCAGCCGCATCCACACCGCCTGCCGAGGAACGCGTTCGTCGTCGTTCGGCAGGTAGAGCGGGGAGTCGACGTGGCGGATGTCCGCGGCGCGCTCGCTCAGCATGCGCCGTGCACCGCCGGCGAGGCCCGGCACCCGGTCCTCATCGGGCACGAGGTCCTCGGGGACAGGGATACCGGCGGGCATGGGCTCGGCGTGCTCCACTCCGGGGTCGGCGTCCTGGAACGAGGCGATCATCGAGAAGATCGGGACGCCGTTCTGGTATGCCTGAGTCCGACGGGTGGAGAACGAGCGGCCGTCGTGGATGCGGTCGACGGCGATGGTGATGCCCTGGCTCGCGTCGCCGGGGCGGAGGAAGTACCCGTGCATCGAGTGGACGGCCCGGTCCTCCGGCAGCGTGCGCTCCGCGGCCACGAGGGTCTGCGCGAGCACCTGACCGCCGTAGATGCGGCCGCTCGGCATCGGGTGCGACGAACCGGTGAAGATGTCCTCGGTGGTCCGCGCCTGGGTGGCGTCGAGGTCGAGGACGTCGAGAAGACGCTCCACGGTCTGGATGGCGTGCTCGTCGGCGCTCATGTGTTCCCCTCCGCGGCCCCGGGTCGCCGCTCGTTGGTAGTTTAGAACGCGTGACCCCTCAGCTCCTGCTCGCCGATCCGGACACGGCGAAGGATGTCCTCACGTTCACGGGCCGCGCGGCCCGGGTGTCTGACGAAGGGGTTCGCCTGCAGGCCCATCACGGCGTCCTGGCGCTCACGACGGCGGTCCTCGCACCTCAGGGGCTCTTCGACCAGACGCCGACGATCCTCGCCATGCGCATCGTCCGTGCCGATCCGGAGCTCGAGTGCGACCTCGTGATCGACGCCCTGAGCCCGACGGACGACCCGCAGCGCCTCGGGCTGCCCGAGACCGCCCTCTCGCCCGCATGGGCCGGCGTCGCGCCCCCGCGGCAGGGCTGGCTCGCGGAATCCGTCCTGCCCGCCTCCATCATCGCGCAGCGTGCACAGTGGGGCATCTCCGCGGTCGCCCACGGTGCGGGACCGGGGTCGGGTGAGGAGGCCGTGCGCGCGCTTCGCGCGGCCATCTGGGGCGAGCCGGACGACGACCTCGGCGGATTGCCGCGGGGCGTGGCGTTCGCCGCGGACGCGCTGGGCTTCATCTCCGGTGAAGAGGACGTGACCGTCACGCGGTCCGGCCGCTGGACGAGGCTCGCGTTCCGCCGCGGCCACGTCCTCGCACGGGGCCCCGTCGCCACCGGACTGACGGGGGTGCGGGCCACCGGCTCCACAGCCTGACGTGACCGCAGGCAGGACCAGGGAACAGTGCCGGTTCAGCCGAGCGCAGCCGCCGCGCGTCCCGCCTGACGGCCGGAGAACAGGCACCCGCCGAGGAATGTCCCCTCCAGGGCGCGGTAGCCGTGCGCGCCCCCGCCGCCGAAGCCGCTGGCCTCACCGGCGGCGAAGAGGCCAGGAATCGGTGCGCCGCCTACGTCCAGGGCACGACCGTCGAGATCGGTGTTGATCCCGCCGAGGGACTTCCTGGTCAGCACGTGCAGCTTGACCGCGATCAGCGGTCCTGCGGAGGGATCCTGCAGCCGGTGCGGCGCCGCGGTGCGGATGAGCTTGTCCCCGCGATAGGCCCGCATCGAGCGCAGCATGCCGATCTGCGCATCCTTGCTGAAGTCGTTCGCCATCTCGCGATCGCGAGCGACCACTTCCCGGCGCACGGCATCGATGTCCAGGAGCTCGCCGCCGGGATGAGCCGCCATCTGCTCCAGCAGCGACTCCAGGTCGTTCTCGACGATGAAGTCCTCGCCCTCGTCGAGGAATGACTGCACCGGTCCCGTCGGCCCCTTCGCGAGGCGGGACTTGAGCAGCAGCGCCACATCCTTGCCGGTGAGGTCGGGGTTCTGCTCGCTGCCGGACAGCGCGAACTCCTTCTCCACGATCTGCCGCGAGGTCACGAACCAGGAGTGGTCGTGGCCCGTCCGCCGCAGGTGCTCGAGCGTGCCGAGGGTGTCGAAGCCGGGGAAGAGCGGAACGGGGAGCCGGTGTCCGGTCGCGTCGAGCCACAGCGACGACGGCCCTGGCAGGATGCGGATGCCGTGCTGCGGCCACACCGGGTTCCAGTTCGTGATGCCCTCCACGTAGTGCCACATCCGGTCGCCGTTGATGAGGCGGGCGCCGGCGGTGGCGCTCACGGCCTGCATCGAGCCGTCGACATAGGCGGGCACGCCGGAGAGCATGTGCGCCGGGGGAGTGCCGAGGCGCGGGGGCCAGGCCGCGCGGACGAGGTCATGGTTTCCGCCGATGCCCCCCGAGGCCACGATCGTCGCCGTCGCGTCGATCTCGAAGGCGCCGATGACCTCGCGCGAGGAGGGGATGCCGCGTGCGGCACCATCCGACGCCAGCACGCTCCCGCGCGCGCCGGTCACGCGTCCGTCGGTGAGGATGAGCTCCTCGACGCGGTGTCTGGCGAGGACGGTGAGTCGTCCCTCGCGCTCACCCTGCTCGACGGCGGCCGCAAACGGGGCGACGATCCCCGGCCCGGTGCCCCACGTGATGTGGAAGCGAGGGACCGAGTTGCCGGGGCCGAGGGCGCCGTAGCCGCCCCGCTCAGCCCACCCGACCACCGGGAAGAAGCCGACGCCGCGGGCACGGAGCCACGAGCGCTTCTCGCCGGCCGCGAACTGCAGATAGGCCTCGGCCCAGCGCCGTGGCCACTCGTCCTCGGGTCGGTCGAATCCCGCGGTACCGAACCAGTCCTGGGTCGCGAGCTCGAGCGAGTCGCTGATGCCGAGGCGGCGCTGCTCCGGGGAGTCCACGAGGAACAGCCCGCCGAAGGACCACCACGCCTGCCCGCCGAGGTTCGTGCGGGGCTCCTGGTCGACGATGACGACGCGGCGCCCGGCCTCGAGGGCTTCCGCGGCCGCGACGAGACCCGCCAACCCCCAACCGATCACCAGGACGTCTGCGGTCGGGGGTGTGGTCGTCATGGGTTCTCCGTTGATTCCTGACGGGAGCGGGTCTCCAGGGTCGTGCGCCCCTGGGGTGCCGTGCCGATGCCGGACGGCTCGAATGTGTTCACCATGGCATAGGCGGCGCGCTCCAGGTAGTCCCAGAGGGTGGTTTCGTGCAACGGGGACAACTGCGCCTCGTCGAGAGCCGTGCGCATGTGACGGAGCCAACGATCGCGTGCGTCGGGATCCACATGGAACGGCATGTGCCTCATCCGCAGCCGGGGGTGCCCTCGGGTCTCGCCGTAGGTGGTCGGGCCGCCCCAGTACTGCTCGAGGAACAGCAGCAGCCGCTCCTCCGCGGGACCGAGGTCTTCCTCCGGGTACATCGGCTTGAGCACGGGATCGAGGGCGACCTCGCGATAGAACACCGAGACGATCTTCGCGAACGTCTCGCGGCCGCCGACCTCGTCGTAGAACGTCACTTGTCTGCACTCCCGTCGCCGCCGGTGTTCTTCTTGCGTCGCCAGATGCCGCGGTCGGGGATGACGGGCACCCCGGTGACGGCGTTGGGGCGCGTCTTCGGCGGGTTGGCGCCCCGGACGCGGCGCGCACCCTCCAGTCCGGTGGGCACGACGTCCGCGAGACGCGGCACGTCGATCTCCTTCTCCAGCAGAGCGGCCCGGAGGCGGCGTCGGAGCTCCTGTGCCACGTCGTCCCGCGCGTTCGCCCTGGTCTTGATGACGGCCCGGACGACGAGCGCATCCCCGTCGATGGACTCGAGGCCCCACAGCTCCGGCTTCTCCACGATGCGCGTGCGCCACTTCGGGTCCTTCGCCAGTCCCTGCGCGGTCTCCAGAAGGATCTGCTCGACCTGCTCGAGGTCGGAATCCGGGGCGACACCGATGTCGACGATCGCCCGCGCCCAGCCCTGCGACATGTTCCCGATGCGGGTGACCTCGCCGTTGCGGACGTACCAGAGCGTCCCGTTCACGTCCCGCACCTGGGTCACGCGCACGCTGACGTATTCGACGACGCCGCTCGCCAGCCCGAGGTCGACGACGTCTCCGATGCCGATCTGGTCCTCGGCGACGAGGAAGATCCCGTTCAGCACGTCCTTGACGATGTTCTGGGCGCCGAAACCCAGGCCGGCGCCGACCGCTGCCGTGAGGAGGGTGAGCGATCCGAGGAGAGCGTTGTCGATCGCGTTGACGATGAGGATGATCGCGATGATGACGAGCATCACGTTCACGATGTTCTGCAGGATGGTGCCGAGCGTTCGGGTGCGCTGCACGAGGCGCATGTCCGCGAGCGGGGAGCGTTCCAGCGCCTGCGTGTCGTCGACGGCGGCCTTGTTCTTGGCGGTGTCCACGATGCGGTGCACGACGCGGGTGATCACCCGGCGCAGCACGAGCGCGATGAGGACGCAGGCGCCGATGATCATCGCGATCTTGAGGAGCTTGCCGCCGACCGTGGTCAGCACGGCGAGCATGTCCTGCACCCACGGCGGGAGTTCGGCGGGCGTCGGCGCGGGGGTCGTCTCGGCGGAAATCAGCATCGTCTCGATGGTACCGAGCGGGCCTCTGCGCCGGCTGGAAGAGCGGCGGCAGAGGCCCGTGTCGTGTCGGTGGCGGAGGGTCAGTCCTCGGCGTCGCGGGACTGCGCGGCGAGAGCGCGCTCCACGTCCGCGAGGTTCTCCAGAACGAGACGGCGCAGCGCGGGCGGCGCGTCCTGGTGCGCGGAGAGCCATCCGCGCGTCGCGTCGCGCAGGGCGACGTCCGCGAGCGCGGTGGGGAACAGCCCGACGACCAGGTACTGGGCGATCTGGTAGGTCCGCGACTCCCACACCGGCAGGAGCATGTCGAAGTACTGCGACACGAAGGCACCGAGCACCTCGGCACCCGCCGGGTGGACGAAACCGAGGGCTGCGGAGCGGACGATCGTGTTCGGGGCGTCGTCGCGCGCGATCAGCGCGTCCCAGGCCTGCTGCTTCGCTGCGGCGTCCGGAAGAGCCGCGCGCGCCTGCGCGGCGAACTCCGCGCCCTTGGCCGTGTTGTCGGCGGCCAGCGCGGCGTCGATGGCACCGGCGTCGGTCGCGCCGATCGTCGCAAGGCCGACGAGGAGCTGCCAGCTCAGGTCGGCGTCCACGTCGAGTCCGGGGAGCGTCTCCTCGCCCGAGCGCAGACGGCCGACGATGCCGGCGTGCTCCGGCGTCACCAGGTTGTTCGCGAAGGCGGTGACGAACTGGAGCTGGCTGTCGCTGCCGGCCTCCGCCGACTCGGCGAGCGCCCAGAGACCGTCGGCCACCTTCAGCCGTGCGGTTTCGCGCTCCGCCGGAGCGACGTAGAGCGTCGCGGCCGTCCGCAGCTGCGCGAGCGTGGTCCGGACCGTGGTGGACTCGGTCTCCCGACCGATGTTGCCGAGGACGAGGTCGATGTAGTCGGATGCGGGCGTCTCCGCGTCGCGGGTCTGGTCCCAGGCCGCACCCCACACGAGCGAGCGGGCGAGGGGGTCGTGGATGTCGGCGAGGTGGGCGATCGCGGTCGCGAGCGACTTCTCGTCGAGACGGATCTTCGCGTACGCGAGGTCGTCGTCGTTGAGGAGGATGAGATCGGGGCGAGCCAGGCCCTGGAGCTCGGGCACCTCGGTGCGGTCACCGTCCACGTCCACCTCGATGTGGTGGGTGCGCGTGAGCGCGCCGTCCTGCAGCGAGTAGAAGCCGATGCCGAGACGGTGCGGACGGATGGTCGGGTAGTCGGCCGGAGCCGTCTGAGTGATGGCGAAGCGCGAGATCTTCCCGTTGTCGTCCTCGGCCACGACCGGCTCGAGAGTGTTGACGCCGGCCGTCTCCAGCCACTTCTTGGACCAGGTGCCGAGGTCGCGACCGCTCGTGGCCTCCAGCTCGGACAGCAGGTCGCTGAGCTCGGTGTTACCCCAGGAGTGCTTCTGGAAGTACTGCGAGACACCGGCGAAGAACGCCTCGATGCCGACCCACGCGGCGAGCTGCTTCAGGACGGAGCCGCCCTTGGCGTAGGTGATCCCATCGAAGTTCACCTGCACGTCCTCGAGGTCGTTGATCTCGGCGACGATCGGGTGGGTCGAGGGGAGCTGGTCCTGGCGGTAGGCCCAGGTCTTCTCCATGGCGTTGAACGTGGTCCAGGCTTCGGTCCACTCGGTCGCCTCGGCGGTCGCGATGGTCGAGGCCCACTCGGCGAACGACTCGTTCAGCCAGAGGTCGTTCCACCACTTCATGGTGACGAGGTCGCCGAACCACATATGCGCGAGCTCGTGCAGGATCGTGACGACGCGACGCTCCTTGACGGCGTCCGTGACCTTGCTGCGGAAGACGTACGTCTCGGTGAACGTCACGGCGCCCGCGTTCTCCATGGCGCCGGCGTTGAACTCCGGCACGAAGAGCTGGTCGTACTTGGCGAACGGGTACGGCACGCCGAACTTCGACTCGAAGTAGGCGAAGCCCTCTCGGGTCTTGTCGAAGATGTAGTCGGCGTCGAGGTGCTGCCAGAGGCTCTTGCGGCCGTAGACGCCGAGCGGGATCACCCGGCCGGACGCGCTGGTGAGCTCCGAGAAGGTGGCCTCGTACGGTCCTGCGACGAGAGCCGTGATGTAGGAAGAGATCCGGGGCGTGGGCTCGAAGCCCCAGGTGGCCGAGACGCCGTCGTCGTGGACGATCGGCTCGGGCGTGGGGGAGTTGGAGACGACCTTCCACTCCGCGGGAGCGGTCACCGTGAACTGGAAGGTGGCCTTGAGGTCGGGCTGCTCGAAGACGGCGAACACGCGACGGGAGTCGGGCACCTCGAACTGCGAGTAGAGGTACACCTCGCCGTCCACCGGGTCGACGAAGCGGTGCAGGCCCTCGCCGGTGTTCGTGTAGAGGCAGTCGGCGTCGACGACGAGGACGTTCTCCTCCTGCAGACCGGCGAGCGCGATCCGGGAGTCTGCGAAGACCTCGCGCGGGTCGAGCTGCTCTCCGTTGAGCGAGATCTCGCGCACGTCACGGGCGATGAGGTCGATGAAGGTGAAGCTGTCGGGGGACGCGGAGAAGCGCACGACGCTCCGGGAGCCGAAGACCTCGGCGCCCTTGGTCAGATCGAGGGCGACCTCATAGGAGTGCGTGTCGACGACGTCGCGGCGCTCCTGCGCTTCGGTTCGGGTGAGGTTCTCTCCAGGCAAAGCTGTACTCCCAGGGGTGAGGGGATGTAACCGGGGTCGGCGCAGTTGGCGCCGACGGCAACCATGACAGCCTACGCCAGAGCGACGCGCGCGCCGTCGATCCTCACGGACCGGGGATAGTCACGGTCGTGCGGACGCTCGTCGTCCGCGGAGGTGGGAAGATGGAGGGGTGACCGCGATCGAGCCGAATGTCGTTCCCTTTGCCTCGCCCGCCGCTGCCGGCGGCGACCCCTATGTGACCACGCCCGTCGCCTACGACGCCATCCTCTTGGCGAGCTTCGGCGGCCCGGAGGGTCAGGAGGACGTGATCCCCTTCCTCCGGAACGTGACGCGCGGTCGGGGCATCCCGGATGAGCGTCTGGAGGAGGTCGCGCACCACTACCGTCACTTCGGCGGGGTGAGCCCGATCAACGGTCAGAACCGTGTGCTCAAGGACGCGCTGGAGAAGGCGCTCGTGGCCCGGGGGATCGACCTCCCCGTGTACTGGGGCAACCGCAACTGGGGTCCGTACCTCGAGGACGTGCTGCCCGAGGCGTCCGCGAACGGTCACACGACCCTCCTCGCCTTCGCCACGAGCGCGTACAGCTCGTTCTCCAGCTGCCGCCAGTACCGCGAGGACTTCGCTCGCGTACTGACGGACACCGGCCTCGGCGAGACGGTCACCATCGACAAGATCCGTCCCTTCTACGACCACCCCGGCTTCGTCGAGGCCTTCGAGGCGGGCGTGCGGGAGTCGGTGCAGGGCTATCTCGACCAGGGCTTCGCGCCGACCGAGATCCAGGTCCTCTTCTCCACGCACAGCATCCCGACCGCCGACGCCGAGCGCTCCGGCGCCCGCGACATCGACTGGGGCGAGGGCGGGGCCTACGCCGCGCAGCACCTCGCCGTGTCGGAGTGGACGATGGAGCAGGTGCGCGCCGCCATCCCGGGAGCCGCCGACGTGCCGTGGGAGCTCGTCTACCAGTCCCGTTCGGGCCCCGCGTCGCAGCCCTGGCTGGAGCCCGATGTCTGCGACGTGATCGCGGAGCTCCCGGTGCGCGGTCGTAAGGCGGTCATCGTGGTCCCCGTCGGCTTCATGAGCGACCACATGGAGGTCCTCTGGGATCTCGACACCGAGGCCGCCGAGGCCGCGGAGGAGGCGGGCCTCGCCTTCGTCCGCACGCCGACGCCCGGCGTCCGCGAGGCGTTCGTGGAGGGCATCGTCGATCTCATCGAGGAGCGCCTGCAGGGTCGCCCGAACGCGGAGCGTCCGCACGTCACCGATCTGCCCGGCGCGTTCGACGTCTGCCGTCCCGGGTGCTGCGAGAACGTGCGCGCGGGGTTCAAGCCCGCGGCAGCCGGCATCGCCCCCTGAGTCCCGGACACCGGATCCTAGGATGGAGACCATGCGCATCCACATCGCCACCGATCACGCCGGACTCGAGTTCTCGACGCGGCTGCAGGAGCATCTCCGCGCCGCGGGGCACGAGGTGATCGACCACGGTCCGGTGGAGTACGACGCGCTCGACGACTACCCGGCCTTCTGCATCCGGGCGGCGCAGGCCGTCGTCGTCGATCAGGCGACAGGGGTGCCGGCGCTCGGTATCGTCTTCGGCGGCTCGGGCAACGGCGAGCAGATCGCCGCGAACAAGGTCGCCGGGGTCCGCGCGGCGCTCGTCTGGAACCTCTCCACGGCCGAGCTCGCGCGGGAGCACAACGACGCGAACGTCATCTCCATCGGCGCGCGTCAGCACACCTACGACGAGGTCACGGCGTTCATCGACAGGTTCATCGCCACGCCGTTCTCCGGCGACGAGCGGCACGTCCGGCGCATCGGACAGATCGCCGACTTCGAGCGCGACGGCTCGCTCCTCCCGGACCCCCGGGCCTGACATGCCCGAGGGACATTCCGTCCACCGCATCGCGCGGCAGTTCGATCGCAACTTCGTCGGCAAGACGATGAGCGCCTCCAGCCCGCAGGGACGTTTCGCCGAGGGCGCCGCCGTGCTCGACGGGCGCCAGGCCGTGAGCGTGCAGGCCGTCGGCAAGCAGATGTTCCTCGAGGCGGAGGGCGACCTCTGGCTGCGTGTGCACCTCGGCCTCTACGGCGCGTGGGACTTCGCGGGGGAGATCCTCGTCGATCCCACCATCGCGTCGGCCAACGGACGGATGGGGCAGACCAATCAGCGCGGCACCACACTCGACGAGGCGATCCTCGACGACGCGGGGGAGAACTCCCTCGCCTCGATCGGGGCTCCGCGGCGCGCCAGGGTCCACGTGCGGATGTCCGAGCAGACCAAGGGGCTGACCGACGAGGTCGACGAATGGCCTCCGCCCGTGGTGTGTCAGGTGCGTCTCCGTCTCATGACCGACATCACCGTGGCCGACCTGCGCGGTCCCACCGCGTGCGTGCTGCAGACGCCGGAGGAGATGCTGGCGACCGTGGCCAAGCTCGGCCCCGATCCGCTCGTCGGCGATCCGGCGGAGAACGAGGAGCGGTTCGTCCGCGCCGTGCGGAAGAAGCCCACCCCGATCGCGCTGCTGCTGATGGACCAGGCGGTCGTCAGCGGCATCGGCAACGTGTACCGCGCCGAGATGCTCTACCGGCAGCGGCTGAACCCGCACACGCCGGGCCGCGACGTCCCGGAGGACGTCGTCAGGGCGCTCTGGCACGACTGGGTGCGGCTGCTGGCCATCGGTGTGGAGACCGGTCAGATGATGACCATGGACGGACTGTCTCCTGAGCAGTACCGCGCCGCGATGGCCAGCCGCGACGACCGCCACTGGGTCTACCACCGCGCCGGCCTGCCGTGCCGGGTGTGCGGGACCGAGATCGCCCTGGAGGAGATCGGCGCCCGCAAGCTGTACTGGTGCCCGCGCTGTCAGGCCTGAGGGCGGGATCCCCGGGGCTTCCGCCGCTCTAAGCTGGGATCCATGCGACAGAATCCGAGCTTCACGCTCGCCGATGTGGCCGAGATCCGCCGCGTCATCGACGCCAACCCGTGGGCGACGGTGGTGAGTGCGCCTGAGGATGGTCTGGTCGCCTCGCACTATGCCGTCCTCCTCGACGACGACCGCGATGATCTGACGGTCGTGGGGCACGTGGGCCGCCCGGACGACGCCATCCACGGTCTGGGGGACCGGGAGATCCTGCTTGCCTTCCAAGGGCCGCACGGGTACGTCTCGCCGGGCTGGTACGGCGACGTCCCCGCCGTCCCCACCTGGAACTACACCGCGGTGCACCTGTCGGGCGTTCCCGAGATCCTCAGCACCGCGGAGAATCTCCGTGTGCTCGATGCCCTCGTCGCGCGGTTCGAGTCGCGCCTGCCCGACCCGCGCCTGATGTGGGAGCGTCCGAACGACGCGGCCTTCATCGAGAGACTCGAATCCGGAACGGTCGGCTTCCGCCTCACCCCGACGAAGGTCGTCGCCAAGCGGAAGCTGAGCCAGAACAAGCCCGCGGAGACCATCGAGGCGGTGATCGCGGCGCTGCACGCCGAAGGGCCGTACGAGAACGCCGCCCTCGCCGCGGAGATGCGTCGTGCACAGGACGCACGGACGGGTGGCGGCGCGTGAGCGCCCTCGGAGTCGAGGTCGGAACGGTCCGTGCCGTCCGCCCCGTGGGTCCGGGGCGGGAGTTCCTGCTGGACGATGAGCCGGTCGACCTCCACCTCGCCGACGGGCACATCGTCGACATCGCACCGACCGGAGCGCTGCCCGCCCGTGGAGAGGTCATCGAAGCGGACGGTGCCTGGGCGGTCCCCGGGCTGTGGGACAACCACGTGCACACCGTGCAGTGGGCTCTGGCGGCGGAGCGCGTGCCCTTGGACGAGGCGGACTCGGCCGCAGCGGCCGCGAGACTGATGCGCGACGCTCCGGTCCTCCCCGATGGAAGACGGATCGGCACGGGGTTCCGGGACGCGCTGTGGCCTGACCGGCCATCCGTGTCCGCGCTCGATGCCGAAACCGGCGTCGTGCCGACCTACCTGATCAACGCGGACGTGCACAGCGTCTGGCTGAACTCGGCGGCCTTGGCGCGCGAGGGCTTCCGCGGGGACGACGGTCTGCTCCGCGAGGAGGACGCGTTCGAGATCTCCCGACGCCTGAATGCCGTCGACCCTGCCCACAGCGATGAGGCGGTCATCCGTGCGGGGGCGGCGGCCTCAGCGCGTGGCGTGACCGGTATGGTCGACTTCGACATGGCGTGGAACGCCGATGCCTGGCCGCGACGGATCCTCGCGGGCTTCGCCGCGCACCGTGTCGAGTTCGCGTTCTATCGGGCGGATCTCGATCGGGCGATCACCGCGGGCCTCCGGACGGGGGAGCGCCTCGCGGTGTCGGATCCGACCGGGCTGGTCGGATCCCTCGTGCGGGTCGGGTCGTTGAAGGTCATCAGCGACGGCTCGCTCGGCACCCGTACCGCGGCCTGCTCACATTCCTACCCCGGCGACCCCGCGAACTACGGGGTGCTGACTGTACCTCCGGACGAACTCACGGCGCTGCTGACCACGGCGGCGGGAGCCGGGATCGAGGTCGCCGTGCACGCGATCGGCGATCGCGCCGTGACGGCGGCCCTCGACGCCTTCGGCGCCTCCGGGGCCACGGGATCGATGGAGCATGCGCAACTGGTGCGGCACGCGGATCTGGCTCGATTCGCCCGGCTCGGGGTGCGTGCGAGCGTCCAACCCCAGCATGCGGTGGACGACCGCGACCTGGTCGAGCACCACTGGGCCGGTCAGACGGCCATCGGCTATCCGCTCGCTTCGCTGCGGGCGGCAGGCGCGGAGGTGCGCTTCGGGTCCGATGCGCCGGTCGCCCCCCTGGACCCCTGGCACGCGATCTCCGCGGCCGTCTGGCGGACCGACGACGACCGTGCTGCCTGGCATCCGGAGGAGCGGCTGACGCTGGAGCAGGCGCTCGAAGCGAGTGTCCGCACATCTCTCCGTCCCGGTCAGAGCGCCGACATCGTGATCCTCGGGAGGGATCCTCGCATCGCTGACGCGGCGGGGCTCCGGACGATGCCCGTCACCACGACGCTGCTCGGCGGCCGCCTCACGCACGTCGCCTGAGGCGGCGCGCACACGACGAAGGGCGGCCCCGTATCGGAGCCGCCCTTCGTCGTGAACGTGGTGTCAGGCCGCGATGTGCGACACGAGGAACCAGCGGTCCTTCTCGAGGCCGCGCTGGATCTCGATCGCCACATCCTGGCTCGTGAGGTCGACCTCGTCGAGGCCTTCCACAGCTGCCTTCACATCGACGAGGATCGCGTCGATGTCGGCGATCACGGCGCGGATCAGCTCGTCCGACTGCGCGAAGCCGGCCGGAACGCCGGTGGCGCCGGCCTTCTCGGCGACGGCGTTCACACGCGCGTCGATCGGGAGGCCCAGAGCGACGATGCGCTCGGCGGCGGTGTCGGCGAAGTCACCGGCGTGGGCGACGATCGTGTCGAGCAGCTCGTGCACGCCGACGAAGTTGGCACCGCGGACGTGCCAGTGCGCCTGCTTGCCGTTGACGGTCAGCGCCTGGAGACCGAGGACGACGGGGGAGAGGAACTGCGCCGCACCGGCGGCGACAGTCGGGTCGATGGCGGTGGTGGAAACGGTCTGGGCCTTGCTCATCTTGTGCTCCTCCGAATGAAGTTCTCTGACTGACGAGTACAACGCTACTCAGCCTCAGACATTCCGCAAGGAAGCTGAGGCTCCACTCACTTCCGCGTGATTCCGGGGGAGTGAGGGTAGTCTCGCCTCATGAGCATCGCTGCCGGAGCTTCCATCCTCGCCCTCCCGGATCGCATCCCCGAGCTCGACGACACGGCCTTCGTCGCGGACGGCGCCCGCATCGTGGGCGCGGTCTCCCTCGGACCCGGTGCGAGCGTCTGGTACAACGCCGTGCTCCGCGGTGACTCGGCGCCCATCATCATCGGTCCGGGCAGCAACGTCCAGGACAACGTGTCGATCCACGTCGACGCCGGGCATCCCGTCGTCGTCGGCTCCCAGGTGTCCATAGGCCATAACGCGGTGGTGCACGGCTGCACGATCGGTGACGGCTCTCTCATCGGCATGGGGGCCGTCGTCCTCAGCGGTGCCGTGATCGGAGAGGGCTGCCTGATCGCCGGCGGAGCCGTGGTGCTCGGCGGGACCGAGGTGCCGCCGGGTTCCCTGGTCGCCGGTGTTCCCGCGAAGGTGCGCAGGGCGCTGTCGGACGACGAGCGTGCCTCTCTGGTGGCGAACGCGGCGATCTACCTGGAGCACGCGGCGACGCACGTCCGCGCAACGGAAGCGTAAGGCCCTGCCCCGCTAGGCTGGGCGGTACGGGGCGGTGGCCAAGCTGGTTAAGGCAGTGGGCTCATAACCCAACGATCGTCGGTTCAAGTCCGACCCGCCCTACTACCCGTCTCGTCCGTCGTAATCGTCGCCGCGTTCTCCCGTCTCTCCTCTGGAGGTCTCGACGCCCGTCAGCCTCCGGATCGGAGCAGGAGCCATGACGACCACGAATGTGCCGAACGCGGAGACCCGTCGTCGGATCGAGGACGTGGGGCAGATCGCGTTGCGTCTCGCGATCGCGGCGAGTTTCGCCCTCGCCGTCGCCGACCGCTTCGGGCTCCTCGGCGGCCCGGGGGCTGATGGCGTGTCGTGGGGATCGTGGACGATCTTCCGTGCGTACACGGCGCAGCTCGTCCCTGTCCCCGTCGACCTGGTGGTGGACACGGCGGCCGTGCTGGCGACGGCTCTGGAGACCATCCTCGCTCTGCTGCTGGCCGTCGGGCTGTGGACCCGGCTCGCGGCGGGAGTCGCCGCGCTGCTCACGGTGACGTTCGGCGTGACGATGCTCGTCTTCCTCGGGCCGCTTGCGCCATTCCGATACCCGGTCTTCGTCTTCACGGCCGCCGCGATCCTGCTCGCGGGGCTGAAGCGCTACCGGTGGAGCATCGATGCGCTGCGAAAGGAGGTGCCGGGAGCGGGGAGAGACAACGATGCCCCCGGCACCAGGTAGACGGCGAATGCCTCTACAGACGGACGGACGCGTCGGAAGGGGAAGCGATCCGTCACAGGAGAGATGACGAGGTGACCGTTTCATGACGCCGTTTTCCGCAGGATCACGGCATATTGCGTGTGCCGCGAGAAACCCGTTCGGCCGAACCGCGTAACAGAACGTGCCGTTCTGCATCCCTTTCTGGGGACATCACTCGCGCGGAAGAAGCCAAATGCGCGAGTTCATCGATCATCTGGGGAGTCGAAAGTGCCAGTCATTCAGCATGCAATCAGATCGGGCGCGCGGGGAACGCGCCTGACGACGTTCGTGGGTGCTCTGCTCGCGATCTGTCTGGCGGCCCTGGCGGCCGTCATCGCGACGCCGGCCACGGCCCGCGCTGCGGAGGTCGCGGGGATCACCTCGTTGACCATCACCGAACCCACCGACCAGATCAAGGTCTGGGACCGGATCGCGTTCGAAGCGACCTGGGCAGTGCCGGACACGGCGACCGCGGGAGACACGTTCCGCCTCGCCTTTCCGACGAGCCCGAGCCTGACCGGGGTGCGGGATTCCTTCGCCCTGACGGCGCCGGATGGCCAGACCGTCGGAACGTGCGAGGTGTCGACCGGTGAGCTCGTGTGCACGCTCACGGACTACGTCGACAGCCACACCGACGTCAGCGGCACCCTGCACTTCCGTGCCAGGGCAGACGAGGAGACCACGCTGACGGAGATCCCGTTCACGACGGGCGGCGGAACCGTCGTCCCGGTCGACGTCCCCGGCGGGATCGGACCGGTCCCGGAGTTCCCGGCGCCGTCGACCCCGACCAAGTGGGGCGACGTGACGCTCGATGGTCGGAACATCGCGTGGGGCGTGAACATCCCGTCCTCCGCGCTGGCCGGGGAGGCCCCGACGCTCACCGACAGGTTCACAGCCGGCCTCGTGCTCGATCCCGCGTCCGTCACCGTGGCGTACGTGCTCGCGAAGGACTGGGCGGGAGGCAAGTACACCGTGTCGACGGCGCTGCAGTCGGGCAGCGATTTCACCGTCACGGAGGTCAGCTCCGAGTCGTTCACGGTGACGGTGGACGCGCCGATCGTCGCCGACGCGATTTACGTGCTCCGCTACAAGACGGCACTGCCCACTGACGTCCGTCCCGGTGATGCGTTCCACAACACCGTGACCGGCTCCCGGTGGGTCACCGAGAGCACACCGGTCATCTACTCCCAGGGCGGGGGAGATGGCGAAGGGGTGCTCCCGGTCGGCGGGTTCACCGTGACCAAGGAGGTCAGTGGTTCCGGCGCGGCTCTGGTGCCCGACGACCGCGAGTTCCGGGTGGCCTACTCGTATCAGCGTGCAGGACAGGCGGTGGAGGGCGAGCTCGCCTTGCGGTCCGGGCAGACCGATGGCCTGAAGGATCTGCCGGCAGGCACGGTCGTCACCCTGTCTGAGGTCACGCCTGCGGACGTCGACGGCGTGACCTGGCAGGCGCCGGTCTTCTCCGGCACCGATGTGGCGATCACCGATGGCGGCGCGACCGTCACCATCGCACGGGGCACGACAGTCGCGGTGACGCTCACCAACCCGACGACGGTCACGCCGCCGCCGGTCGGGGGCTTCACGGTGACCAAGAAGGTCACGGGGGCGGGGGCCTCCCTCGTTCCTGCGCACCAGACCTTCACCGTGGAGTACTCGTACGAGCTCGCGGGGCATTCCGTCACCGGTGAACTCGCGCTCCGTGCCGGCGAGAGCGAGGGACTCGCGGATCTGCCGGCGGGAACGGTCGTCACGCTCCGCGAGAAGGCGCCGATCGCCGTGGAGGGCGTCACGTGGAAGAGCCCGCACTTCACCGGCGCAGGAGTCGACGTCGGCGACGACGGCGCGACGCTCACGATCTCCGAAGACGCGACGCTCGGGGTGGTCCTCACCAATGGGACCGCCGTCACTCCGCCGCCCCCTCCGGGTGGTGAGCTCGCCTTGACCGGATCCGAGGGACCCGCCGGCCCGTTCGCCCTGGGAGCGCTGCTGCTGCTTGCGGGACTGACAGCGCTCGGCGTCCGCCATCGGGTGGCGGGTCGCGTCGGTGATTGAGGACTAGGAGAGGCCAGGCAGATCGATCGCGCGACGACTTCTTCGTCGTCGCGTGATCGATCGTGCCATTCGGCGTCTAGTGGTCGTCGAGGAGTTTCCCTCGACGACCACGCCGACGCCGCAGCGCGTCGGAGAAAGGCATCTCTCATGACCAAGACGCTCATTGCCCGTGCCTCTGCCGCCCTCGGCGTCGCGGCCGCTCTTTCGCTCGGTGGAGCGACGCTCGCTCCCGCCGCTCACGCGGAGGCGACACCTGCGGACCCGGCCGTGTCGAAGCCGCTGAGCACGGGCGTGCTCGCGCAGCGCGTCGGGCCTGCCTGTCTCTACTTCCAGTACACGTTCAACATGAGCCCGACCGATCCCCAGGTGGGGGACACCGTGACGTACACCATGCAGTTCCTCAACAACGGCGAGGTGGACTCCACGAAGAGCGCGCTCACGTTCCGCCTGGACGGCCTCCTCGACGACTCGACCTGGGCAGCGTCGACGCTGGAAGCGACCTCCGGCCGCCCTTCCGCGGCGGAGAACGCCGTCACGTGGAACGGGCCGCTCGACGCCGGAGACGATGTCGTGCTGCGCTTCACCGGCGTGTGGACGGGCGAAGGCGATGGACTCGCGTTCCCGCGGGTCGAGTCCTACGGCTACGTGAGGTGAAAGCGGGGCGGAGTCCTGTTTTCCACGGTATCCGCGGCGACGTGGCGCGCTCGTCGTCGAGAGGCTGAACGGACACCGACCGAAAGGCAGCCATGCAGCTCTCCACGGATTCCGAAGCCATCGTCCGCGCCACCGCCGGCGTCGTCGCCTCACACGCCGACGAGATCACCACCCTGTTCTATCGGCGCATGTTCGAGGCGCATCCGGAGCTGTTGAACGTCTTCAACCGCGCGCATCAGGCGCAGGGCGATCAGCCCAAGGCACTGGCGGCGTCCGTCGTGGCGTTCGCCGTCCACCTCATCGATCCCGACGCGCCGGACTTCTCCCCGGTGATGCGACGTATCGCCCACCGCCACGTCTCGCTGGGGGTGTCGGCCCGTCAGTACACGATCGTGGGCCGCTATCTCCTGGCCGCCGTCGATGAGGTCCTCGGCGAGGCGGTCACACCGGCGGTGCACGCCGCGTGGGATGAGGTGTACTGGCTCTTCGGCTGCTCGCTCATCGCGGAGGAGGCGCGGCTCTACGCGGAGGCGGGCACAGACCCGGACCACCCGTGGCGGCCGCACCGCGTCATCGAGCGGGTGGAGGAGGCCCGTGACGTCATCTCCCTCGTCCTGGAGCCGGTGGACGGTCAGCGGGCGCCCCATCGGACCGGGCAGTACGTGGCCGTCGCCGTCGACCTCCCGGACGGCACGCGCCAGCCCCGGCAGTACACGATCTCCTCGTCTGCACCCGGGGCAGCGCTGCGCGTCACCGTGAAGCGTGTGCGTGGTGTGGACGGCGCACCGGACGGTCAGGTGTCGACCTGGCTGCACGAGAACGCGCAGGTCGGTACGGTACTCGATGTCTCCCAGCCCGCCGGCGACCTGCTCCTCGACGACTCCGATGACGCGCTGGTCCTGATCTCGGCGGGAATCGGCATCACTCCCGTCGCGGCGATGGTGGACGACCTCGCACAGCGGCGTCCCGACCGGCCGGTGCACCTGTTCCATGTGGACCGGGAGCCGGACACGCACGCCCTCGTCTCTGCCGTGCGCGGTCGTGCGCAGCATCTGAGCGACGTCCGCGCCCTGACCTGGTACACCGCGGGCGTGGAGGAGGGGCCGTCGGTGCGGTCCGGCCGGATGGATCTCGCCGGCATCGACCTTCCGCCGACGGCACGCGTCTTCCTCTGCGGGCCGCTGTCGTTCATGCAAGCCGTTCGGGGCGCACTGACGGCCCGCGGGATCGAGCCGGACCGTATCGACTACGAGGTCTTCGGCCCTGACCTCTGGGCTCGGCGCCCGGAGTCCGGCGCGGCCTGAGAGTCCCGGAGACCTGAGCGTGGCCGTGTCAAGCCCCTCCTCGACGCCACGAGGTGCTGCCATGCTCCCCGAGAGCGGCACCGCGCCGCGGAACGGGAGAGACAATGAGCATCGGCAGCGGAATCGCGCTCTTCGTCATCGGAGCGATCCTCGTGTTCGCGATCAACGTCGACGTGCCGTGGGTCAACCTGGACATGGTCGGCTACATCCTCATGGGTGCCGGCGTGATCATCTTCCTCATCGGCATCGTGCTGCTCGCCCGCCGACGTCGCACGGAGACCGTGTCGCGCACGTACGTCGACCCGGCGACGGGGGAGCCCACGACCCGGCGTTCGGTCAGCTCCAGTTCGGACGAGGGCCTCTGAGCTGACTCATTCGGAAACGAGAAGGGCCGCGGGGAAACCCGCGGCCCTTCTCGTCAGACGACGTCTGCGCCTTCGAGATGTTCCTCGACGAGGGTGATGCCTCCGCTCGAGTTCGCGGAGTGCGCGAGTTCCTCGATCCAGCGACGGCTCAGCTCGGGCGTCTCGGCCTCGTCGAAGACGAACCGGAGCGGGATGGACGGGTGCAGCCACAGCGTGGAGCGGCCGGGGGCGTCGCCCTCGGGGTGGCGCCAGGAGAGGGTGAAGCTCTCGTTGCGCCGCAGCTTGGTGGCGATGACGACCTTGAGGTGCGCGAGTGCGCGGTCTTCGATCTGGATCGGCGTCTGGGTGTCGCCGTAGTACAGGCTGCCCATCGTCAGCCGACCTTCGCGCGGGAGGCGGGGGTGTTCATGGCGCTCCTTCGGAACGTGCAGGGGGAAGACGGCAGACCGCTCCCGGGGATACTTGGACTCTACCCAATTTGCGCACGACATCGTGCGCATCGCCGGGACTCGCCGTCGGGCGCGAACAGAGTATGCGCGCGGTGTCAGTCCGGCGTCACAGGGCCGCCAGGACGGGCGGATTCCCGTACGCCTCGCGATAGGCGATGGCAAACCGGGAGACATTGCTGAAACCCCATCGGCGGGCGACGGCCGACACGGAGGCTCCCTTGCCCTGTCGCAGATCCCGATGCGCGCCATCGAGCCGAGCACGCCTCAGGGCCTCGTTCGGTGTGATGTCGAGTGCGCGGCGGAACGCATACTGCAGGCCACGCGTGGACATGTACGCGGCCGCGGCGACGTCGTCGACCGTGATCGGCAGATGTGCGTTGTCCTCGATGTACGCGAGGGCACGACGCACCGAGGCCGGTGCCGCAGAGCGCTGCGCGGGACGGTGCAGCGACTCGCTGAACGTGGTGGGGAACGCCGACATCGTCAGCAGGAGGGCGTGGCGTTCGAGTTCTGCGGCGATGAGAGGGGCGGCGCCGTCCGGTCCGAACGAGCCGTCGATATAGGAGAACATCTGCTCCCACCGCGCTCCGTCCTCCCGCGTATGCGGAGCGAGCCCGGTGGCCCGGAGCTCGAGGCGGTCGTCGCCGGTGATCTGCCTGATCGAGTCGCGCGCTGCGGTCCGATCGAACACGAGGGCCCGGACCCGGGCCACCTGATTCCATTTCGCTTCCACGCGGACGCCGTCCGTCAGCCACGGCTGGGCGGCGTCCAGTCCCTGCCGCCCCGACCAGATCCGGGCATCGGCGGCATCCACGCGGCACACCAACAGCTGATCCTCGGGCTCGGCGCGGGAGTGCACCTGGGCGGCGAGCTGGTAACGGACCAGCGACATCGAGGGTGCCTCCACCGAGCGCCAATCGAAGCGGAACCGGCGCGGGTCCACGTCCTGCAGGGTCGCCGAGGGCACGAATTGCTGCCAGGTGGTCTCCACCTGCTCGATGTCCGTGGATGTGAACTGCACCGACACTCCTTGCTGCGCCCTCTTCCGGGCGGCCGGGGCTTCTTGGACAGTAGCCCATGCCACTGACAGCACGGTGGGGATGCTCCGCGGGCCCGCGGGCGGGCCGCGCGGTCGGGGCCTCGTAGACTCGGATCATGAGTGTGCCTTCCCCGTATGCGGAGCGATTGAGCCGGATTCCGGTGCAGCGCCATGAGGTGGAGGTCCGCGGCGGATCGACGGCGTACTGGGCGTACGGTCCGGACGACGCCGAGACGACCGTCATCGCGGTCCACGGCTTCCGGGGCGAGCACCACGGTCTCGAGTCTGTCCTGGCGTTCCTGCCCGAACTCCGGGTGCTGGCTCCCGACCTCCCGGGATTCGGGGAGTCCGCGCCGTTGCCCGGTCGCCGCCACGATCTGGCGGAGTACGCGGGATGGCTCACCGAGTTCACGGCGGCCACGGCACCCGGTGCCGTGATCCTCGGCCATTCGTTCGGTTCCATCGTGACCGCCGCCGCCGTCGCCGGAGGGCTGAAGACCCCGCGGCTGATCCTCGTGAACCCCATCGGCGCGCCCGCGCTGGAGGGACCGAAGGGCATCATGACCCGACTGGCGGTGCTGTACTACGCTCTCGGTGCCAAGCTTCCGCCGCGGATCGGCACCGCGCTCCTGCGCAACCGGGTGATCGTCCGTGTCATGAGCGTGACCATGGCGAAGACGCGGGATCCGGAGCTGCGTCGCTTCATCCACGACCAGCACGACACCTACTTCTCGCGGTTCTCCGACCGGGAGGTCCTGCACGACGCGTTCGTCGCGAGCGTCTCCCACGACGTCAGGGAGTTCGCGCCGTCGATCGACGTTCCCACGCTCCTGATCGCCGCCCAGAAGGACGACATCACCCCGATCGAGGCGGAGCGCGCGCTGGTCACTCTCTTCCCGGACGCGTCCCTCGTCGAGATCGCGCACGTGGGTCACCTGATCCACTACGAGACCCCGGCCGAGGCAGCCGGAGCGGTCCGTCGGTTCCTCAGGATTCCCGTCGCGCGAGGCCGATGAGTCCGGCCACCCGGAACGGGATCACCTCGCCCATCGCGAGCGAGGTCTCCGTGCGCTCCACGCCCTCGATCGAGAGGATCCGGGCGTCCGTGTCGAACAGGTGACGCGCGTCGCGGCATGCCACGCGCGCCAACAGGTCGATGGAGCCGCTCAGGCCGTGCGCCTGGACGACCTCCGGGATGCGCGCGAGCTCGTTGATGATCCGGGGAAGCTCGGTCTGGCGGACGCCGATGCTGACGAACGCCTGCAGCGGGAACCCCAGGACATCGGGGGAGAAGGCGCGCTCGTAGGAGAGGAACACGCCGCTCTGCTCCAACCGCGCCATCCGCGCCTGGATGGTGTTCCGCGACAGGCTCATGCGCTCGGCGAGAGCGACGATGGTCACGCGCGGGTCGTCGGCGAGCGCGGCGAGAAGCTCCAGGTCGATCCGGTCCAGTCCAGGCATAGTGCCAAACCCTAGCAGCACGCGACCGGAGAAAAATGAGCAACATGCTCAATCCAGACTGAGTTGCTTGAGCGAGGTGTTCACCGGACGTACCCTCAGACCATGCCGGTGATGACGCCGGCACCATTGCGCGTCGCCCCACGAGGGCCGCCAGGGACGAGGAGGACGATGATGTCGCCGCAGACCACCCCCATTGCGGACACCGCCCAGGATCTGGAGCTGTCGGAGCGCATCCTCGCTCCGGACGGAACCCGTGTCGCCAACGACCGCCTCGACCCGTTCGTCACCGATGTCGACGCCGCGCAGCTGCGGGCACTGCACCGCGACATGGTCATCCTCCGCCGCATCGATGCCGAGGGCGTGGCCCTGCAGCGTCAGGGGCAGCTGGGACTCTGGGCGCCGTGCCAGGGCCAGGAAGCCACGCAGATCGGTACGGCCAGGGCGCTCGATCCGCAGGACTACGTCTTCCCGAGCTACCGGGAGACCGGCGTGATCTACGCGCGCGGCGCGCAGCCGGGGGACTACGTGCGGATGTGGCGCGGTGAAGAGGGGGCGGCCTACGATCCCGCCGCCCTCCGCGTCGCTCCGTTGCAGATCATCATCGGCGCCCAGACCCTGCACGCGGTCGGGTACGCGCTCGGCATCCAGCATGAGAAGGCATCGGAGGTCGCCGTGACCTACTTCGGTGATGGGGCGACCAGCCAGGGGGATGTGAACGAGGCGATGATCTTCGCCGCGTCGTATCAGGCGCCGGTCGTCTTCGTCTGTCAGAACAACCACTGGGCCATCTCCGAGCCGGTCGCCGTGCAGTCGCAGTATCCGATCGCCGGGCGCGCGCCCGGGTTCGGGATCCCGAGCCTCCGTGTGGACGGGAACGACGTCCTCGCCTGCCTGGCGGCGATGCGCTGGGCGTTGGACCACGCGCGCTCCGGGAAGGGCCCGGCCTACATCGAGGCCGTGACATATCGGATGGGCCCGCATACCACCGCGGACGACCCCACCCGGTACCGGGACGAGGCCGAGCTGGAGTCCTGGCGCCGCCGCGACCCCATCACGCGACTGGAGGCGTACCTCCGTGCGACCGGGGACCTCACCGAGGAGCATCTCGCCGAGACGCAGGCGGCTGCGGACGCGGTCGCCAAGGAGATGCGCGCGACCTGCCTCGGCATGGGCACCCGTCCGCCGCTGGCGGTGTTCGACGGCGTCTATGCCGAGCCGCACACGGGCCTGGAACGGCAGCGCGACGAGTACGCGGCATACCTCGCGTCGTTCGAGGGCGAGGCGTGACCATGACCGAACTCACTCTCGGCAAGGCGCTGGGCGCCGGCCTCCGTCAGGCGATGCGCGACGACGAGAAGGTGGTGCTCCTGGGCGAGGACATCGGCAAGCTCGGCGGCGTCTTCCGGATCACCGACGGCCTCCTCGACGAGTTCGGGGCGGCCAGGGTCATCGACACACCGCTCGCGGAGTCCGGGATCGTCGGCACGGCCGTCGGTCTCGCGTTCCGCGGCTACCGCCCGGTCGTCGAGATCCAGTTCGACGGGTTCGTCTACCCCGCCTTCGACCAGATCGTCTCGCAGGTCGCCAAGCTGCACTACCGCACCCAGGGGCGGGTGAAGATGCCGATCACGATCCGGATCCCGTGGGCCGGCGGAATCGGTGCCGCCGAGCATCATTCGGAGTCGCCGGAGGCCTACTTCGCCCACACGGCGGGCCTCCGTGTCGTCGCCGTCTCGAACCCGGAGGACGCCTATCGGAGCCTCCGGCAGGCGATCGCGTCGGACGACCCCGTCGTGTTCTTCGAGCCGAAGCGGCTCTATCACCACAAGGGCGAGGTCGACCTCGAGGCACCGCTCGCGGATGCGCCGCCGATGGGACTCGCCCGGGTCGTGCGCTCCGGTACGGACGTCACGGTCCTCACCTACGGAGCCATGGTGAGCACCGCGCTGCAGGCGGCGGAGGCCGCGGAAGACGAGGGCGTCGCCCTGGAGGTCATCGACCTGCGATCGCTCTCTCCGGTGGACTACGACTCCATCGCCGCCTCGGTGCGGAAGACCGGGCGTGTGATCGTGGCGCATGAGGCCTCCCGGGAAGCCGGCCTCGCCGCGGAGGTCATCGCGAGCGTGACCGAGCTCTGCTTCGAGTACCTCGAATCCCCTCCGCTGCGGGTCACCGGGCATGACGTGCCGTACCCGCCTGCCAAGCTCGAGAAGTACCACCTGCCGGATCTCGACCGGATCCTCGATGCGGTCGATCGCGTGATGGATCGCCCGCACAGCCTGACGGGAGCGGACGCATGATCGCCGAATTCCGTCTCCCCGACCTCGGCGAAGGACTCACCGAGGCGGAGGTCGTGCAGTGGCTCGTCGCGCCGGGCGACAGCGTCGCGCTGAATCAGACCCTCGCGGAGGTCGAGACGGCCAAGGCCGTCGTCGAGCTGCCGTCGCCCTATGAAGGCACGGTGTCGACCCTGCACGCGGACGCGGGAGAGACCGTCGCCGTGGGAGCACCGCTGATCGCCTTCGACATCGAGGCGGACGATCCTCCGGCGGCGCCGTCCGGTGGCGAGGAGGAGGCCTCCGCGGAGAAGGCGCAGCCGAACCTCGTGGGCTACGGAGCCGCCCCGACATCGAGTGGACGCCCCGCGCGCCGGGCGCGGCGCCGGAGTGCCGCCCAGGTGGCCTCGGCGGCCGACACCGCCGTTCTCGAGGCAGCGCCGCACGACGCGACGCCATCGGTCGCGGTCGAGCCCGTTCTGGAGCGACCACGGTCCACCCCTCCGGTGCGCGCCTACGCCAAGCGACGGGGCGTCGACCTCGTCCTCGTCGCCGCGGAAGTCGGTGACCGCGTGATCACGAGGGCAGACGTGGATGCGTACGCGGAGCGTGTCGGAGCGGAGCCGTCACGGCCCGCCGGGACGCCTGAGCGCGAGACCACCGCGGCATCCGGAACCCTTCCGCGCGCGGAGGGGAGGCCGCGGGAGACGCGCGTCCCGATCCGCGGGGTCCGCAAGCACACGGCAGCGGCGATGGTGCAGAGCGCGTTCACCGCCCCGCACGTCACGGTCTTCCACACGGTCGATGTGACCGCGACCATGGAGATGCTTGCACGTCTCCGCGAGGACCGAGCGCTTGCGGAACACCGGATCGGCCCACTCGCCGTCGTCGCGAAGGCCGTCTGTCTCGCTCTGCGCCGTGCTCCGGGCCTGAACGCGCGGTGGGACGAGGAGTCCGGGGAGATCGTCGAGTACGGCTTCGTCGACCTGGGCATCGCCGCCGCGACCGAGCGTGGTCTCATCGTGCCGATGATCCGGGACGCGGAGCGGATGAATCTGGTGGAGCTGTCCGCAGCGATCCGTGCCCTCGCGGAGACCGCGCGTGCGGGAAAGACCTCGCCGGCCGAACTCGCCGGAGGCACGTTCTCGCTGTCGAACATCGGGGTGTTCGGGGTGGACGCCGGAACACCGATCCTTCCGCCAGGGCAGTCCGGGATCCTTGCGGTCGGCGCGGTGCGGCGGCAGCCGTGGGAGTACCGCGGTGAGATCGCACTCCGTCAGCTCATGACGCTGAGTCTGTCCTTCGATCATCGCCTCGTCGACGGGGCCGAGGGCGCGACGTTCCTCAAGGACGTGGCCGACATCCTCGAGGATCCGGGACGGGCGATGCTGCTCAGCTAGCGGCGCGCAGCGCAGCCTCGGCCATCGCGACCAGCACGGTCGCGGTGGCCGTGTGCCGTCTCGTCGCGGCCCGCGTGCTGTGCGGGGTCGAGTTGATGAGACCGAAGCATGCCTGCACGCGCAACCGTAGCTCGTCGCGCTCGAGCGGCTTCGGACGCTCGAGCGCGGCGAGTGCGTCCATCCAGAGCTCGATATAGGCGCGTTGCAACCGGCGGACCTCGGCGCGATCGTCCTCGTCGAGGAAGGCGAGATCGCGATCCTGCACCTGGATGACCTCGGCGTTGCCGAGCGCGAACTCCACATGGAAGCGGATGAGCCCGCGCATGCGCTCGTCGGGTGCGCTCGTCTCCTCGGACTCGCGTCGTCCGCCCGCGACGAGGTCCTGGCTGACCTTCACCAGGACCGCTCCCAGAAGGGCCTGCTTCCCGGCGAAGTGGCGGTACACCGCGGGCCCGGACACACCGACGGCGGCGCCGATGTCCTCCAGGCTCACCCCGCTGTACCCGCGCGCGGCGAAGAGCCGGGCCGCGGCATGCAGAAGGGCGTCGGAGCGTTCTGCCTTGGCGCGGTCACGGGCGGTGGCGGGGCTTGTCATCTCAGTTAATCCTCGCTAACCTGAATCAACGGGTTAGTGAACACTAACCGAGAATGCATGCAGCGCGCCAGGTTCCCCGCCCGGCGCGACGTGGGTCGAGGAGGACGTCACGATGCCGGCAACCCAGGAAGCGCTCGCCCAGCGGCTCCGTGACCGTCTCGCGACCGCAGCGCAGGGTGGCCCCGCGGCCTCCCGCGAGCGACATGTCGCCCGCGGGAAGCTCCTCCCGCGCGACCGCGTCACCCGTCTCCTCGACGAGGACAGCCCGTTCCTCGAGATCGCCCCGCTCGCGGCCGACGGTCTGTACGGCGGGGAGGCGCCGGGGGCCGGTGTCATCGCCGGCATCGGCCTGGTCCACGGCCGGCACGTCATGGTCGTCTGCAACGACGCCACCGTGAAAGGCGGAACGTACTATCCGCTCACCGTGAAGAAGCACCTGCGGGCGCAGGAGATCGCCCTCGAGAACCGTCTGCCGTGCCTCTACCTCGTGGACTCGGGCGGCGCCTTCCTTCCTCGACAGGACGAGGTCTTCCCGGACCGCGAGCACTTCGGACGCATATTCTTCAACCAGGCCCGGCTGTCCGCGCAGGGAATACCGCAGCTCGCGGCGGTCCTCGGATCGTGTACGGCGGGTGGCGCCTACGTTCCCGCGATGAGCGACGAGACCGTCATCGTCCGCGGACAGGGCACGATCTTCCTCGGCGGGCCTCCTCTGGTGAAGGCTGCCATCGGCGAGATCGTCACGGCGGAGGAGCTCGGCGGAGGGGAGCTGCACGCCCGGCGCAGCGGCGTCGTGGATCACCTCGCCGACGACGACGAGCACGCGCTGGAGATCCTCCGCGACATCGTGGCCACGCTGCCGCCGCCGCTCGCCCCGGCCTGGAACGTCGGGGAGAGTCGCGCCCCGGCGGAGATCGGCTCCCTGTACGACGTGGTTCCCGTGGACGTCAACGCCGCGTACGACGTGCGCGAGGTGATCGCACGCCTCGTCGATGGCGACACATTCCATGAGTTCAAGGCCGAGTACGGCACCACACTGGTGACGGGTTTCGCGCGGCTGCACGGCCACCCCGTGGGCATCGTCGCGAACAACGGCGTGCTGTTCAGCGAGTCGGCGCTCAAGGGCGCGCACTTCATCGAGCTCTGCGATCAGCGCGGCATCCCACTGCTCTTCCTGCAGAACATCACCGGGTTCATGGTCGGCTCCGATGCGGAGGCGGGAGGGATCGCGAAGGACGGGGCCAAGATGGTCACGGCGGTGGCGACCACCCGGGTCCCCAAGCTCACCGTCATCATCGGCGGCTCCTTCGGGGCGGGCAACTACTCGATGTGCGGGCGCGCCTACTCGCCGCGATTCCTCTGGACCTGGCCGGCGAGCCGGATCTCGGTGATGGGCGGGCCTCAGGCCGCCTCGGTGCTCGCCACGGTGAAGGACGACCAGCTCGCGGCGCGCGGGGAGGCGTGGACCGCGGAGGAGCGTGCGGCGTTCGAAGAGCCGATCCGGGCGCAGTACGAGGAGCAGGGCGAACCTTACTACGCGACCGCGCGGCTGTGGGACGACGGCATCGTCGACCCGGAGCAGACCCGTGACCTCCTCGGTCTCGCCCTGGACGTCGTCGCCCGCAGCCCCCTGCCCGAGCCGCGCTTCGGCGTCTTCCGGATGTGAGCCCCATGTCGCACTCGCCTTCCCTCTCGTTCTCCTCGGTCCTCGTCGCGAACCGCGGCGAGATCGCGCGCCGCATCATCCGGACCCTCCGCGACCTCGGCATCCGCAGCATCGCGGTCTACAGCGATGCAGACGTCGACGCGCCGCACGTCCGCGAGGCGGACGCCGCCGTGCGGATCGGGCCGGCGCCGGCGGCGGAGTCCTACCTCGACATCGACGCCGTCATCGCCGCGGCCCGCGCTTCCGGAGCGGAGGCCGTGCATCCCGGCTACGGATTCCTCTCCGAGAGCGTCGGGCTCGCGGAGGCCTGTGCGGAGAGCGGCATCGTGTTCATCGGCCCGACGGTCGAAGCACTCCAGATCATGGGAGACAAGGCGCGAGCCCGTGAGCATGTGAGCCGCAGCGGCGTGCCGGTGGTGCCGGGGTTCGACGCCAGGGGCCTCTCGGATGCGGAGATCCGCGAGGAGGCGGAGGCGGTCGGGTTCCCGCTCCTCGTCAAGCCGAGTGCCGGCGGGGGTGGGAAGGGTATGGAGGTCGTCGTCGACAGCGCGGGTCTTCCCGGCGCGCTCAGTTCAGCCCGACGCGTCGCGGCATCCGCCTTCGGCGACGATGCGCTCATCCTGGAGCGTCTCATCCGCCGACCGCGTCACATCGAGGTGCAGGTGTTCGGCGATGCGCACGGCACCGTCGTGGCGCTCGGCGAGCGCGAGTGCACGCTCCAGCGTCGTCACCAGAAGGTGATCGAGGAGGCGCCGTCCGCCGGGATCCCGCCCGCGACCCGCGACCGGCTGCTCACGGCAGCCGTGCGCGCCGCGGAGAGCGTCGCCTACGTCGGAGCGGGTACCGTGGAGTTCCTCGTCGACGCCGATGCTCCCGACGACGTCTTCTTCATCGAGATGAACACCCGGCTGCAGGTGGAGCACCCGGTGACCGAGGAGGTCACCGGACTCGACCTCGTCGCACTCCAGCTCCGCATGGCCGACGGACAGCCGCTCGACGTCGCACCCCGGACGACCGGGCATGCCGTCGAGGCCCGTGTGTACGCCGAGTCGCCGGAGCGCGGGTTCCTGCCGTCGACCGGCACCGTGCTGCTCTTCGACCCGCCTTCCGGTGTCCGCGTGGACGCGGCCGTGGAATCCGGGAGCGTGGTGAGCGGGTTCTACGACCCGATGATCGCGAAGATCATCGCGTGGGCGGAGGACAGGGCGACAGCGCTGCAGCGACTCGACGATGCCCTCGCCCGCACCGTGGTGCTGGGAGTGGAGACGAACATCGCGTTCCTGCGCCGGCTCCTCCGGGACCGTCGCGTGCTCGAGGGCGACCTCGACACCGGTCTCATCGACACCCTGCTCCCGCTCGAGCCGATGAGCCCGTCGGCGGCGCAGGTCGCGGCAGCTGCCGGACTGGTGGACGCTCGTCGCGAGACCGCCGCATCACCGGGCGGCGCCGGATCGCTGTGGCGCTCCCTCCCCGGGTGGCGTCTGGGGGCAGCACCGCACGCGCCCGAACCCTTCACCCTGCTCACCGACGACGACGACGAGATCGTACGCACGACACCGACGCTGCCCCCGTCCGACCGGGTGTGCGCGGCCCGCGATGCCGAGGGCGCGATATGGGTCTGCGAAGGCGGGCGGACGCTGCGGCTCCGCCCCCTGGATCGCCGCGGCCGGATGCGGAGGCGACTCGCCGCCGCGGAGCGGGAGGCCCGCGCCACCGAGCCCGAGGCGCGCGCCCCCATGCCGGGCGGTGTCGTGGCGGTCCATGTCGAGGACGGGGCGGCCGTCCGCGCGGGAGAGCCTCTCGTATCGATCGAGGCGATGAAGATGGAGCACCCCGTGGTCGCGCCGCACGACGGCGTGGTGCGGATGCTGGTCGCGGTGGGCGATCAGGTGCGGCGCGATCAACCGGTCGCCCGCGTGTCGATGACGGAGGAGGACCGATGATGCACGATCTCACCGAAGAGGAGCGCGAACTCGCCGTGATGGCACGCGAATTCGCCGACACGGTGGTCGCCCCGCAGTCCTACGAGGCGGATCGCACCCACACGCTCTCGATGGACGTCGTGCGGCAGATGGGCGAGCTCGGCCTCTTCGGGCTGCCCTTCCCCGAGGAGTACGGCGGGCAGGGCGGCGACTACATGGCGCTCGGCCTCGCCATCGAGGCTCTGGGACGAGTCGACCAGTCGATCGCGATCACCCTCGAGGCCGGCGTGAGCCTCGGGGCGATGCCCGTCTTCCGCTTCGGCACCGAGGAGCAGAAGCGCGAGCTGCTGCCGGATATCCTCGCCGGTCGTGCCCTCGCCGGGTTCGGACTCACGGAACCCGAGGCGGGGAGCGATGCCGGGGCGACGCGGACGACAGCGCGGCTCGACGGCGACGAATGGGTGATCGACGGCTCCAAGCAGTTCATCACGAACTCGGGCACCCCGATCACACGGTTCGTGACGGTCACCGCCGTCACCGGTCAGAACGAGGGGCGCAAGGAGATCTCCACGATCATCGTCCCGAGCGGAACGCCGGGGTTCACGGTCGAGCCGCCCTACGACAAGGTGGGCTGGAACGCCTCGGACACGCATCCGCTGACGTTCGACGGGGCACGGGTGCCGGCGGGCAACCTCCTCGGCGAGCGGGGGAGCGGCTTCCGGAACTTCCTCAGCATCCTGGACGAGGGGCGCATCGCGATCGCCGCCCTCTCGACCGGCGCCGCGGAGGGCTGCCTGGAGGCGGCGGTCGACTACGCCAAGAGCCGCACCATCTTCGGCAGCGCCCTCAGCACGCGGCAGAACGCCCAGTTCACCCTGGCGCGCATGCGGGCCCGCGTCCACACGGCACGACTCGCCTGGCACCACGCTGCCCGCCTCCGCGACGCGGGAGAGGCGTTCGCCGAGCAGGCGGCGATCGCGAAGCTCGTCGCCGGGGAGGCCGCGATGGACAACGCTCGCGACGCCACGCAGATCTTCGGAGGCAACGGCTTCATGAACGAGTTCCCGGTGGCGCGCCACTATCGCGACTCCAAGATCCTGGAGATCGGTGAGGGGACCACTGAGGTCCAGCTTCTCGTGATCGCCAGGGCGCTCGGACTCGCCCGGTAGCGTGGAGGCATGACCATGCGCGAGATCGTGCAGCGCGGCCTGTACTACGAGGAGTTCGAGACCGACGTCCGGTACGTGCACCGCCCCGGTCGCACGGCTACGGAGGCGGACAACGTCCTCTTCACGACCCTGACGATGAACACCCAGGCGCTGCACCTGGACGCCGCGTTCGCCGATGCCCAGGAGCCCTTCCACGCGCGCCTCATGAACTCCATGTGGACGCTGTCGACGATGGTGGGCTCCTCCGTCGCCCAGCTCACGCAGGGGACGCTGGTGGCGCAGCTCGGCCTCGGCGACATCGCCTTCCCGCATCCGCTGTTCGCCGGTGACACGCTCACGACCGAGAGCGTCGTCGTCGACAAGCGGCTCTCGTCGTCCCGCCCCGGTCAGGGCGTCGTGCAGATCGCGCACACCGGCCGCAATCAGGGCGGCACGGTGGTCGCGACGGCCGTCCGCACGGTGCTCGTGCGCTGCCGACCGGAAGGGGAGGCGGTATGACCTTCGAGCTCGGTCCTGCCCTGCTTTTCTGCCCGGCGGACCGCCCCGAGCGCTTCGCGAAGGCGCAGGAGCGGGCCGATGCCGTGATCCTCGACCTGGAGGACGCCGTCCTGCCGGCTGCGAAGGCCGAGGCCCGGAAGAACGTCGTCGCCGCTGACCTCGATCCCGCGCGCGTCATCGTGCGGGTGAACGCCCCGGACTCCGCGGCCTTCGCTGACGACCTCGAGGCCCTGGCACGGTCGCCCTTCCGGACCGTGATGGTGGCGAAGACGGAGAGCGCGGAGAGTCTGGACGCCTTCGGCGCGGACTACTCGCTCCTCGCGCTGTGCGAGACGGCGCGCGGGATCCATGCGGCGCCCGACATCGCCGCGCACCCGGCAGTCGCCGGACTGATGTGGGGAGCGGAGGATCTGGTGGCCTCGCTCGGCGGCACGTCATCCCGGAACGACGAGGGCGGGTACCGGGACATCGCCCGCTACGCCCGTTCCCGGGTGCTGCTGGAGGCCGGCGCGTACGGCAAGGCGGCGATCGACGCCGTGCATGTCGACATCGCCGACACGGCAGGGCTGGAGCAGGAGGCGAGGGACGCGGCGGCCTCGGGGTTCCGTGCGACGGCCTGCATCCATCCGAGTCAGGTCGAGGTGATCCGAGCCGCGTACGCACCGGACCCCGAGATCGTGGCCTGGGCACATGCGGTCCTCGCGGCAGCGGCGGAGGAACGGGGTGTGTTCCGCTTCCAGGGGCGCATGGTGGACGAGCCCGTCCTGCGCCACGCGCGCGCCGTGGTCTCCCGCGCCGGCTGACCGTCCCGTCAGAGGACGGGCGTCTCCTCCAGCAGGCGGAGGTAGCCGGGTGCGGCGACGAACCGGTGCGCGGAGCCGTTGCGCAGCACCTCACCGTCGCGGGGGAGCGTGCCGCCGGAGACGTGGTCGATGACGGCGCGGATCACGCCCCCGTGGGTCACGACGAGCACGGACTCGGCCTGCGGCGCCGACCTCCGTCGCGCGTCCCGTGCGATCCGGTGCAGCGCGGCGATGGCACGGACGCCGACCTCGTGCAGCGATTCCGCCCCGGGCACCTCCGCGTGCCAGTCGCCGTAGGTCGAGATGTAGTCGGGAACGAGCATGCCCTCGCCGTCGCCGAACTCCCGTTCCCGGATGTCGGGGACCACGCCCGCGATCTCCAGCCCCAGGCGCTCCGCGATGATGCCGGCGGTCTCGCTCGCTCGCACGAGCGGGCTCGTGTAGACGGCATGGTGCGTCGTGCCGGCGAGCTTCTCCGCCGCCCACCGTGCGTCCTCGCGCCCCGTCTCGTTCAGCGGGATGTCGGTCGACCCCTGGATGCGGCGGGCGAGGTTCCAGTCGGTCTGACCGTGGCGGATGAGAGTGAGATAGGTCACGAGAGCATCTCCTGGAGGGCGGGGAGCACGTCGCTGGTGCCGGCGGCGATGGTGACATCGGCCCAGGCGTCCGCGCGGGTCGGCTCGCGATTGACGATGATCAGAGGGATGCCACGCCGACGCGCACGGTTCACGAGGCGCACGCCGGAATTCACGACGAGCGAGGAGCCGGCGACGATGAGCGCATCGCTGGAGCGGAGCAGCGACTCCGCGGCGCGGAAGCGGTCCTGCGGCACGTACTCGCCGAAGAACACCACGTCGGGCTTGAGCATGCCGTCACAGACCGTGCAGGTCGGGACGAGGAAGCCCGCGGTGCTCTCCGGCAGCACGTCGCCGTCCGGGGCCAGGGCCACGTTCTCGGGGACGGTGATCCAGGGATTGCGCTCCTCGATCTGCACGGCGATGTCGCGACGATCGAACACCTGGCCGCAGTGCAGGCAGAGCACCCGGCGCATGGTGCCGTGCACTTCGATGACGTGTGAGCTTCCCGCGCGGAGGTGCAGGCCGTCGACGTTCTGCGTGATGACGCCCGAGACGACGCCTCTGGACTCCATCTCCGCGAGGGCGCGATGGCCGGGATTGGGCGCCGCCTGCGCGAACGCCCGCCAGCCGAGATGACCGCCGACCCAGTAGCGACGACGCGCGGCCTCGTCGCCGAGGTACGTCTGGATCGTCATGGGATTGCTACGCGTGCGCGCGCCCTCGCCGCGGTAGGCGGGGATGCCCGAGTCGGTGGAGATGCCGGCTCCCGTGAGGAGGGCGATCCGCTTGCCGCGCAGCAGGTCGGCGGCGTGGGAGAGCTCTGCCGACGGCTCGGCGGTGTTCGTCACGCTCACAGGACCTCCTCGATCGAGTCTACGGGGCGTGGGGCGGAGGGGAACGGGGATGGCAGAGTGGAGCGGTGAACCTCCAGCATGTGATCGACATCGACGACCCGCGGCTGGACGATTATCGCGGCCTCACCGATACCGCCCTCCGCGCCGTGCGAGAGCCCGCGGAGGGACTCTACATCGCCGAGACCGCCAAGGTGATCGAGCGCGCGCTGACCGCCGGACACGAAGCCCGATCGGTGCTCGTCTCGGCCCGGCGCGTCGACGAGGTCGGCCGGATCATCGGGAAGCGCGGCGTGCCGGTGCTCGTGGTGCCGGAGGAGGTCGCGGAACAGGTCACCGGCTATCAAGTGCACCGTGGGGCCCTCGCCGCGATGCACCGCCCGACTCTGGCGCCGGTCGCGGAGGTGGTACGCGACGCACGTCTGGTGCTGATGCTGGAGGACCTCGGCGATCACACCAACGTCGGTGCGGCCTTCCGTGCCGCCGCCGGGTGGGGGCCGATGCGGTGCTGGTGTCGCCGCGCTGCGCCGACCCGCTGTACCGGCGGAGCGTGCGGGTGAGCATGGGCACGGTCTTCCAGGTGCCCTGGACCCGGATCGACGACTGGGATGCGGCCGTGGGCGCCCTCCGTGACGAGGGTTTCGACATCGCCGCCCTCGCTCTCAGCGACGCGGCGGTGGATCTCCGGGTCTACGCAGCGCAGCGGCCGGAGAAGGTGGCGCTGCTCCTCGGCGCCGAAGGAGACGGACTCACGCCGACTGCTCTCGACAGCGCGGACACCGTGGTCACGATCCCGATGGCCGGCGGCGTGGATTCGCTCAACGTGGCCTCGGCGGCCGCCGTGGCACTGTGGGCCCTCGCTCCCGCGGAGTGAGGGCGCGTGTCACTCCTTGCCGGGGAAGATGACCGGAGAGGGCTCTGGGCGCTTCGCCGCGATGTGATCCCCCGACGACTGGTGCCGCAGACGGCGGAGCACCCAGGGCACGAGGTGCTCCCGCGCCCAGCCGAGGTCTTCGCCGCGGGCGGCACGCCAGGTACGCAGCGGCAGCGGTTCCGGCTGCATGGCCTCGAGGTCGTTCGGCACGTTGAGGGCGCGGAGCACCATCCGCGCGACCTCGTGGTGGCCGAGGGCGTTGTAGTGCAGGCGGTCATCGTCGAAGAAGCGTGCGTCCTGCACGACCTTCAGCGCCCACTGGTCCGCGACGATGCAGTCGTGCCGCTCCGCGATCGCGCGGATGTTCTCGTTGTAGATCGCGACCTTGCCGCGGAACGGACGGAACACCGGCGTGAATCCGGTGTCGATGCCCGTGAAGAGGATCACGGCTGCACCGGTGGAGGACAGCCGTGCCACCGCGTCTTCGAGCTGCGCGGCGATGGCGTCCGGGTCGGTGCCGGGGCGGATGACGTCGTTGCCGCCGGCGCAGATCGAGATGAGGTCGGGGCGGAGCGCGACGGCGGGTTCGATCTGATCGGCGACGATCTGCGCGATGAGCTTCCCTCGGACGGCGAGGTTGGCGTAGGCGAAGTCGTCCACCTGCTGGGCGAGCACCTCCGCGACGCGGTCGGCCCAGCCGCGGTGTCCACCCGGGGCCGCCGGGTCCGGGTCGCCGATGCCCTCCGTGAACGAGTCGCCGATCGCGACGAACCGTCGCCACGGGTGCGGGGTCTCGTTCGCGACGTACGGGGTCCTGGTCGATTCCTGATCGCTCATCCGACTCTCCTTCGCCAACGCGTGCGCGCACGGTGGTGACCGCCGCGCAGTGACCGAGCCTACCCGTGCCGCCGCTCCCGAGGGAGGACGCGCGCGGCGCCCCGGCGGATGCCCCGGTGTCGGTGGGAGCGATTATCGTGGAGTCGATGCTCTCTCCGTCCTTCCCTCAGCGCGCCCCGTGGGGAACGGCGAACAAGCTGCGGGCATGGCAGCAGGAGGCTCTGGATGCGTACTTCCAGGCCGACCAGCGCGACTTCCTCGTGGCCGCCACACCGGGCGCCGGCAAGACCACCTTCGCGCTCACCCTCGCGGTCGAGCTGATGCGCATGGGGGAGGTGAACCGGGTCATCGTCGTGGCTCCGACGGAGCACCTCAAGACCCAGTGGGCCGACGCCGCCGCCCGCGTGCACATCCGGCTCGACCCGCGCTTCCGCAACAGCGACTGGGCACCGGCGCGGCACTATCACGGCGTCGTGGTCACGTACGCGCAGGTCGCGGCGAAGTCCTCGGTGCACCGCCACCTCACGGAGGATGCGAAGACCCTGGTCATCCTCGATGAGGTGCACCACGGCGGCGACGCGCTGAGCTGGGGTGACGCGATCCGCGACGCCTACGGGCCGGCGAAGCGTCGACTGTTGCTGTCCGGGACCCCGTTCCGGAGCGACACGGCGCCGATCCCCTTCGTGGAGTACCTCCCTGATGAGTCGGGGGCGCGGGTCTCCAGCACCGACTACGCCTATGGCTACGGGCGTGCCCTTGCGGACGGCGTCGTCCGCCCCGTGCTCTTCCACATGTACGCGGGGAAGATGCGGTGGCGGACGAGTGCCGGCGACGAGCTCGAGACCCATCTGGGACAGGACAACACGAAGGACGTCACGTCGCAGGCCTGGCGCACGGCGCTGGATCCCGAGGGCGACTGGATGCCGGCGGTGCTCTCGGCGGCCGACCGCCGTCTGACCGAGATCAGACACCATATCCCGGATGCCGGCGGACTCGTGCTGGCGACGGATCAGACCGTCGCCAGGGCCTACGCCAAGATCCTGCACAGCATCACGCGCGAGCAGCCGACGATCGTGCTGTCCGACGACGCCACCGCCTCCGAGCGGATCGAGAAGTTCTCCGAAGGCACCGCCCGGTGGATGGTCGCGGTGCGCATGGTGTCGGAGGGCGTCGACGTGCCGCGGCTCGCGGTGGGCGTCTACGCGACCTCCTCGTCCACTCCGCTGTTCTTCGCCCAGGCCATCGGTCGCTTCGTCCGCGCCCGTCGTCGAGGTGAGGCGGCGAGCGTCTTCCTCCCGCACGTCCCCGTGCTGATGAAGCTCGCGAACGAGATGGAGAAGCAGCGCGACCACGCGCTGGATCGGCAGTCCAAGGATGACGACGGTCTCGAGGATTCACTCCTGGAGAGCGCGAACCGAGAGGACGAGGCCTCCGACGCGCTGACCCAGGAGTTCAGCTACCAGGCGATCTCCTCCGTCGCCCACTTCGATCGCATGGTGTTCGACGGCAAGGAGTTCGGCCAGCTCGCGGAGCCGAACACGCCGGAGGAGGAGGAGTTCATCGGCTTCCCGGGTCTCCTCGAACCCGAGCACGTCCACGAGCTCCTCATGCAGCGGCAGGCGCGGCAGTCCCGGCACCGCGAGGTGCGGGAGGCCCAGGCAGAGCCGACGCAGACGACGACGCTCCCTGCGCCGCTGCATCGCACCCTGCGCGAACAGCGCCAGCTCCTGAACAGCCTGGTGGGCCTCTACGCGCGGCAGTCGGGCCAGCCGCACGGTGCTGTGCATGCCGAACTCCGTCGCATCTGCGGCGGACCGGCGGTGGCGCAGGCGACCGTGACGCAGCTGCAGTCCCGCATCGAGGTGCTGCGCAAACGCGTCCGCTCCTGAGCGAGGTCCGGTCGCTGCTTCGGATCCCCGAAATGCTGGCAATCCGTGCCAGGACGCGGCCTGTGCGACACCGCGCGGATAGCGTGGAACGGTTGCCCGGACGCCGGGCACGGTGACACCTGGAGGTTCCATGACAGCCCCTGCCGCAGCCGATTCCACGGCCGCCGATCGACGGCGCTGGGCTCGCTATCTCGTCGAGGAACGGGCGGAGGGCGCCGTGTACCAGCGCCTCGCGTCCCGCCGGTCGGGGGAGGAGCGGGCGATCCTGCTCGGGCTCGCCGAGGCCGAGCGCCGGCATGAGAAGCACTGGCTCGATCTGCTGGGCGGAGAACCGACCCGCCTGCCGCGGGCGGGGGTCCGCTCGCGCCTCCTGGGGTGGATGGCCGGACGCTTCGGCTCGATCTTCGTCCTCGCCCTCGCCCAGAGCGCCGAGGCCCGCTCTCCGTACGACGCCGAGCGCTGGGCCACCCCTGCCATGCGGGCAGACGAGAAGGTCCACCACGAGGTCGTCCGCGGTCTCGCCGCACGCGGGCGTCGGCGCCTCTCCGGTTCCTTCCGCGCTGCCGTCTTCGGCGCGAACGACGGCCTGGTCAGCAACCTCGCGCTCGTGCTCGGCATCGGCGCCACCGGCGTGAGCTCGGGCTTCGTCCTGTTCAGCGGCATCGCCGGGCTCCTCGCCGGTGCGCTGTCCATGGGTGCGGGGGAGTTCGTGTCGGTGCGGTCGCAGCGGGAACTCCTCACCGCGACCGAGGCGAACGAGGATGCGGCGGCGGCCGCCGCCGACCTCGACATCGACGAGAACGAGCTCGCGCTCGTGTACCGCGCCCGCGGCATGGACCAGGGCGAGTCGCTGGCCAGGGCCCGCCGCATCGTCCAGGCGGCGCAGGAGGGTGTCCGACGGGCGGCCACGGGGCCCGTGAGCGTCCAGGGTGCGGACGCCCACGAGGTCGTCGGCAGCGACTGGACGGCCGCGATCTCCAGCTTCCTCCTCTTCGCCTCCGGCGCGATCATCCCCGTCCTGCCGTGGATCTTCGGCATGGAGGGCACCGCGGCGATCGTCCTCGCGCTCGTGCTGGTCGGCATCGCTCTGCTCAGCACGGGAGCGATGGTCGGCGTGCTCTCCGGTGGCCCGCCCCTCCGTCGCGCCCTTCGGCAGCTCGCCATCGGGTTCGGCGCGGCGGCGGTGACCTACGCGCTGGGCCTGCTCTTCGGCGTCGGCGCGGTGTGACGGCGCTGTGGTCCCGCCGCGTGCGGGACCACAGCGCCCCACCGCGACGCACGGGAAACGACGAAGGCCCCGGATCCGTGGATCCGGGGCCTTCGCTCTCTGTGCGCGGAGGGGGACTTGAACCCCCACGCCCTATCGGGCACTAGCACCTCAAGCTAGCGCGTCTACCATTCCGCCACCCGCGCAGGTGTTGGATTTGATCGTTGCCGACCGAAGAATGAGATTAGCACGTTCTCGGAGGCGTCTCGAACCGAGCGTGACGCCCGGGCGTGGCACGCGGTTTCGATAGCCTGAGTCCATGACCGAATCCTCCCTGCCGGAGGTCGCCCGCGTCGCGAGCGACCTCATCCGCTTCGACACCTCCAACTACGGCGGCGGCAACGCGAAGGGGGAGCGGGAAGCCGCCGAGTACGTCGGCGCGTACCTGGAGGAGCTGGGACTCGAGGTCGAGTACTACGAGCCCATCCCGCGGCGCACGAACGTCATGGCACGTGTCCCGGGGCGCGATCGCACCAAGCCGGCTCTCGTCGTGCACGGCCACCTGGACGTCGTTCCCGCGGTCGCCGAGGACTGGACGGTGGATCCGTTCGCCGGCACGGTGCAGGACGGCATGCTGTGGGGCCGCGGCGCGGTCGACATGAAGAACATGGACGCGATGATCCTCACCGCCGTGGCGGACATCCTGCGCGCGGGGGAGCAGCCGGAGCGTGACCTCATCCTGGCCTTCTTCGCCGATGAGGAGAACGGCGGCGTGGAGGGCTCCGCGCTCGTCGTGAAGGATCGTCCGGAGTGGTTCGTCGGCGCGACGGCGGCCATCAGCGAGGTCGGCGGCTACTCGATCTCAGTGGACGACCGCCGGGCGTACCTGCTGCAGGTGGGGGAGAAGGCCCTGATCTGGATCCGCCTCGTCGCCACCGGCCGAGCGGGACACGGCAGTCGCCTGCACGACGACAACGCCGTCACGAAGCTCGCCGAGGCGGTGGCCGCCATCGGCCGCACGCGGTGGCCGGTCCGGCTCACGCCGACCACGGAGGCGTTGCTCGAGGGTCTGAGCGCGTTGAGCGGCCGGAGCGCCGACGACCCCGACGCCCTCGCCGCCGCGGCCGGTCCGGCAGAAGCCTTCCTGCGGTCGACGTTCCGCACGACGACCAACCCGACGGCCCTCACCGCCGGCTACAAGCACAACGTCATCCCGGAGCGCGCTGAGGCCCTGATCGACGTCCGGGTGATCCCCGGGACCGAGGACGACGTGCTCGCCGAGCTCCAGCGCATCGTCGGCGACGACATCCGGATCGAGACCGTGGTGCGCGACATCGGCATGGAGACGCCGTTCGCGGGGGAGCTCGTCGACGCGATGGTGGCAGCCCTGGGTCGGCACGACCCCGGCGTACCGGTCATCCCGTACCTCCTGGGAGCCGGGACCGACAACAAGGCGCTGGCCACTCTCGGCATCACCGGTTACGGCTTCGCCCCGCTGCGTCTGCCGGCCGATCTCGACTTCACCGGGATGTTCCACGGAGTCGACGAGCGGGTGCCCGTAGACTCACTTGTCTTCGGTCAGCGGGTGCTGGCCGATCTGCTGCGCACGTACTGAGCGGCGTCCACGCGCTCCGTGCCGTCCCGAAAGACGAAGGCCTCTCCATGCACCTGCTCGAAGCACTGATCCTGGGAATCGTCCAGGGTCTCACCGAGTTCCTGCCGATCTCCTCCAGCGCCCATCTGCGTGTCGTCGGGACGTTCCTGCCGTCCGGAGAAGATCCGGGCGCGGCGTTCACCGCCATCACGCAGATCGGCACCGAGGCCGCCGTCGTGGTGTTCTTCTGGCGGGACATCGTCCGCATCATCTCCCAGTGGTTCCGATCCCTCGCCGGCAAGGTGCCGCGGAACGATCCGGACGCGCGCATGGGCTGGCTCATCATCATCGGCAGCATCCCGATCGTGCTGCTCGGGCTGCTCTTCCAGGATCAGATCGAGACCGTCTTCCGGTCACTCTGGATCGTGTCGATCATGCTCATCGTGTTCGGCATCCTCCTGGGCATCGCCGACCACGTCGGGGCCAAGCGCCGCAAGCTCGACGACCTGACCTACCCGCACGGCATCGCCTTCGGGCTCGCCCAGGCACTCGCCCTCATCCCCGGCGTCTCGCGGTCCGGCGGCACGATCACCATGGGTCTCTTCCTCGGCTACGAGCGCGCCGCCGCCGCCCGGTACGCCTTCCTGCTCGCCATCCCTGCCGTGTTCGGCAGCGGCTTCTACCAGCTGTTCAAGAGCTGGGGCGAGCCGTCCTTCTTCTCGCTCGGCGACACGGTGGCCGCCACGGGCGTCGCCTTCGTCGTCGCACTGGGTGTGATCGCGTTCTTCATGAACTGGATCTCGAAGCGCAGCTTCCTGCCGTTCGTGATGTACCGGATCCTGCTCGGCGGCGTGCTGCTCGTGCTGCTCGCGATGGGCGTCATCCCCGCCTCGGCCTGAGGCGCGCGCCGTTCAGCGCTTGCGGTCGCCGCGGCCGTCGTCGCGGCGCCGCAGATAGCGCTCGAAGGCCTGGGCGATCGCGTCTCCCGAGGCGTCGGGGGAGTCCCACGTGTCGCGCGTGCGCTCCAGCTGCCGGATGTACTCCGCCATGTCCTCGTCCTCGGACGCGGCGGCATCGATCGACGCCTCCCAGGCCGCGGCTTCCGTACGGAGGTGCCGGCGGTCCACGTCCACACCGGTCAGCTCCTCGAGCCGGTCGAGGAGCGCGAGGGTGACCTTCGGCGACGGGGCGGCCGAGGCGACGTAGTGCGGGACGCTCGCCCAGAGGCTCACGGAGGGGATCCCCGCGTTCTCGGCGAAGTGCTCGAGCACGGTGAGGATGCCGACGGGGCCCTCGTACACCGACCGCTCCAGGGCGTGTGCCTCGCGGACCTGCTCGTTCTGGCTCGACGCGAAGATCGAGATCGGGCGGGTGTGCGGGACGTCGGAGAGCATGGCGCCGAGGGTCACGAAGCCGGTGATGTCGTCGCGCAGGGCGACATCGATGAACTCGGACGCGAACGCCTGCCAGGTGCGCGCGGGCTCGGCACCGGTGAGCAGCCAGAACTCGGGGCCGGGGCCCGGATCACGCGGGCGCCACAGCCCGGCCTCGGGCCACGTCATCTGACGGCGTCCCTCGGCATCGAGTCGGGTCGCCGGCCGGGTGTACTGGTAGTCGAAGTAGAGTTCCGGATCGACCGAGTGCACGAGGTCGTAGCCGCCCGCCGCCTGTAGCGCGCCGACGGCTCCGGTCGCGGCCTCACCGGCGTCGTTCCAGCCGTCGAAGGCGGCGATGATGATGCGTGAACCGAGAACGTCCATGCCGTGCTCCCTTCGAGGTCGAGGATTCGATCCCCCCAGGCTAGCCCGCGTCGAGGGGATGTGGGCGGGCCCGGCTAGCATGGGTTCAGTGAGCAACAAGCCCCGCGCGGTCCTCTGGGACATGGATGGAACACTGGTCGACACCGAGCCGTATTGGATGGCGGCCGAGACCGCGCTGGTGGAGTCGTTCGGCGGCAGGTGGTCCCATGAGGACGCCCTGCAGCTCGTGGGCAGCGGCCTCATCGACAGCGCGATCATCCTCCAGGGCGCGGGGGTCGACATGGCCCCGGAGGCGATCGTCTCCCATCTGACGAGTGCCGTGCAGGAGTCGCTGCGGGCCCAGGGCGTGCCCTTCCGGCCCGGCGCCCAGGAGCTTCTCCGCGACCTCCGTGCCGCCGGCATCCCGACCGGGCTGGTGACGATGTCGCTGCGCCGGATGGCTCTCGACGTGGTCGGGCTGATCGAGTTCGAGGCCTTCGACATCGTCGTCGCCGGAGACGACGTCGACAACCCCAAGCCGCACCCGGAGCCGTACCTCCAGGCCGCCGCGCTCCTCGACGTCGACATCGCCGAGGTCGTGGTCATCGAGGATTCCCCGACCGGTCTCCGCGCGGGCCTCGCCTCCGGCGCTCTGACGCTCGGCGTGCCCCACATCGTCCCGCTCGACGGCCTCGGTGCCCATGAGCTGTGGCCGACCCTCGACGGCCGTGGTGCCGCCGACCTCGTGGAGCTCTTCGGCTCCCGCGCCGCGATCACGGAGGCCACCCGATGACGACCACATCCGCCCCGCGCCCCAGCGGCCCCTTCCGTGAGGGCGACCGCGTGCAGCTCACCGGCCCGAAGGGTCGCCTGCACACCGTGACGCTCCGCGAAGACGGCGAGCTGCACACGCACCACGGGGTCCTCCGGCACCGAGACCTCATCGGGCTCCCCGATGGCTCGGTCGTGGCGAACAGCTCCGGGCACGAGTACCTGGCGCTGCGGCCGCTGCTGCGGGACTTCGCGATGTCGATGCCCCGCGGTGCCGCGATCGTCTACCCGAAGGACGCGGCGCAGATCGTCATGCAGGCCGACATCTTCCCCGGCGCCACCGTGGTCGAGGCCGGAGTCGGTTCGGGCGCCCTGTCGCTGTCGCTGCTGCGAGCCGTCGGCTCTGCCGGACGCCTGCTCTCCTTCGAACGCCGCGAGGATTTCGCCGAGGTCGCCCAGGCGAACGTCGAGACCTTCTTCGGGGAGCGCCCCGACTCCTGGCGGGTCGTCGTCGGAGACCTCGTCGCCGCGCTGCCCGAGGAAGTCGAGCCCGGCACCGTCGACCGGGTCGTCCTCGACATGCTCGCGCCGTGGGAGTGCATCGAGGCGGTCGCGGACGCGCTGACCCCCGGCGGTGTCGTGCTCTGCTACATCGCCACTGCCACACAGCTCTCCCGCGTTGCCGAGTTCATCCGGGGCACCGGCCTCTTCACCGACCCGGAGGCATCCGAGACGATGGTGCGCGGCTGGCACGTGGAGGGGCTCGCCGTCCGGCCGGACCACCGCATGGTCGCGCACACCGGCTTCCTGCTCACGGCTCGCCGGCTCGCTCCCGGCGCCGTGGCTCCGTCGGTGAAGCGTCGCGCCTCGAAGAGCAGCTACGGCGACGAGGACGTCGAACTGTGGACGCCGGGCGCGGTGGGTGATCGCGAGATCACGGACAAGAACCTCCGCAAACGTGCCAGGGAGGCCGGGAAGGCGGCCGAAGGCGCGCGGTTGGCCGCGGCATCGCGCGAATCCGAGCACACGACGGAATAGACTGGAGCGCGTGCGTAAAACGTCCGCCGTTCTGGCCTCTCTCAGCCTCGCCGCCCTCGCCCTGACCGGGTGCAGCGTGACCGCATCGTCCGCTGACGCCTCGTGCGATCGCGACGGGCACGCCAACGGCATCGACAGTGCCGTCACCGTCACCGGCGACGTCGGGTCCGAGCCGGAGGTCGAGATCTTCGCGCCCGTCCGCCTGACGGAGACGTCCTACGCCGACGTCGTGACGGGGGACGGTCGTGCGCTCGTCGACGACGCCCAGCCGCTCATCGCCCAGATCTCCATCTACAACGGTGCGACCGGCGAGCAGATCTTCCAGACGACGTACGACGAGGAGAGCACCCGCGCGTCGACGATCGGCTCCTGGGCCACACAGTCTCCCGGGCTCGCCGACGCCATGGAGTGCGCGACCGGCGGCACCCGCATCGTGGCGGGTCTGACCCCGGAAGACTTCGGCGAGGCGAACCTCAGCGGCTTCGGCATGGGCCAGGACGACATCGCGGTGTTCGTCATCGACGTCGTCGACGCCTTCCTCCCGAAGGCAGAGGGCACCCTGCAGTTCAACGACGCGAAGGGGATGCCGACCGTCGTGCGCGCCGATGACGGCACCCCGGGCATCATCATCCCCGACAGCGCCGCCCCGGACGAGCAGGTCGTCCAGACGCTGATCCGTGGAGACGGCGAGAAGCTGACCGCGGACCAGACGCCGCTCGTCCACTTCACCGCGGTGAGCTGGGACGACAAGTCCGTCCTGCAGAGCACCTGGGGACAGTCCGCCACCGACGGCATCCGACAGATCGCGGCGCCGGTGGCTGACGCGCTCGTCGGGCAGCCCGTCGGCTCCCAGGTCCTCGTCGTGCTCCCCAAGACCGAGACCTCCTCCGCGATGGCCGTCGTGGTCGACATCCTCGGCGTGTCCCCGGTCTCCGCACCCTGATGGCTGCCCGGATCCCTGCCGAAGAGCGCCTGACGAACCTCGTCGTGGCGCTGATGGCGACGGAGATCGGGCTCACCAAGCAGCAGATCCTCGACAACGTCTCCGGCTATCGCCAGCGCGCGGATGCCGGGACACGCTCGGATGCCCTGGAGAAGATGTTCGAACGGGACAAGGACGAGCTCCGTGCGCTCGGCGTCCCGATCGAGACGATCGGCGACGCCGCGGACCCGAACGACCTCCGCGAGGCCAGGTACCGCATCCCGCAGGCGGAATACGACCTGCCAGGAGACATCGAGTTCTCCCCTGCGGAGCTGGCTGTCCTGCGCCTCGCGGGAAGTGTCTGGAGCGCGGAGTCCGTCTCGGGAGACGCGCAGTCCGGAGTGCGGAAGATCCGCGCCCTCGGCATCGACGGCGACGAGCCGATCATCGGCTTCGCGCCGCGCATCACCGCACGCGATGCCGCCTTCGGCCCGCTCCAGGACGCGATCGAACGCCGCAGAGTGGTCACCTTCGACTATCTGAAGCCGGGAGAGGACGCCCCTCGTCGGCGTCGTATCCGCCCGCTCGCACTGGTGGACTACGAGGCGCGCTGGCACGTGTACGGCGTCGACGTCGACATCGAAGAGGACCGGACGTTCCTGCTGAGCCGCATCGTCGGCGAGGTCGTGGTCAGTGCCACGACGTTCGACCCCGCGCTGCGCGAGGGCGCGGGGGAGCGGGCGCTGAGCGGTCTCGAGCGCGTCGCCGCGGAGAACTCGGCGTTGCTGGAGGTCACACCCGGAACCGAAGCCGCACTGCGCCTGGGCCGACGGGCGACCCCCGCCGCCCAGGGCATCCACGTGCCCTTCGTCGATCTGCACATCCTGGCCGATGAGCTCGCCTCTTATGGACCCGAGGTCCGAGTCGTGGAGCCGGCATCGCTCAGGGACGCGGTGATCAGCCGCCTGCGCGCCGTGGTCGAGGCCCACACGGATACGGAGGTGCCCGCATGAGCGCCGCACCCAAGCCCCTCCTCGCCGCAGAGCGCGTGCGTCTCTACCTCACGCTCGTCCCGTACCTGCTCGAGCACGGGCAGGTCTCCCTCGCCGAGGCCGCCGAGGAGTTCGGCGTGACCCCGCGGGAGATGCGGGCGATGGTCGAGAAGCTGACCGTCATCGGCCTTCCCGGCGAGGCGGGCTACTGGCAGCAGCCGCAGGAGATGTTCGACATCAACTGGGATCTCCTCGATCTCGAGGACGTCATCGAGATCACGAACGACGTGGCCCTGCGTCGCGTCCCGCGCTTCACGGCGCGTGAGGCCGCGGCCCTGCTCGCCGGCCTGCAGATGGTCGCCGCCGTGCCGGCCGTATCCGACTCCGGTCTCGTCGCCGGCCTCATCTCGAAGCTCTCGCGGGGAGCCGCCGATGCGCCGGCTGATGTCGTCGTCGCCCCGACCGCGGTGGACGAGGTGCGTGAGGTCGTCGCCCGCGGCCTGCAGAACGGGGTGGCCGTCTCGTTCACCTACCAGGCCCCTGACGCCGAGCCCACCACGCGCACCGTGGATCCGGTGCAGATCCTCATCACGAACGGACAGTGGTACCTGCAGGGCTGGTGCCATATGCGCGAGGCGATGCGCACGTTCCACCTCGACCGCGTCAGCGCACCCACCCTCACCGACATCCCCAGCACGCACGGCGGCGACCGGGTGCCGGAGGCGTTCGCGGGGCTGGAGGAGGAGCGGGAGGTCACCGTCCGTGTCCCGGAGCGCCTTGCTCCGCTGCTCAGCGGTTTCGTGCCCGCCGAGACGCTCCGCACGGGTGATGGGATGGTGACGACGCACCTCCACCTCGCGGACCCTCGCAGCATCAAGCGGCTCGCGGCCCGTTTCGGCGGCGCGATGGAGGTCACGGATCCGGGCATCGCACGGGCTGCCACACGGGAGTGGGCCGCCGCCGGACTCGCGCTCTACCACCGGCCTGATGCCGAGGATTGATCTGTAGACTGGGGCGGAAAGCCCCCCTACGACGGGATTGTCGATATGTTCGCTGGAATGCAAGGCTGGCACCTGCTCATCGTGCTGGCCGTTATCCTCCTTCTCTTCGGCGCTGCCAAGCTGCCGGCTCTCGCGAAGAGCATGGGCCAGTCGGCCCGCGTCTTCAAGGGTGAGATGAAGGCCATGAAGGAAGAGGACGCGAGTCGTGCCGAGTCGGCACCCGCGGAGCCCACGACGGTGAAGGACTCGGGCACCGACCCTGAGACCCCGCCTCGCGCCTGACGGCCGTGGCAGCCATCGAACCGGCCGTGACGCCGACGGCGGAGCGAGATCGGCGGATGTCGCTGGGAGCCCATCTCGTCGAACTGCGGAAGCGCCTCATGTACGCGGCGATCGCTCTCGTCGTCGGCATGGTGGTGGCGTTCCTCATCGCGGATCCGGTGATCCACTTCATCACCGGTCCGATCCGCATCATCTCGGAACAGCGCGGTGATGACTTCAGCGCCTTGAACTTCGGGACAGTGACGTCCGCGTTCGACATGCGCATGCGCATCGCCCTCACGATCGGCCTGTTCCTCTCCGCACCCGTCTGGCTGTGGCAGATCTGGGCTTTCATCATGCCCGGTCTCACCCGCAAGGAGATCCGCTACACGGTCGGCTTCGTCGTCGCCGCGGTGCCCCTGTTCTTCGCGGGGTGCTATCTCGGGGTGCAGATCATGCCGCACGTCATCGAGCTCATGTGGAGCTTCACCCCGGAGGGCGGCACCAACTTCTACTCCGCACAGGAGTACTACGACTTCGTGTTCAAGCTGATGATCGTCATCGGCATCTCGTTCGTCCTCCCCGTCTTCCTCGTCGCGCTCAACCTCGCAGGGGTGATGTCGGGCCGAGCGATCCTGAAGGGGTGGCGGGTGGCCATCCTCATCGCGACGATCTTCGCCGCACTGGCCACGCCCGCGGCGGACGTCGTGAGCATGCTGATGCTGGCCGGCATCCTCATCGTCCTCTTCTTCGCAGCGGCAGGGCTCTCCCTCCTCTTCGACCGGCGCAAGCGCAAGCAGGACACCGCCGCCGGACTCATCCCGGACGCCCCATGAGTTCGCCGTCCGAGCGATACGCGCAGGCGCAGGAGAGCGCGGCGCACCCGGAGACCGCAGCATTCGCCTCGCGCCAGCGCTTCCAGCTCGACCCGTTCCAGCTCGCCGGATGCCACGCGCTGGAGAACGGACGCAGCGTTCTCGTGGCAGCCCCCACGGGTGCCGGGAAGACGATCGTGGGGGAGTTCGCCATCCACCTGGCGATGCAGACCGCGACGGACAAAGCCTTCTACACCACGCCGATGAAGGCGCTCTCGAATCAGAAGTTCCGTGAGCTCGTCGACGTCTACGGCGCGGACGACGTCGGTCTGCTGACGGGCGACACGAACATCAACGGCAACGCCCGCATCGTGGTCATGACGACCGAGGTGCTGCGGAACATGATCTATGCCGACTCCGCGGCGCTGCGCGACCTGCGCTACGTCGTGATGGACGAGGTCCACTATCTGGCCGACCGCTTCCGTGGTGCCGTGTGGGAAGAGGTCATCATCCACCTCCCGCCCCGCGTGCGGCTGGTCTCGCTGAGCGCGACCGTGTCGAACGCCGAGGAGTTCGGCGACTGGCTCGACACCGTGCGCGGAGACACCGAGGTCATCGTCTCCGAGATCCGTCCGGTGCCGCTGGAGCAGCACGTGCTCGTACGCGACGACCTGCTGCCGCTCTTCGACGACCGGGCGGGCATCGCCACGGCCCAGGTGAACCAGGAGCTCATGCGCATCCGTTCGTTCACGGGTTCCACCTACGAGAGCAACCGCCAGGCGCAGTCGTATCGCAGCAATCGCCACGCCGGGCGCCAGGCCGCCCGACCGCCACGGGGCGGCCGCCGCCCCGTGCGCGCCGCGAACGCGCACCGGATCGAGCGCATGGACCGCCCTGACGTGGTCGAGCTGCTGGAACGGTCGAATCTCCTTCCCGCCATCTTCTTCATCTTCAGCCGCGTGGGCTGCGATGCCGCGGTGCAGCAGGTGCGGCGCTCCGGCCTGCGCCTGACCTCGTCGGAGGAGCGCGCGGAGATCCGGGCCCTCGTCGAGGAACGCACCCGCACGTTGCAGGACGAGGATCTCGGGGTGCTCGGCTACTGGGAGTGGCTGGACAACCTCGAACGGGGCGTGGCCGCCCACCATGCCGGCCTCCTCCCTGCCTTCAAGGAGGTCGTCGAAGAGCTGTTCCGGCGCAAACTGCTCAAAGTCGTCTTCGCGACCGAGACGCTGGCCCTCGGCATCAACATGCCGGCGCGCACGGTCGTGCTGGAGAAGATGGAGAAGTTCAACGGAGAGGCGCGCGTCGCGATCACATCCGGCGAATACACGCAGCTCACGGGCCGCGCCGGGCGCCGCGGCATCGATGTCGAGGGGCACGCGGTCGTGCAGTGGACCGAGGGCATGGACCCGCAGGCCGTCGCCGCCCTCGCATCGCGGCGGACCTACCCGCTCAACTCCAGCTTCCGGCCGACGTACAACATGGCCGTCAACCTGATCGATCTGTTCGGGCAGGCCAGGGCGCGGCAGATCCTGGAGTCGTCGTTCGCCCAGTTCCAGGCCGACCGCGCCGTGGTCGGCCTGGCCCGACAGGTGCGGGAGGCCGAGGAGTCGCTGGCCGGCTACCAGTCGGCGATGGCGTGCGAGCACGGCGACTTCCCGGAGTACGCCGCCATCCGCCGCGAGCTGAGCGATCTCGAGAAGAAGAATCGACAGGACACCCAGGCTCCCCGTGCCGCCCGGGACAAGCGGATGAAGCGCATCCAGACGCTCCGCACGCGGATGCAGCGCCACCCGTGCCATCGGTGCCCCGACCGCGAGAAGCACGCTCGCTGGGCCGAGCGCTACTGGAAGCTCAAGCGACAGACAGACCGTACGCGGCGTCAGATCGAGACCAGGACGGGAACGGTGGCTCGCGTCTTCGACCGTGTCGTCGAGGTGCTGGAGACGCTGGACTATGTGCGTCGCGACGAGGACGGGATGCACCTGACCGACGCCGGCCGCACGATGCGGCGGATCTACGGTGAGCGCGATCTACTCGTGGCCGAGTCGCTGCGTCAGGGGCTCTGGAAGGGACTGGACGCCCCGTCACTCGCGGCGATGGCGTGCTCCCTCGTGTACGAGCCGCGTCGGGACGAAGCCAACGCGGGGGAGCGGGGCCTCCCGCGGGGTGCCTTCCGAGCGGCATACGAGAAGACGACCGCGTTGTGGGCCGAGCTCGACGACCTGGAGCAGGACCACCAGCTGCCGGGAAGCGAGCCGCTGGCCGCGGGACTCGCGGGAGCGATGCACGCGTGGGCGCGGGGCGGCATGCTCGATCGCGTGCTCATCGACGCGGACATGGCGGCCGGTGATTTCGTGCGATGGGCGAAGCAGACCATCGACCTCCTCGATCAGCTGTCCATCGTCGCGGAGGACGCCGCACTCGCACGCACCGCCCGGGCAGCCCTCGACGGTGTGCGCCGTGGCATCGTCGCCTACTCCTCGATGTGAGATCCGCCCGCATGATCGAAGCTCCCGTTCGCCGACGCGCCCTCCTGCCCCTGTGGGCCGCCGTACCCGTCGCCGCCCTGGCTGCGCTGCTCATGGACCTCGCGTTTCCCGAAGCGGCGATCTGGATCCTGGCTTTCCCCGCCACGGGGCTGCTGCTGCTCGCGCTGATCGGTCGACGGGCCGGTGGCGCACTGCTCGTGGGACTGGTCTACGGCATCGTGTTCTTCGCCCTGCTCGTGTCCTGGACGTCTCGATATCTGGGGCCGCTGCCCTGGGCTGCCCTGAGCGTGGTCGAGGGCGCGCTCACGGCCGTGGCGCTGATCCCGCTGACCCTTGCCTACCGGTGGCTGCCCCGGGCCTGGCCGGGCACCGCGGGTCGCCTGCTGACCCTCCCGGTCGTTGCGGCGCTGTGGGTAGGGAGGGAGCTGTTCCTCGGCTGGTGGCCATACGGCGGCTTCCCCTGGGCTCGTCTCGGGATGAGCCAGGCGGAGAGCCCGCTCGCGGCGCTCTCTTCCTGGGTGGGCGTCAGCGGACTGAGCTTCCTCATGGTCTTCCTCGTCGCCATGGTGATCGAGATCGTCCGCACGGGGCTGTGGCGGCGGCCGGTCACCCTCCTCGCGCCGGTCGCACTGGTCCTGATCCTCTTCCTCACCCCGCTCTTCCCGACCACGCCGTCCGGATCGATGCGCATCGCCGCGGTGCAGGGGAACGGGCCGACCGGCTACTTCGACCAGCGCGAACCCTTCGCCGTCGTCCAGGCGCAGACGGAGGCGACCGAGCCCCTCTACGGCGAGGACGTCGATCTTCTCGTCTGGCCGGAGGGCGGGCTGGACACGGATCCGTTCGCGAACTCCGCGATCGCGCGGCGGATGACCCTCGTGGCGAACCGCATCGATGCGCCGCTGCTCGCCAATGCCGCCACCGGTCGGGGCAACCTCTACTACAACACGTCGATGCTGTGGCTGCCGGACGCCACGGCGCCTCAGAAGCACGACAAGCGCCACCCCGTGCCCTTCGGCGAGTATGTGCCGGATCGGGCCTTCTTCAACGCCCTCGTCCCCGACCTCATCGGGCTGATCCAGCGCGAGTACACCCCGGGGACCAACCCGCCGATCGTCGAGGTCGACGACGTCCGCGTCGGTCTCGCGATCTGCTTCGACGTGATCTACGACGACGTCATCACCGAGGGCCTGTACGGCGGCGCCGAAGTACTGGTCTTCCAGACGAACAACGCCGACTTCCGCGGCACGGACGAGAACCTGCAGCAGCTCGCCTTCGCTCGGATGCGCGCCATCGAGACGGGCCGGAGCGTCGTCAACATCTCCACGGTCGGCACGAGCCAGGTCATCCTCCCGGACGGTCGCACGGTCACCAGCCTGGACGCGGATGAGGCCGGAGCGATGCTCGAAGATGTCGAACTCCGCTCCGGCCTCACGGCGGGAATCGTCCTGGGCCCCTGGCTGCAGCAGGTGCTGCTCTGGGGCGGTCTGGGTGCGCTCGGTCTCGGGTGGTGGCGCGCCCGTCGGCGCTAGGCGCCGATCTTCTCTCGGGTGGGGTCCTCGCCGGCACCGCGCCGGGCTCGGATGTAGGCGAGGCGCTCTTCGAGAAGCTCCTCCAGCTCCGCACGGGTACGACGCTCCATGAGCATGTCCCAGTGGGTGCGGGCGGCCTTCTCGTCGGTGACCTCGAGGGTGACGGCCTCGCCGTCGACCTTCAGGCGGGCTTCCGCTCCGCAGGAACGGCACTCCCAGGTCTGAGGCGGTTCGGCATCGGCTGCGAACATGAGCGTGGTGTCGTGTCCGCAGGTGTCACAGGTGTAGGTGGTCTCACGGCGCTCCATGAAAACGACGCCCTCTTCGCTCTGTAGGCTCTGGGCGCCGAGTCGGATGCCGCGCAGGCTGCGATCTGCCATTGTGTGGTCCTCTCGTCGCTGTCAGGTATAACGTTCGAGCCTGTGCGCTTCATCCACGTGGGGGCGTTCTGCCCGGTATTCACAGCGGAATCCCAGCGCCGGAGGATAAAGGGCGCTCAGACCGTCCGCAGCGTGGCGACGGCGAGGTCGGCGCGGTCGGTCACGACGCCGTCCACACCGGCGTCGACGAGGCGGCGCATGTCCTCCGCCTCGTTCACCGTCCACACGTGGACCTCGGTACCGAGGCGGTGGGCGGCGCGGAGGAGGGCCGGCGTCAGCACTGTGAGCGCCCCGTGGCGCTCCGGGATCTGCACGGCATCGATCTCCCGCAGCAGCCGGCCGGGGGAGAGGCGCATCGCGGACAGCGTCCGGAGCGCCGCGATCGTCCGGCTCCCGCCCGAGGTGGCGGGCCGGAGCCCGGTGCCGGTCTGTCGCACGGCCTCCACCGTCGCGCGCCGGTTGGCGTCCGAGAAGCTGGTGACCAGGACACGGTGCGTGTGCGCGGCCAGGACGGGCCCCAGGGGAGCCGCAGCGGTCGGCGTCTTCACGTCGATGTTGAAGCGCGTCTCCGGAAACGCGGAGAGCGCCTCGGCCACGGTGAGCAGACCGCCGTGCTCCGCGAAGAGCGCGCTCAGCTCCCTTGTCCGGACCTCGTGGACAGCGCGCGGATCGTCCACCAGACGCCGGAGGTCGTGATCGTGGAAGAGCACGACGTCGCCGTCTGCGGTGACCTGGCAGTCCGTCTCGATGTACTCGGCCCCGGCGGCATGAGCAGCGGCGAAGGCGGCCGCCGTGTTCTCCCAGACCCCGGACTCCCGCCCTTCGGCGGTCACGAGACCGCGATGGGCCAGGATCCGGGGCTGCTCGGCCTTGACGAAGTACGGGTGGGTCACGCGCCAGCGGGGGGAGTGGTCGAACCCGGCCCGGTCTTCGGGGTGAAGGCGGTGCCGATGCCCTTGAGCGCCTCGGTCAGCTCGCTCGGGATGATCCACAGCTTGCTGGACGGGCTCTCGCTGATCTTCGGGAGCATCTGCAGGTATTGGTAGGCGAGGAGCTTGTCGTCCGGAGCGCCCTGGTGGATCGCGGTGAAGACGCTCTGGATCGCCTCCGCCTCACCCTGGGCGCGAAGGACCGCTGCCTGCTTGTCGCCCTCGGCCCGGAGGATCTCCGCCTGACGAAGGCCCTCCGCCTCGAGGATCGCGGACTGCTTCGTCCCCTCGGCGGTCAGGATCGCCGCACGGCGGTCCCGCTCCGCGCGCATCTGCTTCTCCATCGAGTCCTGGATCGAGACGGGCGGGTCGATCGCCTTGAGCTCGACACGGCCCACGCGGATGCCCCACTTGCCGGTCGCCTCGTCGAGGACCACGCGGAGCTGGCCGTTGATGTTGTCGCGGCTCGTGAGCGCCTCTTCGAGGTTCAGACCGCCGACGACGTTGCGGAGCGTCGTGGTGGTGAGCTGCTCCACGGCGCCGAGGTAGTTCGCGATCTCGTAGGTGGCGGCACGGGCGTCGGTCACCTGGAAGTAGACGACCGTGTCGATGGAGACGACGAGGTTGTCCTCGGTGATCACGGGCTGCGGCGGGAAGGAGACCACCTGCTCGCGCATGTCGATCAGCGGCCGCAGACGGTCGATGAAGGGCACGAGGATGTTGAGGCCGGGGGAGAGGGTCTTGTGATACCGGCCGAGTCGTTCCACTACGCCGGCGGTCGCCTGCGGGATGATGCGGATCGCCCGCGCGATCGTGACGATCACGAAGATGATGACCGCGATCACCAGGATCCAGATGATCACGGTCGGGATGATCGATGCGTCGTCCACGCGTGCTCCTAGTCGTTGAGGGGTCGGACGATGGCGGTCGCGCCGTTGATCGCGCTGACGGCGACAGGCGCCCCCGCGGGGATCGCCATCGGGGTGGTGGTTCGGGCGGTCCAGGTGTCGCCGTTCGCGAGCTTCGCCTGGCCGGAGATCTGCGTGATCTCACTGAGCGCGATGCCGCGGAGGTCGACGAGGGCCTCGACGTTCGAGCGGGTGGGGTCGGCTCCGCGATGCAGTCGGCGTAGCAGCGGTGGCCGCAAGAAGAGGATGAAGAGGGCGGATGCCAAGGCGGCGATCAGGATCTGGATCCAGACCGGGAGCCCGACGAAGTCGGTGACGAGTCCGATCACGCTGCCGAAGCTCAGCATCAGGAAGGTGAAGTCGAGGGAGAGCATCTCGATGACGAGGAAGACGGCGATGAGGACGAGCCACCCGATCCATGCCCAGTGGTCGATGAACGTGACGAACGTCGAGAAGTTGTCCATGCGGCCTCCTTTGCCGTCAACGTACCACGCGCAGCGGCGCCGGCCCGGTCGGCACCGCGCCCCCTTGGTAATCTGTGAGTGCCGTGCGCTCACGGCGTTCCACGCACCATGAGGAGTCACCCGTGACCGACGTTCTTCCCGCAGGATCCCTCGACGGCAAGGTGGCCCTCGTCACCGGCTCATCGCGGGGGATCGGCGCCGACACCGTGCGGTACCTCGCCGAGGCCGGCGCCGACGTCGTCATCAACTACCGGAACAAGGCACCGCGCGCGGAGAAGCTCGCAGCGCAGCTGCGCGAGCTGGGCCGCCGGGCGCTCGTCGTCGGCGCGGACCTCACCGACCCGGCGTCGATCGCCGAGATGTTCGACGCCGTCCGCGCCGAGTACGGGCGTCTCGACGTCCTCGTCCTCAACGCCTCGGGCGGCATGGAGTCGGGGATGGCCGAGGACTACGCCCTGACGCTCAACCGGGACGCGCAGCTCAACGTCCTCAACGCCGCGACCCCGTTGCTGTCGGATGGCGCACGCGTCGTGTTCGTCACCAGCCACCAGGCGCACTTCATCCGCACGACGCCGACGATGCCGGAGTACGAGCCCGTCGCGCTGTCCAAGCGGGCCGGCGAGGACGCGCTGCGGGAACTGATCCCCGGCCTCGCAGAGAAGGGGATCGGCTTCACCGTCGTCTCCGGCGACATGATCGAGGGCACGATCACCGCGACGCTGCTCGAGCGCGCGAACCCCGGGGCGATCGCCGAGCGCCGCGAATCCGCCGGCCGTCTCTACAACGTGTCCGAGTTCGCCGCCGAGGTCGCCAAGGCGGTCATCGACCCCGTCCCCGCGGACAACACCCGCCTCGTCGGCGACGTGAGCGCCTTCGCCGCGGAATAGTCGTCCGACGCCACGACGCCCCGGACCTGCTCGGCAGGTCCGGGGCGTCGTGCGTATCCGAGATCAGACGGCGGCAGCGCCCGTGGTGAACGCCTTCTCATCCTTGCCCAGCGTGATCGCGCGGATGATCTGCACGATACCGAGCACGACGAGCGAGATGCCCAGGAGCAGCCACAGCGCGAATCCGGCGATGACCGGCGAGAAGAGGACGATGATTCCGGCGATGATGCTGAGGATGGCGTAGATCACGGTCCACACTCGCGACCCATCGCTGCCGAGCAGCGAGAGCGCCACGACGCCGTCGACGATCCAGCTCACGCCGATGAAGATCACGACGACCAGCGCGAGGGTGGCGGCGGCGACGTTCAGGTTGAAGAACGCGATGACGCCGGCGACGATGTAGAGCAGGCCGAGGACGATGTGGCCGACGCGAGACCAGCCGCCCTTGGCGCGGGAGAAGATGCCGAGGCCGATGTAGACGACTCCCGCGACGATCAAGTACGACGCGAAGATCGCCGTCACGATGACGGCGGACTTCACCGGCCAGACGAGCAACGCGATACCCGCGAGCAGCGCGAGCACGCCGGAGACCGCGAGAGCGACGCGGATGGACTTGAAGAAAGACTTCGTTTCTGCGACTGCTTCAGACATGACGGGGAACCCCTTCTGAGAGAATCCTGTGAGGATGCCCCCAGGGTAGCGCCGGAAGTCCGACAGCGGGGGAGGAGCGGCTCCGCGCGTCGCGGATGGTCATTCCCCGTCTTCCGGCGTCATGGCAGGATCATCACGTGACACCGGTGGATGACGCTCGACTGCGGGAGCTGGTCGTGATGCGGAAGGTTCGCGACCGCATCGATCGGGAGTACGCGAAGCCCCTGGACGTCGAGGCCCTGGCGCGGGGCGTGCACATGTCCGCCGGCCACCTCAGTCGGCGGTTCCGCGAGACCTACGGCGAATCCCCGTACTCCTATCTCATGACCCGCCGCATCGAACGCGCCATGGCGCTGCTGCGTCGCGGCGACCTCAGCGTCACCGAGGTGTGCTTCGCCGTGGGCTGCTCCTCGCTGGGAACGTTCAGCACCCGGTTCTCGGAGCTGGTCGGTGTCCCACCCAGCGTGTACCGTGAACGCGCCGCGAACGTCGAGGGCATCCCCTCGTTCCAGGCGAAGCAGGTCACCCGACCGATCAGGAATCGAGAAGCGCCGCGCCCCGAGGCGCACCTAACGTGAGCATCATGAACATCAGCATCCACTACGCCTTCCTCCCGCACACCGACGCCGAAGCGGCGCTCGGCTTCTACCGCGACGCCCTCGGCTTCGAGGTGCGCAACGACGTCGGCTATAACGGTCTCCGCTGGCTCACGGTCGGCCCCGCAGGCCAGCCGGAGACCTCGATCGTGCTCCACCCGCCGGCCACCGACCCCGGCATCACCGACGCCGAACGGCAGACGATCCTGGAGCTCATCGCGAAGGGCAGCTATGGCGCTCTGACACTCGCGAGCGACGACCTGGACGCCCTGTTCGACCGTCTGGTCGCGGAGGGGGCGGACGTGGTCCAGGAACCCATGGATCAGCCCTACGGTGTGCGCGACTGCGCGTTCCGCGACCCCGCGGGCAACCTGCTCCGCATCAACCAGGCCGCCTGACGGCCCCACCACCACGAAGGACGCCGCATGACCGCTGCCGAGCACCCCGCGGACACCCACGATCTCATCCGTGTGCAGGGCGCGCGCGAGAACAACCTCAAGGACGTGAGCGTCGACATCCCGAAGCGACGCCTCACGGTGTTCACCGGGGTCTCGGGTTCCGGGAAGAGCTCTCTCGTCTTCGACACGATCGCCGCCGAATCGCGCCGGATGATCGACGAGACGTACAGCGCCTTCGTGCAGGGCTTCATGCCGTCCGTCCCTCGACCCGACGTCGACGTGCTGGAAGGCCTCACCACGGCGATCATCGTGGACCAGGAGCGCCTCGGCGCGAATCCGCGGTCCACCGTCGGCACGGTGACGGATGCCAATGCGATGCTCCGCATCCTGTTCAGCAAGCTCGGACAGCCCTACATCGGCGGGCCGACGGCGTTCTCGTTCAACATCCCGACGCAGAAGGCCAGCGGCGTGATGACCGGGCCGGGCGGGGAGAAGAAGATCGTGAAGGACGCGATCTACCTCGGCGGCATGTGCCCGCGATGTGAGGGCAGGGGAGTGGTGTCCGATCTCGACCTCTCGCAGATCGTCGATGAGTCGAAGTCCCTCGACGAGGGCGCGATCATGGTGCCCGGATACACCGCCGACGGCTGGATGGTGAAGGGGTTCTCGCAGTCCGGGTTCTACCCGCCGGACAAGCCCATCGCCTCGTTCACCGACAAGCAGCGCCACCTGTTCCTCTACGGCGAGGTGACGAAGGTCAAGATCTCCGGTATCAACATGACCTACGAGGGCCTGATCCCGAAGATCACGAAGTCCATGCTCTCCAAAGACCTCGACGCGCTGCAGCCGCACATCCGCGCCTTCGTCGAGCGGGTGGCCACCTTCGCGGTGTGCCCGGAGTGCGACGGCACGCGCCTCACCGAAGGCGCACGATCGTCCAAGATCGACGGTGTGAGCATCGCCGATGCCTGCCGCATGCAGGTGACGGACCTCGCCGCGTGGGTCAAAGGTCTCGACCTCCCCGGTGCGGGGCCCCTGCTCCAGGCGCTGAGCGCCAACCTCGACGCCTTCGTGACCCTCGGCCTGGGGTATCTGAGCCTGGACCGGCCATCGGGAACGCTGTCCGGGGGAGAGGCGCAGCGGATCAAGATGCTGCGGCACCTCGGCTCCTCGCTGACCGACGTCACGTACGTGTTCGACGAGCCGACGATCGGGTTGCACCCGCACGACATCCAGCGGATGAATGGCCTGCTGCTCCGACTCCGCGACAAGGGGAACACGGTGCTCGTCGTCGAGCACAAGCCGGAGACCATCGCGATCGGCGATCATGTCGTGGATCTGGGGCCGGGTGCCGGAAGCGCCGGGGGAGAGATCTGCTATCAGGGGAGCGTCGAAGGCCTCACGGCCAGTGGAACGCTGACGGGGCAGCACCTCGACGACCGCGCGCAGCTCAAGGGCGCCGTGCGCGATCGCACCGGCGCGATCGAAGTCCGTGGCGCCTCCACGAACAACCTCCAGAACGTGGACGTCGACATCCCGACCGGTGTCCTGACCGTGGTCACCGGCGTCGCGGGCTCCGGAAAGAGCTCGCTCATCCACGGTTCGGTGACCGGACGCGAGGGCGTGGTGGCGATCGACCAGTCCGCCATCAAGGGCTCGCGTCGCAGCAACCCCGCGACCTACACGGGGCTGCTCGAACCCATCCGCAAAGCCTTCGCGAAGGCGAACGGAGTGAAGCCCGCCCTGTTCAGCGCGAATTCCGAGGGCGCCTGTCCCACCTGCAAGGGTGCCGGTGTCATCATCACCGAGCTCGGGTTCATGGACACCATCGAAACTCCGTGCGAGGACTGCGGTGGTAAGCGCTTCCAGGCGGCGGTGCTGGAGTACAAGCTCGGCGGCAAGGACATCACCGAGGTGCTCGACCTTCCGGTCTCCGAGGCCCGTGTGTTCTTCAGCGAGGGCGAGACCAAACTCCCGGCCGCGGCTGCCATCCTCGGACGCCTGGAAGACGTGGGGCTCGGCTACCTGTCGCTCGGACAGCCGTTGTCGACCCTGTCGGGCGGTGAGCGCCAGCGCATCAAGCTCGCGATCCAGATGGGCGAGAAGGGCGACGTCTACGTGTTGGACGAGCCGACGACCGGCCTGCATCTCGCCGACGTCGACACGATCCTCGGTCTGCTGGATCGACTTGTCGATGCTGGCAAGACGGTGGTCGTGATCGAGCATCATCAGGCCGTCATGGCACACGCCGACTGGATCATCGACGTCGGACCGGGAGCCGGCCACGACGGCGGTCGCATCGTGTTCGAGGGAACGCCCGCCGAGCTCGTCGCAGACGGGTCGACGCTGACGGGTGAGCATCTCGCGGCGTACGTCAACGCATGATCGAGGGCCGCGGTGGCGGAATCTCCATCCTCTCTCGAAAGAACTCAGGCGCCGACCCAAGCACTGCTGGAGAACACATGACGACCTACGACCAGCTTCTGGAGTCAGCGCGCGAACACTACAACGTGCCCGCCATGCCTCTGGTGGACGATGTAGCCTCCTTCCTCACCTCACTAGGCGCTACGCCACTGGATCTTGATCGGTACGGCGAGGATCTGATCGATGAGTTCGTGGATCCCGAACTCGCGATCGTCGCCTTCACGCTGCGCGCACCGCAGCTGCTGCGTCAGCGTGCGAGCTCCGAAGAACTCGAGAACTTCGCCTCGGACTCATCCTCAGAGTTCGACCCGCTCGAGTACGGAGAAGCCAACGAAGAGTGGACCGTGTACTCCCACGAGATCGAGGAGTTGTCACGCATCCACGTCGTGCTGGAGCGCGCTGACCACACGGCTGAACGCGTCGGTAACTTTCGAGTCTATGGAGGCGCGCAGTGGCTGCGCGTAATGCTCTGGGCCGCTACAGGCGTGGTGCCCCGAGATCCCGGCTCTCCCACGAGTGGCTCCACGCTCTTCGGACGCGCGTTCCAGTTCGCGGATCGAGCGCCGTTCACTGCGGCGCCTCTCGTATGACATACGGTGGCGTCGGCCGCGCAGCTCGTGCTGCGTGGGTTATCGCTCGCGCGTTCCGAGAAGCGTCTGGTCGTGACCTCTCGACCACAGAAGCGGATTCGAGCTGAGCGGCTGAGCCCAAGCTCGGCGGCAAGGACATCACCGAGGTGCTCGACCTTCCGGTGTCCGAGGCCCGCGTGTCCTGGGAACGCCGTCCGAGCCCGTCGCTGACGGGTCGACGTTGACGGGTGAGCATCTCGCGGCGTACGTCAACGCATGATCGAGGGCCGCGGTGGCGGCTTTCCCACCCTGTCTCGTCCTGCCAGATCCCGGATATGGATTATCCGATAATGCACATTATGTCAGCTTGAGGAAAGTGGCCCTCTCCTGAGTCGCCGGCCGCGGTGACACGGGTGGATGCTGCATGATGGGCCTGTGCCCACTCGTCCATCCCCTCGGAATCGCGGCCGCGTCGGTGCGCTCGCGTTCTTGGCCGCATTCGTGCTCTCGTTGGCGGCGTGCGGGACGTCGGACTACAGCCTGACGGAGGCCGATGCGTACGGGACATGGCGGGCGGGAAGCGACCTGCCGACGACGCTCGAGCTCGCTGAGGACGGTACCTTCCAGGCGACTGCGTGGCCACGTGATGTGGGGTGCGGTGGGAGTCCGCCACGCACCGCGGCGGAGCTGCGCGGGGCAGATGCCGTTGACTTCTCCGGGACCTGGGAAGAGGGCTCAGGCGGCGCTCTGAATGAGATCACGCTGGCCACGGATCCGGATTCACCGTGCGGGACGACCTGGATCTACGCCGGTTTCCGAAGCGAAGACAGCGTCCTCTATACCTGCATGCTCCTGGATGTGCACGTCGACGAGGCGACGGCGGCAAACTGGTTCATCCTCTACAAGGGTGAGCCGGAGTCGACGCCGGACTCGAGTCGGTGCTTCAACTACAACTAGCCCGCTCCCCTGCCGTCACTCTGGCTCCCTCCTGATCTCCTGCGCCCGCGCCACGATGTCATCCACTCGCGATTGGAGGAACGGACCGGGACACTCCGTTCCCGACCATGTCTCCTGGTGGGTGATGACGTGCTCTCGGTCGATCCGGAAGCGCACCGGAACGCCGTCCAGGGTCCGGCCGTCGAAGCCTGCGAGCCACGCGATCTCCTCCACCTGCGCGGTGGTCACCGTGTACTCCGGGGCTCCGGTGAAATCCAGCGTCTCCACCGCCACGGACCGCCAGTTCCAGTCCGCGCCGGTGGACGACGGCTTCGCTCCCGGGCGGATGGTCTCGATGACCGATCCGTCGTGTCGCAGATAGAAGGTGGGAGCCGATGATCTCCGGTTGCAGCGGGAGAAGAACTCCAACTGGTCGGAAGTCGTGCCGGTGTGGTGGATGATGAAGCGGTCGATGACAGGGCTCACGGTTCGGCGATCACTCCCCGCGATGCTGCGGTCGGCGCGAACCGTGGGATCGGCACAGTCCTCGAAACCGAGCGGTACCTCGAGACCCGTGACCGCGCGGTCGTAGACCGGCTCATACTCGGGCAACCCTCGGGGATTGTCCGGGCGGCGTCCGGTGTCGTCTGCCTCTCCCCCGGAGTTCGCGGAGAGCCAGATGCCGACGCCGGTCACCGCGACGCCGGTTCCGGCAGCGATGAGGAATCCCCGCCGCGTCTGCGTCGGGACGTGCTCATCGGCGTCCCGTGCTCCCGGGTCCTCCGGATGCTGACCCTCCCCGCGTGTGCTCACGCGGCCTGGTCGTCGTCTCGGGGTGCTCGGGACTCTCGCGGCCGGCGTCGCCCTGGCCAGACGAAATGCGCGACCGAGAAGGCGAGGACCGTCCACGAGATGACGAACGCCCACCATGGGGACGCCGCTCCCCCGCTTCCGCCCGCCAGCACGACCGACACGATGCAGGCGCCGAGTCCGACGACGACCCCGAGGACGGTGATCTCGCCATGGGCGAGCCACCGCGCGCGCAGCGCCGAGACGAGGCGAAGGGGCAGGCCGACCACCAGGGCGGTGATCATCGACACGACGGACAGCACGACGGCCATGATGCTCGCCCCGATGAAGGACGTCACCCCGTCGTACTCTTCCGCAGCACCGAGTGCGAGGAAGAAAGCCACGATGAACAGGAAAAAGCCACCGATGAAGAACTGGCCGAGGATGAGCGAGGCGGTCGATTCATCCGCTCCTCGAAAGCCCCCGCGTTTCCGCAGGTCTGCAGGGACACGGCGAGGGGAGGTCATATTGTGATCCTACGAGGTGCGGCTTCCCGACGGGGTGCTCACTGCGGGATGCTCGAAGATCCAACGACGACTAGGGTGATTGCGTGAGCGATGGGGCCGTGAACGCAACTGCTGATAGTCGAGCGCGTCGGCTCACATGGGTCACCGGCGGAATCCTGCTCCTCCTCTCGGTCGTCATCTGGTTCACAGCCCGCGGGGAGCTCGCCGGCTTTGCGATCGCGAAGGATGCCGTGTTCGCATCGGCGGCCGTTCTGTTCGTGATCGGTGTCGGTCGTGCGGGTAGCGTCACTGCTCGGCGGCCCGTGAGCACCGTCGCGACCCTCGCGCTGGCTGTCACGCCGTTCGCCCAGTCCCTCTGGTTCGGCCTCGTCCCGGAGTCGCCCGGCGACCCCAACGCGCGCGAAGACGCCTGGGTGCTTGCTGCCGCGCTGTACTACGGGAGTTTGGCCGCGTTGGCGATCATCGCCGCTGTCGGAATCGGACGCGCGGGGGTCCTCCCCTCGCCCTGGCGCTGGGCCCCGCTGTGGGTCGTCTTCTGGACGCCCCTCGCGTTCGTCGTCGGAATCACCGTTTCCTCGTCGGCGCCCTTCGGCACAGCGATATCGAGGATCGCCGGTCATCTCGTCCTGGACGGGCCCGCAATCGGCACCGTCTTCCTCGGCATCGTCGCCCTCGTCCTGGGCATCCGCGAGCAACGTCTGCGCGTCGCGCCGGTCACCATCACCTGAATGACGGCATCCGCGTCATACGGAAAGGGTGCCCGGAGCGTCCGGCCGGACCAGAGCATAGACGAACATGTCGCGACGGCTTCCGGCGATGGTCTGCCAGGAGCGGAGCAGCCCTTCGCGGACGAAGCCCGCGTGCTCGATAGTCCGACACGACGCTTCGTTCCCCGGCTCGACGTGAGCCTGCAGCCTCTGTATATCCTCGATCGTCCACGCCCACTCCGACAGGACGCGAAGAGCCATGGATGCAGTTCCGCGCCCCCGACGACCTGGCCGTATCCAGTACCCGACCGTTCCCCGCCCCTGCTCGATGTCACGGAGCCACAGACCGATCTGGCCCACGCACTCCCCCTGGCGCTCGATCGCGTAGGAATACCCCTCGGCCGACAGCAGACGCTGGTGCTGACGTGTGACCCATGCGGCGGCCTCCGCCCTACCCGGGGCGACGGGCACGCTCGTGACCGAAGTGATCGAAGGGTCCGTGGAGGCCTCGATCACCGCATCGAGATCGTCTGGTTCGAACGGGCGCAGGGTGATCTCGCCGCTGACGATGCGGGGAACGGCAGTTCGCGTCCTGACGGTCAGGATGTTTCGACCGTGGGCGGAGGACGGGCGTTCCCGTCCGGACTCGACGAAGCCGAGCTTCTCGAGCACCCGCCGGGACGGGAGGTTCCATTCCCAGACGCCGGCCCAGACGCGGTCGAAGCCCGACCCGTCTGCCCATGTCAGGACGGCTTGAGCAGCTTCGGTGGCGTACCCCCGGTTGTGCTCGGCGCGCAGCAGCTCGAACGCGAGCTCTGGTTCGGTGCCCACCCCCTCGCCGCCGTAGACGAGACCGCAGTACCCGATCGGATCCCCGGTGTCGATGCGTTCCACGGTGAGCAGCGACGACTCCTCGGCATCGCGGATATGCGCTCGGATGTCGTCCACGTCGGGGCGACCGTCCGGGTCGAGCCGCCGGTGCGGGGGGACTCGTTCGTCGCGTTCGGTCCACAGGTGGCGGAACACGGGCGCGTCCTCGATCGCCTGCCTGCGCAGGCGGAGGCGCGAGGTGTCCATCTCCGGGATGCGGGGCACGTGACTCATCCTCGCAGTCTGGCACTCCTCCGCCCCCGCGCTATGATCTGCAGCGCCTAGTGGGAGGACCAGACGCCGAGCTCGTTGCCGCGCGGGTCGGCGAAGTGGAGGCGCCGGCCACCGGGGAACGCATACGGCTCCTGTAGGATCCGGCCGCCAGCGACTCGCGCACACTGTCGGCGAGCCACTCACCGTACATTTCCATGCCACAGGCCGTGGCCGAGGAGATCGTCCGGTTCGCCGCACCCGCGTGAGGGCGACGATTCCGCGAAAAGTTCGCTCCAACCGCTGTGCGTGCCCGCGCTCCACGCAGGAGTAGCGTGGAAGGGTGCCTCAGGTCTCCCACTCCCCCGTCTCCACGCCGGGGTGGCGGGCCTGGGCGATCTGGTCCGTCGGCGTCGCGGCCTACGTGCTCGCCATCACGAACCGCACATCGCTGGGTGCCGTCGGTGTCGAGGCCGCCGACCGCTTCCAGGCGGACGCCTCGACGCTCGCACTGTTCGCCGTCGTGCAGCTCGCGGTGTACGGCGGGATGCAGATTCCGGTCGGCGTCCTCCTCGATCGCTACGGATCCCGTCCGATCATCACGGCGGGGATGCTGCTCATGGCGGCCGGACAGCTCACCATGGCCCTCTCCCCCAGCATCGGCATCGCGATCGTCGCGCGTGTCCTCCTCGGAGCCGGCGACGCCGCCGTGTTCCCCGCCGTGCTGCGACTGGTGGCCACATGGTTCCCCGCGCAGCGCGGCCCCGTCATGGTCCAGTTCACCGGGATCATCGGGCAGGCGGGGCAGCTGATCGCGCTGGTGCCGGTCGCCGCCCTGCTGCACGCCACCACCTGGTCGATCACGTTCGGCAGCATCGCCGGTCTCGGCCTGCTCTTCACGATCCTCGTGTGGCTCATCGTGCGCAACAACCCCGCCGAGAGCGGTCCGGACGTCTCGGTGAACACGGACACCGGAGTCGTGCGTGTCGTGACGTCGGCGATCGACACGGGCGTCGGCATCCGGGCGGCCTGGGCACATCCCGGCACACGGCTCGCGTTCTGGTCGCACTTCACCACACCGTTCGCCGGCACGGTGTTCGTGCTGCTGTGGGGCATGCCGTTCCTCACGGCCGGCGAGGGCCTGACCACCGCCCACGCGGCGGGGATCATCTCGATCTACGTGGTCGCGGGCATGATCCTCGGCCCGATCATCGGCGATCTCTCCCGCCGCCTGCCGAACCACCGCTCGCTCGCCCTCGTCCTCCCCGCGGTCGGCGTGCAGATGGCGGCCTGGATCGCGGTCATCGCCCTCCCCGGCCCCGCCCCGGACTGGCTGCTCTGGGTCCTGGCGGTCGCTCTGGCGACCGGCGGCCCCGCGTCGATGATCGCCTTCGACCACGCCCGCACGCACAACCCCGTGCATCGCCTCAGCACGGCCACCGGCGTGACGAACGCGGGCGGCTTCATCGCTGCCCTGATCGCCGTGTTCGTGATCGGTCTCCTCCTCGACGCCCAGGGCGCCGGCACCCCGGACACCTACACGCTCGACGCGTTCCGTGTCGCGTTCCTCACCCTGATCCCGCTCTGGGTCATCGGAGTCGTGTTCATCCTGATCGAACGCAAGCGGACGCGGATCCGCATGGGGCTGGAGCCCGACCGGCGTCGCTGAGCGCCCGTCAGCGCAGCAGGTGCTGGACGGTCTCCACGATCAACTCGACGCTGACGCGCTCGGGCACCTCCGCGTCGCCCGCCTCGAACTCGGCGAGTTCCACGCCGCGGACGTCCGCCGACGGGATCGCGGCGAACAGCGCGGCCACCTGGTGCGGCAGCAGACCGTCGCCGACGCGATAGGCCGCAGGGATGTAACCGGGCTCCAAGACGTCCCAGTCGACATGGATCCACACCGGTCGCCCGGCGATGAGCGCCCTGAGCCGCTCCGGGGTGCTCTCCGCGGGGCTGACGACGGTCACTCCTGCACCGGCGAGCAGCTCCCCCTCGGCGGGATCGATGTCGCGACCGCCCACGACGATGACCTGCTTGGGGTCGATGCCCGCCCCGTGGCCGCTGTCCCACAGCCCGCAGGCGGCGGCGAGGACCATGCCGCCGAGGTAGCCGGAGTCGGTGGTGTCTGGCGTGTTGAAGTCGCCGTGCGCGTCGATCCACAGCACCACTGCGTCGGGGTGGTGCTCGGCGACACTCGGCAGCGTTCCGAGGCTCGCCGCACAGGTGTTCGTCACGAGGAGCGGCGTCGCATCCGCGGCGATCGCCTCCTGCACCGCGTCACGCAGGCCCGTGAGCGTCTCCGCAGCTTCGGGCAGCGCGACCGACCAGTCGTCCATCCGAGCCGGCTCCGGGGTACCGACCACGACGGGCTCCCGCTGCAGGAGCGCGGACAGCGCGTCGGCGACGCGGCGTGCCCCGACGAGGGCTCCGTCCGTGCGGTCGGCGACGCGACCCTGGTTGAGGATGAGCGCGAACGGCGTGGTCATCCCTTCAGTCTCCCACCGCGCAGAGTGGGCGACCAAAACCGCCCGGCGCGGGCTACCGTCGGCGCGGGGTCCAGCCCGAGGGCAGACCGCCGTCGACGAAGGCCCGCTCCCGGTCCGCGGCCGCCGACCAGCCCTGCGCCTCATCCTCGGTGTCGAAGGCGCCCCGAGCAACGCGGAAACCGACGTCCTCATGGTGCATGCGCGGCGCTCCCCCGCGGCGAACGGACGCGCGCACGCTCCAGGCGTCGTCGGCGAATCCTCCGCCGCGAAAGACCCGATAGTCGTCGTACCGCGCGGGGTCGAGGAGATCCCAGCACCATTCCCACACGTTGCCGAGCGTGTCGAAGAGCCCGTGCAGGTTCGGGAGCTTTCCGCCCACGTCCTGCGGCGTGCCCACTCCATCGGCCGCGGTCCAGGCGGCCTCGGCCAGCGGCGCATAGTGTGGCCCGGTGGAGCCTGCTCGGCAGGCGTACTCCCACTCGGCCTCGGTCGGAAGGCGGTAGCCGTCCGCTGTGGTGTCCCAGGCCACGTCCTCACCCTCGAAGTGGTACACGGGATCGAGTCCCTCCCACTCCGAGGCGGCGTTGCAGAAGTGGATGGCCCGCAGCCAGCTCACGTCGGCGACCGGGCGACGAGGATGCCGTGATGGTGTGCCCAGGACTTCGGTGACCTGTTCCTCCGTCACCGGGAAGGCGGCGAGGGAGAACGGCTCGATTTCGACGGTCCGGCGGGTGCGGCGCCGGGCGTCGTGCAGCGTGACAGTCCCGGCGGGGAGACGGACGAGTTCGATGTCGCTCATCCGCGGGGCGTGGCGCCGCTCATGCCGGGGTCCGCTCGACCCAGGTCGGATACTTCGCTGCGCGGCCGTCCCCGGATGAGGTCCTCGTCACGCGCCGTCGCACCCACGGGCCGACGAACTCCCGGTAGTACGCCAGGCCCCCGGGCCCTGCGGTCCAGCGGTCGAGCGGCGCCCACCAGGCTGCCGGCGGCTCGAAGCCGAGCCCGTGCAGCACGCGGGCCGCGACGCGGTGGTGGCCGGCCGCGTTCATGTGCAGCCGGTCCTCCGACCAGTACGCGGGTTTCGACAGCTCCGTGTCCGGCCAGTTGAGGGCACGGATGACGTCGGGCCGGTCCTCGATGCGCCGCAGGACCGCCTCGGAGAGCAGATCGCCGCGGCGTTGCACGAGCGATCCCATCGGAAGCTGCCCGCTGGGGTTGGCACCGGAGAGCAGGATCATCGTCACCCCCTCCTCATCGCACCGCCGCAGCACCCGGCTGAACGCGTCGGCGATGTGCTCGACGTCCGTCCGCGGCCGCAGCATGTCGTTGCCCCCGCCGTTGAACGACAGGTGCGTGGGGCGCAGGGCCAACGCGGGCTCGAGCTGCTCCTCGACGATCGGCCACGCCAGCTTCCCCCGGATCGCGAGGTTCGCGTACTGGATGGGGTGCCCCGCGGCATCCGCCCATCCCTGCGCGGCGATGTCGGCCCAGCCGCGCTCGCGCCCATCGGGGAGCACATCGCCCACGCCTTCGGTGAAGGAGTCGCCTATCGCGACGAAACGTACATCAGCCACGCGCCCAGCCTATTCCCGGTCCCGGACGTCACCGGTCGTCCAGCGCCGCTCCGCTCCGATCGACGAGACCCCAGGCCGCCGCGGCGGCGACGAGGAAGCAGGCCGCGAACACGACGAACAGCAGGGGCGCGCCGCCGGCCCCGAGGAGGACGGGAACGGCGAGGGGCGCCACGATGGAGGCGATGCGGCCCACCCCGGCGGCCCAGCCGGCCCCCGTGCCGCGCAGCGAGGTCGGGTAGATCTCCGGCGTCACCGCGTACAGCGCACCCCACGCACCGAGGGTGAAGAACGACAGGGCCATGCCTGCGCCGATGATCATCGGCACCGTCGTGGCGGTGCCGAAGACGACGGCCGAGGCGGTCGCCCCCAGCAGGAAGACCGAGAGCGTGACCCGGCGGCCCCACACTTCGATGAGCCAGGCGGCCACGGCATAGCCCGGGAGTTGCGCGAGCGTGATGATGAGGGTGAAGCCGAACGAGCGGACGAGGTCGAATCCCGCGTCGACGAGGATGCTCGGGATCCAGATGAACGCCCCGTAGTAGGCGAAGTTGACGGCAAGCCACACCAGCCAGAGGCAGGCGGTCCGCATCCGGAACTCGACGCTCCAGAGCGCAGCGAGCCGGGCACGCGCCGTCATCGCGATCGCCCGCGACGCCGGCTCCTTCCGGATCTGCGGGGTGTGCTCGACACCGGCATCGGCCTCGAACGCGGCGACGATGCGGTCGGCTTCCGCGATTCGTCCGCGGGACGCCAGCCAGCGCGGCGACTCGGGCAGACCCCACCGCACGACGAGGGCGTAGACCGCGGGGATCGCGCCGAGCGCGAAGGCCCACCGCCAGCCTGCCTCAGAGGCGGGGATGACGAAGAACCCGATGACGGCAGACGCCGTCCAGCCCACAGCCCAGAAGGCTTCGAGGATGACGATCAGCCGTCCCCGGATGCGCGCGGGCGCGAACTCGCTCACGTAGGTCGAGGCGACCGGCAGCTCCGCTCCCAGGCCGAGGCCGACGAAGAACCGCAGCACGAGCAGCGCCGCCACTGATCCGACCAGCGCACTCGCTCCGGTGGCCACGCCGTAGATGAGCAGCGTGAGGGCGAACACCTGCCGGCGGCCGAAGCGGTCAGCGAGAAGACCGCCGAGGGTTGCGCCGACCGCCATGCCGACGAAGCCGAGCGAGGCGATCCAGCCGGCCTCCCCCTTCGTGAGATCCCACTGCTGTGAGAGCGCCGCGATGATGAAGGAGATGAGTCCGACGTCCATCGCGTCGAGCGCCCAGCCGACGCCGGAGCCCGTGAGCAGGCGCAGGTGCCAGCGGGTGAACGGGAGGACGTCGAGGCGCTCGGCGAGCGAGGTGCGGCTCGGCAGGGCGGTATCGGCCATGATTCTCATCGTAGGGCCGCCCGTCCCGCCGAGCCGCGAGATGACGCCCGCTCAGTCGCGGTCGGCGAGGAGCTTCCGCACCCGAGGGATCACCTCGGTGCCGTACAGCTCGATGCTGCGCATCATCGACTCGTGCGACAGGGTGCCGGTCGCGTACTTGAGGTCGAAGCGGCCGAGCCCGAGGGTCGTGATCGTGTCGGCGATCTTCGCCGCGACGCGCTCCGGCGAACCGGCATAGAGGGAGCCCTCCGGACCGATGTCGTTCTGAAAGCGCGCGCGGCTGTAAGGCGGCCAGCCTCGCTCGCGACCGATGGTGTTGTTCATCGCCTCGAAGCCCGGGTAGGCCTCGTCCCACGCCTCCGCGTCGGTGGGCGCGATGTGACCGGGTGAGTGCACGGCCACCGGGTGGGCGGTCGTCCCGAAGGAGGCGACCGAGCGGTGGTAGAGGTCGACGAACGGCTTGAACCGCCCGGCCGGGCCGCCGATGATCGCCAGCATCAGGCCGAGACCGTGACGCGCGACACGCACGACGGACTCCGGGCTGCCACCCACGCCGACCCACGTGCGCAGGCCCTTCTCGGTCTTCGGGAAGACGTCCGCGTTGTCGAGAGACGGCCGCAGCGAGCCGGACCACGTGACGGGCTCTTCCTTGAGGAGCTCGACGAACAGCTCGAGCTTCTCCTCGAAGAGCCGGTCGTAGTCGCGCAGGTCGTAGCCGAACAGCGGGAAGGACTCGATGAACGAACCGCGCCCGAGGACGACCTCCGCCCGGCCGCCGGACAGGGCGTCGAGGGTGGAGAAGCGTTCGAACACACGCACCGGGTCGTCCGAGGACAGCACGGTCACGGCGGTGCCCAGCCGGATGCGCTCGGTGCGCGCCGCGATCGCCGCGAGCACCATCTCCGGGGACGAGACCGCGAACTCGCGCCGGTGGTGCTCCCCCACCCCGAAGAAGTCGACGCCGACGGTGTCGGCCAGCTCCGCCTGCGCGACGACGTTCCGGATGGTCTGCGCGCCGCTGAGCAGCTCGCCGTCCTGATCCCGGGTGATGTCGCCGAACGTGTCCAGCCCGAATTCGATGCCCATGTCACACCTTCCTATTCAGGTGAATGGAACACGCGGACTCGGGCCGGCATTCCCGTCACCGAGGGAGCAGCGCGCTGCGCAGCGTGTCGAGTCCGACGCCGCCGAGATCGAGGGCGCGCTTGTGGAAGCCCTTGAAGCTGAACGCGTCGCCCTCCGCCTGCTGCACGGCGTCGCGGACCTGCTCCCAGATGCGTTGACCGACCTTGTACGACGGAGCCTGACCCGGCCAGCCGAGGTACCGGTTGACCTCGAACTGCACGAACTGGTCCGACATGTTCACGTTGCGGCGGAGGAAGTCGAGCGCGTACTCGGCATCCCAGACGCCCTCGCCCTCGAGTCGGGGCTTGCCGAGGTGCACGCCGATGTCGAGGACCACGCGCGCCGCCCGCATCCGCTGCCCATCCAGCATGCCGAGACGATCCGCCGGGTCATCGAGGTAACCGAGCTGCTCCATCAGTCGCTCCGCATACAGCGCCCAGCCCTCCGCGTGGCCGGACGTTCCGGCGAGCAGTCGTCGCCACGAGTTCAGCTCGGCGCGGTTGTAGACGGCCTGGGCGATCTGCAGGTGATGCCCCGGCACACCCTCGTGGTACACGGTGGTGAGCTCGCGCCACGTGTCGAACTCGGTGACGCCCTCGGGGACCGACCACCACATGCGACCGGGGCGCGAGAAGTCGTCGGTGGGACCGGTGTAGTAGATCCCGCCCTCCTGCGTCGGCGCGATCATGCACTCCAGCGTGCGGATCGCCTCCGGGATGTCGAAGTGCGAGGCACCCAGCTCGGCGACCGCTCGATCGCTGGTCTCCTGCATCCACCGCTGGAGCGCCTCGGTGCCGACGAGCTTACGGGCGGGGTCCGACTCCAGATGCGCGACGGCCTCCTCGACGGAGGCTCCGGGAAGGATCTCGTTCGCGATCGCCGTCTGCTCGGCCACCATGCGGGCGAGCTCTTCCCGGCCCCACTCGTAGGTCTCGTCGAGGTCGATGGTCGCGCCGAGGAAACGCCGGGAGTTGAGGGCGTAGAGCTCGCGCCCCACGGCGTCCGTCTCACCGGCTTCGGGGGCCAGCTCCTCGGCCAGGAAGCGCCGCAGCTCGCCGTAGGCGACCCGGGCAGCCGCGGAATTGTCCGCCAGCGTGCGGGCGAGCGAGGCGGGAAGCTGACCTTCCTCGGGATCGGCGTGCGCGACGAACGCCGCGAAGAAGCCGTCGTCGGCGATGTAGCGGTCGATCTGCGTCGCGACCTCCGCGACCTGGCGGCGGGCGGGAGTGACGCCCTCGGCGATGCCCAGACGGAGCGTCTCGATGTACCCGCGCAGCGCTGCCGGCACGGCGGAGAGTCGGGTGGAGACGACCTCCCAGTCCTCGACCGTCGCGGTGGGCATCAGGTCGAAGGCGGAGCGGACGTCCTGCGCGGCGGATGCGATGACGTTCAGATCACGCAGGTGCCACTTCGCGTCGTGCAACTCGAGGTCGAGGCGCAGCTCGGCGCTGAGGTCGGTCTTGGTGACCTCGTCGATCGCGTCGACCGGCTCCAGCGCGGCCAGCTTGTCCAGTGTGGCCCGCGTCGCCGCGGCGATCTCCTCGTGACCTTCCGGACTCAGGTCACCGAATCGGTCGTTGACCTCGGAGCGGCCGATGTACGTGCCGAGAGTCGGCGCCAGCATGGCGATCGTGTCGACCCATTCATCGGCGACCCTGTCGATGGCGGAGGGGGTGCGGGGTGCGGAAGTCATGCCTTCCAGCCTAATCCCCGCCCCCTCCGGCCACCGGGATCAGTGCGCGGCTTCGTTCCAGTCCCGACCGCGGCCGACCTGCACGTCGAGCGGCACGGAGAGCTGCGCGGCGTCACCCATCCGCGTGCGGACGATCTGCTCCACCGCGTCCCACTCCCCCGCAGCGACCTCGACGACGAGTTCGTCGTGGATCTGCAGCAGCACCCGCGACTCCAGCTTCGCGGCGTGGAGGTCGTCGTGGATGTGGAACAGCGCGATCTTCATGATGTCGGCCGCGCTGCCCTGGATCGGGGCGTTGAGCGCGGCCCGCTCGGCGTTCTCGCGCAGCACGCGGTTGGGACTCGCGAGATCGGGGAACGGCCGCCGACGTCCGAAGATCGTCTCGGTGTAGCCGACCTCCTTGGCCTTCATCACCGAGGCCCGCAGGTAGTCGCGGACCGCACCGAACCGTGCGAAGTACTCCACCATGAGCTGCTTGGCCTCCGACTGCTCGATGCGCAGCTGCTTGGACAGCCCGAACGCGGAGAGCCCGTAGACGAGGCCGTACGACATCGCCTTCACCTTGGTGCGCATCGCCGGCGTGACCTCGGACGGATCGACGCCGAACACGCGGGCGCCGACGAAACGGTGCAGGTCTTCACCGCTGTTGAAGGCCTCGATCAACCCCTCATCACCCGAGAGGTGCGCCATGATCCGCATCTCGATCTGCGAGTAGTCGGCGGTGAGCAGGGTCTCGTACCCCTCGCCGACCTCGAAGGCGCTGCGGATGCGCCGTGACTCCTCGGTGCGGACCGGGATGTTCTGGAGGTTCGGGTCGGTGCTGGACAGGCGCCCGGTCTGACTGCCGGTCTGCACATAGGTCGTGTGCACCCGGTGGTCCTCGCGGATCGCAGTGTCGAGGGACTCGATGATCTGACGCAGCTTCGTCGCCTCTCGGTGCTGCAGCAGCAGGCTCAGGAAGGGGTGCGGGTGCGACTCCTGGAGGTCGGCGAGCACGGCCGCATCGGTCGAGTACCCGGTCTTCGTCTTGCGCGTCTTCGGAAGCTGCAGGTCTTCGAACAGCACCTCCTGGAGCTGCTTCGGCGACCCGAGGTTGAACTCGCGGCCGACGACCGAGAACGCCTCCTGGGCCAGCGCATCCGCGCGTGTCGCGAGCTCGGCCGAGAACGTCGACAGAACCTCGTGCGAGACGGCGACGCCGGCGAGCTCCATGTCGGCGAGGGTGCGGAGCGTCGGCAGCTCGATGTCGCGGAGCACGGCGTCGACAGGCTCGGGCAGATCGTTCCGCAGGGCCTCGGCCACGCGGAGGATGAACCACGCCTCCTGCGACGGGGTGGCACCCTCGGTCTCCGGCACGAGCTGCGACGGATCGGCCTCGGGGAGCTTCTCCCCCAGGTAGCGCTGGACGAGGTCGGACAGCGTCTTGTCGGGGAAGCTCGGACGCAGCAGCCAGCCGGCGAGGCTCGTGTCGTAGGCGAGCCCGCAGAGACGGATCCCGTGACGGAGCAGCGCCTTCACCTGCGGCTTGGCGTCGTGCAGCACCTTCGGCGCGTCGGACTCCAGCCACGTGCGCAGCGCCGCGGCCGCCTCCTCCGACCAGTCGAGCTCGCGCAGCTCGCTCCCGGTGGCGACGCCGACGCGCACGGGGGCGCCGGACTGCACCACGACCCGGAGAGCGATATCTCCGCTCTGAGCCGCGGCCCAGGTGGCCAGATCGGAGGCGGACACCTGTGCCGGCGCCGGCATCTCGACGACGGAGGCCGGGTCGTCGGCCACCTCGCCCGCACCGACGGCCTCGAAGACCCGCGGCAGCAGCGTGCGGAACTCGAGTCGGGCGAAGATGTCGCGGACGGCCTCGGCATCGATCGGGGCGACCGCGAGATCGGCCGGTGCCACCGGCAGCTCCACGTCGGTGAGCAGGCGGTTGAGCTTGCGGTTGCGGCGGACGTCGTCGATGTGATCGCGGAGGTTGCCGCCGACCACGCCCTTGATCTCGCCGGCACGCTCGAGCAGCTCGTCGAGGGAGCCGAACTGCGTGAGCCACTTGACGGCCGTCTTCTCCCCCACCTTCGGCACACCGGGGAGGTTGTCGCTGGTCTCACCGACGAGGGCGGCGATGTCGGGGTACTGCTCGGGACGGACGCCGTAGCGCTCCTGCACCGTCGTCGGGTCGTAGCGCTTGAGCTGTGAGACACCCTGCACGGACGGATACAGCAGCGTGACGTCGTCGGTGACGAGCTGGATGGTGTCGCGGTCTCCGGAGACCACGAGCACGTCGTAGCCCTGGGCGGCGCCCTGGGTGGAGAGGGTGGCGAGGATGTCGTCGGCCTCGATGCCCTCCTGCGTCAGCACCGGGATCGACATCGCGGCGAGGCAGTCCTGCAGCAGCGGGATCTGGCCCTTGAACTCCTGCGGCGTCTCGGATCGGGTGGCCTTGTACTCCGGGTACTCGTCGGTGCGGAACGAGTGGCGGGAGGTGTCGAACGCGATCGCGAGGTGGGTGGGCTGCTCGGCCTTGATGAGGTTGACCAGCATGGACAGGAACCCGTAGATGGCGTTCGTGTGCTGGTTGTCCTTGGTGGTGAAGTTGTCCACCGGGAGGGCGAAGAAGGCCCGGTAGGCGAGCGAGTGGCCGTCGACGACCATGAGGGTAGGCTTTGCGGAGTCCGTCACCCTGTCAGCCTAACGAGGAGCACGGACACCCGCAGAGGAGGATGCATGAGCGAGCTCGCCACCAGCGAAGGACTCGAGTGGGCGGCCGCCCGCGGCATGGGAGCCCTGGCCGAGAAGATGGGCATGGAGTTCGTCGAGTTCGGCGTCGACCGGTGCGTGGCGACGATGCCGGTGGAGGGCAACACCCAGCCGGTCGGTCTCATGCACGGCGGCGCCTACGTCGTGCTAGGCGAATCGCTCGGCTCGATGGCGGCCAATCTGCATGCGGGAGCGGGCCGCCTGGCGGTCGGGGTCGACATCAACGCCACGCACACCCGGTCGGCCACCTCGGGCGTGGTCACCGGGGTCTGCACGCCCGTGCACCTGGGCCGGAGCATCACGGTGCACGAGATCGTCGTGACCGACGATCAGGGCCGGCGCTGCTCCACGATCCGCATCACCAACATGATCAAGGACGCTCCCGCCGGGCGCTGAGCGGCTCCTCCAGCAACAGCTGGAAGAGGATGTGGTCCTGCCACTCCCCCGCGATCCGCAGGTACTTCGGGGCGATGCCGATGCGCTCGAAGCCGTTGGCGGCGAGCACCCGCTGGGAGGCCACGTTGTGCAGCAGCGTCGAGGCCTGGAGCCGGTGCAGCCGCAGCTCGTCCCGCGCGTGCTCCGCGATGAGGGCCACCGCGCGACCTGCGAGGCCGCGGCGCAGCCGGGTGGAATCGATCCAGTAGCCGAGATCAGCGCTCCAGAACGCGCCGCGCACGATGGTGTTCAGGTTCATCCGGCCGCGGATCTCGCCGTCGTCCGAGAGGATCACGAACCGGGAGCTCCGGCCGAGCGCGGCTTCGGCGACGCACTGCTGGGCGTTCTGCTCCTGCCACTCCTCGGTGAAGAACGCCTCGGAGCGCACCGGCTCCCAGGGGGCGAGATGCTCCCTGTTCGCCCGGTACGCACGCGCGAGTGCGGCTCCGTCCCCGGCACGGACCGGCCGCAGAACGTGCTCTGCGTCCAGCCGGAGCACCGGAGTGCCTTACTTCTTGGGAGCGAGCTGCTCGATGATCGCCTTGGCGACGTCCTGCATCGTCAGCCGGCGATCCATCGACGCCTTCTGGATCCAGCGGAACGCCTCGGGCTCGCTCAGGCCCATCTTCTCGTTGAGGAGCCCCTTGGCCCGGTCGACGAGCTTGCGGGTCTCGAAGCGCTCGACCATGTCGGCGACCTCGGCCTCGAGAGTGATGATCTGCTCGTGGCGGGCCAGAGCGATCTCGATCGCGGGAAGGAGGTCGTTCGGGGTGAAGGGCTTCACGACGTAGGCCAGGGCTCCGGCCTCGCTCGCCCGCTCCACGAGCTCCTTCTGGCTGAACGCGGTCAGCAGCACGACGGGGGCGATGTTGCCCTTGTGCAGCTTCTCGGCGGCGCTGATGCCGTCGAGCTGGGGCATCTTCACGTCCATGATGACGAGGTCGGGACGCAGCTCGGTGGCGAGGGCCACCGCCGTCTCGCCGTCGCCGGCCTCGCCGACGACATCGAAGCCGTTGTCGCGGAGGATCTCGACGATGTCGAGACGGATCAGCGATTCGTCTTCGGCGACGACGACGCGTCGGGGTGCGGATGCCGTGGGCTGCTCAGCCTGTTCTTGCTCGGTCACCCCTCCATCCTAACGGAGAGGTCCTCACCACCGGCTGAAGACAGCGGGCACGCGAGGAAGCGTCCGCCGTCTGCGCTACAGTCGAAGTCGCGAGACACGGGCCGGCGTGGCGGAATGGCAGACGCGGAGCACTCAAAATGCTTTGTCCGAAAGGGCGTGTGGGTTCGAGTCCCACCGCCGGCACCAGCATCGCGAACCGCTCGCCCCGTCACTCGGCGAGGGCGGCGAGTTCGGCCATCACGCGGGGGTGGGCGAGGATCCGGAAGTGCCCTCCCGTCTCCAGCACCACGTTCTTGGCCCCGGCGAGCTCGCTCCCCTCGGGGATGTGCGGATCGAACGCGGCGTAGATCGAGACGATGCGGGCGTTGACGTCGAGCTCCCGCCCCAGGGCGACGATCGAAGGGTCGTCCGGCGAGAACGCCCGCAGCACCCGACCGGGCAGCAACCGCGCATATCGTGAGCCCCCGAAGGGTGTCGCGATGGCGAGCATCCCACGGATCCGCCCGCCCTCGGGGCCGGTCATCACCAGCTTCCCGGCGAGACCGCCCTTGCTGTGGGCGACGAGGAAGACGCCGGAGAGGTCGTGCGCTCGCAGGTAGTCGGCCACCTGGTCGGCCTCATCCTGCACCGGGAACTGGTTGCGGCGCAGCGCGTCCACGACGTGCACCGGGTGGCCCCGCTCGTGCAGCGCGACGATGAGCGGCTCCAGGAAGCGCCAGGTCTCGTAGACGCCGGCGAGCACGACGATCGGGGCGCGGTCTCCGGTGGCGAAGTCGTCCGCCTGGTCGCGGCCGAAGAACGAGCGGACCTGCCAGAACCCGGCGTAGGCGTAGTCCGCGGCCCACCAGCCCAGCATCCTCAGGACGTCGATGGCGCCCTCCCCCGCCGGTCGGCTGCGGCCGGCACCGCCGTCGGCCACGCACCCGTCGTGTGGGTCAGGATCGCGGAAGCCACCGCACGGGGCGCGGACTGCTGCGCGACATGGTGGTGACCGGGGATCTCCACCAGCCGCGACACGGCCGCCGCGTCACGCAGACGCCGGCACCACCGGCGTCCTGCGATCGGATCGTCGCTCCCCCGGATGATGAGGACCGGCATGGTGAGCGCGGCGATCTTCTCCTCCAGGGGATACGCGAGCATGTGCCGGACCTGACGGACATACCACCGCACGCCGCAGCGCAGGTAGTCGGTGAAGACGACGGTGTTGATCGCGGGGGTCTCGCCGAACGTGTCGATGGCCAGTGCGCGCGCCTGTGCACCGAGCGTCCGGTGGGCGTCGTCCGCGACGGGGCCGATCGTGACGACCGTACGGACGTACTCGGGATGCCGGAGCGCCGTCTCCACCGCCCACTGCACGCCCATCGAGTGTCCGACGAGCACGACGCGATCGTCGTCGAGGCTGGCCACCACCTGGGCGAGACCTGCCGCCATCTGCGGGATGGCGACATCGAACCGCGGTTTGGGCAGGCCGCCGAAGCCCGGAAGGTCGACGGAGACCACCCGGGTCGTGTCGGCGAGCACGGCGTGCAGCCGCGACAGATACCGGTGCGACATCCCGATCCCGTGCACGAGGACCACGGTCGGGGCCGTGCTGCCGGCCGGCCGCGGACTCTCCAGGATGCGGAACGTCAGCCCGGAGGTGACGAGGAGGCGACGGAGGACCATGGCAGCACGCTAGCCGAGGCCGCGGTCACGGCCGAGAGGCTTGACGCCCCGGCCCGGAGATGACAGAGAGGGGCGAGGCCGAAGCCCCGCCCCTCTCGGAACGTCTGCGTCAGACGCCGGCCTTGTAGATCGGTGCCGCGCCACGGAGCGCGTCGCCGACCTTGTGCACGCGCAGGTCGTTCGTGGAACCGATGATCCCGGGAGGGGAACCGGAGATGACGACGACCTTGTCCCCCTCGACGGCGAGGCCGTTCTCGAGGAGGTACTCGTCCACCTGGTGGTACATGAGGTCGGTGTGCTGCACCATGTCGACGAGCGTGGAGCGCAGACCCCAGGTCAGCGCCATGCGACGACGGATGCCGGGCTCCGGCGTGAAGGCCAGCATCGGGATGCGGGAGCGCAGGCGAGACAGGCGGCGCGCCGAGTCGCCCGACTGCGTGAAGACGCAGAGGAACTTGGCGTCCACGAACTCCGCGACCTCGAGGGCGGCGAGGGTGATGGCACCGCCCTGCGTGCGGGGCTTCGTGGTGAGCGGCAGGATGCGCTCCAGACCGTGCTCCTCCGTCGACTCGATGATCCGGGCCATCGTCTCGACGACGACGACCGGGTAGTCGCCCACGCTGGTCTCGCCGGAGAGCATGACCGCGTCGGCGCCGTCGAGGACGGCGTTGGCGACGTCGGAGGTCTCGGCGCGGGTCGGCACCGGGCTGTTGATCATCGACTCGAGCATCTGCGTCGCCACGATGACGGGCTTGGCGTTGCGGCGGGCCAGCTCGACGGCGCGCTTCTGCACGATCGGGACGGCCTCGAGGGGCAGCTCCACGCCGAGGTCGCCGCGGGCGACCATGATGCCGTCGAACGCGTCGACGATCTCCTCGAGCGCATCCACGGCCTGCGGCTTCTCGATCTTGGCGATGACGGGGACGCGGACGCCCTCCTCGGCCATGATCTCGTGCACGCGGGTCACGTCGGAGGCGTTGCGGACGAACGAGAGCGCGATGAGGTCGGCACCCGTCCGGAGGCCCCAGCGGAGGTCGTCCTCGTCCTTCTCGCTCAGCGCGGGGACGTTCACGGCGACACCGGGCAGGTTGATGCCCTTGTTGTTCGAGACGGCGCCCGCGACGACGACGCGCGTGGTGACGGTGACGCCGTCGGTCTCGACGACCTCGACCCGGACCTTGCCGTCGTCGATCAACAGGAAGTCGCCGGGCTTGACGTCCTGGGGAAGGCCCTTGAACGTCGTGCCGCAGATCTCCTTGTTGCCGATGATGTCCTCGGTGGTGATCTTGAAGATGTCGCCCTTGGCGAGCTCGTACGGTCCGTCCTCGAAGCGGCCCAGACGGATCTTCGGGCCCTGGAGGTCGACGAGGATGGCGACGGCGCGACCGGAGTCCTCCGCCGCGCGACGCACGTTCGCGTAGTTGTTCTCGTGCACGGAGTAGTCACCGTGGCTGAGGTTCAGTCGGGCGACGTCCACACCCGCATCGATCAGTGCGCGCACCGTCTCATACGTGGAAGTGGCGGGGCCCAGGGTGGCGACGATTTTCGCGCGTCTCAACATGTCTCCAGGGTAGAAGTGGGGGATTACGTACAGGCGACACTGCCGGCCTCAGCCTACGCGGGCTGGAGGCCGATCGCGACATCGCTGGGGCGCACCGGCTCCGGCAGCACGGTGGTGCCCATGAGGAAGCGGTCGACGTTCGCCGCCGCCGCCCGGCCCTCCGCGATCGCCCAGACGATGAGCGACTGACCGCGACCGGCGTCACCCGCCACGAACACACCGGGGATCGACGACTCGTAGCTCGCGGCGCGACGGAAGGCGCCTCGCTCGGTGACCTCCGGCCGGGTGTCCTCGGTGTAGCCGTCCTGCTCCGGCCCGGTGAAGCCCATCGCGATGAGCACCAGGTCCGCGGGGATCTCGCGCTCCGTGCCGCTCTTGGGCACGCGGCGGCCGTCGATGTACTCGGTCTCGGCCACGCGCAGCGCGCGGACCTCGCCGACGTCGTTGGACAGGAACTCCACGGTCGACGCCAGGAACATCCGCTCCCCACCCTCCTCGTGAGCCGAGGCCACCTCGAAGATCGTCGGCATCATCGGCCAGGGCTGGTGATCCGGCCGCGTCTCGCTCGGCTGCTTGCCGATGGCGAGGTTGGTCACGCTCAGGGCGCCCTGGCGGTGGGCGGTGCCGATGCAGTCGGCCCCGGTGTCGCCGCCGCCGATGACGATGACGTGCTTGCCCTCTGCCGTGATCTGGTCGGGCACGGTGTCGCCAGCGACCGCGTGGTTCGACTCCACGAGGTACTCCATGGCGAAGTGCACACCGTCGAGGTCGCGACCGGGGATCGGCAGGTCCCGCGGAACCGTCGCACCGGTGGCGATCACGACCGCGTCGTAGCGCGCGCGCAGGTCGGCCCAGGAGATGTCCTTGCCGATCTCGACGCCGGCGCGGAAGCGCGTGCCCTCCTCCTGCATCTGGCGGAGGCGGGCCTCGAGCTGACTCTTCTCCATCTTGAAGTCCGGGATGCCGTACCGCAGCAGGCCGCCGATCCGGTCGTCCCGCTCGAACACGGCGACGGTGTGCCCCGCCCGGGTCAGCTGCTGGGCGGCCGCGAGACCGGCAGGACCCGAGCCCACGACGGCCACGGTCTTGCCCGTCAGGCGCTCCGGCGGCTCCGGCTCGACCCAGCCCTTGGCGAAGGCCTCGTCGATGATGGAGACCTCGATCTGCTTGATCGTCACGGCCGGCTGGTTGATGCCGAGGACGCACGAGCTCTCGCACGGGGCCGGGCAGAGTCGTCCGGTGAACTCCGGGAAGTTGTTCGTCGCGTGCAGACGCTCGATCGCCGCACGCCCCTCCCCGCGCCAGGTGAGGTCGTTCCATTCCGGGATGAGGTTGCCCAGCGGGCAGCCGGAGTGGCAGAACGGCACGCCGCAGTCCATGCACCGGCCGGCCTGGCGACGGAGCACGGCTTTGTCGCCGGGCTCGTACACCTCTTTCCAGTCCATGATGCGCACGGGCACCGGACGGCGAGCGGGAAGTTCCCGCTCGGTCACCTTCAGAAAGCCTTTGGGGTCAGCCACCGGTCACCTCCAGGATGCGGTTCCAGACGATGTCGCCGTCGGGGTCGATCCCCTCGGCCAGTGCCTCCTCGCGCATGCTGCGCACGGCGGCGTAGTCCCGCGGGAGCACCTTCACGAACTCCGCCGCGCTCGCGTCGAAATCCTCCAGCAGAGTGGCGGCGCGCGGAGACGCCGTGCGCTCCACGTGTTCCACGAGCAGGCCGCGGAGCACTTCGAGGTCGGCGCGGTCCAGCGGCTCGAGCCGGAGTTCGCCGCTGCCGAGCGACTGCGCGTTGACCTTGCCGGTGTCCAGGGCGTGCACGTAGGCCACTCCCCCGGACATGCCGGCGCCGAAGTTCCGGCCGGTCGACCCGAGGATGACCGCGAGGCCACCGGTCATGTACTCGAGAGCATGGTCGCCGACGCCCTCGACCACAGCGGTCGCGCCGGAGTTGCGGACGAGGAAGCGCTCGCCCACCACGCCCGAGATGAACATGGTCCCCGATGTGGCGCCGTAGCCGATCACGTTGCCCGCGATGACGTTCTCGTGCGGGGCGATCGCGGAGCCGCGCGGCGGCCGGATCGTGATGTCCCCACCGGAGAGGCCCTTGCCCACGTAATCGTTGGCGTCGCCCTCCAGCCGGAGGATGATCCCCGGCGGCAGGAACGCGCCGAGCGACTGCCCCGCGGTGCCGGTGAGGGTGACGTCGATCGTCTCCTTCGGCAGGCCGGTGGCGCCGTGACGCGAGGTCACCTGATGCCCGAGCATCGTGCCGACCGCGCGCTCTGTGTTGGCGATCGGAAGCTCCACCACGACGGGGTCGCCGTTCAGCAGCGCCGCCTTCGCGATGTCGATGAGCTGCACGTCGAAGTGCTTGTCGAGCTCGTGGTCCTGGGCGCGCCCGCTGCGGCGCGGTTCGCCGGCCGGGAACGCCGGGCCCTCCAGCACGGGGCTGAGGTCGAGCCCTTCGGCCTTCCAGTGCGCGATCGCCGCGTTGGTCTCCAGCAGCTCGGTGCGGCCCACGATCTCGTCGATCGAGCGGTAGCCGAGCTCCGCGAGCAGCTCGCGCACCTCCTCCGCGATGAACTCCATGAAGTTGACGACGAACTCGGGCTTGCCCGTGAAGCGGTCGCGCAGGACGGGGTTCTGCGTCGCGACGCCCACCGGGCAGGTGTCGAGGTGGCAGACGCGCATCATGATGCAGCCGCTGACGACGAGGGGCGCAGTGGCGAAGCCGAACTCCTCGGCACCGAGGAGGGCGCCGATGATGACGTCGCGACCGGTCTTGAGCTGACCGTCGACCTGCACGACCACGCGGTCGCGCATGCCGTTGAGCATGAGCGTCTGCTGCGTCTCGGCGAGGCCGAGCTCCCACGGTGTTCCGGCGTGCTTCAGCGAGTTCAGCGGGCTCGCGCCCGTGCCGCCGTCGTGACCGGACACGAGGATGACGTCGCTGAGCGCCTTGGCGACACCGGCCGAGACCGCGCCGATGCCGGACTGGCTGACGAGCTTCGTGTGGATGCGCGCCTCGGGGTTCGCCCGCTTCAGGTCGAAGATGAGCTGCTTGAGGTCTTCGATCGAGTAGATGTCGTGATGCGGAGGCGGCGAGATGAGCCCGACGCCCGCCGTGGCGTGTCGGGTGCGCGCGACCCACGGGTACACCTTGGTCGGCGGGAGCTGACCGCCCTCACCGGGCTTGGCGCCCTGGGCGAGCTTGATCTGGATGTCGTCGGCCTCGGTGAGGTAGAGGCTCGTGACACCGAACCGGCCGGACGCCACCTGCTTGATGGCGCTGCGCCGTTCGGGATCGACGAGCCGGTCAGGGTCCTCCCCGCCCTCGCCCGTGTTCGACTTGCCGCCGATGCGGTTCATCGCGACGGCGAGGGTCTCGTGCGCTTCCTTGGAGATGGAGCCGTAGCTCATCGCGCCGGTGGAGAAGCGCTTGACGATGGCGGAGACGGGCTCCACCTCGTCCAACGGCACGGGCTTGCGCGTCCCGGTCCGCAGCGAGAAGAGGCCGCGCAGGGTCTTCAGCTCGGCCGCCTGGTCGTCGACGAGCTTGGTGTACTCGCGGAAGATGTCGTAGCGGCGGGTCCGCGTGGAGTGCTGCAGCTTGAACACCGTCTCCGGGTTGAAGAGGTGCGGAGAGCCGTCGCGACGCCACTGGTACTCGCCTCCGGTCCACAGTCGCTCGTGGGCGCGGGCCGCGGCGTCCTCCGGGTAGGCGTAGTCGTGGCGGGCCTGGTTCTCGGCGAAGATCTCCTCGATCCCGATACCGCCCAGCTTCGACTCGGTGCGCGTGAAGTAGGCGTCGATGAACTCCGGGCTGAGGCCCACGGCCTCGAACACCTGCGCGCCCGCGTAGGACGACACCGTGGAGATGCCCATCTTCGACATGATCTTCAGCACGCCCTTGCCGAGCGCGTAGATGAGGTTCTTGACCGCCTTCTCCGGGGAGATGCCCGTGATGTAGGCGGTGCGCACGAGGTGCTCGACCGTCTCCATGGCGAGGTACGGGTTGATCGCGGAGGCACCGTAGCCGATGAGGGTCGCGACGTGGTGCACCTCGCGCACATCGCCGGCCTCGACGATCAGACCGACCTTCATCCGGTTCTCGCGCCGGATGAGGTGGTGATGGATCGCCGACACCATGAGCAGCGAGGGGATCGGGACGAGGTCCTTGTTCGAGTCCCGGTCGGACAGGATGATGAACTCCGCGCCGTCCTCGATGGCCTGATCCACCTCGGCGCACATCTCGGTGAGACGCTCCGCGAGGGTGTGGGGCCCGGCATCGAAGTGGTAGAGACCGCGGATGGTGGCACTCGAGCGCCCGGGCAGGGCCTTGTCGATGTGACGGATCTTCGCGAGCTCGTCGTTGTCGATGACGGGGAAGTCGAGCGACACCGTGCGGGTGTGCTCGGGCCCCCAGGTCAGGAGGTTGACCTCGGGACCGAGGCCGAGCTTCAGGCTCGTGACGACCTCTTCGCGGATCGAGTCCAGCGGCGGGTTGGTCACCTGCGCGAACTGCTGCGTGAAGTAGTCGAAGAGCAGGCGCGGGCGCTTGCTGAGGACGGCGATCGGCGTGTCCGACCCCATGGCACCCAGCGGCTCGACCCCCGTCTGGCCCATCGGGGTGAGGAGGATGCGGACCTCCTCCTCCGTGTATCCGAAGGTGCGCTGCCGGCGCGTGATGGAGGCCGGCGGGTGCACGATGTGCTCGCGTTCCGGAAGGTCGGCCAGACGGACGGAACCCGCGTCGAGCCACTCCTGCCAGGGGTGCATCGTCGCGAGGTCGTGCTTGATCTCCTCGTCTTCGACGATCCGACGCTGGGCGGTGTCGACGAGGAACATCTTGCCGGGCTGGAGCCGGCCGCGGCGCTTGATGCGCTCCGGCTCGAAGTGCAGGACGCCGGTCTCGGAGCCGATGACCACGAGGCCGTCGGTGGTCTCCGTCCAGCGGCCGGGGCGCAGGCCGTTGCGGTCCAGCGTCGCGCCGACCAGGGTGCCGTCGGTGAAGATGAGGGCGGCCGGGCCGTCCCACGGCTCCATCTGGTTGGAGTGGTACTCGTAGAACGCGCGCAGCTCCGGCGAGATGTCGGCCTGCTTCTCGTAGGCCTCCGGCACCATCATCATGATCGCGTGCGGGAGGCTGCGGCCGGTGAGGGTCAGCAGCTCCAGCACCTCGTCGAACGACGCCGAGTCGCTGGCGCCGTCGGTGCAGATGGGCAGCAGGGGCGAGATGTCGCCGAGAAGCTCGGACTCGAGCTGCGACTGGCGGGCGCGCATCCAGTTGCGGTTGCCGCCGACCGTGTTGATCTCGCCGTTGTGGGCGAGCATCCGCAGCGGCTGCGCGAGCGGCCAGGACGGGAAGGTGTTGGTGGAATACCGTGAGTGCACGACGGCGAGCTCGGAGGCGAAGCGCTCGTCCTGCAGATCCGGGTAGAACGGCTCGAGCTGCAGCGTGGTGACCATGCCCTTGTAGCCGAGCGTGCGGCTGGACAGGGAGACGAAGTAGGCGCCGAGCTCGTGGCCCGCGCGCTTGCGCAGGCGATAGGCGACGCGGTCGAGCGCGATGCCGGTCAGCGGCGCATCGGCCAGGGTGGCGCCGCCGGCGCTCACGAAGAGCTGCTCGAAGGCGGGGCGGGCCTCGTCGGCGAGCTTGCCGAGGTTCTCGTTGGCGGTGGGGACCTCGCGCCAGCCGAGGACGCGGAGGCCCTCCGCGCGGGCGATCTTCTCGATCCCGGCCTTCTGCTGGCGGCGCTCGCTCGAATCGCGAGGCAGGAAGGCCAGCCCGGCCGCGTACTCCCCCACGGGCGGCAGTTCGAAGCCGGTGACCGCGCGGAGGAAGTCGTCCGGCATCTGGGTGAGGATGCCGGCTCCGTCCCCGGTGCCCGCGTCGGACCCGATGGCCCCGCGGTGCTCCAGGTTGCGCAGGGCCTCGAGGGCCAGCGCGATGATGTCGTGCCCGGCTTCGCCGCGCAGCGTTGCGACCATGGCCAGGCCGCAGGCGTCCTTCTCGAACGCCGGGTTGTACATGCCCTGCTTCGGGGGGTATGCGCCGGAGGCGCCGTAAGGGGGCTGGAAGTACACCAGTTACCGTCCTCAGATCTTCAGTGAAACCCGGGGACGTCGTCGGCCCGCTCGTTCAGTGCAATGGTTCTCCCGCCGCGAGTCGGCGTTATCGGGAGCCGTCCCCGCTCGAGGGAGCAGCGCTTGTGGCAGTGGCTCCGGCGGCGACTTCTTCGGCCGGAGGCTCGCTCACGTCCACGAAATCAGAGGGATTGTCCTGCGATTGTACATCAGCGTCCACGTCCTTCCGTCCGCGGCCCGGCTGGTACGGCGAGGGCTCGAGACCGGGGTGACGGCGGGTCTGCACGACCAGGATGACGAGTCCGACGACGACGCCGATGATGGCGGCCCAGACGTTGCTGCGCAGGCCGAGGATGATCTCGCTCGGGTCGATCCGGATCGACTCCCACAGGATGCGTCCGGCGCTGTACCAGATCAGGTAGATCGCGAAGAGGCGACCCCACTGGAAGAACAGCTTGCGACCGAGCCACAGGAGCACGAGGACGCCGAGCCCGTTCCAGATGACCTCGTAGAGGAACGTCGGGTGGAACAGGGTGCCCCCGGGAAGCCCGGGAGGGAAGGCCGAGTTCGTCGACTCGATCTCCAGGCCCCACGGCAGCGAGGTGGGCAGGCCGAAGAGCTCGTGGTTGAACCAGTTGCCGAACCGGCCCATCGCCTGGGCGAGCAGCAGGCCGGGAGCCAGCGCGTCCGCGAACGTCCAGAAGCGGATGCCGGTCCACCGGCAGCCGAGGTACGCCCCGACGGCGCCGCCGATGAGCGCACCGAAGATGGCGATGCCGCCCTCCCAGATCGCCCAGACGGAACCGGGCTCGAAGGGGTTCCAGGTGTTCTTGCCTTCGCCGAAGTAGAAATTCGGGTGGGTGAGCACGTGGAAGATGCGCGCGCCGATGATCGCGAGCGGCACCGCCAGGATCGCGATGTCGATGACCACCCACGGCTCCGCCCCGCGCTTGGTGAGGCGGTGGTTCGTCATCAGCACGGCGACGATGATGCCGGCGATGATGCAGAGCGCGTAGAAGTGGATCCGGAGCGGGCCGAGATCGAAGTACGACACGGGCGGGCTCGGGATGCTGGCGAGCACGCCGGCGGCGGTGCTGTGGAGCGCGGAGGACATGAGTGCGATCCTACTTCTCTGAGACGAAGCGCGCCGACGCGGTGCCGGCGGCCAGGGTTCGGGTGACTTCGGCGAGGGCGGGGACACCGCCGTCGCGGAGGGCGCGGACGAGGGCGGTGCCGACGATGGCGCCGTCGGCGTACTCGGAGACGCCGGCGATCTGCTCCGGGGTCGAGATGCCGATGCCCACGCAGGCGCGGCGGGCGCCGTGGTCGCGCAGTCGCGACACGAGGGTCCGGGCTGCGCGGTCGAGCTCGGCCCGCTCCCCCGTGATGCCCATGGTGGAGACGGTGTAGACGAAGCCCGTCGAGGACCGCACGACGAGATCGAGCCGCTCGTCCGACGAGGTCGGAGCCGCGAGGAAGACCCGGTCGAGACCGAGGCGCTCGCTGGCCGCGATCCACTCGCCGGCCGCTTCCGGGGTGATGTCCGGAGTGATGAGGCCGGCGCCGCCCGCGGCGAGCAGGTCCTCGGCATAGCGGTCCACCCCGTACTGCAGCACCGGGTTCCAGTAGGTCATCACGAGGACCGGGACGTCGGTCGCGGCGGTGATCGCGCGGATGGCGGTGAAGAGGTCCTTCATCCGGAAGCCCGCGGCGAGGGCCTTGGTCGTCGCCTCCTGGATGATCGCGCCGTCCATGACGGGATCGCTGTAGGGCGGCCCGAGCTCGATGATGTCCACGCCGTTCTCGGCGAGGGCGATCGCCGCCTGGATGCTCGTCTCCAGGTCCGGGAAACCGACGGGCAGGTAGCCGACGAAGGTGCTGCGGCCGGCGTCGTGCGCGCGCTGGATGGCCTGTTCGACGCGGCTCACAGCTGCGGCTCTCCCTTCGAGGCCGCGTCCTCGGCGGCGCTCTCCTCGGACACGTCGTGCGCGAGGGCGTCCTCGTCGTACAGCTCGAAGTACCGGGCGGCGGTGTCCATGTCCTTGTCGCCACGGCCCGAGAGGCAGATCGCGATCAGGCCGTCGGGGCCGAGCTCGCGGCCGATCCGCAGCGCACCGGCGAGGGCATGAGCCGACTCGATCGCGGGGATGATCCCCTCGGTCCGGCTCAGCAGCCGCAGAGCCTGCATCGCCTCGTCGTCCGTCGCCGGGATGTACTCGGCCCGACCGATGTCGGCGAGCCAGGAGTGCTCTGGACCCACGCCCGGGTAGTCGAGACCGGCGGAGATGGAGTGCGATTCGACGGTCTGGCCGTCCTCGTCCTGCAGCACGTACGTCTTCGCGCCGTGCAGCACGCCGGGGCGGCCGCGCTCGATCGACGCCGCGTGCTTGTCGGTGTCGACACCGTCGCCGGCAGCCTCCACGCCGTACAGCCGCACGCCCTCGTCGTCCAGGAACGCGTCGAACATGCCGATCGCGTTGGACCCGCCGCCGACGCAGGCGACGACGGCATCAGGGAGCCGGCCGACCTCGTCGAGGATCTGGGCACGGGCCTCTTCGCCGATGATCTTCTGGAAGTCGCGCACCATCGCCGGGAACGGATGCGGTCCCGCAGCCGTGCCGAAGATGTAGTTGGTCGTCTCGACCGAGGCGACCCAGTCGCGGTAGGCGTCGTTGATCGCGTCCTTCAACGTGCGCGACCCCGAGGTCACCGCGATGACCTCGGCGCCCAGCAGGCGCATCCGGGCGACGTTGAGCGCCTGACGCTCGGTGTCGACCTCGCCCATGTAGATGGTGCAGTCGAGCCCGAACAGGGCGGCGGCCGTCGCCGTCGCGACGCCGTGCTGCCCGGCCCCGGTCTCGGCGATGACCCGTGTCTTGCCAAGGCGCTTGGTGAGCAGGGCCTGGCCCAGCACGTTGTTGATCTTGTGCGAACCCGTGTGGTTGAGGTCCTCGCGCTTGAGGAAGACCCGCGCGCCGCCCGCGTGCTCGGCGAACCGTGGCACCTCGGTGAGCGCGGAGGGGCGCCCGGCGTAGGAGGACAGCAGATGGGCCAGCTCGGCTCGGAACTCCGGGTCGGCGATGGCCTCCTCGTAGGCGACCGTCAGCTCGTCGATCGCGGCGACCAGGGATTCCGGCATGTACCGCCCGCCGAAATCGCCGAAGAACGGACCGTGCTGGTCGCGCAGACTCACTTCGCCTCCAGGAAGCTCTCGAGAGTGGCCACCGGGTCTCCGGTCACCAGGGCCTCGCCGATCAGCACGACGTCGGCGCCGGCCGAACGGTAGTGCGCGACGTCGGCGGGCGTGAGCACCGCGGACTCCGCGATCTTGATCGCCGAGTCGGGGATGCGGTCCACGAGACGACCGAACAGATCGCGGTCGAGTTCGAGGGTCTTGAGGTTGCGGGCGTTCACGCCGATCAGGTCGGCGCCGAGGTCGATCGCGGCCTCCAGCTCCTCCGCCGAGTGGGTCTCGACGAGCGGAGTCATGCCGAGCTCGAGGATGAACCCGTACAGGTCGCGCAGGATGTCCGGCTCCAGGCCGGCGACGATGAGCAGGACGAGGTCGGCACCGGCGGCGCGGGCCTCCAGCACCTGGTAACGCGTGGCGATGAAGTCCTTGCGCAGCACGGGAAGCGAGACCCGGGCGGTGACCGCCTCCAGATCGGCGAGGCTGCCTCCGAAACGACGTCCCTCGGTGAGGACGCTGATCGCGGAGGCGCCGCCGGTCTCGTAGAGCGCGGCCTGGTGCGCGGGATCCGGGATCTCGGCGAGGGGGCCGCGGGACGGGCTCGCCCGCTTCACCTCGGCGATGATCTTCACCCGATCGGCGGGAGCGAGGAACGACAGTGCGTCCTTCGCCGCGGGGCGCGAAAGAGCGTCACGCTCGACGACCGCGAGCGGGCGGGACTCAGAACGACGCTCGGCGTCTGCGACAGCGCCGGCCGTCAGGTCGGCGAGGACCACTAGTGCGCCTTCGGAGCGTACTTGGGACCCTTCACGCCGTAGCCCGCCTTCGCGAGCACCCAGCCGACGATCGCCCCGATCGGGATCAGCGCGGCGGAGATCCACACCAGGGTCGGCTGCTCGAAGCAGAACGCGACGGTCGCGGCGGCGAAGCCGACGAGCATGATCACGACGGCGGTCCAGGCCGCAGGCGAGTGTCCGTGGCCGGGGTCAGCGATCGGGTTGGTCATGTTCTCCTCCGGGGACGACGTGGGGATCTGGGTTCAGTCTATCGGGGTCAGCGCGTCGGGTCGGACCCCCGGGACAGCTCGTCCCAGGAATCGACCGCGTCGACGGGGCCGTCGTGCGGCGCATCGGTCGGCGCGTCGGTGCGGTAGCGACGGCCGCCGACCTTCCAGCGCCGCCAGGTGGTCAGCACGAGGACGGCGGCGGCGAGCAGGATCACCCAGCCGCCGAGGGCGAGGTACGGCCAGACGGACGGGATGATGCTCGCCGCGACCTCGTGGACCGCTCCGCTTCCGGCGAGTCCCGTCGTCTCGGTGACGGTCGCGGCCACCGCACCGTACGCGTCGCCGAGGAGGACCTGCAGCGTGGACCAGCCCAGGAACACGGCGGCCGCGGCGGCGAGCACCCCGAAGACGAGACGCACGGCCCGGCCGGCGATCGCGAGAGCCGCACCCAGCGCGAGCACGGCGAGGCTCAGCGGCGCGAGCAGCACGAGAGCGGAGGCGCCGGGGACGAGGATGTCCTCCCCCGCGTCCGCCCGCTGCACGGTGAACCAGGTCTGCGTGGAGGAGATGATCCCGATGGCGCCGGCCAGCAGGAAGCCTGTCACGGAGAGGGACCGGCCGCGCTGCGCGATGCTCACGAGGCCGCCGCCCCGTCGACGGCGTCCAGGTCGGTGGAGTCGAAGCACGTCCGCGTTCCGGTGTGGCACGCGGGGCCGGTCTGGTCGACGAGGAGCAGGAGCGCGTCACCGTCGCAGTCGAGGCGGGCCTCCCGCACGACCTGGATATGCCCGGAGGTGTCACCCTTGCGCCAGTACTCCTGGCGGGAGCGGGACCAGTAGGTCGCGCGGCCCGAGGTGAGCGTGCGGCGCAGGGCCTCGGCGTCCACCCAGGCGAGCATGAGCACCTCGCGCGAATCCCACTGCTGCACGATGATCGGGGCGAGCCCGTCCGCGTTGAACGCGACCTGGGCGATGCGGTCGTCGATGGAGACCTCGTCCTGCTTCGGCGTGTCGGTCATCGGACGAGCACTCCTTCCGCGCGCAGCGCATCCTTCACGTCACCGACGGTCAGGGCTCCGGTGTGGAACACGCTGGCCGCGAGCACAGCGTCCGCCCCCGCCTTGATGGCCGGCGCGAAGTCGGTCGCCCGCCCCGCACCGCCGGAGGCGATCACCGGGATCGGCGCGACTTCACGCATGAGGCGGACGAGCTCGAGATCGAAGCCGTCGCGCGTGCCGTCGGCGTCGATCGAGTTCACCAGCAGCTCCCCCGCCCCGCGCTCCGCGGCCTCGCGCGCCCAGTCGAGCGCGTCCAGCGTGGTCTGCGTACGACCGCCGTGCGTGGTAACGACGAAGCCGGAACGGGTGGTATCGGCGCGCTTGACGTCGAGCGAGAGCACGAGCACCTGGGCGCCGAAGCGATCCGCGATCTCGCCGATTAGCTCGGGACGGGCGATCGCCGCGGAATTCACGCCGACCTTGTCCGCACCGACCGAGAGGAGCCGCGCGACGTCGTCGACGCTGCGCACGCCGCCGCCCACCGTCAGCGGAACGAAGACCTGCTCTGCGGTGCGCTGCACGACGTCGTAGGTCGTCGCCCGCGCATCCACGGTCGCGGTGACGTCGAGGAACGTGATCTCGTCGGCGCCCTGGGCCGCGTAGTGACGGGCGAGCTCCACCGGATCACCCATGTCGCGGAGGTTCTCGAAGTTGACGCCCTTGACGACGCGGCCGTCGGCGACGTCCAGGCATGGGATGACGCGACTCGCGAGGGTCATCAGAGCCTCGCCGCGTGGATCGCCGTGACGAGGATGGCCCGGGCACCGAGGGCGTAGAGGTCGTCCATCACCTGATTGACGCGGCGCCGGGGGATCATCACGCGGACGGCCACCCAGGACGGGTCGCGGAGCGGCGAGATGGTCGCGGACTCCCGACCGGGGGCGATGGCCACGGCCTGATCGACCAGCTCGGTGGGCAGGTCGTAGTCGAGGAGCACGTAGCGGCGTGCGACCATGACACCGCGGAGCCGGCGCAGCAGCGTATCCACGCCGTCGGCCTCGCCGGGACGGCTGATGAGCACGGCCTCGGACTCCAGGATCACGGGGCCGAAGATCTCCAGCCCCGCCTGCCGCAGGGTGGTGCCGGTGGACACGACGTCGGCGACCGCATCGGCGACGCCGAGGCGCACCGCGGACTCGACCGCGCCGTCGAGCTGCACGAGCTCGGCGTTCACACCCTGGTCGCGGAGGAAGGAGCCCACCAGACCCGGGTAGGCGGAGGCGACGCGGACGCCGTCGAGGTCCTGGACCGAGGTGAAGCGTCCGGGAGGACCGGCGAAGCGGAACGTGGACGCCCCGAATCCGAGCTGCTCGATCTCGCGCGCCGGCTGCTGCACATCCAGGAGGAGGTCGCGACCGGTGATGCCGACGTCGAGGGCACCGGAGGCCACGTACGTGGCGATGTCACGGGGGCGGAGGAAGAAGAACTCGACGTCGTTCTCGGCGTCGATGACATGCAGGGTCTTGGGGTCGCGGCGGCCGGCGTAGCCCGCCTCCGCGAGCATCTCGGCGGCGGTCTCGGAGAGCGAGCCCTTGTTGGGAACGGCGATGCGCAGCATGAACGGCTTTCAGTTCGAAGGAGTGGGACCGGGGCGCATCACAGATGTCGATAGACGTCCTGCAGCGTGAGGCCCTTCGCGAGCATCATCACCTGCAGGTGGTAGAGGAGCTGCGAGATCTCCTCGGCTGCGGCGGCGTCCGACTCGTACTCCGCCGCCATCCAGACCTCGGCGGCCTCTTCGACGATCTTCTTGCCGATCGCATGCACGCCGCCGTCGAGCTCCGCGACGGTGCCCGATCCCTCTGGGCGGGTCTCGGCCTTGACGCTGAGCTCGGCGAACAGCTCGTCGAAAGTCTTCACCCCTCCAGGCTACCGGCTCGCGCGAGGTCCCTGAGCCGGGTGACAGCCGCCTCCACGTCGTCCGCACCGTAGACCGCGGAGCCGGCGACGAAGGTGTCCGCCCCCGCTTCGGCAGCCTGGGCGATCGTCGCGTCGGAGATCCCGCCGTCGACCTGGAGCCAGACGGACGAACCGCGCCGCCGGGCCTCCGCGGACAGCGCCTGCAGCTTCGGAATGGTCTCCGGCATGAATCCCTGGCCTCCGAAGCCGGGCTCCACGGTCATCACGAGGATCTGGTCGAACTCGTCCAGCAGCTCGAAGAGTCCCTCGACGGGCGTAGCGGGCTTGACCGCCACCCCCGCACGGGCGCCGATGTCACGCAGCCGACGCGCGAGCGCCACCGGCTCCCCCGCCGCCTCCAGGTGGAAGGTCACGCTCGCGGCACCGAGTTCGGCGTAGCCGGGGGCCCAGCGATCCGGATCCGTGATCATGAGATGCACGTCCAGCGGGACCGGGCTGGTCTCCTGGATGCGCTGGACCATCTGCGGACCGAAGGTGAGGTTCGGGACGAAGTGGTTGTCCATGACATCGACGTGCGCGAAGTCGGCCGTCGCGATGCGCGCGAGTTCCGCCTGCATGTTGACGAAGTCCGCGGCGAGGATGCTGGGGTTGATGCGCGGGGCGCGGGGCAGATCCATGGTCTCAACCTTCCTTCGGGGCTTCTGTCGCATCGCCGGGGCGCTGCAGGAGTGCGAGGAACATCGCGTCGGTGCCGTGGCGATGCGGCCAGAGCTGTGCGCTGCCGGTCTGCGAGCGGCCGTCGTCGGCGAGGTCGATCGGCGACTGGGCCACGCCGCGCAGCACGGCGCGGGCGTCGAGTTCGACGAGCTCAGGACGCAGGCGCCGCACCTCCTCGACCACCGCCGTCGTCTCCGCGAGGTGGGGCGAGCAGGTGACGTACGCGACGATGCCTCCGGGAGCCAGAGCCTCCACGGCCGCCGTCAGCAGACCGACCTGCAGCGGCACGAGCTCGGCGACGTCCGCCGGGGACTTGCGCCACCGGGACTCCGGGCGCCGACGGAGGGCGCCGAGGCCGGTGCAAGGGGCGTCGACCAGGATCCGGTCGAACGCGCCGGGCCGCTCGGCGGCCAGCTCCCGGCCGTCGCGCTCGTGGACGGTGACGTCGCCCGGGACGGCTCGCAGGGCGTTGCGCACGAGTCGGGCCCTGGTGGGCACGACCTCGTTGGCCTCCAGTACCGCGTCGTTCTCCCGGGCGACGGCGGCGAGCAGAGCGGTCTTTCCGCCGGGGCCCGCGCACAGGTCGAGCCACCGCTCCCCCTGACGGACCGGGGTCGCCGCGGTCAGCGCGAGCGCGACGAGCTGCGACCCTTCGTCCTGCACGCGGACCGCGCCCTCGGAGGCGGTCAGCGCGAGACGCGGATCGCCCCCCGGAGACGCGAATGCCGTGGCGGCGTAGGGCCGACGAGGCTCCTGCGGCTCCGCGAGCCCGGGGAGGGCGACGAGCGTGACCTCGGGCGAGACGTTGTCGGCCTCCAGCAGGGCGTCCAGTTCCTCGACACGCCCCTCGGCGGCGAGGGCGCGACGCAGCGCCCGGATGATCCACACCGGGTGCGCAGCACGGAGCGCCAGCCGTTCGTCGTCCGACCGTGCCGCCGCCTCGATGCGCGCGAGCCACTCCTGGGGCGACTCCCGGGCGATCCGCCGGAGCACCGCGTTCGCGAAGCTGGACGCCCCGCGACCGGCGTCGAGCGCGACGAGGTTCACCGACTCGTTCACGGCCGCGTGCGGGGCCACCCGCGTCGCGAGGAGCTGGTGCACGGCGAGCCGGAGCGCGTCGAGCACCGCGGGGTCGATCGCGTCGGCCGGGCGATCCGCGGCCGCGGCGATGATCGCGTCGTACGTGCCGCGGCGACGGAGTGTGCCGTAGGTCAGTTCCGTCGCCAAGGCCGCGTCCTGCGGGTCCAGCCTGGCCTCGGCGATCGCGGTCGGCAGCAGCAGGTTCGCGTAGGCGTCGGAGTCCGACACCGCCCTGATCACGTCGTAGGCCACGCGGCGCGCAGGCTGTACCGTCCGGTCGGGGCCGCGGCCGTTCCGCGTCCGGTCCTCGCGCTGCGGGCCGTTGCCGGGGCGTCGCCGGTCGTTCACGAGCCGGCCACCGGGGTCGTGCCCTGCAGGCCGCGCCACCAGTCGGCGGCGTTCATGGGTCCCTTACCCGCGGGTTGCAGCCGGGTGACGGCGAGCGGTGAGGTGGCCGTCCCGATCAGGACCTCCGCTCGCGTGCCCGCCACGGCACCCGGTGGCAGGTCCTCCGCCCCGGCATCGGCGGGCCGGGCCTCGAGGATCTTGAGCCGCTGGCCGTCGATCGTCGTGTGCGCCCCCGGCTCCGGAGTGACCCCGCGGAACCGGGCGTACACGACGTCGAACGGCTCGCGGAAGTCGAGGAGACCGTCCTCGAGCGTCAGCTTGGCGGCGAACGTCGGCTCGCCCTCCTGCGGCACCGCGTGGGCAGTCCCGTCCGCGATCGCCGCGACCACGTCCGCGGTGAGAGCCGCGCCGTCGAGGGCCAAGGCCTCCAGCGCCTCCCCCGCCGTCGATGTGCCCGGCAGTTCGACGGCGCGCGTCGCGAACACGTCGCCGGCATCGAGCTCCGGGACGAGCTGGAAGACGCTCGCTCCGAGGACCGGATCTCCGGCGATCAGGGCGCGCTGCACCGGCGCGGCGCCGCGCCAGGCCGGCAGGAGCGAGAAGTGCAGGTTGATCCACCCGGCCTCCGGCGTGGACAGCAGAGGCTCGCGGACGAGCCCGCCGTACGCGACGATCACGCCGAGCTCGGGGCGCAGGGCAGCGATCTCCTCCGTCACCGCGTCGTCGAGGCGCGCGGCGTGGATGACGCCCAGGCCGAGTTCGGCCGCGGCCTGGGCGACGGGCGAGGGAGTGAGCACACGCTTGCGCCCGAGGGGGGCGTCGGGGCGCGTCACGACGGCGGCGATGTCGTGCTCGACGGCGAGGCGTCGCAGAGTGGGGACCGCGGCGGCGGGAGTGCCGGCGAAGACGAGGCGCATGAAGGTTCTCCGGAAGGGTCAGAGTTCTGGATCGAGGATATCGAGGCGGACCGAGAGCGTGCTGCGGGCGGCCTTGGTCCGACCGCGGCGACCGCTCACCGCCTCGGCCACGACGGCCGCACGGAGGGTGGTTGCGACGCGGCTTCCCGCGCCGTAGTCGAAGCGTACGAGAGCCCGGACCCGCGGGGGGACGTCGTCCGATTCGACGGGGACGGGACCGAGGACCGCGTCCCCGGGCAGCGAGAGCTCGGAGAGCGCCTCCAGAGCACGGGCGACCGCGGCGGCGGATCCCTCCACGAGCGCGACGCGGGCGGTCGGCGGCATGTGCAGCGGCGCCCGCTGCTCCAGCTCGGTGCGCGCGTAGGCGGCGTGGTTCCAGGTCGCCAGGGCCCGGGCGACGGCGCCGTCCACACCGACGAGGTGGACGGGAGCGCCGGGAGCGGCCAGAGCGGCCGCGTTCGACCACCACCGCAGGCAGGCTTCGCCGATGCGCAGATCCGGCGCCTGCAGCATGCGCGGCCCGTCGAGCAGGACGACGGCCCGGTAACCGCCCTCCGCGAGCGGCTCGGCGCCGCGGGTGGCCACCACCAGCGCCGGGCGCGCGTCGACGCGCTCGACGGGGTGGCTGCCGTCGGCGACGATGACGCGGACGCCAGGGAACGCGCGGCCCAGCTCATCGGCGGTCCGTTCGCTGCCGGACGAGGCGAGTCGGAGACGGGTCGAGGAGCACACCGGGCAGGTCCACGCCCTGGCACCGCGTCCGCACCACCCGCATACCGGGACCGCGCCGCGATGACGGGCGCCGAGCGGACCGCCGCAGTGGGGGCATCGGGCGGGGGCCCGGCAGTCGGCGCAGACGAGGGACGGGGCGAAGCCGGGGCGCGAGACCTGGATGAGCACGGGTCCCTCCGCGGCCGCGTTCCGCGCCGCGAGGAAGGCCGACGACGGCATCCGCTGGGGCGTGGGCTGCTCCATCTCCTGCGGTGTGCTCAGCACGACGCGCGGCAGCACGCGCCGGGCGGCACGGATGTCCTGCAGCCAGCCGCGCGCCACGAGCCGCTCCACCTCGGTCGTCCGCGTATGACCGGCGAAGAGCAGAGCCGATCCCTCCGCCTCCTGCCGCAGCAGCGCCGCATCCCGGGCGTGGACGTAGGGAGCGAGCGGCTCGCCCAGCAGGCTGTCGCCGTCGTCCCACACCGCCACGAGACCGGCGACGACGGGGGCGTACACCGCGGACCTGTTCCCGACGACGATGCAGGGCGCGTCCTCGAGCGTGCGCAGGAAGGAGCGGTAGCGGTCCGGGTTGGTCTGTCGGGAGTCGTGCCGCGCGATCGCCTCCGGGTGGACGAACCCGTCGAGGGCCGCCAGGAGCCGATCGAGGTCGCGGTGGTCCGGGACGACGAGGATGCTCGACTTCCCCGCCGCGAGTGTCGTCGCAGCGGCTGCAGCCAGCATGCGCGCCCAACCGGGTGCGTCATCGGTGAGCTGCGGGATGGCCTCGACCGCCGCACGACCGCTCTCGTCGAGCACCGCCTGCAGCCCGTCGTACAGCCCGACGACGGACGCAGCCGCGTCTCGGGCCTCGGGCTCCGGCTGCGGGATCGGAGAATCGGCGGTCCAGGCCTTCTCGACGCGCACCTGCCGCTTCGGGATGACCAGCCGCAGCACGTCGGACGCCGACCCCGCCGCGCGATCGGCGACCCGCCGAGCCAGTCGGTACAGACGATCCGGCAGCACGGGGACGCTCGACACGATGCTCTCGACCTCGGAGAGCGGCCGATCGGCGTCGCCCTCCACGTCCAGTTCCACCACGAACCCGTCGACCACGCGGCCGGCGGTCCGCAGGGGGACACGCACCCGGACCCCGGGCTCGACGTCACCGAGCTCGGGAGGAAGGGCGTAGTCGAACAGGCGGTCGAGCTGCGGCAGCGGGGATTCCAGGAGCACCCGGGCGATGCGCCGGCTCTCCGGAGAGATCAGCACCGCGGCCTCGTCAGAGCCCGGCAGCGCGCCGCAGCTCCTCGGCCCGGTCCGTCCGCTCCCAGGTGAAGTCCGGCAGCTCCCGACCGAAGTGCCCGTAGGCCGCCGTCTGGGCGTAGATCGGCCGCAGCAGGTCGAGCTGCTCGATGATGGCCTGCGGCCGCAGATCGAACACCTCGTCGATGGCCCGCGTGATGACCTCGTCGGACACGCGCCCCGTGCCGAAGGTCTCCACGTACAGACCGACGGGGCGCGCGACACCGATCGCGTAGGCGACCTGCACCTCGAGGCGGTCGGCCAGACCAGCGGCGACCGCGTTCTTGGCGACCCAGCGGGTCGCGTACGCGCCCGACCGGTCGACCTTCGACGGGTCCTTGCCGCTGAAGGCGCCGCCGCCGTGCCGTGCGGCTCCCCCGTAGGTGTCGATGATGATCTTGCGTCCGGTGAGCCCGGCATCCCCCTTCGGGCCGCCCGTGACGAAGGGCCCCGCGGGGTTGATGTAGTAGGTGACGTCGTCGAGGTCGAGGCCGGTCGTGGCGAGGACCGGATCGATGACGTGCTCGCGGATCTGCGCCTTCAGGTCGTCCTGGGCGATGTCCGGGTTGTGCTGCGTGGACAGCACGACGGCGTCGACGGTCTTCGGGGTGAAGCCGTCATAGCCGAGGGTGACCTGCGTCTTGCCGTCGGGGCGCAGGAAGGGCAGCAGCCCGCTGCGGCGCACCTCCGTCAGCCGTTCGGCGATGCGGTGCGCGGTCCATGCGGCCATCGGCATGAGCTGCGGGGTCTCGTTGGTGGCGAACCCGAACATGATGCCCTGGTCTCCGGCGCCGAGACCGTCGAGCGGATCCACGGACGAGCCGTCGCGGTGCTCCTGCGCGTTGTCGACACCGTGGGCGATGTCGGTGGACTGCTCCCCCACCGAGACGCTGACGCCGCACGAGTCGCCGTCGAAGCCGGTGTCGGAGGACGTGTAGCCGATGCCGTTCACGACCTGCCGGACGATCGTCGGGATGTCGACGTAGGCGTCCGTGCGGATCTCCCCGGCGACGTGCACGAGCCCGGTCGTGACGAGCGTCTCGACCGCGACCCGGGAGCCCGGGTCCTTCGCGAGCAGTCCATCGAGGATGCTGTCCGAGATCTGGTCGCAGATCTTGTCCGGATGCCCTTCGGTGACGGACTCGGACGTGAACAGACGCAGCGCGCTCATCGATGCTCCAGAACGGGGACGGACGGTGGGAGGGTGTGGCACCCATTCTGGACCGCGCCACCGACGTCGCGGCGGCGCGGTCGTCGAGTCACTCCGCGTGACGCAGGCGGAGCTTGTCCTCGTTGATCTCGTGCAGGGCGATGGTGAGCGGCTTGTCCTCGACCGAGGAGTCGACGAGCGGGCCCACGTTGTCGAAGAGGTTGCCCTCGTGCAGGTCGGAGTAGTAGTCGTTGATCTGACGGGCGCGCTTGGCGGCGTAGATGACGAGCTCGTACTTGGAGTCGACGCGCTCCAGCAGGTTGTCGATGGGGGGATCGATGATGCCGTTGTTGCGTCCGGCCATGGGTGGACCTCCTGATCAGGCGACGGGATTCGCCGCGAAGACGATGCTGCGGGCGCGCGACCCTTCGACGAGCTCAGGGACCGGCGTGGTGCTCGACCCTGGAATCAGGTCAGCGCGCAGAGCTTGTAGACAAGTCTACGACCTCGCGGGCGGCGGTGGCGACGTCCTCGTTCACGATGAGGTGGTCGAACTCGTTCTGCGCCGCCAGCTCGACCTTCGCGGTGCGCAGCCGCCGGGCCCGTTCCTCGGCGTCCTCGGTGCCGCGGCCGACCAGCCTGTGCACCAGCTCGTCCCAGCTCGGCGGCAGGAGGAAGATCAGCGTCGCGGACGGCTCCGCATCGCGCACCTGGCGCGCGCCCTGCAGGTCGATCTCCAGCAGGACGGTCTTCCCCTCCGCCAGTGCGGCGTCGATCGGGGCGCGCGGGGTGCCGTAGCGCGAGCGGTTGTGGACCACCGCATACTCCAGCAGCTCGCCGTCGGCGACCAGGCGGTCGAACTCGGCGTCGTCCACGAAGTAGTAGTGCACACCGTCGATCTCGCCCGGGCGCGGCGGCCGGGTGGTCGCCGAGACGGACAGGTGGATCTCCGGGTTGTTCTCGCGGATGTGCGCGGCGACGGTCCCCTTGCCCACCGCCGTGGGGCCGGCGAGGACGAGGAGCCGGCTGCGTGCCCCACGGGGGGTCGGAACGGGGAAGCGCTCGTCGAGCCACTCCTCCAGCACTCGGCGTTGACGGGCGCCGAGTCCGCCGAGGCGCTTGACCGGCGAGATGTGGAGCTGCTCCAGCACCCGGTCGCGCTTGCCCGCGCCGATCGCGGGGAGGGCGAGGAGGAAGTCGGTGATGCGCATGGAGCCCTCGACCGAGTCGGGGTCCTCCGTCGCGCGATGCAGCACGGCCTGCGGGGTGACGACGCGCATGGTGAGGTCGCGCTTGAGCGAGGCCCTGGCGCGTCGTCGCTCGACCGCTCGACGTGCGGCGGCGGCCCTGTCGACCTCGGGGACGGTGCGGCGTTCCTCAGCCACGGCTGACCTCTCGATACTGGGCGGCACGGTCGGCGATCGTCTCGGCGAGGGCCGCCGGGCCCGCGGAGAGGAGGCTGCGGCTCTCGCTCGCGATCACCGAGCCGGCCTGGGAGCCGAAGCGGCGGACGAGATCCACGGGAGTGGCGCCCTGTGCGCCGAAGCCGGGGGCGAGGATCGGGGCGACGGGCGCGAACGGAGTCAGCCCCGCTTCCACCGCGTCCACTGTGGCACCGATGACGAAGCCGAAGCTCCCCCACTCCCCCTCGGGCGTCCCGGTGGCGTTCCGGCGCGACACCTCGGCGATCACGGCCGCGGACACGGTCTCGCCGTCCGCGGTCGTCGCGCGCTGCAGCACGGTCGCCTCAGGGTTGCTGGTCGCGGCGAGGACGAAGAGCCCCTTGCCGTGCTCCTCCGCGAGGGCGAACGCACCCTCCAGCGCACCGACGCCGAGGTACGGGTTCACCGTCAGGGCATCCGCCTCCAGCGGCGCGCCCGCGGGGAGCCAGGCCTGAGCGTAATCCGCCATCGTCGACCCGATGTCGCCGCGCTTGGCGTCGGCGATCACCAGCAGTCCGGCCGCGCGCGCGGCCGCCAGCACCTCCTCGAGGGCCGCGAACCCGGCCGCGCCGTACCGCTCGAAGAACGACACCTGCGGCTTCACGAGACCGGCGCTACCGGCGGCCGCCTCGACGGTACGGAGCCCGAACTCCCGGACTCCGGCAGCATCGGCGGTCAGCCCCCACGCCGCCAGCAGAGCGGCGTGGGGGTCGATGCCGACACAGAGCGGGCCGTGCGCCTCCAGGGCGACGCGGGCCCGCTCGCCGAAGCGTTCCGTCATACCGCGGCCATCCGGTCCTGCGCGTACTCCTGCAGGCTCTTGACCTGGAAGCCCTCGTGCGCGGCGTCCATCCCGCTCACCGCCGCACCGAGCACGGCGATGGTCGTGAAGAGCGCCTTGTCCGCGGCCACCGCGGCGGCGCGGATCTCGTAGCCGTCCGCGCGAGCGGCACCACCCGACGGGGTGTTCACGACGATGTCGATCTCCCCGTCGTTGATGAGGTCGACGATGTTCCGGGCTCCGGACTCCTGCGTCTTGCTGTACTTCTCGACCACCGTGACGGCGATGCCGTTGCGCGACAGGATCTCCGCCGTGCCCTCGGTCGCCACGATCGTGAAGCCGAGCTGCTGGAGGCGGTGCGCCGGGAGGATCACCGCACGCTTGTCGGAGTCGGCGACCGAGATGAACACGGTTCCCGACGTCGGCATGCCGCCGTAGGCCGCGGCCTGGGACTTCGCGAACGCGGTCGGGAAGTCCCGGTCGATGCCCATGACCTCGCCGGTCGAGCGCATCTCCGGGCCGAGGACCGAGTCGACGGTCTTGCCGTCGGCGGTGCGGAACCGCTTGAAGGGCAGCACGGCCTCCTTGACCGAGACCGGGGCGTCCAGCGGGACGCGCGAGCCGTCCTGCTCGGGCAGCATCCCCTCGGCGCGGAGCTCGGCGATCGTCGAGCCGGCCATGATGCGGCTGGCGGCCTTCGCCATCGGGATGCCCAGCGCCTTCGAGACGAACGGTACCGTGCGGCTCGCCCGGGGATTCGCCTCGATGACGTAGAGCACGCCGGCGCTGATCGCGAACTGCACGTTCAGCAGACCGCGCACGCCGACGCCCTGTGCGATGGCGAGGGTGGCCTCGCGGACGCGGTCCACGTCGCTGCGACCGAGCGAGACCGGCGGCAGCGTGCAGCTCGAGTCGCCGGAGTGGATGCCGGCTTCCTCCAGGTGCTCCATGACGCCGCCGATGAAGAGGTCGGTGCCGTCGTACAGGGCGTCCACATCGAGCTCGATCGCGTCGTCGAGGAACCGGTCGACCAGGAGCGGCTTGCCCTCCTCGATCACGACCTCGCCGGCCGTCCGCACGAAGTAGTCGCGCAGCGCATCGGTGCCGTAGACGATCTCCATGCCGCGACCGCCGAGCACGAAGCTCGGGCGCACGAGCACGGGGTAGCCGATCTCCTCGGCGATGCGCACCGCGCCCTCCACGTCGATCGCCGTGCCGTTGCGCGGCGCCAGCAGCCCGGCCTCGTCGAGCAGTCGCGAGAACAGCTCGCGCTCCTCGGCCAGGTCGATGGCCTCCGGGCTCGTCCCCAGGACCGTGTAGCCGGCCGCCTCGATGCCCTTCGCGAGCCCGAGCGGGGTCTGGCCACCGAGCTGGCAGACGACGCCGAGGATGGTGCCGCTCGCCGCCTCCGCGTCCAGGACCTCCAGGACGTCCTCGAGCGTCAGCGGCTCGAAGTACAGCCGGTCGGACGTGTCGTAGTCGGTCGACACGGTCTCCGGGTTGCAGTTGATCATCACGGTCTCGAAGCCCGCGTCCGACAGCGCGAACGAGGCGTGCACGCAGGAGTAGTCGAACTCGACGCCCTGACCGATGCGGTTCGGGCCGGAGCCGATGATGACGACCTTGGTGCGGTCCGACGGCGCGACCTCGGTCTCGGCGTCGTAGCTCGAGTAGTGGTACGGCGTCAGCGCGGGGAACTCCCCCGCGCAGGTGTCGACCGTCTTGTAGACGGGGCGGATTCCCAGGCCGTGGCGCACGCCGCGGATCTCGGCCTCGCTCTCGCCGCGGAGCTGGGCGATCTGCGCGTCGGAGAAACCGTGCTCCTTGGCGTAGCGCAGCGTCGCGTCGTCCAGCTCGCCGGCGGTGCGCACGACCTCGGCGACCTCGTTGATCAGGACGATCTGGTCGAGGAACCAGGGGTCGATGGCCGTGGCCTCGAACGCCTGCTCGATGGTCGCGCCCTTGCGCAGCGCCTGCTGCAGGGTGACGATCCGGCCGTCGGTCGGCGTCTTCGCGATCTCGAGCAGTTCCTCGACGCTGCGCGACTCCTCGCCCCAGTGGAAGCTGGAGCCCCGCTTCTCGAGCGACCGCAGCGCCTTCTGCAGTGCGGTGGCGTAGTTGCGGCCGATCGCCATCGCCTCGCCGACCGACTTCATGGTCGTGGTGAGCGTGGCGTCGGCGGCCGGGAACTTCTCGAACGCGAAGCGCGGGACCTTGACGACGACGTAGTCGAGCGTCGGCTCGAAGCTCGCCGGGGTCACGCCGGTGATGTCGTTCGGGATCTCGTCGAGGCGGTACCCGAGGGCGAGCTTGGCCGCGAGCTTGGCGATCGGGAAGCCGGTGGCCTTCGACGCCAGGGCGCTCGACCGGGACACACGCGGGTTCATCTCGATGACGATGATGCGCCCGTTCTCCGGGTTGACCGCGAACTGGATGTTGCAGCCACCCGTGTCCACGCCCACCGCACGGATGATGTCGATGCCGATGTCGCGGAGCTTCTGGTACTCGCGGTCGGTGAGGGTCAGCGCCGGGGCCACGGTGATCGAGTCGCCCGTGTGCACGCCGACCGGGTCGACGTTCTCGATGGAGCAGACGACGACCGTGTTGTCGGCGGTGTCGCGCATGAGCTCGAGCTCGTACTCCTTCCAGCCGAGGATCGACTCCTCCAGGAGCACCTCGGTCGTCGGCGAGTCGCGCAGGCCGGCACCGCCGATACGGCGCAGGTCCTCCTCGTCGTAGGCGAAGCCGGAGCCCAGCCCGCCCATCGTGAAGGAGGGGCGCACCACGAGCGGGTAGCCGAGCTGCTCGGCACCGGCGAGGAGGTCGTCCATGGTGTGCGCGATGACGCTCTTGGCGACGTCCGCGCCCGCTTCGAGGACGAGCTCCTTGAAGACCTGACGGTCCTCGCCCTTCTTGATGGCGTCCACCTTCGCGCCGATGAGCTCGACGTCGTACTTCTCGAGGATGCCCTGCTCGTGCAGCGCCATCGCGGCGTTCAGCGCCGTCTGACCGCCGAGCGTCGGCAGGATCGCGTCGGGCTTCTCCTTCGCGATGATCGTCTCGATCACCGCGGGGGTGATCGGCTCGATGTACGTCGCGTCGGCGAAGTCGGGGTCGGTCATGATCGTCGCCGGGTTCGAGTTGACGAGGATGACCCGGACGCCCTCCTCGCGGAGGACGCGGCACGCCTGGGTGCCGGAGTAGTCGAACTCGCAGGCCTGGCCGATGACGATCGGGCCGGAGCCGATGACGAGGACGGAGCGGATGTCGTCGCGCTTGGGCATTACTTTGCATCTCCCTGGGTGGGTCCCTGAGCGGGTCGAAGGGTCGCGATGACCATGTCGCGGAAGCGGTCGAAGAGGTAGTTGGCGTCGTGCGGTCCGGCCGCGGCCTCGGGGTGGTACTGCACCGAGAAGGCGGGGATGTCGAGGGCGCGCAGGCCCTCCACGACGTTGTCGTTGAGGCCGACGTGGCTGACCTCGACCTTGCCGTAGCCGTGCGGGCTGTCGAACGAGCCCTCCAGGGGCGCCTCGACGGCGAACCCGTGGTTGTGCGCGGTGATCTCCACCTTTCCCGTCTGCTTGTCCAGCACCGGCTGGTTGATGCCGCGGTGGCCGAACGGCAGCTTGTACGTGCCGAGACCCAGGGCGCGGCCGAGGAGCTGGTTGCCGAAGCAGATACCGAAGAAGGGCAGACCGTCGTCGAGGACCGCGCGCAGCAGTTCGACGTGGTCGCCCGACGCCGCGGGGTCCCCGGGGCCGTTCGAGTAGAAGACGGCGACAGGCTCGATCGCCCGGATCTCGTCGATGCTCACGTCCTGCGGGAGGACGTGTACGTCGAAGCCGCGGGCGGCGAGGTTGTCGATCGTGGCCTGCTTCACACCCAGGTCGAGCACGGCGAGGTTGCCGATGCGCTCCCCCACCGCCGGGGTCACGGTCGCGTTCTCGACGGACACCTGGGCAGAGAGGTTGAGGCCGGTCATCTCCGGAGCCTCGCGGACGATGCGCAGCTGCTCCTCCGGGTCGAGCTCCGCGTCCGCACCCGAGAAGATGCCGCCGCGCATGGAGCCGGCGGAGCGGATGTGACGGGTGACCGCACGCGTGTCGATGCCACTGATGCCGACGATGCCGTCCTCGACGAGGACCTCGTCGAGGGACGCGTTCGCACGCCAGTTCGAGACGACGCGCGAGGGGTCGCGCACGATGTAGCCGGCGACCCAGATGCGGCGGGATTCGGTGTCCTCGTCGTTCATGCCGGTGTTGCCGATGTGCGGGGCCGTCTGCAGGACGATCTGTCCGGCGTAGGACGGGTCGGTGATGGTCTCCTGGTATCCCGACATGCCGGTGGCGAACACGACCTCGCCGAGGGTGCGTCCGCGCGCGCCGTAGGCGCGTCCGCGGTGTCGGGTGCCGTCCTCGAGCACGAGGACGGCGGGATCGGGGAGGCAGGCCGCGGAGGCCTGCGGGGAGGAAGTCGAGAGGGTCATGACGTGGCTCCTGTGTCAGGGGCGGCGGGGATGAGCCGCTGCAGGTCGGAGATGAGGGTCGGGAGGTCGCCGCCGGTGAGGCGCACATAGCTGTCGACGACGGTCGCGTCGTCGACGTGCCACGCGATGCGCACGAGCCCGCCGGGCTCCACGACGCGATCGATGGTGACGGTCGCGCGGTCGACGGAGACCAGGCGGTCGGCGGCGAGGAAGACGGTGGGGGCACCGTCCAGGGCCAGCGCGATGCCGCGGTCGGTCACAGCCAGCTCGCCGCGTGCACGGAACGCCAGCGGGGTGATCGCGAGCCGCTCGAGGGGCTGCTCGTGCCGAGTGGTGGACACGTAGAGCACCTCGTCGCGGCGCGTCACCTCCGCGTGCTCCGGCACCCCGAGCGGGGCCGTGTACGCGGCATCGCGCCGCACTCGTCGTCGCCAGGCGAACAGCATCGACAGCAGGATGAGCAGCGCGACGGCGATGATGATCGCGACCGCGAGGTCCCGTGCGCTCATGCGCCGAGCTCCTCGACGACGGTGCCGCCGTCGACCGTGAGGACGCCGCCGTGCACCGTGTACTCCACGCGCCCGGGCAGTGCGCGGCCCAGGTAGGGCGAGTTCACGCTGCGCCCGTGCAGGTCCGCGGCGGTGAACACACCGTCGACCGCGGGGTCGTACAGCGTGATGTGCGCGGGCTGCCCGGCTGCGAGCGGCGTGCCGTGGCCGGAGAGCCGGCCGATGCGGGCGGGCGTCGAGCTCATGACGCGGGCGACGTCGGCCCAGCCGAGCAGACCGGTCTGCACCATCGACTGGTGCACGACGCGCAGGGCGCTCTCCAGACCGACCATGCCGTTCGCGGCGGCCTGCCACTCGCACGCCTTGTGCTCGCTGGGGTGCGGTGCGTGGTCGGTCGCGACGATGTCGATCGTGCCGTCGGCGAGACCCTCCCGAACCGCGAGGACGTCCTCCTCGCGGCGCAGCGGCGGGTTGACCTTGAACCGCGCGTCGTAGCCGCGGACGAGTTCGTCGGTGAGCAGCAGGTGGTGCGGCGTGACCTCCGCCGTGACGTCGACGCCTCGCTTCTTGGCCCAGCGGATGATGTCGACCGAGCCGGCCGTCGAGAGATGACACACGTGCAGCCGCGAGCCGACGTGCTCGGCGAGGAGCACGTCACGGGCGATGATCGATTCCTCGGCGACCGCCGGCCACCCGGCCAGCCCGAGCTCGGCCGAGACGGTGCCCTCGTTCATCTGGGCGCCCTCGGTGAGCCGCGGGTCCTGCGCATGCTGGGCGATGACGCCGTCGAAGGACTTCACGTACTCCAGAGCCCGGCGCATGATCAGCGGGTCCCAGACGCAGAAGCCGTCGTCGCTGAAGACCCGCACCTGGGCACGCGAGGTGGCCATGGCGCCGAGTTCCGCGAGGCGCTCGCCCTTCTGGCCCACGGTGACGGCGCCGATCGGCTGCACGGTCGCGTAGCCGGCCGCCTCGCCGAGGGCGAGCTCCTGCTCGACCACGCCCGCCGTGTCGGCGACCGGGGAGGTGTTCGGCATCGCGAACACGGCGGTGAACCCGCCGGCGGCGGCCGCCCTGGTGCCGGTGAGGATCGTCTCGGAGGCCTCGAACCCGGGTTCGCGCAGATGGGTGTGCAGATCGACGAGACCCGGCAGCGCGACCAGGCCCGCGGCGTCGATCACGCGCGCGCCGGTGCGGGTGAGCCCCGTCCCGACCTCGGCGATCACGCCGTCCTCGATGATGATGTCGGCGCTCGTCGCGCCGAGCAGCTGTGCCCCGGTGATGACGAGGGTCTCGCTCACAGGTCTCCCCCTCGTTCGTCGTCTCGTTCCCCTGCCAGCAGCAGGTACAGCACCGCCATGCGCACGGAGACCCCGTTCGACACCTGTTCCAGCACCGTCGAACGGGGGGAATCGGCAGCTTCGGAGGAGATCTCCAGTCCCCGGTTCATGGGTCCGGGGTGCAGGACAATGCTACCGCCCGGCAGAGCCGCCACGCGCCGTGCGTCCAGGCCCCACCGGCGCGAATACTCCCGCTCAGTCGGGAAATACGCCGCGTTCATCCGCTCGAGCTGGATGCGCAGCATCATCACGGCGTCGGGCCCCTCCGCGAGGGCTTCGTCCAGGTCGTAGACCACGCGGACCGGCCACAAGGACACGTTCTGCGGAACCAGGGTCGGCGGCGAGACGAGCGTGACCTCGGCGCCGAGCGTCGTGAGCAGCCAGACGTTGGAGCGCGCCACCCGCGAGTGCAGCACGTCGCCGACGATCGTCACTCGGAGACCGGACAGATCGCGTCCGCGGCTGTCCGCTCCGAACCGGCGCTTGCGGATGGTGAAGGCGTCGAGGAGGGCCTGGGTGGGATGCTCGTGCGTACCGTCGCCGGCGTTCACGACCCCGGCGGAGATCCAGCCACTCGTGGCCAGGGTCTGCGGGGCGCCGGAGCCGGGGTGACGCACGACGACCGCGTCGGCGCCAATGGCCTCGAGCGTCTGCGCGGTGTCCTTCAGGCTCTCGCCCTTGGAGACGCTGGAGCCCTTCGCGGCGAAGTTGATGACGTCGGCGGACAGGCGCTTCGCCGCGGCCTCGAAGGAGATGCGGGTGCGCGTGGAGTCCTCGAAGAAGAGGTTCACGACCGTCTTGCCACGGAGCGTGGGGAGCTTCTTGACTTCGCGGGACTGCGTGTCAGCCATGTCCTCGGCGACGTCGAGGATGCGCAGGGCGGTGGCTCTGTCGAGCGTGCGGGTGTCGAGGAGGTGCCTCATTCGCCGATCGTCACCTCCTCGGCGCCGTCGTTCTCGAACAGGCGCACGTTGACGCGCTCGGTGCGCGCGGAGGGGATGTTCTTGCCCACGAAGTCCGGGCGGATGGGAAGCTCCCGGTGTCCGCGGTCGATGAGGATCGCGAGCCGCACGACGGCGGGACGGCCGATCGACTGCAGGGCGTCGAGCGCGGCGCGGATGCTCCGGCCGGAGAACAGGACGTCGTCGACGAGGACGACCGTCTTCCCGTCGATGCCGCCCGGGGGGATCTCCGTCGGCTGCGGCGACCGCGTCGGGTGCTTGGCGAGGTCGTCGCGGAAGAGCGTCACGTCGAGGGAGCCGACCGGGACGGAGACCTGGGCGATCTCGCTGATCAGGGCGGCGAGCCGGTGACCCAGCGTGACACCGCGGGTCGGGATGCCCAGCAGGACGAGGCCGTCGGCCCCGCGATTGGACTCGAGGATCTCGTGCGCGATCCGGGTCAGCGCTCGTGAGATGTCGGCTTGGTGCAGCACAGTGCGCACACTCATCAGCCGCTCCCTTCTCCGCCTCACAGGACGGTGTTAAAGGTTGCTAGTGCCCCCAGTCTATCGGACCCGCGATGGTCCCCCCGGTCAGCTCGCCTCGCGGAGCACGGGATCCGTCACGTCGTCGATTTTCGAGGAACGGATCGGGTGGCCGCTCGTGGAGAGGCAGCGCCCGGTCTTCAGGTCCCACTTCCAGTCGTGCATGCTGCACGTCAGGATGCCGTCCTCGTCGACCTTCCCCGTCTTGGTGAGGTCGGCACGAAGGTGCGGGCAGCGGCGCTGGACGACCCAGTCGCCGATCTCCGCATCCTCGGTCTGGTCGGTCTGCTCCTGGTACCAGTTCTCGACGTACTCGATCCGGTCGACCGAGAGGCACTTGAGGAAGGTGGTGAGGAACTCGTTGAACTTGCCGCTGCGCCCGACCGAGAACTGCATCGACAGGAAGATCGAGTTCGACCAGTCGATCTCGTGGTCGCGGATGTTCGTCGACACGAGGTCGGCCGGGATCGTGTACCAGTACACGCACTCCTCGCCCGCGTACTCGCGGACCTTGGCGCGCGGGAAGTCGACCACCATGTCCAGCTCCCCGATCCGGAAGCGGACGTGCCCGCCGACACCGAGGCGGATGGTGCGCGACTTCTTCAGCAGCGGCTCCCACCACTCCTTGATCGCCGCCAACATCTCGTCGGGCGGGATGGTCTCGGCGCGAGACGCCTCCTCGTCGCGGATCTCCTGCTGGCGGGTCGCGCGCTGCTCCTCCAGGTACTCCCACTTCTCGTCGAAGATGTGGGCGAGCTCGGCCTCGGTGTAGAGCGTCTGCTCGGTGGTCACCGCACCGCCGTCGATCGTGACGAGCGTGCCGGGGACGAAGAGCTGCCCGTCGTACTTCGGCGCCAGCTCCTTCATGTGCGCGATGAACTGCTTCTGGTCCGTGAAGATGGACTCGCCGTTGCGGCCCATCCCGTTGAAGTCGAAGAGGTCGTCGCGGAGGAACATGGGCGGCCCTGCCATCGGAAAGACGTGCGGCGCGTCGACCTTCTCGATGTAGTACATCGCCCGCTTGTTCTGCGCCTCGCGCTTGAGACGGGCGAAGTTCTGCTTGGCGTCCAGAGGCAGGTCGTAGACCATGGGCCACCAGATCGCTCCGGAGACCTGGGTGAAGTAGGCGTCGGGCTTCCCGAAGTGCAGCAGCTTGTCGAGATCGAGCGGGTGCGAGTCGTTCTGGTTCAGCATCGACCCCGTGCCGTCGTCCACGCTGAGCGACGAATCGCCGATCGGGCCGTCGCTCGGAGCGCGCAGCGGGGTGATCATCATCTTGAGCGCCCCGCGCTCGATGATCTCGCCGGCGGGCGCGTAGGTGATGTTCGTGTAGCCGAGCGCCCGGATGTCCTGCTCCAGGTCGTCGATCGGGTACTCCGGGAGGAGCACCTCGATGTCCTTGCGGATGTACCGCTCCAGCAGCGCCGGATCGAAGTGGTCGCGGTGCCGGTGCGAGATGTAGAGGAAGTCGGCTTCCCGTCCGTACCGCTCCCAGTCGAGCGCGCGGTTGTCCGGGAACGGGAACCAGGACCCGAAGAAGGACGGGCCGAGCACCGGGTCGCAGATGATGTTGCCGCCCACCGTCTCGATGAACATGCCGGCGTGGCCGAGTCCCGTGATCCGCATTGCATTCCTCTCGAAGATGAACCGTTCGATTGTACCGACGGCTCCCTGAGCAGCCGGCGGGACGGGCCGGGGAAAACGGTCTAGTCGTCGAAGAGACCGCGGATGTCGTCGGCGGTGAGCGCCTGGGCGAAGAGCGCGTCGTCGTCGAGCACGGCCGTGAACAGCCGCGCCTTGCGGCGTTGCAGCGCGAGGACCTTCTCCTCGATCGTGCCGGTCGCGATCATGCGGTACACGAACACCTGGCTGCGCTGGCCGATGCGGTGCGTGCGGTCGACGGCCTGCGCCTCGGCGGCGGGGTTCCACCACGGGTCGAGGAGGAAGACGTAGTCGGCCTCGGTCAGGGTGAGTCCGAATCCGCCGGCCTTCAGGCTGATGAGGAAGACGGGCTGCTCCCCCTCCGCGAAGTCCGTGACCACCCGCTCGCGATGCCGCGTCGAGCCGTCGAGGTGCGCGTACGGGATGCCGGCGGCGTCCAGACGCGCGGCCGCCATGTCGAGGAAGGACGTGAACTGGCTGAACACGAGCGCGCGGTGCCCCTCCGCCTGCAGCTCGACGATCCGTTCCAGGAGCTCGTCGAGCTTGCGGGAGCCGAGGCGCGCATCGGCCGGGTCGATCAGCGCCGGAGCGAGGCTCAGCATGCGCAGCAGAGTCAGCGACCGGAACACGATGAAGCGGTTCCGATCGAGATCCTCCAGCAGGCCGAGCACCTTCTGCCGCTCGCGTTGCAGCACCGTCTCGTAGAGCTCGCGATGCCCCGCGCTCAGCTCGACCTCCAGCACCTGCTCCTGCTTCGGCGGAAGATCGGGGGCGACGAGCTCCTTGGTGCGGCGGAGCACGAGGGGACGGATGCGCCGTCGAAGCTGCGCGAGGCGGCGCTGCCGGTAGGGTCCGCCCTCCGCGTTCTCCGGGACCTTCCCCTGCTCGATCGGCTGGATGTAGTGCTCGCGGAACTTCCGCGCCGAGGCGAACAGGCCGGGCGCCGTGAGCTTCAGCAGCGCCCAGAGCTCCTCCAGGCTGTTCTCCAGCGGCGTGCCCGTGACCGCGATGGTGACGTCGGCTGGGAAGCGGGCGACGGCACGGTGCAGCTTCGTCGCCGGATTCTTCACGAACTGGGCCTCGTCGAGGAACAATCCGGCCCAGGTGACGCCTGCGAACCCCTCTTCATCGAGCCGGGCGACGGCGTAGGTCGTCAGCACGACGTCGGCCTCGCGAGCCGCGACACTCGCCGACGGTCCGGCCGTGGAGTCCCGGGTGACCACGCGGAGGCCGGGAGCGAATCGCGCGGCTTCGGTGCGCCACGTGGCCAGCACGGACGTCGGGACCACGACGAGGAAGGGGCGCTCCTCCCCCGCCGCCCTGGCATGCAGGATGAGCGCGAGCAACTGGACGGTCTTCCCGAGCCCCATGTCATCGGCGAGGATGCCGCCGAGGCGGTGCGTCCAGAGGAACGCGAGCCAGTCGAGGCCCTCCTTCTGGTACGGCCGAAGGTGTGCGGTGAGCCCCGGCGGGATCGGCACCGACGGCACCGCAGTGGCGCTCCGCAGTCCCTCGGCCGTGGCGCGCCAGCTCACCGCGGGAAGGGCTTCGTCCGCCAGATCCTCGAACTCCTCCCACAGATCCGTCTGATGACGACTGATCCGTGGGCCCGTCTCCCACTCGTCGAGGTCTCCGGCCTCGTCGAGCAGGTCACGCAGACGGTCGAGCGCCGGGTGGTTCAGGGAGAAGTAGCTGCCGTCGACGAGCAGGAGCTTCCGTCTCCCCGCGCTCAGGGCGGTGAAGAGCGGCTCGAACGGGATGTTCCGACCGTCGATGCGGACGATGACGCCGAGGTCGAACCAGTCCGGGTCGGTGCTCTCCACGGTCGAGACCGTGATCTCCGGCTCCCCGGCGAGCTCGCGATACGTCTTGCGGCGGCCCGACCCCTCCACCTCGACGCCCTCCGCCTCCACGGCGGGGACGACGCGGGTCATGAACTCCGCGGCTTCCACGTCGTGGAACGCGCCCGCGGGGGCGAACGCGACACCGTGCTCCTGCCAGACGTTCCGGATCCGCTCCGTCACCCCGGCCTCGGCCTCCGGATCGCGCACGGCCTCCGGACCCGGCGTGAACGGCACCCGCCCGAAGCCGCGATAGTCCCACTCGACGGCGTACTCCACGGTGTCGCCGCGACGGAACGCCACCCGCAGCACGGCACGGGGCGGCGGGAGGTCCGGCAGCGAGACGCGGCCGACCGCGCGGACGGAGAGGCGACGCGCGAGGAGCGGATAGGCGTCCTGGAGGAAGGCCGCCTCCTCCGCTGCGGGGACGACGAGCATCCCGGCCCGGAGCAGCGACGGCGCGGGCCCCGCGAGCGGAAGCTCCGCGAGCGTCACCTGCAGGCGCGACCCGCTCTGCGCGACCTCGTACACGCCGGAGCGCCCGAGGGCGCGGATGCTGCCCGGCAGCGTCTCGCGCCCGTCCAGGGTCACGACCGGACGGACGACGAGGCCGCCGTCGTCGTCACGGGACACGGTCGCCGCCAGTTCTGCGCTGTCAGCGAGGACGAGCGTCGTCGACCGCTGGGCCGCCACGAGCGGGATGCCAAGGTCGGTCGCCGACCGAAGATGCCCCCAGAGGAGCCGCGACTCGATCAGGTCGGCGACGAGCCAGTCCCCCGCCGTGCCGGAGAGCAGCGCGTCGCGCGCGATGCTCAGCAGATCGGCGAACCACCGCGACTGCTCCCGACCGTACTGGTCCGGCGCGCGGCGGACCGCGTCCCAGGTGGCGGAGCCGAGCACCCAGGACCCCGTCGCCGCGCTCCGCTCCAGCGGACGGATGCCGAGGAGGATCTCTCCGGTCGCCTTCGCGACATCACGCGGAGTCGCGGTGCGCTGCGGCCGGGACGCCCACGGATTCGCTCCTCGGGCGTCGCGGACGCGCAGCTCGAACCCGAGGGCCAGCGGGGTCGTCGCCGCCGGAGCGGCGCCGCCCTCGAACAGCGCGCGCCAGTCCCGCGCCCCGTCTCCCGGGGCACCCGAGGCGGAGACGGGCGGGCGGATCATGGGATGATCCTGCCCGCCATCGCCGACACCGCCGCTGCGGCGCTCAGGCCGAGCGGGCGACGCGGGCGAGCACGCCGTGCACGAACGCGCCCGACTCATCGGTGGAGAACTCCTTCGCGAGCTCCACCGCCTCGTCGATCGCGACCGCGGTCGGCACCTCGTCGTTGTAGAGGATCTCCCACGCGCCGATGCGCAGCAGGGCGCGGTCGACGGCGGGCATCCGCTCGAGCTTCCAGTCACGGCTGTGCGTCGTGATCTGCTCATCGATCTCGTCGCGCTGGTCGATGATGCCGTCGACGATCTCGCGGGCGTACAGCCACGACGCCTCGCGCGCGGGCTCGTTCGCGGCACGCTTCGCCTCGGCGGCGAGGGCCACCGCGACGTCGTCGCCGCGGACGTCGGCGGAGAACAGGATGTCGAGCGCGCGCTTGCGCGCCTTCGTGCGGGCGCTCACGCCTTACTTCTCGCGGCCGAGGTACTCGCCCGTGCGGGTGTCGACCTTGACCTTGGTGCCGGTCTCCAGGAACAGCGGGACCTGGATCTCGTAGCCGGTCTCGAGCGTCGCGGGCTTGGTGCCGGCGGACGAGCGGTCGCCCTGCAGGCCGGGCTCGGTGTAGGTCACCTCGAGGATGACCGACGCCGGGAGGTCGATGTAGAGGGGGTTGCCGTTGTTGAGGGCGATGGTGACCTGCTGGTTCTCGAGCAGGAAGTTCTTCGCGTCGCCGACCGTGGCGGCCGGCAGCGTGATCTGGTCGAAGTCGGTCTGGTCCATGAACACGAACCCGTCACCGTCGGTGTAGAGGTAGGTGTAGTCGCGACGGTCGACGTTCTCGATGTCGATCTTCGCACCGGCGTTGTACGTGCGGTCCACGGTCTTGCCCGAGACGACGTTCTTCAGCTTCGTGCGGACGAACGCGCCGCCCTTGCCGGGCTTGACGTGCTGGAACTCGATGACGCTCCAGAGCTGCCCGTCGATGCTGAGGACGACGCCGTTCTTGATGTCTGCGGTGGATGCCATGTGCGAGGAGTTCCGTTCCTGAGTCCGTGGGGGCCGGGGTCGGCCGACAGTCGATTCTACGGGATGCCCGGCGCCAGCCGCCGCGTGGGCACGATAGACGCTCCTGGGTGCGAGGGGAAGCCCCGTGACGACGACGACCGCCCCCGGGCAGCCTGGAGCGGGACAGGAGGAATCGACATGAGCGAGAACGACCGCGACCGCGACCGCGACCCGACCAGGATGGCGAATCAGCCGGCACTGCGGACGTCGTCCGGGGCGGTGTGGCTCATCGTCGCCGCGATCTTCACCGCGGTCAGCCTCGTCCCCCTGATCGGGATCGTCCGCAGCGGCGGGGCGGCGGGAACGGTCGGCCTCATCACGGCGATCGTCCTGGTCATGGGTCTGGTGGCGATGGTCGTCATCCGCCTCGCCGTGGCGCCTGTGCGTCCTCGGCTCCGTGCGCTGGCCGGCTGCTTCCTCGCCATGGCTCTGCTGACGCTCGTGGGCATCACCGTCTGCGTCCTGCTCGTCGGCCTGCCCTGATCCCGCCCGGTCAGAGGTGCGCGACGAGCTCTCGCACGGCCTCCGCGTAGCCGTCGACGCCGTGTCCGATGACACGGACCGCGGCGACGTCGTGCAGGTACGAGTGGTGACGGAACTCCTCGCGGGCGTACACGTCGGAGATGTGCACCTCGGCGAAGGGCAACGCGACGCCGGTGAGTGCGTCGCGCAGGGCCACCGACGTATGGGTGAGGCCGCCCGGATTGATGACGATGCCCGCGCAGTCCGACCGCGCGTCGTGGATCGCGTCGATGAGCACGCCCTCGTGGTTGCTCTGCAGCGCCCGTACCTCGAACCCGAACGCCGCCGCGGCCTCGGCGGTGATCCGCTCGACGTCGGCGAGGGTCGCCGTGCCGTAGACCTCGGGTTCGCGGGTGCCGAGGAGGTTCAGGTTGGGGCCGTTGACGAGCAGCAGCCGACGCGGAGCCGTCATGCGGGCACGCTCCCCGTGTCGGCCAGTTCGCGGCGCATGACCCACTCCCGACCGAAGCCGGAGGTCTCGATCTCGCCGGTCCGGACGAAGCCGAGTCGACGATAGACCGCCTGCGCCCGCTCGTTGTCCACATGGACCTCGAGCACGAGGGCACGGAGGCCGCGATCACGTGCCCAGGCGGCCGCGGCGTCGAGGAGCGCATCGATGACGCCCGCACCGCGGTGCGCATCCGCCACGTAGACTCCCACGACCAGGCCGGCGTCATGCTGCTCGCGATGCGGGAGCAGCGTCACGGTGCCGGTCCAGGTGCCGTCGTCGGCGATCGCGACGAACTGCGCCGCGGCCGCGTCACCCGAGGCGTTCGCCGCGCGCTCCTGCCAGAAGCGGTCGGGCTGTGCGGCGGCGTGCTCGACGGTGTCGAGGAAGGCCATCGGCGCGGCGGGGTCGGCGAGGGCCTGCAGCCGCAGCGCCTTCACCTCCCGCCAGTCCTCCGGCGTGATGCGCCGGACGGCGATGCTCATGCGCCGATCTCCTGATACGCGGCGAAGAGCAGCGACTCGTCCGGCGCCTGGAGCACGGTGGGCTTGGCGATGTCGTCCAGCAGGATGAAGCGGAGCATGCCGCCGCGGCTCTTCTTGTCGCGCTGCATCGTGGCGAGCAGCTGCGGCCAGGCTCCGGCACGGTACGAGGTGGGCAGGCCCAGCGACTCGAGGATCGTGCGGTGGCGCTCCGCCGCAGCGTCCGAGAGGCGCCCCGCCAGCCGGGACAGCTCCGCGGCATACAGCATGCCGATCGAGATGGCCGCCCCGTGCCGCCAGCGATACCGCTCGGCATGCTCGATCGCGTGGCCGAGGGTGTGGCCGTAGTTCAGGATCTCCCGCTGTCCGGCCTCGCGGAAGTCGTCCGAGACGACCTGCGCCTTCATGTCGATCGCGAGTTCGACGGACCGCCGGAACTCCTCCGTCGTGGTGTCGACCGCGCGCGCGGGATCGGCCTCGATGATGTCGAGGATCTCCGGTGCCCAGATGAAGCCGGCCTTGACGACCTCCGCGAACCCCGCAGTGGCCTCGTTGGGGCTCAGGCTGCCCAGCTCGTCGAGGTCGCCGATCACCGCGCGCGGTGCCCAGAAGGCGCCGACGAGGTTCTTGCCCTCCGCGGTGTTGACCCCGGTCTTTCCGCCCACGGCGGCGTCCACGAGGCCGAGCACGGTGGTGGGCACCTGAACGATCTGGATGCCGCGCAGCCAGGTCGCCGCGACGAAGCCGGCGAGGTCGGTCACCGCTCCCCCGCCGTAGCCGACGACGGCGTCCGTGCGCGTGAAGTCCGCCTGACCCATGACCTGCCAGCAGAACGCGGCCACCTCGATGCGCTTGCCCTGCTCGGCATCCGGGATCTCGGCGAGCAGCACCTCACGCGGGCCATCGGCGGTGTCGGCGAGGAGTCGGTCGCGGAGTTCGGCGGCGCGGGCCGCGAGGGTCGGCGGGTGCACGACGAGGATCTTGCGGACGCCCGGCGCGAGAGCCGCGGACACCTGGTCGAGGATCCCCCGTCCGATCGTGATGTCGTAGGCGTCGCTCCCGGTGACGCTGATGGTCGTCGTGCTCATCGCTGTTCTCTCCTCCATGCCACGATCTCGTCCGCGATGCGCTGCATCGGACGCCGTGAGGTGTCGAACGTGGTCGACGCCACCTCGTCATACCATCCTCGCCGTTCCGCGAAGATGCGCTTCCACTTCTCGACCGGGTCCTCGCCCGCCAGCAGCGGGCGCGTCCCGCCGCGCAGTCGGTCGGCCACCGCTGCCTCGCTCACGGAGAGGAAGACCACGGGGTGCGCACGCAGCAGCGCGCGCGTCTCCGGGTCCGTGACCGCGCCGCCGCCGAGGGAGATCACGCCGCCCTCGGCGATAGCCTCACGGACCGCCGCGCGCTCGAGCTCCCGGAAGTGCGCCTCGCCGTGCGTGGCGAAGATCTCCGGGATCGGGCCGTGCGCGGCGACGATGCGCTTGTCGGTGTCGATGAAGGCGACCCCCAGACGCCGCGCGACCCGTCGCCCGACACTGGTCTTGCCTGCCGCCATCGGTCCGACGAGGACCAGCGTCAGCGGCTCAGCCTCGTTCGTCATGCGCGATGAGCGCCGCCTCGGACGCGGGGGCCGTGCGCAGCTCCGCGGGGATGCCGTCGAGGTATCCCTCCAGGTTGCGGCGCGTCTCACGGATGCTGTCGCCGCCGAACTTCTCCAACACGGCGCGGGCCAGCTCGATGGCGACCATGGCCTCCGCAACGACGCCCGCCGCGGGCACGGCGCAGACGTCGGAACGCTGGTGGTGCGCGGTCGCCTGGTCGCCGGTCGCGATGTCGATCGTGCGCAGCGCGTGCGGCACGGTCGCGATCGGCTTCATGCCCGCCCGCACGCGCAGGACGGTCCCCGTGGACATGCCACCCTCGGTGCCGCCGGCGCGGTCCGTGCCGCGGGCGATGCCGTCGGCGGTGACGAAGAGCTCGTCATGGGCGGCCGAACCCCGGCGACGTGTGGTCTCGAAGCCGTCGCCGACCTCCACGCCCTTGATCGCCTGGATGCTCATGAGTGCCTGGGCCAGTCGGGCGTCCAGGCGACGGTCCCAGTGCACGTGGGAGCCGAGGCCCGGCGGCAGGCCGTAGGCGAGGACCTCGACGATGCCGCCGAGCGTGTCGCCGTCCTTCTTGGCGTCGTCCACCTCCGCGACCATGAGTGCCGAGGTCGCGGGGTCGAAGCACCGCAGCGGGTCGGCGTCCAGCGCGTCGACGTCGTCCGGGGTCGGCAGCGCCGCGCCATCCGGCACGCGCACCGGGCCGATGGAGAGCGTGTGGCTGACGAGCCGGATGCCGAGCTCACCGAGGAAGGAGCGGGCGACGGCACCGAGCGCCACGCGGGCCGCGGTCTCCCGGGCGCTCGCGCGCTCGAGGATCGGACGGGCCTCGTCGAAGTCGTACTTCTGCATGCCCACGAGATCAGCGTGGCCCGGACGCGGCCGGGTCAGCGGCGCGCCACGACCGCGCGAGCGGTCGGTGAGCTCCACGGGCTCCGGGTTCATGACCTCGATCCACTTCGGCCACTCGGTGTTGCCGATGCGCAGGGCGATGGGGCTGCCCAGCGTCTTCCCGTGCCGGACACCGCCGGAGATGGTGAGCTCGTCCTGTTCGAACTTCATCCGGGAGCCGCGTCCATAGCCGAGCTTGCGGCGGGCGAGGTCGGCCTGGATGGCCTCGGACGACACCGGGACGCCGGAGGGCAGACCCTCCATGACGGCGATGAGTTCTGGGCCGTGCGATTCGCCGGCCGTGAGCACGCGGAGCATGTGCTCTAGTCTCCCATGCGTTTCCCCCCGCGCCGTGCCGCGTTTCGTCGGGCGGCGCTCAGAGGGTGGCGCGCATCGCGGCGAGGACCGCGTCCTCGTCCGGCAGCGGCGAAACCGGGTCGCCGTGCAGGAAGATCCGGATCTGCCGGACCGCCTGATGCAGCAGCATTCCGAGTCCGGAGACCGCCGGCGCTGCGCCCCATGCCGCCGCCAGGGTGGACGGCCAGGGCGCGTAGGCGGCGTCGAACAGCGTGCCGCCGGTCTCGGCCAGGCGGGCGGCACTCTCCGGCGGCAACGTTGTACCGGAGGGCAGCGTCGCCACCGTGAGGTCGACGGCGCCCTCCACCTCGTCGAGCGGTCGCGGGGTGACCACGACGCCGCGTCGCTCCCCGATCCCGACGAGCCCCGCGGCGCGCTCCGGCCGACGGGCGGCGACCTCGACCCGTGTCGCCCCCAGGTCGGCGAGAGCGACGAGGGCCGAGGCCGCCGTGGCTCCGGCGCCCAGGATCCGCGCCGTCCCGATCTCGCGGATGCCGGCGTCCCCGAGCGCATCGACGATCCCGCCGACGTCGGTGTTGAATCCTGCCGGGGTCTCCGAGAACAGGAGCGTGTTGACCGCGCCGGTCAGCTCCGCGTGGGCATCCCGGCTGGCGGCGTATCGGTAGGCCTCTTCCTTGAGCGGCATCGTCAGGGACAGGCCGCGCCAGGTGTCGTCGAGCGCCTCGACCGCGTCCGCGAAGCCCTCCGCGCCCACCTGGCGGCGCCCGTACTCCCAGTCCAGCCCGAGCACCGCGTAGGCTGCGGCGTGCAGCTCCGGCGACCGTGAGTGCCCGATCGGGTCGCCCCAGACCGCCAGCCGTCTCCGGTTCACCGCGTCAGCAACCGGCGTCGGGGTTCGCGCGGCACCAGTCCCGCCACTTCTCCACGCCCTGCTCGTGCTCCGCGAGAGTCTCCGAGAACTGCGTCTCGCCGGTCTCGAGGTTGACGGTGACGAAGTAGATCCACGGCCCGTCCGCGGGGTGCATCGCGGCATCGATCGCGGCATCGTTCGGGCTCGCGATCGGCGTGGCCGGAAGCCCCTTGTTCACGTAGGTGTTCCACTCGTTGGGGTCTTCCAGAGCCTCGGCCGAGCTCGAGACCACGCCCTCGTGCAGGGAGCCATACCCGTACTGCGCCGTCGAGTCCATCTGGAGCAGCATGTCGTCGTCGAGGCGGTTCTGGATCACGCGGGACACCTTGGCGAAGTCGTCCGTGCGGCCTTCGCGCTGGATGATCGAGGCGATCGTGAGGATCCGCTGCGCGTCCTCGTCCGGGACGCCGGCGGCGGCGAGCGATTCGCGCGTCCGGTCGACCATGCGCTGGATGACCTGCGTCGCGGTGACCTCGGGGTCGAACGTGTACACCGCGGGGAACAGCCACCCCTCCAGGCTCTGCGCCTCCACCCCGTACGCGGACGGATCGGCGACGGCTGCCTCGAGGTCGGCCAGCGGCATCCCGAGAGTCTCGGCCATGGACGGCAGGGCCGATTCGATCGTCCCGCCCTCCGGCATGGAGACGGTGTTCTCGAGCTTGTTCTCCTCGTTGCGGAGCGCGGCGAGGGCATCCTCCGCCGTCATCTTCTTCTGCAGGCGGTAGACGCCGGGATAGAAGGTCACCGCGATGTTCTCGTCGATGAGGTAGTCGTAGAAGACGTCCTCGGTCTTCGTGACGCCGGCTTCGTACAGCGCCGTCGACACGGGGCCGCCCGTGTCGCCCTGCTTGATCGTGACGTACACCTCACCGGTCGCCTGACCGGGCTCCCAGTCCTTCGGCTCCCCCCACCCCATGGCGTCGGCGATGCGGTCGCCGAAGGTGTTGGCGACCCAGACTCCGCCGGCGGCGATGCCGCCGAGGATCACCAGGACGATGATCAGGGCGACGAGGCAGCCCTTGCGGCGCTTCTTCTTGGTCGGCGCACCGTGATCGCGGCCGTCGTCCTGGGCGGCGAAGATCTCGTCGAGCCCGCCGCCCAGCGCGGGTGCGGGGTCTTCGGTGCCGGTCGACCGGCGCGGCCCCGGAGCGGGGGTCTCATCCGCGCTCGTCGCGGCGACGGGCATCGCGCGTGTCGCGACCGGTTCGGGATCCGCGCCGGGCACCGCCGGCCGGTGGTCGTTCCCCGGTGTCTCCGCAGTGGTCGCCGCCGACGCCGAGACCGGGCGGGCGGGCACATCGGCAGCGGGTGCGACACCGGGGTCCGGAGCGGGCGGGGCCTCCTGCTCGCGGGCCGCGGCCTCCCTCGCCGCGCGGCGGGATCCGGGTGCCGGCGTGTCATCCGCGGCGGTCGGGACCTGCGGGGACGGAGCGGGGAGGTTCTCGAACAGATCCCCCAACCGGGTGCTCTGCTCGTGCTCGGGCGCACGGCTCTCGCGTTCGGACATGTTCAGGCGGGCTCCTCGTCAACGGGGACCGGGGCACCGGCCGGGTTTCCGGTGCTCTTCTCCGTGTCGATCGCCTGCTGCAGCAGCACCACGGCGGCGACCTGATCCACAATGCTACGAGAGTTCTTCTGTGATCGCCCAGAACTCCGCAACGCCGCATGCGCGGAGACGGTGCTCAGACGCTCGTCCACGAGGCGGACCGGCACGCCGCTGCGTCCCTGGAGTGCGGCCGCGAACTCCCGCGCATCGACCGTCGACGGCGTGTCCGCGCCCTGCATGTTCACCGGAAGTCCGACCACGATCTCCAGCGGCTCGTACTCCGCAGCCAGCTCCGCGATGCGCGTCAGCGAGTGCTCGTCGCGCGGCACGGTCTCGACGGGGACGGCCAGCATGCCGTCCGGATCGGACCGGGCCACGCCCACGCGGGCCCGGCCGACGTCGATGCCGAGCCGGACCCCGCGGCGATAACCGCTCACGCGCCCCGCAGCTCCTGGGAGACGGCCTCGAGCGCGGCGGGCAGCGCCGCTGCGTCGGTACCGCCGCCCTGGGCGACGTCGTCCCGGCCACCGCCGCCTCCGCCGAGCACACCGGCGGCGCGCTTCGCGAGCGCACCCGCCTTCGCCCCGGCACCGCGCGCGGCCTCGTTCGTGGCGACGACGATGACAGGGCGACCGTTGACGACCGCCCCGAGCGCGACGACTGCGGGGTCGGAGCCGAGCCGGTCGCGCACGCCGTTGACGAGCTCGCGGACATCGTCCGCCGACGCGACATCACCCAGCGACTGTGCCGCCACGCGGAAGTCCCCGACGCGCGTCGCGGCCTCGGCGATGGCGGGGATGCGTCCCGCTCGCTCCTTCGCCTCGAACTGCGCGATGCGCTTCTCCGCGGCCTTGAGGCTCGCGGCGAGATCGGCGATCCGCTCCGGGAGCTGCTCGCGCGGGGTCTTCAGAGAGGCGGTGAGCTGCGAGACGAGAGCGCGCTCTGCCGCGAGCTCCCGGAACGCATCCGCGCCGACGAGAGCCTCGATCCGGCGGTTGGAGGCGCCGACCGACGACTCCCCCACCACGCTGACCAGACCGATCTCGGCACTGGTCGACACGTGCGTGCCGGCGCAGAGCTCGCGCGACCACGGGCCGCCGATGTCGACCATCCGCACGACGTCGCCGTACTTCTCGCCGAAGAGCGCCATGGCGCCCGCTTCCTTGGCCTCGTCGAGCGTCACGATGCGGGTGGTCACCTCGAGGGCGTCCTGCACGGCGCGGTTCGTGATCTCCTCGATCTCCGTGCGGGTGTCCGTCGACAGTGCCTGCGACCAGGCGAAGTCGAACCGCATGTAGCCGGCGCGGTTGAGCGAGCCCGACTGCGTGGCGGTCGGGCCGAGCGTGTCCCGGAGGGCGGCATGCACGAGGTGGGTGGCGGAGTGCGCCTGACGGGCGGCGCGCCGATTAGCGGCGTCGACGATCGTCGTCGCGATGTCATCGACCGCGACCGTGCCGCGGGAGACCTCCACCGTGTGGCTGATCAGCCCGGGGACCGGACGCTGCACGTCGAGCACCTCGAGCTCGTAGCCGGGGCCCACGATGGTGCCCTTGTCCGCGACCTGGCCGCCGGACTCGGCGTACAGCGTCGTCTCGGCGAGCACGACCTCGGCGATCTGGCCCTCGGCGGCGCTGCGCACCGGCGCGCCGTCGACGAGCAGGCCGAGCACACGGGACTCCACCTCGAGGGCCGTGTAGCCGTCGAAGCCCGTCTCGCCCAGCGCGCGCAGGTCGCGGTACACCGAGACATCCGCGAGCTGGCGCTTGCGGTTGCGGGCGTCGTCCTTCGCGCGCTGACGCTGCTCCTGCATGAGGGAGTCGAACGCGGCACGGTCCACGTCCAGCCCGGCCTCTTCGGCGACCTCCAGGGTGAGGTCGATCGGGAAGCCGTAGGTGTCGTGCAGCAGGAACGCCTCGGAACCGCTGAGGGTCTTCCCGCCGCCCTTCTTCGTCTCGTCGAGCGCGAGGTCGAGGATGGTCGATCCCTGCGCCAGGGTGCGCCGGAAGGTCTCCTCCTCGGCGAAGGCCGCCGAGGAGAGCACGGACCAGTCCCGCTCCAGCTCCGGGTACGCCGACTTCATCGCGTCGCGGGAGGCGGCGAACAGCTCGGGGAACGCGGGGTCGTCGACACCGAGGAGCCGCATGGCGCGCACGGTCCGGCGCATGAGGCGCCGCAGGATGTAGCCGCGGCCCTCGTTCGACGGACGCACGCCATCGGAGAGGAGCATGAGCGAGGAGCGCACGTGATCCGCGATCACCCGGAAGCGGACGTCGTCCTCGTGCACGGCGCCGTAGCGACGGCCCGAGAGTTCGACGGCACGGTCGAGCACCGGACGCACCTGGTCGGTCTCGTACATGTTCTCGACGCCCTGCTTGAGGAACGCGACGCGCTCCAGTCCCATGCCGGTGTCGATGTTCTTCATCGGCAGTTCGCCGACGATGTCGAACTCGGTCTTGCCGCGGATGTTCTCGATGAAGTCCTGCATGAACACGAGGTTCCAGATCTCGAGGAACCGCGAGTCGTCGACAGCGGGGCCGCCGTCCTTGCCGTAGGCCGGGCCGCGGTCGAAGAAGATCTCGGAGTCAGGGCCCCCGGGACCGGGCTGCCCGGTGTTCCAGTAGTTGTCCGCGCGGCCGAGGCGCTGGATGCGCTCCGGCTTGAGTCCGATGATGTCGCGCCAGATCGCCTCGGCCTCGTCGTCGGTCTCGTACACGGTGACCCAGAGATCCTTCTCGTCGAAGCCGAGGCCGCCGTCGGCCTCCGAGCTCGTGAGCAGCTCCCAGGCGTAGCGGATCGCGCCTTCCTTGAAGTAGTCGCCGAACGACCAGTTGCCGAGCATCTGGAAGAACGTGCCGTGACGCGCGGTGCGCCCGACCTCCTCGATGTCGTTGGTCCGGATGCACTTCTGCAGGTCGGCGATGCGCGGATGCGGCGCCGGGACCACGCCCGTGAGGTACGGGATCATCGGGACCATGCCGGCGACCGTGAACAGCAGCGAGGGGTCGTCGCTGACCAGGGATGCCGAGGGGACGATGAGGTGGTCGTTCTTCTCGAAGTAGGAGAGGTAGCGCTGCGCGATTTCCGCAGTTTTCATAGGAGTGCCGGATGTCCTTGCGTGAGGGGGCGCGCCGAGGCGCAGATGCGGGGGGTCAGTTCTCGCCCGGCTCGGTCAACCGAGCCTCCTGCGCGCGATACGCGTCGCTGAGGATCGCGGCGAGGCCGTTGAGGCGGGCGTCGACGTCGGCCAGGATGTCGTGGCCCCGCGGGTCCTTGTTCATGAAGTGAGCCGCGACGAAGCCGCCGATCACGCCGATCAGGAACCACAGCACATTCTTCATGTCGTCATCCTTGCCCTAGAGCCGCGAAGGCGCGGTCTCTCCATCGTAGGCGGAAACGACAGGAGGCGTCGGGAACCCCGACGCCTCCTGCCTGATGCTCTTCCGCTGGATCAGCGAGCCGCGTAGTACTCGACGACGAGCTGCACTTCACAGGTCACGGGGACCTCGGCGCGCTTCGGACGACGGACCAGGCGGGCCTGGAGCTTGTCGAGCTCGACCTCGAGGTAACCCGGAACGGCGGGCAGGACCTCGGCGTGACCGCCGGCGGCTGCCACCTGGAAGGGCTCGAGGCCCTCGCTCTTGGGCTTGACGTGGATGAGCTGACCCGGCTTCACGCGGAACGACGGGCGGTCGACGAGCTGGCCGTCGACGAGGATGTGACGGTGCACGACGAGCTGGCGAGCCTGCGCCGTGGTGCGGGCGAAGCCCGAACGGACCACGAGCGCGTCGAGACGCATCTCGAGGAGCTCGACGAGGTTCTCACCGGTCAGACCGTCCTGGCGACGGGCCTCGTTGAACGCGATACGCAGCTGCTTCTCGCGGATGCCGTACTGCTCGCGCAGACGCTGCTTCTCACGCAGACGGACGGCGTAGTCGCTGTCGGCCTTGCGCTTGGTGCGGCCGTGCTCGCCCGGAGCGTAGGGACGCTTCTCGAGGTAGCGGGCGGCCTTGGGGGTGAGTGCCACGCCGAGGGCGCGGCTGAGACGCACCTTGCGGCGGTCCTGGGACTTCGTGACCACGAAGTTATCCTTCCGATGACGTGGACGTGGATTTCACGTCCGACGGACGTATCACCGCGTTCTTCCTCGGGGCGCACGCCGGGGTGCCGTCGAGGTGGGGTGTGAACGAGGAGATGCCCGAAAACACGGTTTCGAGCCGCTCAAGTCTAACAGACGACGGCAGACACCCGAGGCCCGCGGATCACCGGTCGCCGAGGATCCGGCGGATGCGCTCCAGCCGTGCACTGATGTCGCGCTCCGCGCCCAGGTTCTTCGGCTCGTAGTAGTGGCGTCCGTCGAGCTCGTCCGGCAGGTACTGCTGCGGCACGATCCCGAACTCGCTGTCGTGCGCGTAGCGATAGCCGCGGCCGTGGCCCAGGCGCTTGGCGCCCGGGTAGTGGGCGTCGCGGAGGTGCAGCGGCACGCGCCCGAACCCTCCGGCCCGGATGTCGGCGATGGCCGCGTCGATGCCGACATACGCCGCGTTCGACTTCGCGGTCGTGGCCAGGTACACGGTGGCCTCCGCGAGCGGGATGCGTCCCTCCGGCATCCCGATGAAGGCCACGGCGTCGGCGGCGGCCACGGCGATGCCGAGCGCCTGGGGGTCGGCGAGCCCGACGTCCTCGGACGCGGAGATGACGAGCCGCCGGGCGATGAACCGCGGGTCCTCCCCCGCCTCGATCATGCGGGCGAGGTAGTGCAGCGCGGCGTCCGGGTCGGAGCCTCGGATCGACTTGATGAAGGCGCTGATGACGTCATAGTGCTCGTCGCCCTGCCGGTCGTAGCGGAGCAGAGCCTTGTCGACGGCCTGCGCCACATCGTCGGCGGTGACCTCGGGGACGGTCGACTCCTGGTCCTCGCTGTCGTCGTCGGCCGTCGCCGCGTGCGAGAGCGCCACCGCGGCGGCGGCCTCCAGCCCCGTGAGGGCGCGACGGGCGTCCCCCGACGCGAGGCGGATGAGGGCCGACCGCGCCTCGTCGGTGAGCGCGACCGCGCCTCCGAGTCCGCGGGCGTCCGACACCGCCCGATCCACGAGCACGCCGATGTCGTCATCGGTGAGCGGCTGCAGGGTGAGCAGCAGCGACCGGGACAGCAGAGGCGAGATCACCGAGAACGAGGGGTTCTCCGTGGTGGCGGCGATGAGGATGACCCAGCCGTTCTCCACGCCGGGCAGCAGGGCGTCCTGCTGGGCCTTGGTGAAGCGGTGGATCTCGTCGAGGAAGAGGATCGTCGTCTGCCCGTAGAGGTCGCGCTGCGTGATCGCCTCCTGCATGACCTCCCGCACGTCCTTCACGCCGGCGGTGATGGCCGAGAGCTCGACGAACCGGCGGCCGGAGGACCGGGCGATGGCCTGGGCGAGCGTGGTCTTCCCGGTGCCGGGCGGGCCCCAGAGGATGATCGACACCGCACCGGGCGAGCTGGCCTCCGGATCGGCGAGGGCGACGATGGGCGACCCGGCCCGCAGCAGGTGGCGCTGTCCCGCGACCTCGTCCAGCGACACCGGACGCATGCGCACGGCGAGCGGTGTCTGCCCGGAGAGCAGGGCGGAGGGAGAGGACATTCCTCCAGGCTAACGGCGGCCGGGGACACGAGGCGAGGCCGGCGCCCCGGTAGGCTCTCAGGCGACGTCGTGGACCGGCGTCGGACGGGAGAAGCAGGGCATGGCTGCACGCGGTTCCAAGAAGGCGCAGACACGCACCGAGGCGGAGCGCGCTCGGCTGCACACCGCTCGCACCCGCTGGCACCAGGACCAGATCCGCCGACGGACCCGGGACAACGCCATCGCGATCACCGTCGGCGCCCTCATCGTCGTGGGCGCGATCGTCAGCCAGGTCGTGCATGCGCAGGTGACCGCTCCGGAACCGACGCCGTCGCCCTCGCCCACCTCCTCGATCGAACCGTCCCCGGCGCCGACCGATACCCCGACGGAGGCTCCGACCGCGCCCGCCACTCCCTCGGAGTGAACCGATCCGGCACGATCAGTCGTCGAGCACCGCGAGTCGATAGCCGCGCTTGACCACGGTCTGCACGAGGTCGACGTCGCCGAGGGCCTCGCGGAGCCGCGCCACAGCGACCTCGACGGCTCGAGGACTCCGCCGCCCACCCGGGAGCACCTGCCCGATCTCCGTCCGGCTGAGCACCCGCCCGTCGGCCACGAACAGCGCTTCCATGACGCTCACGGCTCCGCGGGAGAGCGGGACGAACACGCCGTCGATGAGAATGCCCCCGCTGCGTACCGCCACGTCGCCGACGTCCGTCCGCCGTTCGCGCCCCGCGCGGGCGAAGTGATCGATGACCGTGCGGGCGAGGTCTTCCGCCGTCGGCCCGCACGCTGTGGACGCGGCCAGTCCGAGCTCCGCCAGCTGAGCCGTCGCTGTGGGGTCGGCGGTCGCCAGGAGCAACCGCGAAGCCCGCGCGCGAGCACGCACCGCATCGAGCATGCCGAGGCGCTCGAAGATCGCCAGGAGGCCTGGCACGCCTTCGGCGGCGGGGAACAGCACAGCGTCGACCTGGCCGGTCGCGATGCGGTGCGCCGTTCGCTTCGTGCCGGCGGGGATCGCCTGATCGTCCCGCAGTGACACGATCCGCACGACCTCCGACCCGCTGCCGGTGAGGGCGTGCAGGAGCGCGTCGGCGTCGACGGGCTCGGGCCGCACCGGCCGTGCCACCTCGGCGACCGCGATGCGGGAACCCACGAGTGCCGGGGCCACGCGGGTCGGCGCGCTCATCTCGCCCCCTCTGCGGACCGCACTCCCGCCGCCGTCCCTGTGCCGCTGCGGTCCAGGTCTCGACGCCGGCGGGTTCCCCCGTCCGCGGGTCCGACCAGCGGCGTCATCGGGTGGCGCCCGCCGGCTTCCGGCTCCGAGGTCCGGATCACCGCGCCTGCGGCCCGGAGGCCCGCCAGCACTCGCGGGAGGTCGCCGCGCCGGATCCCCCCGACGGTGATCGTCGCCTCGCCGAGACCGATCGTGGCGTCGTGACGCTGGGCCAGGCGGCCGATCACGAGGAGGAGCGCAGCGTCGATCTCCCTCCCGACCTCGACCTCGACGTCGACGACGGAAGCGGCGGCCGAACCGCGGAGGCAGACGCCCGGTCGGCGGTCGGGGGTGTCGGCAGGGGCGGGGTCACGCTGCAGCAGCGCAACCGCCAGACGGCGGAGGCAGGGCCCGCAGTCACGGCTCTCCCCCGCTGCGGCCAGGGCATCGGCGAACGTCCGGATCCCCCGGCGATCCAGCTCGACACTCAGCGCGTCCAGCGGGAGCGTCAGGAGACCGTGGCCGCATTCGTCCGCGCGGTCGTCGGACGCTGCCGAAGCCAGAAGCACGCGAACCTCCGCGCGCCGATCGGTGTCATCGCGCGAGAACCGCGCCAGCCATGCCTCACCCTGTTCGCCGATCGTCGTCGTTCCGTACACCTGACGCGCATCTGCGGAGAGCAGGATCTCTCCGAAACGGCGTCCGTCGAGGGCGGACAGCGGGACGGCGAAGGCCGACCCGCGGACGTCGTCGATCCGCAGGACGGCGAGGTCGATGCCACCGGGCCGTCCGTACCAGCGCCGCGGTCCTCGGTACGTGAGCGGAGCACCGCACAGGGCGGCGACCGCACGGTCCGCGGAGGAGCATACGGCTTCGACGCCCCGCTCGAGCTGACCGACTCCCACCGCGACGTCCCCGATGGCGAGGATCCGCTCATCCTCTGTCTGTCCGGCGGCATCCACGATCACGCCTCCGCCCTGGCGCACCGGGAGACCGGCGTTGCGCGCGAGTTCGTCTCTGGCCCGTGCACCGGTCGTCACGACGAGGTCCGCCCGGGCGAAGGTCCCGTCCTGGAACTCGACCGCGGTGACGGCACCGGCCTCGTCGGGATCGACGCGCGTCAGCCGCGTCCGGGTCCGCACGGTGATCCCGCGTGCCTCCATGACCCGCCGCAGCGCCGCCGCAGCCGGCGCCGACAGCACGGAGGGAAGCAGCCGATCCGCGGTGGCGACGAGGGTCGTCTGCACTCCGGCCTCGTCCAGAGCGAGCGCAACGTCGACCCCGGACTCGTCTCCGCCGACCACCACCGCTCGGAGGGCACGTGGCAGCTCCGTCCTGCGGATGGCCAGGAACGCGCGCAGGGTCTGTGCGTCTTCCATCGCGCGGAAGGTGAAGGCCCCACGAGCGCGGATGCCTGGCACCTCGAGCGGGCGGGCGTGGGTCCCGGTCGCCAGGACGAGCGCGTCGTAGTCGTACCAGCGGCGCGAACGGGTCCGCACGCGGCGTCCCGCCCTGTCGATACGCAGCACCCGGTCGTCGTCGATCAACCGCACCCGATCGTCGCGGAACGGCGCCCGGTCGAGATCGATGCCCGATGCCGCGTCGCCCGCGACCACCCGCGCCAGCCCGGAGCGGTCATAAGGCAGCCGCCCCTCGTCTCCGAACACCGTGATCCGCACGTCCCGCTCCGGATCCTCCAGCATCCGCGCGACGAAGCGGTGCGCCGCAACGCCCGCCCCCACGACGACGATCTCCGCTGTGCGCGCTGCGTTGTCGTCCATGGAACTCCTGTCGACCTGGGGACTGTCGTGGTCGCGACGATAGGAGCGCCGTGTTACCCGGAGATGACGCGGAGTGTTTCCTGCGTCGAACGTTCTGCTCACGAAACGGTAACGTCCCACTTCGTCGAGACCCCGGGTCGCCGTCGAGACCCCGCCTCGTTCGCGCACGAAGCACGGGGTCTCGGCGGGAAGACGGGGTCTCGCGGATCGAAGAGGGCGTACTAGGCTGAGCCTCGTCCTTTCCGCCTCCCGCGGCGTGACCGCGCAAGGAGAATCACCGTGTCTGCCAACGAGCCCGCGAAGCCGACCCCGCCCGTTCCCACCCCGCCCGCCGTGCCGCTGCCGCGAAAGGCACCGACACCGGCCGCCGTCGCGCCGGCCGCTGCGAAGCCGACACCGGTCTCCTCCGCCGGCGAATGGGGCCGGGTCTCCGAAGACGGCACCGTCGAGGTGCGCGAGGGCGAGTCCTGGCGCGTCGTCGGTCAGTACCCGGACGGCACTCCCGACGAGGCCCTGGCCTACTTCGTCCGCAAGTACGACGACATCGCCTTCAAGGTCGTCGCCCTCGAGCAGCGTCACCAGGCCGGCGGCGCCTCGGCGAGCGACCTGTCCAAGCAGGCCGCCCACCTCATCGACGAGGCTACGGATGCCGCGGCCGTCGGCGACCTCGCCGGACTCCGCGACCGCCTCACCGCACTGACCGCGTCGCTGTCCGAGGCCACCGCTCAGGAGGCGCAGCAGGCGAAGGAGCTCGTCGAGCAGGCCGTCGCCGAGCGCACCGCCCTCGTCGAGCGTGCCGAAGCCATCGCCGCCCGCGACCTGAGCAAGGTCCAGTGGAAGCAGGTGACCGCCGAGCTCAACGAGCTGTTCGAGTCCTGGCAGGCGCAGCAGCAGAACGGTCCGCGCCTGTCGAAGGGCGTCTCGCAGCAGCTCTGGAAGCGGTTCCGCGATGCCAGGGCCGTCGTCGACAAGCACCGCCGGGCGTTCTACTCCGAGCTCGACGATGCGCACAAGGCGGCGCGCGACGCGAAGTCCCGACTGGTCGAGCGCGCCGAGGCCCTGGCCCCGCGCGGGGTCGACGGCATCCCCGCCTACCGCTCCCTCCTGGACGAGTGGAAGACGGCCGGTCGCGCCGGACGCAAGGCCGACGACGCCCTGTGGGCACGGTTCAAGGCCGCCGGAGACGCGCTCTACGCCGCCCGTGCCGAGCAGGCCGCTGCGGAGGAGGCCGACTCGGCTCCGAAGATCGAGGCCCGGCAGGCGCTGCTCGAGCAGGCGAAGGCGGTCGCCGACGAGCCGAACATCAAGCGCGCCCGCGCCCTGCTCACGCGTATCCAGCGCGAGTGGGACGAGGTCGGACGCATCTTCCCGCGCGACAAGGAGCGCGCACTCGACGACAAGCTCCGCGTCATCGAGCAGGCACTCAAGGCGCGCGAGGACGTCGACTGGAAGAAGAACAACCCCGAGACCAAGGCGCGGGCGAACGACATGAGCTCGCAGCTCCACGAGGCCATCGAGAAGCTCGAGGCCGAACTGGCCGCCGCCGAGAAGGCCGGGGACAGCAAGGCCGCCAAGGAGGCAGCGGACGCCCTCGAGGCCCGTCGCGCCTGGCTCAACGCCCTCGGCGGCTGAGCTCTCCACAGGTTCACTGATCTCCGCATGAGCGGGGTGCATCACGCCACACTGGCGGCATGCACCCCGCTCTGCTGTATCTGCCCGGCGCGCGCCTGAGCGTGGGCGAGCTCAGTGCCGCCCGGCTCGACGGCCATGTCGTCGAGGTCGGTGACGCCTACATCCCGGCTGATCTGCCGGAGTCCCCCGATGTGCGGGCGCAGAGCATCGCCGCGCTCGTCCAGGAGGGCGCAGCGGCCTGCGGGCCCAGTGCCGCCTGGATCCACGGCGCCCGCGATGCCCCGCCGTCGATCCACCACGTGCGACGCTGCGTGGAGCGCCGGGTGCGCCCGCGGGTGCAGACCAGAGTGTCGTTCCACGACACCTTGGTCCCCGCGGCGGACCTGGCCCGCCTCGGCGGGATCTTCGTGACGTCGCCGGTGCGCACGATGGGCGACCTCGCCACGGCGCTGCACCGCGATCCCCGTGTGCTCCCGTGGATGCAGGCCCTCGCCCAGGTCGACCCGACCGCGCTCGACGGCGCCATCGCCGACCTTCGGGCCCGGCACCGAGTGCCCGGCAGCGTCAGTGGTGTCGCGGCGTTGGAGCGGCTCGTCAGGAGGACGTGACGCGGTACACGTCGTAGACGGCGTCGATCCGGCGCACCGCGTTCAGGACGCGGTCCAGGTGCACGGCGTCACCCATCTCGAACACGAACCGACTGAGTGCCAGGCGCTCATCCGTCGTCGACACGGTCGCCGACAGGATGTTCACGTGATGCTCGCTGAGCACCCGCGTGACGTCCGAGAGGAGGCCGGAGCGGTCCAGGGCCTCCACCTGGATCTGCACACGGAACACGCTCTTCTTCGTCGGCGCCCAGGAGACCTCGACGAAGCGGTCCTGCTCGCCGCTGAGAGCCTTCACGTTCACGCAGTCCGCCCGGTGCACGGAGACACCGCTCCCCCGGGTGACGAAGCCGACGATGGGATCACCGGGCACCGGAGTGCAGCACTTCGCGAGCTTGACGAGGATGTCGTTCGCGCCGCGCACCAGCACGCCGGAGTCGCCGCCCCGCGACTCTCGCGTCTGGACGCTTCCCGGAAGGTCGATCGCCCCGGTGGTCGGCTCGTCGGTGGCGACGAGCGCGGTGACCTTCTCCAGCACCGACTGGGTCGAGACGTGGCCCTCGCCGACCGCGGCGTAGAGACCCGAGACGTCCTCGTAGTGCATCTGGTGAGCGACCTCGGTGAACGAGTCCTGGCTCATCAGACGCTGCAGCGGGAGGTTCTGCCGGCGCATCGCGCGGGCGATCGCCTCCTTGCCCTGCTCGATGGCCTCTTCGCGGCGCTCCTTGGTGAACCAGCCGCGGATCTTGTTCCTGGCACGGGTGCTCTTGACGAACCCGAGCCAGTCCTGGCTCGGCCCCGCGTCCGGATTCTTGGAGGTGAAGACCTCGACGACGTCGCCGCTCTTCAGCTCCGACTCCAGCGGCACCAGGCGTCCGTTGACCTTGGCGCCCATGGTGCGGTGCCCGATCTCGGTGTGCACGGCATAGGCGAAGTCGACCGGGGTGGCGCCGGCCGGGAGACCGATCACGCGCCCCTTCGGCGTGAAGACGTAGACCTCCTTGGCGCCGATCTCGAACCGCAGGGAGTCGAGGAACTCCCCGGGGTCTGCCGTCTCGGCCTGCCAGTCGGAGATGTGCGCGAGCCACGCCATGTCGGTGTCGGAGGCGCGGACCTCGGCCTTGCCTCCGCCGTTCATCCGCTCCTTGTACATCCAGTGCGCGGCGACGCCGTACTCCGCCTGGTGGTGCATCTCGTGCGTGCGGATCTGGATCTCGACCGTGCGACCGGCCGGGCCGATCACGGTCGTGTGCAGCGACTGGTAAAGGTTGAACTTCGGGGTGGCGATGTAGTCCTTGAACCGGCCGGGCAGCGGCGTCCAGCGAGCATGGATCGCCCCGAGCACCGCATAGCAGTCGCGCACGGACGAGACGAGGACGCGGATCCCGATCAGGTCGTAGATGTCGTCGAACTCGCGACCTCGGATGACCATCTTCTGATACACCGAGTACAGCTGCTTGGGCCGGCCGACGACCTTGCCGCGGATGCGCAGGTCGCGGAGGTCTTCGTCGATCTCCTCGATGACCTGGCTCAGGTACTTCTCGCGCTGCGGGGTGCGCTGGGCGATGAGGCTGTGGATCTCGTTGTAGATCTTCGGGTGGAGGACCGCGAAGGACAGGTCTTCGAGCTCCGACTTGATCGCCTGGATGCCGAGGCGATTGGCCAGCGGCGCGTAGATCTCCAGCGTCTCCTTGGCCTTCTTCGCCGCCTTCTCCGGCGGGACGAAGCCCCAGGTGCGGGCGTTGTGGAGCCGGTCGGCGAGCTTGATGAGCAGGACCCGGATGTCCTTCGACATCGCGACGATCATCTTGCGGACGGTCTCGGCCTGCGCGCTCTCGCCGTACTTGACCTTGTCGAGCTTGGTGACGCCGTCGACGAGCATCGCGACCTCGTCGCCGAACTCGGCGGTCAGATCGGTGAGCGCGTAACCGGTGTCCTCGACCGTGTCGTGCAGCAGGGCGGCGGCGATCGCGCGCGGTCCGAGACCGAGCTCCGCGAGGATCTGCGCGACGGCGAGCGGGTGCGTGATGTACGGCTCACCGCTCTGCCGCTTCTGACCCTCGTGCTTCTCCTTCGCCACGGCATAGGCGCGGGAGATGACAGCGAAGTCGCCCTTCGGGTGGTTGGCCCTGACGGTGCGGATCAGGTTGTCGAGATCGTTGATCCGGGACGCGCGCGAGAAGATGCGGGGCACCAGCCGTCGCAGACTCGAACCCTGCGATGCCGTCTGCGGCTCCGCCATCCACTCACCTCCGAATCAGACAATCCTACGCGCGCTGAGCGGGGGTCGGCCCCGCGGCGGGGGCGTCAGGCGTCGACAGCCGCTTTGGTCCGTGCGGCACGGATGCGGGCGTCGCGCTCCTTGATCTGCGGCTCGTTCTCACGGAAGAGCGAGTACAGCGGCGCGGCCACGAACAGGGTCGAGTAGGTCGCCACGAGGATGCCCACGAAGATCGACAGCGAGATGTCGGTCAGAGTCTCGGCACCGAGCCAGAAGGCGCCGATGAAGAGGATCGCACCGACCGGCAGCGCCGCCACCACGGAGGTGTTGATCGACCGGATGAGGGTCTGGTTCACCGCGAGGTTGACCGACTCCCCGAACAGCCGCGACGTCTTCTCCCCGTCCTCCGTGGTGTTCTCCCTGATCTTGTCGAACACGACGGTGGTGTCGTACAGGGAGTACGCGAGGATGGTCAGGAAGCCGATGACGGCCGCCGGCGAGATCTCGAACCCGGCGAGGGCGTACACGCCGACCGTGATCACGAGCACGTCGAGCAGGCCGATGATCGCCGCCGCCGACATCTTCCAGGTGCGGAAGTAGATGGCGAGGATGAGGAAGGTCAGCGCGAGGAAGATCGCCAGGCCCCACAGCGACTGCCGGGTCACGCTCTCGCCCCAGGCCGGGCCGATGAACGAGGAGGCGACCGCATCGGGTTCGACGCCGTAGGCGTCGGCGAGGGCGCGCGCCACCTGCTGTGTCTCCGCCTCGGTCATCTGATCGGTCTGCACCCGGACGTCCTGGTCGTTGACGATGACGACCTTGGTGGCGGCGCCGGGAACCACCGACTGCACCGCTTCGGTCGCGGTGTCCTGATCCGTGGTATCGGGCGCGGCGACCGTGAACTGCGAGCCGCCGGTGAACTCGATCGAGAACTGGATCGGGCGGAACAGCGGCACGAGGGCCGAGCCGACGACCAGAGCGATCGCGATGATGAACCAGAGGCGGCGGCGGCCGACGAACGGGAAGGAGGTCTTGCCCGTGTAGAGGTTGTTGCCGAACTCATTCATGGAAGGCATCAGTTGTCTCCCTCTCTTCCGGCCGTGGTCTGTCTCTCGGCGGCGAGGGCCTCCGCCCGCTTGCGCTCGGCGATGGTCTGCCGGCGGTCCGCCTCTCCGCGCGAGCGCGCGTTCTTCGCCCCGCGCCCCGCGGATGCCGTGGCGACCTCGCGGTACTGCGAGCGGCTCCGGTACACGGCACCAAGGGCCTCCGGATCCAGGCCGGAGAGCTTGTGCCCGCCGCCGAAGAACCGCGTACGAGCGAGCAGCTGCATGACCGGGTGGGTGAAGATCACGAAGATCAGCACGTCGATCACGGTCGTGAGGCCCAGCGTGAACGCGAAGCCCTTCACCGTCGAGTCGGCGAGGATGTACAGCACCACGGCGGCCAGGACGTTGATCGACTTGGAGATGTAGATCGTCCGCTTCGCCCGACCCCAGCCGTCCTCGACGGCGCCCGTGATCGACTTGCCGTCGCGCAGCTCATCGCGGATGCGCTCGAAGTAGACGATGAAGGAGTCCGCGGTGAAGCCGATCGACACGATCAGGCCGGCGACGCCGGCGAGCGACAGCCGGAAGCCGATCCGCCACGCCAGGATGCAGATGACGATGTACGTGAGCACCGCCATCACCGCGATCGACGCGATGATCACCGTCCCGAGTGCGCGGTAGGACAGCAGCGAGTACACCGCCACGAGCGCGAGACCGATGAGGCCCGCGATCAAACCGATCTGGAGCTGCTGGGTGCCGAGGGTCGCGGAGATCGTGTCCGAGCTCTGCACCTCGAAGCTGAGCGGAAGGGCTCCGAACTTGAGCTGGTCGGCCAGGGTCGTCGCGCTCTCCTGCGTGAAGCTGCCCGAGATGCTGGGACGGCCGTCGAGGATGACGCCGTTCATGCGCGGTGCGCTGATGACCTCGCCGTCGAGCACGAATGCGAACTGGTCGCGCGGCGACAGTCCGTCGATGCGGTTCTGGTTGAGGCGGGTGCTGACCTGGCCGAAGGCGTCCGCGCCCTCGCCGTTCATGGTGAGCTGCACGATCCAGGCACCGGAGCGCGGGTCGCGTCCCGCGGTGGCGTCGGTGATCGCGCGGCCGTCCAGCTCAGCCGGGCCCAGGATGAACTTGGCCGTGTCATCGGGCGAGCAGGCGATCACCGGCTCGTCCTTCGGGGCCTTCGACGGGTCGTTGGCGGGGTTGGCGCAGTCGTACGCCTGGAACTCCGCCGCGAGCTTGTCGGTGACCCACGAGAGGTCGCTGGCGTCCGTGGGCTCCGCCGTGGGCTCCGCGTTCAGCGACGGGTCCGGGCTCGGGTACGGCGTGGAGTTGCCGTCCTCGCCGACGAATTCGGTGCTCGCCGCCGTGGTGTAGAGCACGGGACGGAACTCGAGCTGAGCGCTGGACTGGATGCGCTGCCGCGTCTGCTCGTCAGCCTCACCCGGGATCTGGACGACGATGTTGCGCCCGCCCTCGGTGGTGATGTCGGCCTCGGCGACGCCGGAGGCGTCGACACGCTGACGGATGATCGCCGCGGCCTGATCGAGCTGCTCCTGCGTCGGCGCGGCTCCGTCCTCGGTCTCGGCGCTCAGGACGATCTGGGTGCCGCCCTGCAGATCGAGCGCGAGCTCGGGTGTCCACGAGCTCTGCTTGAAGACGTACACACCCAGCGCATTGATGCCGAAGAGCACGCCCGTCACGAGGAGCAGGCCGAGGAGGACCCGCCAGGCGTGGCGGACGGGAGAGGATGAAGCCACGTGTGTTCAGCTTTCTGGAAGGACGGTGATCCGGGAGGCCGTGACGGCCTGCGTGCTACTTGTCGTCGGCGTCCCGCTCGAGGCGGGCGCGGGTCTCCTCCGGCGTCTCCAGCGCGGGAGCGGCGGTCTCGTCGACGATGTGGTCGTCCGCGCCGGCGACAGGCACGTCGACGATGGCGTCCTTGGGCTCCACGACACGGAGGATGGCCTGGCTGTGCACCTCGATGACGGTGCCGGGAGCGATCTCCACGAGGGCCGGGGAATCGAGGTCTTCGGCGTCGTACGCGACGATGGTGCCGTAGATGCCGCCCTGCAGCAGGACCTTGGCGCCGGGCACCGTCTTGGTCGCCTTCTCCTCCTGCTCGGCCTTCATCTGCCGGGTGCGCTTGCGCGTGTTGAAGATCATGAAGATCAGCAGGACGGCGAGGAGTCCGAAGAGGACAAATTCCATGGGCATGGGGATGGCGCCTTTCTCAGGTGCACGCACCAGCCTTTGGGCGCACAGCGGTATCGGGGAAGTCTTCAGCGATTATAGGTCATCCAACTTCAGCATCCCGTCCGGGTGCGCCACACCGAGGTGGTCGTAGGCCTCCGGCGTCGCGACCCGCCCTCGGGGCGTCCTGCCCAGGAAGCCGATCCGGACGAGATAGGGCTCGACCACGCTCTCGACGGTCTCCGGCTCCTCTCCCACCGCCACCGCGAGCGTGCTCAGGCCGACCGGTCCGCCGCGGAACCGACGCACCAGGGCCTCCAGCACCGCGCGGTCCAGACGGTCCAGTCCGATCGCGTCCACGTCGTAGAGGTCGAGGGCCGCCCGCACGCCGCTGAGCGTCGCCTCGCCGCCACCGTGCACGAGCGCATAGTCGCGCACGCGGCGCAGCAGCCGATTCGCGATGCGCGGGGTCCCGCGGGAGCGTCGCGCGATCTCGGAGAGCGAGTCCGTCGGGAGGTCGACGCCGAGCACCGCAGCGGAACGGCCGATCACCCGCTCCAGCTCCCCCTCGTCGTAGAACTCGAGGTGCCCCGTGAAACCGAACCGATCCCGGAGCGGATTGGGCAGCAGCCCGGACCGCGTGGTCGCGCCGACCAGGGTGAACGGCGACAGCTCCAGCGGGATGCTGGTCGCCCCCGCGCCCTTCCCGACCATGATGTCGATCCGGTAGTCCTCCATGGCGAGGTACAGCATCTCCTCCGCCGACCGGGCCATGCGATGGATCTCGTCGATGAAGAGGACCTCGCCGGGCACGAGGCTCGACAGCAGCGCCGCCAGATCCCCGGCGTGCTGGATCGCAGGCCCGCTGGACATGCGCAGCGGACGCTCGCTCTCGTGCGCCACGATCATCGCCAGCGTCGTCTTGCCGAGTCCGGGAGGGCCGGCGAGCAGGATGTGGTCCGCAGGGCGCGATTGGATGCGGGCCGCCTCCAGGAGGAGCTGCAGCTGTCCCCGCACCTTCTGCTGCCCCACGAACTCGTCGAGGCTCGAGGGGCGGAGGGCGCCCTCGATGGCGAGTTCGGACTCGTCCGTCGGCTCGGTCGGATCGAGGGCGTCAGCCACGGCCTTGGCCTGCCTGCGCGGGTCCGAGCAGCGCGAGCGTACGCCGCAGGAGGAGGGCGACCGACGCGCGCTCGGTGTCCGTCGCATCCGTCGCCGTCTGGGTCGCCGCCTCGGCTGCGACCTTCTCCGACCAGCCGAGCCCGACGAGCGCCACCGTCACCTGGGTGACGACGTCCCCGCCTCCGGCCGCCGCAGGAGCCGACGGCGCAGCCACGGGCTGCACCTTGCCGGCGAGCTGCACGACGATGAGCTTGGCCGTCTTCGGGCCGATGCCGGAGACCCGACGGAACGGAGCGTCGTCCTCCGCGGTCACCGCCTCGGCGATCTGGTCGGCGGTGAGGTGCGACAGCACGCCGAGCGCCGACTTCGGACCGACCCCGGTGACGCTGAGCAGCAGGCTGAAGATCTCCAGCTCTCCGCGGTCGGCGAACCCGAACAGGGACAGCGAGTCCTCCCGCACGATGAGGCTCGTGTGCAGCAGGAGCTTCTCCCCCACCGTCGCGGTGTGGGCGACATCGGCCGGGACCGCGACCGCGAAGCCCACGCCGCCGACGTCGATGATGACCTGGTCCGGCGTCGTGTGCAGCACGGTGCCGTGCAGAGAGGAGATCATCCTCTCAGTCTAGGAGCCGGCTCGTAGATATGTTCGAGCGACACGCTCCGCGTCGGCCCATGCGCGCTGCGCGGGGGTCAGGCCGCCGCCCGCGCGGCTCGATACCGGGGCGCCGCGGCGCCAGGCGTGACACAGGGCGATCGCCAGGGCATCGGCGGCGTCGGCCGGCTGCGGAGGGGCATCCAACCGCAGGATCCGCGCGATCATCGCCTGGACCTGACGCTTGTCGGCGGAGCCGTACCCGGTGACGGCGGCCTTGACCTCGCTCGGCGTGTGGGTCGCCGCCGGCAGGCCCGCCTCTGCGGCGATCAGGAGCGCGACACCGCTCGCCTGCGCGGTGCCCATGACCGTATGCGTGTTCTGCTGCGCGAACACCCTCTCGACCGCGACCGCATCGGGGCGGTGCTCGGCGATCGCGGCGCGGATGCCCGCCGCGACGACGGCGAGGCGGTCGCCGATCTCCGCATCCGGGGCGGAGCGGATCACCCCCACGTGGACCAGCGTGCCGCGGCGGGCACGGTCGACATCGACGATCCCGACACCGCACCGGGTGAGTCCGGGGTCGATGCCGAGCACGCGCAGCGAAGTGGTCACCCGATCAGGCTAGGCCGCGTGCGCCGTCGTCGACTCGCGCCGCGCCTAGGCGTCGTCGTTCTCGAGCTCCGCCTGGACTTCGGCGGACAGGTCGAAGTTGCTGAAGACGTTCTGCACGTCCTCGCTGTCTTCGAGCGCATCGATGAGGCGGAACACCTTGCGGGCGGTCTCGGCGTCGATCTCGACCTTGAGGTTCGGCACGAACTCGACGTCGGCCGACTCGTAGTCGATCCCGGCGTCCTGCAACGCGGAACGGACGGCCACGAGATCGCTCGCCTCGGTGATGACCTCGAAGCCCTCGGCGTGCGGCTCGATCTCCTCGGCGCCGGCCTCCAGCGCCGCCATCATCACGTCATCCTCGGTGGTGCCCTCGGAACCGACGACGATGACGCCCTTGCGGCTGAAGTTGTACGCGACACTGCCCGGGTCGGCGAGGGTGCCGCCGTTGCGGCTGAGTGCCGTGCGCACCTCGGCCGCGGCGCGGTTCTTGTTGTCGGTCAGACACTCGATCATGAGCGCGACGCCGTTGGGCCCATAGCCCTCGTACATGATCGAGGTGTACTCGACGGCCTCGCCGCCGATGCCGGCACCGCGCTTGATGGCACGGTCGATGTTGTCCTTGGGGACGGAGGTCTTCTTCGCCTTGAGCACCGCGTCGAAGAGCGTCGGGTTGCCCTGCAGATCGGCGCCGCCCAGCTTGGCCGCGACCTCGATGTTCTTGATGAGCTTGGCCCAGGACTTCGCACGGCGCGCGTCGATGACGGCCTTCTTGTGCTTGGTCGTGGCCCACTTGGAATGCCCGGACATAAGTCTCCGCTCGTCGTCTGCGCCCCGGAACGCCGCCCAGGGCGTCGTCCAGTCTATCGAAACGTGCCGCGGCACCGCTCCGGCTCCGCTGGCACAGGCGTTCGCGCGAGTTCAGGCATCTGCGCGCGGAGGCGCCTGTTCGCGCGCGCACGCCTGCACTCGCAGTCGCGAAGTCAACGGCGGGAGACCCGATCCAGGAAGCGCCGGTGGAACCGCGTCTCGTTCGAGATCTCCGGGTGGAAGCTCAGACCGAGCAGCCCGTCCTGCTCCACGGCGACCACACGGCCGTCCGGCAGCGTCGCGAGCACCGAGGCCCGCGGCCCCACCGCCTCCACGACGGGTCCGCGGATGAACGCCGCCGTCACCGGCTCGTCGAACGCGGGCACCGTCAGCTCGGCCTCGAACGACTCGGCCTGCCGCCCGAACGCGTTGCGCCGCACGACCGCATCGAGTCCGCCGAAGCTCTGCTGCCCATCGATCGCGTCGATGACCTCATCGGCCAGCAGGATCAGCCCCGCGCAGGTGCCGAGCACCGGCATCCCGCCGGCGATCGCGTCGCGGATCGGCTGCTGCAGCCCGAACAGCCGCGCCAGCTTGTCGATCACGGTCGATTCGCCGCCAGGGATCACGAGGCCGTCGACCCGGGCGAGTTCCTCGGGCCGACGGACCAGAGCGACGTCGGCGCCGAGGGCCTCGAGGAGCGCGGCATGCTCCCGCACGTCCCCCTGGAGCGCGAGGACGCCGACGCGCGGACTACCAGCCACGCTCGGCGAGGCGGTGCGGCGCGGGCAGGTCGCTCACATTGATGCCGACCATCGCCTCGCCCAGCCCGCGGGACACCTCGGCGATCACCTTCGGGTCGTCGAAGAACGTGGTGGCCTTGACGATGGCCTTCGCCCGCTCGGCGGGATTGCCGGACTTGAAGATGCCGGAGCCGACGAACACGCCGTCGGCGCCGAGCTGCATCATCATCGCCGCGTCGGCCGGGGTCGCGACCCCACCGGCGACGAACAGCACCACGGGGAGCTTCCCGGTCTCGGCGATCTCCGCGACGAGCTCATAGGGCGCCTGCAACTCCTTCGCCGCCACGAACAGTTCGTCCTTCGGCAGCGCGGTCAGCGCGGCGATCTCTCCCCGGATCTTCCGGATGTGCTTCATCGCCTCAGAGACGTCACCCGTGCCGGCCTCGCCCTTGGAGCGGATCATCGCCGCGCCCTCGTTGATGCGGCGCAGCGCCTCCCCCAGGTTCGTGGCCCCACAGACGAACGGCACGGTGAAGCCGAACTTGTCGATGTGGTTCACGTAGTCGGCGGGCGAGAGCACCTCGGACTCGTCGATGTAGTCGACGCCGAGCTCCTGCAGCACCTGCGCCTCTACGAAGTGCCCGATCCGCGCCTTCGCCATGACGGGGATGGACACCGCGTCGATGATGCTGTCGATCATGTCCGGGTCGCTCATCCGCGAGACGCCGCCCTGCGCGCGGATGTCCGCGGGGACCCGCTCCAGTGCCATCACGGCGACGGCGCCGGCGTCCTCGGCGATCTTCGCCTGCTCGGCGGTGACGACGTCCATGATGACGCCGCCCTTGAGCATCTCGGCGAGACCGCGCTTCACGCCTGCGGATCCGGTGGTGGGCTGCTCGGTCATGGGGGTCTCCTGTCGGATGATCCGAAATGGTTTTTGATCTAGATCAAAGGTAGCACTGTCCGCTCCGCCTAGAATCTCGGAGGAGGATCATGAGCGAGCAGATCAGGGGAACCACCGCGGCCGAGATCGCGGACAGCGTGCGCGCCCTCCGGGACCGCGGCACGCTCCGCCCCGGCGAGGTCCTTCCTCCGGTGCGCGAGCTCGCGGCGACACTCGGTGTCAACCGGAACACCGCGGTCGCCGCCTACCGCCAGCTCGCGCAGGCGGGACTCGTGCATTCGCGAGGGCGCGCGGGCACCGTGCTCGCCGGCGTCGACGTCGTGCCGCAGGAGGGCTACGCGCCGGACACCGTGCTCCGCGACATCGGCACGGGAAACCCCGACGCTTCTCGGATCCCCGACCCGTCGCAGGCGCTCGGCACGATCGGCCGCCGCCCCGTGCTCTACGGCGAGCCGGTGATCGACCGCGGTCTTGAAGCGTGGGCGAGGGAGTGGATGGGCGCCGACCTTCCAGGGCAGGACTTCCGCGTCACCGTCACCAGCGGGGCCGTGGATGCCGTCGAACGGCTGCTCGCCCAGGCCCTGATGCGGGACGACGCGGTGGCCCTCGAGGACCCCTGCTTCCTCGCGAGCATCCATACCGTGCGGCTCGGAGGGTACCGGGCCGTCACGGTGCCGGTGGACGAGGAGGGCATGACGGTCGACGGCCTCCGTGCCGCTCTGGACGCGGGTGTCCGCGCCGTCATCTGCACCCCGCGGGCACAGAACCCGACGGGCGTCAGCCTCTCCCCCGCCCGGGCGAAGGCGCTGCGGGCCGTGCTCGCCGACCACCCGTACGTGCTCGTGATCGAGGACGACCACTTCTCTCTGCTCTCGCAGCGCCCCTACGAGTCGCTGATCGGCCCGGAGCACCGACGGTTCGCCCTGGTGCGCTCGGTGTCGAAGTTCCTGGGCCCTGACATGTGCCTGGCCCTCGCGGCGACCGACCCGGAGACCGCGGAACGCCTGGCGATGCGGCTCAGCCCCGGCACCACCTGGGTGAGCCACCTGCTGCAGCGCCTCACGCTCGCCCAGCTCACCGACCCCGCCGTGCGCGAGGAGATCGCGGAGGCAGGTCGGCACTATGCCGCGCGGAACGCCGCCTTCGCGGAACGCCTGCGCGCGGAGGGGATCGACGCCCCGGACCCGGACGGCCTGAGCCTGTGGGTCGGCTTCGCCAAGCCGGCGCGCGCCATCGCCGACCACCTCATGCGCCGGGGCTGGCTCGCCCGCACCGGCGACGACTTCGCGCTGGACGAGCGCGCCGAGCCTTCGCGCCACCTCCGCCTGACCGTGCACGACCTCTCCGAGGACGACACGGAGACCCTCATCGCCGACCTCGTCGCCGCCGGACGATGACCACCCGACGCGGGCTCCGGCCCGCCCAGAATGAAAGGGACCGGGTATGAAGATCCTGTCCATCCAGTCCGCCGTCGCATACGGTCACGTCGGCAATTCCGCGGCTGTCTTCCCGCTCCAGCGCATCGGCGTCGAGGTGCTGCCGGTCTACACCGTCACCTTCTCGAACCACACCGGGTATGGCGCCTGGCGCGGCCCGCTGATCGACCCCGCCGATGTGGGCGAGGTCATCACCGGCATCGAGGAGCGCGGCGTGTTCGGCTCCATCGACGCCGTGCTCAGCGGCTACCAGGGCAGCGAGGGCATCGGCGACGTCATCATCGACGCGGTCGCCAGGGTGAAGGCCGCGAACCCCACGGCGCTGTACGCGTGCGACCCGGTCATGGGCAACGCGAAGTCCGGCTGCTTCGTGGCTCCGGCCATCCCTGTCCTGCTCCGCGAACGCGTGGTGCCGGTGGCCGACATCATCACGCCGAACCAGTTCGAGCTGGGCTTCCTCACCGAGACCGAGCCCTACACGCTCGAGTCGACCCTCGCGTCGGTCGACCTCGCGCGGGCGATGGGGCCGCGCACGGTGCTCGTCACGAGCGTCGAGCGGCCCGACCGCGAAGAGGGCACGATCGAGATGCTCGCCGTGGACGACGCGGGCGCGTGGCTCGTGCAGACCCCGCACCTGCCGATGAAGGCGAACGGCTCCGGCGACGTGACGGCGGCGCTGTTCACCGCGCACTACGTCGAGACGGGCAGCGCACAGACCGCCCTGGAGCGCACCGCCTCCAGCGTCTACGACCTGCTGCAGGCGACGCTCGACTCGGGCGAGCGCGAGCTGCAGCTCGTCGAGGCTCAGGAGTTCTACGCGAACCCGCGGATGCAGTTCACCGCCCGCCAGGTGCGCTGAGTCCCCGGAACGGGGACCCCGACGCGACGGCTCAGCGGTCGGCGGGGGGCCACGCCTCGGCGACGGCCTCCCGCACCTCGCCGAGGAGCTGCGGGAGCGCCTTCGTCTTGGCGATGATCGGGAAGAAGTTCGCGTCCGAGCGCCACCGCGGCACCACGTGCTGGTGCAGATGCGCGTCCACGCCCGCTCCAGCCACCGCTCCCTGGTTCATGCCGAGGTTGAAGCCGTCGCAGCCGGAGACCTCCCGGAGCACGCGCATCGCGGTCTGGGTGAGAGCGCCGATCTCGGCGACCTCCTCGGCCGTCGCCTGGTCGTAGGTGGCGATGTGCCGGTACGGGCAGACGAGCAGGTGACCCGAGTTGTACGGGAAGAGGTTCAGCAGCACGTACGCGGTCTCCCCGCGCGCCACGATGAGCCGCTCGGCATCCGGGTACTTCGGTGCCTCGCAGAACGGGCATTCCTCGCGCAGCGGCTCCGGCCCGGCCTGGATGTACGCCATCCGGTGCGGGGTCCACAGCCGCTGGAACTCGTCGGGCACCCCGACGAGACGGGAGGCGTCCTCGAGGTCCGCCTCACCGTCCGTCATGCGAGGTCTCCCGCCTTCAACACCAGCGCGTGCGAGGCGATGGCGGCGCTGATCCGGCGCACCGCGTCGGCGACCGGCACGCCGTTCTCCTGCGTGCCGTCGCGGAAGCGGAACGACACCGTCCCCGCGGCACGATCCTGCTCCCCCACGATGAGGATCAGCGGCACCTTCGCGGTGGTGTGATTCCGGATCTTCTTCTGCATGCGGTCGTCGGAGTGATCGACGTCGGCCCGCACGCCCGCCGCGCGCAGCTGCGCGATGACGTCGTCCAGGTAGTCGCCGTACTGCTCGGCCACGGGCACGCCCACCACCTGGCTCGGCGCGAGCCAGAGCGGGAAGTCGCCGGCGTAGTGCTCGAGGAGGATCGCGAAGAAGCGCTCGACGGAGCCGAGGAGCGCCCGGTGGATCATCACAGGCCGGTGCTTCTGCCCGTCGGGACCGGTGTACTCCAGCTCGAACCGGTCGGGCTGGTTGAAGTCGAGCTGGATGGTCGACATCTGCCAGGTGCGGCCGATGGCGTCGCGGGCCTGCACCGAGATCTTCGGGCCGTAGAAGGCGGCGCCGCCCGGGTCGGCCACGAGCTCGAGACCGGACTCGATCGCGACCTCGCGCAGCGTGTCGATCGCCGTCGCCCACTGCTCGGGCTCGCCGAGGAACTTCGGGTTGCCCTCCTCGTTCGTCGAGAGCTCGAGGTAGAAGTCGTTGAGGCCGTAGTCGCGGAGCAGGTCGAGCACGAGGTTCAGGTTGGTGGTGAGCTCCTCCTTCACCTGGTCCTGGGCGACGTAGATGTGCGCGTCGTCCTGGGTCAGACCGCGCACGCGGGTCAGCCCCGAGAGCGTGCCGGACTTCTCGTAGCGGTAGACCGTGCCGAACTCGGCCAGACGCAGCGGCAGCTCCCGGTAGGAGCGCCCGCGCGAACGGAAGATGAGGTTGTGGAACGGGCAGTTCATCGGCTTCAGGTAGTAGTCCTGGCCCTGGCGGGTGACGTTGCCCTCGTCGTCGAGGACCTCGTCGAGGTGCATCGGGGGGAACATGCCGTCCGCATAGGTCTGCAGGTGCCCCGACGTCATGAAGAGATCCTTCTTCGTGATGTGCGGGCTGTTGACGAGGTCGTAGCCGTTGCGCAGCAGATGCTTGCGCAGGTTCTCCTCGACCTCGTAGCGGATGATGCCGCCCTTGGGATGGAACACGGCCAGTCCCGAGCCGATCTCGTCCGGGAACGAGAACAGGTCCATCTCGGCGCCGAGCTTGCGGTGGTCGCGGCGCTCGGCCTCGGCGATGCGCTCCTGGTAGGCGCGCAGCTCGTCCTTCGTCGGCCATGCGGTGCCGTAGATGCGCTGGAGCTGCGGGTTCTTCTCGCTCCCCCGCCAGTACGCGGCGGCGATGCGGGTGAGGTCCCAGCCATTGCCGATCATGCGCGTGTTGGGCAGGTGCGGACCGCGGCAGAGGTCCTTCCAGACGACCTCGCCATCGCGGGTGGTGTTGTCGTAGATCGTGAGCTCACCCTCGCCCACCTCGACGGATGCCCCCTCGGCGATCTCGCCCTCGGAGGCCGTCGACGGGCCCTTGAGCCCGATGAGCTCGAGCTTGAACGGCTCGTCCGCGAGCTCCGCACGAGCCTCCTCGTCGGTCACGACGCGACGGACGAAGCGCTGGCCCTCGCGGACGATGCGCTGCATCTCCTTGGAGATCGCCTTGATGTCCTCGGGCGTGAACGGGGTGTCGACGCCGAAGTCGTAATAGAAGCCGTCGGTGATGGGCGGACCGATGCCGAGGTTCGCCTGCGGGTTGATCCGCTGCACCGCCTGCGCGAGCACATGCGCGGTCGAGTGACGCAGGATGTTCAGGCCGTCGGGGCTGTCGATCGTGACGGGCTCGACGTCGTCGGTGTCGGTGACCGTCGCAGCGAGGTCCTTCAGGACGCCGCCGACGCGCATGGCGACGACGTTTCGGTCAGAGAACAGGGCGAAGCCGTCGGTCGGCTGGGCGTTTTCAGGCACTGATCACTCCATCTGGGTCTGGATCTAGGCTACTCGTCCGCTCGCCGGTCGCCGACCGTCACGCGGCGGTCTCCGACAGCGGATCCGCGGCCGCCGGTGCGAAGATGATGATCGCCGCCCCGGCCAGCGCCACCACGGATCCGATCACGTCCCACGAGGTGGGGCGGAATCCGTCGACGATGACGCCCCAGGCGAGGGAGCCTGCGATGAAGATCCCGCCGTAGGCGGCCAGGACGCGGCCGAAGTTCGCGTCCGGCTGCAGCGCCGCGATGAACCCGTAGGCACCGAGGGCCATCACCCCGAGGACGGCGAACAGCCACCCCCTGTCCTCCTTCACCGCCTGCCAGATGAGCCAGGCACCGCCGATCTCGGCGATGGCGGCGAGGAAGAAGAGGACGGTGATGCGCAGCACGGTCATCGCCTCAGTGTGACAGGCACGGCGTCCGACGGGGACGGTAGCGTGGGCGCATGACACGGACGATCGCCCGCTGGCTCCTTGCTCTCGCCCTCGGGACGATGGGCGTGCTGCACTTCACCCAGACACGCGGGTTCCGGGTCGTCGTGCCCGACTGGGCGACCCGCTTGACCCGGATGGACAAGGACACGATCGTCCTGGCGTCGGGTGCGGCCGAGGTCGCGCTCGCGGCGGGCCTGGTGGCTCTGCCGCGGGAACGCCGCAAGATGGGGTGGGCGACGGCGGGATTCTTCGCCGCGGTCTTCCCTGGCAACTGGCATCAGTGGCGCACCGGGAGATCGACGCCCGGGCTCGACACGGAGCGGCGGCGGTTCGGCCGCCTGTTCCTGCAGCCTCTGCTGATCGCCTGGGCCCTGTGGGCGACCCGATGACCTCGCCCTCGATCGTCTGGTTCCGCGACGATCTCCGCCTGGCCGACAACCCCGCGCTGCGTGCCGCGGTCGACCGCGACGAACCGATCATCGCGCTCTTCGTCCTCGATGAGGAGTCCCCCGGCATCCGTCGGCTGGGCGGTGCCGCGCGTTGGTGGCTGCACCATTCGCTGGCCTCCCTCGCCGCGCGGCTGCAGGAGAAGGGGACGACGCTGGTGCTGCGGCGCGGGCCCGCCGACCGGATCGTGCGGGAGCTGGTCGCCGAGTCGGGTGCCGGAGCGGTCTTCTGGAACCGCCGCTACGAGGCGGCCGGGCGCGAGATCGACGCGGGGCTGAAGGCGACGCTGCGCGACGACGGTCTCCAGGTGGCGTCTTTCGCGGGTTCGCTCCTGCACGAGCCGTGGACGGTCACCACCGGGAGCGGCACGCACTATTCGGTCTTCACGCCGTTCTGGCGGGCCTGTCTGGCCCTTCCGGCCCCGCGCGCTCCGCTCCCCGAACCCCGCGAGCTCCGCGGCGCCGGGAAGCGGCTCTCCTCCGATGCGCTGGACGACTGGGGGCTGCTGCCGACCGCCCCGGACTGGGCGGGCGGGCTCCGCGAGACATGGGAGCCCGGGGAGCCCGCCGCGCGCCGCCGGTTGCAGCACTTCCTCGCCGACGACATCCGCACGTACGACCACGCTCGCGACGCCCCGGCTGCCGGTGCCACTTCCCGGCTGTCTCCGCGACTGCGCTGGGGCGAGCTCAGTCCGTTCACCGTGTGGCATGAGGCGATCGAGGTCGACGGGGCGGGCGGATTTCTCTCGGAGCTGGGCTGGCGCGAGTTCGCCTGGCACACGCTGTTCCACTTCCCCGACCTCGCGACGAAGAACCTGCGGCGGGAGTTCGACGCGTTCCCGTGGCCTCCGCTGGATCCCGCACGTCTGGAGCTCTGGCAGCACGGCGAAACCGGAGTTCCCCTCGTCGACGCGGGCATGCGCGAGCTCTGGCACACCGGGTACATGCACAACCGGGTGCGGATGGTCACGGCATCGTTCCTCGTCAAGAACCTCCTCATCGACTGGCGCCTCGGCGAGGAGTGGTTCTGGGACACGTTGGTGGACGCCGATGACGCGAGCAATCCGTTCAACTGGCAGTGGGTCGCGGGTTCCGGCGCCGACGCTGCCCCGTACTTCCGCGTGTTCAACCCGGAGCTGCAGGCCAGGAAGTTCGACGGCGAGGGGCACTACATCGGGCGCTGGGCTGCGGACGCCCCCACCGAGCCGATCGTCGACCTCGGCGAGACGCGCAAGGCTGCGCTCGCCGCCTACGACGGCGTGAAGCGCACCGGAGCACCACGGGGCTGACGCGCGCCCCGGCCCGTCACGGACTCCGGCACATGGCAGACTGGTGGCCGTGAGCCCGTCCCGCAAGCCCGCCGTCGTGCGGGGCTTCGCGACCTCGTCGCTCGCGATCTTCGTGGCTCTCGCGGGTCACGTGAGCGGCGGCGGAGAGATGCCGGGCCCCTTGGGTATCCTCGTGCCCTGGCTGTTCGCCTTCATGGTGAGCGTGCTGCTCGCCGGACGGAAGCTCTCCCTCACCCGGCTCACCCTCTCGGTGGCTGTCAGCCAGTTCCTCTTCCACGTGCTCTTCGTGCTCGGCACGGTCACTCCGTCCGGCGTGGCGATCCGGCACGTGCACGGCGCACCGCTCGTGCTTCCCGCAGCCGAGGGCGCTGCGGTCGTCGCGACCGCGGACGCCGCGATGTGGCTCGGGCACGCCCTCGCCGCCCTCCTCACGGTGACGGCGCTCCACCGCGGCGAGCGGCTGCTCCTCACCGTGCGTGATCTCGCCGTCCGATTGATCCGCTGGGTGCGTCGGCGTGCGGACGTGACGCTCGCCCCGCGCTCCGCCACCTCTCCGTGTCGCCTGGCCGGGGTCTTCCTCGTCCGGACGGCCCATGATCTTCGGCTCCTCACCCCGCTTCTCGGGCGCGCACCGCCCTCTCTTCCCGCGCTCTGATCCGCGCCCACGGCTTCGCGCCGTGCGGTGCGTCCTCGCGCTGTCCCGGTGACGCGCGTCCGAACGCAGGTACCCACGTCGCTCGGCGACGTCTGAAGAGAGGCTCTTCCATGTCCCCTGTCCGCAGATTCGCGGCCGGGGCGGTGCTGGCGGCTGTCGCGGTCCTCGCGACGGCAGCGCCGGCGACCGCCCATGACCAACTCCTCGAGAGCGACCCCGGCGACGGTGAGCATCTCGATGCTGCGCCCTCGAGCGTCACCATGACGTTCTCGGGCGAGCTCCTCGTCCTCGACGAGTCGACCGCCGGGGCCGTCGTCCTCGTCGTCGACGCGGAGGGCGAGGACTGGGCGACCGGCGAGGTGGAGGTGCGCGGCCGGAATGTCACGGCCGCTCTCAGGACGGACTTGCCGGACGGCGGGTACCAGGTGCGTTGGCAGGTCGTCTCCGAGGACGGGCACCCGATCGCGGGGGTCATCCCCTTCGCCGTCGGAGACGCCGTCCCGCTGGAGTCGACACAGAACCCGGAGCCGACCTCCTCCGCCCCGGACGACTCGTCGACCGCATCGGATCAGAACGCAGACGAGACGGGCGACCCGATCCGGGTCCTGCTCGTCGGCGGGGCGGGAGCGGCACTCGCCGTCGCTGCTTTCTCCGTCCTCCTCATCCTCCGCCGCCGTCGCGCGGCCGCCGTGGCGCCGGAATCCGGCGACGACACGGCAGAGAACTCCCGAAAGGCATCATCATGAACACTCGCACCTCCCTCCCCCGCCTCGGCGCGGCGATCGTCCTCTCGCTCGTCGCGCTCACCGGGTGCACCGCACCCACAGCCGAGACGCCGACCAGTGCCCCCGCCGGTGAGGTCCTCCGGATCGACGACGCCTGGGTCAAGTCGGCCGATGACGGCATGTCCGCGGGCTTCGGCGTACTCGTCAACGAGGGCGCGGCGGACGTGACGGTGACGTCGGTCACCTCCGCCGCCTCGCCGATGATCGAACTGCACGAGACCGTGGAGAACGAGGCCGGGGAGATGGTCATGCGGGAGATCGCCGGGGGCTTCGTCGTCCCCGCCGGCGGCACCCTCGCCCTCGAGCCCGGGGGGAATCACATCATGATGATGGACCTCTCCGAGCCTCTGAAAGCCGGTGACGAGGTCGCGTTCACCGTCACCCTGTCGGACGACTCCACGTTCGAGTTCGCCGCGCCGGTGAAGGACTACTCCGGCGCGAACGAGAACTACGACGGCGCCGACGACCACGAGGGCATGGACCACTGATGTCCGCGCGCGTCTCGGGCGCGCGCGCCGGCCGCACCGGCTCGACTCGGCGGCAGTTCCTCCTCGGAGGGGCTGTCGCCGGTGTCGGGGCCGCCGTCGCGGTCGGGGCGGATCTCGCCCTCACGCGAGCGGACACGGAGGCTCCCGCGGCCCCCGCACCGCTCAACGGCTCCCTCACCGTCCCGTTCCACGGCGTCCATCAAGCCGGGATCGACACCGCGGCGCAGGCGCACGGCTCGTTCGTGGCGCTCGATCTGCGCCCGGAGGTCGACCGCGACGCGCTCCGCCGGCTCCTGCGGATCCTCACGGACGATGCGGCGAGGCTCACCCAGGGACGGTCGGCGCTCGCGGACTCGGAGCCGGAGCTCGCCGTCGCCCCGGCCCGGTTGACGATCACATTCGGCTTCGGTCCGGCGCTCGTGGCACGGGCCGGCGGCAGCACGCCCTCGTGGCTCGCGCCGCTTCCCGCCTTCCGGGTGGACCGCCTGCAGCCGGAGTTCTCGGACGGAGACCTGCTCCTCCAGATCGCCGCTGACGACCCCCTGACCGTCGCACACGCGCAGCGCATGCTCCTGAAGGACGCGCGCGGCTTCGCGACCGTCCGGTGGATCCAGCAGGGCTTCCGCCGCGCACACGGCACCGAGCGACCGGGGACGACCATGCGCAATCTCTTCGGACAGGTCGACGGCACGAGCAACCCGCAGCCGGGGACCGACGACTTCGAGCGCGTGGTCTGGAGTGATGACGGCTGGCTGGCCGGCGGCACGGGCATGGTCCTGCGCCGCATCCGCATGGACCTCGACGCCTGGGACCGCCTGGATCGCGGGGGCCGCGAGGCCTCCGTCGGGAGGACCCTGCGCGAGGGCGCGCCGCTCACGGGGACGTCGGAGTTCGACGAGCCGGACTTCGACGCGACGACGGCCATCGGGTTCCCCGTCATCCCGGCGTTCGCGCACATCCGGCGCGCTCGCGGAGACGGGACGGAGCGCATCTTCCGACGGGCGTATAACTACGACGAGCGCCCGGCCGGAGACGGCGTGTCCGAATCCGGGCTGCTCTTCGCCGCGTTCCAGGCCGACGTCGCGCGGCAGTTCGTCCCGATGCAGCAGCGGCTCGACGAGCTCGACCTGCTCAACGAGTGGACGGTCCCGATCGGATCCGCCGTGTTCGCTGTCCCTCCGGGATGTGCGGAAGGCGGCTACATCGGGGAGACGCTCCTCGACTGAAGCCGAGGAGTCAGTGGGGTCCGCGTCGCCGCGCGGCGGCGACGGCGGGCCCCACGCCATCCAGGACGGGGTCTCCGTGGCCCGTCAGGACGACCCGCGCGCTCGTCCGTGCCAGGGTATCCAGCGACTCCATCGCCTCCGCGGTATCGGCCGTGGCCGCCCTGGCGACGATCTGCGGACCGGTCTCGCCGGTGTACGGGTCGAGCGTCACGAGGGCGTCGCCGGCGATGAGCACCCCGGACTCCTCGAACAGGTACGCGCAGTGCCCTTCCGTGTGCCCCGGAGTCCACAGGGCGATCGGGGTCCCGGGGGCGTCGATCGGATGCTCGTGCGTCACGCGAGGCTGCGCGTCGAGGCCGCGGACGTTGAGCGCTCCGGCAAGAGCCATCCGGGTGATGGTGGGGATCCCCCGCGGATGGGTGAGCACGTAGGGGACGCGAGGTGAGGCCGGACGGTAGCTGTAGGGGTGACGGGCCAGTTGTGCGTCGCGAGGGTGGACGAACACCGAGACCCCCTCCTCGTGGAGCCCGCGCGCGACACCGACGTGGTCGAAGTGCCCGTGCGTCAGGACGACCGCATCGATGTCGGTCTCCTTCGCCCCGAGGTGGCCGAGCAGGTCGCGCAGCACGCCCCTGCTGCGCGGCAGTCCCGCGTCGAACAGCGTGAGCCCGTCCGCGGTCTGCACGAGGTAGCAGTTCACGTCCGCCACACTGATGCCGAAGAAGCCGGGAACCACCTCCGTCCACTGCCGCCCTCTGCTCATTCCCGATCCTCCTCGTCGCCGGCGGGTCCGCGCCCCGCATCGAAATTGCGCTCGTACCGTTCCCTGGCCTCGAGCAGGACGTGTTCGCCGATGACGGCGATGGGCTCCACCTCTCGGAGCAGCGGCTCGCAGTCGGGCCCCCGGCCGCAGTGCTCGCCACGGAGGATCCAGGCGATGCGCTGCGGGTCCTTCTCGGCGAGGTGCCGGTACTGACAGAGCTGGCGCGCGAGCCAGTCCTCCAGCGGACGCGTCCACCAGCGTTCGGCGTCCAGCGGGTTCACGGAGAGACCGGGCAGCTCGAGGCCGCTCTCCGTGTCGACGCTGGAACGACGGGCATCCGCATCCGGGCCCTCGGAGTAACGGACGTGCAGACCGGGGCATGCACGGACGACGGCGGCCAGTTGCGCCAGATGGTCGATGCGTCGCAATCCGGTCGCGGCGTCGCGATCGGATGTCGAGGCGAGGCCGCAGGTGCGGTCCAGAGCGGCATCGGTCATGGCCTGAGCGTACGAAGCGGTCCCCTCCTGCCGAGGGGGATTGACAATCCGCGGTTCTCGCCCACGTCGCAGCGGCGTCCGGGAACGGGCGCATGAAGTTACCGCGTGACTCCTGATGCGTCAATGCCCTCTCAGCGCGCGCACAGGAAGTCCTACGGTCGGGCAACCGCACCACACCCTGGAGGGGATCATGAGCGACACCACCCGCACCACCCGCTACGCCGGCACACCGATCCAGAAGACGGCGCTGATCATCGGCATCGTCTTCCTCATCGTGGGCATCGCCGGTTTCATCCCGGGCGTCACCCACTCGGCCGAGCACCTGCACGGCGCCGGAGCAGCGTCCGAGGCCCTGCTCCTCGGCGTGTTCCAGGTGTCTGTGCTGCACAACGTCGTGCACCTGCTGTTCGCGGTCGCGGGCATCGCGCTCGCCGCGTCGCCGCGCGCGTCCCGTCTCTACCTCATCATCGGCGGGCTCGCGTACCTCGTCGTCTGGCTGTACGGCCTCATCGCGGTCGGCAACGAGCAGCTGAACTTCCTGCCGGTGAACAACGCCGACAACTGGCTCCACCTCGGTCTCGCGATCGGCATGGTGCTGCTGGGCATCTTCGTCAGTCGAGAGCCGCGCGTCCCGCAGAACGGCGCGGGCACGGCGCGCGTCTGACGCTCACCCCACCCGGTCGGGGACGTCCCCTCCTCGCATGACGGAGGGGGCGTCCTGTCTGTCGCGTCCGGCGTGGAGCCGGAGTGCGAGCGGTGTCCGCCGGCCCGGTCACCCGTCCACGGGTTGCACGGCGTTCCCCCAGACCCAGCAGCGGTACGTGCGGTCACCGGCACGGAACTCGATACCCGCGGCGAGCGGGGTGGAGCGGACGACCTTCGCCTCGACGCGGATCGCCTCCGGGCCGAACCGCACCCACGCCCGCACCCGCCGCTGGAGCGCGTGCGGATAGACGGTGACGGCGGACTCCCGCAAGGCGAGCTCGCGATCGGACAGGGACTGCAGGGGGCCCCGGCGCGCGGCGGCCTCGATGGCCTGATGCTGCGACCGCATGTCGTTGTACGCAGAGAGCGCGCGACCCGAGTTCCCCACACCGGCTCCTTCCTCCGGCCACGTCCAGGATATCGATATTCGAACACATCTTCGAACTCGATCCCGACGGCATCGACACGCAAATTCGCACCGAGGTCGCGGAGCTCCGCGATCGGGCTGCGACCTCCCGCGGATCTGCGACCTCGCGCGCAGGGAGGAGAGCTGGGGGCAACAAAAAACCCCCGGCGAACCGGGGGTTTCAGGTGGTGCGCGATACTGGGATCGAACCAGTGACCTCTTCCGTGTCAGGGAAGCGCGCTACCGCTGCGCCAATCGCGCCCGTTGGGGCTATTCAGTTTTCCCGTGAGGTGGCGACGGGATTCGAACCCGTGTAAACGGCTTTGCAGGCCGGTGCCTAGCCGCTCGGCCACGCCACCGTGTGGATTGACCCCACGTGCCGCCGATCTTCGAGAAGATCTACTGCACTCGAGCGGATGACGAGACTCGAACTCGCGACCCCAACCTTGGCAAGGTTGTGCGCTACCAACTGCGCTACATCCGCATTTCGTTCCCGGTTGTCCCGGGCACTTATGAAACATTAGCCGATGATCCGCGCTCCGCCAAACCCGCAGCGAATCTCGCGCGTGTCTCCCGGACTGGTCATCGGAGCGCCTGACGGTCGGGTAGTATCGGTTGACGTACCCCACGGGTATGGGCGATTGGCGCAGTTGGTAGCGCGCTTCCTTCACACGGAAGAGGTCATCGGTTCGAGTCCGGTATCGCCCACCGAATCCCCTCCGAAGGCCCCGGTCATCCGGGGCCTTCGGCGTTTCCGCCCGTCACAGGATCCTGCCGTCTCCCGGGCGGGAGACCCGCAGCCACCGGTAGCCGTAGGCCGGAAGCTCCAGCTCCACCTCTCCGTCGTCGTCGAGGGGCACGCGCCGCGCGTCGAGGAGGTCGACCAGGGTCGTGCCCGCGGGCTCCTCCCCCAGTCGGAACCGCGTCGTCGCCGGACGTTCCGCGAAGTTGTGCACGGCGATCGTGCGCCCGACGTCGGCCTCCAGGGAGTGCACCAGCAGGGCGTCCTGCGGCTGCTCGATGACGGTGAACGACCCCCACCCGAGCTCCGGCGATACCCGGTAGAGCGCGGTCAGTTCGCGGAGAAAGTGCAGCAGCGAGCCATGGTCCTCGAGCTGGGCGGCGGCATTCACGTGCGTGGGCGCATACCCGTCGGTCGGCGGCGGCGCGACGAGCCGGGAGGGGCGCGCGTCGGAGAAGCCCCCGTTGCGATCCGCCGACCACTGCATCGGCGTACGCACGGCCTGCCGCCCCTCGACGGCGATGTTCTCGCCCATCCCGATCTCTTCGCCGTAGAACAGAACGGGGGTGCCGGGGAGCGTGAAGAGCAGGCTGTACGCCATCCGGATCCTCCGCGGGTCGCCTTCCAGCATCGGCGGCAGGCGCCGCGTGATCCCGCGGCCGAACACGCGCTGCCGCTCGTCTGGCGCGAACGCCTCGAAGACCTCCTGACGCTCGGCATCGGTCAGCTTGTCGAGAGTGAGCTCATCGTGGTTCCGGAGGAAGTTCGCCCATTGCACCTCCGGTCCGAGGACCGGGCGCGCGGTGAGTGCGGCGACGAGCGGCGCGGGATCACGACGGGCGAGGGACAGATACAGCGACTGCATCGCCACGAAGTCGAACTGCATGGTCAGCTCGTCGCCGTCGGTGCCCCCGAAGTACGCGCGCTGCTCCTCGTACGGCAGATTGACCTCGCCGAGCAGGATCGCCTCGCTGGAACGACGCTGCAGGAATCGCCGCATGTCGCGCAGCAGCTCGTGTGGATCGGGGATGTCCGCCGTCTTCGGAACCTCGAGGAGGAACGGCACGGCATCCACCCGGAAGCCCGAGACGCCGAGCTGCAGCCAGAACCCGATGACCTTCGCGATCTCGTCCCGGACCACGGGGTTGGCGATGTTGAGGTCGGGTTGGTGCTCGTAGAAACTGTGCTGGTACCACTGCCCGGACTTCTCGTCCTTGGTCCAGATCCCGTCGGCCTGCCCGGGGAAGACCGGGTTCTTCTGTCCCTTTGGAGGCGCGTCGTCGCGCCACACGTAGTAGTCGCGATAGGGCGAGTCGACGCTGCGGAGCGCCGCGCGGAACCACGGATGACGGTCCGAGGTGTGATTGACGACGAGGTCGACGATCACGCGGATGCCGCGGTCACGGGCCGTGCGTATCACCTCCACGAGGTCGCCGTGGGTGCCGAGACGCGGGTCCACGCCGTAGAAGTCGCTGACGTCGTACCCGTCGTCGAGGTCCGGCGAAGGGTAGAAGGGCATGAGCCACAGGCACGTCACGCCCAGCTGTGAGAGGTAGTCGATCCGCTGCGCGAGGCCGCGGAGGTCGCCGACGCCGTCGCCGTCCGAGTCCAGGAAGGTCTCCACATCGAGGCAGTAGACGACGGCCGTCTTCCACCAGAGGTCGCTCGTATCGGTGATCTTCATGTGCGCTCCCTCAGAGCGGGCAGGATCTCGGCGGCGGCCGCCTTCAGGAACCGGGTCTGCTCTCGTCCGACGTGATGCAGGTAGATCCGGTCGAAGCCGATGTCGACGAGCTCCGCCACCCGTCCCGCGAGCGACCGGGCGTCGTGGTCGACGAGGACGGCCGCGCGCAGCCTTGCTTCATCGACCTCGCCCACCGCGGCGTCGAAATCCTCCGGCTGCTCGATGTTCCACGCGAGCGGCGGAGTGACCACGCCCTGCCGCCACTGCTCCTTCGCGATCGCGTACGCCTCGGCGTCGTCCTCGCCCCAGCTCACGTGCGTCTGCAGGATGCACGGCCCTTCTCCCCCGGCCGAGCGGTAGGCCTCCACCACCCTCCGCAGCGCGGACGGCTCCCGGGCGACGGTCGCGAGGCCGTCCGCCCAGCCGGCCGCCCACTCCGCCGTCTCCGGACTGACGGCGGTGGCGAAGAGCGGCGGCGGCTGCGCCGGCCGGGTCCAGACGCGGGCGCGGTGCACGCGCACGAGACCGTCGTGATCGACCTCCTCGCCGGCGAGCAGCCGTCGGATCACATCCACGCTCTCGTACAGCCGCGCGTTGCGGACGTCCTTGGCCGGCCAGACGTCGCCGGTCACGTGCTCGTTCATCGCCTCGCCGCTGCCGAGCGCGGCCCAGAACCGTCCGGGGAACATCTCCTCCAGCGTTCCAAAGGCCTGCGCGACGATCGCGGGGTGGTACCGCTGTCCTGGCGCGTTGACCATGCCGATGGGGAACCTGGTACGGGCCAGCGCCGCAGCGATCCAGCTGAACGCGAATCCCGACTCCCCCTGATCGGGGAGCCACGGGGCCAGGTGGTCGGAGCACATCGCCCCGTCGAAGCCGGCCCACTCCGCGCTGACGACCGCGTCCAGCAGCGCGCTGGGTGGGATCTGCTCATGGGAGGCGTGGAATCCGATGAAGACCATAGGCCGAGTCTGGCAAGGGACGACGCCCGGCGGCAGTGGTTGACAGGAGCGCCGGGTGCTGGCAGGTGGCGGCCGATGTCCGAGGGCGGACGTAGCCTGCCCGGGTGCCGAAACCCCGACTTCTCCCCGGCCCCTGTCCCCTCTGCGGTGGTCTCGCTGGGCTGCGAGCGGACGACGCGTGGCACTGCGCGCTCTGCGGCTGGCGCTACGGGGACTCCCCCGACCCCGATCTGCCGTTCCCGCGGATCGACGTCGTGTACTACCTCCGCTACGACAACCGCGTGAAGATCGGCACGAGCAGACAGCCGCGGCGCCGTCTCGCGAGCATCCGTCACGACGAGCTCCTCGCCTTCGAGCACGGCGATCGGGTGCGCGAACAGCAGCGGCATCGGCAGTTCGCCTCCGCTCGCGAAGGCGGTGAGTGGTTCACCCTGACACCGGAGATCCGCGCCCACATCGCGGCGCTGCAGCGGCACGGCGACCCCTGGCATCAATACGCGCGCTGGCTCAGCGCCGCGCTCCGAGGGTGAACGCGCCTATCACTGCGCACAGGATCGCACCAGGGGATCCCCCGCTGCGCCGGCAGGAGGCAGACTCACCTGTGAACGGGCGCACCCGGCGCCCCGCGTGAGAGGACCGGACATGAACGGACGAGAGAACATCCCCGCCGACGACGTCAGCGCGCAGGATCCGCTCGCCGGAGACGGGAGCGGCGACCCGAACAGCGACCGCCAGTTCCTGCAGGACCTGCCTCCCGCACAGGTCGACACCGAGCAGCAGCAGGAGCATCAGGCCGAGTCCGACGACGAGGCCTAGTCCGCGCGGACGACGAGGGGCGACCGGATCGATATCCGGTCGCCCCTCGTCGTGTGCGGATCAGGCGGTCGCAGCCCGTCCGCGGGTGCTCTGCGGCTGCGGCTGCGAGAACAGCACGACGACGATGACGGCAGCACCCACCACGACGTGCGGCAGCCAGACGTTCAGCGCCTCGCCTGCGAACCCGAACAGCCACGGCGACAGCGCGAGGAAGAGGCTGGCGACGATGTCGAAGACGAGGTGCACGGGCATGGGGATCAGACCGAACGGACCCCACTCGTACTTCGTGAAGAGGCTGTAGACGATGAGGCCCACGCCGAGCACGATCGGGATGACGACCGGGGCTCCGCCCATACCGGCGAAGCCGAACAGCCAGGGCGCGGCGATCAGAGCGATCCCGACGACGTAGTCGAGAATTCCGTGGACCTTGGTCGGGATGAAACGCATGATTCCTCCTTGGGTGCCGCCGGCGGCGACTCATCAGAAGGTTCGGAGCCCTGCGCCCATCGGATGGGAGGCGGCTGCCGGGTCAGCTCTGCGCCCATCCGTACCGCCGCTGGAGCGCTGCCGCGACCCGTGCGTACCGGCCACGATCCAGGGCCGCCGCCTCACGGCGCAGACCACGCTCATGGACGCTGTAGAGCTGTTCGATGTCCACCCACGATTCGCGGCCCTGCCCGTCCCACTCGCCGCTCCCGATCGAGAGGTAGTCGCGCTCGCCGTCGTGGGGCCTGCTGGTCATCCGTACCGCGTAGACCCGCTCGGAGGACTGCCGCCCGATCACCAGCACCGGCCGGTCCTTGCCTCGGCCGTCGTTCTCCTCGTACGGCACCCAGGTCCAGACGACCTCGCCGGCGTCGGGAGCGCCGTCCCGGTGCGGCGCGTAGGCCACGCGGACGGCCGGCATACGCCCGGGGTCGAGCCGCACGGTCTCGGTACCGCGGACCTGCCCCGGCTCGACTCCGGCGTCCGGCGTTTTCGCGGATCGCCGCTCGCGCTCCTCGGCCGTCCGCAGACGCGCGTCCGGGCGCCGCGGACCGGGAGAGGTCCGCGGCGCCCGGGGGGAGCCCACTGCTCGGCGCAGCAGGTCCGCGAGTGCCTTCAGGATGCCGTTGCTGGTCGTGCCCACACGGTCACCCTAACCGTCGTCACGCGTTCGCGAGAGCGTAGCCCTCCTCGCCGTGCACGACCTGGTCGACACCGGCGATCTCGTCCTCGTTCGTGATGCGGAACCCGATCGTCTTCTGGATCACGAAGCCGATGACCCACGCGACCACGAAGGAGTAGATCAGCACGCCGGCGGCGGCGATCACCTGCACGGCGAGCTGACGGGCGTCGCCACCGACGAAGAGGCCGGTGCCGGTGGCGAAGAAGCCGAGGTACACGGTGCCGATGAGTCCGCCGACGAGGTGGATGCCGACCACGTCGAGCGAGTCGTCGAAGCCGAGGCGGAACTTCAGCTCCACCGCGAGGGCGCAGACGATGCCGGCCACCGCGCCGAGCAGGAGGGACCATCCGGGGGTGAGGTTGGCGCATGCAGGGGTGATCGCCACGAGACCCGCCACCGCGCCGGAGGCGGCGCCGACGGACGTGGGCTTGCCGTCCTTGATGCGCTCGATGAGGATCCAGCCGAGGATCGCGGCCGCGGTCGCACCGAGCGTGTTCAGGCCGATGAGGCCGACGCCGCCCATGTCCTCGGCGAGCCACTCCGCACCGGCGTTGAAGCCGAACCAGCCGAACCACAGCAGTGCGGCGCCGAGCAGCGTCAGCGGCACGTTGTGCGGCTTGAGGATGCCCTTCTGGAAGCCGATGCGCTTGCCGAGCACGAGGGCGAGGGCCAGCGCCGCGGCACCCGCGTTGATGTGCACCGCCGTGCCGCCCGCATAGTCGATCACGCCGATGCCGCTGTCCTCGCCGAACAGGGTCGTGCCGAGGTTCATGATCCAACCGCCGCCCCAGACCCAGGCCGCGACCGGGAAGTAGCCGACCGTGGCGAAGACGCCGGCGAAGATCAGCCAGCTGCCGAACTTCGCCCGATCGGCGATCGCCCCGGAAATCAGGGCGACGGTGATGATCGCGAAGGTGGCGCCGTACGCGACGCTGAGCAGGGCGACGTTCGAGCCCTCACCCGAGGCGAGGCTGGACAGCCCGATGTCCGCGAACGGGTTGCCCGCGAAGGCCGTGGGGCTGTCGACGGCGCTCATGGAGAAGCCGAAGAGAATCCACAGCACGGCGACGAGTCCGATCGAGCCGAAGCTCATCATCATCATGCTGACGACGCTCTTCGCCTTGACGAGACCGCCGTAGAAGAAGGCGACGCCGGGCGTCATGAGCAGCACCAGTGCCGTCGCGGTGATCGCCCACGAGATGTTGCCGGGAGCATCCATAGGAAAACCTCACATCCGAAGTAATTGAGAGCTTCAGTGTGACCATGGGCGATTTCGCCCATGCGTGAGGTTTGTTTCTCCGCTGTTACAGCACGGCTCCGGGTGTGAACATCGCGTTACGCAGGCCTGCAGGCTTACGCAGAATGCGTGAGCGCGTTCAGCCGGGAGATGGCGCGCAGGTACTTCTTGCGGTAGCCACCGGCGAGCATCTCGTCGGAGAACACGGCGTCGAGCCCGACACCCGTCGCGAGGATCGGGATCTGCGCGTCGTAGACCCGGTCGACGAAGGCCACGAACCGCAACGCCTCCGACTGGTCGGTGAGCTGACGCACGCCGCGCAGCCCCACGCGGTGCAGCCCGTCGATGAGCCTGATGTAGCGCGAGGGGTGCACCTGGGCGAGATGCCGGATGAGGTCGTCGAACGCATCGTCCGACACAGCGCCGTCCGCCGCGGCCGCCTCGACCGCCGCGTTGTACGCCGCGTCCTCCAGCGCCACGGCGTGACCGTCGATCGCCCGCTGCCGGAAGTCGACGCCGTCGATGCGCAGCGTCTGGAAGCTGTCCGACATCGCGTGGATCTCGCGGAGGAAGTCCTGCGCGGCGAAGCGCCCCTCGCCGAGCGCGTTCGGCGGCGTGTTCGAGGTGGCCGCGAGCCGGGTGCCGGTGGGCACGAGTTCACCCAGAAGGCGCGTCATGACCATCGTGTCGCCCGGATCGTCGAGCTCGAACTCGTCGATGCAGAGCAGATCGGCGCCCTTGAGGAGGTCCACGGTGTTCTTGTAGCCGAGTGCCCCCACCAGAGCGGTGTACTCGATGAACGAGCCGAAGTACTTCCGCCGGGCGGGCATCGCGTGGTAGATCGACGCGAGCAGGTGGGTCTTGCCCACGCCGAAGCCGCCGTCGAGGTAGACCCCGGGCTTCAGTTCCGGCTCCTTCTTCGCCCGACTGAACAGACCGCCCCGCTTGACGGGAGCACCGCGTCCGGCGAAACGCAGCAGCGTCTGCTTCGCCTCCTCCTGCGACGGGTAGGCGGGATCCGCCCGGTAGCTGTCGAACGTGGCGTCGTCGAACTGCGGCGGCGGCACCAGGCTCGCGAGCATCTCGGGTCCGCTGACCGTCGGCGTGCGCTCGGTGAGGTGGACGGTTCCGGTGCGGGTGGTCGGGTCGGTCATCACGGTCCTGAATCAGGCAAGGGCCTGTGTCGAAGTCTTACGGATCGGGTCCCGGGGGCGCGCGGAGGATCTATCGTCGAAGGGACGGATCCACACTACGCCGTCCGCACCGCCCGCTCGCCCGCTCACCGCTACGGAGACCCCATGGCCATCGAGTTCGACTCCTCCTCCCCCAAGTTCGCCGAGTACGCCGAGCCCGGCCGCCTGGTGACGACCGAGTGGCTCGCCGCCCACCTGGGAGAGCCCGGCCTCGTGGTCGTCGAGTCGGACGAGGACGTGCTCCTCTACGAGACGGGCCACATTCCCGGAGCGGTGAAGGTGGACTGGCACACGGAGCTCAACGACCCGGTCGTGCGGGACTACGTCGACGGCGAGGGCTTCGCCGAGCTGCTGAGCCGCAAGGGCATCGCCCGCGACGACACGGTCGTGATCTACGGCGACAAGAACAACTGGTGGGCGGCGTACGCGCTGTGGGTCTTCTCCCTCTTCGGTCACGAGGACGTCCGCCTCCTCGACGGCGGCCGTGATCGCTGGATCGCGGAGGGCCGCGAGCTGACCCGCGAGGCGACGAACCGTCCCGCCACGGAGTACCCGGTAGTGGAGCGGGACGACACGGCCATCCGCGCGTACAAGGAAGACGTGCTCGCGCACCTCGGCAACCCGCTCATCGACGTCCGTTCCCCGGAGGAGTACAGCGGAGAGCGGACCACCGCTCCCGCCTACCCGGAGGAGGGGACTCTACGAGCCGGCCACATCCCCACCGCGCAGAGCGTGCCGTGGGCGAAGGCGGTCGCCGAGGACGGCGGCTTCAAGAGCCGCGCCGAGCTCGACGCCATCTACCGGGACGGCGCCGGGCTGCAGGACGGTGACGACGTCGTGGCCTACTGCCGCATCGGGGAGCGCTCGAGCCACACGTGGTTCGTGCTCAAGCACCTCCTCGGCTTCGAGGACGTCCGCAACTACGACGGCTCGTGGACGGAGTGGGGCAGCGCGGTGCGCGTCCCGATCGTCACGGGCACGGAGCCCGGCACCGTCTGAGGTGGGAGAATGGCGGGGATGAACGCCTCCGCCCTGCCCGAGACCCTCGCCGAGATCCGCGACGGATTCCTGGAGACCCCGGAATCTGATCGCCTGCTGCTGCTCCTGGAGTACGCCGACGAGCTACCCGCCGTTTCCGATGAGGTCGCGGCGCATCCGGAGATGGGCGAGCGCGTCGCGGAATGCCAGTCGCCGGTCTACATCTACGTGGAAGTCCACGACGACGTCGTGACCATGCACGCCACGGCCCCTGAGGAGGCACCGACGACCCGGGGCTTCGCGAGCATCCTCGTCCAGGGCCTCACCGGGCTGACGGCGGACGAGGTGCTGGCGATCCCCGAGGACTACCCGCAGTCGATCGGGCTCACCAAGGCCGTGTCACCGCTGCGGATCGGCGGCATGACCGGCATGCTGATGCGGGCCAAGAACCAGGTCAGGCAGAAGCGCTGAGCCCCTGTGCCGCGAGCCATTCCGAGATGGCCGTGGTCCAGCCCTTCTCGTCGTAGTTCCAGAGCTTGGTGTGCCGGGCGACGGTGAAGCGCGGCATGGTGACCAGGTCCGGCCGCGCCTCCTGCAGTGCGTGCGAGGCGTCCGCCGGGACGAAGCCGTCGTCGTCGCTGTGCAGGATGAGAATCGGCGCCCGTAGCTCATCAGCCCGAGCGACCATGTCCAGACGGTCGAACAGGATGGGCTCGTCCGCACCGCTGAGCTTCGCCGTGAGCGGCAGCTGCAGCGCTCCCATCGCCAGCGCGGGCAGCGGTGCGCGCACCCGGGCGACCTGAGCCTGGAAACGGAGGACCGTGCGCCAGTCGACGACCGGCGACTCCAGGATGATGCCAGCGATGCGATCCCGATGGCCGGAGTTGACCGCAGCCTGCAAGGATACCGCCCCGCCCATGGACCAGCCCATCAGCACGATCCGCTCGGCGCCGTGACGCAGCGCATAGGCGATCCCGGCGTCGACATCGCGCCACTCGGATGCGCCGAGCGCATAGGCGCCCGCCTTGGTCCGCGGCGCCTCGCCGTCGTTGCGGTACGACACGACGAGCGTGGGCAGCCCCGCCGCGTGCATCACCGGCACGGCACGGAGGCACTCGGCGCGGGTCGTGCCGCGACCGTGCACCTGGATGACCCAGGTCGAGGAGTCCCCCGGGAAGAACCACGCGGGGCACGGCCCGGCCGGCGAGCCGATGAGCACGTTCTCCCATCGCAGGTGCAGCTCACTCGGCGACATGTAGTAGCTGCCGCTGAAGGACGCGCCTCGGTCCACCCTGGCACCGGGTTCGATCTTCGTGAGGAGCTTGCGCCGCACCGTCGTGCTGTCCGCGCTGAGAACCGCCCCGAGTTTGACGTAGCCGTACGTGCCCGTGGTGAAGAGGCCGTATCGCCCTGGCAGCTCGGTGTCGAGGGTGCGGCGGAGTTCGATGGTCTGCGCCCCAGTGTCGATCGCGAGGATCTCCGTGTCCTGGACGCGGCTTCGCAACGGGGTGACGACCCGACGCGCCACCGCGATCACGAGGATCCCGACGGTGGCGCCCAGGGCGAGGAGCGCGGGGACAACGATCGCAACGGCGTGCCTGAGACTCTTCATCGCCTTCCGACTCTAGCCTGTTGCCGTGACCGCACACCCCGAGGCCGGGACGCCCTTCGACGCCGCCGTCGCCGAACTGCGCGCGACCGCGTTCCGCGACGACATCGCGGTCCGCGAGATCCCCACGCCGCAGAACCTCGCGCCCTTCGCGATCGCGCTCTCCGCCGACGTCCGCCCGGGCGAGGACGGCGACTCGATATACGGGACCGGACGGTTCATCCTGCTGCACGATCCGGACGAGCCGGACGCCTGGGGAGGCGCCTGGCGCATCGTGATCTTCGCCCAGGCTCCGCTCGAGACCGAGATCGGCACGGATCCGCTGCTCGCCGACGTCACGTGGTCGTGGCTCGTGGACGCCCTGGACTCCCGGGAGGCGATCTACCACTCGCCGTCCGGCACGTCGACGAAGACGCTGTCGAAGGGATTCGGCGGCCTCGCCGACGAGGGAGACGGCGCACAGATAGAATTGCGGGCGTCCTGGACTCCGGAGGGCCCGTTCCGACCGCACGTCGAAGCATGGGCCGAGCTGGTCGGAATGCTGGCGGGGCTTCCGCCGGGTTCCGAGGGCATCGCCGTGATCGGCGCGCGAAAGGCTGTACGTGACTGAATACTCCGTGATCTCCGAAACCGAGGAGTTCCGTGCAGCCTGTGCTGCGCTCGCCGCCGGCACCGGCCCGGTCGCCGTCGATGTCGAGCGGGCGTCCGGCTTCCGCTACTCGCAGCGGGCCTATCTGGTGCAGGTCTTCCGGCGCGAGGCCGGGGTGTTCCTGTTCGACCCGCCCGCGATCGGCGACTTCGCCCCGCTGCAGGAGGCCATCGGCGACGTCGAGTGGGTGCTCCATGCCGCCAGCCAGGATCTGCCCTCTCTGCGCGAGTTGCACCTGGAGCCGAAGGAGATCTTCGACACCGAGCTCGCCTCCCGCCTGCTCGGTCATGACCGGGTGGGTCTGGCCGCCGTCGTCGAGGACACGCTCGGCATCACCCTGAAGAAGGAGCACTCGGCCGCCGACTGGTCGACCCGTCCGCTGCCCGACTCCTGGCTGGACTATGCCGCGCTCGACGTGCTGCATCTCGTCGACGTCCGCGACGCTCTCGTCGCCGAGCTCGAGGAACAGGGCAAGACCGCCTTCGCCGCTCAGGAGTTCGCCGCCACCCTGGCGCGCGCCCCGAAGGCCCCGCGCGAAGACCCCTGGCGGCGACTGAGCGGACTCCACCAGGTCCGTGGTGCCCGCAACCTCGCCGTCGCCCGCGCCCTGTGGGAGGCCCGCGAGATGTATGCGCAGCAGCAGGACATCTCCCCCGGGCGCCTCGTGCCCGACCGTTCCCTCGTCGCCGCGGTCCTCGCCAACCCCGCCTCCAAGCAGGCCCTCGCGGGAGTCAAGGAGTTCCAGGGCCGCGCGAGCCGCACCCAGCTCGACCGCTGGTGGCAGGCGATCGTCGACGGCCGTGCCGCGGAGACGCTGCCGCGCGAACGCGTGCCGAGCGACGCGCTCCCCCCGCCCCGCGCCTGGGGCGACCGCAACCCGGAGGCCGACGCCCGGCTGAAGGCCGCCCGTCCCGCCGTCGAGGCGGTCGCGGAGGAGCTGGGCATGCCCACCGAGAACCTCCTCACGCCCGAGTACCTGCGCCGGGTCGCGTGGGACGGCCCGGGCGCCACCGCGGAAGAGATCGGCGCCGCCCTCTCCGCACTCGGGGCGCGCCCCTGGCAGGTTGAACAGACTGCACAGAAGATCGCCGACGCCTTTGTAGAGGCGACGCAATCGCCCGACACCACGTCCGCGACCGCTTCGTAGGTTCGATCCAACCGATTCCTCGCGGTTTCCGGCCGTTCATAGACTGAGGCCACCGCACTAACTTGGAGGCAGAGTGGCCGAGATCTCGGACGTCTTCTTCGTCGATGGAGTGCGCACCCCCTTCGGGCGCGCCGGCGAAAAGGGCATGTACTGGAACACCCGCGCGGATGACCTCGCCGTCAAGGCGACCATCGGCCTGATGGAGCGCAACGCGGCCGTGCCGGCGGACCGCATCGACGATGTCGCGATCGCCGCGACGAGCCAGACCGGCGACCAGGGGCTCACCCTCGGACGGTCGGTGGCGATCCTCGCCGGACTGCCTCAGACCGTCCCCGGACTGGCGGTCGAGCGCATGTGCGCCGGCGCGATGACGAGCGTGACCACCATGGGCGCTTCGATCGGCGTGGGCATGTACGACCTCGCCCTCGCGGGCGGCGTCGAGCACATGGGCCACCACCCGATCGGCGCGAACGCCGACCCCAACCCGCGCTTCGTGGCGGAGAAGATGGTCGACCCGGGCGCTCTCAACATGGGCGTCACCGCGGAGCGCATCTTCGACCGCTTCCCGCACCTCACCAAGGAGCGCTCCGACCGCTATGGCATGCGCAGCCAGCAGAAGGTGCAGGCCGCCTACGACGCCGGCAAGATCCAGCCGGACCTCGTGTCGGTCGCGATCAAGGGCGCCGACGGCGCCTGGGGTCTGGCCACCGAGGACGAGGGCCGCCGTCCGCAGACCACGATGAAGGACCTCGCCGGCCTCAAGACGCCGTTCCGTCCGCACGGTCGCGTGACCGCAGGGACGTCCTCGCCGCTCACCGACGGCGCGACGATGTCGCTGCTCGCCGGCGGCGGCGCCGTCAAGGAGCTCGGACTCGCGCCCAAGATGCGCATGGTCTCGTTCGCCTTCGCCGGCGTGCAGCCCGAGATCATGGGCATCGGCCCGATCCCGTCGACCGAGAAGGCGCTCAAGAAGGCCGGTCTCGACATCTCCGACATCGGACTCTTCGAGCTCAACGAGGCGTTCGCCATCCAGGTCATCTCCCTGCTCGACCACTTCGGCATCGACGACGACGACCCCCGCGTGAACCCGTGGGGCGGCGCGATCGCCGTGGGCCACCCGCTGGCCGCATCCGGCGTCCGCCTCATGATCCAGCTCGCGGCGCAGTTCGCCGAGCGCCCCGACGTGCGCTACGGCCTGACGGCGATGTGCGTCGGTCTCGGTCAGGGCGGATCGGTCATCTGGGAGAACCCGCACTACGACGGAAAGAAGAAGAAGTGAGCTACGACGACGTCGACTTCTCGCCCATCCAGGCGCTCACCGAGGGAGAGGTCATCACGCACTCCCCCGTGCGTGACATCCGCCTCGCGTCGGGCAAGGTCCTCGCCCTGATCACGCTGGACAACGGTCGGGACCACACCCGCCCGAACACCCTCGGTCCGGCCACCCTCACCGAACTCGGCGCGACACTCGACGGCCTGAAGAGCCGCGCGGCGGCCGGCGAGATCCAGGCGGTCGGCATCACCGGCAAGCAGTACATCATGGCCGCCGGTGCCGACCTCTCGGACATCAGCAAGGTCGGCTCCCGGGACAACGCGCGTCTGATCGCCCAGCTCGGCCACAAGGTGCTCGGGAAGCTGAGCGAGCTCGGCGTGCCGTCGTTCGCGTTCGTGAACGGACTCGCACTGGGCGGTGGCCTGGAGATCGCGCTGAACTCCACGTACCGCACGGTCGACGCATCGGCGGCGGCCGTGGCGCTCCCCGAGGTCTTCCTCGGCATCATCCCCGGCTGGGGCGGGGCGTACCTGCTGCCGAACCTCATCGGCATCGAGAACGCCCTCGAGGTGGTCATCTCCAACCCGCTCAAGCAGAACCGCATGCTGAAGCCGCAGCAGGCCTTCGACCTCGGCATCTTCGACGCCATCTTCCCCGCTGCGAACTACCTCGAGAACTCGCTCGCCTGGGCGGACGCGGTCCTCGGCGGCAAGAAGGTCGTGCGCAAGAACGAGCCGGGCAAGATCGAGCGGCTCACCAAGTGGCCGATCGCCATCAAGATGGCGCGCGGCATGCTGGAGTCCAAGATCGGCACCGTGCCGAAGTCGCCCTACGCGGCTCTCGAGCTGCTCGACAAGGCGAAGAGCGGCACCAAGGCGGAGGGTTTCGCCCGCGAGGACGAGGCGCTGGCGGAACTGGTGACCGGGGACCAGTTCGCCGCGTCGATGTACGCCTTCGACCTCGTGCAGAAGCGTGCGAAGCGTCCGGTCGGCGCACCGGACAAGCAGCTCGCGAAGAAGGTCACCAAGGTCGGCATCATCGGCGCGGGTCTCATGGCCAGCCAGTTCGCGCTGCTGTTCGTGCGCAAGCTCCAGGTGCCGGTGCTGATCACCGACCTGGACCAGGCACGCGTGGACAAGGGCGTCGCCTACATCCACGAGGAGATCGGCAAGCTGGAGGCCAAGGGCCGCGTGGACGCGGACACCGCGAACAAGCTGCGTGGGCTCGTCACGGGCACCACCGACAAGGCTCTCTACGCGGACTGCGACTTCGTGATCGAGGCGGTCTTCGAGGAGGTCGGCGTCAAGCAGCAGGTCTTCGGTGAGATCGAGAAGATCATCGCGGAGGACGCGGTGCTCGCCACGAACACCTCGTCGCTGTCGGTCGAGGAGATCGGCGCGAAGCTCGCCCACCCCGAACGGCTCGTCGGCTTCCACTTCTTCAACCCGGTCGCGGTCATGCCGCTGATCGAGATCGTGAAGACGCCGACGACCGCGGACACCGCACTGTCCACCGCATTCGTCGTCGCCAAGAACCTGGGCAAGAACGCGGTGCTCACCGCCGACGCCCCGGGCTTCGTGGTGAACCGCCTGCTCGCGAAGGTCATGGGCGAGGCGGCGCGCGCCGTCTACGAGGGCACTCCGATCGCCGACGTCGAGAAGGCGTTCGCGCCGCTCGGCCTGCCGATGGGGCCCTTCCAGCTCATCGACCTCGTCGGCTGGAAGGTGGCCGCGCACGTGCAGGACACGATGGTGCGCGCATTCCCCGACCGGTTCTACGCCAACGAGAACTTCCACGCCCTCGCCGAGCTCGACCAGGTCGTCGAGAAGGACAAGGGCGGCCGTGTGGTCGGCTGGACGAAGCAGGCCGAGAAGGTCCTGGTGCCCGCCGTCGGCAAGAGCCCGGCATCGGCGGCCACGATCCTGCAGCGCGTGCAGGACGGGCTCGCGACCGAGATCAAGCTGATGCTCGACGAGGGCGTGGTCCCGGAGGTCGAGGACATCGACCTGTGCCTCATCCTCGGGGCAGGCTGGCCGTTCATCGACGGTGGGGCCTCGCCGTATCTCGATCGCGAGGGGGCGTCCGAGCGCGCGTTCGGCGGTTCCTTCCACACCCCGCAGATCCGCGGCATCGAAAGCCGCTGATCACGTCTCCGCAGGGGGTCGCGCCGTAGGCGTGGCCCCCTGTGTCGTCCCCGGTGCCGGACGGGCATCCGGCTCGCCGCGGCGCGGCCAGTGCGACAGGGCATGCTCCGCGAGCGCGGTGATGGTCAGGGACGGGTTCACCCCCGGATTGGCGGGCACAGCGGCCCCGTCGACGACGTGCAACCCCGGGTGTCCCCAGACGCGCTGGTACTCGTCTACGACACCCTCCTCCGGTGACCCGGAGATCACGGCTCCGCCGAGGAAGTGTGCCGTGAGCGGGATCCCGAAGACCTCCGGCCACGAACCGCGCGCCTCGGCGGGAACCCCACCCTCGCGCTCCAGACGCGCGGCGATGGCACGGGCCGCGCGATGCGCCTCGGGGAGGTGGCTGGGGTTCGGCGCGCCGTGACCCTGCGCGCTCGTCAGTCTCGTCCGTCCGAAGCGGCGCCGCAGCGACAGCGTGAGCGAGTTGTCGGCGGTCTGCATGACGAGTGCGATGATCCCGCGCTCGCTCCACCGCCGGAGGGACGCGAGGCGCAGGGCCCGGGCGGGGCGGCGCAGCACCTGGCCCACGAGCGCGACCAGGCGGCCCGGAAGCGCGCGGTCGCCCGGGACCAGCACGGTGGCGAGTGCTCCCATGAGGTTCGACCCCGGACCGTAGCGGACGTTCTCGACATGGGTGCGGTCATCCACGTGGAACGAGGTGGTGATCGCCACGCCCCGCGCGAGCTCCACCCGCTCGGGCACCCGGACGGCGACGGCGCCGTCCAGGGCCTCTGAGTTGGTGCGGGTGAGCCGGCCCACGGCGTCGGAAACGTGCGGCAGCGCGCCGGCGGCCTTCATCCGATGGAGGAGCTGCTGGGTGCCCCAGGTGCCCGCCGCCAGGACGACCTCCCGTGCCGTGACGGTCTGAGGACGCCGTCGGAGCCAGGAGCCGCTGCGGCGCGTCGTGACGGAGAATCCGCCGTTCGGGAGCTCCCGCACCTCGGTCACGGTACGCAGCGGCTCGATGACCGCTCCGCGGCGCTCGGCGAGGGCGAGGTAGTTCTTCATCAGGGTGTTCTTGGCACCGACGCGGCAGCCGACCATGCAGTTGCCGCAGAGCGTACAGCCCGTGCGCTCGGGGCCCTCACCGCCGAAGAACGGGTCAGCGACTCGCTCACCGGGTACGCCGAACCACACGCCGACGGGTGCCCGGCGGAAGGTGGCGCCCACCCCGAGGTCCTCGGCGGCACCGGCCATGATCCGCTCGACGGGTCCGTCGTGAGGATAGTGCTCCACCACGCCGAGCATGCGCTTGGCCGTGGCGTAGTGCGGGGCCAGAGCCGCGCTCCAGTCCCGGATCGACGACCACTGCGGGTCGGCGAAGAACGCCGCGCCCGGCTCGTACAGCGTGTTCGCGTAGTTGAGCGACCCGCCGCCGACGCCGGCGCCGGCGAGGATCATCACGTGCGGAAGCCGATGGATGCGCTGCACTCCGAAGCACCGGAGCGCCGGGGCCCAGAGATAGCGACGCACGTCCCAGCTCGTCTTCGCGAAGTCCTCGTCGGCGAATCGTCGCCCGGCCTCGAACACGCGGACGCGGTAGCCCTTCTCGGTGAGCCGGAGTGCGGCGACGGAGCCGCCGAACCCCGACCCGACGATCACGACGTCCTCATCGAACATGTGCGTCCCTCCTCTCCGCGTCGGTCATGACGGTCAGCGCCGCCGCGCGGACCGAGATCGTGCAGGTCTCCTCCCCCACGCGCTCGCCGTCCGCGTAGGCCACGAGACCGGGCGCGGCGACGGTGACCGTGCGCGCCCGGAGGTGATGCACCTCCGGGCGCGCGAGATGCCTCCCGCGTAAGAGCACGGGGAACAGGCGCACCAGGCGGACGCGGCCCAGGGGCCCCACGGCGACGACGTCGAGGGTGCCGTCATCCGGAACGGCGCCCACGCAGACCGGCATCCCTCCGCCGTAGCTGGCCGTGTTCCCGACCGCCACCAGAGTGCCGCGGGCGGGGATCGCCGGGCCGTCATCGGCGCGGATCGTGAAGTCGAGCGGACGCAGCCGGACGAGCTCGATGAGCAGCGCGAGGTAGTACCGCAGTGCGCCGGACGGCCAGCGGAGGCGATTGGTGCGATCGCTCACGCGGGCGTCGAACCCCAGCGCCGCCACGGTGAGGAACAGCGACGTGCCCGTCGATGTCCGCACCTCGCCGATGTCGATGGGCCGGGGCAGGCCGGTCAGGGCGAGCTCGACAGCCGCCGCCACGTCCGTGAGCGGCAGCCCGAGCGCTCGCGCCAGGTCGTTCCCGGTGCCGGCGGGGACCACCGTGACCGGGACGCCTGCGGCGCACACCACGTCGAGGATGCCCGAGAGGGTGCCGTCGCCGCCCACCAGGACGAGCCCGTCCGGTGCCGCGTCCAGCGCGAGCATCGCGAGCCGCCTCGTCTCCGCGGGCGACCCTCCGGCGTAGACGCGGACATCCGCGCCCCGCTGTCGCAGGTGATCGAGCGCCTCCTCGGTGGCCCGCTGCCCGCGGCCCTTGCCGGAGAGCGGATTCGACAGCACCGCGATGTGCCCCATCTCAGACGGTCGCCCTCGTCGGGACATCGACGAGCACGGCACCTGGATTCATGATGCCGCGAGGGTCCAGCTCCCGCTTGACGGCGGTGAGGATCCGCACGCCGGTCTCACCGATCTCCTGCGCGAGCCAGGGGGCGTGATCGCGACCCACGGCGTGATGATGGCTGATCGTCCCGCCGTTCGCGAGGATCGCGTCGTTCACCCTGCCCTTCACCTCGGCCCACGCGCCCAACGGTTCGCGTCGCAGTCCGGCGAGCACCGTGAAGTAGAGGGAGGCGCCCGTCGGATACACGTGCGAGACGTGGCACATGACGTACGAACGCGCGTCGACCGCGTCGAAACCGTCCCGCAGCGCCGCCTCGACGGCCTCCTTCAGAGTGCGCAGGTTCGACCAGGTGGTCGCCGTCTCCAGCGTCTCGCAGAACACCCCGGCGTCGAGCAGCGCATCGCGCAGGTAGGGTCCGTCGAATCGTCCCGCCGCCCACTCCTCCGCATCGCCGGTGCCCGCAGAGCGACCGCCCGCCGCGGCGAGGATCGCCGCGGTCCGGTCCCGGCGCGCCGCGGCCTCGTCGCCCTCGTACACCGTCACGACGCTCGCCCCCTTCGCGAGGGCCTTCCCGATCCGGCCGACCTGGGCGAGGCTCACGGCGGTCTCGGCCTCGTCGGAGAGACGGATGACCGTGGGACCTGCCCCCTGCTGCACGACGCGGCGGAGCGCATCGGCACCGCCGGCGAAGTCGGGGAAGGTCCACGACTCGAAGATCCGCACCGTCGGCACCGGGTGCACGCGGACCCGGACCTCGGTGATGACGCCGAGGATCCCCTCGGAGCCGAGGAAGAGGCGGAGGAGATCGGGGCCGGCCGCCGACCCCGGCGCGCGTCCGAGGTCGAGGTCTCCCGTCGGTGTCGCGACCCGGATCCCCGTCACCATCGCCTCGAACCGCCCGTTGCCCGCGGAGTTCTGTCCGGACGACCGTGCAGCCGCGAACCCTCCGATCGTGGCGTACCGGAAGCTCTGCGGGAAGTGGCCCAACTCCAAGCCGTGTGCGGAGAGCTGCGCTTCGGCATCGGGTCCGGTCGTCCCCGCCGCAAGGGTCGCCTCGCCGCTCAGCGTGTCGAGGTGGAGCAGGCCGGAGAGCCGGCGCAGATCCAGGCTGAGCACGGCGCGATGCGGGCCGGGCTCCGGGTCCAGCGCCCCCACGACGCTCGTTCCCCCGCCGAAGGGGATCACGGCGAGCCCCCGCTCCCCCGCCAGAGCGAGACACGCACGGACGGCGTCATGGTCCGCAGGAGACACGACGGCATCGGGCGCATCCTGCTCGAGAGCCCGTCGACGCAGGAGATCGGGCGTGGAACGTCCTCCCGCATGCCGGAGCCGTCCCGCGGTCGAGACGTCGACCGCATCGGCGCCCACGGAATCTTCGAGTGCAGCGACATCGTCCGCCGTCAGCCGGGAGGGCCGGATGAGCACGTCCTCCAGCGCGGGCGGCTGCGGAGGGCGCCGCACGCGGCCCAGCAGCAACGGCAGCAGCCCGCGGACGGCGAGCGGGAGAACCTTCGCCCGACTCGGGTCGCCCCACCCGTTCCAGCGCATCTCGGGTCTGTCGGCTCCGCTGCCGTTCCGCTGCTCCATGCGTTACAGTGTGACACATCATGGAAGAACGTCAATCTCCCACTCTTCCCTCGCACTCCCTCGCCCTGGCGTGGGACGCCACGCAGCGGCGCGTGCTCGACGCGGCCGATGAGCTGCTCGTCCGCGGCGGCGTGCACGGGGTGACGATCGCCGCCCTCGCGCGGCGTTCCGGCCTCAGCCGGCCCACCATCTACCGGACGTGGCGGGATGCCGACGACGTCGTCCGTTCCGCGCTCCTGCGGCGGGTCGCCGACCTCCTCGACGGGTTCCCCGAGCGAGCCACCTCGCGAGACGCTCTCGTCGAGGACGTGCTGCGGTTCACCTCGCTGTTCCGCGCCGACCCGGTGTACGCCCATCTCCTCGACGAGGAGCCCGAAGCGTTCACCCGCTACACCCTGCACCGCGTGGGGTCCAGCCAGCGACTCATCCTGCGGTGGCTGTCCGACGCTATCGCAGCCGGCCAGGCCGACGGATCGGTGCGCGAGGGCGCCCCGGGCGAGATCGCCGTCATGCTGCTCCTGATCGCCCAGTCCGCTGTGCTGTCGCACGCGACGGTGGCCGACCTCATCGACGAGCGGGCCTGGGAGCGCGAGCTCCGCGCCGCGCTGGACGGCCACCTGCGGCCATGACCCCTGCCTCGACCGCCCTCCACGCGGGCCGCCGTCGACGCGAACTCGACGCCGCGGCCGATGACATCTGCGACCTCCTCGTCGTCGGCGGAGGGATCACCGGAACGGGCGTGGCCCTGGACGCCGCATCGCGCGGGCTCCGCGTGACCCTGATCGAGGCGGAGGACCTCGCGTTCGGGACGAGCCGGTTCAGCTCGAAACTCGTCCACGGCGGGCTGCGGTATCTCGCGACGGGGGACGTGGCGACGGCACGCGAGAGCGCACGCGAACGGCATCTGCTGATGACGGTGATCGCGCCCCATCTGATCCGTCCGCTCGGACAGCTGCTCCCGTTCGCCCCCGGCGTCAGCGGCCGCCAGCGCGGGGCCGGAGCGGCGGGGATGGCCATGGGTGACCTCCTCCGCCTGCAAGCGCGCACGAGCGGGAAGGTGCTGCCGGGACCGCACGCCGTCGGGACGGCGAGGGCGCTGCGCCTGTTCCCCGCGCTCAACCCCTGGGGACTCCGTGGCGGCATGGTCACGTATGACGGCCAGCTGTCCGATGACGCCGCCCTCGTCGTGGCCGTCGCCCGGACGGCGGCCGGTCTCGGCGCGCGGATCCTGACCAGGGTGCGCGCCGAGCGGCTGCATGCCGACGGGGCCACGGCGACGGACATGCTCACCGGGGAACGCATCGAGATCCGTGCACGGGCGGTCGTCAACGCCACCGGAGTCTGGGCGGCGACTCTGGACGACGGCCTCACGGTGCGCCCGAGCCGCGGCACCCACATCGTCCTCGACGCCGCCGACCTCGGGCATCCGACCGCTGCGCTCACCATCCCGCTCGAAGGCTCCATCAGCCGCTACGTGTTCGCCCTGCCGCAGCGCGGTGGGCGTGTCATCGTCGGACTCACCGACGTGGATGCGCCCGGACCCATCCCCTCCGTCGCCGAGCCCACCGACACCGAGATCGACTTCCTCCTGGAGACACTGAACCGCCTTCTCGCGGTGCCGTTGGCGCGGGACCGCGTCCGCGGGGCGTTCGCGGGGCTGCGTCCACTGGTCGACACCGGAGCGGCCGAGACGGCGGACGTCTCCCGCCGGCATCTCGTCCGCACCTCCGAGTCCGGGGTGGTCTCCGTGCTCGGCGGCAAGCTCACGACCTACCGACGCATGGCGGAGGACGCGGTGGATCTGGCGGTGCGACAGCGCGGCCTCCGGGTCGGACCCAGCGGCACCGCGACCCTGCGACTTATCGACGATCCCGCCCCGGACAACGGCTCGCAGGACGCCGTTGCGGACGGCATCGCCCTCTCCCGACCGGTCGTCGAGCACGCTGTCCGGTCGCAGGGCGCTCTCACCGCGGCCGATGTCCTCGACCGGCGTACGCGGATCGGGCTGGTCCCCGACGAACGGGCCAGAGCCCTCCCAGCGGTGGAAAGGATCGTCGCCGAGACCCTCGTCGACATCCCCTGACCGACGGAAGCCCGCTCCAGGGAACGTCCGTCAGTGGCGCTCGTGGAGTGGGAGCTCGATCGCTCCGGTCTCCCCGGCGTGGCGGGCCTTCGGGATGCGCGTACCGAGCACCTGCGCCACGACGTCCTGAGCGATCTTCGAGGCCGTGAGACCGGCATCGGCGAGGATCTGGTCGCGCGACGCGTGGTCGATGAACTCGTCGGGAAGACCCAGCTCGTCGACGGCCGTGTCGATGCCCGCCTCGCGGAGCACCTGCCGCACGCGCGTGCCGATGCCGCCCACGCGGATGCCGTCCTCCAGCGTGATCACCAGTCGATGCTGCGCCGCGAGCTCGACGACCGACGGTTGCACGGGGATCGCCCAGCGCGGGTCGATCACGGTGGCGCCGATGCCCTGGGCGCGCAGCCGCTCAGCCACGTCGACGGCAAGGGCGGCGAAGGGACCGATCGCGACGATGAGGACGTCCTCGCCCTCGCCCCGTGCGAGCACGTCCACGCCGTCCTCGAGGCGCTCGAGCGCCGGGAGGTCGGCGGAGACATCGCCCTTCGGGAAGCGGATGACGGTCGGGGCGTCCTCCACGGCGACCGCTTCGTCCAGTGCCTCGGTCAGCCGCGCGCCGTCGCGGGGGGCGGCGATGCGGATGTGCGGGACGATCTGCAGCATCGCCAGATCCCACATGCCGTGGTGACTCGGTCCGTCCGGGCCGGTGACGCCGGCGCGATCGAGCACGAACGTGACGCCCGCCCGGTGCAACGCGACGTCCATGAGCACCTGATCGAACGCGCGTCCCATGAACGTGGCGTAGACGGCGACGACCGGGTGCAGCCCGCCGTACGCGAGTCCGGCAGCCGAGGCCACCGCGTGCTGCTCAGCGATGCCGACGTCGTAGACCCGGTCGGGGAAGCGCTCCGCGAAGGGGGCGAGGCCGGTGGGCCGGAGCATGGCGGCGGTGATGGCGATCACGTCCGAGCGTCGCTCCCCGACCTTCACGAGAGCGTCGGAGAAGACATCGGTCCACCCTCGGCCGCCTGAGGACAGGGTCTCCCCCGTCGTCGGATCGATCTTGCCGACCGCGTGGAACTGGTCGGCCTCGTCGTCACGGGCCGGCTGGTAGCCGCGACCCTTCTCGGTGATCGCGTGCACGATGACCGGCGCGCCGTAGGACTTCGCGAGTTCCAGCGTCTCCAGCAGCGCCGGCAGATCGTGACCGTCGACCGGGCCGAGGTACTTGATGTCGAGGTTGGAGTACAGCGCCTCGTTGTTCGTGAACCGCGAGAGGAAGCCGTGCGTGCCGCCGCGCACGCCGCGGAACACTGCGCGTCCCACCGGCCCGAACGCGCGGAAGAGGCGATCGGACTTGTGGTGGAGGTCCTTGTAGGCCGCGGCGGTGCGGACCCGGTTGAGGAAGCGCGACATGCCGCCGATGGTCGGCGCGTACGAGCGGCCGTTGTCGTTCACGACGATGACGAGGTTGCGGTCGTTGTCGTCGGAGATGTTGTTCAGCGCCTCCCATGTCATACCGCCGGTCAGCGCGCCGTCGCCGACGACCGCGACGACGTGTCGGTCCGCCCGGCCGGTGGCGGTGAGTGCCCGCGACACGCCGTCGGCCCAGCTCAGGGAGCTGGAGGCGTGGGACGACTCGACGACGTCGTGCGGGCTCTCCGCGCGCTGCGGGTAGCCCGCAAGCCCCTCCCGGACGCGCAGCTTCGAGAAGTCCTGGCGACCGGTGAGGATCTTGTGGACGTACGACTGGTGGCCGGTGTCGAAGATGAAGGGGTCGTCCGGAGAGGAGAACACGCGGTGCAGGGCGATCGTCAGCTCCACCACGCCGAGGTTCGGCCCGAGGTGACCGCCCGTCTGCGAGACGTTCTCGACGAGGAACGCGCGGATCTCCGAGGCGAGTTCTTCCAGTTGCTCCGGAGAGAGCCGATCAAGATCGCGCGGTCCAGAGATGCTCGGAAGAATGGGCATCTGCGCCTCCTCACAGGCCTCGACGGAGCGTCCGAACGGGTGCGGACGTCTTCCCGATCCTACCGCTCGGAGCCGGGAATCCCCCGAGGGCGGGGGACCCTTGACATGCCGAAGGGGCCCGTGTCGGTGGACACGGGCCCCTTCATCGATGCGCCTCAGACGAGCGAGCGCAGCACGTACTGCAGGATGCCGCCGTTGCGGTAGTAGTCCGCCTCACCGGGGGTGTCGATGCGGACGACCGCGTCGAACTCGACCGGCTGCTTGCCCTCGGGCGAGTGCTCGCTCGGGGTGGCGGTGACCTTGACCGTCTTCGGGGTGACGCCGTTGTTGAGCTCCTCGAGCCCCGTGATCGAGACGATCTCGGTGCCGTCGAGGCCCAGCGACTCCCAGCTCTCGCCGGCGGGGAACTGCAGCGGGACGACGCCCATGCCGATGAGGTTGGAGCGGTGGATGCGCTCGAAGCTCTCCGTGATCACGGCCTTGACGCCCAGGAGGCTGGTGCCCTTGGCCGCCCAGTCACGCGACGAGCCGGAGCCGTACTCCTTGCCGCCGAACACGACGAGCGGGGTGCCCTGCTCGGCGTAGTTCATGCACGCGTCGTAGATGTACGACTGCGGGCCGTCGGGCTGGGTGAAGTCGCGGGTGTAACCGCCCTCGACGACCTGTCCGTCGTTCACGTCCGAGACCATGAGGTTCTTCAGGCGGATGTTCGCGAAGGTCCCGCGGATCATGACCTCGTGGTTGCCGCGACGCGAGCCGAAGGAGTTGAAGTCCTTGCGGTCGACGCCGTGCTCCGTGAGGTACTGGGCCGCGGGGGTGCCCGGCTTGATGTTTCCGGCGGGCGAGATGTGGTCGGTGGTGACCGAGTCGCCGAGCGTCGCCATGACGCGCGCACCCTCGATGTCCTTCACCGGGGTGAGCTCCATCGTCATGCCGTCGAAGTACGGGGCCTTGCGCACGTAGGTCGAGTCCTCGTCCCACTGGAACGTGTCGTCGTCCGGCGTGGGCAGGTTGCGCCAGCGCTCGTCACCGTCGAACACGGTGGCGTACTGCTTGATGAACTGGTCGCGCGAGATCGACGAGTCGACGATCTCCTGCACCTCGTCCGGCGAGGGCCAGATGTCCTTGAGGAACACGTCGTTGCCGTCCGCGTCCGTGCCGAGCGCGTCGGTCTCGAAGTCGAAGTGCATCGAGCCGGCGAGGGCGTACGCGATGACCAGCGGCGGGCTCGCCAGGTAGTTCATCTTCACGTCCGGGCTGATGCGGCCCTCGAAGTTGCGGTTGCCCGAGAGGACGGCCGTCACGGCGAGGTCGTGCGAGTTGATCGCCTCGGAGACCTCTTCGATCAGCGGACCGGAGTTTCCGATGCAGATGGTGCAGCCGTAGCCGACCGTGTAGAAGCCGAGGCCCTCGAGGTCCTTGTCCAGGCCGGACTTCTCGTAGTAGTCCGTGACGACCTTCGACCCCGGGCCGAGCGTGGTCTTCACCCACGGCTTCTGCTTGAGGCCCTTCTCCCGCGCCTTGCGGGCGAGGAGACCGGCGGCGATCATGACCGACGGGTTGGACGTGTTGGTGCACGACGTGATGGCGGCCAGCGTGACGGCGCCGTTGTCGAGGGTGTACTGCTCGCCCTCGGGAGTCGTGACCGGCACGGGGTTCGACACGTTGGCCGGCGCACCGCTGCTGATGTGCACCGGACGCGTGGTCGGCTCCTCCTCCCCCGGGACCTGTCCGGGGTCGGACGCCGGGAAGGAGTGCTTGGACTCGAGGTCGACGATGTCGTCGCTGGTCGAGGCCGTGGCGTAGTTCAGGATGTCCTGCTCGAACTGCGTCTTCGCCTCGGAGAGGAGGATGCGGTCCTGCGGGCGCTTCGGACCGGCGATGGACGGGACGACCGTGCTGAGGTCGAGCTCCATGTACTCGCTGAAGACGGGCTCGTGAGAGGCGTCGTGCCAGAGCTTCTGCTCCTTGGCGTAGGCCTCGACGAGCGCGACGGCCTCGTCGCTGCGGCCGGTGAGACGCAGGTAGTCGAGGGTGACGTCGTCGATCGGGAAGATCGCGGCGGTCGAGCCGAATTCGGGCGACATGTTGCCGATCGTCGCGCGGTTCGCGAGCGGCACGGAGGCGACGCCCTCGCCGTAGAACTCGACGAACTTGCCGACGACGCCGTGCTTGCGCAGCATGTCGGTGATGGTGAGCACCACGTCGGTCGCCGTCACACCGGCGGGGATCTCACCGGAGAGCTTGAAGCCGACGACGCGCGGGATGAGCATCGACACGGGCTGGCCGAGCATCGCGGCCTCGGCCTCGATGCCGCCGACGCCCCAGCCGAGCACGCCCAGGCCGTTGACCATCGTGGTGTGCGAGTCGGTGCCGACACAGGTGTCGGGGTAGGCCTGGAGGACGCCGCCGTTGGTGCGGTCGTAAATGACCTTCGCGAGGTGCTCGATGTTCACCTGGTGGACGATGCCGGTGCCGGGGGGCACGACCTTGAAGTCCTGGAACGCGGTCTGGCCCCAGCGGAGGAACTGGTACCGCTCGCCGTTGCGCTCGTACTCGATCTCGACGTTGCGCTCGAGCGCGTTCTCGGTGCCGAACAGGTCGGCGATGACGGAGTGGTCGATGACCATCTCGGCCGGCGAGAGCGGGTTGATCTTGTTCGGGTCTCCCCCGAGCGCCGTCACGGCCTCGCGCATGGTGGCGAGGTCGACGATGCAGGGCACACCGGTGAAGTCCTGCATGACCACGCGCGCCGGCGTGAACTGGATCTCGGTGTTGGGCTCCGCGTTGGCGTCCCACGACCCGAGCGCCTCGATCTGCGCCTTCGTGACGTTCGCGCCGTCCTCGGTGCGAAGCAGGTTCTCCAGGAGGACCTTGAGGCTGAAGGGGAGCTTGTCGAAACCGGGCACCGTGTCGATGCGGAAGATCTCGTAGTCGGTGCTGCCGACCGTCAGGGTGCTCTTGGCACCGAAGCTGTTCACCGTGGACACGAATCCGTCTCCTTCTATTCGGATGGGAGCGACAGGCGCCTCCATCTTGCTCGCCGGTGCGGCCGCGCGGCTAGCAAGGGGGACCTAACCAGTCTGCTCCGCGCAGGTCACCGGCGAAAGCCCGTGATTTATCTTGATGTCGAGATAAATCTATCACGCCGCCGCGGGGTCGTCGTGCGACGACGCGCGGGGATAGAGCGCACGGACGACCAGCCAGGTCACGGCGATCAGCGGCGCGAACAACGGCAGTCCCATCACGAGCTTGAGGGTTCCGAGCGCCGTGACGTCGCCGGCCAGGTAGAGCGGGAACTGCACGATCAAACGCGCGAAGAACAGCGCGGCCCAGGCGATGCCCAGCCAGAAGAACGCCCGCCGCTTACGACGATCCGCACGCCAGGCGGTACCCTCCCCCATGAGGAAGCCGACGGCGAGTCCGATGACGGACCAGCCTATGAGAGCGGAGACGAGGATCGCCGAGCCGTATACCGCGTTCGTGATGAGGCCGGGGACGAAGTTGTCCTCGCCACGGCCTGTCCACAGGGCCAGCCCGGCGGCGGCCACGGCGGCGATCAGTCCGCCGAGGGCGGCCGACGGCGGCGACTTCTGCACCAGCCGGACGAGGGTGAACACGGCGGCCAGACCGACCGACACTCCGAGGGGCAGCAGCAGGGGTTCCGGCCGGAGGGTGAACAGGATCACGAACGCGAGGCTCGGCAGCACCGACTCCAGGATCCCGCGCCAGCCGCCCATGGCCGACCAGACGACCTTGTGCGTCTGCGCGTTCTCGGACGGATCGAGCCCAGCCTTGCGCGCCGCACCGCCGAGGGCTGCTCCGAGGATCTCCGACGCGCTCTGCGTGCGCGGCTCCTCGGGGTCCGGCGTGGTCACGCGGAGCCCGGCGTCGCCGGCATCTTCAGCGGGATGAGGTCGCGCGGCGGCATGGGCGCTCCCCCGCGCACGACGACGATCGAGCGGAACAGGTCCTCGACCTTCGCCGCGGCCTCGGGGTCGGACGCCGCCGCGCCGCCGATCACGCCGCGCAGGAACCAACGGGGACCGTCGATGCCGATGAAGCGCGCGAGACGCAGGCCGGAGCCCTCGCTTGCCGTTGCGGGGACCTCGGCGAGGAGCTCCTTGCCGAGCGGTCCTTCCCGCTCCTCGACGCGACCGCCCTGCGCCTTGACCTGGTCGCGCAGCTGGACCCGCGTCTCATCCCAGAGACCGCCGCTGCGCGGAGCCGCGAACGGCTGCACCTGGAGAGAGGACTCGGCGTAGTCGAGCCCGACCGCGACGATGCGCTTGCTCTGCTCCTCCACCTCGAGCCGCAGGTTCAGGCCCTCGCGCGGCAGGATCTTGATCCCGCCGAGGTCGATGTAGGGGCGGACGGGGTTCGCCTCGGAGTCGTCGAACGGGCCCTCGGTGGCGCGGTTCTCCGGCGCCGACTTGGAGGGGGTGTCGTTGCTGTCGGTCATTTCGCCTGTCCTGCTTCGTTCTCGGGGGTCTGTGCCTGGTAGCCGGTCGATCCGAACCCGCCGGCGCCGCGAACGCTGTCCGGCAGCTCGTCCACCGGAAGGAACCGGGCCCGAGTGACGGGCATCACGATGAGCTGCGCGATGCGATCACCGACGGCGACATCGTACGCGCTGTGGATGTCCGTGTTGATCAGGCTCACCTTGATCTCTCCCCGGTAGCCGGCGTCGACGGTGCCGGGCGAGTTCACGATCGAGATGCCGTGCTTCGCCGCGAGACCGCTGCGGGGCACCACGAAGGCCGCATAGCCGTCGGGCAGCGCGATGCGCACGCCCGTGGGCACGAGAGCCCGCTCCCCCGGCTCCAACCGCACGGCCTCGGCGGCGACGAGATCGGCTCCGGCGTCGCCCGGATGCGCATAGCCGGGGACCACTGCGGCGATAATGGGGACATCAACGGAATCGGTCACCCCATGAGGCTAATGCAGAACCCCGCAACGGACGCACGTCCCCGCTACCACGAACGACTGGCCCCCAGCCTGTGGCTGCTGGTCACGATCGCCCTGGCGGGACCGATGGTGTCCCTGATCTTCGTGCCGGTCGGCTCGACCTTCGCGCTGCTCCTCGGAGCGGCGGTCTCGGCGCTCCTCGTGGTGGCGGCCCTCGCCCTCGCTCCGGTGGTGTCGGTGCAGGACGGCGTCCTCCGAGCCGGACGCGCCCACATCGACGTGCGCTATCTCGGCGAGCCGACGGCACTGACCGGCGAGGAGGCGCGCAGCGCCAGAGGACCCGAGCTCCCGGCTCGCGGGTGGCACCTCATCCGCGGCGGCATCGACGGAGTCGTCGTGGTGCCGAACACCGATGAGGCCGACCCCGTCGTGGCCTGGACGATCTCGACCCGCACCCCCGACCGCCTCGCCGCGGCCATCCGCGCCGCACGGGACTGACCGCCCCCGCAGACGACAGCGCGCCCCTGACCGGGATGGTCGGGGGCGCGTGGGGCGTCGCTCGGAGGGCTGCTCAGGCAGCGCACTCCTTGCAGATGGGGCCGTCGGGTCCCTCGTGGTCGAGCTGCGAGCGGTGCTTCACGAGGAAGCAGCTCATGCAGGTGAACTCGTCCTGCTGCGCGGGCAGCACGACGACATCCAGCTCGAGGTCGGAGAGGTCCGCGCCAGGGAGGTCGAAGCTCGACGGGTTGTCGGAGTCCTCGTCTCCGGTCGTGCCGGACAGCTTGTCCGGCACACGCTCCTTGAGGGCTTCGATCGACTCGGAGTCGTCTTCACTCTTTCGGGGAGCGTCGTAATCGGTTGCCATGCGGTGAATCTCCACTTTCATGGTGCGAGTGGGCGGGTGCGCCGTCGGGTAATCGGCGGCCATAGTTTGCATGACCGGCGGGCGTTTCGCAAATGCCCTCCCATGCGACAGGGCAAACTCACGGCACGCCCGCCGTATTCCCTGTCCCGGCCCGTCCGGCGTGACACCATGAACGCACACCCATCAGAGGGGCATTCGCATGGAAAACGTCACCATCGTCGGCACAGAAGCAGGAGTGCTCGTCCTCGCGACCGAGGCGGGCGAGCGGTTCGCGCTGCCCATCGACGCGGTGCTGCAGCGGGAGATCCGCCGCGCGACCCGCCAGGCCGAGCCGGCCGCACAGAAACTCGCCGCGAGCCCGCGGGATATCCAGGCGCAGATCCGCGCCGGTCTCACCGCCGCGGAGGTCGCCGAGCTCCTCGGGATCAGCGTCGACGACGTCGCCCGGTTCGAGGGCCCCGTCCTCGCCGAGCGCGAGCACATCATCGGTCAGGCCCTCGCCGTGCCCGTCCTCATCGGCAGCGAGGTCGAGCCGGACGCGCAGCCCACCTTCGGAGCTGCGGTCCGCGCCAAGCTCGCCGAGGTGTCCGCATCGTCCGAGCGCTGGGCCAGCTGGAAGGAGGAGTCCGGCTGGATCATCAAGCTCGAGTTCTCCGCCAACGACGTCGAGCACGACGCGCGCTGGAGCTTCGACCCGCGACGCAGCGCCCTCTCGCCCCTGAACGCCGATGCCACGCAGCTCTCCCGCCAGGGTTCACTCCCGGAGGGACTCATCCCCCGCCTGCGCGCGGTGGAGGCCGACCGTGCCGCCTCGCCCTATAAGGACGACAGCCGTTTCGATTCGGGTGCCTTCGGTCCCCGCCTCGTGCCGACGCCCGCCGCGGAGGCGGAGGAGCCGGCGCAGCCCGAGCGTTCGGCACCGGCGGTCCAGGACGCGGCGATCAACCGCGCTCCCGACTCCGCCTCGACGAGCCCGGAGACCGCGGACCTCCTCGAGGCCCTGCGTCGTCGCCGCGGACAGCGGGAGCCGTCGCCGATCGAGCACGAGGTCGAGGAGATCCAGGAGGATTCCGACCCGATCGCCCTGTTCGCCGCGCTCGAGGAGCCGGACGACGAGCCCGAGGCTCCGGAACCCGCACCGCGTCAGCCCGGGTCGGGCGACAGCGAGGGCAGCGGACGCCGACGGCGCCGCAACGCGATGCCGTCGTGGGACGAGATCGTCTTCGGAGCGCGCACCGACGAGTGATCGTTCCGGGGCCCCGTCAGGAGGCGAAGGCCCCGAACCGCAGGAACGGTACCCGGGTCTCGTCAGGCGTGAGCGCTCCGTGCTGTCCCACCATCCCTCGGTTGCGCTGGTCCTCGGCGGTGCCGTCGTAGAGCGCGCGCACTCCGGTGGCGATGACCAGCACGTCGCCGATGCGATCGAGGACCTCATCGCGCACGACCGGACCGAAGAGGCCCGCCCGGACCGCCTCCTCTCGGGTGACGACATCGGCCGCGCCCTCGAGATCGCTGCGCAGACGCGTCGTCACCAGCGCCGCATCGGCGTCCGGCTCGCGGTAGAGGTGCAGCATGCGGGGTTCCCCACCGACATGACGGATGCCCCCGAGATGCTGCTCCTCGAGCACCACCTGCCGGTGGAACGGGACGTCGACCATGCCGTGGTCAGAGGTCACGACCACGCCGACCCGCGGGGGGACGCGAAGCGACAGCGCGCCGTCGATCCGCTCCAGCGCCGCCACCCACTCGGCCGAGGCGACACCGTGCTTGTGCCCCGCCTTGTCGACCTCGGGGAGGTAGCAGTAGACGAGCGATCCCGGATGCTCCTCGGCCAGCGTGTACGCGACCTCGACGCGTTCCTCCGGCGTCGCAGCGGGCACGAACGTCGCCCCCCTCAGCGTGGCGCGGGTGAAGCCGCTGTGCGCGTAGGTCGCGAGTCCGACCGCGAAGGTCTCCCGCCCGGCGACTGCCGCGCGCTCGAAGACGGTGGGCGCCGCCTGCCAGGTGAGCGGGTCGAGGCCGTCCGTCTCCCACCCGCTGAGCTGGTTCACGAGGACATCCCGTTTCGGGTCCCTGACCCGGTACCCGACGAGGCCGTGTTCTCCCGGCCACACGCCGGTGGTGAGGCTCGTCAGCGCGGCGGCCGTCGTCGTCGGGAAGACCGTTTGCGCGATGTCCTTCTTCGTCATCGACGCGGTCAGCGACCGCGCGTGACCGGCATGCCCGCGGAGGCTGATCGCACCGAGGCCGTCGATCACGACCAGCACCACCGCGTCGGCGCGGGGCAGCGTGGCGGATTCGCCGCGGAGAGCGGCGCACAGGTCGTCCGCCACCCCGACGACGCTCCGGGCGCCCGGCGGCGCGGACGGTAGCATGAAGGACATCCGAGCCAGTCTGACACAGGCTCCCGTACGCCCTCAGGAAGTCCATGCCGAAAACCCCGCCGCCCGAGCCTGTCGAGGAACGCATCCAGGACATCGATCTCTCCCACGAGATGCAGGGCTCCTTCCTCGAGTACGCGTATTCCGTCATCTACTCGCGTGCGCTCCCCGATGCCAGGGACGGCCTGAAGCCGGTGCAGCGCCGCATCCTCTTCCAGATGGCGGAGATGGGATTGCGACCGGACCGCGGCCACGTCAAGAGCGCCCGCGTCGTGGGCGAGGTCATGGGGAAGCTGCATCCGCACGGCGACTCCGCGATCTACGATGCCCTCGTCCGCCTCGCCCAGGAGTGGGCGCTGCGGGTGCCGCTCGTCGACGGTCACGGCAACTTCGGATCCCTGGACGACGGTCCGGCTGCCGCGCGATACACGGAGGCGCGCCTCGCCGCCCCCGCGCTGTCGCTCACCGAGAACCTCGACGAGGACGTCGTCGACTTCATCCCGAACTACGACGGACAGTTCCAGCAGCCCGCAGTGCTGCCTGCGGCCTTCCCGAACCTGCTCGTCAACGGCGCCAGCGGCATCGCCGTGGGCATGGCGACCAACATGGCGCCGCACAACCTCATCGAGGTCGTCGCCGCGGCGACCCACCTCCTCGAGCACCCGGACGCCACCACCGAGGACCTCATGGAGTACGTCCCCGGCCCCGACTTCCCGTCGGGCGGGATCCTCATGGGACTCGACGGCGTCAAGGACGCCTACACGACCGGTCGCGGCGCCCTCAAGGTCCGCGGACGCACGTCGATCGAGCCGCTGGGTCCCCGACGTACGGGCATCATCGTCTCCGAGCTCCCGTACATGGTCGGCCCGGAGCGTCTGATCGAGAAGATCCGCGACGCGGTGCAGGCGAAGAAGCTCCAGGGCATCAGCGACGTCACCGACCTCACCGACCGCAACCATGGCCTCCGCGTCGCCATCGGCATCAAGACCGGATTCGACCCCAACGCCGTCCTGGAGCAGCTCTACCGGCTCACGCCGCTGGAGGATTCCTTCAGCATCAACAACGTCGCGCTCGTCGACGGCCAGCCCCGAACGCTCGGCCTCAAGGAGATGCTCAGCGTCTACGTCGGCCACCGCATCGAGGTCATCACGCGCCGCAGCCGGTACCGTCTCGCCCGTCGGGAGGAGCGCCTGCACCTGGTGGAGGGGCTTCTCATCGCGATCCTCGACATCGACGAGGTCATCCAGGTCATCCGGTCGTCCGACGACACCGAGCAGGCACGCACCCGGCTCCGGTCCGTGTTCGACCTCAGCGAGCCGCAGGCCGAGTACATCCTCGAGCTGCGGCTGCGCCGCCTGACGAAGTTCTCGCGCATCGAGCTCGAGGCGGAGCGGGACGCCCTCCTCGCGGAGATCGCGTCGCTGCGGGAGCTGCTCGCCAGCCCGGCGCTGCTGCGTGCCGCCGTCGCCCAGGAGCTGGACGCCGTGGCCGAGGCCTACGGGACGCCGCGCCGCACCCTGCTGATGAACGCGGCCCCGCCGAAGCCCCGCGCGACGAAGGGCGCGGTGGATCTGCAGATCGCCGACGCTCCGACCACCGTGGTCCTCTCGACGACGGGACGCGCCGTGCGCGTGGACCTCGGCGAAGGACAGGAGCTCACCGCCCCTGCCCGGCGGAGCAAGCACGACGCCATCCTCGCGACCGTCGAGACGACGGTCCGCGGTGAGGTCGGTGCGCTCACGAGCACGGGACGCGTCGTCCGCTTCTCCCCCGTCGATCTGCCCTCGGTGCCCGGCACCTCCGTACAGCTCGCCGCGGGGACTCCGCTGCGCGACTACCTGGGGGTCACGACCAAGGGCGAGCGCATCGTCGGGTTCATCCGATTCGACAGCGACGCCCCGGTCGCCCTCGGCACCGCGCAGGGCATCGTCAAGCGGATCGTGCCGTCGACCCTGCCGGTGCGCCCGGACCTGGAGGTCATCGGCCTCAAGAGCGGAGACTCGGTCGTCGGTGCGGCCGACGCGGCGGACGACGCCGACCTCGTGTTCCTGACGACCGACGCCCAGCTTCTGCGGTTCTCGGCCACGGCGGTCCGCCCGCAAGGAGCACCCGCCGGCGGCATGGCGGGCATCAAGCTCGGCTCCGGCGCCGCGGTCCTCTTCTTCGGTGCCGTCAGCCCGGACACCGACGCCGTCGTCGCCACGGTCTCCGGCGCGGAGAGCATCCTGCCCGGCACCGATCCGGGCCGCGCGAAGGTCTCGGCGTTCACCGAGTACCCGTCCAAGGGCCGCGCGACCGGTGGCGTCCGCGCCCACGCCTTCCTGAAGGGCGAGGACCGCCTCACGGTCGCCTGGGTCGGCCCCCGCCCGGCTCTGGCCGTAGACCCCACCGGCGCGGTGCGCAAGCTCCCCGAGCCCGGAGCGCGCCGCGATGCCTCCGGCCAGCCGATCGACGGCGTCATCGGCAGCATCGGCCGGACCCTCGTCTGACCCGTCCGCCAAGAAAGGGGACCCGGCCTCGCCGGGTCCCCTTCTTCGTCCCCGCCGCCCTCAGGCGTCGATGGCTTCGCGCGAGAGCTGGTCCGCGGAGTCGATGATGAACTCCCGCCGCGGGGCGACCTCGTTGCCCATGAGCAGCTCGAAGACGCGGCCCGCGGCCTCGGCATCCTCCATCCGTACCCGGCGGAGCAGGCGACCGGAACGGTCCATCGTCGTGTTCGCGAGCTGCTCCGCGTCCATCTCCCCGAGACCCTTGTACCGCTGGATCGGCTCGTGCCAGCGCTTGCCGGCCTTGCGGAGCTTGGCGAGCAGGGCGTGCAGCTCCTGCTCGCTGTAGGTGTAGATGGTCTCGTTCGGCTTCGAGCCAGGGTTGATGACGATGATCCGGTGCAGCGGCGGCACGGCGGCGAACACGCGTCCATGCTCGATGAGCGGCCGCATGTAGCGGAAGAACAGCGTGAGCAGGAGCGTGCGGATGTGCGCTCCGTCGACATCGGCGTCGCTCATGAGGATGATCTTCCCGTAGCGCGCCGCGTCGATGTCGAAGGTCCGCCCGGAGCCCGCGCCGATCACCTGGATGATGGACGCGCACTCGGCGTTGGACAGCATGTCGCCGACCGACGCCTTCTGCACGTTGAGGATCTTCCCGCGGATGGGCAGCAGCGCCTGGAACTCGCTGTTGCGGGCGTTCTTGGCCGTGCCCAGCGCCGAGTCGCCCTCGACGATGAAGAGCTCGCTGCGCTCCACGTCGTTCGTCCGGCAGTCGACGAGCTTGGTCGGCAGGGTGGACGATTCGAGCGCGTTCTTGCGGCGCTGCGTCTCCTTGTGGGCGCGTGCGGACACACGCGCCTTCATCTCGGAGACGATCTTGTCGAGCAGCTGCGTGGCCTGGCTCTTGTCGTCGCGCTTGGTGGAGGTGAAACGCTGCTGGAGGTCCTTGCGCATCACCTGCGCGACGATCTGGCGGACCGCGGGCGTGCCGAGCACCTCCTTCGTCTGACCCTCGAATTGCGGCTCCGGCACGTTGACCGTGAGGACGGCGGTGAGGCCGGCGAGGACGTCGTCCTTCTCGAGCTTGTCGTTGCCGACCTTGAGCCGACGCGCGTTCTGCTCGACCTGGCTGCGGAGCACCTTCAGCAGCTCCTGCTCGAAGCCCTGCTGATGCGTGCCGCCCTTCGGCGTGGAGATGATGTTCACGAAGGAGCGGATGCGGGTGTCATAGCCGGTGCCCCAGCGCAGGGCGATGTCGACGGCGCAGACGCGCTCGACCTCGGTCGCCACCATGTGGCCGTCGGGCTGCAGGACCGGGACGGTCTCGGTGAACGTGCCCTCTCCCTGGATGCGCCAGGTGTCGGTCACCGGCGGGTCGACCGCCAGGTACTCCACGAACTCGGAGATGCCGCCCTCGTAGAGGTACGAGGTCTCCACGGGGCCGGTCGGAGTGCCGTCCTCCCCCACCATTGCGCTCGCGGCGCGCTCGTCGCGGACCACGATCTCGAGGCCGGGGACCAGGAAGGCGGTCTGCCGCGCGCGGGTCTCGAGCTCGGCGAGCTGGAAGGCGGCGTCCTTGGTGAAGATCTGACGGTCGGCCCAGTAGCGCACACGCGTACCGGTGACCCCGCGCGGCGCCTTGCCGACGACGCGCAGCTCACTGTTCTCCTCGAACGGGGTGAAGGGCGCATCGGGCCGCTTCTCCCCCGAGTCCTGGAAGATGCCGGGCTCGCCGCGGTGGAAGGACATCGCGTAGGTCTTGCCGCCGCGGTCGACCTCGACGTCGAGGCGCTCGGAGAGCGCGTTCACCACCGAGGCGCCGACGCCGTGGAGACCGCCCGACGCCGCGTAGGAGCCGCCGCCGAACTTCCCTCCGGCGTGCAGCTTGGTGTAGACGACCTCGACGCCGGTCAGACCGGTCCGGGGCTCCACGTCGACGGGGATGCCGCGACCGCGGTCGTGCACCTCGACGCTGCCGTCATCGTGGAGGATGACGTCGATGCGGGAGCCGTTGCCGGCGACCGCCTCGTCGACGGAGTTGTCGATGATCTCCCAGAGGCAGTGCATGAGCCCGGGCGAACCGTTCGAGCCGATGTACATGCCGGGGCGCTTGCGGACCGCTTCGAGTCCTTCGAGCACCTGGAGATGATGGGCGGAGTACTCGGCATTCACAATCTCCGAGTCTATTCGCGGGACGGTCCCGCCCCTCGCAGACACTCCCCGCGGCACCGCCTTCGCGCGTGTGCGCGTACGCGCTGAGCGAAACACGCCGTCGACCGGGCATGCCCCCAGGTGCAGCGTGGTTGTATTGAGCACGACCAACAAGGACGCCGACACCCGAGGAGGCCCCGAGATGAATGCAACGACCGAACGTGAGACCTCCGCTGTCGAGTACCGCCTGACTGCGATGGACCGCTGTGACTCGTGTGGAGCACAGGCCTACATCGCCGCCGAGGTCAACGGCTCCGAGCTGCTCTTCTGCGCCCACCACGGCCGCAAGTACGAAGAGAAGCTGCGCAGCGTGGCCACGAGCTGGCACGACGAGACCGCTCGTCTCATCGAGACGGTCTGATCAGCGCCTGAACCGGCCGAGCCGGTTCACTCCACGACCCTCCGCCGAATCCGCGGACCGAGGCGGGTGAGGATCTCCTCGCCCACCGTCTCGATCCGCTCGGCGAGGGTCGTCGCTGTCTCCTCCCCCTGCGTGCCCGGCCCGAAGATCGTCACCTCGTCGCCGACAGCCATCCCCGGCCAGCCCTCGACGGTCGTCGTCGCCAGGTCGACCTCGGGCGCCACGCGGGGGCCGGCCGGGGTACCGACCGTCATGCCGGCCAGCGTCGAGGGCAGGCCGTCGAGACTGCCGACGGCCACGACCGCGGCGTCGCCGTCGACCCGGATTACCGGGGCGACGAGACGTGCCGCCGGGTGCACACCGTCGAGATCCGGGCCGCCCGCCGAACGGATGCCGTAGCAGAACGCCCCGATCCGTGACACCGTGCCGCGCAGTTCCGGACGCCACCAGGATGCCGCCGACGCTGTGAGGTGCAGGGCCGCCGGCACAGCTCCGGACAGCCCGGTGTGCTGCACGGCATCGAGGAACACGGACTGGGCCTCGTCGTCCTCGGCGTCGCTCGCTTCCGCGATGTGACTCCACACGCCCACGAGTGCGAGGGTGCCCGCGCTCTCGGCCGCCCTCGCCTCGGCAACGGCCGCCGCCCAGTCCTCCGGACGCACGCCATTGCGATGGAGGCCGGTGTCGATCTTGAGGTGTACCCGGGCACGCACACCGAGCACGTCGGCCCGCGTGACGATGCGGCGCAGGTACTCGATCGTGCCGACGCCGAGCTCGATGTCCTGTAGGAGCGCCTCGTCGATCTCCTCGTCGGTCGAGGTCGCCCAGGCGAACACGGACGCGGTCCCGCCTGCGAGGCGCCGGACGTCGAGGCCCCCGCGCACGTCGTAGCTGCCGAACGTCGTCACCCCCGCCTCGAGCGCGGTCTCCACCGCCCAGCGGAGTCCGTGGCCGTACGCGTCGTCCTTGAGCACCAGCATCAACGTGGAGTCGCCCAGTCGGTCGCGCACGGCCGCGATGTTCGCGCGGAAGACGGCGCTGTGCAGGCGGAGTTCTGGTCGCATCGGCCCACCCATCATGCCTCCCATCCGCGCACGGCGTGAGCACCGGGGACGGCCACGAGCTCCGCGGGCGTCATCCCGGTGACCTCGGCCCAGCGGGCGATCGCATCGGATGCGGGGCCGGTCCCGCCGAAGAACGTCACCGTGTCTCCCACCTCGGCCGCGGCGCCCTGGAGGTCGATCACACAGACGTCCATGGCGACTCGTCCGACGATGGGACGCAGCGCGCCGGCGATCTCCACGTCGGCGTGATTGCCGAGAGAGCGGACGACACCCTGCGCGTAGCCGCCCGTCACGAGCGCGACCTCCGTGTCCGCTGCGGCCCGGAAGGTGTAGCCGTAGGAGACAGCCTCCCCCGCGCGCAGGCGCTTGGTGGACATGACCCGGCCGACCAGGCGCATGACCGGAGGTGTCGCCGGGATTCCCTCCGCGGACGGCAGCCCGTAGAGGAGGACGGGGTCGACGTCGGGCGTACCGACGGTCGTGGCGCTGATGCCTTCGAGGCGCAGGGCCTCGACTTCGCCTGGCGAGTCCACGAGGACCTCCTCGACGCCCGCGGCTGTCACCGCGTGGGCCACGGCGAGCAGTCCATGCCCCCATGCGTCGCGGCGGAGATCGGCACGGCGGCCCCCGGCCCGGATCGCCGCGGACGCGCCGGCAGCAAGGGCCGAACGCGAGATCATCGCCTGCGGAAGCGCACTCGAACTCGTGTCACACACGTCCTCCAGCCTAGCTTCCGCGCTCCCAGGAGCCTGGGGGCTCCCCGCGTAGACTGGGACGTCGATCCCTAGACCCGGAGCTCCATGTCTCGTCTTTCTCTCGCGCCCCGCATCCGCTATCTCCTCGGCCGTGCCCGCCGCATCGACGTCGGTTCGGTGTTCGAACGGGCGAAGGAGGCCTCGGCACAGCACCACCGTCCCGTTCCCACGATCGTCGCCGACATGCTCTGGTCGGCGGCCCGCCACAACGTGGGCTTCCAGGACTACATCGACTACGACTTCGCGATGCTCAACCGTGCCGAGCGCGAGACGTACATGACGCACCCGGTGTCCAACCAGCTCTCGCAGAAGTACGACCACCCCGACTTCCGCTGGATCTTCCAGGACAAGATCGAGTTCAACCGGAAGTTCTCCGCACATCTGCATCGCGAGTGGATGGTGGTCCAGGAGGGCAACGCCGACGAGGTCCGTGCCCTCACGGAGCGCCTCGGAACGATCGTCACCAAAGAGCCGGTCGGCCAGGCCGGTACCGGTGTGCACCGATATCACGCCGCCGACATCACGGACTGGACCGAGTTCCACCGCGGTCTCCTCGACCGCGGCGAGCTGCTGATCGAAGAGGTCATCCGCCAGCATGACGACCTGGCGGCCGTGTGCCCCGGGACCGTGAACACCACCCGCATCACCGCCTTCTTCGACGGGGAGAAGGCGCACATCCTCGCAATGGCGCAGAAGTTCGGCCGCGGCGCGGTGAGCGATCAGATGACCTTCGGCGGCTTCTACACGATGCTCGATGAGAACGGGCACGCCGTGGGGGCCGGCTATGACTCGCACGGGCACGTGCACGAGACCCACCCGGACTCGGGCTTCCGCATCGCCGACTTCCAGCTGCCCTACATGGACGAGGTGCGCGCCTTCATCGAACAGGTCGCGCGGGTCGTGCCGCAGGTGCAGTACGTCGGATGGGACGTCGTCGTGACCCCGGACGGCCCCGTGCTCGTCGAGGGGAACTGGGGCGCGGGCGTCTACGAGAACAAGCCCAGCGTCACCGGCATCCGTACCGGGCACAAGCCGCGCTACCGCGAGGTTATCGGCTTCTGACCTTTCGACAGCTCACCCTTCGACAGGCTCAGGGACCCCGCATGGGTCGCTGAGCCCGTCAAAGCGCCGGGCCACCCCTGTACATGCGAACCGGCCCCTTGCGTTCACACGCAAGGGGCCGGTTCGGTCGTGAAGGGGTGGGTCGAGCTGTTCAGACCGCGCGGACGATGCCGAGCGGCGTGGACTCGAGGCCCTGACCGAGCGGGTTGTCACCGAGGATCTTCACCAGCCGCAGCTCCCCCGCCTTGTCGAGCGTGGAGCCGAGGATGTTGCCGCCGAGATCATTGATGTCGACCACCGCCACCTCGGCCCGGCCTCCGATCAGCGTCTTCAGGTGCGCCGCGACGCGGTCCGGGTCCTTCGGGCCGAGCACCACAGCCTCGTTGTACGGCGGGATGGTGTGCTTCGTCGGTCCGTCGATCGCGCGGGCCTTGTCGCCCGCGATGCGGTAGAAGTCGCCCTTGCGCCCGAAGGCCTTGGTGACCGCCGAGACGGCGGCAGCGAAGAGGATGCGCGGCGTACCGCACTCCCGCAACGCCATCTCCATCGTCTCGGGCATGCCGAGACCGATGCCGTACGGCGTGCGGGTGACGTACTTCGACAGGAACAGCGCGAGCTTCCGCGGCTGGATCTCGTCCAAGCGGTACGACCGGCCCTGGGTGATCGCGACGATCTTCTCGGTCACGAAGAGCAGGTCGCCCGGCTGGACGGCATCCTTCGCGTACTCCGTGATGATGGCGTCGAGGTCGTCATCCGGCATCACGACGCGGGTGCGCAGCGGGATCCGCGCGTAGCTCTTTCCGTCGACGCTCGTCTCGAGCGCCTTGCCCTCGTTCGCCTGCATCACTCGAGGTAGTCCCGCAGCGACTGCGAGCGGCTCGGGTGGCGCAGCTTGGCCATCGTCTTGGACTCGATCTGACGGATGCGCTCGCGCGTCACGCCGAACGTGTCACCGATCTGGTCGAGCGTCTTCGGCTGACCGTCGCCCAGACCGAAGCGCATCCGGATCACGCCGGCTTCGCGCTCGGAGAGGGAGTCGAGGAGCTGCTCGAGCTGACGCTGCAGCATCGTGAAGCCCACGGCGTCGGCGGGGACCACGGCCTCGGTGTCCTCGATGAGGTCACCGAACTCGCTGTCTCCGTCTTCGCCGAGCGGGGTGTGCAGGGAGATCGGCTCGCGACCGTACTTCTGCACCTCGACGACCTTCTCCGGAGTCATGTCGAGCTCGCGGCTCAGTTCTTCCGGGGTGGGTTCGCGACCGAGGTCCTGCAGCATCTGCCGCTGCACGCGGGCGAGCTTGTTGATGACCTCGACCATGTGCACCGGGATGCGGATGGTGCGGGCCTGGTCGGCCATGGCGCGGGTGATGGCCTGACGGATCCACCAGGTCGCGTAGGTCGAGAACTTGAAGCCCTTGGTGTAGTCGAACTTCTCCACCGCGCGGATGAGACCGAGGTTGCCCTCCTGGATCAGGTCCAGGAACTGCATGCCGCGACCGGTGTAGCGCTTGGCGAGGGAGACGACGAGACGGAGGTTCGCGCCGAGGAGGTGGCTCTTCGCGCGCTGGCCGTCACGGGCGACCCACTGCAGGTCGAGTCCGAGCTGGCTCGTCTTCTCGGCGGGGGACATCGCGGAGAGCTTCTCCTCCGCGAACAGACCCGCCTCGATGCGCATCGCGAGCTCGACCTCTTCGGCCGCGTTCAGCAGCGCGACCTTTCCGATCTGCTTCAGGTAGTCCTTGACCGGGTCGGCCGTGGCACCGGTGATCTGGGTCGAGTAGACCGGGACCTCTTCGTCGTCCTTGGAGGAGATGACGATCGCGCCGGTCGGCAGCGGCTCGGTGAAGGCCGGCTTCGCGTCGTCCTCCTCCTCGTCGCCCGCGGCGTCCTCGGAGCCCTCGGCTGCGGCGGCGTCGTCTTCCTCGACGACGTCATCCGACTTCTTCTTCTTCGCGGGGGCGCGCTTGGCCGCGGCGCGCTTGGGCGCAGGAGCCGCTTCGGTCGTTTCGACGTCCTCGACCTCGGGATCCGCGGTGATCTGATCGGCCTTCTTCGTCCGCGTGTTCTTCGTCGTGGCAGGAGTCACGTTTCGCCTTTCACGGGGCCGCTGGGAGACCCCGGGACATTTCGGACACTAGTAAGACCCTTGTCAAGTCCAGTGCTCGAAAACACCGATTGACAACGGGTCGGACTCCTAGTATCGCACACGTATGGCGATGAGGACGCATTCCCGCCCGATCCGCTGCGAGAGATTCAGCCGCGTCCCGGCTTGTCCTCGTCACCCGACGGCCGAGATGCGAGGTAGCGCTCGAGCTCGGCCGCGAGTTCGTCGGCGCTGGGCAGGTCGCGTTCGCTGAATCCGCCCTCGTCGTACGAGTCGTCCTCGGGGTCACGACCGGCCATGTAGGCGTCGTACCGGCGCTCGAGGTTGTGCACCATCTGCTGCAGTTCGTCGTTCGCTGCGACCTGCTCGTCGACTCGGGCGAGGTAGTCCTCACGGCGCTCCTGCACTGCGTCGAGCATGAGCACGAGGCCGGTCGAGGCCATGAGCTTCTCCGCCGCTGCACTGACCGCCTCCGGATTCTCCGTCTCCGCGAGGTAGTGCGGCACGAGGAGCACGAAGCCGACGACGCGCTCCCCGCGCTCCGCGAACCGGTACTCGAGCAGGTGACCCGCGGTCGCCGGGACCTGCGTGCGCGGACGCCACACGGAGTGCGACACGACGAGGTCGCGCCGGTTCCCGCTCACCGTCGTCCCGATGGGGCGCGTGTGCGGCACGGGCATCGCGATCGAGTGGACCCAGTGCAGTCCCGAGGCCTCGAACTCCGCAGCGAGATCCAGGACGGTCTCCGCGAAGGCGTTCCACGCGAAGTCGGGCTCGTAGCCCGTGAGCAGCAGGAACGGGCGTCCCAGCGCGTCCGTGGCGAGGGAGAGCTCCAGACGGGGCGGGCGGAACTCGGCAAGGTGGTCCTGGTCGAAGGAGATGACCGGGCGGCGTGCGCGGTAGTCCAGGAGCACATCGTTGTCGAAGACCGCGAGCGGCTGCGGCGACGTCGTCTCCCGCAGATGATCGATGAGCCCCGACACCGCACTGCCCGCGTCGGTGAAACCGGTGAGCAGCATCACGAGAGGCAGGCCGTGGGGCACCGTGGGGGCGTTCGCGACGCGTTCGTGGATCTCTCCGGAGAAGGGCATGTCTCCATGCTACGAGCCGCACCCGGAGCCGGGCTCTGACGTGTCTCGCTGAGAGCGAACACACCCCGGCCGGCGGACCGACGACCCCGGGGCGGAGATCCTAGGATGGAGAGCATGACGCTTCCCGTGCTCTCGCACACCACCGATCAGTTCCCCGGAAGCGCTGCCGATGCCGCAGTGCTCGTCGTCCCCGATCTCTCCGAGTCGGCCGAGTCGCTGGCGGCTCACCCGGGTCTCGCCGACGCTCTGGCGGGCATCGGCTTCACCGGCGCCGCCGGTGCGTTCGCTCGGGTCTACGCCCCCGAGGTGACGCCCCTCCCGTTCGCCGTCGTCGGCGTCGGCTCCACCGTCGACGACGCCTCCGTACGGAGCGCAGCCGGCGCGGCTCTCCGCTCCCTGACCGGCTTCGACACCGTCGCGCTCGGCCTCGCCGCCGGTCTCGAGGAGCACGCCGCCGCGGCCGCGGAGGGTGCCGTCCTCGGCGGCTACCGCTTCGACGACTACCGCGCCGAGAACGGCAGGAAGAAGCGGGCGACGGCGGTCGTCGTCCACGCCCCGCTCGACGACGAGACGATCGCCCGCGCTCACGCCACGGGCGAGGCCGTCGCTCTCATCAAGGACCTCGTGAACGTGCCCGCCGAGTGGCAGAGCCCCGCGCAGCTGGCGCAGAGCGCCGCCGACAGCGTCGCGGACCTCGACGTCACCGTGGAGATCCTCGACGAGGGTGCTCTCGCGGAACAGGGTTTCGGTGGCATCCTCGGCGTCGGCCAGGGATCCGACCGGCCGCCGCGCCTCGTCCGCCTCGACTACGCGCCGGCGGACGCGCAGCGGCACATCGCCCTCGTCGGCAAGGGCATCACCTTCGACACCGGCGGACTCTCCCTGAAGCCGGCGGCTTCGATGGTCGGCATGAAGTTCGACATGGCCGGTGCCGCGACCTCCCTCGCCGCCCTCCGCGCCATCGCGGCCCTCCGCCTCCCCGTGCGCGTGACCGCCTGGCTCTGCATCACCGACAACATGCCGTCCGGTCGTGCTCTCCGCCCCGGGGACGTCATCCGCATCCTCGACGGCACCACCGTCGAGGTGCTGAACACCGACGCGGAGGGGCGCCTCGTCCTCGCCGACGGTCTGGTCGCCGCGAGCCGGGAGAACCCCGACGTCATCATCGACGTCGCGACTCTGACCGGCGCGATCGTCGCAGCCCTCGGCCACCGTCACACCGGCGTCTTCGGCGACGACGAGACGGTCGCGGAGTTCCTCGCCGCGGCCGCCCGCACGGGAGAGCCCGCGTGGCACATGCCGCTGCCCGCCTACATGGAGGAGACGCTCGACTCCCCCATCGCCGACATGATCAACGCCAACATGGGAGATCGGATGGGCGGCGCGTCCTTCGCCGGTCTCTTCCTCCGGCGCTTCGTCGGCCGCACCTCGGACGCGGACGACGCGCCGCGCATCCCCTGGGTGCACCTCGACATCGCGGGATCCGGTGAACACGCCGGCGCCCCCTACGGCTTCACAGAGAAGGGCCCCACGGGGGCGATGGTCCGATCGATCATCGCCTTCGCCGAAGCAGCATCCCACCCGGAGGCATGACACCCATGACAACCCACACCTTCGACATCGTCGTCCTGGGCGGCGGCAGCGGCGGGTACGCCGCGGCACTGCGAGCCAGCGAGCTCGGCAAGTCCGTCGCACTGATCGAGAAGGACAAGGTGGGAGGCACGTGCCTCCACCGCGGGTGCATCCCGACGAAGGCGCTGCTGCACGCCGCCGAGGTGGCGGACCACGTGCGTGACGCCGCCTCGGTCGGCGTCACGGCTTCGTTCGGCGGGATCGACCCGGCGGGCGTGCGCACGTATCGCGAGGGCATCGTCGCGAAGAAGTACAAGGGCCTCGAGGGGCTCGTCAAGGCGCGCGGGATCACGACGGTCGCCGGGCTCGGCCGCCTGAACGCGGACCGGAGCGTCACCGTCGGCGACGATGTCTATGTCGGCACCGACGTCATCCTCGCCACCGGCTCGTACAGCCGCTCCCTGCCTGGTCTGGAGATCGGCGGACGGATCCTGACCAGCGAGCAGGCACTCGCCCTGGACGTGATCCCGGAGCGGGTGCTCATCCTGGGCGGCGGCGTGATCGGCGTCGAGTTCGCGAGCGTGTGGCGCTCCTTCGGAGCCGAGGTGACGATCGTGGAGGCGCTGCCCCACCTCGTCCCGAACGAGGACATCGCGATGAGCAAGGGCCTCGAGCGTGCGTTCCGCCGCCGGGGCATCCAGTACTCCCTGGGCGTGCGCTTCCAGACCGCCACCCAGGACGACTCGTCCGTCACGGTCACGCTGGAGGACGGCAAGGAGTTCACCGCCGACTACCTCCTCGTCGCCGTCGGCCGCGGCCCCGCCACCGCCGACCTGGGATTCGAGGAAGCCGGCGTGCGCCTGGACCGCGGGTTCGTGACGGTGGACGGCGACCTCCGCACCGGCGTCCCCGGCGTGTGGGCGGTCGGCGACATCGTCCCCGGCCTCCAGCTCGCCCACCGCGGGTTCCAGCAGGGCATCGCGGTCGCCGAGCGCATCGCGGGCCTCTCCCCCGTGAACGTCCCTGACGTGCAGATCCCGAAGGTCACCTACTCGAGCCCGGAGGTCGCCTCGGTCGGTCTCACGGAGGAGGCGGCGGTCACCGCGCACGGTGCCGACGCCGTCCACTCCTACGAGTACAACCTCGCGGGGAACGGGAAGAGCGAGATCATCGGCACGGGCGGCCTCGTCAAGGTCGTCCGCCTCAAGGACGGTCCCGTCCTCGGTGTGCATCTCCTCGGCGATCGCGTCGGCGAGCTCATCACCGAGGGCCAGCTCGCGGTCGCGTGGGAGGCCCATCCCGAGGACATCGCGCCGCTCATCCATGCCCACCCGACCCAGAGCGAGGCCCTCGGCGAAGCCTTCCTCGCGCTGGCCGGAAAGCCCCTGCACGCCCTCTGAGCACCAACCGGTGCCCGAGTCACTAAGCTAGACAAGCGTCATACAACTTCTGAAGGAGACTCAGTCATGAGCACATCCGTGGTCCTCCCCGCTCTCGGTGAGAGCGTCACAGAGGGTACGGTCACCCGCTGGCTCAAGCAGGTGGGAGACACCGTCCAGGCGGACGAGGGCCTGCTCGAGATCTCGACCGACAAGGTCGACACCGAGATCCCCTCCCCCGTCACCGGCGTGATCGAGGAGATCCTCGTGGCCGAGGACGAGACCGTCGAGGTCGGTGCTCTGCTGGCCCGCATCGGCGACGGCAGCGGTACGGCACCGGCCGACGATGCCCCTGCTGCGGCTGAAGCCGCCCCGGCTGAGGCCGCCGCCCCCGCCGCTCCGGAGCCCGCCACGGCTCCCGCGGCCGAGCAGCCGGCACCAGCCGACTCCGCTCCCGCCGAGTCCGCGCCTGCGGCTCCCTCCGGCGACGCCACCGACATCGTGCTCCCCGAGCTCGGTGAGAGCGTCACCGAGGGCACGGTCACCCGCTGGCTCAAGCAGGTCGGCGACTCGGTCGAGGTCGACGAGGCGCTCCTCGAGATCTCCACCGACAAGGTCGACACCGAGATCCCGTCGCCGGTCGCCGGGGTACTGCAGGAGATCGTCGCCGGCGAGGACGAGACCGTCGAGGTCGGCGCCGTGCTGGCACGCGTCGGATCCGGTGCTGCTCCCGCAGCCCAGCCCGAGGCTCCCGCTGCTCCGCAGGCCGAAGCCCCTGCCGCTCCGCAGGCCGAGGCGCCCGCCGCTCCGGCTCCGCAGGCCGAGGCTCCGGCTGCACAGCCCGAGGCTCCCGCTGCTCCGGCGCAGCCCGCGCAGGCGGAGGCCCCCGCAGCGCCCGCGCAGGCCGCTGCTCCGGCACAGCCCGCGCAGGCGGAGGCCCCCAAGCTGTCGCTGCCGACCGAGAGCGACAACCTCTACGTGACCCCGCTCGTGCGCCGTCTGGCTGCGCAGCAGGGTGTGGACCTGGCCACGGTCAAGGGCACCGGCGTCGGAGGCCGAATCCGCAAGGAGGACGTCCTCAAGGCCGCAGAGACCGCCACCGCCGCACCGGCAGCCGCTGCAACGCCGGCTCCGGCCCCCCTGGAGGTGTCGCCGCTGCGCGGGACCACCCAGCCGATGTCGCGCCTGCGCAAGGTCCTCGCCAAGCGTGCGGTCGAGTCGATGCAGCAGACGGCCCAGCTCACCACGGTGGTCGAGGTGGACGTCACCGCTCTCGCCGAGTACCGCGACAGCGTCAAGGCGTCGTTCCTCGAGAAGACCGGCGACAAGCTGTCCTTCCTGCCGTTCTTCGCCCTCGCTGCGGCGGAGGCCCTGCAGGCCTTCCCGATCATCAACGCGACGGTCGACGGCGAGCAGATCGTCTACCCGGCGTCCGAGAACGTCTCGATCGCGGTCGACACCGAGCGCGGTCTGCTCACGCCGGTGCTCCGCGACGCTGCGTCGAAGAACATCGCCGAGATCGCCCACGAGATCGCCGATCTCGCTGCGCGCACCCGCGACAACAAGCTGAAGCCCGACGAGCTCGCCGGCGGGACGTTCACGCTGACCAACACCGGTTCGCGCGGCGCGCTGTTCGACACGCCCGTGGTGTTCCTGCCGCAGTCGGCGATCCTCGGCACGGGCACGGTCGTCAAGCGCCCCGGTCTGGTCAAGGTCGGCGGCACGGACGCGATTGCGGTCCGCTCCTACGTGTACCTGGCTCTGTCGTACGACCACCGCATCATCGACGGTGCCGACGCGGCACGCTTCCTCGGTGCGGTGAAGGCTCGCCTCGAGGCTGCGCAGTTCAGCGGCCAGCTCGGCGCCTGACCGACGGCTCGCCTCACTTCGGCTGGTCCGCGACGCGATATGCGTCGCGGACCAGCCATTTTTCATCTGCCCACACCAGCACGAGGATGGCTGCCTCCTCGGTCTTCGCCTCGCCGCTCTCGGGCGATGACGGCAGCTCCATCACGGCCATGTCTCCATAGCGATCCACGAGAACCGCATCCTTCCGACCGGCCATCTCGGCAGCGACGGGCGTGATCCCCGCGGAACCGGCCGCGACGGCAGCGGCGCACACCGCGTCGTCGCGTGCCTCGCACTCGACGATCTGCGCGAGGAGTGCCGGGAGAGCGCCTGTCGGATCGTCGGCCTTCGGCGGCGCCGCGGACGCGGACGGTGAAGGAGCAGGTGTCGGCGCAGTCCTCCTGGCAGGGCCCGCTCCCCCAGGACGGTCAGCGGACGGAGGAGTGCTCCCCGCTGCCCCGACCGCGGGATCGTCTCCGTCGCTCGGCCACAGCAGCCCCGCGAGGAGCACCGCCGCCGCGCACGCGCCGGCCACGATGAGAACCCGCCTGCGCCGGGAACCCGTCTCCCCTCCGCCCGCCGGCGGCCGTACCCTGATGGTCCGCCGATCGAGGAGAGGTCGCGCCCCGCTGACGACTCGATCGCGGAGGGCGAGCAGGCCGGCGAACGCCCGTACCGAGCCCCCTTTGACCGGACTCTCTTCCCGCATCCGACGCTCCCGCAGCCGTGCGCGGGTGACGGGTTCGGTGCGGACTCGTCGCACCGCACCGGAGACACCGGCTTCCGTGGGCGCCGCCCGGTCCTCGGCAGCCTCTTCCAGTGGTCGTGGTGCTGCGATCTCCAAGAGGTCGCTCTCTGCGTCCTCGAGCAATCGCCGGGGCACCCGGCGCTGTGCTGCGGCCGAACGAACGCGATCGCGGGTGCGGTCGAGGACCCGGGCCATCGTCTTGTCGGTGCACTCCGCGCGTAGCCGGTCCACGATCACCAGGACGGCGGTCGACGCGTCCTGACCGGACCCCAGCACGAAGACCGGCCGGCCCCCGTCGGTGAGCCACCATGTCCCGTGCATGTCCACCGCCGACGCGGGCCCCAGCTCCGCCAGTCCACGCAGAAGACTCACGACCACCGTGCTGACCTCCCCCGATGGCAACCCGCCCCGCCGGAGCCGCCGATCCACGTAGGCCTCCAGGCGCTCGGTGCACCAGGGCAGAAGGACGTCGTGTCCGTCCGCGCGGCGGATCATGTCCACCGGCGCGGCGATGTGCTGGGTGCCCGCATATCGGCAGCCCGCCCAACCAGAGAGGCTCTCGGCCTCGACGCGCACGACCGGACCGTCCGGCGAGGTGACGAGCGCACCGCGAAAGGGCCCCTCAGCAGAGTCGAGGAGTCGGATCGTACGGTGCGCCTGGGGAAGCACGGCCTGCTCGCGGGGGGCACTCTCACGCGCTGGTGTCATGCGATCCATCCCACCCGACCCGCGGGACGCTCCGTCCGAACTCGTTGCTCGGGGACGAGATCCCGTGGCGGGTCGGATTGTGCAGGAGAGATCGCGCACACGCTCTCCGCTGCACGCGAACGGCGGCATCGCACGGCCTTCGGACTCGGTAGGCTGGTCTCCATGGCAAAGCGTGCTCCTGAACCCGAGAAGCGTCCTGGGTTCTTCTCCCAGATCAAGTCCCTCTTCCGGTTCACGCGCGAGGCCTATGCCTGGCTCCCCTGGGCGCAGGCCGCGATCCTCATCGGCGGCGTGCTGCTCGGCCTCCTGGCCGGCTACCTGATTCCGCCGTTCCAGGTGTGGACGCTCGTCCTCTGGGCCATCACGGGCTTGATGCTCGGCGTCCTCGGCGCGCTGTTCCTCATGACCCGGCTGTCGACCTCGGCCATGTACACGAAGATCGACGGCATGCCCGGTGCGACCGGCCACGTGCTCAGCACAAGCCTCGGTCGCCGGTGGCAGGCCTCCGAGACCCCGGTGGGCATCAACCCGAAGACGCAGGAGGCGGTGTACCGGACGGTCGGCCGCGGCGGCATCGTCGTCGTCGGCGAGGGCGCCCGCGGACGCCTCACCCGACTCGTGAACGAGGAGCGCAGCCGTGCGCAGCGCGTCGCTCACGGCGTGCCGATCACGGTGCTCTACGTCGGGCACGGCGAAGACGAGGTGCCCATCGCCGACCTCGCGAAGACCATCAAGAAGCTCCCGAAGGCCATCGACAAGGCCACGATGGCGGCCGTCATCCGCCGCATCGACTCGGTCTCGCAGTCGCTGTCGTCGCTTCCCATCCCGAAGGGGATCGACCCGACGAAGGTGCGCGCGCAGCGTCCGCGCTGACCCGCTCCCCCGGACCGCGAAGCGCGGCCGCCCTCACCGAGGGCGGCCGCGCTTCTCTCATTCCGAGAGCGGCTGCTTGGGCAGGCGGCGCACCTTCGCGCGGCGACGACGACGCTCGGGGATCATCGAGCGCATCTCATCGAGCTTTCCGAAGCAGAACAGGCGGTCGTCGGGCTCGAGGACCACATGCTTGCGCGGGTTCGGGATGACACTGACCCCGCGGTGCAGGGTGAGCACCGTGATATCGCGCTCCCACAGGCCCGCCTCGCCCAGTGTCTTGCCGACGAGGTCGGCGGCGCCGTGGACCATGAGTTCGGCGACGCCGTAGCCGGTGGAGACGGTGAGGCGCTGCCGGACGTCGATCTCCGGGAAGGCGACCTGACCGGCGATGTAGTCGATGATCGCGCCCGCGACGTCGAGCTTGGTCGCGGTCTCGATACCCTGCAGGCCCGGGGAGGAGTTGACCTCCATCACCAGGGGTCCCTCGTCCCCCTCCAGCATGTCCACGCCGGCGACGCGGAGTCCCATGATCTGGGCCGACCGCACGGCAGCCCGCTCGTAGACCGGGTCGAGCTCGATCGCCTCGACCGAGCCGCCACGGTGCACGTTGGAACGGAACTCGTCCCCCGCTGCCGATCGGCGCATCGCGGCGACGACGCGGTCCCCGACGACGAGCGCGCGGATGTCGCGGCCCCGGCTCTCGGCGATGAACTTCTGGATGAGCACGTTCTGCTTGGTCGAGTGGAGCGTCTCGATGATGGCCTCAGCCACCTTCACCTGCGGCGCGAGGATGACGCCGATGCCCTGGGTGCCCTCGAGCAGCTTGATCACCACGGGAGCGCCGCCGACGCGCTCGATCGCCGGCCGCACGTCGGCGCGGTTGCGGACGAAGGCCGTCGGCGGCATCGCGATGTTGTGCCGGGAGAGGATCTGGTTCGCCCGGAGCTTGTCGCGCGCGCTCGAGATGCCGTTCGCCGTGTTCGGGGTGTAGACATCCATCTGCTCGAACTGTCGCACCACCGCGGTACCGAAGTACGTGATCGAGTTGCCGATGCGTGGCAGGATCGCGTCGTAGTCGCTGAGCTGCCGACCACGGTAGTGCAGGTCGGGTTCGTCGGAGGTCAGGTCGATCGCGAAGCGCAGGGTATTCAGCACCTTCACGTTGTGCCCTCGCTGCAGTGCGGCCGCGCGGAGGCGTTGGGTGGAGTACGCCTGCGGCGCACGGGACAGCACTGCGATCTTCACGGGGGATTTCCTGCCAGGATGTATCAGGTGAGTAGGTCTACCCATTCAAACACCCTTACGGGGTGGCGCGAGTGGGTGAGCCTGCCCGATCTCGGGGTCGACTGGATCAAAGCCAAGATCGACACCGGCGCCCGCACTTCATCCCTGCACGCGTTCGACATCCAGGAGTTCGAGCGCGATGACGAGCCCTGGGTGCGGTTCCGCGTGAAGCCCTGGCAGGACAGCCAGGAGGATGCCGTCGTCGTCGAGTCCCCCATCCACGACCGGCGGGCCGTCCGGAGTTCCTCCGGCCACGCGCAGGAACGTCTCGTCGTGCAGCTGATGATCCGTCTCGTCGACCGAGAGGTGCTCGCCGAGGTCACGCTGAGCAACCGGGACGAGATGGGTTTCCGGATGCTGATCGGCCGCGAAGCGTTGCGTCGCGGGTACGTCGTCGACCCCGCGCGCTCGTTCCTCGGCGGCAGAGCACCCCGCGAAGCACGCCGTCGCAACCGCGGCCGCGACTGAGCCTCAGGCGCGGATGAGGACCGTGCCCACAGCCTTGTCGTGGAGACCGCGCTGATCCGGGTCCCACACGACGGCCGGGATCACGACGAGGAGAAGCAGCGTGCGCACGATCGGGCGCCACAGACCGACCCATCCGCCGTCGAGACGGACGACGCGCATGCCGAGGATGCGGTGCCCTGGGCTGCCGCCGGCGGTCGGGATGAAGAGGATCTGCACGACGCCGAAGATGAGCAGCGTGGCGAACGGGTCGTACTGGAAGAACGCGACGGAGAGGATGACGGCTGCCGTCCAGTCGATCGCGAGGGCCCCGATCCGACGTCCAGGGCGACCGATGCTCCCCGGTCCGGACTCCGGGAGTCCGAGTCGCTCACCGGGGTACGTGTTCACAGCATCCGTCACCCCTCCAGCCTACCGAGGCTGTGGATGCCCTCCGATCCTGCTCACGCTGTAACACGGACGAAACAAAGCGGATACCGTGGAGAAATCCCCCGTCCGTACTGTGCAAAGTGGCCCCGAAGCCATCGATCCGCATCACAGGAGTCGTACATGTTCAAAGATTCGTCCGAGGTACTGGCCTACATCAAGGAGAACGACGTCAAATTCCTTGACATCCGTTTCACCGACCTCCCTGGTGTGCAGCAGCACTTCAACATCCCTGCGGCGACGGTCGACGAGGCCTTCTTCACGGACGGACAGCTGTTCGACGGCTCCTCCATCCGTGGCTTCGCCAGCATCCACGAGTCGGACATGCAGCTGATCCCGGATGTGACGACGGCGTACATCGACCCCTTCCGCGAGGCGAGCACCCTCGTGATGATCTTCGACATCTACAACCCGCGCACCGGCGAGATCTACTCGAAGGACCCGCGTCAGGTCGCGAAGAAGGCGGAGAAGTACCTCACCTCCACCGGCATCGCCGACACCGCGTTCTTCGCCCCCGAGGCCGAGTTCTACATCTTCGACGACGTGCGCTACTCCGTCACTGCCGGCGAGAGCTTCTACAAGGTCGACTCCGAGGAGGCCGCGTGGAACACCGGCCGCGAGGAGGAGGGCGGGAACCTCGCCAACAAGACCCCGTACAAGGGCGGCTACTTCCCCGTCAGCCCGGTCGACAAGACGGCCGACCTGCGCGACGACATCACCCTCAAGCTCATCGATGCGGGCTTCATCCTCGAGCGCTCCCACCATGAGGTGGGCACGGCGGGCCAGCAGGAGATCAACTACCGCTTCGACACCATGGTGCACGCGGCCGACGACATCCTGAAGTTCAAGTACATCGTCAAGAACACCGCCGAGGAGTGGGGCAAGGTCGCCACCTTCATGCCGAAGCCGCTGTACGGCGACAACGGCTCGGGTATGCACACCCACCAGTCGCTGTGGAGCGACGGCAAGCCGCTCTTCTACGACGAGGCCGGCTACGGTCAGCTCAGCGACATCGCGCGGTGGTACATCGGCGGCATCCTGGCCCACGCGCCGGCGCTGCTCGCCTTCACCAACCCGACGCTGAACAGCTACCACCGTCTGGTCAAGGGCTTCGAGGCTCCGGTCAACCTGGTCTACTCGGCCGGCAACCGCTCCGCCGCGATCCGCATCCCGATCACGGGCTCGAACCCGAAGGCCAAGCGCATCGAGTTCCGCGCGCCCGACGCCTCGGGCAACCCGTACCTTGCCTTCGCTGCGCAGCTCATGGCGGGCCTCGACGGCATCAAGAACCGCATCGAGCCGCACGAGCCCGTCGACAAGGACCTCTACGAGCTTCCGCCTGAGGAGGCCAAGAACATCCCGCAGGTGCCGAACTCCCTGCTGGACTCGCTCGAGGCGCTCCGTGCCGACCACCAGTTCCTCCTCGAGGGCGGCGTGTTCACCGAGGAGCTCATCGAGACCTGGATCTCCTACAAGTACGAGAACGAGATCCTGCCGATCGCTCAGCGCCCGCACCCGTTCGAGTACGAGCTGTACTTCGGAGTCTGAGCCGAACGCAGATCGCGAAAGAGTCCGTCCCCATCCGGGGGCGGGCTCTTTCGCTGCATGGGAACCTTGCGGCTACGGCAGCCCTACCCCCCCCCCCCCCCCCCCCACGTACTCATTTGGGGTTACTTCCTACGCATATTCAGACATTTCGCTATGCTCTGACCCTGTCTTCACCTATGCTCGATCCCGCCGCCGGGGGCTCGCAGGAAGAGGGCGGCATGTCGCAGGATTATGAGGTCGACACGGATGTGTTGCAGGCGATGGCGGCGAAGACGCGGCGCATCATCGCAGACGTCGGGGCGACCGACCTCACCCCGCCGACGAGCGCCGGCCACGAGTGGGTGGTCGCAGCCTCTGAGCGGTTCGCCGAAACCTGGTCTGCGGGCCTCGCAGCGCGGGTGACGGACTCCGACGATTTCACCGAACGTCTGGCGACGACGGCCCGGGTCTTCGATGAGGGGACGGATGCCGCGAAGGCCGAGGTCGACGCGATGATCTGGGAAGAGTGATCGAGCTCGGGCAGACCCGCTCCGCCACCGCCCTCATCCCTGGCTCACCCGGCGAGGTCAGGCAGACGGCCGAGGGGTGGAAGGCACACGGCGTGGCTGCGGCACGGGTGCACGACCAGCTCGCGTCGCTCGCCGATGAGGGCACCTGGACGGGCGAGGCCTACGACGCGTACCTGACGCGCTTCGATCGTCAGTTGCTGCACTGGTCGAACGCCGGCGACGGGCTCCGCGAGGGCGCTCACGCCCTGTTCACCTGGGCGGATGCGCTGGAGTGGGCGCAGGAGGAAGCCGCGCGCGCCATCACTCTCTGGGACGAGGCCGAGCAGCAGGCCGCCACGGCACTGGCCGCGCACCGCGCTTACGTCCGCGAGCTTCGGGTCGGGCAGGGCCTTCGGCACCCGGAGGTGGAGGTGCCATTCGTCGACCCGTCCGGTCCCGCGCATGAACAGGCCAGAGCGGTGCTGTTCAACGCCCGGGCGACGCTGGATGTCTTCGCCCGAGACTGCGCAGTCCGGTTGGACCAGGCCGCAGAGGCCGCGCGCATGCCGCTCACCGAGGCTGAGGCCGCGACCGCAGCCCAGCATGCCGTCACCGAGGCGGTGTTCACGCTCGCTGTCGTGCAGCCGTTCCAGGCCACGATGGACATGCTCGCCGCCTCCGCGCGGACGCTGTGGGAGCACCCGGACATCATCCTCGAACTCCTCGGCGGAGCCGCCCTGGTCATCGGCGGCGGGGCCATGATGGGCGGCGGCGGAGCGGTCGCCGTAACCGGCGTCGGCACCGTCCCTGGGGGTGGTCTGGCCTGGGCTGGCGCCCGCGTAGCCGCGGCCGGCCTGACCGCAGCCGGACACGCTGCCGGCAGGTGGGCGAACGAGTCCGCTCAGAATGCTCCTGAGCGCCCCGCCCCACACCCCACGCACGGCGGACGGAACGTGCTCGGCCAGTACAACGGCGACGGCCAACGCCCCTGGGTCGACACAGAAAAGATCGGACTCGATCGTGTCGCCGAGGACACCGGCAAGGACGTTATCCGCAACAAGATCCGCGCGACCATCCAGGGGTATCACCACAATCCCCAAGCGACCTCAGACCAAGCTCGCTATTGCGATGGCTTCATCGAGAACGCCGACGGGACGTACACCGGCATCGAGATCAGGGGCGGCACGGGCAGCCGCGATGCAGCCCAACGTGGCTTCGATGCCACCGTGAGCCCCGAACGACCAGCGACCGCCACCCTGAATGGGGAGAGAATCACAATCACTCGAGTAATTCTGGAGACCGTGAAATGAGTCAACCGACACATATCCGTCAGATCAATGACGATACTCGCGGCGCACTGGTCGATTACTTCCGGCCGTACCAGGAACAGATCCAGTTCTCGCTGCGTCAGCTCAACGGGTCCTCAACATGGGCATGGAGCCTGTGGCGCGCCCCGGAGGGCGCGGACCTTCTGGACAGCATCCCCTTCAGCGAGGAGTACATCCAGTGTGCCGGGACAGCGGAAGCCCTTGTGATCGAGGTCCGCTATGTCGACCCGGACGGCACCGCGCATCAGTATGTCGTCGGGCGTCCGGGCGCGGACATGTCCGGCGAGCCCACCGAGGTCATCCACTGGGATGACGGACGCCATTCCACCACCGTGTATCCCAACGAGGTGTTCACGGCCAACGAAGCAGCGGTGATCTTCTACACCTACTTCCTCACCGATAAAGTCGCCCAGCCCTACACGCTCCGCGAGATTGACATGAGCGTCCCCGACCCCACGGAGGACGACGCGACATGAGAGCCGCGGTCCGTCACGACGCGATCGCCGACACCGTCGCGCAGCTCGCTGCGTTCTCAAGGAGAGGGGAGATACCGCGGTGACCTCAAGCAGGACGCACGGCCAGCAGTTCACAACGGGTCAGATGGGGTGGATCTCAGAGACTAAACGCCCCGTCGAAGATCACTTGCGCCTGATGATTGGCCGCTTGGACGGCGTGAGCGAGCTCACGTATAGCATCTGGCGTGGCGCGGATCCGTCAAGCATCATCGGATTCCAGCAGCCTCTGACCGACTCCTTCATCCAGGCGGCGGGTTCAGCCGATCAAATGACCGTGGAAGTGCGCCTCCCCGCGCCTGACGGCGAGCCCCACCTGTACACGGTCGGTCGTCCCGAGCCTGCCGACGGGACGACGCTGATCCCGATCAGTCAGACGCGTGCGGTGCGCGTGTTCTCGAACGAGGTGTTCACCGCTGACGAAGCCGCGGTCATCTTCTACACGTACTACCTCACCGACGCCGTCGCTCAGCCGTACGTCCTCCGCGAGCTCGACCTCAGCCAGGAGCTGTCGGAGCAACGATGAGAGTCGCGGTCCGTCACGACGCCATCGCCGACACGATCGCGCGTCTCGCCCTCACCGTCCGGCAGTTCCAGGAGCAGCTCGACACCCTCGACGCGGAGGCCGCTCGACTTCGATCCTCATGGTCCGGTGAGGCGCAGGCGGCATACGACCGCGCCCACCACGACTGGGACACCGCCATCCGCCGCATGAAGGCCGCCCTCGCCGAAGCCAACCGCCGACTCATCACCGCCAACGCCATCTCCATGGAGACCGCCAGCACCGCCGCCCGCCTCTGGCGGTAACGGCGCTGGGCATGGCCCGCGTCAGAACTCGTCGGCGACGATCTCGGCCTTGAACCCCGCGGAGTTCTCCAGCCATCCGGCGTAGTGATCGGGCCCACCGGCGTGCGGGTAGCGCTCCGCGTACAAAGGCCGCCAGCCGTGCTCGGGTGCCGCCGCGATGATCGCGTCCACTCGGCTCGGCGGGCCCGCAGCGAAGGCGAGATGGTTCACGCCAGGGGCGCGACGATCGTGTGCGCTGCCGCTGAGGTTCGGGGATATCGTGAGGGTGACATACGCGCCACCCGCCTCCCAGGACTCGCCCTCGGGCCATGCGCCGGCCCGGACGAAACCCACCGCACCGAACAGCCACCCCCACTCCGCTCGCGACGACGCGAGGTCGGCGACCCAGATCTCCACGTGGTGAATCCCTGCCATCCGTTCAGTCTCCCAGCTCCCCATGGATCCCCCGTTGCAGGTGTCGGCCTCCACGTCAACCCCAACGCAGCGTTTTCCCTGCGCGGATACGGTGAAGACATCGTCGGGATACCCGGTCCCGCCAGTGGAGGACGCCGTGATCACCCAGGAAGCCCCGCCGACCGCCGCGCTTCTGGACGGCCGCTACCGTCTGGCAGAGGCCGTCGGTATGGGCGGGATGGCGACCGTGTACCGCGCGGAGGACATCGCCCTCGAACGCACCGTCGCGGTGAAGATGTTCCGCGAGTCCGACGACGCCGTCGTGCCGGTGGAGCGGGTGCACTCAGAGAAGGCGCTCCTCGCGGGTCTCAACCACCCTGGCCTGGTCACCCTCCTCGACGCGCACCTCGAGCCCGGACGACCGAAGTACCTCGTGATGGAGTACGTGCCCGGACCGACTCTGAGCAAGCGCATGGCACGCGCGACGGTCCCAGCGCGCGAGATCGCCACGATCGGGGCGGACATCGCCTCCGCCCTCCACGCCGTGCACAGCGCCGGCATCGTGCACCGCGACATCAAGCCCTCGAACGTCCTGCTCACCCCGCCTCTCGACACGAACGGCCGGTGGAGCGCGAAACTCGCCGACTTCGGGATCGCCTGCGCCATCGACATGTCCCGTGTCACCACTCCCGGCATCGTCCTCGGGACGCTGACCTACATGGCACCGGAGCAGTTGCGCAACGGCGAAATCCGTCCCGCGGTCGACGTCTACGCGCTCGGGCTCGTCCTGTTGGAGGCGCTCACCGGTAAGCCCGGCTTCGCGCCCACCCTCAGCGTCGAATCCGCCCTCGCCCGCCTCCACATCGCCCCCGAGATCCCCGCGGAGCTGGGGTCGGAGTGGGTCGGGCTGCTCACCGCGATGACCGCGATCGAGCCCGAAGCACGGCCGCATGCTCTGGAGGTCGAGGGCGAGCTGCGCCGATTGCTCGATTTCCCCGTTACCGAAGAGGTGGCAACGGATGTCACCGTGCCGCTTCCGGCGCCGGCGGCAGGCGCCCTCCCCCTCCCCCGCACCCGCGCCGAGGCCCGCGCCCGTCGTCGCGTCGCGTCGGCGCACCCCGCGGCGTCCCCGGCCCGGCGCACGCGCCGTCGTCGCGAGTCTCTCCTCATCGCCGCGGTGGTCGTGCTCGGCGCGGTGACCACCGCCTCCGCAGCACTGGTCGGGCACGGCGAGCAGGCCCTCGCCAGCTCGGGTGCCGTCTCCGACGGCGCGTCGAGGATCGTCGAGGACCTCGTGCCTATCGAACAGGCTCCCACCGACACCGCCCCCGACCCGGCGCCGGCAGAGACTGTCGCGGTGGAGCCGGTGGCCGCGACCCCGGTGGCACCGGCGTCATCGGTCACCGAGTCGGCGCCGGATACGAGCCTGCCCGAGAACGCCGCACCTCAGGCGCAGGAGAACCGAGGCAAGAGCCCTGGCCGCGACGGCAACAACGGCAAGGGCAACAGCAGCCACTGACCCGACGCCCCCGACGCCCGCCGAGCCGGCGGGTGTCGCTGAGCAGCGCACGGGACCTGGTGGAGGAAGATCGAGTGTCGACTATCGACAGAGGGAGGGGACCATGCGTCGCAGGAAGTTGATCGCACCGCCGGATCCGGCACCCAGCGTGTCCGCACAGCGACGGTCGCCGTCGAGCGTGGTCGCCGGCGCCAGGGCGAACCCGTTCATGTTCGGTCTCCTCGGCGCCCTCGGGGTGCTCGTCGCGCTCATGATCGGCGGCATCGTCGGCCAGCTCGCCACCGTGCTGGTCTACATCGGCGTCGCCCTGTTCCTCGCGCTCGGCCTCGATCCGATCGTGCGGTTCATCGAACGCAAGCTCCCGCGCCCGGCGGCGGTCGCCGTGGTCGTGATCGGCGTGCTCCTCGCCTTCGCCGGGATCATCCTCGCCATCGTCCCCACTCTCGTGGAGCAGATCGGGAACCTCATCAAAGACGGTCCGGAGATGATCAAGGAGTTCACGAAGAGCGCCTGGTTCCAGGACGTCAGCGGACAGTTCGGCAGCACGATCCAGGATGCGGTCGACGGCGTGCTCGGCTTCGTGCAGAACCCGGACAACTTCCTCGACATCGGTGGCGGCGTCTTCGCCGTCGGCGCAGGGATCGCCGGCGGCCTGACGGGCGTCACGATCGTGCTCATCCTCACCCTCTACTTCATGGCATCGCTGCGCAGCATGAAGCGGGTGGCCGCGCGGTTCGTCCCCGCCTACCAGCGCGACACCTTCAGCGAGCTCCTGGAGGACGTCTCCAGTGCTGTCGGGCGCTACGTCATCGGTCAGGCGAGCCTCGCGCTCACCAACGGCGTCCTGAGCCTCATCTTCCTCACCATCATCGGAGCGCCGGTGCCGGCGCTGCTCGCACTGATCGCGTTCATCGGCTCGATGATCCCGCTCGTCGGAACGCTCTCGGCATCGATCATCATCTCGCTCATCTGCCTGTTCGTCTCGCCGACGACCGCGCTGATCGCGATCATCTACTACCTGATCTACATGCAGATCGAGGCGTACGTGCTCTCCCCGCGGATCATGAACAAGGCCGTCGACGTCCCCGGCGCACTGGTGGTCATCGCCGCGGTGGCCGGTGGAGCGCTCGGCGGAATCCTCGGCGCTCTCGTCGCCATCCCGGTGGCCGCGAGCATCATCATCATCGTGCAGAAGGTCGTCTTCCCCAATCAGGACAGGAAGAGAACGCCGCCGGCGGTGACCGTCGCCTGATCAGCGGACCAGGACGGCGCCCGGCTGCACCCGCACGGTGAACGCGTCGATCTCGCCGATCTCCTCGCCGTCGATCTCGAACATCTGCGGCGCGGAGAGCTGCACGCGGATCCGCTCCGCTGAGACGTGGGTGGTGGAGTCCGTGCTGACCGCCTGATCGACGTTCCCGATCATGCGACGGATGCCGTTGTCCCAGACGACCGAGCGGACGGTGTCGAGCCACTGCAGCGCGCCGTCGGAGCTGATGAGCAACATGTCGAGGAGCCCGTCGTCGAGGACGGCATCGGGCAGCAGACGGATGCCACCCTGGAGCATGCCGCAGTTGCCGACGAGCAGCGTGTGACCGCGCACCTCCTCCGGCTCGTGGTCGTCGAGCTGCAGCGTGATGTCCGTCATCTCGGTACCGGCCAGTGCGCGCCCCATCGCCTCGACGTAGGCGAGCCAGCCGGCGCGATCCTTGAGGTCGTCGTTGGTCTCCACGAGCATCTGCGCGTCGACCCCGAAGCCGACCATGACGGAGAAGGCATGCTCCTCGCCGTCGAACTCCACCCAGCCGAGGTCGATGCGGTGCGGCTCGGAATCGCGGATGTGCTCGAGCGCCGGCAGCACGCCCTCGAGCGGCACGCCGAGGTTGCGCGCGAGCAGATTGCCTGTGCCCTGCGGGACGATCCCGAGAGCGACATCGGTGCCGACCAGAGCCTCCGCGACCGCGCGGATCGTGCCGTCACCGCCGACCGCGATGACGAGGGCACAGCCCTCCTCCACCGCTTTCGCCGCGACGCCACGGCCGGGGTCATCCGGAGTCGTCTCGCCCCAGCGCACGTCGGCTTCCTCACCGAAGGCGATGGTGACGGCCTCGCCGAGGACATCCCGGTCGGACTTCGTCGGGTTCCAGATCACGCCGATGCGAGGAGAGGTCATACGCTCACTCTGAGCGACGGACGACGATCGTGCAACTCGACCGGCCGTCTAGCCGTAGAAGAGCTGCTCGAAGGTTCTCCGGGCACGCCGGGTGACGGCGAGATAGTCCTCTTCGAGCGGTGTCGCCGACCGGGGTGGATAGCCGAGCAGACGGGCCAGGGCATCCAGCTGACGGCGGTCAGCGGGCAGGACGTCGCTCGTCTGACCCGTGAGCAACGTGATGCCTGAACGGAGTCGGCTCGACAGCAGCCACGCCGCCCGGAGGCGCTCCGCGTCGTCCTCCTCGACGAGCCCGGCGCCGACCGCGGCGTCGAGTACCTGCAGGGTCGACGTGGTGCGCAGGCCGGGGACATCGGTCGCGTGCTGCAGCTGGAGAAGCTGCACGAGCCACTCCACGTCGCTGAGAGTCCCCGGTCCGAGCTTGAGATGACGACGCGGGTCGGTCCCCTGCGGCAGCCGCTCCCCCTCGACCCTGGCCTTGATCCGCTTGATCTCCCGGAGCCCCTGGAGATCGACCGCCTCCGGGTACCGGATGCTGTCCGCGAGTTCCATGAACCGCCCGATGAGCTTCGCGCTGCCGGCGACACCGCGAGCCCGCAGCAGCGCCTGAGCCTCCCACGACAGCGACCAGCGACGGTAGTAGGCCGCGTAGGCGTCGATGGACCGCACGATCGGACCGTTGCGCCCCTCCGGCCGCAGACCCGCATCCAGGTCGAGCGGGAGGCGATGGTCGGTCAGATGCTCGCGGAGCCCCGCCACGATCCTCGTCGCCAGCTTCTCCGCCCTGCCCGAGTCGACACCGTTCGCGTCGTACACGTACAGGACGTCCGCGTCGGACCCGAAGCCGAGCTCCGCACCGCCGAACCTCCCCATGCCGATGACGGCGAAGTCGAGCGCTGCGTCCTCCGGCGGGACGACCTCTCGGAGAACGGCGCGGAGGCCGGCCTGGATCGTCGCATCCGTGATGTCGGTGAGCGCGGTGGCCACCTCCTCGATGGTGACGACGTCGAGCACCGCGGCCATGGCGGTGCGCAGGAGCTCGCGACGCCGCAGGGCGCGGACGGCCCGCAGCGCGTCGGCGACCGTCTCGTGACGCGTCTGGATCGCCCGCGCCTCCTCGTCCAGCGCCTGCGCGCTCCGCGGACGCAGCCGCTCGGCGCTGTCCAGCCAGGCCACCGACTCCGGGATCCACTCCAGCAGCTCGCCGATGTAGCGCGACGACGACAGCAGCCGGGTGAGGCTCTCTGCGGCGCCGGACGAATCCCGCAGCATGCGCAGGAACCACGATGTGTCGCCCAGCCGCTCGCTGATGCGGCGGAAGGCCAGGAGACCGTAGTCGGGGTCGCTGCCATCGGCGAACCAGCGCACCATCACGGGCATCAGGTGTCGCTGGATCGTCGCCTTGCGACTGATCCCGCGCGTCAGTGCCCCGATGTGCCGGAGGGCTCCGGCGGGATCGCGGAAGCCGATGGCCGCGAGCCGGTCATGGGCCTGCTCCGCGGAAAGGGTGCGCTCTTCCTCGGGCAGCCCGGCCACCGCGCTCAGCAGCGGGCGGTAGAAGAGGCGGGTGTGGATGTCGCGCACCTCGCGCCGGACACTCTCCCACCGGGCCCAGACGCCCTCCCCCGTGTCCGCCAGCTTCGTGCTGCGCGCCAGGATGCGCAGACCAGCGGGCGTCTTCGGCATGAGGTGGGTGCGGCTGAGATCACGCAGCTGGAGACGGTGTTCCATGAGCCGCAGCACGCGGTAGTCGTGCGCGAAGGCGCCCGCATCCGCACGGCCGATGTAGCCGCCCGCGACCAGCGCGTCCAGGCTCTCGAGTGTGCCGCGGGTGCGGAGGGAGGCATCGGTGAGACCGTGCACGAGCTGCAGGAGCTGCACCGTGAACTCGATGTCGCGCAGCCCGCCCGCCCCGAGCTTGAGCTGATACGGGGCGTCCTCCGGGTCGATGTGCTCCATGACCCGCTCGCGCATCCGCTGGACGCTCTCGACGAACTCCTCCCTGGCGGCGCTCGACCACACGCGCGGCTGCACGGCATCGATGTAGGCGGCGCCCAGTGCAGGATCGCCGGCGAGGGGACGAGCCTTCAGCAGCGCCTGGAACTCCCAGCTCTTCGCCCATCGGTCGTAGTACGCGACGTGGGAGGCGAGGGAGCGCACGAGCGCTCCCTGCTTGCCCTCGGGGCGCAGTGCCGCGTCGACCTCCCAGAGTGGCGGTTCGACCTCGATGGCGCTCAGGAAGCGCATGGTGTCCCTGGCCAGACGCGTCGCGATGTCGATCGCCTGCGGCTCGGACAGCGTCTCCTCGTCGGACGTGCCCCCGACGAAGATGACATCGACATCGCTGACGTAGTTGAGCTCCCTGGCACCCGCCTTGCCCATGCCGATCACAGCCAGCTGTGTCGTGGCGACGGCATCGCGACCCGCCGACGGCGCCTGGCGCGTGCGGGCGATCGCGAGCGACGTCTCGAGGGCGGCGCCGGCGAGGTCCGCAAGGGATGCGGCGACCTCGGCGACGACGTCTTCGGGTCGCGGGTGGCCGAGGTCGAACGCCGCGATCTCCGCGAGGTTCCGCCGATACGCGACGCGGAGGGCCACGATCGTCTCGTCCTCCGCGGATTCGGCGAAGCCGTCCTCGGCCCCGACGGCGGCGAGCAGCCGACCGCGCCAGACGTCCGCGGCGGGCAGCGCGTCGACGGGCGCCGCAAGCACGTCGAGCTCCTCAGGATGGCGCAGGAAGAACTCGGCCAGCCCCACGGAGGCACCGAAGACGCGCCAGACACGTTGGCGCGTCTCCTCGTCGGTGACAAGGGCCCGCAGCGGGGACGGGTCGCGTCGTGCCACCCGCAACATCCCACGGACAGCCGCGTCGGGATCTGCAGCGACAGACGCCTCGAGCAGCATCGTCCGCGGTACGTCGAGCAGGCTCTCGAGCTCTGCCAGTGACGCCGCGGCCTCGCTCAGCTCGGCGAATCCGAGTCGAGCGAGGGCCGAAAGGGAGACGGAGGCGTCGGGGCGAGCCATGCCGTGCTCAGAGGAGCTCGAGGTTGTTCTTCAGCTCCAGCGGCGTGACCTGACCGCGATACGCCTCCCACTCCTTGCGCTTGTTGAGGAGCACGTAGTTGAAGACCTGTTCCCCGAGCGTCTCCGCGACCAGCTCGGAGGCCTCCATGTACTCCAGGGCGTGGTCGAGGCTGGCCGGAAGCGCCGAGTATCCCAGCGCCCGACGCTCGGCGTCGCTCAGCGCCCAGACATTGTCCTCCGCCTCCGGCGGAAGCTCGTAGCCCTCCTCGATGCCCTTGAGGCCGGCGGCGAGCATGAGCGCGTAAGCGAGGTACGGATTCGCCGCGGAGTCGAGGGCGCGGTACTCGACGCGCGAGGACTGGCCCTTGTTGGGCTTGTACATCGGGACGCGGACGAGCGCGGAGCGGTTGTTGTGGCCCCAGGTGATGAAGCTCGGGGCCTCGTCGCCGCCCCAGAGCCGCTTGTAGGAGTTGACGAACTGGTTCGTCACCGCGGAGATCTCATTGGCGTGCTTGAGCAGACCCGCGATGAAGTGCCGACCGGTCTTGGAGAGCTGGTACTTCGCACCCTCCTCGTAGAAGGCGTTCTGGTCGCCCTCGAACAGCGACATATGCGTGTGCATGCCGCTGCCGGGCTGACCGCTGAGCGGCTTCGGCATGAACGTGGCGTACACGCCTTGCTCGATCGCGACCTCCTTGATGACCGTCCGGAAGGTCATCACGTTGTCCGCGGTGGTGAGGGCGTCGGCGTAGCGCAGGTCGATCTCGTTCTGGCCGGGGCCGCCTTCGTGGTGGCTGAACTCCACGGAGATGCCGAGGTCCTCCAGCATGCGGACGGAGCGCCGACGGAAGTCGTGCGCGGTGCCACCGGGGACGTTGTCGAAGTAGCCCGCGGAGTCGACGGGCACGGGCCCCTCGGGGCCGAAAGACGACGACTTGAGCAGGTAGAACTCGATCTCCGGGTGCGTGTAGAACGTGAAGCCCGCATCGGCGGCCTTCGCGAGCGTGCGCTTCAGCACGTGACGGGGGTCGGCCACCGCGGGCTGCCCGTCGGGCGTGGTGAGGTCGCAGAACATGCGGGCGGTCGGGTCGATCTCCCCCCGCCACGGCAGCGTCTGGAAGGTCGTCGGGTCGGGCTGGGCGAGCAGATCGGACTCGTAGGTGCGTGTCAGCCCCTCGATGGCGGAGCCGTCGAAACCGATGCCCTCGGCGAAGGCGCCCTCGACCTCGGCCGGCGCGATGGCGACGGACTTGAGCGTGCCGATCACGTCGGTGAACCACAGGCGCACGAACTTGACGCCGCGCTCCTCGATCGTCCGGAGGACGAAGTCCCTCTGCTTGTCCATGGCTACTCTGCGCCCTGGCCCTTCTCCGCACCGAAGCCGCTGGTGGGCTTCGCGTCCCAGCCCTGCTCCGCGGCCTCTTCCTCGGCCCAGGCGCGCGACCGCTCCTTGAGCACCTCGGGGGCGCGGTGCGCCTCGGCCTCCGTGTCGAACGGACCGATGCGGTCGATGGACGGCGAGAGCATGCCGAACTCGACCTCGCCCGTGGCGGAGTTGTACCAGTACTTGTGATCGCCGTCGGTCATGGCTGCTCCTTCTTCCCGCGAGCGGTTGGGGTGATGTCATCGATCCTACTGGCGTGCACCGTGGTCGCTAAGCTATCGGCCATGGCAAAAGCGATCGGCGTCGACATCGGCGGCACGGGCATCAAAGCGGGAATCGTCGACCTCGAACACGGCACCATGGCCTCGGATCGGGTACGTGTGCCCACTCCGGCCGGCGCGGCACCGGAAGACGTCCTGGTCGCGGTGCAGACCGTCCTGAAGACGCTCGACGTGCACGAGTCGACCCTGCCGCTCGGCGTGGCGTTCCCCGCGATCGTCAAGCGCGGGAAGACGCTGTCCGCCGCCAACGTCTCGAAGGAGTGGATCGACTTCGATGCCGAGCGCTTCTTCCGCGACGGCCTCGGCCGGAACATCGTCTTCGTGAACGACGCCGACGCCGCCGGCGTCGCGGAGGCCCGCCACGGCGCGGCGCGCGACGTGCTCGGCTTCACGCTGCTGACCACGCTCGGCACCGGGATCGGCTCCGCGTTCCTGTACGACGGCGTCCTGCTGCCGAACACGGAGCTCGGACACCTGAACTTCCGCGAGTACGAGTCCGTCGAGACGTATGCGGCCACCTCGGCGCGCGAGCGCGAGGGGCTGAGCTGGGAGGAGTGGGCCGAGCGCCTGCAGGCGTTCTACTCCCACATCGAATTCCTGTTCAGCCCCGACCTGTTCGTGGTCGGCGGCGGCGTGTCGAAGAACGCGGGCGACTTCCTGCCGCTGCTCGACCTGAAGACGCCGATCGTCCCCGCGATCCACCGCAACAACTCCGGCATCATCGGCGCGGCCTCGCTCGCCGGCGACTGACCCTTCGACGGCCTCAGGGCCCTTCGACGGGCTCAGGGACCCAACGAGACGCTCAGGGCCCTTCGACGGGCTCAGGGACCCAACGAGAGAAGGCCCCGATGACGGTAGTCATCGGGGCCTTCTGCGTTCGGGGCGAATGGGCCGACCTGTACGCCGGGTTCTGTTCCGGGGTTCTTCGCCCCTTCGACGGCCATCTCTCTCGGCGACACGTTGCCGTGCCGCTCCAGCGGTCTACCCGAGGACTCGGCGAGCCGCGTCATCATCCTCTGTCTGACCTTGCTCCGGGCGAGGTTTACCTGGCGGGCCGTGTCACCACGGTCCCCGGTGGTCTCTTACACCACCCTTTCACCCTTACCCCTCGCGGGGCGGTCTGCTCTCTGTGGCACTATCTCGCGGATCACTCCGGGTGGGTGTTACCCACCGCCCTGCCCTGTGGAGCCCGGACGTTCCTCGGTGCGGTTGCCCGCCACGCGACCGTCCAGTCGACCCATTCGCCCCTCCAGTCTACGGGGCCTCACTTCTCCGCGGAGTCCGCGATGCGCAGGTCGAGGGGCACGTCGATCGGAAAGGTGCCGAACAGGCGGGTCGTCGCGACGGCGGCGGCCTCGCGGACGGCGTCGGCCGCGGCCTCCGCGTGCTCCTGCGGCGTGTGCAGGATGACCTCGTCGTGCAGGAAGAACGCCAGGTGCGGTTCCCGGGCGAACGGCCCTGACGCCTCCGCGGCGCCGAAGACCTCGGGGAGCTGCGCCAGGCGGTGGCGGATCTCCGCGAGCCAGATGAGCGACCACTCGGCCGCGGTGCCCTGGACGATGAAGTTCCGGGTGAAGCGCCCCCACTCCCGCGCGCGGCGGCGGGCGAGGGAGACCACGGCGGGGTCGGCATCGGCGCCGGTGGCGTCGGCCTGCAGCCGCATCCACTCCGTGGACGGACGCGGCGAGGAGCGACCGAGCCAGGTCGAGACGATGCCGCCGTCCTCCCCCACGCGCGCCGCGTCGTCGACGAGCGCCATCGCGCGCGGGTACACCTTCCGCAGCCGGGGAACGAGTCGCCCGCTGTCGCCGCTGGTGGCGCCGTACATCGCTCCCAGCACCGCGTACTTCGCCTCCTCGCGCGTCGCGACGGCACCGGACGCGACGACGCCGGCGTAGAGGTCGCCGCCACGCGCCGCGTCCGCCATCGCCTCGTCGGACGCCATGGCCGCGAGCATCCGCGGCTCGAGCTGGGCGACGTCCGCGACGACGAGTGCCCAGCCCGGATCCGCGCGTACGGCGGGGCGGAGGTTGCGCGGCAGCTGCAGCGCACCGCCGCCGGCCGATGCCCACCGTCCGGTGACGACGCCCCCGGGGATGTACACCGGACGGAAGCGGCCGTCCTGGACCCATTCCGACAACCAGGTCCAGCCGTTCGCGCTGAGCAGGCGAGACAGCTTCTTGTAGGCGAGGAGCGGTTCGATCACCGGGTGCTCGTGGGCGGACAGCTCCCACTTGCTCGTGGACTCCACCGACACGCCGACACGGTGCAGGGCCCGCAGCAGCTTCGGCTGACTGTCCAGATGCAGCGTGGGGTCGTCGAGCAGGGCCCGCACCTCGTCGCCGCGTTCCACCATCCGTCGGGGCAGCCCGCCCGCTGCCGGACGCGCACCCAGCGTCTCGGTGAGGATCGCGTCATGCACCCCCGCGTCCCAGGGCAGCCCCGCGACGCGCATCTCCTCGGCGATCAGCCCGCCGGCCGACTCCGCAGCGCAGAGCAACGTCAGGCGGCCGTCCGTTGCCTCCGCCATCACGTTCCGCTGCGCGCGGTACTGCTCGAGCGCCGCCGTGATCGCGTCTTCGCCCGACTCCTCATCGAGGACGTCGAACAGGGAGGGGGTGGTGTCGACCGGGTCGCGACGCTCCCAGCCCGCGGCCGGGGGCAGCGGGGTGTTCACCATGGCGGTGTCGCGCAGGATCGCATGGCAGAGGACGAGGTCGTGGCTGCGCGTGATCCGGACCCCGGCGTTCAGCAGCAGCGCGTAGATCTCCGCCGCACTGCGGATGATCCATCGCGGCGTGTCGGCGGCTTCGACCTCAGCCACCCAGCCGGCGAGTTCGGACGCGGGGAGGAGGGTGCGCTGCTGCTCCTCGTCATGCTCGTCCAGCTCGATCGCGGCGTACTCCCCCGCACCGAGGCCGATCAGCGCGAGACGTCGCTCCGGGCCCGACGCCGGCACCGTCACGGGCGGTGCGCGCCGGATGCGCTCACGACGAGAGTCCCGACTCCTCAGCGCGCACGAGGATGCAGCCGCACTCGGGGCACGAGACCACCTCGTCCTCTGGCGCGCGACGGATGTCGTTGAGATCGGTGCCGGGGAGCATCATCCGGCACCCCTCGCAAGTACCGCGGGTGAGGAGCGCGGCTCCGGCGCTGTTCACGGCGCGGCGATCATACTCCGCGAGCAGGGGCGCGGGAACCGTGGCGGCGACGGCCTCCCGGTCGCGCGCGAGCTGGGCGCCGAGCTCGGTCGCCGCAGCGACGTCGGCCTTGCCCTGGGCGGTGAGAGCGCTGCCCTCCGCGGTCGTCGCGTCCAACAGGGCCTGCTGCGCGGCCACGGCGGCGTCGGCCTCCTCGACCCGGCCCATGATGTCGAGCTCGGCATCCTCGAGGTCGCTCAGGCGCTTGGCGAGGCTGGCGAGCTCGTGCTCCAGGGCCTGCGCCTCCTTCGGATTGGTGGCTGCCGCGAGGCGCTGGGCATCGCGGTCGCGGCGCTGCTCGGCGAGCGCGACATCGGACTCCAGCCGCGAAAGCTCCGTGCGGGCGTCATCCCTGGCACCGGTCAGAACCGTGAGCTCACGGAGCTGCTCCTGCCGGATGGCGACGAGTTCGGCGATCCGGCCCGCCTGGCTCGGCCGGGTGCGGGCTCGTTCCGCCTGCGCGATGCGCCGGTCGAGGTCCGCGATGTCGAGCAGGGTGCGCTGGTTCTCCGGGGTGGCGTTCACGCTCTCAAATCTAGTCGCTGCCGGGCCGAGCGCCGCATCACCGGATGTCGCCGTCCACGTAGAACCACGTCCGGTCCTCGCGGACGAAGCGGCTGCGCTCGTGCAGCGATCCGCGCGTGCCGCCCTGACGCCAGAAGGCCTCGAACTCGACCACGCCCACAGTGCCGAAAGGGCCGCCCGCCGCGCGATCCACGATCACCAGCCGCCGCCATTCCAGGGCCGCCTCGAAGGTGATCGCCTCCGGACGCGTATCCGGGTGCCAGGTGCGGAGCAGGTACGGCCCGTCCTCCCGTACGAACGCCGTGTACCGCGAGCGCATCAGCCGCTCGGCGGTCGGCGCCGGGGCACCGTCGAGGAGGGGTCCGCAACAGGCGGCGAAGGTGTCGCCGGAGGCACAGGGGCAGCGGGCGGACTCCGTCATGAGAGCGCGACGATCAGGGTCATGCCTGCCAGCATCGCGCGGAGGGCCGCGACCCGCCAACTCGCTCTACGCTGGAGGCACGCCAACGGAGGAGCAACGATGACCACTGTCCCCACCTTCCGCGCCCACAACGGCTTCACCCTGCCGGCTCTCGGCCTCGGGACGTACCGCCTGAACGGCGACGCCGGAGCGGATGCCGTCGCCCAGGCCCTCCGTGCCGGATACCGGCTCGTTGACTCGGCCTTCAACTACGAGAACGAGGGCTCTGTCGGGCGCGGCGTCGCATCCGCAGGCATCCCCCGCTCCGAGGTCATCGTGACGACGAAGCTCCCCGGACGGCACCACGCCCGCGCGACGGCGACAGCCAGCATCGAGGAGAGCCGCTCACGCCTCGGCCTCGATGCGACCGACCTGCACCTCATCCACTGGCCGAACCCGAGCCAGGACGAGTACGTCGAGGCATGGACGGCTCTCGTGGACGCTCAGGCGCGCGGCGTCGTCCGCCAGATCGGCGTCTCGAACTTCCTCCCTGAGCATCTCGAGCGCATCGAGCGGGAGACAGGGGTCCGACCGGTCGTGAACCAGATCGAGGTGCACCCGTACTTCCCGCAGGAGGAGCAGCTGGCGTATCACAGCGAACGCGGCATCCTCACCGAGGCCTGGAGCCCGCTGGGTCGCGCGCAGGCTCTCCTCGACGAGGATGTCGTCCGCGAGGTGGCCGCCGCTCACGACATCACCCCGGCGCAGGCCGTCCTCGCCTGGCACGTGGCCAGAGAGACCGTCGCGATTCCAAAGGCATCCTCCGCGGCGCATCAGGCCGCGAACCTCGCCGCGGCCGCCGTGGTGCTCGATGACGCGGAGGTCGCTGCGATCACGGCGCTCGGACGCGCAGACGGGCGCCTGTTCGACGGTGACCCCGCGGTGCACGAAGAATCCTGAGTCACGACCGCTCAGACGCTCTGCGTGCCGAGGACGCGCAGGAACTCCAGCTTTCCGGCGGCCTCGCTGCCCGGCTGCGCCGTCAGGACGATGAGCGCCTGTGACTCGTCCTCCGTGAACAGCGCCTGACAGTCCACCTCGATCTCCCCCAGCTCCGGGTGGACGATCACCTTGTGCTGCTCGAAGCGACGGGCGACCTCGTGGGCCGCCCAGAGCTGCACGAACTCGGGGCTGCGCTCCGACAGGTCGGCCACGATCTCCCCGGCCCGCGACCGCGCGCCCATCGTTCCGTACGCCGCGCGCAGCGCCGCCACCAGTGCCCGGGACTGCCGGGGGTGATCGACCTCCCGGTACCGGCGTCGCTCCTCGTCCGGTCGCGCGAACCAGCGATGGATGCCGCTCCGGTCAAGGCCGGTCAGGGCGCTCGCGTCACCGATCAACGCCCGCGAGGCGTCGTTCTGCACCAGCACCTCGTCGAGAGGCGAGACCACGAACGCCGGGGTGTCGTGCAGACGATCGAGCACGCGGAGGATGCCGGGGCGGACGTAGTCGGTGACCACCGTCCGATCGGGTGCGCTGAGCCCGCTCAGTCGATACAGGTAGTCGCGCTCGTCGGATGACAGACGCAGGGCACGAGCGAGGGCGGCGAGGATCTGCGCGCTCGGCTGCGGGCCCCGACGCTGCTCGAGACGTGTGTAGTAGTCCGTCGACATGGTCGCCAGCTGCGCGACCTCCTCCCGCCGCAGTCCCGCCGTCCGCCGACGCGGCCCCTCAGGCAGCCCCACATCGGCGGGACGGAGCGCCTCCCGACGGCGCAGGAGGAAGTCGGCCAGGGCATCGCGATCCATCCGTGCAGTATCCCCCGGACACCGGACGGGATCCAGGGACCGCCGATCCCCCGATCAGCCGTCTCTGGAACGGCGCCGGTGCAGCGCCGAGGCTGAGGTCATGGACATCACCGGAAACACCATCTTCATCCCCGGCGCGACGAGCGGGATCGGTCTGGCGCTGGCACTCCGACTGCAGGAGCGCGGCAACACCGTGATCGTGGGAGGGCGACGAGAGGACCGGCTGGCCGCGATCGCCGCCGAACATCCCGGGCTCCGCACCGTCCGCATCGACACCACGGACCCGGGAAGCATCGACGAGGCCGCGGCCGCGGTCCTCGTCGCGCACCCGACGCTGAACGTGCTCATCACGATGGCGGGCATCATGCGCGCGGAGGACTGGACTACGCCGGCCGGCTTCCTGTCCACCGCCGAGGAGACCGTCACGACGAACATCCTCGGCCCGATCCGTCTCATCGCCGCCTTCATCGAGCACCTGCGAGCCCAGCCCGCGGCGACCATCATGACCGTCTCCTCCGGTCTCGCCTTCGCGCCCCTGAAGGTCACGCCCACGTACAACGCGAGCAAGGCGGCGATCCACATGCTCAGCGAGTCGCTCCGGCTCCAGCTCGCGGGGACGACCGTCGCGGTGCAGGAGCTCGAACCGCCGGCGGTGCGCACGGATCTCATGCCCGGGCACGCGGAGAACGATGCTGCTCTCCCCCTCGACGCGTTCGTCGACGAGGTCATGTCCCTCATCGAGACCCAGCCCGACGCGACCGAGATCCAGGTCGAGCGGGTGAAGTTCCTCCGCTACGGCGAGGCTCGTGGCGACTACGACGAGGTCGTCGCGGTGCTCAACCGCACAGATCCGCACGGTCGATGAGCGCGGTGGATGGCCGGCCGCCCCACCGCCGTCACGCCTGCAGGGACGCGGCGACCGCGGTGAGCGCGTCGGCGGACTGCCGCAGCAGTCCGAGCTCCCGATCCGAGAACGCGGTCGTGCGGATCGGCACCGCGCCCGCGGCGCTGACGATGGACGGAACGGACAGGGCGACCCCGTCGATCCCGTGGAAGTCGTGGAGCACCGTGCTCACCGGCATCACCGCATGCTCGTCCCGGAGGATCGCCTCCACGATGCGCGCGCTGGAGAGTCCGATCGCATAGTTCGTGGCGCCCTTCCCCTGGATCACCTTGTAGGCGGCGTCGCGGACGTCGATGGCGATCTCGTCCAGCTCCTCCAGGGTGAAGCGCGGGTGGTCCGGGGTCTCCCAGTCGAGGATCGGGACCGTGCCGATCGTCGCCCGCGACCAGAGCGGGAACTCGGTGTCGCCGTGCTCTCCGATGATGTGGGCGTGCACGCTCGCCGTGGACACTCCCGCCCGCTCCCCCAGCTTCCAGCGCAGCCGAGACGTGTCGAGCACGGTGCCCGACGCGAAGATGCGCTCCGGCGGCAGTCCGGTCTCCTGCTGCGCGATGACCGTGAGCACGTCGCACGGGTTCGTGACGATGACGTAGACGGCGTTCGGCGCGACGGCGAGCAGCTCCGGCATCATGCGCCGGATGATGCCGGCGTTCACCCCGGCGAGCTCGGTGCGCGTCTGTCCAGGGTTCTGTTTCGCTCCCGCGGTGATGACCACGACATGGGAACCCGCGGCCACGGAGATGTCACTTCCGCCGATGATGTCGCTGCTGCCCGTGAACTGCGTGCCGTGCGCGAGGTCCAGTACCTCGGCCTCGACCTTCTCGGTCGCGATGTCGTACAGGGCGACGTGGCGTGCCGAGCCACGGATGAGCGCGGCGTAGGCGACGCTGGACCCCACGCTTCCCGCGCCGACGACGGTGAGCTTCGAGTTCTCGATGATCTCCATGCGCCCATCCTGACAGCGCGGGCGCTGTGACGGCAGGGGTCTCGCCGGGAGAATCGCAGCGTCATCACACCGCCGCGGCGACCGCCTCTGCTGCGGTCCGATGGGTGAACCGGAAGCCGGACTGCTCCAGCACTTCCGGCCGCACATCGGCGTCGGGGAGCAGCAACGACTCGGCGGCATCGCCGAGGGCGAGGCGCAACGCCCACCGGGGAGCGGGCAGCCAGAACGGCCGGTGCATCCGCTGCGCGAGCGCGCGGCCGATCTCATTGGCTGATGCCCTCGTGGGTCCGGCGAGGTTGACGGGCCCCGCGAGCTTCTCATCGAGGACATGGCGGATGCCGCGCACCTCGTCCTCCAAGGAGATCCACGGCCAGATCTGCGTGCCCGTCCCCAGAGGGCCGGCGACGCCGAGCTTCGTGAGCGTGATCATCGGACGGAGCACACCCCGGCGATGGATCACCGGTGCCGTCCGCAGCAGGGCGACCCGCGTGTGGTCCTCGGCGCGCCGCGCCGCGGTCTCCCACCGCACGGTGAGGTCGGCGAGGAAGGTGCTGCCGGGTCCGGAGTGCTCGGTGAGCACCTCGCCCGGCGCCGATCCGTAGTAGCCCACGGCCGAGGCGGAGACGAAGGCAGGCGCGTCGGTGCGCAGGGCGCGCAGCGCGGTGGTGAGCGTGTTCGTCGCGTCGAGCCGCGATTCGACGAGTTGACGTCGATACCGGCGCGTCCACGGCAGGCGTCCGACGCTCGCACCGCCGAGGGCCACGACGGCCTCCGCGCCGGCGAGAACATCAGGGTCGAGGGCGGCGTCGCCCGGCGCCCACTCGACCTCGCCCTCCGCCTGCGGGGCCCGTCGCACCAAGGTGCTCACGTCGATCCCGTCGGCGCGGAGCGCGTCGGTGAGCGCGGATCCGATGAGGCCCGATGCCCCACTGATGACGATGCGTCGCTCCATTGCCGCTCCCCGCTGCAAACGATACGGGTGGGCCCTGCCGGGATCGAACCGACGACATCCACGGTGTAAACGTGGCGCTCTACCAGCTGAGCTAAAGGCCCTGGTGCGCTCAGTCTATCCGGGCGCGGATGCGCACCCGTGTCGTGGAAGAGGGCTAGGCTGAGGTCGGCGCGCGTTGTGCACGGCCGACAAGGCTGCCCGTGTCGCTTCCCGTTTCCTTGGCATGACCTGCCAGCTTGACGAAAGGTTCCCCCGTGACCGTCCACGACCAGGATCCGTACTCTCAGGGCCCCCTCGACAGCGATCCGGAAGAGACCGGTGAGTGGCAGCAGTCGCTCGACGAGCTGGTGGACGCCAAGGGCCACGGCCGCGGGCGCGAGATCATGCTCAGCCTGCTCAAGCGCTCCAAGGAACTGCACCTGAACGTGCCGATGGTTCCGACCACCGACTACATCAACACCATCGCCCCGGAGAACGAGCCCGAGTTCCCCGGCGACGAGGAGATCGAGCGCCGCTACCGCGCCTGGATCCGCTGGAACGCCGCCATCACGGTGCACCGCGCCCAGCGCCCCGGCATCGGCGTCGGCGGTCACATCTCGACCTACGCGTCCTCCGCGGCGCTGTACGAAGTGGGCTTCAACCACTTCTTCAAGGGCGCGGACCACCCCGGTGGTGCCGACCAGATCTTCATCCAGGGCCACGCCTCCCCCGGCACCTATGCCCGCTCGTTCCTCGAGGGTCGCCTGACCGAGGACCAGCTCGACGGCTTCCGCCAGGAGAAGTCGCACGCGCCGAACGGCATCCCTTCGTACCCGCACCCGCGCCTCATGCCGGAGTACTGGCAGTTCCCGACGGTGTCGATGGGTCTCGGCCCGATCAACGCCATCTACCAGGCGATGTCGAACAAGTACCTCGAGAACCGCGGCATCAAGGACACCTCGCAGTCGCACGTCTGGGCCTTCCTCGGCGACGGCGAGATGGACGAGGTCGAGAGCCGGGGTCAGCTCCAGGTCGCCGCGAACGAGGGTCTCGACAACCTCACATTCGTCGTCAACTGCAACCTGCAGCGCCTCGACGGCCCGGTGCGCGGCAACGGCAAGATCGTCCAGGAGCTCGAGTCGTTCTTCCGCGGCGCGGGCTGGAACGTCATCAAGGTCGTCTGGGGCCGGGAGTGGGACGACCTGCTCGCCCGCGACACCGAGGGCGCGCTGCTCAACCTCATGAACGTCACCCCCGACGGGGACTACCAGACGTACAAGGCCGAGTCCGGCGCCTACATCCGTGAGCACTTCTTCGGCCGCGACGAGCGCACCGCCGCCCTGGTCAAGGACTACTCCGACGACGACATCTGGAACCTGAAGCGCGGTGGCCACGACTACCGCAAGGTCTACGCCGCCTTCAAGGCCGCGACCGAGCACAAGGGCAAGCCGACCGTCATCCTCGCGAAGACCGTCAAGGGCTACGGGCTCGGCCCGCAGTTCGAGGGCCGCAACGCGACCCACCAGATGAAGAAGATGACGCTGGACAACCTCAAGACGTTCCGCGACGCGATGCACATCCCGATCACGGACGCGCAGCTCGAGGAGAACCCCTACCTGCCCCCGTACTACAACCCGGGACCGCAGGACGAGACGATCCAGTACATGCTCGAGCGCCGCAAGGCCCTCGGCGGCTTCCTCCCGGAGCGCCGTTCGACCCACGTGGGCCTCTCCCTGCCCGAGGACAACGCCTACGCGCTGCCGAAGAAGGGCTCCGGCACGCAGGAGATCGCCACGACCATGGCGTTCGTCCGCCTGCTGAAGGACCTGCTGCGTTCGAAGGAGTTCGGCCACCGGATCGTGCCGATCATCCCCGACGAGGCGCGCACGTTCGGCATGGACGCGTACTTCCCGACCGCGAAGATCTACAACCCCAACGGCCAGCACTACACGTCGGTCGACCGGGAGCTGCTGCTCGCCTACAAGGAGAGCCCGCAGGGCCAGATCGTCCACGTCGGCATCAACGAGGCCGGCGCCGTCGCGGCGTTCACCGCGGCGGGCACCTCGTACGCCACGCACGGCGAGCCGCTGATCCCGATCTACATCTTCTACTCGATGTTCGGTTTCCAGCGCACCGGCGACGCCCAGTGGGCAGCCGGCGACCAGATGGCCCGCGGCTTCATCATCGGCGCCACCGCCGGACGCACGACCCTGACGGGTGAGGGCCTCCAGCACGCCGACGGCCACTCGCACCTGCTCTCCTCCACCAACCCGGCGACGGTGTCCTACGACCCCGCGTACGGCTACGAGATCGCGCACATCATGCGCGCCGGTCTCGAGCGGATGTACGGCGGGCAGCACGAGGACCCGAACGTCATGTACTACCTCACCGTGTACAACGAGCCGATGGTGCAGCCCGCCGAGCCGGCCGACGTGGACGTGGACGGCATCGTCCGCGGTATCCACCGCGTCTCCGTCGGCGAGGGCGACGGCCCCCGCGCGCAGCTCTTCGCCTCCGGCGTCGGTCTGCCGTGGGCGCTCGAGGCGCAGGAGCTGCTGAAGAAGGACTGGGGCGTCGTCGCCGACGTGTGGTCGGTCACCTCGTGGACCGAGCTGCGCCGTGACGGCCTCGCCGCCGACGAGCACAACTTCCTCCACCCGGAGCAGGAGCCGCGCACCGCGTACCTCACGCAGAAGCTCCAGGGCGCCGAGGGTCCCGTCGTCGCGGTCAGCGACTTCATGCACGCCGTGCAGGACCAGATCCGCCCGTGGGTTCCGAACCGCTTCGCCACGCTCGGCGCCGACGGCTTCGGGTTCTCGGACACCCGTGCCGCGGCACGCCGCTTCTTCAAGATCGACGGACCGTCGATCGTCGTGCGCACGCTGCAGGCACTGGCCGAGGAGGGCAAGGTCGACCGCGGCCTCTCCGCTCAGGCCATCGAGAAGTACCGCCTGCACGACGTGAACGCCGGCACGAGCGGCAACGCAGGCGGCGAAAGCTGAGCCCTCGGTGACAGCTGCCTCCGCCGCCGGCATGGACAAGGCCGCCACGCTCACCTGGCTCCGCCGGATCTCCGGTGACATCGCCACGGTGACGATCAAGCGGCTGGAGGACACCCTCCCCTGGTACGCCGACATGCCACCGGCCCGCCGCTCCGCGGTCGGGCTGGTGGCGCAGGCGGGCATCACGTCGTTCATCCAGTGGTACGACGACCCCACGTCCACCCCATGGATCGCCGCGGACATCTTCGCCGCCGCTCCCCGTGAACTGCTGCGGAGTGTGAGTCTGCAGCAGACGCTCCAGCTCATCCGCGTCACCGTCGAGGTGACCGAGGAGCGGGTCGCGGGCAAGGGCGCGGATCTCCGAGAGGCCATCCTGCTCTACTCGCGGGATGTGGCGTTCGCGGCGGCCGACGTCTACGCCCGCGCCGCCGAGGCCCGCGGGCTCTGGGACGCACGGCTCGAAGCGCTCGTCGTCGACTCGATCCTCACCGGCGAGGCCGACGAGGAGCTGCCCAGCCGGATCGCCGCGCTCGGGTGGCACGGTCACGGGGAGGTCGCTGTCCTCGTCGGGACCACGCCCCCGCAGTTCGACGTCGATCTCGTGCGCCGCACCGCGCGCAAGCTCGCGGTCGACGTGCTCATCGGGGTACAGGGCTCGCGACTCGTCCTCGTGCTCGGACGCGCGCGCGTCGAGGGTCAGGAGGGCGAGGACGAGGAGCTCGGGTTCCAGGAGATCGCCACGCGTCTGGAGCCCTCGTTCGGCCCGGGCTTCGTCGTGCTGGGCCCGGCGGTCGCCGCCCTCGTCGACGCCAGCCAGAGTGCTCGTGCGGCCCTGGCCGGATTCGCCGTCGCCCGGGCGTGGCGCGGCGCACCGCGGCCCGTCGAGGCCGACGACCTGCTCCCCGAGCGCGCCCTCGCCGGCGATCCGCTCGCGAAGCAGACCCTCATCGAGCGCATCTACCGCCCGTTGCAGGCGCACTCGACCGACCTCGTCACGACGCTCTGGAGCTACCTGGACAACGGCCGGTCCCTCGAGGCGACGGCCCGCGAGCTCTTCGTGCATCCCAATACCGTGCGCTACCGCCTCAAGCGGGTGAGCGAGGTCATCGGGTGGGACGCGACCGGGCCCCGCGAGGCGCTCATCCTGCAGACCGCGCTCATCCTCGGCTCCATCGGAGCCGCGGAGCAGGTCCGGCGCCGTTCGCCTCTGCGTCGCCCTCCGCGCTGACCGAGACGGCGAACCTGTGCGCCACACACAAGGGTTCCGCGCAATCTTGTGATGGATCATCCACCGTTCTGCCGCGATCGTTGGCAGACTGGGTGGGTGATTGTCGTCGTCTGCCCTGGACAGGGCTCGCAGACCCCCGGATTCCTCGCCCCCTGGCTCGAGCTCGACGGAGTGGAGGAGCGTCTCGCCGCCTACTCCGAGGCCGCGCAGGTCGATCTCCGCGCGCACGGCACCGAGTCGGACGCGGACACCATCCGCGACACCCGCGTCGCCCAGCCGCTGATCGTGGCCGCCTCCCTCGTCGCCGGTGACGCTCTCGTGGCCGCAGCCGGTCGCCGCGCCGACGGCATCGCCGGGCACTCCGTCGGGGAGATCGCCGCTCTCGTCGGCAGCGGTGTCCTGGACGCCACGACCGGGATGCGCCTCGTCGGCATCCGTGGGCGGGCGATGGCGGATGCCGCGGCCCAGACCCCGACCGGGATGAGCGCGGTCCTCGGCGGTGACGAGGAGACGCTCCTCGCCCGACTCGCAGAGCTCGGCCTCGCGCCGGCGAACTTCAACGGCGGCGGGCAGATCGTCGTCGCCGGCCCTCTTCCAGCCCTGGCGGCCCTCGCCGAGGAGCCGGTCAAGGGCACGCGCGTGGTGTCGCTCCAGGTCGCCGGCGCGTTCCACACCGACTACATGTCCTCCGCCGTCTCGGTTCTCCGCGACGCTGTGGCCGACGTCCAGCCGGCCGACCCCGAGATCACGCTCTGGACCAACCGCGACGGCTCCGTCGTGACCGACGGAGCGACGGCGCTGGACTACCTCGTCGATCAGGTCTCCTCCCCCGTGCGGTGGGACCTCTGCATGACCTCCTTCGCCGACGCCGGCGTGACCGGCGTCATCGAGCTCGCCCCCGCGGGCGCCCTGGTCGGTCTCGCCAAGCGCGGCCTGCGCGGCGTGCCGACGGTCGCCGTGAAGACCCCCGAAGACCTCGAAGCCGCCGTCGCGCTGCTGAACGGAGAAGCCGCATGACCGCCTCCCTCGCCCAGATCGCCGGGCCCGCCTACACCCGCATCTACGCCTTCGGCGCGGCTCGCGGCGAGAACGCGGTGCCCAACGAAGACCTCATCGGGCCCATCGACTCGAGTGACGAGTGGATCCGGCAGCGCACCGGCATCATCACGCGCGTCCGGGCCGACAAGGGGACGGACGCCATCGACCTCGCCACGGAGGCGGCGGCCGAGGCCATCGAGAAGTCGGGTGTGCCGGCCGACCAGGTCGACCTCGTCATCGTCGCGACGATCAGCAACCCGAAGCAGACGCCGTCGGTCTCCGCGATCGTGGCGGACCGCGTCGGGGCCAATCCGGCTGCGGCGTACGACATCAACGCGGCCTGCGCCGGCTACGCGTACGCGGTCGCGCAGGCCGACGCGCTCATCAAGGCCGGTGCCGCCCGCCACGCGCTCGTGATCGGCACGGAGAAGCTGTCCGACGTCGTCGACCCCACGGACCGCAGCATCTCGTTCCTCCTCGGCGACGGCGCCGGCGCCGCTCTCATCGGCCCCAGCGACACGCCGGGCATCGCCCCCGCCGTCTGGGGCAGCGACGGCTCCAAGGCCGACGCCGTCGGCATGAACGGCACCCTCACCGACTTCCGCGACGGCGTGGTGCCGTGGCCGACGCTCCGCCAGGAAGGTCCGACGGTCTTCCGTTGGGCGGTCTGGGAGATGGCGAAGGTCGCCCGCGAGGCGCTGGAGAAGGCCGGGATCGAGGCCTCCGACCTCGCCGCCTTCATCCCGCACCAGGCGAACATGCGCATCATCGACGAGTTCGCCAAGCAGCTCGGCCTTCCGGAGACCACCGTCATCGCCCGTGACATCGAGACCACCGGCAACACGTCGGCCGCCTCGATCCCCCTCGCCAGCCACCGCCTCATGGCCGAGCACCCGGAGCTCTCCGGCGGCCTCGCCCTGCAGATCGGCTTCGGCGCCGGCCTCGTCTTCGCGGCCCAGGTCGTCGTCCTCCCCTGAAGACGCGCCGACCTTCCCTAGACTGTTCCACGGTTCCGAATACAACCCGTAAGAAAGAGGAAGACCACCATGGCTTTCACCAACGATGAGGTCCTCGCCGGCCTCGCAGAGCTGATCACCGACGAGACCGGCATCAACGCCAGCGAGGTCGCCCTGGAGAAGTCGTTCACGGACGACCTCGACATCGACTCGATCTCGATGATGACGATCGTCGTCAACGCCGAGGAGAAGTTCGGCGTCACCATCCCCGACGACGAGGTCAAGAACCTGAAGACCGTCGGCGACGCCGTCAACTTCATCGTCGCGGGCCAGGAGTAATCCCGGCAGGATGCCACCCTCGCCCCGCGCGGGGCGTGGCATCCTCCGGCCCTGCCCATCCCCGCACGAACTCGTTTCGACAAGGAACCACACCTCATGACCAAGCGCATCGTCGTCACCGGCATCGGCGCCACCTCCGCCATCGGCGGGACGGCCCCGGAGAACTGGGACAACCTCCTCGCCGGTGCCTCCGGCGCCCGCACGATCGAGCACGACTGGGTGCAGGAGTACGACCTCCCCGTCACGTTCGCCGCCTCTGCGAGCGTCCGTCCGGAAGAGGTGCTGCCCCGCCACGAGGCGAAGCGTCTCGACCCGTCTTCGCAGTTCGCCCTCATCGCGGCCCGCGAGGCCTGGGAGGACGCGGGCTCGCCAGAGGTCGCTCCCGAGCGCCTCGGCGTCGACTTCGCGACGGGCATCGGCGGCCTGTGGACGCTGCTGGACGCCTGGGACACGTTGCGTGAGAAGGGCCCGCGCCGGGTCATGCCGCTGACCGTGCCGATGCTGATGCCGAACGCGGCCGCCGGCAACCTGTCGCTGCAGTTCGAAGCCCGGGCCTACGCGCAGACCGTGGTCAGTGCCTGCGCCTCCAGCACCGAGTCGATCATCCACGCGTTCCACCACCTTCAGGAGGGCCTGGCCGACGTCGTCATCGCCGGTGGCACCGAGTCGGCGATCCACCCGATCACGATGGCCGCCTTCGCCTCCGCGCAGGCGCTGTCGCGTCGTAACGACGACCCGGCCCACGCCTCGCGACCCGGCGCGATCGACCGCGACGGCTTCGTGATGGGCGAGGGTGCCGCCGCCCTCATCCTCGAGACCGAGGAGCACGCCAAGGCCCGCGGCGCGAAGATCTACGGCTACATCCTCGGAGGCGGTGTGACCGCCGACGCCTACCACATCACCGGCAACGACCCCGAGGGCAAGGGTGCGGCGCGTGCCGTCGTCCAGGCACTCGAGGAGGCCGGCATCACCCCCGACCAGGTGACGCACATCAACGCCCACGCGACCTCGACCCCGGTCGGGGACCCCAACGAGTACGTCGCGCTGAAGAACGTCTTCGGCGACCGGATCGACGAGATCCCGGTGTCGGCCACCAAGGCGTCGACCGGACACCTGCTGGGCGGCACAGGAGCGCTGGAGGCGATCTTCTCCCTCCTCGCGCTGCGGGACCGCGTGGCCCCGCCGACGATCAACATGACCGAGCCGGACCCGGAGGTCCCCTTCCGTCTGTCCGGAGAGGCGGCTCCGCTCGGCGACGGCCCGCAGATCGCCATCAGCAACTCGTTCGGCTTCGGCGGACACAACGCCGTGCTCGTGCTGGGCGGCGCCGACTGACCGCTTCCGCATGCACGACGAAGGCCCCCGGGATGTGAACCGGGGGCCTTCGTCGTGCGCGGTCCGCTCTGGCCCGTCGACAGGCTCAGGGACCCAGGGGCGCGCTCGCCCGGACGGCAAGGCGCTGCGAACGCTCCCGACGTCGGCGCTCGATGCGTGGGAGGAACCAGCCGATCAGCGGACCGACGCCGAATGCGAACAGCACGGTGCCGACGCCGACGGGGCCGCCGAGCAGGAAGCCGACCAGCAGCACGGAGCCCTCGATGACCGTCCGGGCCAGCCAGACCGGCCACCTGGTCACTCGCACGAGGCCGGTCATGAGTCCGTCGCGCGGTCCGGGACCGAAGTCGGCCGCGATGTAGAGACCGGTGGCGAACGCCAGCAGTACGAGTCCGAACACGAACATGGGGGCCCCGACCCACACGGACGGCGGAGCAGGCAGCACGAGGAGCGTGAGATCCGCGAACGGGCCGATGAGCAACGCGTTGAGCAGGGTGCCGAGGCCCACCCGCTGACGGAGCGGGATCCACAGCAGCAGGACGACGATCGAGATGAGCACCGTGACGACCCCGTACCCGAGTCCCGTCCAGCCCGCGACGCCCAGCGACAGGACGTCCCAGGGCGCGACGCCGATGCCGCCCCGCACCATGAAGCCGAGGGCGACGCCGTAGAGGAAGAGCCCGCCCACGAGCTGCGCGAACCGCTCGACCAGGTCCCGACGGCTGGTCGCGGTGAAAGGCAGGAAGACGGCACGGAAGAGCATCTCTCCATCGTGGCCCGTGCGAAGACCTCCGAGGACGACCACTGAGCGAAAAGTGGCCTGCACATGGAAGGCCACTTTGCGGCAGTCTGGAGGCATGGCATCCCGTCTCGTCACGCAGCTCGGCATCCAGGACCTCGACGACGCCTCGGCGTCCGGTCTCGCCGACCGCATCAGAGCGCTCATCCTCGACGGTCGCCTCACCGTCGGCGAGCGACTGCCGAGCGAGCGCGCCCTCGCCCTCGAGCTGCGACGGTCCCGGTCGACCATCACCCGCGCGTACGGCGTGCTGGAGGCCGCCGGCTACGTGTCCCGGCATCACGGCGGCAGCACCCGCGTCGCGCTCCCGCACGGCCCGTCGACAGCCACCCCGGGCCGGGACGACGAGGCGATCGACCTCTCGATCGCCTCCATGGACTCGACCCCCGGTCTGTACGACGCCACCGTGCGCTCCCTCCCCCGACTCGCGGCTCTGCGCGGTACGAGCGGCTACTCGCTGCAGGGTCTTCCCGAGCTGCGTGAGGCCGTGGCCCGCCGGTTCACCGAACGCGGCGCGGTCACCACGCCGGACGAGATCATGATCACCTCCGGCGCCCTGAACGCCGTCAACCTCATCCTCACGGCGATCGGCCGCCGGGGCGAACGCGCCCTCGTGGAGCAGCCGACCTTTCCGCACGCGCTCGAGGCGCTGCACCGCCACGGCTACCGTCTGGTCCCCACACCGGTCGACACCGACGGCTGGGACACCCGGCACCTCACCGACACGCTGCTGACCGCTCGGCCGCACGTCGCCTACCTCATCCCGGACTTCCACAACCCCACCGGCGCGACGCTGCCGCAGGAGGAGCGGTCCCGGATCGCCACGACGGCCCGGAATACCGGCACCCATCTGATCGTGGACGAGACGACGGCGGAACTCGACATCGACCGCGGATGGGCTCCGGTGCCCATGGCGGCCGAGGGGCCGAACGTCATCACGGTCGGGTCGATGTCGAAGATCGCCTGGGGAGGCATGCGCATCGGCTGGGTGCGCGCCGAGCGCTCGGTCATCGCCCGACTGCTGGCCGTGCGTCCCTCGTTCGAACTCGGCACAGCGCTCCTGGAGCAGTGCATCGCCGTGGAGCTTCTCGACGACGTCCCGGCGCTCATTCATCATGTCCGACGCCGCCTCACGGCGGGGCGGGACGCGGTGGCTGCGGGGATCGCGGATATCCCGGGGATGCGCATGCCGGAGACGCCCGGCGGCCTCTCCGCCTGGATCGACCTCGGTGCCCCCTTGTCGACCACGCTCTCCCTCGCCGCACGGGAACGGGATCTCATCCTCCCACCCGGGCCGCGCTTCACGACCGGCGGCGTGCTGGAGCGCCGCCTCCGGGTCCCGATCACGCTTCCCCCCGAGCGGACGGCGGAGGCGATGACGCGCCTGGCGCAGGCTTGGGCGGACGTGCGCGGCGGTGGAGTGGACGCCACCGCCGACCTTGCTCACGCCGCAGTGATCTGACCGGTACAGACGAAGACCCCGCCCGGTCACCCGGGGCGGGGTCCTCGTCGAGCGGAGCGGGGATTCGTCTTCTCAGCGTCCGGGATCACTCACCGGCATCCGATACTCACGCCTCCGCGCTCCTGGTCTCAGCGGCCGGTCAGCCGACCTTGTGGAGCCAGACGACGCGCGCGTCGTCGCTGGCGTGACGGAAGGGTTCCAGCTCCTCGTCCCAGGCGGAGCCCAGGGCGACGTCGAGCTCGCGCTGCAGCTCGACGGCGTTTCCCGCGGCGATCTCCATCGCGTAGCGGATGCGGTCCTCGCCGATGACGATGTTGCCGGCGGCGTCGGTCTGGGCGTAGTGGATCCCGAGGTCGGGGGTGTGCAGCCACCGACCGCCGTCACTGCGCGGAGTGGGATCCTCGGTCACTTCGAACCGGAGGTGCTCCCAGCCGCGGATCGCGGTCGCGAGGGCAGCGCCGGTGCCGACGGGACCGTCCCAGTAGAACTCGGCGCGGCGGGCGCCGGTCAGCACGGGCTGCTCGGTCCAATCGAAGTTCACCGCACGCCCGATAGCGCGACCCACCGCCCATTCCAGGTGCGGGCAGAGCGCGCGAGGCGCCGAGTGGATGAACACCACTCCGCGTGCGTAAGCCGTCGCCATGATCTCTCCGTTTCATCAGGTGCGTCTTCCCCTACGACCTGAACCACGAAGTGGCGAGAGTATGCGGTTGTGCGCCCATTCTCGCCGAGTTCCCGCGAAATCACAAGCGTGTGATTCGACGACGAAGGCCCCGGTCCGCGGACCGGGGCCTTCGGGCGCTTCGACGAGCTCAGCGACCCACCGTGGGGACGCTCAGCGACCCACCGTGGGGACGCTCAGCGACCCACCGTGGGGACGCTCAGCGACCCACCGTGCGGAGGCTCAGGCCTCGCTCATGGCCTGCTTGACCTGCTGGCCCTTGGCGGCGTAGTAGGCCGCGCGGGCGGCGTCCTTGCGGGCCTGCTCGGCATAGCCGAACTCGAGCACGTCCTGCGGAACCTCGACGTTCGGGACGTCGTCGGTGCCGTGGTACTTCTCGATGTACGCGTCGAGCTCGGGACCGGACGTCCACGAGGTGATGAGGCAGTAGCGCGGGTCGGTGCCGTTGTGCGTGGCCGCGTGCCACAGACGCTGGGTGTCGACGATGAGCTGCGCACCGGCCGGCAGGGCGATGCGGTACTCGATGCTGGGGTCCGTGCGGTTCTCGCGCAGGACGAAGTAGCTGTCCTTGTCGTCGGTCAGGTTGAAGAACCCGCGCACGACCCAGCCGGTGCCGTCCGGGTTCAGACGGTTGTTGTCGTCCTGGTGCAGGTTGTAGAGGCAGTCGCCGTACGGGGTCGGCTGCAGCTCGATGACGCGGCAGCGACCGACGTTCGCGCCCGGCTCCTGCGCGCGACGCGTGAGGTTCGGGGCCTTGGCGGTCTGCTCGTCGATCCAGACGCCGTCCTTGTCGGTGCGCGGCGGCTTGTGGTTCCAGAAGCCGTTGCACTCGATGTCACCGAAGGCGCTGGCGAGGGGCGCGAACCGGGTGTCGCCCGACGACTTCCAGTCGACGTACTCGATGTCGAGCCACTCCTTGGGGTCGGCCTCCTGGTCGTAGCTGTCGAGGACGACGAAGCCCTTCTCCTCCAGCGCTGCGGACTTGATGTATCCCATGATCGAGTCATGTTCCTTTCATCGGGGGCCAGCACGTTTTAACAGGCCCTGATAAGGCAAGGCTAACAGCGGGACCTGGCCCTCCCCCGGAGGGTCACCGTGGATAAGCGAATAGACTGGGCGGGGCACCCGGCGCGTCCGTGGCGCCTGTCGCTACGGGAGGACGAGACACCAGCATGAGCACCGCGACCAACGTCGAGGCGACGGCAGTCAACACGATCGAATGGCTCGCGGCGGGACGCACGACCATCGTCGTCCCCGTCTACCAGCGGCAGTACCGCTGGGACATCGGCGGCTGCGAGCGGCTCCTCTCCGACGTCAGGGCGGTGGCCGCGGAAGACGACGCGCATCGCCACTTCATCGGCTCGATCCTCTCCGCCGAGGACGGCTCCGGCCCGGACGCCGACCTCATCCTCATCGACGGGCAGCAGCGCCTCACCACTCTCATGCTCCTCGTCGCCGCGCTGCATCACTCGGTGCGCGACCGGGACCCGGAGCTCGCCGCCGACCTCGCCCGCGTGCTGGTGCGCACCGACGACCCGGAGCGCACGAAGCTTCGGCCGCACGACGCCTGGGCCGATCTCTACGAGTCGGTCGTGCTCGACCGCCGTGACGACCTCGATCGCGAGTCGCGCTTCGACGACAACTACGCCTTCTTCCGCAGCCAGATCCATGCCGACGAGGTGCCGCTCATCTGGCAGGGGCTGCAGCGACTGGAGCACGTCTCGATCACGCTCGGTGCGCAGGCCAACGCGCAGCAGATCTTCGAGAGCCTGAACTCCACCGGCGAACCGCTGCGGGACCATGAGCTGATCCACAACTACATCCTCATGGGCCTGAACCACGCCGAGCAGATGGACGTGGAGGCGCGGTTCTGGCTACCGATCGAGCAGCACACGGGCGAGGCGATCGGAGCGTTCTGGCGCCACTACCTCGTGCTCGTGACGGGGCGAGAGGTGGCGGCGAACGGGGAGCACGGGGTGTACAGCGCGTTCCGCCAGTCGTTCCCGCGCGTCGACGTCGCGCACCTCCAGGCCGACGCCGAGACCTGGCGGCACTACGCGGAGATCTACGGCCTCCTCCTCGATCCGACGAAGGAACCGGACCCCGAGATCGCGCGTCAGCTGCGGCACGTGAACACGTTCGGACGTTCCTCGTACCCGCTCGTCATGAGCGCGTACAGCGATCATGCACGCGGGCTCATCGACCGGGCCCAGCTCCTCGAGACGCTCGAGTGGCTGCAGGCGATGTTCCTTCGTCGCGCGCTCGTGAACCTTCCCGCCGAGCGGCTCATCGCCCGTCTCTGCCGTGCGCGTCGCGACGGACACGACGCCCTCGCCCGCGCCATCGCGCGCATCACCCCGTCGGACGAACGGGTCAGTGCGGTGCTCAAGTACAGCGAGCTGCCGTATCCGGCCTACGTGCTCGGCCGGCTCGAAGGCGTCGATGACGTGGACGGCTACGACGTCGAGCACATCGTGCCCGCCGTGCCCGGCGACGCCTGGTCCGGCGACGGCGTGCGCCCGTGGAGCGAGTATTCGGAAGACGAGCAGAACAGCCACCGCGCCCTCGCGCCGACCCTCGGCAACCTCACACTGCTGGAGCAGGGGCTCACGGAGCGGGTGTTCGGCGCCTCGTTCCCGGTCAAGCGCGATGAGGCCTATGCACGCAGCGCGGTGCCGGCCACTCGCGCTCTGGCCGCGCAGGAGTCCTGGGGCACGGCGGCCATCACCGCACGCACGGTGGGCCTGACAGCCGACCTCGTCCGCGTGTGGGCACGACCCGCGCTGCCCGAGATCGACGACGACGGACTCACCCCGATCCTCGACGCGGTCCGACGCCGCGGCTGGCCGGCGGGGTGGGAGCGCGAGTTCGACTACGTCGAGTACCGCGGCGAGCGATGGGAGGTCTACGACGTCAAGCATCTGTTCAACCGCGTGTTCCGCCGCGCCTGGACGGACACCACCGAGGCCGCTCTCGCCTACTGCGCGACCCACGGCGGCCCGATCTACCGCGACAAGGCGTGGAAGGGGCACTGGGATGACCTCGACGACACGCACTACCTCTACATGGGCTGGGACTCGAACTACATGATGACGGCCGTCCAGGGGGTCCTCGATGAGTCCGGCATCGCCGCCGAGGTCTTCGTGAAGTACTCCTACATCGGGAATGTGATGTGACCATGACCACTGTCATCCGCCGCCGCCTGCTCGACCTCGCCGTCGAGGAGCACACGCTCACGGTTCCCCTCGTCTGGGGCGACCCGGCAGACACCCGTACGATCGACGTGTTCGCCCGCGTGGTGACACGCGACGGGGGCGAGACGCTCCCCTATCTGGTGTTCCTGCAGGGCGGGCCCGGCTACGAAGCCCCGCGTCCCTTCCACTCCTCCACAGCGCCCGCGTGGCTGGACCAGGCCCTCGCGCACTACCGACTCGTCCTCCTGGACCAGCGCGGCACCGGCCTCTCCTCCCCGGTCGGCGACGGCGACCTCGTGCGGGGCGCCGAAGCCGTCGCCGAGCATCTGACCCACCTGCGCGCCGATGCCATCGTGCGCGACTGCGAGGCGCTGCGGGAGCACCTGGGGGTGCCGACGTGGAGCGTCCTCGGGCAGTCCTTCGGCGGGTTCACGACGCTGGCCTACCTGTCGACCCACGCGGATTCGCTCGACGACGTCTTCATCACCGGAGGCCTCAGCACGGTCGAGCGCGACCCGGACGAGGTCTACGCCCTCTGCTACGACAAGATGCGCACGGCGTCCGAGCGGTACTACCGGCGCTTCCCGGAGCACCGCGACGTCATGCGACGCCTGATCGATCTCGCGGACGCCGGTGAACTCGTCCTCCCCGACGGCGAGGTCGTATCGCGTTCCCGCCTCCGCTCGGTGGGCTCCGCTCTCGGCACCGACGACGGTTGGCAGACGCTCTGGTCCCTCCTCGAGCGCGATCCCTCTTCCAACGCCTTCCGCTACGACCTCCAGCACGCCATGCCCTTCGGCGCACGCAATCCGCTGTACTACGCGTTCCACGAGTCGAGCTACGCGAGCGGACACACGACGCGGTGGTCGGCGGAGCGCGTCGAGCCTGACGACTTCCGCGACGACCCCACGCTGTTCACGGGCGAGCACATCCGTCGCGAGTGGGCGGACACCGTCCCCGGGCTGCAGCCGTGGCGCGAGGTCACGTCGATCCTGGCGGAGCACCCCTGGCCGCGGATCTACGACACCGTCGCTCTCGCCGACTCCGGAGCCACGGGAGCGGCCGCGGTGTACGTGAACGACCTGTACGTGCCGCTGGAGTTCTCGCTGGAGACCGCCCGCCTGCTCCCAGGTGTGACGCCGTGGGTGACGAGTGAGCACGAGCACAACGGCCTGCGGAGCGGTCCTGTGCTGGCGCGCCTGATCGACCTGGCCCACGGACGCCGCGTCCGCTGACATCCGCCGCGCGACGGATACCGTCGACATGGTCGGCGATCTATCCTGGGCGCATGGAGCATCTGCTCGGATGGACCACGATCGCCCTCGTACTCGGTGCGGGGCCGGTGCTCTTCTTCGTCGGCATCCGGCACTCCCTCTCCCGTCGCCCGGTGGAGGAGAAGTACGAGCAGGCCGGATCCGGAGGGCTCGTCGGCGTCTTCGATGCCGTGTGGTCCCCCACGGCGCACGAGGCGGGACAGGAGCGCGACCGGCAGACCCGGCGCACCGCCCCGGCGCCGAGCCCCGGCGACCCGCCGGGCCGCATCCAGCACGGACGCATCGTCATCGACGTGTGAGCCCCCCACCGGGCATGACGAAGGCCCCGTGCTCCGAGGAGCGCGGGGCCTTCGTGAAGCGGTCCTTACTTGGAGCCGCCGAAGCCCTTGAAGCGCTGGTTGAACTTCTCGACGCGACCGGCCGAGTCCATGATGCGCTGCTTGCCCGTGTAGAAGGGGTGCGAGGCCGAGGAGATCTCGACGTCGATCACCGGGTACTCCACGCCGTCCAGCTCGATCGTCTTGTCGCTCGTGACGGTGGAGCGGGTGAGGAAGGTCTCGCCCGAACCCAGGTCGCGGAACACGACAGCCTTGTACTCGGGGTGAATGTCAGTCTTCATGGGATTCCTTTGTTGCTGCCCTGGATTGTGCCAGGGACGAGGGAAGTCTGTGGTACGAACGCACCAAGGATCGATTCTACCAGTACTTCGACGAGCTCAGTAACCCATCGGAACCGAGCTCAGTAACCCATAGGAACCGAGCTCAGTAACCCATAGGAACCGAGCTCAGTAACCCATACGGGCCGAGCTCAGTAACCCATCGGAACCGAGCTCAGGAGGCGGCGCGGGCGGAGTAGCGTCCGTCCTCGCTGCTGAGCGCGATCGGCATGCCGAAGGTCTCGCCGAGGGCATCGGCGGTGAGCGTCTCGGCGATCGGGCCCGCCGCCACCACGGCCCCGTCGCGGATCAGCAGCACGTGCGTGAACCCGACCGGGATCTCCTCGACGTGATGGGTCACCATGAGCATCGCGGGCGTCGTCGGAGCGGAGGCGTAGCCGCCCAGCAGCGCCAGCAGCTCCTCACGCGACCCGAGATCGAGCGAGGCCGTCGGCTCGTCGAGCAGCAGCAGCTCGGGGTCGGTCATGACCGCGCGGGCGATCTGCACGCGCTTCTGCTCGCCGTCGCTCAGCGTGCCGAACGTGCGGTCGGCGAGGTGCGCGAGACGCCAGTCCCCCAGCACCCGCAGTGCGCGCCGCTCATCGATGTCCTCGTAGCTCTCGTTCCAGCGGCCGAGCACGGAGTACGCCGCCGTGAGGACCGTGTTGAGAACCGTCTCGTCGCGCGGGATGCGCTTGGCCATGGCCGTCGAGGCGAACCCGATCCGGGGTCGGATCTCGAAGACGTCCGCGCGTCCGAGCGTCTCGCCGAGGACGGTGACGGTGCCAGAGGTGGGATGCATCAAGGTGTCGGCGAGCTGCAGCAGGGTCGTCTTGCCCGCCCCGTTCGGCCCGAGGATCACCCATCGCTGATCGTCCGAGACCTGCCAGGTCACGTGATCGATGATGTTGCGCCCCTCTCGGCGCACGACGACGTCGGTGAACTCCAGAGCGATCGGCATACCGAAAGCCTATCGGCTCAGGCGGACAGCTCTGCGTAGAGCGCGCGGGTCTCGTCGGCGATCGCACCCCAGCTGAACTGCGCGCGGGCACGCTCCCGACCGGCCTCCCCGTACTCCTGAGCCCGCGCCGGATCCGAGGTGACCTCGGTCAGGACCGCCGCGAGATCGGCGACGAAGCGGTCGGGATCGGTGGGTGTGCCCGTGCCGTCCTGTACCTGCTCGATCGGGACCAGCCGGCCCGTCACGCCGTCGTCGACGACCTCCGGGATTCCGCCGGTCGCGGTCCCCACGACGGCCGCTCCACAGGCCATCGCCTCGAGGTTCACGATCCCGAGGGGCTCGTAGACGGACGGGCAGACGAACGTGGTCGCCGCGGCCAGGATCGCCGACAGCTCATCGCGCGGCAGCATCCGCTCGATCCACACCACACCCTCGCGGGTCTGCTGCAGCAGCCGCACCCCCTCCTGCACCTCCGCCATGATCTCCGGGGTGTCCGGCGCTCCGGCGCACAGGATCAGCTGGACCTCCGGAGGCAGCAACCGCGCTGCCTGCAGGAGGTACGGCAGCCCCTTCTGCCGCGTGATGCGGCCGACGAAGACCACCGAGGGACGGTCAGGGTCCATGCCGATCGAGGAGAGGAAGGCGGGGTCGTGCACAGGACGCCACCGCTCCACGTCGATGCCGTTGTGGATCACGCGGACCCGTGCGGGGTCGACCTGCGGGTAGCTGCGCAGGATGTCGGCGCGCATGCCGGCGCTCACCGCGATCACCGCGGCGGCGTTCTCGTAGGCGAGCTTCTCGATCCCGCTCGACACGGCATAGCCGCCACCGAGCTGTTCGGCCTTCCACGGCCGGAGCGGCTCGAGGCTGTGCGCCGTGAGCACGTGCGGGATGCCGTGGAGCTGGGAGGCGAGATGGCCGGCGAAGTTGGCGTACCAGGTGTGGCTGTGCACGACGTCGGCGCCCGCGATGGCCGACACGATCTCCAGGTCCGTGCCGAGGGTCTGCAGAGCCGGGTTGGCGGCGGCGAGGCTCTCCGGGGCGCGGTAGGCGAAGGTGCCGTCCTCATCGCGCGGCGCGCCGAAGGCGCGCACCGTCACGTCGATGTCACGACGCAGCGCGGAGACGAGCTCGGCGACGTGTACACCCGCGCCTCCGTAGATCTCCGGCGGATACTCCTTGGTGATCATCTCGACTCGCATGCCTAGACGCTATCGAGCGGGTTGTCCAGATGCTAGTTCCCCGCGCCGAACCGCATCTATGGTGGAGCCATGTCCGCTCCAAAGAAGGTCTTCGGGATCATCCTCGCCGGCGGCGAGGGCAAGCGACTCATGCCGCTGACGGCCGACCGCGCGAAACCTGCCGTCCCGTTCGGCGGGCAGTACCGCCTGATCGACTTCGCCATCTCGAACCTCATCAACTCCGGGCTGAGACAGATCGTCGTGCTGACCCAGTACAAGTCGCACAGTCTCGACCGGCACATCTCGCAGACGTGGCGGATGTCGGCCCTCCTCGACTCCTACGTCGCGTCCGTCCCCGCCCAGCAGCGCCTCGGCAAGCGGTGGTTCTCCGGCTCCGCCGACGCGATCCTGCAGAGCATGAACCTCATCAACGACGAGAAGCCGGACATCGTCGTCGTCATCGGCGCCGACCACGTCTATCGGATGGACTTCCGTCAGATGCTCGAGGCGCACATCGAGTCCGGCGCGAAGGCGACGGTGGCGGGCATCCGCCAGCCCCTCGCCCTGGCGTCGCAGTTCGGGGTCATCGACGCCGACCCGGAGTCCGGGCGCATCCGGCAGTTCCTGGAGAAGCCGACCGACGCCACGGGTCTTGCGGACTCCCCGCACGAAGTCCTGGCCTCCATGGGCAACTACATCTTCGACACGGACGCCCTCATCGCGGCGGTCGAGGCGGATGGAGAGCTGCCGACGTCGAGCCACGACATGGGTGGCGACATCGTCCCGTACTTCGTCGACCGCGGCGAGGCCGGCTACTACGACATGAAGCAGAACGAGGTCCCTGGCTCGTCGCCACGCGACCGCTCCTACTGGCGCGACGTGGGAACGATCGACTCGTTCTTCGACGCGCACCGGGACCTGATCTCGACCCTCCCGATCTTCAACCTCTACAACATGGAGTGGCCGATCCACTCGCAGGCGGTCAACTCCCCGCCGGCGAAGTTCGTCCGCGACTCCGTGGGACGGATCGGGAACGCGATCGACTCGATCGTGTCGCTGGGGTCGGTGCTCTCCGGCACGCACCTCGAGCGCAGCGTCGTGGGCCCGTGGACGCTCGCCGGCGGCGGGTCGACCATCACGGACTCCGTGGTGTTCGATCACGTCCACGTCGGCCAGGGCGCACGCGTGCATCGGGCGATCCTCGACAAGAACGTCGTCCTCGCCGACGGGGCGACGGTCGGGGTCGACCGCGAACGGGACCTCGCCCGCGGGTTCACGGTCACGGAATCGGGGATCACGGTCGTCGGCAAGGGCGTGTTCATCGAGCGCTGAGGCGTCGAGCGGTGCCGAGCCCCGGACTCCGGTCGCTAGGCTCGATGGCGTGACCACCGCGCGATTCCTCGTCGTCCTCGATGCCGATTCCACGCTCATCCGGAACGAGGTGATCGAGCTCCTCGCGGAGGAAGCGGGTCGCCGCGCCGAGGTGCAGGCGGCCACCGAAGCCGCGATGCGCGGTGAGATCGACTTCGCGACCAGTCTCCGCTCCCGAGTGGCGGCTCTCGCGGGCGTACCCGTCGAGGCGTTCGCCCGGGTCCGCGCCCGCGTCGAGCCCACCCCCGGTGTCCGCGAGCTCACCGCCGCCGTCCACGCCCGAGGCGGGGTGGTCGGCGTGGTCTCGGGCGGGTTCCACGAGATCCTCGACGACGTCGCGCCGGGGCTCGGTGTCGACCGCTGGCGTGCCAACCGTCTGTCCGTGGCCGACGGTGCACTGACGGGCGAGGTGGACGGCGACATCGTCGACGGGGCGGCCAAGGCCTTCTGGCTGCGCACCTGGGCGGAGGAGATCGGCGTGGCACGGCACGCGACCATCGCGATCGGCGATGGCGCCAACGACCTCCCGATGATGGCGGTCGCCGGCCTGGGGCTCGCGTTCAACGCCAAGCCCGCCGTCCGGGAATCGGCGAGCCTGGTCATCGGCCCTGTCGACCTCGGAACGGTCATCCCTCTGCTCCCCTGACCCTCGACGATGTCCGTGGCCGGGTCTACCGTCGGGTCATGGACATCATCCTCATCCCCGGTCTCTGGCTCGACGCATCGAGCTGGGACGACGTCGTGCCCGCTCTCGAGAAGGCGGGACACCGCGCGCACCCACTGACCTTGCCCGGACTCGACGCCACCGCGGAGGCGGCAGCAGGCATCGGGATCGATGACTGGGTGGCGTTCGCGGTCGCCGCCGTGGACGCCACGGAGGGCGACGTCGTGGTCGTCGGACACAGTGGCGGAGGCAATGTCGCCTGGGGCGTCGCCGACGCACGCCCGGACCGCGTGGCACGGGTCGTCTTCGTCGACACCGTCCCGCCGCCCCCGGGCTCCGGCATCAGCGAGTTCCCGGTGCAGGACGGCGTCGTCGCCTTCCCCGGCTGGGGCTTCTTCCCCGACGAGGACGTGCATGACCTGGACGACGAGACCAGGGCGCGGACGAGCCTCCTCACACACAGCATCCCCGCTCGGGTCCCGACTGACGAACTCGCGCTGCGCAACCCCGCTCGGCATGGGATCCCGGTCTCCCTGCTGATGGGAGGACTGGACCAGACGTCGTTCGACGAGGTGATCAGCCAGTGGGGCCCGTACGCGACGGAGTACCGGGCGATCGACGATGCCGAGGTCGTCCGGATCGGGTCCGGACACTGGCCGCAGTTCTCCGCGCCGGAACGTCTCGGCGAGCTCCTCGTGCGTGCGATCGACCGCTGACCGCGAGGGCCCGGGGTCAGTGCCCCATGCCGAGACCGCCGTCGACCGGGATGACAGCGCCGGAGATGTAGCCGGCGTCGTCGCTCGCCAGCCAGGTCACGACGCCCGCGACCTCGTCCGGCGTCGCGAACCGGCCGGCAGGGATGTTCGCCTTGTACTGCTTCTGCGTCTCCTCGGGGAGCTCTGCGGTCATGTCGGTCTCGATGAACCCGGGCGCCACGACGTTGGCCGTGATTCCGCGTCCGCCGAGCTCGCGCGTGAGGGATCGGGCGAAGCCGACGAGCGCGCTCTTCGAAGCGGCATAGTTCGTCTGCCCCGCGGAGCCATAGAGGCCCACGACGCTGGAGATGAGGATCACCCGTCCGAACCGCGCGCGCAGCATGCCCTTCGAGGCACGCTTGACGACCCGGAACGTGCCGCCGAGGTTGGTCGCGATGACGCTGTCGAAGTCATCCTCGCTCATGCGCATGAGCAGGGTGTCCTTGGTGATGCCGGCGTTGGCGACGACGATCTCCACCGGGCCGAGCTGCTGCTCCACCTCGGTGAAAGCCGCGTCGAGTGCGGCGGCGTCCGTGACATCCGCGCGCACCGTGAGGGTGCCCTCCGGCCCCTCTCCGCTCCGGGCGGTGACCGCCACCCGGTATCCCTCCCTCACGAAGCGCTCGGCGATGGCGCGGCCGATGCCGCGGTTGCCTCCGGTGACGAGGACGACGCGCTCCGCGCTCATGGGACACTCCTGGGTCTGAGGTCGAGGCTCGGGATTCCGAGCCGTCATCGATCCTAGCGACGTTGCCGTGCCGGGTTCACGAGGGCCGTTTGACAGACGCAGACCGTCCTGGAAGCCTGAGGGCGACGAAAGGCAGCAGCGTGAGCGATCCCCGTATCCCCGGTCCGTCGGGTGAGCCGCCGGCCATCCCGCCGGCTCCCGGCTCCTCCCCTGCGTATCCGGGATTCCCGCCGGCACCGCCGACCAACGTCGCACCGCAGCAGTACTCGCCACCTCAGCAGTACTCGGCCCCGCAGCAGTACTCGGCCCCGCAGCAGTTCACCACCCCGCAGCCGTACGGGGCGCCGCCCGCACGGCCGTCCAGCGGGCTCGCGATCACCTCGCTCGTCTGCGGCATCGCCGGTGTCGTGCTGTTCTGGGCGATCGTGCCGATGCTCGCCTCAATCGCGGCCGTGATCACCGGCCACATGGCACTGGGGCAGATCCGGCGCACTCCCGGTCTCGGCGGACGCGGCATGGCGATCGCCGGACTCATCCTCGGCTACCTGATGATCGGCGTGCTCGTCTTCACGATCGTCTCGACGCTCATCAGCCTCGTGGTGTTCGGCGCCTTCACGCTGCCCTTCGTCTTCGCGAACTGAGGCTCCTCGCGGGCATGCCGATGTCGCTGCGGCGGCGTAGGCTGGAACCATCGTGAAGAACGCACGTCGAGTACCGGCCGTCACCTCACTGCCGCAGTCCCCGCGGGATGAGGGTGACCACCGTGTGCGTCGATACGCCCTGACGATGACGATCCGCATCGTGTGCTTCGGGTTGATGTTCTTCGTGCAGCCGTTCGGCTGGTGGACATGGGTGTTCGCGCTCGCCGCCGCGGTCCTGCCTTACATCGCCGTGGTCTTCGCCAACGCCGGCAGCGACAGCACGGAGACGGCAGCCGAGTCGCCGATGCGCGAGATCGACGCACCGGCGCCCGCTCCGGCGCCCGCTCCGGAGATCGCCCCTGACGTCATCACCATCCGCGAAGGCCGCACGGACCGATGAGCGAACTCATCTGCTCGCGCGCCGGATGCCGGAGCGCGGCCACGAGGCAGGTCGTCTGGCGCAATCCGCGCATCCACACCGCCGACCGCGAGAAGATCTGGCTGGCGTGCGATGAGCACGTCGACTTCCTCCATGACTACCTGGCCGCGCGGGACTTCCCGGTGACGGTGCGAGACGGGGTGCCCTCATGAGCAACCGCCTGACCCGCTGGGGTGTGTACGTCCTCATCGCCATCGGCTTCGCGATCGCGTGCGTCTTCCTGTCGAACTGGCAGTTCGAGCGGAACGAGTCCCGGGCCGAGCAGATCGCGCTCGTGGAGCAGAACTACGATGCGCCCGCCGTCCCGCTCGCGGACGTCGTCGCCGAGGACGACCTCGACCCCGCAGACGAATGGCGGCCGGTCACCCTGCAGGGCGAGTACCTCGCCGACGAGCAGCTCCTGGTTCGCAACCGCCCGCACGGAGGCACGAGTGCGTTCGAGGTTCTGGTCCCCTTCCGGGACGCGGACGGCCGTGTGCTCATCGTCGACCGCGGCTGGGTGCCCCCGGGCGAGGGCGAGCTCCCGGACACGGTTCCCTCTCCGCCTTCTGGTGAGGTCACGGTGACCGTCCGGCTCCGCCCGGGCGAGCCGCTTCCCGCATCCGGGCGAGGGGCTCCGGAGGGCCAGGTGCCCACCATCCACCTCCCCTCCATCGGGGACCTCGTCGGAGACGACGTCATCACCGGCGCCTACGGGCGCCTGGTCGAGGAGCAGCCCGCCGCGGATGCGGCGCTGGGCGGTTTCGAGTCCCCGACCGACGACCCGGGGCCGCACCTGTCCTATGCGATCCAGTGGATCCTGTTCGCCATCATGGGCTTCATCTTCATCGGGTACATCATCCGGACCGAGATCGTGAAGCACCGCGAAGACGTCGAGGGGAAACCGGCACCGGTGAAGGTCACGAAGCGGCGCGACCGCGACGCGGACGTCGAGGACGAACTTCTCGACGCCCGCTGACCTCGCCTGCGTTGTCAGCCCCGATGCCTCCGGCGCCGGGCCGTCATCGCCACGATCCCCGTGGCGAACAGGAGGGCTCCGAGGAGCAACGTGCCCCATGGGTCCCCTCCGGTGCGGGGAAGATGACCGCCACCGGGCTCCGTTCCGGAGCCGCTCGAGGGCGGCGTCGGCGACGGCGGCGCGGGGGCATCCTCCCAGACGGCGTAAAGGACGAGGTCGCCGGTGAGCGCAGAGATGCTGAGCCGGTCGAACGCCGGATCGGCGACCGTCGCGTCCGCGGACGTCGACCATCCGAGGAACGTGGTCCCGGGTCCTCTGAAGAGCAGGTCGAATGCTCCGGGATAGGTGATCGATGCCTCCGGAGGCCCTTCCCAGGTGACGGTGCCGTCGGCCCCGCCGTTCTCACGGAAGGTCACGGCGAACGAGGGAGACGGATCGGCGTACACGGCGGTGAGCGTGATGTCCCGTCCGGCGAAGCGCACCGTGCGTCCGGCCTGGAAGAGTCCGTCGGCCGCTACGGGGCTCGTGATGATGCGCGCCACCGCGATCGTCGCGATACGCCAGCCGACGAAGACCTCGTCGTCCCGGGTCAGTCCCGCTCCGTCCACGACGATCGCGCTCGATCCGGCGTCGTAGCCGAGAGGATCCGTCGGTACGGTGCCGCCGGTGTTGCCGTCCCCGTCATAGCGGAGGGTGAAGGGAGCGGCCTCCGGCTGCTGCCACCGGGCGTAGAGATCGAGGTCGGCGCCGACCGGCGTGTCGAAGTCATACGGTACGAAGAAGCCTGCTGTCGTCCGCTGGTACCAGCCGAGGAACGTCTGGCCGTCCGGTAGCGGGGGCAACGGATCCGGAGTGGTCGCCATCCCCTGGTCCTCCACCGTCTGCGTCAGATCGTCGATGGGCTCCGGGCTGGACGGGTGGTCGTAGAACCGGACGGTGTGCGGATCCGTCAGCCACCGCGCGTAGAGCACGAGGTTGCTGGCGGGCATCGTCGCTCCGTCGAACGTGAACGGCACGTTGAACTGGGAGTCGGTGTACCAGCCGAGGAAGACATCGCGACCACGGGTCGGGTCGGCGGGTGCCGAGGGCTCGAGCGCGGTCTCGAAGGGGATGCCTGTGACGGCGGGGATGGCTGTGCCCCCTCCGGTCACGAAGCTGAGCGTGTAGGTGTTGCGGCTGTAGAACTGGTAGCGGTACCGGTCGTTGACGTTCCCGCTGTTGTTGAGCTGATACAGATGACCCGACGCCTGGTCGAGCTGGAAGTAGTTGCCCTGCGTGTTCGTCCCCGCGCCATAGCCCACGTACGACGTGAAGCCGTCGATGACGCTGGCGACCTGCCGATCGCCGTTCGAGGCCCAGTACCACGCGCTGCGGTACTGACCGAAGACCTGATGGCCGGAGGGCACGGAGGCACGGACAGCGGTCTTGTTGTTGGCGTACAGCGTCTCCACCCGCAACGGATCGTTCGGTACGCCGTCCGGCCCGAGCACGGCGTCCGGAGCGGGCTGCCCCTGGTCCAGCTCTTCCGCGTACTCGAATCGTTGCGTGAGGTTCTGGGTGCGCGCGGCAGCCATCTTCCCGGTCATCGTCGTCGTGCGGTTCGCGAGATCGACGGAACCGGTGTCCGCCCCGGCACCGGTGTAGACCGCGGTGAAGATCAGAGGGGTGAACTGCTGCGGCCCCCAGCCGCGGAGGACGCAGCTCTGGTTCTCGGTCCCGGCGTCGTAGGCGGTGATCAGGCCGGAGCCGTCCGTCTGCGACAACGGCACCGGCGCCACGCCCGCGGCCTGCATGTCGAAACCGATCTTCTCGCGGACCGAGAGCGTGCCGAGGAGCTGCGCGCCACCGGACACCGTCGAGGCGAAGTACGTGGCGCCGCCGACGTCCATGGTGATGTCGTAGGTGCCTGCCGCGGCGCACGCCGCGGGCACGTTCGCCGAGCTTCCCGGGGCGATGAGTCGGAAGTCCGTCCGCCACAGCGACCGCGTCAGGTAGACGTTCACCACCGTCGATCCGTCTCCCTGCACAGTGACATCCTGTTGGCTCACCGCCAGGTCGGCGAATGTCAGCGGATCCGACTGCACGACGGCGGGGTCGAGCTGCGCGCGCACGAGCTCCTTGATGGGCGTCGGGAGGTCGTCCTTCACGGTCGGGCCCCCGACGGTGGAACCCGCGGTCGCTGTCGACGCGATGTCGTCGAGGAAGAGGAAGTTCGCCGGGTCCGCCAACTGCGCGTCGCTGAGCCTCCCGTCCGCGTCGGTCCACGCGGGCGGCGTCGCTCCCGCGGCCGTGAACACCGGCGCCGGGTAGGACTCCGGGACGACGTTCGGCTTCTCGAGCCAGTAGCTGACGTGGTACTCGACGTCCTCCCCCTGCCAGCCGGCGTAGAGCGTCGCGGTATCCGTCAGCGGGAGGTCGACGGGTTGCGTGCGCGCGGCATCCGCCCACCACTGGGTGAACGTGTATCCGGTCCTCGTCGGCGCCGGGATGGCCGCGAGATCCGCCGCGGTGAAGGTCGTATCGGGCTCGACGACGAACTCGGGGGCCACGGAAGTGCCGTCCGTCACGAACGACACCGCGAATCCGGAGACGAGGATCGGCACCAGCCGGAAGTTCTCCGTGACAGGAGCAGCGAAATCGTAGGGCGTCCGGGTCGGGTCGTCCTCCCGGTACCACTCCCCCGTGAACACCTGCCCGTCCGGGACCTCGGCGACATCCGGTGCGATCTCCCCCAATGGCTCGCCGTCTCGCACCTCGTCGGCATCGATGATGCGCTCGGCGTCCTCTCCCGCGGGTCCGGCGAGGAACTGCACGATCCGCGTGTCGGCGAAGGTCGCTCGCACGGTCAGGTCCGTGGTGATGACGGTGCTCTCGAACCGGAACGGCTCCTCGGCGCCGGGAGGTCCCGTGACCCAGCCGTCGAACGGTCCCTCCTCGGAGGTGGGCGCCGGCTGCCGAGGCGCCAGTCCTCCGGAGACGACGGCGACCTCAGCCACCGTGTTGCCGAGGGACTCGAATGTGACGGTGTGATACCCCCAGATGCCCGGGGTCGTCGGCCCGCCGACCGGGGCGGCCGCGAGAGCCGGAGCCGCCGTGACGACGGCGCCCCCGACTCCGAGGAGGACTGCCAGCGTGGCCGCGAGAGCCCGTCGTGGTGCCATGCGCATGTGTCGTCCCCCTCCGACGAGCAGATCGCTACAGTGTGCCACTCCGTTCCGCCCGGTTCCAGCCCCTCTCACCCCCGCCCTCACCCCGCCCCCTCCCCCGGCGAAGCTCGAAAACGCTCCTCCCCGCACGCTTCCAGGCACCTTTCCGATCCCGCACGGGTGTCCCCGCTGCTACGGGATCGAAAACGGGCGTTCGTAAGCAACCGGAGGCGCGTTTTCGATCCCGCGCGAGACGACGGTGCGGGATCGAAAACGTGCCGTCCGAGTGATGGGGCGGAGCGTTATCGATCGCTGGAGCTGGGATCGGCGCCGGTGGCGGTGTGCTGCCATCGGCCCTCGACGCGGCGGTAGACGATCCGGGTGTGGTTTCGATCCGGGGAGCCCTGCCAGAACTCGACTCGCGTCGGCACGACACGCCACAGCACCCAGTCCCCCGGCTGGAGACCGGCGCGTGCGTCCTCGGAGCGGGCAGCGAGGTCGGCGTCGCTCTCCGCCGGGGACGCCTCCTCCACGGTTCCCCGCACCCGCACCGCGCGTCGCTGCGGCTGCCACCACAGATTCAGGGCCGCGGCCGGACGCGCCTCGAGCTGCGTGGCCTTCCGTGAGGACCGTGCTCCGGCGAACGCCCAGCCACGCGCGTCCACATCCTTGAGGATCAGCGTGCGCGCGTCCGGCAGGCCGTCCGCGTCGACGGTCGCGAGGGTCGCGGCGTGCGGTTCCGGAACGCCGTCTGCGGCCGCCGTGCGGAGCCAGTCGCGGAAGAGCGGCACCGGATCGTCGGGGAGATCAGCGAGGCGCAGCGGTGGAGCCGTGCCGGTGAGGGCCGGCTGCGCGCGCAACCATACCGCGAGCTCCGAGGGAGGAAGGATCGACTGCTCGGCCATCCTCCGACTATGCCACGACCGGCTACGCGAGCTCGATGAGGTCCTGGTACTCCTGGCTCCAGATGTCCTCGACGCCGTCGGGCAGGATGAGGACGCGCTCCGGGTTCAGCGACTGCACCGCGCCGGGGTCGTGCGACACGAGCACCACGGCACCCTCGTAGTGGGCCAGAGCCCCGAGGATCTCCTCGCGCGAGGCCGGGTCGAGATTGTTCGTGGGCTCGTCGAGCAGCAACAGGTTCGCGGACGACACGACGAGGGTCGCCAACGACAGTCGCGTCTTCTCACCGCCGGAGAGCACGCCGGCCGGCTTGAGGACGTCGTCGCCGGTGAACAGGAACGAGCCGAGGACCTTGCGCGCCTCGGTCTCGGTGATGTGCGGGGCCGCCGACACCATGTTCTCCAGCACCGAGCGGCTGACGTCGAGGTTCTCGTGCTCCTGCGCGTAGTACCCGACCTTGAGGCCGTGGCCGGGCTCGAGCTGGCCGGTGTCCGGCTGGTCGACGCCCGCGAGCATGCGCAGCAACGTCGTCTTTCCCGCACCGTTGAGTCCGAGCACGACGACCTTGGAGCCACGGTCGATCGCGAGGTCGACGTCGGTGAAGATCTCCAGCGAGCCGTACGACTTCGACAGTCCGGACGCCATCAGCGGGGTCTTGCCACAGGGCGCCGGCTTCGGGAACCGCAGCTTCGCGACGCGGTCCTCCTGACGCACGTCTTCCAGCCCCGACAGGAGCTTCTCCGCGCGGGCGAGCATCTGGTGCGCGGCCGCCGCCTTGGACGCCTTGGCTCCGAAGCGCGCCGCCTGCTGCTGGAGAGTGGTCGCCTTCTTCTCCGCGTTGGCCCGCTCCTTCTTGCGGCGCTCCTCATCCGCGGCGCGCTGACGCAGGTAGTTCTTCCAGTTCATGTTGTAGATGTCGATGACCTGGCGGTTGGCGTCGAGGTAGAAGACGCGGTTGACGGTCTCGCCGACGAGCTCGACGTCGTGGCTGATGACGATCAACCCGCCCTTGTAGTTCTTGAGGAACTCCCGCAGCCACACGACGCTGTCCGCGTCGAGGTGGTTGGTCGGCTCGTCGAGGATCATCGTCTGGGCGTCGGAGAAGAGGATGCGCGCGAGCTCGATTCGACGGCGCTGTCCACCGGAGAGGGTCGACAGCGGCTGGTCGAGGATGCGGTCCGGCAGCGAGAGGTTGTGCGCGATCGACGCCGCCTCGGCCTCGGCCGCGTAGCCGCCCTGCGCCTCGAACTTCTCGGTGAGCGCCCCGTAGCGCTTCATCGCCTTCGCCGCGACCGCGGGGTCGTCCGAGCCCATCGCGAGCGAGGCCTCGGTCATGCCGAGGTTGAGCTGGCCGAGGCCGCGGGCGTCGAGGATGCGGGTACGGGCGAGATCCTCCGGGTTGCCCGAACGCGGGTCCTGCGGCAGGTAGCCGAGTTCGCCGGAGCGGGTGACGGTACCACCGGAGGGCAGCACGTCGCCGGCGAGCACCTTGGTGAGTGTCGTCTTGCCCGCACCGTTGCGTCCGACGAGGCCGATCTTGTCGCCGTCGGACACACGGAACGAGACGTTCTCCATCAGCAGGCGCGCGCCAACGCGGATCTCGAGGTCGTGCACGGCAAGCACAGCGGACGTCCGTTCGTTCGGGAGGAGGGTGATGGCCGAGCGGCCAGCCTCCCAGTATATGCCGCTGCGACGGCGCTGATCGCCGACAAGATCCCTCTGCAGGGTGACCGAGGCGATACCGGGGAGTGATGACCCGCCCCGCACCCGCTGCCTACGGTGCTGGAGTGGACATCCTCAACGACCTCATCCTGCAGGCGATCGCCTCCCCGTGGCTGTACGCGGTGCTCTTCGCGGTGACCGTGATCGACGGGTTCTTCCCTCCGGTCCCGAGCGAGACGGTCCTCGTCGCCGCGGCGGCCGTCGCCGCGTCCACCGGCGACGGCAACATCCTGCTGCTCGGGGCGGTCGCCGCCCTGGGCGCCGCGATCGGCGACAACATCGCGTTCCTCATCGGTCGCCGGCTCGGCACCACGAGGTTCGCGTGGATGCGCCGCCCTCGCGTCGCTGCCGCGTTCGCCTACGCGCAGCATGCTCTCGACCGCCGCAGCGCGACGCTGATCCTCGGCGCGCGATACATCCCGATCGGTCGCGTGGCCGTGAACATGTCCGCCGGAGCGCTCGGGTTCCCCTGGCGGCGGTTCCTCCCGCTGAGCCTCATCGCCGGTGTCAGCTGGAGCGTGTTCAGCCTCGCGATCGGGTTGCTCGCCGGTGCCTGGCTGCACGACCAGCCCGTGCTCAGCGCCGCCATCGGCGTCGTCATCGCCCTGATCGTCGGCATCGTCATCGACCGGATCGCCGCGCTCCGCCGCCGCCGTACGGCGGTCCCGCACCTGGCAGGATGAGACGCATGGCACGCCGCCGAGAGCGCACCCCGCGCCCGTCACGGATCAGCCGTCGCACCGGCGCCCTCGTGGCGCTGACCACGGCGGTCGTCGTGCTGTACGCGCTCCTCGTCCCGCTCCAGACGGTGCTCTCGGGCACGCCGCTGCCGCTGTCTTTCCTGCTCGGTGCCGCCGTGTGCGGGCCTCCCCTGCTCGTCCCCTCCCGTCCGCGGACCGCGATCGTCGTGTTCGCCGCCGGCGCCTTCCTGCTCCCTCTCCTCGTCGAGCCGGCGCGGGCGATCCAGTCCCCGTGGCCGTGGTCGGTACCGGCACTGCTCGCGTTCGTCCTCTTCGTGGGCGTGATGTCCTTCGTGCAGGGAGCCCGACTCGGCGCCCTCACCCTCGTGATCGGCGCACTCACCTCCCTGACGGCGCCCCTGCTGCGGCCGGACATGGTCGCGACACCGGCGAGCTCCGGGAGCGTCACCGCCAACCTGATCGTGACGACCTCGGTCGCCGCCGCGATGTTCCTCATCGCCGTCCTCGTCGCCGGCCGCGTGCGGGTGGCGGCCGAGCTGACCAGGGAGAAGGAGCACAGCGCCCTGGAGGAGTCGCGGCGCGCCCTCGTGGAGGAGCGCACCCGTATCGCCAGGGAGCTGCACGACGTCGTGGCGCACAGCATGTCGGTGATCCAGGTGCAGGCGTCGACCGCACGCTACCGGATCGCGGACCTCGATGCCGACGCGGCGGCCGAGTTCGACGACATCGCCGCCACCGCTCGCTCCTCGCTCACCGAGATGCGGCGCATGCTGGGGGTGCTCCGCACGGAGGACCAGCATGCCGAGCTCGCACCGCAGCAGGGACTGGACGACGTGCCGGCCCTCGTCGACACCATCCGACGCGCCGGCGTGGAGGTCGGTCTCGTGCTGGAGGGGATCGAGGCGGCCTCGGCCGCCGGACCCGGTGTGCAGATCGCCGCCTTCCGCATCGTGCAGGAGGCACTGAGCAACGCCGTCCGCCATGCCCCCGGAGCACGGGTCACCGTCCGCCTTCACGCCGATGCCGGCAGCCTGCACATCCGGGTGCGCAACGCGGCGCCGCCGCAGCCGGTCGAGAACCCCACCGGGGGCTACGGCCTCCGGGGAATGCGCGAGCGCGCAGAGCTGCTGGGCGGGAGCCTCGCGGCCGGCCCGTCCGACGACGGGGGCTGGACGGTCGACGCCACCCTGCCCCTGTCCCCCGCGGCATCAGCGGCCGCCCCGACCGCCCCGGCGGAAGACAAGGAGAACTCGTGACGATCAGCGTGCTCATCGCCGACGATCAGGCGATGGTCCGCGCCGGCTTCGCCGCCCTGCTGGACGCCCATGAGGGCATCCGCGTGGTGGGTCAGGCCGCGGACGGCGCAGAAGCCGTCACGCTCGCCGCGCGGCTCGACCCCGACGTCATCCTCATGGACGTCCGCATGCCGGAGCTCGACGGCATCGAGGCCACCCGGCGCATCCTGGGCCCGTCGTACCCGGCCGCGCACGTGCCGCGGATCCTCATGCTCACCACGTTCGACATCGACGACTACGTCTACGACGCCCTCGCCGCCGGCGCCAGCGGCTTCCTCCTCAAGGACGCCCTCCCGGAGGAGCTCGTGCATGCCGTCCGCGTGGTGGCGGGGGGCGATGCGCTCCTCGCCCCGAGCGTGACGCGGCGGATGATCGAACAGTTCGCCGGACGGCGGCCGGCATCACGCAGGTCAGCGACCGCCCTCGCCGATCTCACCGACCGGGAGCGCGAGGTGCTCGTCCTCATCGGCAAGGGCCGCTCCAACACGGAGATCGCGGGCGACCTGTTCATCGCCGAGCAGACCGTGAAGACCCACGTCGGCAAAGTGCTCGCGAAACTCGGTCTCCGCGACCGCGTGCACGCCGTCATCCTCGCCTACGACACCGGTCTGGTCGAACCCTCCGCCTGAGTCACCCCTGCGTAGGGGTCAGGACGGCACCACGGGGTGATGTCGTGCCGACCACCGCGTCCATAGCCTCCGAGGACACCGTTCCCAGGAGGACTCATGGTCATCGCCGCGGCTCCACGCCTCAGCACCCCCGCCCCCGCCGTATCCGCCCCCACCGGCCACCGCGACACCGGCATCGACGTCGTCCGGGCACTGTGCGTGCTCGGCGTCGTCCTGCTGCACGCCGTCATGGTGGGGGTCACGGTGTCCGAGTCCGGGCCGGTGTTCGAGAACGCGAGCGACGGCACGGGCTGGATCGCGCCGCTGAGCTGGCTGCTGCAGGTGATGCCGCTCTTCTTCGTGATCGGAGGGTTCTCCGGACTCCTCGCCTACCGCCGCCTCCGCGACCGCGGCGGGAGCGCCACCGCCTTCGTGGCCGGTCGGGTGCACCGGCTCCTGCGTCCGGCCCTGTTCACCATCGCCGCGGTCGGCATCGCTCTCGCCGTGCTCACCGTCGTCGGGGTCTCCCCGGATCTCATCGCGGTCGCGGGTTTCCGGTACGGGCAGCCCCTGTGGTTCCTCGGGGTCTTCCTGCTGTGCCAGGCCCTCCTCCCCGCCTTCGTCGCGCTGCACGACCGCGCGCCGCTGCGGACCATCGCTCTCCTCGCCGCTGCGGCCGTCGCGGTCGACGTGCTGCGCGCCACGACCGGGAACGACGCCCTGGGTTTCCTCAACCTCGCCTTCGTCTGGCTGACGATGCAGCAGCTCGGGTTCTTCCTCGCCGACGGACGCATGGATGCACTGCGGCCCGGAGTCCGCGTGGCGATCGGCACCGGCTCCCTCGGGCTCCTCGTCGCACTCTTCCTCGGGGGCGTGTACTCCCCCGACCTCATCGCCAACATCAACCCGCCGACAGCCGCCCTCCTGCTGGTCGGGCTCATCCACACGACCCTGTTCTCCCTGTACCGCGACCGGATCGGACGCTTCAGCCGGCACACCCCGGTGGCCGCGTTCACCGCGTTCGTGACCCGGCGCACGATGACCATCTACCTCTGGCACATGCCGGTGCTGTTGGTGATGGCCGGAGCGACAGCGCTGGCAGCGATCGTCGGGGGGCTCAGCCTGCCCGCACTCGACAGCGTGGAATGGTGGGCAGCCCGCCCGCTGTGGCTGGTGACGGCACTCGTCCTCACCGCCCTGGTCGCCGTGCGCGTCGATCGCTTCGAGAACCACCCCTCGCCGATGGCGACGGACTCGCGCCGCCGCCTGGTGCTGGGGACCGCCGTGGGACTCACGGGGGTGGTGCTGCTCCTCGTCCTCGGTACGACGGTCTCCACTGCGGCGCTCGCCGTGCTGCTGCTCGTGGCTGCGCTGCGGCTCGCCGGCCGCTCCGGGAGCGCCGTCCCCGCCCCCGCCGTCGTGGCGTGACCGTCAGCCGACCCCGCGGGCGGCGAGGGCATCACCGACCTGGTCCGCGTGGCGGAGCGTCATGACGAGCAGGGGCACCACGCCACGCACACCCAGTCTCACACCGCGGGCGCGCTCCGCATCGCGCACCCGCTGTGCGAAGCCCGCGACGACGGGCACCATCGTCAGGGTGAGCGACACCGCCATCGACACCGCCTCGGGGTCCACCCCGACACGGCGCAGCGGCCGCAGGAGGCGCTGCAGCACCTCCAGGAGGTCGGACATGCGCGTGGTCAGGGTGAGGAGCGCGGCGAGCAGCAGCAATGCGGCGACCCGCCCGGTGCTCATCCAGGCGGCCACGGGAGACACGAAGACGGCGAGGGCGATCGCGAGCACGAGCAGGACCGCACGCAGCCGCCACAGCTCGATCAGGGCGGCGGAGAGCGGCACACCTCCGATCGGGTAGAGCGCGAACACGGCCGCGAGGCAGACGGCGATGCTGACCGGCCCGTGCGGGAACAGGGTCATCGCGAGCGCCGCGAGGGCGAGGCCCGCCAGCTTCGGTCCGGCCGGCACCCTCGACAGGCGCCCCGGCACGAGCGGCCGGGACGGGATCACGCGCACAACCGGCGATAGCGCGCGATGACCGACTCGGGATCTCCCTGCTCGACGACGCGCCCGCCGTCGAAGAGGACGGCCGTGTCGCAGCGCGCGGCGAGCTCGAGATCGTGGGTGACGATGAGCACCTGCGCGTCCTGTTCCAGGAGGAGGTCTCCGATCCGCCGCGCGTTGCGCAGGTCGAGGAGCGTGGTCGGTTCGTCCGCCACGATCAGTGCCGGCTCGGAGAGGAGCACCGCGGCGAGGGCCAGCATCTGCTTCTGGCCTCCCGAGAGCGACGACGCCGGGATGTCGGCGTGGGCGCCGAGACCGTGCCGATCCAGCGTCTCCTGCACGCGGGCGGCGATGTCCCCACGGGGCCGCCCTCGGAGGGACAGCGCGAGATCCTCGGCCGGGGTCGGCATCAGGATCTGGGCATCCGGATCGGTGAAGACGAAGCCCACCCGGCGGCGGACGGCGGTCCGCTCTCGGAGCGCGTCGAGGCCGTGGACGGTGACCGTTCCCGTGGTCGGCGTCATGAGGCCGTTCAGCAATCGGGCGAACGTCGACTTCCCGGAGCCGTTCTCACCGATCACGGCGATGCGCGGCGCGGTGAGTTCCAGCGTCACGTCGTCGAGCAGAACGCGGCCGTCGACCGTCACGCCCACGCCGTCGAGACGCACCGTTCCCGGCTCCGCGAGCGTCGCGGTCGTCCCCGGCTGCCGCCTGCGCATTCATCCTCCTGAACACCGTTCACCTGAACGCCGTTCACTATAGTGGGGGCATGAGTCCCGACACGAATCCCGCCCGTCACGACCGGGACAGCGTCTCGCGGACGGCCCTCTCCCTCCTCGACGAGGTGGGGCTGGCCGACCTCTCCATGCGCCGCATCGCGGCTCGGCTCGACGTGCAGCCCAGCGCTCTCTACTGGCACGTGGCGAACAAGCAGGAGCTCCTCGCCGACCTCGCCGACCGGATCACCGCCGGGGTTCCCGCCGGAGACGGCGGGGTCCTCACGACTGCCCGCGCGCTCCGCGACGCCCTCTTCGCCTACCGCGACGGCGCGGAGCTCGTGCTCAGCACGTACGCGCTCCAGCTGGGCTCGGCCCACGCCCGCGAGGCTCTGGTCGCGGCCCTCCGCGCGGAGGGAGCTCAGGACGCCGAGGACCGCGGCGCCGCGATCCTGCATTTCGTGCTCGGTCATGCGACCCTCGTCCAGCAGCGGATGCACGCCGACAGTCACGGCGCCCTCCCGTCCTCCAGCGAGGTCGACGTCACGGCGGGTCTGGACCGGGTGTTCGACCTCGGTGTGATCGCCCTCGCCGGTGAGCTCAGCGCACCGAAGACTCCGCGGCGTGCCCGAGCCTGAGCCCGGGGATCACCGCGAGCAGCACCAGCCCGACGCCGAGGACGAACACGACCGCGAACGCATCCGCCCGGCCACCCAGAGTGGCGACGGCGAGCCCCGCCAGCGCGATCGCGACCGCCGAACCCGTCGCGTCCGAGATCGAGAGCGCCGAGGAGTTGAATCCCTGGTTCGTCTCATCCGAGTAGGCGAGGGTCAGCACGGTGAGCCGCGGGTACAGCAGCCCCATGCCGCCCCCGGCGAACGCCCACCCGACGATCACGAAGATCGGGGAGGCGTCGAACGCCGCGGCGGCCAGCACGCAGAGCATCGCCGCGAGCAACGCTCCCAGGCTGAGAGCCGTGATGCGGTGGTTGCCCAGCCGCTCACCGTAGCGACCCTGCGCGGCGGACGCACCGGCCCACGCGAAGGCGGCCAGCATGAGGGCGACCCCGGCCCAGGTGGCGGAGAAGTCGAACTTCCGCATGAGCAGGTACGGGATGTAGGCCTCCGCGGCGAAGAACGCGCCGGCCGCCACGCCGCGCATGAGCACGACACTGGGAAGGCCGGCGCCGGCGCGCAGCGTGCGTCGCGGCAGAAGGGGCAGCACGGCGACACCGATCGCGAGCACGGCTCCCAGCGCGACCGGCCAGCCGATCGCCGGATCGAGCTCGGCGGACAGTCCGATCACCACCGCGAGCACCGCGACGACGATGGCGAGCGAGAGGCGCGTGAGCAGCGCCCGCCGGTCCTGCGGCTCCCCGCGGCCGAGGTCGACACCGCGCAAGCGGATCGCGACCATGGAGAACGCGATCGCGGTCAGCACCGCCACGCCCAGGAACGCCCATCGCCAATCGAGGTACTCCGCCACCGCTCCCGCGAGGAAGGGCCCGATCATCGACGGCACCACCCAGGCGGCCGCGAATGCCGCGAACACCCGCCCGTGCAGGTACGGCGGATACAGCCGCGCGACGACGACGTACAGAGCGACGGTCTGGCCACCGGCACCGAGCCCCTGCACCAGTCGTCCGATCAGGAACTGGGGCATCGTCGCCGCGAACCCGGAGATCAGCAGGCCGAGGATGAAGAGGGTGACGGCGGCGTACAGCGCGCCGCGCGGACCGCGCGCGTCCGACCAGGAACCGGCCGCGACCATCCCGATCACGCTGGTCGCGAGCGTGCCCGCGAAGGCGACGGCGTACAGCGACTGGCCGTCTAGGGCATCGCTGACGATCGGCATGACCGTCGTCACCGCGAGGGCCTCGATCGCGGCGAGGAAGATCAGGGCGACAGCGCCCAGAGTCACCCAGACCCGGCTGCGGTCCCAGATCGTGGCGGTCGGCTTCGCAGCCGTCATCGCTCGACGAGCGCGGCGATGCGCTCGATCGCCTCGGTGAGGATCTCGGGGCTGGTGCCGAAGTTGAGCCGCACGTGTCCGGCCCCTTCCTCCCCGAAGGCCGGGCCGAAGTGCAGCGCGACCTTCGCCTCGCGGAGGATCTGCCGGGCGGGATTGTCGCCCCAGCCGAGTGCCGAGAGGTCGATCCACGCGAGGTACCCCGCGTCCGGAATGCGGTAGCGGGCGGCGGGCAGGTGACGGGCGAGGAGATCTTCCAGCAGCACGCGGTTCTCGTCGAGGGTGCGCAGGAGGCCGTCGAGCCAGGCGTCGCTCTCCTCCGAGAATGCGGCGACGGCCGCGAGCAGACCGAACTGTCCCGTCCGCCACTCCACCTCGACCGGCAGGTCGCGAACGACCGCGGACGTCTCTTCCGCGGCGGTCACCATGAGCGCGCACTTCAGTCCCGCGAGATTGAACGCCTTGCTCGCGCTGACGACGGCATAGCCGACCCGGGCTGCCGCGTCGCTCGTGGCGAGGAAGGGCGTGAAGCCCGCGCCGGGCTGCGCGAGCGGTGCATGGATCTCGTCCGAGACGACCGTCGCGCCGAACTCCTCGGCCAGGTCAGCCAGCGCGGCCAGCGTCTCCCGATCGTGCACGGTGCCCGTCGGGTTGTGCGGGTTGCAGAGGAGGATGGCCGTCGCGCCGTCCTCGAACGCGGCGCGGATCCCGTCGAGGTCGAGCTCCCACCGCGTCCCCGTGTCGCGCAGCGGCACCCGCTGCACCTCGGCTCCCGCCTCGGCCACGAGGTCGTAGAAGGGCGGGTAGACCGGAGGCGTCACGACGACGCGCTCCCCCGGCTGCGTGACGCGGCGGAGGATCTCGACGATGCCCATGCTCACGTCCGCCGTGCTGCGCATCCGTGCGGGGTCGGGACGCCAGCCGAAGCGGCGCTCCGCGAAACCCGCGTAGGCCTCCGCGAGCGGTGTCCGCGAGGCGATGTACCCGGTGTCCCCGAGGTCCAGCGCCCGCTGCAGAGCGGCGGTGATGGGCGGAGCGAGCGGGAAGTCCATCTCCGCGACGAAGAGGGGCAGCACGTCCTCGGGATACTCCCGCCACTTCTCGCTGGTGCGCTCGCGCAGCTCCGACAGCGGCAGGGCCTTGACCGACAGCATTCGTCCTCCGATTTCTCTCCGCGCCGATGCGGAGACGTCGAAGCGGGCGTGCCCGGCACGCCCGCTTCGTCTGGTGGTCAGGTGACCGGAACGCTCAGATCGCGAAGCCGAGAGCACGCATCATGTCGCGTCCGTCGTCCGTGATCCGCTCGGGTCCCCACGGCGGCATCCACACCCAGTTGATGCGGAAGCGGTCCACGACGTTGTCCAGGGCCTGCGCCGTCTGGTCTTCGAGGACATCCGTGAGCGGGCAGCCCGCACTGGTCAGCGTCATGTGGATGACGAGAGCGTCGTTCTCGTCATCCCAGGCGAGGTCGTAGATGAGCCCGAGGTCGACGACGTTGATCCCGAGCTCAGGATCCATCACGTCCTTGAGGGCCTCGGTGACCGCGTCGTACTTCTCGTCCGTCAGGGTCGCTGTCATGCGATCAGCCTACGCCTCGATGGGAGCGGAGGGGTCGAGGAACCGGTCGTAGCCCTCGTTCTCCAGACGGTCGGCGAGCTCGGGTCCGCCCTCCTCGACGATCTTGCCCGCGACGACCACGTGGACGTAGTCCGGGCGGATGTAGCGGAGGATCCGGGTGTAGTGCGTGATGAGCAGCACACCGAGACCGGTGGACTCCTTCGCGCGGTTGACACCCTCGGAGACGATCTTCAGCGCGTCCACGTCGAGGCCGGAGTCGGTCTCGTCGAGCACGGCGAACTTCGGCTTGAGCACCTCGAGCTGGAGGATCTCGTGGCGCTTCTTCTCGCCACCCGAGAAGCCCTCGTTGACGTTGCGCTGCGCGAACTTCGGGTCCATGCGGAGGTTGGCCATGGACTCCTTGACGTCCTTGGTCCACTGCCGGATCGAGGGCGCCTCGCCGTCGAGCGCGGTCTTCGCGGTGCGCAGGAAGTTCGTCACGGTCACGCCGGGGATCTCGACCGGGTACTGCATGGCGAGGAACAGGCCGGCGCGGGCGCGCTCGTCGACGCTCATCGCCAGGACGTCCTCACCGTCGAAGGTGATGGAGCCAGAGGTGACCGTGTACTTCGGGTGGCCGGCGATCGTGTAGGCCAGGGTGGACTTGCCGGAGCCGTTGGGGCCCATGATGGCGTGGGTCTCACCGGTGTTCATGGTGAGGGTGATTCCGTTGAGGATCGGGGTGGTCCCCGCCTCGGTCTCGACCGTCACATGCAGGTCGCGGATCTCGAGAACAGACATTCTTCAGACTTCCTTCGTCACAGCGGGATCGATGAGCACGTCGTCGCCGTCGATCTCGACGACGTAGACCGGAACGGGCTCATATGCGGGGAGATTCTGGGGCTTGCCGGTGATCAGGGAGAACGCCGAGCCATGAGCCCAGCACTCCACCGTGTCGCCTTCCACGAAGCCCTCGGACAGCGAGATATCGCCGTGGGTGCAGGTGTCGCCGATGGCGTGGATGACGCCCTCGCCGTCCTTGATGACCGTGATCGGCACACCGTCCGGCTCGACGCGCAGCGGCGTGTCCTGCTCCAGCTCGGAGACGCCGCAGACGCGCTGCGCGGTCACGCGTTCACCTCGGCGAGCTCGGCCTCGATGGCGGCCAGCAGCTCCGACTCCAGGTCGGGGATGCCGAGGCGCAGCACGATGTCGGTGAGGAAGCCGAGAACCACCAGGCGGCGGGCCTCGTCCTCCGGGATGCCGCGAGCCTGGAGATAGAAGAGCTGCTCGTCGTCGAAGCGGCCGGTGGCACTCGCATGCCCGGCGCCGACGATGTCGCCCGTCTCGATCTCGAGGTTCGGGATGGAGTCGGCGCGCGCGCCCTCCGTGAGCACCAGGTTGCGGTTGGCCTCGTACGAGTCGGTGCCGGTGGCATCCGCACCGATCAGCACGTCGCCGATCCACACGCTGTGGGCGCTCTCGCCCTGCAGCGCGCCCTTGTAGAGCACGTCGCCGGTCGTGTGCGGGCCCTTGTGGTGCAGGTACACCTGGCTCTCCAGGTGCTGGCCGGAGTCGGCGTAGGACAGCCCGTACAGGTAGCCCTCGGAGCCGGCACCGGCGAGCTCGACGCTCGGGTTCACGCGCACCACGCCGCCGCCGAAGCTCACGACGAAGTGCTTGAGGGTGGCGTCGGCCGCGACTCGCGCCTGGTGGGCGGCCGCGTGCACGGCGTCATCGTCCCACTGCTGCACGGAGACGACCGTGAGCTTCGCCCCGTCACGGACGATGATCTCGACGTTCTGGGCGTACTGCGCCGAGCCCTTGTGCTGCAGCACCACCGTGGCGGAGCTGTGCTCGAGGGCCTCGATCACGATGTGGGCATCCGCCCGGCGGTCGGCTCCGGTGCCCGTGAGCGACACGAAGATCGGCGCCGCGACCTCCTCCTCGCGCGGGATGCGGATGTGCAGCGCCTCGGAGGCGCCCTGCCACGCGACGGCGGCGGTGATGTCCTCGGCGAGGAAGACCTCGCCACGCGGAGCGGTTCCCGCCGTGAGCGGTGCGGCGACGTACTGCTCGCCGGACGTGAAGGAGTACTGCACGCCCTCCTCGCCCTCCGCGGTGCGGAACAGCGGCGTGAGTGCGGCCACCGGCGTGTGCTTCCAGTTCACCTCGCGACCGGTCGGCGTGCCGAAGTCGTCCGGGTCGAACGAGTGCGGGCGCTCGGAGCGGGTCTGCACCGGGACGAATCCCGCGTCCGCCACCTGGGCGGCCGGGTCGATGTGCGCGTTCGTGTGCTGCGCCTCGCTGGGCGCTGTCGTCGAGGCCGCCATTTAGCCGACCGATCCTTCCATGCCCATCTCGATGAGCTTGTTCAGTTCCATCGCGTACTCCATGGGCAGCTCGCGCGCGATCGGCTCGATGAAGCCGCGCACGATCATCGCCATCGCCTCGTCCTCGGGCATGCCGCGGGACTGCAGGTAGAAGAGCTGCTCCTCGCTGACCTTCGAGACCGTGGCCTCGTGCCCGAGCTGCACGTCGTCGACACGGATGTCGATCGCCGGGTAGGTGTCGGAGCGCGACTTCGTGTCCACGAGCAGCGCGTCGCAGCGGACGGTGTTGGCGGAGTGGTGCGCAGCGGCGTCGACACGGACCTCGCCGCGGTAGCCGGCACGGCCACCGCCACGCGCGATCGACTTCGAGACGATCGACGACTGCGTGTACGGCGCCATGTGGATCATCTTCGCGCCGGCGTCCTGGTGCTGGCCGGGACCGGCGAACGCGACGGAGAGGGTCTCGCCCTTGGCGTGCTCGCCCATCAGGTAGATCGACGGGTACTTCATCGTCACCTTGGAGCCGATGTTCCCGTCGACCCACTCCATGGTCGCGCCCTCGTGCGCCACGGCGCGCTTGGTGACCAGGTTGTAGACGTTGTTCGACCAGTTCTGGATCGTCGTGTAGCGCACGCGGGCGTTCTTCTTCACGATGATCTCGACGACGGCCGAGTGCAGGGAGTCCGACTTGTAGATCGGGGCCGTGCAGCCCTCGATGTAGTGGACGTAGCTGTCCTCGTCGGCGATGATCAGGGTCCGCTCGAACTGGCCCATGTTCTCGGTGTTGATGCGGAAGTAGGCCTGCAGCGGGATCTCGACGTGCACGCCCTTGGGGACGTAGACGAACGATCCGCCCGACCAGACGGCGGTGTTCAGCGCGGCGAACTTGTTGTCGCCCGCCGGGATGACGGTGCCGAAGTACTCCTCGAAGAACTCGGGGTGCTCGCGCAGGGCGGTGTCGGTGTCCATGAAGATGACGCCCTGCTGCTCCAGGTCCTCGCGGATCTGGTGGTACACGACCTCGGACTCGTACTGCGCGGCGACGCCGGCGACGAGACGCTGACGCTCGGCCTCGGGGATGCCCAGGCGCTCGTACGTCTCGCGGATCTCCTCGGGGAGGTCTTCCCAGCTCTGCGCCTGCTTCTCGGTGGAGCGGACGAAGTACTTGATGTTGTCGAAGTCGATGTCGCTGAGGTCGGCGCCCCACGTCGGCATCGGCTTGCGGCCGAAGAGCTGATAGCCCTTGAGGCGGGTCTTCAGCATCCACTCCGGCTCGTTCTTGAGGGCCGAGATCCCGCGGACGACCTCTTCGGAGATCCCGCGTTTGGCGACGGCACCCGCGGCATCCTCATCGTGCCAGCCGAATTCGTACACCCCCAGACCATCGAGCTCCGGGCGGTCGATCAGCACATCCGACATGCAACACTCTCCTCACAGGTCCCAAACGGTGTCATCCGCCCCGACACACCTGATCCCCGTCGAGTCTGCGGGAGCGGGTGCCGTTGGTGGGCCCTCATCACGGGCGCTTCCATCGCGCCTAAACTGTTGACGATGCTTCAGCGCTGTCAGCGCTCATCGCAACAATCCGATTCTACAGGTTCCGCCTGACGGACGGGCCGTGCGCCACGTCTTCGACGGGCCGGAGGACTTATGCCCGAGACGACCATCCCCACCGCTTCGACGACGCGGGCGACCCCCTCCCCCCGCTCCGCCGTATGGGGTCGCGCGCTCACCGTCTTCGCCTGGCTGTCGTTCCTCAGCGAGACGATCATCATCGGCACCGGCGGTGCGGTGCGTCTGACGGGCTCCGGCCTCGGCTGCACCGAGTGGCCGCTGTGCACACCCGAGTCGCTCGTCCCGATCGTCGAGGTGCAGGGCATCCACGGGATGATCGAGTTCGGCAACCGGCTGATGACCGGCGTCGTCGGGATCATCGCGATCGCCGTCGTCCTGCTCGTCCTGCACACCATCAGCGGCCGCCGGGCGCTCATCAACGCCCTGTGGTTCGCTGTCGGCGGTCTCGCCGGGGCGGCGGTCGCCTTCGCCCTGGTCTCGCTCACCGACTTCCCGGCGTTCCCCGTCGCCTCCGCCGTGCTCCTGATCGCGGTGATCGCGGCCGCGGTCCACTCGGTCCGCACGACGCCCGCCCGGCGGGACCTCGTCCTCCTCGCCTGGCTCGTGCTGATCGGCGTCGTCGCGCAGGCCTTGGTCGGCGGCATCACCGTGCTCACGGGCCTGAACCCCTTCATCGTCGGGTTCCACTACACGTCGTCGCTCCTGCTCGTCTGCATCACCGCCGCGTTCCTCGTGCGGCTGGCGACTCCGGAAGGACCGCGCGAACGGGCCGTCCCCACCTGGTTCGCGATCGTGACGCACATCACCGGCCTCGCCCTGGCCGTGACCATCCTGTTCGGCGTGCTGACGACCGGATCGGGCCCGCACTCCGGCGACGCCGACGTGCTGCGCCGCGGCTTCGACGCCACGGTCCTCGCCCATGTCCACTCCTGGCCGGGTTACATCCTCGCCGCGCTCGTGCTCTTCCTGACGGTGTCCGCTTGGGTCCTGCGCCTGGAGCCCCGCCGGTGGCTGCTCGTGCTCGTCATCGCGATCCTCGTGCAGGTCGCCGTCGGGGTCTGGCAGGCGCGAGAAGGGCTTCCGCCCGTGCTCGTGGGCATCCACATGGTCCTGGCATCGCTCTCCGCCGCGACTTACACCGTCGTCGTGCTGCACCTCAAGCGCACCGCGTCCGTCGTACCCGCCCCTGCCGACTGACCTGCCGCACAGACGATCCATAGCGCGCGCACCGGGCGCTCATCACCGCATCGACCATCGTGGTCGACATGAACAAGACACTCACCCGCAGCGCCGGGTTCTGGCTCCTCATCGTCGTCTCCCTCGCCGCGGTCGGAGTCGGCGGCTGGATGATCGCCGGACAGGTCGGCACGATGACCACGACCCTGATGGACGGCACCGCCACCGGTGTCGAGGTGTACGTCGGTCAGTCGCTCGTCGTCGTCGGCGCCGTCGTCCTCGGCGCGGGCCTGGTGGGCCTGCTCCTGTCGCTCGGCCTCGTCGCCGCGCGCACGTTGGTCGCCACCCCCGTCACCGCCGCGCCGGCCGTCGAGCAGGAGGCGTCGATCATCCAGGACGAGACGGCCGAGACGGTCTCAGACCCGCGCGAGGAGCCCGCTCTCCCGACCGCCGCCGCAGAGTTCGCAGAGCCGCAGGTCGAGCCGGCGTCCGCGGAGCCCCAGGCCGACGAGGGTCAGAAGGGCAGCAGCGGGTCGATCGCCACGGCGACGAACAGCAGCGTCAGGTAAGTGATCGAGGCGTGGAAGACCCGCATCGGCCGCGCCTCGGTCCCCCGCACCGCCTGGTTGTACAGGCGGTGCGATTCGTAGATGAACCAGCCGCCGAACACCAGGGCGGAGACGGTGTAGACGAGGCCCATGCCGGCGATCGGCACGAGCAGCAGCGAGCAGGCGACCGTGGCCCACGCGTACAGGATGACCTGCAGGCCGACCTGCGACGCGTTACGGGTGACGCCGAGCATGGGCACGTCGACGTCGTCGTAGTCGTCCTTGTACTTCATCGACAGCGGCCAGTAGTGCGGCGGCGTCCAGAGGAAGACGAGCAGGAACAGGATGAAGGCGGGCCAGTCGAGCGATCCGGTGACGGCGGACCAGCCGATGAGGACCGGGAAGCAGCCCGCGATGCCGCCCCAGATGATGTTCTGCTCGGTACGGCGCTTGAGGATCATCGTGTAGATCACGACGTAGAAGAAGATCGCGGAGGCCGACAGGACCGCCGTGAGCCAGTTCGTGGTGAACCAGAGCCACACGGTCGACACGATCGCGAGCGTCCACGAGAAGATCAGGGCACCGCGCGGGCTGACCTCGCCGGTCACGAGCGGGCGGTTCTCCGTACGGTGCATGTGCGCGTCGATGTCGCGATCGAGGTACATGTTGAACGCGCCGGCGGAACCGGCGCTCATGGACCCGCCGATGACGGTCGCGAGGACCAGCCAGAGATCGGGCAGCCCACCCTGCGCGAGGAACATGACCGGAACGGTCGAGACGAGGAGGAGTTCGAGGACTCGGGGCTTCGTCAGAGTGACGTAGGCGCTCACCGTGCGACCGATGGACGACTTCCGTACGGTCTGATCAGACATCGTCGAGATCTCGATCGCCTCCTCCGCGCGCGTTACCGGACAACCTCTCCAGTGTATGACACGCCGTGACGCCTTCCGCGCCTTCCGGCCCCCGGCCGCCGGGACCGTCACCGCTATGCTGAGAGCACTCGCGCGCCCGGTGCTGCGCACAAACCCGCCCGTCCCCGGACGATGCGGGATGCGCCAGGGAAGTTGCGGATGCGCCAGGGAATACCGGCGCCCTCGAAACTGTCGGAAAGGGCATGAACGTGTCGGAATTGCAGTGGGACGAGATCGATCGACGCGCGGTGGACACCGCCCGGATCCTGGCGGCCGATGCGGTCGAAAAGGTCGGCAACGGTCATCCCGGCACGGCGATGAGTCTGGCCCCCGCCGCCTATCTGCTGTACCAGCGTGTGCTGCGGCATGACCCGACCGACACCGACTGGCTCGGCCGCGACCGCTTCATCCTCTCGGTCGGCCACTCGTCGCTGACGCAGTACGTGCAGCTCTACCTCGGTGGGTTCGGCCTCGAGCTCGACGACCTCAAGGCGCTCCGCACGTGGGGTTCGAAGACGCCCGGCCATCCCGAGTACGGCCACACCAAGGGCGTCGAGATCACGACGGGTCCGCTGGGCCAGGGCCTCGCCTCCGCGGTGGGCTTCGCCTACGCCGCCCGCTACGAGCGCGGCCTCTTCGACCCCGAGGCCGCAGCGGGCACGAGCCCGTTCGACCACTTCGTCTACGTGATCGCGGGCGACGGCGACCTGCAGGAGGGCGTCACCAGCGAGGCCTCCTCGCTCGCCGGCCACCAGCAGCTCGGCAACCTCATCGCGATCTACGACTCCAACCAGATCTCCATCGAGGACGACACGAACGTCGCCTTCACCGAGGACGTCGCCGCTCGCTACGAGGCCTACGGCTGGCACGTGCAGACCGTGGACTGGAAGAAGACCGGCGAATACGTCGAGGACGTCGCCGAGCTCCACGCCGCGATCGAGGCCGCCAAGGGCGAGACCGACAAGCCGTCGCTCATCATCCTCAAGACCATCATCGGCTGGCCGGCACCCGGCAAGCAGAACAGCGGCAAGATCCACGGCTCGGCGCTCGGCGCCGACGAGCTCGCCGCCACCAAGAAGGTCCTCGGGTTCGACCCGGAGCAGACCTTCGTCGTCGCGGACGACGTGCTGGAGCGCACCCGCGGCCTCGCGGAGCGCGCCGCCGAGGCCCGCGCCGCCTGGCAGGAGTCGTTCGACGCCTGGGCCGCCGCCAACCCCGAGCGCAAGGCCCTGCTGGACCGCGTCGAGGCGCACGAGCTCCCCGCCGACATCGCGGAGGCCCTCCCGGTCTTCGAGGCCGGCAAGGACGTCTCCACCCGCGCCGCGTCCGGCCAGGTCATCAACGCGCTGGCCGCGCAGCTCCCCGAGCTCTGGGGCGGCTCCGCCGACCTCGCCGAGTCGAACCTCACCACGATCAAGGACGCGCCGTCGTTCATCCCCGCCGAGTGGTCGACGCACGAGTGGTCGGGCACCCCCTACGGCCGGGTGCTGCACTTCGGCATCCGTGAGCACGCGATGGGGGCGATCGTCAACGGCATCGTGCTGCACGGCCCGACGCGCGCCTTCGGCGGCACCTTCCTCATCTTCAGCGACTACATGCGCCCGTCCGTGCGCCTGGCCGCGCTGATGAACGTGCCGAGCATCTTCGTCTGGACGCACGACTCGGTCGCCCTCGGCGAGGACGGTCCGACGCACCAGCCGATCGAGCAGCTCGCGACGCTGCGCGCGATCCCGAACCTGGCCGTCGTCCGTCCGGCGGACGCCAACGAGACCGCCGCCGTGTGGCTCGAGATCCTCCGGCGCCACGAGGGACCGGCCGGCATCGCGCTGACCCGCCAGAACATCCCGGTGTTCCCGCGCGGCGAGGGCGAGGCCTCTGGCGACACGTTCGCCTCCGCCGCCCAGGCCGTCAAGGGCGCCTATGTGCTCGCCGAGGCGCCCGGCGGCACGCCGGACGTCATCATCGTCGCGACCGGCTCCGAGGTGCAGCTCGCGGTGAACGCCCGCGAGGTGCTGGCCGGCGAAGGCGTGAACGTCCGCGTCGTCTCCGCCCCGTCGCTGGAGTGGTTCGCGGAGCAGGATGACGCCTACCGCGAGAGCGTGCTGCCGTCGTCCGTCACCGCACGCGTGTCGGTCGAGGCCGGTTCCGTGCTCACCTGGCGCGGCATCGTCGGCGACCGCGGTCGCTCGGTCGGCATCGACCACTTCGGCGCCTCCGCCGACTACAAGACCCTCTTCGAGAAGTTCGGCATCACCACCGAGGCCGTCGTCGCGGCCGCCCGCGAGACCATCAAGGAGAACGCATGAGCACCCCCACCGCCCAGCTCGCCGCCGCCGGCGTCAGCATCTGGCTCGACGACCTCTCGCGCACCCGCATCTCCTCCGGCAACCTCGCCGAGCTGATCGCGTCGCGCAACGTCGTGGGCGTCACCACGAACCCGACCATCTTCGCGAACGCGATCACGGACAAGAACGACACGTCCTACGACGCGCAGGTCACCGAGCTCGCCGCGTCCGGAGCTTCCGCCGAGGACGCCGTGTTCGCCGCGACGACCCAGGACGTCCGTGCCGCGCTCGACGTCTTCCGCCCGGTGTGGGAGGAGTCCGGCCACGTCGACGGTCGCGTCTCGATCGAGGTCTCCCCCGACCTCGCCCACGACACCGACGGCACCGTGGCGCAGGCCAAGGAGCTGTGGAAGACCGTCGACCGCCCCAACCTCCTGGTCAAGATCCCGGCCACGAAGGCAGGGCTCCCCGCGATCACCGAGGCGATCGCGAACGGCATCAGCGTCAATGTCACGCTCATCTTCAGCCTGGAGCGCTACGCCGAGGTCATCGACGCCTACCTGACGGGACTGGAGCGCGCGCACAGCGGTGACTTCGACCTGTCCAGCATCCATTCGGTCGCCTCGTTCTTCGTCTCGCGCGTCGACACCGAGACGGACAAGCGTCTGTCGGCGATCGGCTCCCCCGAGGCGGAGGCGCTCAAGAGCAAGGCCGGTCTCGCGAACGCGCGCCTCGCCTACGAGCTGTTCGAGCAGAAGTTCGCCGAGAAGCGCGCACAGGACCTCCTCGCGCTCGGTGCGAACCTCCAGCGTCCGCTGTGGGCCTCGACCGGCGTCAAGGACCCGAACCTCCCCGACACGCTGTACGTGACCGAACTGGTCGCAGACGGCGTCGTGAACACGATGCCGGAGAAGACCCTCGAGGCGACGTTCGACCACGCCGTCGTCACGGGAGACACCATCACCGGCGGCTACGAGGAGGCCCGCGAGGTCTTCGCCGGGCTCGCCGAGGTGGGCGTCGACTTCGACGCCGTCACCGAGGTGCTCGAGGAGGAGGGGGTCGCGAAGTTCATCGACTCCTGGCACGATCTGCTCGCGCAGGTCACCGAGGCTCTGGAGGCGCAGCGATGACCTTCGCCATCCACGCATCGGGCGCGGCGCGCGTCGCGATCGAGGAGACCGTGCCCGCCTTGGTCCACGACCTCGTCGCCTCCCGCATCACCGGTGGCGACGCCACGCTCTGGGGTCCGGCCGCCGAGGCCGAGGCTTCGGTCCGCCTCGGCTGGGTCGAGGCCGTCTCGGTCTCCCGCCCGCTGGTCGCGGAGATCGTCGCGCTGCGCGAGGAACTCGCGGCGAAGGGCGTCACCCGCGTGGTGCTGGCCGGAATGGGCGGCTCGTCGCTCGCTCCCGAGGTCATCGCGCAGACGTCCGGCGTCCCGCTCACGATCCTCGACTCCACCGCCCCGGGTCAGGTGCTCGCCGCCCTCGACGAGGGTCTCGCCGAGACGGTCCTCGTCGTGTCGTCGAAGTCGGGCTCCACGGTCGAGACCGACTCGCAGCGCCGGACCTTCGAGGCCGCCTTCCGCGACCTCGGTATCGATCCCACCGAGCGGATCGTCGTGGTCACGGACCCCGGCTCCCCGCTCGACACCTCGGCACGCGAGGCCGGCTACCGGGTCTTCAACGCCGACCCGAACGTGGGCGGCCGCTACTCGGCGCTGACCGCCTTCGGTCTCGTCCCCTCGGGACTCGCCGGCGTCGACATCGACGAGCTCCTGGACGAGGCCGAGGCCTCGCTGCTCGAGGTGGCCGTGGACTCCGCCGACAACCCCGCACTCCGTCTCGGAGCCGCGATCGCCGCCACGAGCCCCCGCCGCGACAAGCTGGGTCTGATCACCGACGGCACGCACATCAAGGGGCTGCCGGACTGGATCGAGCAGCTGATCGCCGAGTCCACGGGCAAGGAGGGCACGGGCATCCTCCCGGTCGTCCTGCTCCCGGTCTCGCCGGAGCTGGACCCGGTCCCCGCCGACCTCCAGATCGTGCGTCTCGTCGACGACGCCAACGAGTTCCACCTGCACGAACGGCACGAGGGCGAGATCCTCGTCAGCGGCACGCTCGGCGCGCAGTTCATCGTCTGGGAGTACGCCACGGCGATCGCCGGGCACCTCCTCGGGATCAATCCGTTCGACCAGCCCGACGTCGAGTCGGCCAAGGTCGCCGCCCGGGGCCTGCTCGACGCGCGCCCGGAGCCCATGGCGCCCGCATTCGTCGAGAACGGCGTCGAGGTCCGGGTCTCCGACCCCGCCCTCGCCGCGTCGGGAACGGTCGAAGGCGTGCTGGACGCTCTCTGGGCCCAGCTCCCCGCCGACGGCTACGTGTCCATCCAGGCGTACGTCAACCGCCTCGAGGTGCCGCAACTCCAGGGCCTGCGCGAGCTCGTCGCCGCCGATTCCGGGCGCCCGACCACGTTCGGCTGGGGACCGCGCTTCCTGCACTCCACGGGCCAGTACCACAAGGGCGGCCCCGCCCAGGGCGTGTTCCTGCAGATTCTGGAGCGCACGGACGTGGACCTCGAGATCCCCGACCGCCCGTTCACGTTCGGGCAGCTCATCCAGGCGCAGGCGGCCGGCGACGCGGGCGTGCTCGCGGAGCACGGACGGCCCGTCGTCTCGCTGACGATCACCGAGTCCTCGGACGACGTGCTCGCCCTCTTCGAAGCCGCACAGAAGTAATCGCAGGAGAGCCCCCACCGATGTCTGTACCCATCTCGCGCGGGCACAACCCGCTGCGCGACCCCGACGATCGTCGTCTCAACAGGATCGCGGGGCCCAGCGCCCTCGTGATCTTCGGCGTGACCGGTGATCTGTCCCGCAAGAAGCTCATGCCGGCGGTCTACGATCTCGCGAACCGAGGGCTGCTGCCGCCCGGCTTCGCGCTCGTGGGCTTCGCCCGCCGCGACTGGGAGGACCAGGACTTCGCCCAGGTCGTCTACGACGCGGTGAAGCAGCATGCCCGCACGCCGTTCCGCGAGGAGACCTGGACGCAGCTGCTCCAGGGCATCCGGTTCGTCTCCGGCGAGTTCGACAACCCTGACTCCTTCCGCAAGCTGCGGGAGACCGTCGAGAAGCTCGACGTGGAGCGCGGGACCATGGGCAACCACGCCTACTACCTCTCGATCCCGCCGAAGGACTTCCCGCTCGTCGCGAAGCAGCTCAAGGACTCGGGCCTCGTGGGCGAGGACGCGGACGACGACGAGCGTTGGCGGCGCGTCGTCATCGAGAAGCCGTTCGGGCACGACCTCGAGTCGGCCCGCGCTCTCAACGCCGCCCTCGAGGTCGCGTTCCCTGCGGACTCGATCTTCCGCATCGACCACTACCTCGGCAAGGAGACGGTGCAGAACATCCTCGCGCTGCGCTTCGCCAACGAGCTGTACGAGCCGATCTGGAACCGCAACTACGTCGACCACGTGCAGATCACGATGGCCGAGGACATCGGCGTCGGCGGTCGCGCGGGGTACTACGACGGGATCGGCGCCGCCCGCGACGTCATCCAGAACCACCTGCTCCAGCTCCTCGCGCTCACGGCGATGGAGGAGCCCATCAGCCTCTCCGCCGAGCATCTGCGAGCAGAGAAGGAGAAGGTCCTCGCCGCGGTGCACGTGCCGGAGGATCTCTCCCTCGCCACCGCGCGCGGACAGTACGCCGGAGGCTGGCAGGGCGGCGAGAAGGTCACCGGCTTCCTCGACGAGGACGGGATGGACCCCGAGTCGACGACCGAGACCTACGCGGCGATCAAGCTGGAGATCGACACCCGGCGCTGGGCCGGCGTGCCGTTCTACCTGCGGACGGGCAAGCGCCTGGGCCGACGCGTGACCGAGATCGCGGTGGTGTTCAACCGCGCGCCGCAGCACCTGTTCGGCCGCGGCAACGCCTCGGAGCTCGGTCAGAACGCGCTCGTGATCCGCGTGCAGCCCGACGAAGGCGTCACGATCCGCTTCGGCTCGAAGGTGCCGGGCAACGGGACGAACGTCCGCGACGTGACGATGGACTTCGGCTACGGCCACGCCTTCACGGAGGCGAGCCCGGAGGCGTACGAGCGTCTGATCCTCGACGTCCTCCTGGGCGACCCGCCGCTGTTCCCGCGGCACGAGGAGGTCGAGCTCTCCTGGAAGATCCTCGACCCGGTGGAGAAGTACTGGGCCGCCCAGGGCGGCCCGGTGGAGCAGTACGCGCCCGGCTCGTGGGGACCGGCCTCGGCCGACGACCTGCTGGCCCGCGACGGACGAGTCTGGAGACGCCCGTGATCATCGACCTTCCCGACACGACCGTCAGCCAGGTCGCGAAGCAGCTCGTCAAGGTGCGCGAGGAGGGCGGCGCCGTCGCCCTCGGCCGCGTCCTCACCCTCGTCATCTCGGCCCGCAAGGGGGTCGCTGAGGCCGCCATCGACGCCGCGAACGATGCGTCGCGCGAGCATCCGATGCGCGTGATCGTGCTGACCACCGGCGACGGCGAGTCCCGACTGGACGCGCAGATCCGCGTGGGCGGCGACGCCGGTGCGAGCGAGGTCGTCGTGCTGCACGCGCACGGCGACGCCGCGAGCAACGAGGAGAGCCTCCTCACCGGTCTGCTCCTCCCCGACGCGCCGGTGGTGGCGTGGTGGCCGGATGAGGCTCCCACCGCTCCGGCGACGTCGCCTCTCGGCCGGATCGCCCAGCGCCGGATCACCGACGCCGCGACGTCCCCCGACGTCCGCGACCGGCTCGCGCTCCTCGGGCGCACGCACGCCCCGGGCGACACCGACCTGGCCTGGACGCGCCTGACCCACTGGCGCGAGCAGCTGGCCGCGGTGCTGGACCAGCCGCCGTACGAGACCATCACCGCCGTCGAGGTCCGCGGGGCGAGCGCCTCGCCGTCCACGGCGCTGCTCGCCGCCTGGCTGCAGATGGCACTCGACGTCCCGGTCCGGTGGTCGTACGAGGACCCGGAGCACTGGCAGGAGGGCATCAAGTCGGTGCGCCTCACGCGCGAGTCCGGCGACATCCTGCTCGAGCGGCCGTCGCCGGGCGTGGCCGTGCTCACCCAGCCCGACCAGCCCGATCACGACCTCCACCTGCCGCGGCGCACGCTGCGCGAGTGCCTTGCCGAGGAGCTGCGCCGGCTCGACCCCGACGTCCTGTACGGTCGAGTGATCACGGAGGGCTGGGAGAAACTCGGTCCGCCCGAGACAGGAGAGTGACCTCGATGCCGGGATCGTCCGCAGAGAAGCGGGTCGTGGTCGAATCCACCCCGACCACCCTCGCCCTCCGGGTCGCCGATCGCTTCCTCACCCGCGTCCGCGCGCGCACGCGCAACGGCCGGCTGGCTCACATCGCCCTGACGGGCGGGTCGATGGGCGGCGCCGTGCTGCGCGCTGTCCGGGAGAATCCGCGAGCCGCCGAGATCGACTGGTCCCTCGTCCACTTCTGGTGGGGCGACGAGCGGTACGTCCCTCGGGACGACGCGGACCGGAACGCTCTCCAGTCCCGGGAGGCGCTGCTCGATCACATCGACGTCCCGGCGGAGAACGTGCACGAGGTCGCCGGTTCCGACAGCGGACTCGACCTCGATCAAGCCGCCGCCGCGTATGCCGCCGAGCTCGCCCGTTTCGGCACCGAGGAGCACCCGTGGCCGTCGTTCGCGGTGTGCTTCCTCGGCGTCGGTCCCGACGGTCACATCGCCTCGCTCTTCCCGGACCGCGAGGAGGTCACCGTGACCGACGCCGCGGCCCTCCCGGTGCGGGACTCCCCCAAGCCTCCGCCCGAGCGGGTGACCCTCACCCGCCCTGTGCTGAACGCCTCCAAGCGCGTGTGGCTGGTCCTGACCGGAGCCGACAAGGCCTCCGCGTTGGGCCTCGCTCTCGCCGGCGCCAGTTACACGAGCGTTCCGGCAGCCGGGGCGAAGGGGCGCAAGCGGACGGTGTTCTTCGTCGACGAGGCGGCGGCATCCGAGGTCTCCCCCGACCTCATCGACCAGGCCTACTGAGCGTCGGGGTCGCGCGTCTCGCGCGGGTCCGACTGCTCCGGCGCGCCCGATGACGGCGCCGCAGGCGGGGCCACGGGATCACTCCCCCGGGTGATGCCGAGGTCCTGGCTCTCGCTGAGGACCTGCGGATGGAACCGGGCGAGCCCGACGACACCCCAGACGGCGATGCCGCCGGCGACTCCGAAGATGATGAAGACCCACCACGGCGCCGCCGCGGCCTCGCCGAGCACGAGCATGCCGATGAGCACGGCCACCATGGGGTCGACGACCGTCAGGCCCGCGATGACGAGGTCCGGGGGACCGGAGCTGTAGGCGGTCTGCACGAAGTACGCACCCACCGCGCCCGCCGAGAGCAGCGCGAGCAGGCAGACCGCGGTGATCCACTCGAACTGGCCCGCCTCGATCCGCTTGATGATGACCTTCGCGAGGGTGGCGACGAAACCATAGAGGATGCCGGCGCCGATGATGTAGAACAGCGCCCGCATCCGGTGCCGGAGGATCAGCCAGCATGCCCCGAGCACGATGATCACGACGAGCAGGATCGCGAGGATGACGAACAGCTCGCGGTCCGTGACCTCCTTCTCCGTGGCGTAGATCGCGGCGAAGAACACGAAGAGGAAGATGCCGCCGACACAGGCGATGATCGCCGTGAGGGATTGCCGCGTGGGAGCGTGACCGGTGATGCGGGCGTTCAGCAGCGTCGTGATGACCAGCGCGATGGCGCCGAGCGGCTGCACCACGATGAGGGGCGCCTTGACGAGGGCGGCGAGCTGGCAGACGATCGCGAGGCCCAGCATGAGCGTCCCGACCACCCAGGACGGGCGGGTGAACAGGCGCTTGAGCTGATCGAAGCTGAGGCCGGCGGCACCGTCGGAGCCGCTGAGCCGCTCGACCTTCTCCACGCCCCGGTGCTGGTACTGCGCGCCGAGCGACATGAACACCGCGCCGGCGAGGGCCAGCGGGATGCCCAGGAGCAGGCCGGGGTTCTGGAACGCTCCGACCAGCTGGTCGCCGACGTCCTCGACCGTCCCCATCCACACCCCTGCGCTCACAGTACGACCCTACCCGGAGAGTGCCGCCGACTAGGGTTGTGACGTGGCTGTCCTTCCGATTCGCATCATGGGCGATCCCGTCCTGCACTCCCCCGCCTCCCCCGTCGAGGCCATCACCGACGAGATCCGCACCCTCGTCGCGGACATGTTCGAGACCATGGACGCCGCGCCCGGCGTCGGCCTCGCCGCTCCGCAGGTCGGGGTGCCTCTGCGGATCTACACGTACTCGTACGTCGACGACGACGACCAGCCCTGGCGCGGTGTCCTCATCAACCCGGAGCTGTGGATGACGCCGACGGAACCGGGCGCTCCCGACCCCGAGCTCGAGTCCGAGGGCTGCCTGTCGTTCCCCGGCGAGCGGTTCCCGTTGCGCCGGTCCGACCGCGTGCGCGTGACGGCGACGGACCTGGACGGTGGCCCCGTCACGCTCGAGGTGGACGGCTGGCGCGCCCGCATCATGCAGCACGAGTTCGACCACCTCGACGGCGTGCTCTACATCGATCGCCTCTCGGACTCCGACTGGAAGACCACGCAGAAGATCGCCCGCAAGCGCGGCTGGGGGCGACCGGGTGCCAGCTGGCTGCCCGGCGTCGACGACCTCGAGGGCTGATCGCATTCAGCCCACGCACAGCATCCTTCAAGTTGCGTCATAGACTCCGGGCACTATAGCGTGTTCGCGGCGGGGATATTCAGCATGCCCCGCGTCACGCTCTGAAGGGGAAATCCATGATGAAGTCGCGCACCCGTCGCGCACTCGTGCTCACCGGTTCGGCCGTCGCCGTCTCGCTCGCCCTCACCGGTTGCAGCGCGATCAACAGCATCCTCGGCGGCGGTCGCGCCGACGCCGACCGCGACGAGGAGACCGGCCAGGTCACCGAGAGCGCGAACATCGACGTCTTCTCGGTGAAGCTCGGCGACTGCATGCTCGAGACCGGCTCCGGAATGCTCACCGACGCGAACGTCGTGCCGTGCTCCGAGCCCCACGACGAAGAGGTCTTCTACGAGATCAAGATGGACGACGGCGACTACTCGGAGGACGCCATCAGCGCCGCCTCCGAGGGCTGCATCGGCGACGCGTACACCTCCTTCGTCGGCGTCTCCTACCAGGAGTCCGCCCTGGACGTGACCACGCTCACCCCCAGCAAGGACTCGTGGGAGCAGGCCAACGACCGCGTGATCCAGTGCATCATCATCGACCCGGCCGGCCAGGTCGAGGGATCGCTCAAGGGCGCCGCACGCTGATCCGACGGCATCTCCACGAAGGGCTCCGCCATCAGGCGGGGCCCTTCGTCGTCCGGGTCGTGGGTCAGTCGTCGGAGGCGCGCAGCGCGAGCCACGCCGCGACGCGGTCATCCGGATCGCTCAGGGAGAGTCCGATCAGATCCTCGATCCGTCTGATGCGGGTCGTCAGCGTCTGCCGGTGGATGCGGAGTCGCGCCGCACTCTCGCTCCAGGCTCCGTTCGTCGCGAGGAACACTCGGAGGGTGTCCAGCAGCTCCGCCGACCTCTCGGCGGCGCGCAGCGGATCGAGCAGTCGGGCGAGGCGGCCGGTCTGATCGCTGTCCAGCGCCCCGAGCACGAACGACACCGTCGTTATCGCCTCGTAGCGGACCACGCGTTCGCCCCCGGTGCGCGCGGCTTCGCAGGCGTGCCGCGCCTCGTCGATGCTGCGCGCGAGAGCATCGGTGCCCGCCGGTCGGCCGAGGCCGAGATAGAGGGTCGAGGCGAACGCCCTGGCGCGATGCGCGATCTGGTCGGCATGGTCCTCGCGCACGACGCCCTGGACGATTCCCCGCTGCGACGTGAAGACGTGCTCCGCGCCCAGCTCGTCGAGCCAGAGGCCGAGCAGATGCTCGACGTCGACACCGCTGGTACGGGAGGCGAGGGCGAACCCCACCAGCACGCGCTCGTGCACGCCCCAGCGGCGGAGCAGACGAGTGGCCTCCTCCCCTCCCTCGCGCACGGTCTCGAACATCATCGAGCGGCCGAGGCGCTCCAGCTGACTGCTGTCCCTCGTGCGCATGAGCAGATCGAGCAGCGCCGCGGCCTGCGAGCTCAGTTCCCGACCGCGGCCGGAGCTGTCGTTACGCGGAGCGGTCACGAGCTGCGCGCTGATGTCCTGACCGGGACCGACCGGGTGCACCTGGAGGGCGCGATGCCGCACCCGCACCGGCCTGCCGACGGCGACCGCGATCGCGTCGTCGATGTGCAGGCTTCCGGCACCCGCCGTCGTGATGACCTCACCATGCCGGTCCAGCAGCACCGCCCACCCGTCGATGCGGTGCGCGAGCTCGGCGATGACGCCGGTGATGCCGCTGCGTCGCGCCGCCAGTGTGAGCACCCGCATCGCCGAGGTGATGGCGCGAGCCTCCGCCGCCTGATCGACCGCGAGGAGCGAGGTCAGCGTCGGGACCAGCAGCGACGGCGGCATCGGCACCCCGACGATGGCCGTGATCCCCGCGTCCCGCACCGCTTCGCGAAGACGGGGGCTGTCGTCGCTCGTGACCGCCACGGCCTCCCCCAGCGCGGCGCGCCGGTCGCCGGCGACGCCGAAGAGCGCGGTCTCTTCGGCCACGACGAGCGTCGCATGGAGCGGATCCACCGGTGGACCGAAGTCGTCGAGGGGTACGACCGCGTTGACGGGCCGCGCACCGGGAACGGCGCCGGGCAGCAGCTCCGCGCGGAGATATCGGGCCACCGAGGCGACGTCACGAGCCACCCTCCGATCATACAGATTGTCGAAGAGCAGCCGTTCTCTTCACGCTTCTGTCGGATGCCGAGGCCTTCCGCTCTCTCCTAGCATCGTGCGCATCCCCACTTCCCGAAGGATGTCATGAAAGCTGTTGTCTTCCGCGACCCCCAGTCGCCCATCGAGTTCGTCGACGTCGACCTCGCCCCGCCCCGCGCCGGTGAGGTGCGCGTGCGCATCGCCGCTGCCGGCGTCTGCCACTCCGACCTGCACGTCAAGCGCGGCGAGTGGGATGCGGCCGCTCCCCTGGTCATGGGCCATGAGGGCTCCGGGGTCGTCACCGAGCTCGGCGAAGGCGTCACCACCCTCGCTGTCGGCGACCACGTGGTGCTGAGCTGGGTGCCGCCGTGCGGCGAGTGCCGGTACTGCCGCGCCGGCCACGAGGCGCGGTGCCAGAAGGTCGCGACCGTGGTCGCGCCGCTGGGCGTCCTCTTCGACGGCACCTCCCGGCTGAGCCTCGACGGCGAGCAGCTGCACCACTACCTCGGTGTCTCGTCGTTCGCGGAAGAGGTCGTCGTCCCCGCGTCCGGAGCCGTGAAGGTCCGCGACGACGCGCCCCTCGACGTCATCGCCGTCGTCGGCTGCGCCGTCGCGACCGGTGTCGGCGCCGTTCTCAACACCGCCGCCGTCGAGCCGGGGTCGACCGTCGCCGTCATCGGCTGCGGCGGCGTCGGCCTCAACGTCGTCCAGGGAGCCCGTCTCGCCGGCGCCGAGCGTATCGTCGCGATCGACGTGCGCCCGGAGAAGACGCAGATGGCGCTGCAGTTCGGCGCCACGGACCGCATCGACGCCTCTCAGGGCGACGCCGTGGCACAGCTGCGCGAGCTCATCCCGGACGGCGTCGACTACGCCTTCGACGCGATCGGACGCACATCCACGACCGAGCAGTCCATCCAGATGCTCGGACTCGGCGGCGCCGCCGTGATCGTCGGCCTGCCGCCCACAGGGGCGCGTGCCTCGTTCGAGCCGCTCGTCCTCGCCGAGGCCGACCAGCGCATCCTCGGCTCGAACTACGGCTCGGTGCGACCGTCGATCGACGTCCCCGCACTCGTGGACCGCTACATGGACGGGCAGCTGAAGATCGACCCCCTGATCTCGGGCCGCCGACCGCTGTCCGAGGCCGCCGCCGCGCTGGACGACCTCGACGGCGGCTCGGCCCTCCGCACCCTCCTCATCCCCTGACCGCCGCGCGCGGCCCATCCCTGAAACCCGAATCCAGGAGAACCATGTCTGACACCGTCGTCGCCCCGCCCGGCGCCCCGCAGGATGCCGGCCTCCGCACCGGCGTCATGAGCGGACCCGAGCTCGCCGCCCAGGCCATCGCCAACATCGCCCCCAGCGCCGTCATCGCCTTCACGGCCGCCGCCATCTTCCTCGGCGCCGGGAACGGCACCATCTACGCCTTCGCCCTGGCCACGATCGTGATCCTGTGCGTCGGGTACTGCGTGGTGGTGTTCGCCCGCAAGCACGCCTCCGCCGGCTCGCTCTACACCTACGTCTCCAAGGGTCTCGGGCCGTTCGGCGCCTTCCTCGCCGGCGTGACGCTGCTGATCGGCTGCTTCGGCATCGCGGCCGCCTCCCTCAGCGGCTCGGTCAGCTACATGGGCCAGTTCCTGAGCATGCTGGGCCTGCCCGCGCAGGGCCTGGGGTGGGATGTCGGCCTGGCGATCCTGCTCGGTGGCCTGGCGACCCTCTTCACGATCCGCGGCATCCGGCTCTCCGCCCGGGTCTCGCTCGTCCTCGAGCTGCTCTCCGTCGGCATCATCCTCGTGCTGCTCATCGCAGCGCTCGCGTGGGCGGGGCCCTCCGCCTGGGACCCCGCGCAGGTGCTCGCGACCGGCTCCTCGTTCCAGGGCATCGCGTCCGGCATGGTGCTCGGCATCCTGGGCTTCGTGGGCTTCTCCTCCGCGGACGCCCTGGGGCGCGAGGCCAAGGAGCCGTACAAGGCGATCCCCCGCGCGATCATGTGGAGCGCCCTCGGTGTCGGCGTGCTCTACGTCTTCGCCGCCTACACGCAGATCGCGGTGCTCGGCGACGACCTCGCCACCGCCGCGAGCCCGCTGGAGAGCATGTCCGCCCTCATCGGCATGCCGGGCTGGTTCGCGGCCGTGCTCACCTTCGGCGTGTCCGCGTCGTTCTTCGCCGTGGTCGTCGCCCCGCTCAACGTGATCGGCCGCATCGTCTACGTGATGGGCAAGGAAGGCGTCGTCGCCGAGCGCTTCGGCCGCACGCACGAGCAGCACCTCACGCCGCACCGGGTACTCATCCTCGCCGGTGCTGCGGCGATCACGGTCGACATCGTGCTGCTGGTCGCGGGAGCCGCGACGGGCGACATCCTCGTCTGGGTCAACACCTGGGGCACCTACGGCTACATGGTCGCCTACGCCCTCGTCGCCATCGCGTGCGTGGTCTACACCCAGCGGGCGAAGATGCGGAACGGTCTCGTGAAGGTCTGCGCGACGGTCGCCGTCGTGACGATGGCGTACGTGTTCTTCGCGAACGTGTGGCCCGTCCCGGCCTTCCCGTACAACGTGATCCCGTACGTATTCCTCGTGACGGTCGCCCTTGCGCTGACCCGGTACGCCTACCTCGCCCGTCGCCGGCCTGATGTGATCGCCCGGATCGGCAACACCGAGACGAGCGCCATGGAGGGCGTCGGCTGAACGACGCTCCCCGCAGAGAAGAGCCCCTCCGCGTGGAGGGGCTCTTCCTCTGCGTCCGGCGCGATCGTGCGGTCCGGATACGAGAGAAGCCCCCTCCGTGGAGGGGGCTTCTCTCGTTGGCTCCCCGGCTTGGACTCGAACCAAGAACCTGCCGGTTAACAGCCGGCTGCTCTGCCAATTGAGCTACCGAGGAATGTGCGCCGCTGTGCGGGCAACTCGTCAAGCTTAGCAAACTCCGGACGCGGTTCGTGACACCGGGGCACCTTCCGCGGCCGTCGGGCGTGTCGCGCTCAGCGGCGTGAATCCGACTCCGCATTGGGCACCCACAGCAGGTCCTTCCCGACGCCGCGCGCGACGACATGGCCCCCACGCAGCATGAGCGTCTCGGCGTTGAGTTCCCGGATGAAGTCCGCGTCGTTGGTGACCAGGAGCGCGGCCATCCCCTCCTCCTTGCGACGCCGGGTGATGGCGTCGAAGACCACCGGCCGCACCTCCAGATCGAGGTTCGCGAGGATCTCGTCGGCGATGAGCACGCGCGGCTCCAGCACGAACGAGCGGGCGATCGCGACGCGCTGCCGCATCCCCGCGCTCAGCTCGTACGGGAACTTCGCCGCGGTCCCGAGCGGCAGGTGGAGCTCATCGAGGAGCGTCGCCACGCGGATCGAGAGCGCGCGGGTGTTGACGCGCTTCTCCCGGATGAGGATCGGCTCGGCGATGACCTCGTTGACCGTCAGCTGCGGCGGCAGGTCCGCCCCGGCGCCCTGGGGCACGAAGCCCGTGCGGTAGGTGAGGATGCGGTGCTTGCGGCCTGGGCGGCGGATGTCGATGCCGCAGACCTGTGCCCGGCCGCCGACGACGCGCACCGAGGGATCGGTCGAGCCCGCGAGCGCGGCGACGAGGGTCGACTTGCCCGAGCCGGTCGGTCCCGCGACGCAGATCAGCCCCCCGGGAGCGAGCGAGAACGTCACGCCGTCGACCGCGCGATTGGGCGCGCCGTGACCGATCCGGTCGATGACCAGATCGGAGCACTCGATCGCGTTCGAGGATTCGGGCGTGCGGGGCATATGTCCATCCTGCCGTCTCGTCCGGGACCGTTCCGGTTACGACTCGGCGAAGAAGCGTTGGCGCTCCACGTCGATGTCCCGCAGCCGCACCCGCAGCGCGCGCCCGCCGTCGGAGTCCGCAGGGACGCGCTGGACCGCGCCCAGCAGCTCCTGCTTCTCGTGCTCGAGCTGCCGCAGCACCAGGCGTCGCGCGAGATCGGTCGCGGAGGCCACCGCTCCGGCCTCATCCCGTGCCGGGAACGGTGTCATCAACAGCTCGCCGGCGAGGGAGCGGTAGGGCTCGCGCACACTGTTCACCGCGTCCGTCACCCATCCGGGGCGGCTGCGGTCGGGCGCGGCCGCGACCGCCTCGCGCACCGCGTCGAGGCCGGGTGTGCGGAACGGCTCGGCGAGAGCCCGGGTCAGCAGCGCCGCATCGACCTGGTGTCCGTACTGCAGAGCCCCCATGAGCGCGTCGCGCTCCACGGCGACGTCGGGTGAGCGGGGCAGGCTGGCCAGTGTGACCGCAGCGACCACGGGAGCTCCCGTGGACGGGTCGACCCGCGGCGTGCTCTCTCGACGCGTCTGGGGCGCGGCGGACTGCGCCCCACGGGCGGCACGCTCCACCTCCCCGTGCACCTCGGTCGGATCCATGCCGAGCCGGCGCGCCAGCACCCGCTCGTACCCGGGGCGCAGCAGCCGGTCGCGGATCTCCGCGACGATGGGGGCCGCGGCACGGAGAGCACCGACCCTGCCCTCGACGGTGGCGAGATCGAAGCCGGCGAGCTTGCGGTCGATCGCGAACTCGAACATGGGCTGCTTCGCGTCCATGAGGCCGCGCACCGCCGCGTCGCCGCGCTGCAGCCGGAGGTCGCACGGATCGAGGCCGTCGGGCGCGACCGCGACGAAGGTCTGGGCGTTGAACTTGTCGTCTTCCGTGAACGCCCGCAGTGCGGCCTTCTGTCCCGCCTCGTCGCCGTCGAACGTGAACACGACCTCACCGGACGCGTTGTCATCGCCCATCACCCGCCGGAGCACCTTGATGTGCTCGGCGCCGAACGCCGTCCCACAGGTCGCGACCGCGGTCGTCAGGCCCGCGAGGTGACAGGCCATCACGTCGGTGTACCCCTCGACGACGACGACCCGACGGGGGTCGCCGCGCGCGATGTCGCGCTTGGCGAGGTCGAGCCCGTAGAGGACCTGGGCCTTCTTGTAGATCGGTGTCTCGGGGGTGTTGAGGTACTTGGGGCCCTGATCGTCGTCGAAGAGCTTGCGGGCGCCGAAGCCGATCGTCTGCCCCGACACATCCCGGATCGGCCACACCAGGCGCCCCCGGAACCGGTCGTAGACGCCGCGCTGTCCCGTCGAGACGAGGCCCGCGGTGCTCAGCTCCTCCCGCGTGAATCCCTGGGAGGTCAGCGCCTTGAGCATGCCGTCCCAGCCCCGCGGGGCGAAGCCGACGCCGAAGTGCGCCGCCGCGCCCGCGTCGAAACCGCGCTCCCCGAGGAATCGGCGGGCGGCCTCGGCATCGGGCGACAGCAGCTGGGAGCGGAAGAACTCCGCGGCGGCCGTGTTCGCCGCGTAGAGCCGGCTGCGGCCGCTCGTCTCCGGCGCCGCACCCCCGTCCTCATAGTGCAGTGTGTAGCCGATGCGGCCCGCGAGCCGCTCGACCGCCTCCGTGAAGCTGACGTGATCCATCGCTCGAAGGAAGGAGTAGACGTCGCCCGACTCCCCGCACCCGAAGCAGTGGTAGTAGCCGACCTGCTGCCGGACGTGGAAGCTGGGGCTCTTCTCGTCGTGGAACGGGCACAGGCCCTTGAGGGAGCCGACGCCCGCGGACTTGAGCGCGACCCGCTCCCCCACGATGTCGGCGATGTTGGTGCGGGCCTTGACCTCGTCGACGTCGGCCTGGCGGATGCGGGGCATCAGCGCGCGCCTTCTGCGACGGGCCGCCTCTCGACGGGCGTGCGCGCGCCGGGGCGTGCATGACGCGGCGTCCAGATGCCGACCTCCGCCGGGTCGATCTCCCCGACCAGCCGGTTGTGCCAGTCGATCGCGCTCTGATCGGTCAGGCTCGCGATCTGATCGACGACCACCCGCGCCCGCTCCGCATCGCTCTCCGCCGCGACGAAGTCGGCAGCGAACGCCGGCTCCAGCACGTCGGCGCCGGCAGACCACAGGGTGTCGGTGGACCACAGGGCGTCGGCCAGCCGCTTGAGGACCCGCCGCTGCTCCTTGTAGACACCCTTCCTGGCGTCGATCGTGACGATCGCCTGACCCATGATCCCCTTGAGCACCGCGATCTCGACCTCGACCACGCGCGGCACGATGACATGCGCGTTGTAGCGGACCAGCCGCGTGCCTCCGAACGCCTCGCGCGTGGCGGAGACCGCCGCCCGTGCGAACCGGCCGATGAGGTCGCTGGTGAGGTTCTTGAGCCGCGCGAGATCCTGTCGGGAGCGGTCGAAGGACGCCAGCCACATCGGCTGCGAGGCGAGCCGGTAGAGCGCATCGGCGAGCTCATCACGCGTGAAGTCGTAACCGACCCACTGCTGGATCCGGCTGAGCAGGGCCTCGTGGGCAGCGGGATCGGCGAGCTGCGCGACGTCGACGTAGCCGTTGACGATCGCGTCCTCGAAGTCGTGCACCGAATAGGCGATGTCGTCGGAGAGGTCCATGATCTCGGCCTCGATGCAGCGCAGCCGCCCCGGCGCTCCGTCCCGCATCCAGCGGAACACGGCCTCGTCCTCCGGGTACACGCCGAACTTGAGCCGGCCCCCCGGGTCGGGGACGGGACTGTCGACCGTCCACGGGTACTTGCAGGTCGCGTCGAGCGTCGCCCGCGTGAGGTTCAGACCGACGGAGGAGCCGCCCCCGTCGAGCACCTTCGCCTCCAGACGCGTGAGGATGCGCAGCGATTGGGCGTTGCCCTCGAAGCCGCCGATGGCCTCAGCCCATTCGTTCAGCGCCCGCTCGCCGTTGTGACCGAACGGCGGGTGACCGAGGTCGTGGCTCAGGCACGCGGTGTCGACCACATCCGCCGAGACCCCGAGGGCGGCGGCGAGCTCCCGGCCGACCTGGGCGACCTCGAGCGAGTGCGTCAGGCGGTTGCGGGCGAAGTCGGCCGTGCTGGCGGGGCTGAGCACCTGGGTCTTCGCGGCGAGCCGTCGCAGCGCGGCCGAGTGCAGCACCCTGGCACGGTCGCGGGCGAAATCGTCCCGCTCCGAGCGATGGGTCTCCGCGAAGAAGCGCTCCGCGTCGCGCGCGTCATAGCCGTCGGCGCGTGCGCCGACCCGGGGGTCATCCGCCACTGTTCTCGATCTCCGCTCCACGCATCATCTCCGAGGCCGACGAGGCGAGCTCGCGCGACTCCAGCCACTTCTCCGGAAGAGCGGTCCTCTTCGGGTGCCCCGCGCGTCCGCGCTGCCCTTCGGCGTCCGCACCAGGGTACGGTGCCGCACGGTCGAGCCGTCCGAGGAGGTCGTCGATCTCCTGCAGGCTCGACGCAGTCGCCAGCCCCGTCCGGATGTCGCCGCCGACCGGGTAGCCCTTGAAGTACCAGGAGACGTGCTTGCGGATGTCGCGGCAGCCGCGGTCCTCGTCCTCGAAGAACTCGACGAGCAGCTCCGCGTGCCGGCGGAAGGCGTCGGCGACGAAGCCGAGGGTCGCATCGACCGTCTTGCCGTCTCCGCCGAAGGCGAGGGCGAGCTGCCCGAACAGCCACGGCCGTCCGAGGCATCCGCGGCCGACGACCACGCCGTCGCAGTCGGTCTCCGCCATCATCCGCACGGCGTCCTCGGCCGACCAGATGTCGCCGTTGCCGAGCACGGGGATGCTGGTCACCGCCTGCTTGAGCTCGCCGATCGCACTCCAGTCGGCGTGTCCGGAGTAGAACTCGCTCGCGGTGCGCGCGTGCAGGGCGACGGCTGCGGCCCCGGCATCCTCTGCGGCACGGCCGGCGTCGAGGAAGGTGAGGTGGTCGCGGTCGATGCCCTTGCGCATCTTCACCGTGAGCGGGATGTCGCCGGCGGCCTTCACCGCCTGATCGACGATGTCCGCGAAGAGCTTCGACTTCCACGGCAGGGCCGCCCCGCCGCCCTTCCTGGTCACCTTGGGGACCGGGCAGCCGAAGTTGAGGTCGATGTGGTCGGCGTGGTCTTCCGCGACGATGATGCGGACGGCCTCGGCGATGGTCTTCGGGTCGACGCCGTAGAGCTGGATCGAGCGCGGCGTCTCCGACTCGTGGTGCCGGATCAGCCGCATGGTGGTCTCGTTGCGCTCGACGAGGGCGCGCGACGTGATCATCTCGCTGACGTACAGGCCGGCCCCGTACTCCCGGCACAGGCGCCGGAACGCCGTGTTCGTGATCCCGGCCATCGGCGCGAGGACGACCGGCACGTCGAGGTCGATCGGGCCGATGCGGAGCGGGCGGGCGGGGGCGGTGGCGACAGTCATGGCGTGTCCATTCTCCCAGACCCGGAGCCGGTGGGGATGCGGCGACCTAAGCTGTGCATATGACCGATTCCGCGCTCCGTTCCATCCCCTTCACCGACGCCCAGGGGCAGGAGAAGACTCTGGACGATCTGGGTGCCGATGTGGTGCTCGTGGTGAACGTGGCCTCCAAGTGCGGCCTCACCCCGCAGTACGAGCAGCTGGAGGAGCTGCAGCGCCGATTCGGCGACCGCGGCTTCACGGTGGTGGGGTTCCCCTGCAACCAGTTCTTCGGTCAGGAGCCCGGTTCGGTCGACGAGATCCTCGAGTTCTGCTCCACGACCTACGGCGTCTCCTTCCCGGTGAACGACAAGGTCAAGGTCAACGGCAAGAACGCCGCGGAGCTCTACAAGGCACTCAAGGAGACGCCGGACGCGGGTGGCAAGGCCGGCCGCGTCGAGTGGAACTTCGAGAAGTTCCTCGTGCTGCCGGACGGCGACGTGCTGCGCTTCCGTCCCAAGCAGAAGCCCGATGCGCCGGAGATCGTCGAGGCGATCGAGGCCGCTCTCCCCCGCTGAGTCCGGTCGTTCACCTCCACGTCACGTGGGCACCGCTCCCGCGGCGCCACGGAGACGGGCCGCGTTCACCTTCCGGCCTCCCCGTCGACATCTGATGTCCCTAGTCTCGCCGCGGCGATATCCGCCCGAAGACGAAGGAGACCACGCATGCCCGACCGACTGCCGATCAGCCGGCGAACCGTCCTCACCGCGGGAGCACTCGGTGCACTCGGCACCACCCTCCCCCTCGGCACCGCGCCCGCCGCAGCGGCGACGGTTCCCGCCTCGCCCGGCACCGGACAGCGGCGGAACCTGCGGTTCCGCGCCGACGGCACCTTCAAGGTCGTGCAGTTCAACGACACGCAGGACGACGAGCTCACCGACCGCCGCACCGTCGAGCTGATGGAGAAGGTGCTCGACCAGGAGAAGCCGGACTTCGTGGTCATCAACGGCGACGTGATCACCGGCGGGTGCGAGACGCGGCTGGCCGTGAAGCAGGCGATCAACAACGTCGTCATGCCGATGGAGTCCCGCCGCATCCCATGGGCGGTGACCTATGGCAACCACGACGAGGACTCGCTGCCGCAGTCCGGTGTCGATGAAGCGGGGATGCTGAAGATCTACCGCTCGTACGAGTACAACGTGAACGCCGAGAACACCCGCGGCGTGACGGGCACGAGCAACACGATCGTCACGATCGGCTCCGCTGCGAAGAAGAACCGGGAGGCGTTCGCGCTCTGGCTGATGGACTCGGGCCGATACGCGCCGGATGCCATCGACGGCCAGGACTTCGCCGGCTACCCCGCGTGGGATTGGCTGCGCATGGACCAGGTGGCGTGGTACCGCGAGCAGTCACAGCGTCTGGAGCAGCGCCGCGGCCGCAAGGTCCCCGGGCTCATGTTCCTGCACATCGCGCTGTGGGAGCACCGCTTCATGTGGTGGGGTGGCGTCGACACCCGCACGGCGGCCGACGCCGCGCGCGGCAAGGCCCGTCACGGCATCGTCGGGGAGCGCAACGAGGACGAATGCCCCGGTCCGTTCAACTCGGGGATGTTCAACGCGATCCTCGAGCGCGGCGACGTGAAGGGCGTGTTCGTCGGACACGATCACATCAACGACTACGTCGGCGACTACTACGGCGTGATGCTCGGATACGCCCCGGGAACCGGCTTCGGCGCGTACGGCCTCTCCGGCGCCGAGCGCAACCGCATGCGTGGGGGCCGGGTCTTCGAGCTGAAGGAGACCGGCGAGGACGTCGCGATCACCACAAGGGTCGTCTACGCCAGGGACCTGGGCATCGACCTGACCGCGAACGATCAGCCGATGAAGCCGCTGCCCCTCGGCCCCCGCCAGCAGCGCATCTGAGGCCAGGCGGCGAAACGGCGGGGACCCCCGACCCGGGGTCCCCGCCGTCGCCTGCCGGAGCGGGTCAGGCCTCGACGGCAGCGCTCCGCTGCGCCCAGAGGTCGCGGATGACGTTCTCGAACGCCGCAGGCGGCTGCGCGCCGCTGATGCCGTACTGACCGTCGACCACGAAGAACGGCACGCCCTGGATCCCGTACGCGCGAGCCTGCGCCTGGTCCTGGCGGACATCGGCGAGGTACTGCTCGCTCTCGAGCGCGGCGCGGGCGCGATCGGCATCGAGGCCGACCTCGGCCGCGAGTGCCACGAGGTCGTCGATGCGCCCCACATGCTTGCCCTCGGTGAAGTACGCGGACATGAGCCGCTCCTCCATCTCGTGCTGGCGCCCCTCGGCCTTCGCGAAGTGCAGCAGCTCGTGCGCCTTCACGGTGTTCGTGTGCTGCAGCAGGTCGAACCGGTACTGCAGGCCCGCGTTCGCGGCGACGTTCGTGACGTTGGCCAACATCTGCTCGACCTGCGTGCGCGGCATGCCCTTGTGACCGGAGAGGAAGTCGATCTCGTCGCCGTCGAAGTCGACGGGGGTGTCGGGCGAGAGCTCGAACGAGTGGAAGGTGACGGTGACCTGCGGAGCATCGTCATCGGCCGCGACGGCTTCGAGACCCTTCTCGAGGTTGCGCTTGCCGATGTAGCACCAGGGGCAGGCGATGTCGGACCAGATGTCGATGGAGATGGGTTCAGTCACACGATCATCAACCGCCCGCGCGTCCGACGTATTCCGTCAGTAGAATCCTCGGATGCTCTCCGCCGATGATCCGCTTCCCTTCCGGCCCGAGCGCGTGCTCGTCGCCGGTGTCACCGGCTCGGGGAAGACGACACTCTCCCGGCGACTCGCCGCGCTCTGGGAGCTGCGGCACGTGGAGATCGACGGCCTGTTCCACGGTCCGGAGTGGACCCCGCGGGCGGAGTTCCTCGACGACGTGCGCGCCTTCGCGGCGGACGAGCGCTGGGTGACCGAGTGGCAGTACACGAGCAAGGGCACCGACGAGATCCTGACTCCGAGGGCGCAGCTCGCGGTCTGGCTCGACTACCCGTACCGCGTGGTGCGGTCGCGTCTGCTCCGACGCACCCTCAGCCGCAGCATCCTCCGCACCCGGATGTGGAACGGGAACGTCGAAAAGCCGATCTGGCGGATGGTGGGGAGCACGCCGGAGGAGAGCATCCTGGCGTGGCAGACCGCGACGCTCCACAAATGGACCGAGCGCTTCCCCCAGGTGGAGGAGCGCTTCCCGCATCTCACGATCGTGCGGCTGACGCATCCGCGCGAGACGGAGCGCTGGCTGCGGGCTCAGGCCGACGTCGGGGTGTCCACCGCGCCGCCGAAGCGGCGGTCGCGGGAGAGGTAGACCCCGATCGCACGCCAGAGCTCCTCGCGGGAGAAGTCCGGCCACAGCGTGTCGAGGAACACCATCTCGGCGTAGGCCGACTGCCACAGCAGGAAGTTCGAGGTGCGCTGCTCCCCCGAGCTGCGCAGGAACAGGTCCACGTCCGGCATGTCCGGCACGTACAGGTGCCGGCGGATCATCTTCTCGCTGATCGCGTTCGGCTTCACCCGCCCGGCCGCGACATCGGCCGCGATCGCCCGCATCGCGTCGACGAGCTCGATCCGTCCGCCGTAGTTGACGCACATGGTGAGGGTGAGCACGTCGTTGTCGCGGGTGAGCTGCTCGGCATACTGCAGCTCCTTGATGACGCTGCCCCACAGGCGCGGCTTGCGCCCGGCCCACCGGACCCGCACGCCCCACTCGTTGAGCTGATCGCGACGGCGGTGCAGCACATCGCGGTTGTAGCCCATGAGGAAGCGGACCTCCTCCGGCGAACGAGCCCAGTTCTCGGTGGAGAACGCATAGACGGAGAGGTGCTTCACGCCGGCCTGGATCGCGCCGGCGACGACGTCCAGCAGCACCTCCTCCCCTGCCTTGTGCCCCTCGATGCGGTTGAGCCCCCGGCGGTTCGCCCAGCGGCCGTTGCCGTCCATGACGATGGCGACGTGCTCCGGGACGGCGGGGAACGCGGGCGGATACACGCCCGTCCAGTCGATCGGCCGGTAGGGCACCGCGTCCTTGTGCGTGTAGGGCTTCGGGCTCACCGTGCTCCTTCTCCGGGGGTGGACGAGACGTGCGCGAGCGAGCGGATGCCGCGCTCCAGGTGCCACTGGGCATACGCCGCGACGAGGCCGGATGCAGCCGCCGTGTCGGCGTGCGGGGCGGCGTCGATGAGGTCCCAGTCCCCGCGGATCAGCGCGCGCAGCAGCGTCAGGGTCTTCTCGGCGATCCGGGGGCTCCCGACGGGCGCGTCGGCACGGCAGACCAGGCCGCCGAGCTGCGCGACGAAGACGGAGTGCGGCCCCGGGGCTCCACAGCGCGCGCAGTCCTCGAGGGACGGCGCCCACCCGGAGAGGGACATGACCCGCAGCAGGTACGAGTCGAGGATGCTGCGCGGGGCGTGCTCGCCGCGGGACAGCGCCCGCAGCCCGCCGACGAGCAGGAGGTACTGCTCCGGGGTGGCCTCGGCGTCGCTGAGCCGATCCGCCGTCTCGACCATGGCGTTCGCGGCGGTGAACCGATCGTAATGGGCGGCGATGTCCGTGCCATAAGCCCCGAGCGACTCGGCCTGCTGCACGATGTCGAGCGAGCGGCCTTCGTAGAGCTGCACATCCGCGACCATGAACGGCTCGAGGCGGGAGCCGAACTTCGACGAGGTGCGACGCACACCCTTCGCGACCGCGCGCACCTTCCCGTGCCGCCGGGACAGCATCGTGACGATGCGATCCGCCTCCCCCAGTTTGTGGGTGCGCAGGATCACCGCTTCGTCTCGGTAGGTGGGCACCCTTCGATTATCCTCCGTGCGCGACAATGGACGCGTGACCGAACCGCTCTTCACCATTCCGCTGTGGGCGGACCTCCTCGGCGTCGGCCTCGGCGGAGTGCAGGGCGCGATGTTCGCCGCCGGGTTCCAAGGGCAGCGTCGGCTCGACTGGCTGGGCGTCGCGATCATCGGGATCATGATCGGCATGGGTGGCGGTCTCATCCGCGACATCCTGCTCGGGCAGACTCCCGCGACGCTGCAGAACCAGTGGTACCTGGTCACGGCCGCGGGTGCCGCGCTGCTCGGCATGCTGCTGGCCGGACTCTTCACGCGACTCAACACCGCGATCGTCGTGCTCGACGCCGTGGTGATCGGCATGTTCGGCGCCTTCGGAACGAGCAAGGCCCTCGCCTTCGGCATCCCCGAAGTACCCGCGGTCTTCATCGGCGTGTGCGCCGCGGTCGGCGGGAGCGTCCTCCGCGACATGCTCATGGGGCTGCCGACCGCCATCATGCACGTCGGCTCCCTGTACGCGGTGGCCGCCGCGGCCGGCTGCACGTTCATCGTCGTCGCGAACGCGGTCGGCATGCCGATCCCGCTCGCGGCGGTCATCGGCATCGTCGTGACGGCTGTGATCCGCATCCTCGCCGTGACGTTCGACGTCTCGCTTCCGGAGCAGCGCCGTCTGTACCGCCGCAAGGTCGCCGCGGAGACCGGCGCCATCGCGATCGTGAAGCCCCAGGACTGACTTCGAGTCGCGCGATTGGCTCCTTTCCGCAGCCGGATACGACCAATCGCGCGATTCGAAGGAGGGTCAGGTGCCGGCGAGCCCGTCGATGACGCGCGCGAGACCGAAGTCCCAGGCTGCTCGAGCGTCGTAGGGGGCGCCCATCGACTCCCCGGCAGCCTGACCCACTGACCGGGCGAGCGGCATCCCGTCACCGAGATAGGCCGCCAGACGCGGTGCGGCCTCTGCCCACGAGGCCGCGAACGAATCCGCGCTCTCCTCCTCCCGCATGCGTGCTGCCGCGGAGAGAGTGAAGTCGAGCACGAAGCTCAGCGCCGCATCACGATCCACGGCGGTGAGGCCGAGGCCGTCGAAGGCGTGGAGTTCCCGGTCGTACTTGGCGATGGTGCCAGGGCCGAGCGCGACCCGCGGGTCGTGGATGTCGATGAGCCAGGGGTGAGCCCGGAGGAGGCGCAGGTTGTCCTCGGCGACCGCCCGGACCTCCGCGCGCCACCCGGACGCCTGCGCAGGCTCGGTGGGCATCCTGGCGTGCATCGCATCCGCCATCAGGACGAGCAGGTCGGCGCGGCTGTTGACGTGCGTGTAGATCGACATCGGAGTCAGCTCGAGACACTGCGCGAGAGACCGGATCGTCACCGCGCCGAGGCCCTCGGCGTCAGCCAGCGCCACGGCACGATCCACGACGTCATCCGTCGAGTGGCGCGCCTTCGGACCGCGCTGCCGAGCCACGGGAGCCGCGGGGCTGTGCCGCCAGAGCAGATCGACGAGATTCCTGGTCATCGGGAATAGCCTAGACCGCTCCGGACTTAACCCTGTACGCTGTACAGACTTTTGGAATGGAGCATCGTGAACATCACTCAGACCGCCCTCTCGCTCAACGTCCCCGACGTGGCGGCCTCCGCCGCCTTCGCCATGACGCATTTCGGCTTCGAGGAGGCGATGTCCGCGGAGGGCTTCGTCTCGTTGCAGCACCCGGGACCCGTCCCGAACGTCATCTTCCTCGAGACCGGGCTCACGACGTTCCGTCCGGAGGAGATCGCCGGATCCGCCGGTCAAGGCACCCTGATCGTCTTCGTCGTCGACGAGATCGACCGGGAGTTCGCCCGCATCGCCGCCGCGGGTGCGCGGGTGGTCACCGCTCCCGAGACCGAGCCATGGGGCGAACGCTACTGCCAGTTCGCCGATCCCAACGGCCTCATCTGGCAGCTGGTGCAGTGGGTGGACTGACCCCCTCCTTCGAATCGCGCGATTGGTCCCATCCGGCGGCCGGATACGACCAATCGCGCGATTCGAAGGAAGATCAGACGGCAGCCAGCTCCTGCTGACGGCTGCGGATCGAGCGGTTCACGCCGGACACGATCGCCTTGAGCGACGCGGTCGAGATGTCGCCGTCGATGCCGACTCCCCACAGGCGCTGGTCGCCGACCTGCAGCTCGACGTAGGCCGCGGCCTGCGCGTCGCCGCCGGCGCTGAGAGCGTGCTCGACGTAGTCGTAGACCGTGATGTCGAAGCCCTGGCCCCGGAGCACCTCGACGAACGCCGCGACCGGACCGTTGCCGTTGCCAGACACCGAGACCTCCTGGTCGTCGTCCCGCAGCACGACGTCGAGCACCACGTCACCGGACATGTCGCTCCTGGTCTGCGTGGCGAGCAGCTCGAACCGCCCCCACTTGGCCTCGGTGTCGGCGGCGGGCAGGTATTCGTCCGTGAAGATCGACCAGATCTGCTCGCTGGTGACCTCTCCGCCCTCGGCATCCGTCTTGGCCTGCACGACCCCGGAGAACTCGATCTGGAGCTTGCGCGGCAGGTCGATCGCGTGATCGGACTTGAGCAGGTACGCGACCCCGCCCTTGCCCGACTGGGAGTTCACGCGGATGACGGCCTCGTACGAGCGGCCGAGGTCCTTCGGGTCGACGGGCAGGTACGGCACGGCCCACTCGATCTCGTCGACCGTCACGCCCTGCGCCTCGGCCTTGGCGGCCATGGCCTCGAAGCCCTTCTTGATGGCGTCCTGGTGCGAACCGCTGAACGCGGTGAAGACGAGGTCGCCGGCCCACGGGCTGCGCTCCGGCACCGGCAGCTGGTTGCAGTACTCGACCGTCCGCTTGACCTGATCGATATCGCTGAAGTCGATCTGCGGGTCGATGCCCTGCGTGAACATGTTGATGCCCAGCGCGACGAGGTCGACGTTGCCGGTGCGCTCGCCGTTGCCGAACAGGCAGCCCTCGATACGGTCGGCGCCGGCCATGTAGCCCAGCTCCGCCGCGGCGATCGCGGTGCCGCGGTCGTTGTGCGGGTGCAGCGACAGGATGACGTTCTCGCGGTGGGCGAGGTGACGGCTCATCCACTCGATCGAGTCGGCGTAGATGTTCGGCGTCGCCATCTCCACCGTCGCGGGGAGGTTGATGATCACCTTGCGGTCCGGCGTGGGCTCGAAGATCTCGATGACCTGGTTGCAGACGTCGACCGCGAACTCCAGCTCGGTGCCGGTGTAGCTCTCCGGGGAATACTCGTAGTACACCTGCGTGTCGGGGATGGTCTTCTCGAACCGGCGGCACAGCCGAGCGCCCTCGAGCGCGATGTCGATGATGCCCTGCTTGTCGGTGCGGAAGACCACCTCGCGCTGCAACACGCTCGTGGAGTTGTAGAGGTGCACGATGGCCTGCTTGGCTCCCGCGATCGCCTCGTAGGTGCGAGCGATCAGGTGCTCGCGCGCCTGCGTCAGGACCTGGATCGTGACGTCATCCGGGATGACGTTCTCCTCGATGAGCTGGCGCACGAAGTCGAAGTCGGTCTGGCTCGCCGACGGGAAGCCGACCTCGATCTCCTTGTAGCTCATGCTGACGAGCAGCTCGAACATGACGCGCTTGCGCTCGGGCGACATCGGGTCGATGAGGGCCTGGTTGCCGTCGCGGAGGTCCACCGCGCACCAGCGCGGGGCCTCGGTGATGCGGGCATCAGGCCATGTGCGGTCAGGCAGGTGGACGGTGATCTGCTCGTGGAACGGCCGGTACTTGTGGATCGGCATCGCGGACGGGCGCTGAGTGTTCTGCATGATGGGGCTTCTTCTCTTCGTCAAGATGAACGGGCCAACACAAGCGCCGCGACGAGGAAGGCCCTAGCTTTAGGACTCGTCGCGGCAGCTAAGAAGAAGCAGACCGCCGAAAGGCATGTGGTCATGCTAGCAGGGAAGCCGCGGGTGTTTGGACGCCCCGAGACGATGCGAGTGCGCGCGACACTGGTCGGTATGAGCACCTTCCGCGACCGTCCCCTCCTCGCCGTCGGCGTCGTGTCGGCGCTGTTGCTGCTGGCCGGCTGCGCCGCGAGCCCAGGAGCATCGTCGCCGCCGACCAGCACGATGGTCCCGTCGGACTCCCGCCTGGAAGAGGCGGAGCCCGCGCCGCCGGAGGGAACCGTGGTCGCCACGGGAACGGTCCTCGACGAATCCGGGGAGGTCCGGCTGTGTCTCGGTGCGATCCGCGAGTCGTATCCGCCGCAGTGCGACGGAGTCGCGCTCGACGAGTGGAGCTGGGACGGTGTGGACGGCAGCGAGGCGTCCGGGGAGACGCACTGGGGGGCGTACGCGGTCACCGGCACCTGGGACGGCGAGCGATTCACGGTGACCGCACCGCCCGCCCTCCTCGCGCTCTACGATCCGATGGCTCCGGAGGATCCGACCGACGGCGCGGACGGCGCGAGCACGGCGGATGAGCTCGACCGCGTGCAGAACGACATCGCCGGACGCCTCGGCGCGGATGCGCTCGCCGTGTCGACGGACCGCGGCTACGTGTGGCTCCAGGTCGTCTGGGATGACGGGACGCTGCAGGACGCGGTCGACGCCGAGTACGGCGAGGACGTGGTCATCGTCACGTCCGCGCTCCGCGAGATCGACTAGGCGTCGGTGACCAGCGCGAGCTTGCCGCCCGGGTGCCCTGTGGCGAGGAGCCGGTGCGCGGCCGGCGCCTCGGCGAGCGGGAACGTGCGCGCGAGCGGAACCACCAGGTCGCCGTTCTGCGCCAGGGCGACGAGTTCGCTGCGCACCTCGTCGCGGAATCGTGCACTGTCCGGCATCGACCCCGCGATCGCGAGGAACCCGTCGGCCGATGCCCGCGCGAAGTTCGCGATCGTGACGATGCGGCGGCGATCGGACACCAGGGCGAGGGACACGTCGATCGCCTCGTCGGTGCCCACCGCATCCAGAGCCGCGGCGATCGGTCCGTCGGCCAGCGCTCGTACCCGATCAGCGAGGCCCCGCCCGTAGGCCACCGGGACCCCGCCGAAACGCCGCACCTCGTCGAAGCGTTCGGGGCTGGCGGTGCCGATGACCCGGACGTCCCGGAGCCGCGCTTGCTGCAGCACGCTGACACCGACCGCGCCCGACGCCCCGTGCAGCAAAACCGTCTCCCCCGGCGACGCCCCGGTGACGGCGAGCATCTCCGCGGCCGTCGTGCCGACGAGCAGGAGGTTGGCCGCTTCCGGGTGGGTGAGCGTGGACGGCTTCGCGAACACCTTCGCCGCGGGCACCGTAACCTCGGTCGCGTAACCGCCCCGCACGCGGAACGCCACGACCTCATCGCCGACCTCGGCCTCACCGGAACCGATGCGGGTCGCGGGGCCGATCGCCGCGAGCTCACCCGAGACCTCGTAGCCGATCGGCACCGGGAACTCGAGCCCTGGTCGAGCGGCAGCGACATGTTTCGCGTCGGCCGGATTCACCCCCGCGGCCCGGACGCGGATCGTGACCTCACCCTTGCCCGGCGCCGCGGCCTCGTACTCCTCGAACTCCCACGACTCGGGAGATCCCGCCGCCGTCGCCACCCAGTGCGTCGCCATGATTCCACCCTTCATCCTCGCTTCCATCATGCGCCCGCGGGAGCATGACGGCGCGTTGCGTTCGGCACAGAACCTGCTCCGCCGCAGGGCTCAGTGGTCACCTCCCCGGAGTGGTCGACGTACGAACCTTCAACGAGGGCCTCGACAGCAACGTCCTTGAACGACATCTCCGCGCGGTGGTCGACCCCGGAGAGTATGACGTACACGGTGACGGGCCCTTCCAGACTCGACACGGGATACGCGTGGCTGCTGGTCACGGAGAAGTCGGGAAAGGTGTCGGGGAGAATCGGTTCAGCGGGCAGGACTTCCACCGCTCCTCCCTCATCGGCAGTCGCCGAGAAGAGCACGATCTCCTCTTCAACTCCCCATTCTTCACGGAGCGCTGTGGAGATGTAGTCGATCTCCCAGGGCTCGTCGAGGCAATGCACCCACGCGAACTGGTCGTCGACGACCGTCAGTGCCACCGGCTCCAGGAAGACGGGGCGTGTGGGCACGCACCCCGCCGACGCCGCCACACCCAGCACTGTCAGTCCGGTGGCCGCAGCGCGGAGAAAGCCCCGCTTCACTCGAACGGTCCTCCGTCGGCATCGGCTACATGCAGCACGCGACAGCAACGCGGCCACGACTCATCGACCTATCCCTCGATCCGACCTTCTCGCCCGCATCGCCGCTACGCACGCTCAGAGGAAGCAGCGGATGTTGGTCGCGGAACCGGAGACGTTGCTCCACGCGTTGGCGGAGACCGTCGCCAGGACCGAGCTGCCGTTCCGGACCTGCATGTAACCGGAGGTGCGGGCGTTCGCCGCCGACTTCGTCGCGAAGGACGACGGGATCGCGATGGTCGTGCAGCTTCCCCAGCTCAGCATGGCGCCGACGCGATTGAGCTCCCGGTACGCGCAGATGCGACCGGTCGCACAGTTCCCGACCGCACGCGCCATCGTGCGGACGGTCCCGGTGTTCGAGGTGTACTCCATGTCGAGCTTCGGCCAGACGGCGCTGCCGGCGTCGACCACCACGCCACCGGGCACCTCGTCGAGGATGCGCACCATCAACGGGTCGAGCGTCGGCTCCTCAGCGGTGGCCGCGGCGACGGGACCGCCTGCTCCGGTCAGCACCAGCGCCAGTCCGACCACGACGGCGATGCGCAGCCGTGTCATCGCAGCATCTCCTCGTCGATGTCCCACATCCGGTAGTCGACGATCGCCCCTGCGGGGAACACCCCGTCGTCCTTGAGCACCGTCCGTTCGAGGCCCACGATGCGGCCGGTGTCGAGCGATACGAGCACGTCGTCACGGACGACGCCGTCCGCGGAGATGACACGGATCCCGGCGACCGGGCGGCCGAGGCGATCGTTCGTCGTCCCCAGAGCCTCCGCGCCCCCGGACTCCTCGATCAGAGTCAGCAACTCGGCGTGCTGCGCGTTCGTCAGCGTCCACTGCCCGAAGACGGAGGTGATCGCCGTGACCGCCTCGAACGCGGTCGGCTGCTCGGGCATGTCGAAGGCGACCAGCAGCGACCGCACGTCCGCGGCGGAATCGCCCGGGACGTCGACGACAGGAGTGACGAACTCGCCCGGAGCGAGGACGACGCGGGATGCCACCTCGCCCGTGCTCTTCACCTCGGCCTGTCCGTTCGCCACCGCATCCGTTGGCGCATACGGCTCACCGTTGATGGCGACGGCCTCTCCCGAGAGGTCTTCCTCCCAGGTGAAGGTCGCGAACTGCGGAACGACCTCGGCCCGTTCGGTGTCGACCTCGACGTTGTACGACCAGAACGCCGTGCGCGTCGAGCGCTCGGGTTCCGCCGGTGGACTGAAGACCTCGAGGTCCGCCTCCGCCGCGGCCACCGTATCGCTCAGCGAGCCGGCCGCCTCGAACACGAGCGGAGACGGCGCTCCCGCGACGGCGGCTCCTTGCGGGAGGAGGACGCCGAAAGCCACCGCGGCGGACGCCGCGACGGCCGTGAGGCCCGCTGCCCAGCCGATCGTCCTGGCACGCCGTCGTCGCGGCGCACGAGCAGATCGGATGATGCGATCACGCGCGGCGATGGCGCGCGCGTCCGGGGGGGCGTCCCGCGGGGTGCGCGCGGGATCGGCCTCGACGAGCACGCGCTCGAGCAGAGCATTGTCACTCATCACGCATTCCCCGTCCCCTCCAGTCCCAGCGTCTCTCGCAACCGATCCTCGGCACGAGCCAACGTCTTCCGTACCCGGGACTCAGAAGTGCGCAGCAGCTCCGCGATCTCCCCCACCGCGAGTCCATCCCAGTACGTGAGCATGATGATACGCCGTTGCAGCGGACTGAGGACACCCAAAGCCCTGAGCACTTCGCGGCGTCCGAATCCGCCGAGGGTCTCGGGGTCGCCGGAGAGCCCTGAGTGCACGGCGTCGATCGCCCCGTGGGCGGTGGATGAGCGCCGGGACCGCGCGCGCAACCGACGGTCGGTCTCCCGGAGCAGCCAGACCCTCCCCGGGGGCCGCGTCGGTCGGAGTCGCGACCACGCCGCGAGGAAGACCTCCGACACGATCTCGCTCACCTCGTCGTCGTCGGGGACGACGCCCTCGATATGGTGGCGCACCGTCGCCCAGTGCTCGTCGAACACTCGTGTGAAGATCTGGTCCCGCAGCGAGCTCGGGTCTTCGCCGCGGCCGATCATGTCGGTGGGGTCGGCGGTCTGCCCGCCGCCTCCGACGTCCTGCGGGCCTGCATGTCAGAACCCGAGCCGGCCGAGCTGCTTGGGATCGCGCTGCCACTCCTTCGCGACCTTGACGTGGAGCCCGAGGAACACGCGGGTCCCGAGCAGCTCCTCGATCCCCGCGCGGGAGCGGGCACCCACGTCGCGGAGGCGCTTGCCCTTGTGGCCGATGATGATGGCCTTCTGGCTGTCCCGCTCGACCACGATGGAGGCGTGCACGTCGGTGAGGTCGCTGTCCTCGCGCGGGGCGATGTCGTCGACCACGACGGCGATCGAATGCGGGAGCTCATCGCGCACGCCGTCGAGGGCGGCCTCGCGGATGATCTCGGCGATGCGATCCTCCGTCGACTCGTCCGTGGTGACCCCCTCGGGGTAGAGCGCGGGCCCCTCGGGCATGAGCTGCAGGATCTCGTCCGCCAGCACCTCGAGCTGATCGCGCGTCAGCGCCGACAGCGGGATCACGGCGGCCCAGTCCTCGCGGAGGGAGTCCACCTCCATCAGCCGCTCGGTGATCTCATCGCGCCCGGCCGCGTCGGTCTTCGTGACGATGGCGATCTTCTGCGCGCGCGGGTAGCCGTCCAGCGAAGCGGCGATGCGGCGATCGCCGGGACCGACCTTCTCGGTCGCGGGCACGCAGAAGCCGATCACATCGACGTCGCCCAGCACCTGCTCGACGAGGTCGTTCAGCCGCTCGCCCAGGAGCGTGCGCGGCTTGTGGATGCCGGGGGTGTCGACGATGACGAGCTGTCCGTCCGGGCGGTTGAGGATGCCGCGGATCGCTCGACGCGTGGTCTGCGGCTTCTCGCTCGTGATGGCGATCTTCTCGCCGACGAGGGCGTTGGTGAGCGTCGACTTGCCCACGTTCGGCCGTCCGACGAAGGTCACGAACCCGCTCCGGGTGTCTTCAGTCATCGCGCCGTTCTCCTTCATCCTGCACATCTTCGGGCTCTGCTGCCCGCTCCACGAACACCGTCGCGATCCCTCGGCCCCGCCCGCGGGAAGCCCCGCCGGTGAGTACGAGGCCGTGGACGGTGGCCGTCGCACCGGGCTGCGGCACCTGGCCGAGCGTCTTGCCGAGCAGACCGCCGATGGAGTCGACGTCCTCGTCCTCGAGCTCCAGGCCGAACAGATCGCCCACGTCCTCCAGCGAGAGCCGGGAGCTCACGCGATAGCGGCCGTCGCCCAGGTCGACGAACTCGGCGGATACCTGATCGTACTCGTCCGAGATCTCCCCCACGAGCTCCTCGATGAGGTCCTCCAGCGTCACCAGGCCGGAGATGCCGCCGTGCTCGTCGATTACGAGACACACGTGCACCGCGTCGCGCTTCATCTGCTGCAGCAGCGTCTCCGCACGCATCGACTCGGGAACGAACGTGGCAGGCCGAGCGATCGGACGGATCGAGGCGGCGCGCCAGGCGCTGTCGTCGCGGTAGGCGAACTGCACGAGGTCCTTGAGGTAGAGCACCCCGACGACATCGTCCGCCTCATCGTCGACGACCGGCATCCGGGACACGCCGCGGTGCAGGAAGAGCGACATGGCCTCGTCGGTCGTCGCCTCCGCGCCCACGGTGACCATCTCGGTCCGCGGCACCATCACCGCGCGGACGAACTGGTCGGTGAAGTCGAACACCGAGTGGATGAGGTCGCGGTCGTCCTCCTCGATGAGGTCGTTCGAGGCGGCCTCGTCGACCATGCTCAGCAGCTGGTCCTCGCTCGAGAACGAGCTGCGTCCGGTCCCCGGGGTGACGCGGTTGCCCAAGACGACGAGGCCCTGGGCGATCGGCCCGAGGATGATGCGCAATCCCCGGACGACGTTCGCACTCCCCCGGATCATGCTCTCGGCGTGCTGATGCCCGAAGGTCCGCGGACTCGCCCCGACGAGGACGAAGGTGATGCCGGTCATCAGGATGGCGGCGGCGAGCATCGCCCACCAGATGTTCTCGAAGACGATCGTGAACGCCACGGTGACGAGCACGGCAGCCGTCACCTCCGCGAGGACGCGGATGAAGGCGACCGCGTTGACGTGCGCGTCGAGGTCGCCGGCGATCCGCTCCAGCGCCTTCGCACGGCGGCCCTCGGTCGCCATGTCGGCCAGGCCGGCACGGGAGGTCACGCCGTATGCCGCGTCGATCGCGGCCATGAGGCCGCCGAACGCCACCAGCAGCACGGCGGCGACGAGCAGCAGCAGCTCCGTCATCGCCGGCGACGCTCGGACGCGGCGAAGCCCTGGATGAGCTGCTTCTGCAGACCGAACATCTCCCGCTCCTCATCCGGCTCCGCGTGATCGAAGCCGAGAAGGTGCAGCAGTCCGTGCGTGGTGAGCAGGATGAGCTCGTCCATCAGCGTGTGGCCGGCGGCCTGCGCCTGCGTCTCCGCGACCTGCGGGCAGAGGACGATGTCGCCGAGCAGCCCGGGGGGCGTCGGCCGGTCCTCGGTACCGGGACGGAGCTCGTCCATCGGGAAGCTGAGGACGTCGGTCGGGCCCGGTTCGTCCATCCACTGCACGTGCAGCGCTTCCATCGCCCCCTCGTCGACGAGCACGATGGCGACCTCGGCGTCCGCGCTGACGTGGAGCTGCGCGAGGTTGAAGTCGGTCAGCCGCTGCAGCACGGTCTCGTCGACATCGATCGCCGACTCGTTGTTGATCTCGATCATGAGAGCCCTCGTTTCGGCATGCGATCGCGTGGTCCTGGTCGCTGGGCACCGCGTCGCTCGGCACGGTTGGCGAACTCGTGCGCCTGTTCGCGCTCGGTGCGCTGCGCCACGCGGCGCTCGTCGTACTCGCTGTACGCGTCGACGATGCGACCGACCAGCGAGTGCCGCACCACGTCGTCGCTGGTCAGGCGGGAGAAGTGGATGTCGTCGATGCCGTCGAGCACGCGGGTGACCAGGCGGAGACCGGAGGCTCCCTGCGGGAGGTCGACCTGGGTGATGTCGCCGGTGACGACCATCTTCGTCCCGAACCCGAGACGGGTGAGGAACATCTTCATCTGCTCGGGCGTGGTGTTCTGCGCCTCGTCCAGCACGACGAAGGAGTCGTTGAGCGTGCGCCCCCGCATGTACGCCAGCGGCGCGACCTCGATGGTCCCGGTCGCCATCAGGCGCGGCACGATCTCCGGGTCCATCATCTCGTTGAGCGCGTCGTAGAGCGGCCGCAGGTACGGATCGATCTTGTCGGTGAGCGTGCCGGGGAGGAACCCGAGGCGCTCCCCCGCCTCGACCGCCGGACGCGTGAGGATGATGCGCGTGACCTCCTTGCGCTGCAGCGCCTGGACGGCCTTCGCCATCGCCAGGTAGGTCTTGCCCGTTCCCGCCGGACCGATGCCGAACACGATCGTGTTCTCCTCGATCGCGTCGACGTACTCCTTCTGGCCGAGCGTCTTCGGCCGGATGACCTTGCCGCGCGTGGACAGGATCGCCTCGCCCAGCACCTCGCTGGGACGCGGGCCACCCTCCTGGCGGAGCATGCGCGCAGAGCTGGACACGTCGCTCGGGGCGAGGTCGTGGCCGGCCTTGGTCATCGCGAGCAGCTCGTCGACGAGGTTCTTGGCCTTGGCGACGGCCTCGCGCTCACCCGTGAGCGTGATCTCGTTGCCGCGGACGAGCACCTGCACGTCGCGGTGCTCCCGCTCCAGCATCCGCAGCAGCCGGTCCTGGGGACCGAGCAGCTGCACCATCGCGACACCGTCGGCGTAGAGCCTTTCGGTGACGGTTTCCTGATCGTCAGAAGCCAACGAGCTTGTTCTCCTCGAGGTTGCCGAGCACATGGGCGTGCACGTGGAAGACGGACTGCGCGACACTCGCGCCGTTGTTGAAGATGAGGCGGTACTCGCCGTTGGCGTGCTCCTCGGCGATGCGCTTGGCGGCGGCGACCATCTCCGCCAGCAGCTCGGGATCCCCGGCTGCGAGTGCGGTCACGTCGCGGTACTCCTCGGTCTTCGGGATGACGAGTACATGGAGCGGCGCCTGTGGATCGATGTCGCGGATCGCGAAGACGCGACCGGTGTCGAGCAGGATCTCCCCCGGGATGTCCCCGGTGAGGATGCGCGTGAAGATCGAGGGTTCGCTCATGCTCTCAGCTTACTGGGGGGACGCGGGCCGCGGCCGGTCACCAGCGGCCGAGGGCCACCGAGAGCACGGCGATGGCGGCAGGTCCCGCAGTGGAGGTGCGCAACACGGTGTCGCCGAGCAGGACGCGCTCAGCGCCGGCCGCCGCGAGCTTCTCGAGCTCCTCCGGAGCCATCCCGCCCTCCGGACCCACCACGAGCACGAGGTCACGGTCGTCGGGAACGAGCGTGGAGAGCCGGGCGGGAGCGGTCGGGTCGAGCAGCAGCACCCGCTGCGTCGCCGCGCGCGCCGCAAGCTGTGCGGTCGACTCGGGGGCGGCCACCTCGGGCACCCAGGTCCGGTGCGCCTGCTTGGCCGCCTCGCGGACGATCGTCGCCCAGCGCTCGCGTCCCTTCACCGCCTTCGGCCCCTCCCAGCGCGACACACTCCGGCTCGCCTGCCACGGCACGATCTCGTCGACGCCCAGTTCACATGCCGCCTGCACCGCGAGCTCGTCGCGGTCGCCCTTCGCGAGCGCCTGCACGAGCACGAGACGCGGAGTCGCCGGCTCGTGCTCGACGCGCTCGGCGATCCGGACATCGACGCGCGACGGTGACACCTCCTCGGCGACGCCGGTCAGCCAGACGCCTCGACCGTCGCCGACGGTGACCGTCTCGCCGACGCGCAGCCGCCGGACGACGGCCGCATGCTTGGCCTCGGCGCCCGTCAGTGACACGAGACCGCCCACCGCGGCGTCACCCGCGGACTCGACGAGGAAGTGCAGCGCCACGATCAGTGGGTACGGAACCGGTCGCGCAGCTTGGAGAACAGGCCCTGCTGGAACTGCGCGAGCTGCGGGCCCGGCGCCTTGTTCTTCTTCGCGAAGTCCTCGATGAGCTTGCGCTGCGCGGAGTCGAGCTTGGTGGGGGTGACCACCTGCACACCGACGCGGAGATCGCCACGCTGGGTGCCGCGCAGCGGCGTGATGCCCCGTCCCTTGATGGTCAGCACGTCGCCGGACTGCACGCCCGCGCGGATCTCCAGGTCGACCTCACCGTCGAGCCCCTCGATCGAGGTCTCGGTGCCCAGGATGGCGTCGGTCATGGACACCTCGAGCGTGGCGAGCAGGTCGTCGCCGTCCCGACTGAACGCGGGGTGCGGGTTGACCGTCACCTCGACGTACAGGTCGCCGTTCGGGCCACCGGCGCGACCGACCTCGCCGGAACCCGGGAGCTGCAGCCGCAGGCCGGTCTCGACGCCCGCCGGGATGTCGAGGGACACCGTGCGGCGCGACCGGACGCGTCCCTGACCGCCGCAGGTGCCACAGGGGTACGGGATGGTCGTGCCGTAGCCCTCGCAGGTGCCGCAGGGCTGAGAGGTGACGACGTTGCCGAGCAGGCTGCGCACCTGACGCTGCACGTGGCCGGTGCCACCGCAGATGTCGCAGGTGACGGGCGACGTGCCCTCCTGGCAGCACGAGCCCTGACAGGTCTCGCAGAGCACAGCCGTGTCCACCTCGATGTCGCGGTGCGCACCGAAGACCACGTCCCCCAGGTCGAGGGTGACCCGGACGAGGGCATCCTGCCCGCGCTCCCGTCGTGACCGCGGACGAGCGCCGCGGCCGCCGCCCTGGGACGCGCCGAAGAACGTCTCGAAGATGTCGCCGAAGCCGCCGAAGCCGCCGCCGAAGTTGTTCGCGCCGTCACCGCCGCCCATGTCGTAGCGGCGGCGCGACTCCTCGTCGCTGAGCACGTCGTAGGCGTGCGTGACCAGCTTGAACTTCTCTGCGGCCTCCTCGCCCGGGTTCACGTCCGGGTGGAGCTGCCGTGCCAGGCGCCGATACGCCTTCTTGATCTCGTCGGTGGAAGCGTCCCGGGACACCCCGAGAACCTCGTAGTGGTCCGCCACAATCGCCTTTCTGCGCGTGTTTTCCGTGGGGCCGCCTCAGCGGCCGGCCTCGTCGTCGTCGAGCATCCGCGACAGGTAGCGGGCGACCGCCCGTGCCGCTGCGAGGTTGCTCGGATAGTCCATCCGGGTCGGTCCCATGACACCGACCCGCGCGGTCCCCGAGGGTGCCGCGTAGTTGCTGGCCACGATCGACGCCTCGCCGAGCCCGAAGGAGGCGTTCTCGGTGCCGATGCTCGCCGCGAGGCCGTGCTCGTCCGGCACCATCTCGCTCATCAGCCGCAGCAGCGTGACCTGCTCCTCGATGGCCTCGAGGAGGGGATGGATGCTGCCGCGGAAGTCCTGTTCCCGTCGCGCCAGGGTCGCCGCGCCCGCCATCACGAGCCGCTCCTGCCGGAAGCCGCCGAGCTCGTCGATCACGACTCCGGCGACGGCGCGGAGAACGCGGTCCTGGGGGGTCTCCTCCGTGGCGAGGAGTGCCTGCAGGCGGTCGGAAGCCGCCGCGATCGCCTGCCCGGTGATGAGGGCGGACAGTCGAGCGCGCAGCACCGCGAGGTCCGCTTCGTCGATCGTGTCCGGCAGCGCGGTGATCCGCTGTGATACCCCGCCGGCGTCCGTGACCAGGACCGTGAGGAGCCGGTTGGGAGCGAGCGTCACGAGTTCGACGTGCGTCACGTGGGCCCGCGCGAACGACGGGTACTGGGCCAGCGCGACCTGTCCGGTGAGTTGCGTGAGCACGCGGACAGTACGGACCATCAGATCATCGAGGTCGGCCGGATCGGCGAGGAACGACTCGATGGCCGAGCGCTGCGCGGTGGAGAGCGGTCGGAGCTGGGCGAGGTGATTCACGAACACCCGGTAGCCCTTGTCCGTGGGGACGCGCCCGGACGACGTGTGCGGAGCCGTGATCAGCTCTTCGTCCTCCAGCTGCGCCATGTCGTTGCGGATCGTCGCGGCCGAGACACCGAAGGAATGGCGGTCGACGATGGAACGGCTGCCCACGGGCTCGTGCGTCTCGACGTAGTCCTGCACGATCGCGCGGAGAACCTGCAGCCCTCGCTCTGTGACCATGGGTTCCCCTTCCCGCCGACCGGGTGCTGGCACTCTGCCGCCCTGAGTGCCAATCCTACCTCCTGCGATCGGGAGTTCTCCGAAGGCGGGACGGCCCGGGCGGCGTCGCTCAGTCCGTCAGCTCACGCACCACCGCGTCGGCGAGGAGGCGACCGCGCAGCGTGAGCTGCACGCGACCGCGGATCGCCGCCGGCGCATCGATCAGGCCGTCGGCGATGAGCCCGGCGACGCGGTCCCTGTTCCGCTCCGGGACGTCCGTCACCGCGATCCCTTCGCGGATGCGGCTGAGGAGGAGGATGCGCTCGAGCGTCTGCGCCTCCTGGTCGGGACGTTCGCGACCTGCCGCCGGCGAGGACGAGGCGGCCAGCCGCTGTGCGTAGGCCGCCGGGTGCTTGACGTTCCACCACCGGAGCCCGGCCACGTGGCTGTGCGCCCCGGGGCCGAAGCCCCACCAGTCGCTCCCCCGCCAGTATGCGAGGTTGTGCCGCGACCGCTGCCCTTCGCTGCGGGCCCAGTTGCTGACCTCGTACCACTCGAACCCGGCGGCGGCGAGGCGCTCGTCCGCCATCTCGTACATGTCCGCCTGCAGGTCGTCGTCCGGTGTCGGCACCTCGCCACGACGGATCTGCCGCGCGAGCTTCGTGCCGTCTTCGATGATGAGCGCGTACGCGGAGATGTGGTCGGACTCCAGGGCGAGCGCGGCGTCCAGGGATGCTTCCCAATCCGCGAGCGATTCCCCCGGCGCGCCGTAGATGAGGTCGACGCTGACGGCGAGGCCCGCGTCCTTCGCGGCGGCGACCGCGGTGCGCACGTTCTCGGGCCGATGCGTCCGATCGAGCGCGGCGAGCACGTGCGGGACGGCCGACTGCATGCCGACGGAGAGTCTCGTGACCCCCGCCTCTGCGAGGATGCGCGCGACCTCCGGCGTCACCGTGTCGGGATTGGCCTCGACCGTCACCTCGGCACCCGGAGCGAGCCCGAACGCCGCGGTGGCCGCTCCCAGCATCCGCGCCAGATCGCCTGCCGGCAGCAGCGTGGGTGTGCCGCCACCGAAGAACACCGTGTCCATCGGCCGCAGCGCTCCGGCGTCCTCCAGCACGGTGCGGGCGAGGGCGATCTCGCCGATGAGGGTGGACGCGTAGTCCTCCTGCTTCGCCCCGCGGAGCTCGCTGGACGTGTACGTGTTGAAGTCGCAGTAGCCGCAGCGCACCCGGCAGAACGGGATGTGGAGGTAGGCGGAGAACGGCGTCTCCGCGGAGATCGGGAGGTCGGCAGGGAGTCGCCCGTCCGGCGGCGCGGGATCCCCGAGCGGAAGCGGTCCCGCCATCACACCGGGGTCGCGTAGAGCGGGGAGATCGCGCGGAGGTAGCGCGCGAAGAGCTCGCGACGGCGGCGCTTCATGAGGGCGGGGACGAGGCGATAGAGCAGCGTGTTCGGGGCGTCGAAGGCGCGGACGGTGAACCACACCTCGTCGTTGTCCTCACGCCAGTCCACATCGAACGACTCCTCGCCGCGGACCACGGATCCGCCCACCGTGCCCAGCACGAAGCCGATCCGGCGGGTCTCCTCGGTGACGGAGATCACGCGCAGCTCCGAATCGGCGCGCATGCCACCGACACGGCCGCGCAGGTGGAGCGTCATTCCCGCGCCCACGAAGGGCATCCCCTCCGCGTCGTACCGCGGCTCCACGTCGCGCTTGCTCGGCGCGATCGGGTTCCCTTCGGCGTCGAAGCTCACGCCCGCGTACGCCGGACCCGGAGCAGGACGGACGTCTTCCACGGAGAGCCCGGCGGCGCGCTGCGCCGTCCACGAGAGCAGGGCTTCGCCGGCCGTCTGGAAACGCTCCTCACCGCTGCCGATGCGCCAGGATTCCTCCGCCGGGATGCTGCGCTCCGGCGGGTACTGCATCAGATCCGGGGCGTGGGTCGCACCCACGGCCGCATAGTCCACCGTGTCGTCTCGGAAAGTCCCGCGCCGCATGAGTTCCAGCCTACTTCGGGTTCCCTGAGCGAACACCCCCCGCGCCGCACGCCGTCACATCCCCCGGATGATGCTGGGTCCCTGAGCCTGTCGAAGGGCTGGATCCCTGAGCGTGTCGAAGGGCTGGGTCCCTGAGCGTGTCGAAGGGCGCACAACACTCAGTCCAAGGCTCCTCCACACCGCTGGGTCCCTGAGCTTGTCGAAGGGATCTCCGCACGCCCCGGCCAAGCCGCACGCACCTCCGCCATGATGGCCCGATGCCATGGACCTACATCCTCGAATGCGCAGACGGCAGTTTCTACACGGGCAGCACGAACGGTGACCTCGAAGCCCGCGTCTGGGAGCACAACCACGACGACGCCTTCTCCGCCAACTTCACTCGCAACCGGAGACCCGCGGCGCTGGTGTACGCGGAGCACTTCGACACCGTCGACGCCGCCTTCTTCCGGGAGAAGCAGATCCAGGGGTGGAGCCGTCGGAAGAAGATGGCGCTGATCGAGGGCCGGTGGGAGGACCTTCCGTCGTTGTCGACCTCGTACAGTGCGCTTCGACAAGCTCAGCGACCCACCGAGGCTCAGCGACCCACCGAGACTCAGCGACCCACCGAGGCTCAGCGACCCAGCGCGGGCAGCCCCTGAGGATGGCGCGCTTCGACAGGCTCAGCGACCCATCGGGCGTGGGCTACTTCTTGTCCTTGGTCTCGACGTCGCCGGAGAGAGCGGCGATGAACGCCTCCTGGGGGACCTCGACGCGGCCCACCATCTTCATGCGCTTCTTGCCCTCCTTCTGCTTCTCGAGGAGCTTGCGCTTACGGGTGATGTCACCGCCGTAGCACTTCGCGAGCACGTCCTTGCGGATCGCGCGGATCGTCTCGCGAGCGATGATGCGGGCACCGATCGCGGCCTGGATCGGCACCTCGAACTGCTGGCGAGGGATGAGCTTGCGCAGCCGCTCCGCCATCATCGTGCCGTAGGCGTACGCCTTGTCACGGTGCACGATCGAGCTGAACGCGTCGACCTTCTCGCCCTGGAGCAGGATGTCGACCTTGACGAGGTCGGCCTCCTGCTGCCCCGAGGGCTCGTAATCCAGGGAGGCGTAGCCCTGCGTCTTGGACTTGAGCTGGTCGAAGAAGTCGAACACGATCTCGCCGAGCGGCATGTTGTAGCGCAGCTCGACGCGCTCCTCGGAGAAGTACTCCATGCCGAGCAACGTGCCACGACGCGACTGGCACAGCTCCATGACGGTGCCGACGTAGTCCTTGGGCAACAGGATGGCTGCCTTGACCATGGGCTCCGACACCGAGCCGATGCGCCCATCGGGGTACTCGCTCGGGTTCGTGACGGTGACGGTCTCGCCGGTGTCGCTCGTGAGCACCTCGTAGATCACGCTCGGCGCGGTGGTGATGAGGTCGAGGCCGAACTCCCGCGCGAGGCGCTCGGTCACGATCTCCAGGTGCAGCAGGCCGAGGAAGCCGCAGCGGAATCCGAACCCGAGAGCCACAGAGGTCTCCGGCTCGTACTGCAGCGAGGCATCGGAGAGCTTCAGCTTGTCGAGCGCCTCGCGCAGTTCCGCGTAGTCGCTGCCGTCGATCGGGTAGATACCCGAGAAGACCATCGGCTTGGGGTCCGTGTAGCCGGGAAGAGCTTCCGCCGCGGGCTTGCGGGCGTTCGTGATCGTGTCGCCGACCTTCGACTGACGCACGTCCTTCACGCCGGTGATGAGGTAGCCCACCTCGCCGACGCCGAGACCCTTGGTGGGAGTGGGCTCCGGGCTCGACACGCCGACCTCGAGGGCCTCGTGGTTCGCGCCCGTGGACATCATCTGGATCCGCTCGCGGGGCGAGAGGCTGCCGTCGACCATCCGCACGTAGGTGACGACGCCGCGGTAGGCGTCGTACACGGAATCGAAGATCATGGCGCGCGCCGGTGCGTCCGCGTCCCCGACCGGAGCCGGGATCTCCTCAACGATCCGGTCGAGCAGATCCTCGACCCCCATGCCGGTCTTCCCGGAGACCCGCAGCACATCCTCGGGCTTGCCGCCGATGAGCGACGCGAGCTCCTTCGCGTACTTCTCGGGATCGGCGGCCGGGAGGTCGATCTTGTTGAGGACGGGGATGATGTGGAGGTCGTTCTCCAGCGCGAGGTAGAGGTTGGCCAGCGTCTGGGCCTCGATGCCCTGCGCGGCGTCGACGAGGAGGATGGCGCCCTCGCACGCGGCCAGCGACCGGGACACCTCATACGTGAAGTCCACGTGACCCGGTGTGTCGATCATGTTGAGCGCGAAGACCTCGTCGGCCCCCTGCGCCTGGGCGAGCGCCCAGGGCATCCGCACCGCCTGGCTCTTGATCGTGATGCCGCGCTCACGCTCGATGTCCATGCGGTCGAGGTACTGGGCACGCATGTCCCGCTCCGCGACCACGCCGGTGATCTGGAGCATGCGGTCGGCCAGGGTCGACTTGCCGTGGTCGATGTGGGCGATGATGCAGAAATTGCGGATCTGCGCAGCCGGCGTCGCGGCAGGCTGAAGAGGGGTGAGAGCGCGTGGGGACATGTCCCGTCGATTGTACGGTGAGGGCTCTCATAATCCCCATTCGGGCGTATCGGTGATAGTCTCCCGAAGTTGCCCGGGATCAATCCGTGACACCGGATCCCGTAAGCGATACGACTCCGTCACAGACTCCGTGAGGGCTGTCGCGTCGCGCGGAACGGCGGATGACACCCGATCATCCGCCCGGCTCAGCGTTGCGTCGGCAGACCCCGAGCGCGTCTGGAGAAGAGAAAGACAAATCCCCCTTGATCAAGTACCTCGCGCGCCGTGCCCTCGGCTGGCTGCTCATGATCGTGGTCGCGACGAACCTCACCTACTTCCTCGCGTGGGGCTTCCTCGATCCGCGCAGCAACTATGTGGGTCGTCGCCCTCCGCTCACCGAAGAGCAGATCGTGAACACCCTCGCTCCCCGCAACCTGAGCGACACCGTCCCGCTCATCGAGCGGTGGTGGACCTGGTTCACCGGCATCCTCCTCCGCTGGGACTGGGGCGTGAGCCCGACCGGCGGTTCCGTCAACGAGCAGGTCGCCTACCGCATGTGGGTCAGCGCAGAGCTCGTCCTCGGGGCGACGATCCTCACGACGGTCCTCGGCATCGCGCTCGGCGTCTACACCGCGTCTCGGCAGTACAAGCTCGCCGACCGCATCGGCCAGGCCACGAGCATCATCACGCTCAACATCCCGATCGTCGTCGCGGCCTTCGCGATCGTCCTCCTCGCGATCGGCCTGAACAACGCCACCGGTACCCGCATCTTCTACGTGACCGGCAACGCGAGCCAAGGCGTCGAGGGTTTCTTCCCCACGCTCATAGACGTGTTGCAACACCTGACGCTGCCGACGATCGCGCTGGTGCTCACCGGCTACGCCAGCATCCACTTCCTGCAGCGATCGCTCCTCCTGGACAACATCAACGCCGACTACGTCCGGACGGCCCGCGCGAAGGGCCTGACCAAGCAGCAGGCCATCCGGAAGCACGCACTTCGGACGTCTCTCATCCCCGTCGCCACGCAGGTCGCCTTCACGATCCCCGCGATCTTCACCGGAGCGGTGCTGACCGAGACGATCTTCGCGTGGAACGGCATGGGCCGGTACTTCATCGAGACCATCACCAAGAACGACATCCACGGAACCGTCGCGATCGCCGCCTTCGGTGCGGTCCTCACGGCGATCGGCGCCATCCTCGCCGACATCGCCGTCGTCGTCCTCGACCCGCGCGTGAGAGTGAGCTGACATGAGCACCGACATGCTCGACCCGACCATCCACCCGGAGCCGGAGACCGCCGGCCCCGAGACCACCCGCGTCGCCACCAAGCGGCTGTCGAAGTGGACGCTGTACTGGCGACGCTTCTCCCGGAACCGCGGAGCCCTCATCGGCCTCGTGATCTTCGTCGTCCTCGTGCTGTTCGCCATCCTCGGGCCCTTCATCGCCCGGTACGACCACATCGAACTCGACTTCCTGAACCTCAGCACTCCCCCGTCCGCGGAACACTGGTTCGGCACGAACAACGCCGGAAACGACCTCTTCGCCCAGGTCGCCGTCGGCCTGCAGCGGTCGCTCATGATCGCCATCACCGTCTCCGTCGGCGTCACGATCGTGTCCGCGCTCGTCGGCACGGCCGCGGCCTACTTCGGCGGCTGGACGGAGCGCATCTCGCTCCTGGTCATCCACTTCATGATGGTGATCCCGAGCTTCCTCATCCTCGCGATGATCTCGAACAAGGCTGGCGGCGACTGGCGCGTCATCGCCCTCATCATGATCTTCGTGATCGGGTGGTACTTCCCCGCCCGCGTCATCTGGACGATGGCCCTGTCGCTCCGCGAGCGCGAGTACGTCAGTGCCTCCCGGTACATGGGCGTCGGCGGCATGCGCATCGTGCTCCGCCACCTCCTGCCCAACATCGGCTCTCTCCTCGTCATCAACTTCACCCTCGGCGTCGTCAACGCCGTGGTGACGGAGACGGGCCTGTCCTTCCTGGGCTTCGGCGTCAAGATCCCCGACGTGTCGCTCGGTGCCCTCATCGGCGCCGGCTCGAGCTCGTTGACCACGGCGCCCTGGCTGTTCTACTTCCCGGCGGCGGCGCTGACCCTGCTCACCGTGTCGATGGCGCTCATCGCCGACGGCCTGCGCGACGCCCTCGATCCCACCTCGGCTGCTGGAGGCCGCGCATGACCAACGTCCTCTCCGTCCGCGACCTCAAGGTCAGCTTCGCGTCCGAGGCCGGCCGCGTCGACGCCGTCCGCGGCGTCTCCTTCGACCTCGAAGCCGGCAAGACCCTCGGCATCGTCGGCGAATCCGGCTCCGGCAAGTCCGTGACCTCGCTCGCGATCATGGGTCTCCTCGACGAGAACGCCAAGGTCACCGGCTCGATCATGTATGACGGGAAGGAACTCGTCGGCATGAGCGACAAGCAGCTGTCGGTCATCCGCGGCAACGGCATGTCGATGGTCTTCCAGGACCCGCTGACCTCGCTCACGCCGGTCTACACGGTCGGCGATCAGCTCATCGAGGCCCTCACGGTCCACCGCGGCCTGTCCAAGAAGGACGCCTGGGACCGCTCCGTCGAGCTGCTCAAGCTCGTCGGCATCACCGAGCCCGAGCGGCGGATGAAGTCCTTCCCGCACGAGTTCTCCGGAGGCATGCGGCAGCGTGTCGTCATCGCCATCGCGATGGCCAACGATCCGAAGCTCATCATCTGCGACGAGCCCACCACGGCCCTCGACGTCACCATCCAGGCGCAGATCCTCGACCTCATCGAGAAGGCGCAGGACGAGACCGGCGCGGCGGTGATCATGATCACGCACGACATGGGCGTGGTCGCCCGCACCGCCGACGACGTGCTCGTGATGTACGCCGGCAAGCCCGTGGAGCACGCGCCCGTGCGCGAGCTGTTCCACAAGACCCGCATGCCGTACTCGATCGGTCTGCTCGGCGCCATCCCGCGCGTGGACAAGGCCGAGAAGGAGCCGCTGACCCCCATCAAGGGGAACCCGCCGCTGCTCATCAACCTCCCGGACGCCTGCCCGTTCGCCGACCGCTGCCCGATCGTCATGGACGCCTGCCGCGCCAAGGAGCCCGAGCTGCTCCCCGTGCCGACGGGCTCTGGCGACCTGCATCAGGCGGCCTGCATCCGCGCGCACGAGATCGAGGACGGCGGCCTCCTCGGTGGCCTGCCCGTCTACCCCGTCCGCCCCGTCCCGGAGAGCGACCTCACACGGACGCCGCGTGAGGAGCGGCCGATCACGCTCGAGGTGAAGAACCTCCGCAAGACGTTCCCGTTGGTCAAGGGCGCGTTCTTGAAGCGCAAGGTCGGCGAGGTCCAGGCGATCAAGGGCATCAGCTTCGACGTGCGCGAGGGCGAGACGATGGCCATCGTCGGCGAGTCGGGCTCGGGCAAGACGACGACGCTGCTGCAGATCATGGACATGGTCAAGCAGACCGAGGGCGACATCGTCATCGCCGGCACCAGTGTCAACGACATCCACAGCCGCAAGGTCGAGCGCGCCCTGCGCCGCGACATCCAGATCGTCTTCCAGGACCCGATGGGAGCCCTCGACCCGCGCATGACGGTGGCCGACATCATCTCGGAGCCGCTCTTCGCGATCGGCACTCCCAAGGAGGAGGCGCACCGGCGGGTGGACGAGCTCATGGACCTCGTCGGGCTCAACCCCGCGCACAGCGACCGCTTCCCGCAGGCGTTCTCGGGCGGTCAGCGGCAGCGCATCGGCATCGCCCGGGCCCTGTCGACGAACCCCAAGATCGTCGTGCTCGACGAGCCGGTGTCCGCGCTCGACGTCTCGATCCAAGCCGGCGTCATCAACCTGCTCGACGAACTCAAGACCAAGCTCGGGCTCTCGTACCTCTTCGTCGCGCACGACCTCTCGGTGGTGCGTCACATCGCCGACCGCGTGGCCGTGATGTACCTCGGCGAGTTCGTGGAGCACGGCGACGTCGACCAGGTCTTCGACGACCCGCAGCACCCGTACACGAAGGCGCTGCTGTCGGCGATCCCCGTGCCGGATCCCGACATCGAGCGCACCCGTGAGCGGGTGGTCTTCGACGCCGAGACGATGTCGACGAAGCCCGCGACGGTCTGACCCGAAACCATGCGCCCGTTCCTGGTCACCGTCCGATAACGGTTAGGCGGCATTCACCGCAGTGCGGTGTACCGGGATAAAGCTCGAACTAGTCTTCCCTTTATGAAACGCCGAAAGGCGAAAGGAGCACCATGAAGAACAAGAAGTTGCTGGGGGCGGTCGCGATCGGCGGCGCCCTCGCACTCGCCCTCGCGGGCTGCGCGAGCGGTTCCGGGAACACCGGTGGCGGGGACAACGGCGAGAAGGTCGAGACCAAGACCGCCGACTACAACCCGCAGGACCGCAGCAACCTCCAGGAAGGTGGCGAGGTCAACTTCCCCATCAACGAGATCCCGGAGCAGCTGAACGGCTTCAACAGCGATGCCAGTGCTGACACCGCTCGCCTGTGGTCGTGGTACATGCCGCAGATCCTCCTGGTCTCGCCGGAGGGCGAGGTCACGAAGAACGACGCCTACCTCGATGCGTACGAGATCGGCGAGGAGGATGGCAACACGACCATCACCTTCACGTTCAAGGACGAGGCGCACTTCAACGACGGCACCGACATGGACTGGACGTCCATCGACGCCACGTGGAAGGCCAACCGCTCCTACGACGAGGGCTTCAACCCGAACGCGACCGACGGCTACAAGCAGATCAAGACCGTCGAGCAGGGTGACACCGCGAAGACCGCCGTCGTGACGTTCGACGGCATCTACGCCTGGCCGTCCATGGCGTTCCTCACGGGTGGCGTCCTGCACCCGGACATCGCCGACCCGGCCGTGTTCAACGAGGCCTTCATCGGCAACATGCACCCCGAGTGGGGCGCCGGCCCGTACACCGTCGACACGTTCGACGCGAACGGCGGCTTCGTCTCGTTCAAGCCGAACCCCGAGTGGTGGGGCAACGCGCCGCTGCTCGACACGGTCACCTTCACGGCCATGGAGCCCGACGCCTCGATCAACGCCTTCAAGAACGGCGAGATCGACATGGTGGGCGCCAACACCAACGACCGCCTGAAGCAGGTCCAGGAAGTGGACGACACCGTCGTCCGCCGTGCGCAGCAGACCGCCAAGACGGTCCTGCTCGTCGACGCCGACAAGCCGCAGTTCGAGGACATCGACGTGCGCAAGGCGTTCTTCCTCGGCGTGAACGTCGACCAGCAGAAGCAGATCGCGTGGAACGGCCTCGGCTACGAGGAGCCGGTCGCCGGTTCGCTCAACCTGTACTCGTTCCAGGACGGCTACAAGGACTCGTTCGCCGAAGCCGGTCTGAAGCACGACGTCGAGGGCGCCAAGAAGCTCCTCGACGACGCCGGCTGGACCGAGGGCGAGGACGGCATCCGCGAGAAGGATGGCGAGAAGCTCTCCGTCACGTTCCCGATCTTCGGTGAGGACCCGACCATCGAGGCCCTCGCGAAGTCGCTGCAGGCGCAGCAGAAGGAGATCGGCATCGACCTCAAGATCGATGTCCGCGCCTCCGCCGACTTCTCCAGCGACTTCACCACGAAGAACTGGGACGTCGTCTCGCTCCGCTTCACCGACTCCGACCCGTTCGGCCCGGCCTGGTTCTGCCAGCTCTACTGCTCGGACAGCGGTCTGAACCTGTCGGCGACCGGCACGGAGGAGATCGACAAGCAGATCGCCGACGAGGTCGAGAGCCAGAAGGACGCGGAGTCCTGGACCACCGCGGCGATGGACCTCGAGCCGAAGATCATCGAGCAGACGTGGGGCCTCATCCCGCTGTACAGCGGCCCCTCGATCTACGTGGTCAAGAACGGCCTGGCGAACCTCACGCCGGAGCCCTACGTCGGTCTCGACCTGTTCGGTGTCACGCCGGTCGAGAACGTCGGCTGGGAGAAGTAACACTCTCTGACACATCTCGTGTCGAAGCGGGGTCGGTGGTCCATCCACCGGCCCCGCTTCCTTATGCTGAAGGCGTGACCGTCCAGACCGTCCTCGTGCACGGCATCCGCACGTCCGCCACGATGTGGCGGTCGCAGGTCGAGTACCTGGAGGCGCACGGGCTCCCCGTCACCGCCGTCGACCTCCCCGGCCACGGCAGCCGGATGGACGAGGACTTCACCCTTCACGAGGCGCTGCACACGATCGACGCGGCCGTCCGCGCCGCCGCGGAGAAGGGCCCCGTCCTGCTGGTCGGCCACTCGATGGGCGGGCTGCTCTCCCTCGCGTACACGGGCGGGGCCGAGCCTCCCCCTGTCGACGGACTCGTCGCCGCCGCGTGCACGTCGCTCCCCCGCGGCCCCGGGCTGCGTGCCTATCGGCTGTTCGCCCGGGCCGTCGACTCCCTGCCGGACCGCGGCATGTGGCTGACGCAGCGGATGCTCGCCGCGACGATCCCCGAGGACAACCGCGGCGACTTCTCCGCCGGAGGATATGCGCTGGACATCCAGGACCAGACGCTCCGCAGCCTCGCCGCCCTGGACGTCGCCGCCGCGGTCCCCCGGATCCGGGTACCCCTGTGGTTCGTGAACGGCCAGTACGATCAGCTCCGGCTGAACGAGCCCCTGTTCCGGCGCCTGGCCCCGCAGGCGGAGCTCATCGTCGTGCCGCGGACCACGCACCTGCTCACCGCCATGCGTCCGCGGGTGTTCAACGCCGTCCTCGCCCTCGCGATCGCGACGATCGAGGAGCGCGCGGCGTCACGCTGAGGACACCCGCGGCCGCGCGGCAGCGGTGAGCGCTCCCCCGACGAGCGACAGGATGGCCGCCGCCAGGAAGACGAGCCAGAACCCGCCGGCCAGGGCGACGAGTCCTGCGCCGAGCACGGGCCCGATGAGCTGTCCGAGGGCGGCGGTCACGTTCACGATTCCGAGATCGCGCGCGTGATCCTGCTCATCCGGGAGCAGATCGGCGGCGAACGCGAGGCCCACCGTCGAGAAGGCGCCGTAGCCGACGCCCATGAACGCGGCGGCCACCATCGTCATCTCGAAGGTCGGTGCGGCCACGATCACCATACCCGACGCCGCCTGCACGACCGTGGCCCCCACGGCGAGCCGGCGCCGCTCCCCGGTGCGGTCGGAGACGATTCCGGTGATCACGGAGGCGAGCACCACGAAGACCGTGTATACGACGATCAGCAGGAGGAGGTTGTCCTGTGCGGTCGTGCTCTCCTGTCCGAGGCCGTGGAGGAGGAAGAAGAGGAACAGCGCCGTGCCGAGGGCGTTGCCGATGTTGGTGACGAGTCGTCCGGAGAGCATCCAGGCGAAGTCGCGGTCGCGGAGCGACGCCAGGCGGGGCCGCCCGATGCGCTGAGGACGCAGCGCCTCCGTGCTCGGCGGGTCCGGCAGCAGCAGCGCCGCCGCGACCCCGACCACCGCGATGATGCCGGCGAGGAGCAGATACCCGGCGACGATGTCGAGGCCCAGCAGCACGACGAGCCCGACCCCCAGCACGATCCCGACCGCCTGGCTCGACCCGACCGCGGCGGACGCGGCACCGCGCTGCGTCGTCGGGAGCTGGTCGGCGATGAGCGCGGTGAACGCGGCGGAGGAGACGGCGACGCCGATCGAGACGCCGACCCAGCCGGCGCCGACTGCCCATGGGCCCTCGGCGAACCCGGTGAGGACGAGACAGACGGCCGTGAGCGCGACCCCTCCCAGAGCCCATGGCCGCCGCCGGTGCGCGCCGGCGCGGGCTCGATCCGAGAGCGCCCCGGCGAGCGGCCCGGCGACGACGCCGGCGAGACCACCCACTCCGAGCACGATCCCGGAGGAGACGACGCCGCGGATCCAGTCGTCCTCCGGAGTGTCGAGCTGCAGCGGGAGAAGGAGCTGGACCGGGGTGAGCTGGACGGTCCAGATGGCGAGCCAGGCGAGCGTGAACAGCGACATCCAGCGAAGACCGGCGCGGCGGGCGACGAGGCCCGGGGTACCGGTCATGCCCGTGCCGCCGCGGCGTCCCTGGCCTCACGAGCGCCGGCGACGAGGTCGCGGTACCACCCGTAGGAAGCCTTCGGAGTGCGCTCCCCCGACGAGAAGTCCACGTGCACGAGACCGAACCGCTGAGTGTAGCCGTCCGTCCATTCCCAGTTGTCGAGCAGGGACCAGACCGTGTACTCCTCGACCGGGACGCCGGCATCGAGGGCCTCGCCCACCGCGTCGATGTGCGTGGAGAGGTAGGCGATCCGGTCGGCATCCTCGACGGCACCGGCGACGTCGGGTTCGGGGAAGGACGCTCCGTTCTCCCCGATGATGATCGGTGGCATGTCCGGGTGTCGTCGGTGCAGATCGATGAGGAGGTCGCGCAGGGCGGACGGCATGATCGGCCACTCCGGTCCGAACCCGGTGACGGGGACTCCGGGCGTGGGCACGATCTCGAACGGGATGTCGGCATCCGGAGCACCGGCGGTGACGGTCGTCGGGTTGTAGAAGTTCACCCCGTAGAAGTCGATCGATCCCGCGATGCGGGCGAGGTCGTCGCCGAGGATGGGCAGCGGCGGGAGTCCGAGTGCCTCCAGGTGCGGTGACGTCCCGGACAGCAGAGGCTCGCTGAACAACCGGTTGTGCAGGAGGTCGTACACCGCGGCAGCGGTGCGATCCTCCTCGGTGTCCCGCAGCGGCAGGACCCAGGTGTGGTTGTTGACGAGACCGACGCTCGCCGCACCTCGGGCATGCAGCGCCTCTGCGGCTCGGGAATGGGCGAGCAGCTGGTGGTGCACGGTCGGAAGCGCACCGAAGAGGAGCTGTCTCCCCGGCGCGAGTGCCCCGACCGCGTAGCCCTGCAGTGTCGTCATGGCGGGCTCGTTCAGCGTGTACCAGGAGGACACCCGGTCACCGAGACGGGCGGCGACGAGGGCGGCGTACTCGCCAAAGCGCTCGGCGGTGTCGCGGGCGAGCCAGCCACCGTCGGCCTCGACCGCGCTCGGCAGCTCCCAGTGATAGAGGGTCGGGAACGGGGTGACACCGGCCGCGAGCAGACCATCGACGACGCGGGCGTAGTGGTCCAGCGCTGCGATGTTCCCGGGTCCGTGACCGTCCGACTGCACGCGCGCCCACGGGATCGAGAACCGGTAGCGATCGAGCCCGAGTCCGGCTGCCAGGGCGACGTCATCCTCCACACGGCGATAGCTGTCGCACGCTGGTTCCGCGGTCGAGCCGTCCCGGATTCGTCCCGGCTTCGCGATCTCGTCGTCCCAGATCGACCGTCCCGCACCGTCAGCACGACGGGAACCCTCGATCTGGACGGATGAGGTGGCGGCGGACCAGCGTAGCCGCGCACGCGCGGTCGGGTCGGTGCTGAGGGGGGTCATCGGGCTCCTGACGTCGTCGTCGTTGTGGATGATTCTGCACCCGGTCCCGCCTTCCGCGCGACGGCGTCTCGCCTGGGCGATGTCGTTTCGCACGATCCCACCCGGTACTGGTAGACTCGACTCTTGGCTTGCGTGTGGGTTCTTCCCTCACGACCGCCGTGCAGCAGCCCTCTTCTGCTGCCGGCACTCCGAATAACTCCTGTACAGAAAGCGTCCACACGTGGCAAACATCAAGTCGCAGATCAAGCGCAACAAGACCAACGAGAAGGCTCACGAGCGCAACAAGGCCGTGAAGAGCGAGCTGAAGACTCTCGTCCGCCAGACCCGCGCGGCCGTCGCCGCCGGCGACAAGGCCGCCGCCGAGAAGAACCTGAAGAAGGCCTCGGTCAAGCTCGACAAGGCCGTCAGCAAGGGTGTCCTGCACAAGAACCAGGCGTCGAACCGCAAGTCGGCGATCGCCAAGCAGGTCTCCGCTCTCTGAGCTTCTGACTTCCGGAAAGCCCGTCTCCTCGTGAGGCGGGCTTTCTGCTTTCGCGCAGGGGCTTATCCCCCGAACGGCTCGCGGGTGGCGATGACCGTCACCATCCGCTCGAGCGCGAAGATGGGGTCACGCGCCGCACCCTTGACCTCGGCGTCGGCACGCGCGGTGGCCTGGATCGCCATCCCGAGGGAGCGCTCGTTCCAGCCCGCCAGGTCGCGACGCGCGCGGTCGACCTGCCAGTCCTTCATCCCGAGGCGCTGGGCGAGCTGCCTGCTGGGTTCACGGTTGCCGGCGACGCGTGCCATCGTGCGCAGCTTCATCGCGAACGCGGCGACCATCGGCACGGGGTCGGCACCGGAGGACAGCGCATGGCGGAGCGCCACGAGAGCCTCGCCGTAGCGACCGGCGATGGCGGTGTCGGCGACGACGAACGCCGACACCTCGACCCGGCCGCCGTAGTACTTGGTGACGACCTCTTCCGTGATGTCGCCCTCGACGTCGCCGATCAGCTGCTGGCAGGCGGCCGCGAGCTCGGTGAGGTCGTCGGCGAAGGCCGAGACGAGCGCCCGGAGCGCAGGTGGAGCGATGCGCTTCTTCGCCGCCTTGAACTCCCCCGCCGCGAAGTCGACCCGGTCGCCGTCGCGCTTGATGGCGGGGCAGGCGATCTCAATCCCGCCACCGGTCCCCGCACGCAGGGCGTCGAGGAGCTTCTTCCCACGGACACTGGCGCCCGTGTGCCGGAGCACGACCGTCGCACCCTCCTGCGGGTTCTCCAGGTACCCGATGGCCTCCTGAAGGAAGGCGTCGGAGCACTTCTCCACGCCGGATACGCGGACCAGTCGCGGCTCACCGAACAGGGACGGTGAGGTGAGGGAGAGCAGTGTGCCGGGAGCATAGTCGTCGGCACGGACGTCACTGACCTCGAGTGCCGGGTCCTCGGCACGGAGGTAGTCGCGCACCCCGGCGATCGCGCGCTCGGCGCAGACCTCCTCCGGGCCCGAGACGAGCACCAGCGGCGCGGGATGCGGCTCCCGCCAGGACACCTGCGGGATCTTCGTGGCCTTCGCGCCGCCACGGGAGGGAGGACGGGAAGCTGCCATGGGACCAGCCTACCGGCGGTGTCGGACACCCGACTCAGGGCGGCGCGACGTCGGTCCAGACGCGAGAACTTGCGCCTTCCTATTATCAAGCCGTCCGCAACGCAGTTGCGGAGCCGATGGGCGAGCGATCGTCGAGCGTCGATACCCCGAATCGTGTTTCACCGAGGTTGGGCCGGAGACGATTCACCTCAAATGATGACGTGCTGATAACAATCGCGCCAGCCCGCTCATCTGGCGATCTCCAGCCCGTCCGTCCACCACTAGCGTGAGATTGCTGACGTCACGTCAGCAATCTCACTTACGCTTGGGGGACGCGCTGATGCGCCTGTCAAAAAACAATTCCGTCGTGCTCGCTCTGGTGACCACGGCACTCCTGCTCAGCAGCTGCTCAGCACCTGCGGCTGAGCCGAAGCCGCAGACGACCACTGCAGTGTCGAGCGATGGCACCTCGGACGAGTCGGAGACGACCACCGACGCATCGTTTGCCAACAACGTCCTCACTCTACCCGCGTACACGATCACGATCACCGACACGAAGAAGATCGCCGTCGGCCAACCAGGCAACGAGTATGGCGAGAAGCCTGTCATCGCGTTCTGGTACGAAGTCACGAACAACTCCGATGACACGATCGATCCGTCCATCGCGTGGATCGGCACCTTCACCGCGATCCAAGACAACGACCCGAACGCCGTCAACGAGCTCGGCATCGGCATGCTCCCGGACGAGCAGTTCCTCGACTCCCAGCTACAGGACATCAAGAAGGGCGGCACGGTCGCCAACGCTGTTGCCTACGAGCTGGACGACGAGACCACCCCGGTGGAGCTTGTCGCCTCTAACGACCTCGGCGTGACCGAGATTGGACGCGCAACGTTTACGCTGCAGTGACCCACTGAGCGCGGCACCGAACGGCTCCCGGCGCATGCTGGGGCCGTTCGAAGTCAAGAGCCAGGTGCGTTGCCTCGTGAATGGCACTCAGGGCGGCGCGACGTCGGTCCAGACGCGGAGGACATCGTCCTCGATGCCGAGCAGGGTGCGGCCGTCGCGGTCGGTGCGGTAGACCTGCGTCCCGAGAGCCGACAGGAGATCCAGGGTCTCCCGACGCGGGTGCCCGTAGTCGTTGTCGGCGCCGACCGTGATGAGCGCGACCCTCGGCTGCACAGCGTCGTAGAGGGCGGGTTCCTGGTCGGCGCTGCCGTGGTGGGCGACCTTCACCACGTCGTATCCCGTCAGCGGCGTGCTCCGGAGCAACGCGCGCTGCGGGGCAGCGGAGAGGTCACCCAGGAAGAGCGCTCGGGGCACTCCTCCCCCGACGAATTCGGTGACGACGCTCGCGTCGTTCCCTGGCGGGAAGGCGGCACTGTGCGGCAACGGCCAGAGCACCCGCCATGCCGCTCCGCCCAGCGCGCCCCGGTCCCCGGCGTCGACCGGCCGGAGGGCTCCGCCCGCTCGGGCCAGGCCGTCGAGCGCACGCGCATCGGCGGCATCGGCAGGTGGTCCATGCAGCACCGTGCCCACTTTGCCTTCGAGTGCCGTCGCGCCTCCGATGTGGTCCGCGTCGAAATGTGTGAGCACGAGGAGGTCGATGTGGTCGATGCTCAGCGAGCGCAGACAGGCGTCGAGCGCCGTCGGGTCCGGTCCCGTGTCGATGAGGGCCACGGCGTCCTGCGAACGCACCAGGACCGCATCGCCCTGGCCCACGTCGCACGCAGCGATCGCCCACCCGTGCGGCGTCACGAGCGAGGCGAGCGGACCGTCGATCAACGCACGGGAGGCGCCGACGGACGCGACGACGATGAGAACGCCGGCCGCCACGCGTCGAGCGGCGGGGAGCACAGCGCCGGGCGTCCAGGCCCGTCCCGCGCGAACCGACGCCGTCACGACGTCGGTTCGCGCGACTTCCCGGACGCGCGGCCCTCCGCGGCAGCACACGACGGCGATCGCGACGCTCACCAGCGTGACCACCGCAGCGCTGCCGAGGCCGGCAGGGAGGAGCACCTGAGCACCCGGGAGTCCGGCGGTGACCCGCGCGACCGTCGCGATCCACGCCGACGGCAACCAGGCAGACGCGGCGAGCAGATCCGCGACGACGGGGACAGGGGCAGCGAGACAGGCGAGGAGCCCGATCACCGTCGCGAGCGGCGCGGCCGGCTCGGCGAGGAGGTTCGCGACGACCGAGACGAGCGACTGCTGCTCCGCGAACAGCGCGATCACGGGCGCGCACGCGAGCTGCGCCGCCAGAGGCACCGCGATCGCGAGGGCGAGCGGGCGGGGCAGCCAGCGCGCGATCCCGTCCGCCAGCGCCGGGGCGAGGAGGATGAGTGCCCCGGAGGCCACGGCGGACAGCGCGAATCCCGGCGTCGATGCGAGCCAGGGATCAACGATGAGGAGGGCGGTCACGCACACGGCCAGGATTCCGGCACCTGCGCTCGGCCGCCCGACGAGGATCGACAGCATGCCCGCCGCGGCCATCGTGGCGGCCCGGATGACGCTCGGCTCCGGCGTCACGAGCACCACGAAGGCGGCCAGCGCCACGACGGCGAAAACGACCCGCAACGCCCGCGCCCCTCCGCACAACGCGACGATCCCGAAGACCGCAGCGACGACGATCGCGCAGTTCGCCCCGGATACGGCGGTGAGGTGGCTGAGGCCGCTGGTACGCATATCGGCGTCGACCGCGGCGGGCACGGCGGTGGTGTCGCCCACGGCCAGCCCGGGAAGGAGTCCCGCACCGGGTTCCGGGAGTCGGGTGGCGCGCTCGACGAACGACCGTCGCAGGTCGGCAGCGATTCCGAAGACACCCGGCGCCGCTCGCTCCACGGTTCCCACGGTGACGAAGACGACGAGCCCCGCCCGCTCCCCCGGATCCGTTCCCACACTCTCGCCGGTCACCCGCACGACCGCACCGAGGACGAACCCCTCAGCCTCCGCGATCCCGATACGCACCGGTCCGCTCGCCAGCCCCGCGGCACCCGGCGCACCGATGCCGCTCAGCTGCACGTCCATCCACAGGCGCCCGTCCCGCCCCACGGACGCCGATGACGACACCTGCCCCACCGCTTCGACGACCCTGCCGTCCCACTCCCTCACGGCGTCGCGGTCCGCAGACTGTACGAGCACGGTGAATGCCACGGCGGCCCCCGCCGCGAGGACCACGATCATCAGGCCGCTCCACGTCGCGGCTGCCGGACGCCGGAGCGCGAGCACGGCGCCGATGATCACCGCGGATGCCAGGCATCCACCCGCAAGCCACCCCGCCGTTCCCGGCACGAAAACGCAGATCAAGGCCACACCCCACGCACCGACCGCTACCGGCAGCAGGCGCAGATCACGGGTCACCCGGTTCCCCGCTCGGGCCCCGGGGACGATCGCTGCGGCTCATGCATCCGATCACCCTAGAGTCGCGCCGGTGCCCACTCCCCCCACCGCGACCGCCGCTGCACGAGCGGAGGACAACACCTCTCGAGGTCAGGACGTGGAGGAGCACTCTCCGAGGGCGGAGAGACAGTCGGCGTCGGGCGCGACCGTTCCATCAGCCTGACTGCGGCAGACAGGCGTAGCGTGGGGTTCACGACGACACCGCTATGCTTCGCGCATGACTGAATCTCTGGGGGATCCTCCGGACGAACTCCCTGTGGCCGAGCGCAAGCTCAGCCGTCGGGGATGGCTGATCACGCTCCTCGCAGTGGGGTGGCTCGCAATGACAATCGGCGCAGCATTTCTTGTCGCCGACCTCACCGGACGATGGATCCCTACCGTCTTCCTAGGACTCACGTTCGGCCTCGGTGTGTTCATCCCCGTGATGCGAGATCAAAAGCGGCGGAGACGGGAACTCTCCGATGCGGGCAGCGGTCCGGGGAAATAGATGGCTGCGCCTGACCCCGCACCGTCCCTGATCCAGCAGCGCCTCGCTCTCGGACGCTTGCGTCTGACCGCTCTCTTCATGATGATCGGCTGGGGCGCAGTCGCGGCACTCCGGGGCGTAGGCATCCATGACGTCGCCGATTTTGTCAACTGGATCGCCTTCCTCCTACCGTTGGCGCTGGCGTCGTACGGAGTGAAGCTCTGGTTCGACTACCGCCGCAAGGTGCGTGCCTTCGAGGCTGCCCACGGACCGGACGCTGGCAAGCAGCCGTAGCGCGACGCTCCTCTCTCGCCCCTGCGCACTCCGGGACAATGGCAGCGGCGCCCGAGGCGTGACGCTCGTCACACGCGTACCCCGTCGCGCAGCCCCTCCAAGACCTTCTCCCCGATCCCCGGTACCGCCAGGAGGTCGTCCACCGTGCGGAACCGACCATTCTCCTCGCGCCACGCGACGATGCGCTCGGCAAGCGCCGGCCCGATTCCCGGAAGCTCTTCCAGAGCTGCCTCATCCGCGGTGTTCAGGTCGACGGCGCCGTCACCGGGAGGCCCGGCCGAAGGGTCGGCGACGGCACCCACGACCGGCACGAGGATCTGCTCCCCGTCCTCGACCCGTCGGGCGAGGTTGACCCCCGCGAGGTCGGCGGCATCCGTCGACCCGCCGGCGGCCGCGAGAGCATCGACGACCCGGGAGTCGGTTCGCAACACGTACAGACCCGGGCGCTCGACCGCCCCGAGCACATGCACGTAGATCTCCGCGGGCGCGGACTCGACCGAAGCCGAGCTCTCCGCGAGCGGAACGGCCTCGACAGACGACGGTCGGCCCTGCAACAGCCCGAGGCCGACGGCCGTGGAAAGCGCGATGATCGCCAGCACGACCGCCGCGCCGAGCCCGAGGCGGAGCCTCCGACGGGGCGGAGGAGGTGGAGGCGGCGACGAGGTCATCCGGTCACCCTATGCGTCGCGCCCACCGCATCCCGACCCCGGATCCGGGGAACGTGGACAGGTGCTCAGACGGGACCCGCCGTGGAGGACAGCCGTCAGCCCTTCGCGCAGGACAGATTCGCGTGCACCTCGACGACCCTCTGGTCATCGGGATAGCCCGCCTCCTCCAGAGCCGTCCGCACGTCTTCCCGCACGGCCTCCAGGTAGGCGGAACCGCGGAGCCGGATCGCGGGAACCGTGTCGAGATCGGGGTCGTCATCGAGGAGGCGGTACCAGTCGTCCCACTGCCGGTCACTGACGGTCGCCTCCTGCAGAGCGTCGGCAGCGATGCGCTCGGCTTCGGCGGGCGGGTTCTCCACCGCCGGAGCCAGCCACCACCCGATCTCGCACGTCCCGCCCAGCGACGGCACCGACTCAGAGCGATCCGGCCCGCCGATCGGGGGCACGATCCCGCATCCGCTCAGAGCCAGCGCCCCGATGAGCAGGCACGCGCCCCAGGACACCCGTCCCCGCACGCCGAGGACTCAGCCCTTGACGACGATGCTGACGATCTTCGGGGCCCGCACGACGACCTTGACGATCTCGCGATCACCGATCGACCGGATGACGCGCTCATCGGCTCGTGCCAGCGCCTCGAGCTCGGCCTCGCCGATGCGTGCCGGCACCTCGAGCTGCGCGCGCACCTTGCCGCCGATCTGCACGACCGCGGTGACGGTGTCCTCGACGAGGAGCGCCGGATCGGCGGAGCGCCACGACACGAGTCCGACGGACGGCTCGTGCCCGAGGATCTCCCACATCTCCTCCGCGGTGTGCGGGGCGATGAGGTCGAGCATGACGGCGATGGTCTCCGCCGCCTCACGGACGGCGGGGTCGGCAGCACCGGCAGCGCCGTCGATCGTCTTCCGGGTCACGTTGACCAGCTCCATCAGGCGGGCGACGAGCACGTTGAACTTCGTCTGCTCGACCAGCGCGGGCGCTTCGGCGAGCAGCTTGTGCGTCGCGCGGCGCAGCGCCGCGTCGCCCCCGTCGAAGACGACGTCGACCGGGCTGGCGACCTCGTGGGCGACACGCAGGGCGCGCGACAGGAACTTCTGCGCACCGGTCATCGAGACGTCGGCCCAGTCCTTGTCGTCCTCCACCGGACCGGCGAAGGCCAGCCCGACGCGCAGGGCGTCGGCGCCGTGGGCGTCGAGCTCCTCCTGGAACAGCACCAGGTTGCCCTTGCTCTTCGACATCTTCTGCCCGTCGAGCAGGACCATGCCCTGGTTGATCAGGTTGGAGAAGGGCTCGGTGAAGTCGATCAGCCCCATGTCGAAGAGGACCTTCGTGATGAAGCGGGCGTACAGCAGATGCAGGATCGCGTGCTCGACGCCGCCGATGTACGAGTCCACCGGTGCCCAACGTGCCGCCTGGGCCGGGTCGAACGCCTGCGTGTCGCTGTTCGGGGACAGGAACCGCAGGAAGTACCAGGAGCTGTCGACGAAGGTGTCCATCGTGTCGGGGTCGCGCAGCACCGGGTCACCGGTCTCGGGATCGGTCGTGCGCACCCAGCTCTCCGCGCCGCCCAGCGGCGAGGTGCCCTTCGGCTTGAGGTCGAGGCCCTCCACGCTCGGCAGTTTCACGGGCAGTCGGTCCTCCGGCACGGGGATGATCCGGCCGTCTTCGGCGTGCAGCATGGGGATCGGGGTTCCCCAGAAACGCTGACGCGAGATCAGCCAGTCGCGCAGGCGGTAGTTCTTCGCCGCGCGACCGGTGCCGGATGCCTCCAGCTGCTCGATGGCGCGGGCGATCGCGTTGCGCTTGGACAGTCCGTTCAGCGGACCGGAGTTGATCATGCGCCCCTCGCCGGTGAGCGCGACACCGGTCTTCGCCGGGTTCTGCTCGTCGAGCGCGGCATCCGCATCGATCGGGACGCCGTCCTCGTCCACCTCGATGACCGGCATGGCACCGGTCACCGGAGCGGTGGTGTCGACGACGACCTTCACCGGCAGGTCGAACGCGCGTGCGAAGTCGAGGTCACGCTGGTCGTGCGCCGGGACCGCCATGACGGCGCCGTGCCCGTAGTCGGCCAGCACGTAGTCGGCGGCCCAGATCGGGAGCTTCTCGCCGTTGACCGGGTTGATGGCGTAGCGGCCCAGGAACACGCCCGTCTTGGGGCGGTCGGTGGACTGACGGTCGATATCGGTGGTCTTCTGCACCTCGGCCAGGTACGCCTGGAAGCGCTCGCGCACCTCCGGCTCGGCGTCGGCGGCGAGCTCCGCGGCCAGGTCGCCATCCGGGGCCACGACGAAGAACGTCGCACCGTGCAAGGTGTCGGGGCGCGTCGAGAACACCGTCACCGGCTCCTCGCGCCCCTCGATGCGGAAGTCGACGTCGGCGCCGACCGAGCGGCCGATCCAGTTGCGCTGCATCTGCAGCACCTTGTGCGGCCAGAATCCCTCGAGCTGGTTCAGGTCGTCCAGCAGACGGTCCGCGTAGTCGGTGATGCGGAAGTACCACTGCGTGAGCTTCTTCTTGACGACCTCGTAGCCGCAGCGCTCGCAGCGCCCATCGACGACCTGCTCGTTCGCCAGCACGGTCTGGTCGTTGGGGCACCAGTTCACCGGGCTCTTCTTGCGGTAGGCCAGGCCGCGCTCATACATCTTCAGGAACAGCCACTGGTTCCAGCGGTAGTACTCCGGGTCGGAGGTGTGCAGCACCCGGCTCCAGTCGAACGAGACACCGTACTGCTGGAAGCCGACCTTCTGCTGCGCGATGTTCTGGTACGTCCATTCGCGCGGATCGGCACCCTGACGGATCGCGGCGTTCTCCGCCGGCAGACCGAAGGAGTCCCATCCGATCGGGTTCAGGACGTTGTGACCGCGGTGACGCCAGAAGCGGGCGACGATGTCGGAGTAGAGGTAGTTCTCCGCGTGCCCCATGTGCAGGTCACCGGAGGGGTACGGGAACATGGCCAGCACGTAGCGCCGCGGCCGGGTGTCCTCGTCGCCGCCCGTGAGGAACGTCTCGTGCTCCGCCCAGTACTTCTGCCACTTGGCCTGGATGGCGTGCGGCGAGGAGAACTCCTCGTCGACGGGAGCGGTGGACATGTTCTCGGACAACGAACGCACGACCAATCTGAAGGAAAAAACGGGATCAGTTCAGGATATCGGAACGCCAGGTCGCGGGCATTTCCGCGCCCAGCGCCGCGAGGGGGGCCCTGGCCTTGGTGGCGACCTCACGCACCTCGGCCGCCGGCACCGAACCCCAGGTGATCCCCCCGCCCGCGCCGACGAACGCCGCATCCGCGTCAACCACGATGCTGCGGATGACCATCGCGAGATCGAGAGCCCCGTCCACGCCGATGTAGCCGAAGCAGCCGGCGTAGATGTCGCGAGGAGCGCCCTCGAGATCGTGCAGCTGCGTCATGGCCGACAGCTTCGGGGCCCCGGTCATGCTCCCGGCGGGGAACGCCGCCTCCAGCAGCACTCCGACGGTGATCCCCTCCGCGGCCGTGCCGCTGACCGTGCTCACGAGTTGATGCACGGCCGGATAGCTCTCGACTTCCCAGAGGCCTTCGACGCGGATCGACCCCGGAACGCAGACCCGGGAGAGGTCGTTGCGCATGAGATCGACGATCATGACGTTCTCGGCCCGCTCCTTCGGGTCCGCGGCGAGCTCTGCGGCGAGCGCGGCATCAGTCACGGCGTCGGTGCCCCGAGGACGAGTCCCCTTGATGGGACGGGTGCGGATGACCCCACCGCTGGCGTGAAGGAACTGTTCGGGGCTGGCGCTCAGGAGCGCACGTCCTCCGATGCGCAGGAAACCGCCATGGTGCGCCGGTGTGGCGGCCCGGAGCTGCTCGTACACGGCGACGGGGTCGTGGGTGCCTGGCACGGTGAACCGCGTCGTGAGGCAGAGCTGGTAGGCGATGCCCGCATGGATGAGGTCACGGCAGCGGCCGATGAGCTTCTCGTACGCGTCGGGGGTGTGTCGGGCCTCCGCGACCGGACGGGCCTCCGCCGCACGGACGCGACTCTCCGCACGGGGCGCGGTCAGAAGGGACTGCAGCCAGCGCTCCCCCTCGTCGTCGGTCTCGCCCTCGGGGGACAGCAGCCACAGTCGGCGCGCGCCGTGATCGAACGCGAGAGCCCTGGTCACGCGCAGCCAGGTCCGAGCGTCCGGTTCCATCTCCCCGGCGACCGGCGCCCCCGCGAGAGCCGCACCGCTCTCGTAGTCGCGCCAGCCCACCCATCCCCCGCGTAACGGCGGCATCCCCGCTTCCACGGGATCGGTGTCGAGACGTACGTCCCCGGGCAGCGGTTCCGCGACGCCAGTGCCGAGGAAGCTCCATCCCTCGACGGCGTCAGCGCCCGCATCGAGCCAGAACACGTCCGCCTCCCGCTGCGCGAGCGCCGGGAACAGACGCTCCGACGCCACCCAGGACGGCAGCGGTCGGGGGCTCAGGCGGTCGGGCACCTTTCCAGCCTAGGACCGGGCCGCTCCCGTATCCTCATGGGGTGGACGACCTCCTGCTCTGGCTCCTCGACACCGTGCAGTCGATCGATCCGGTCACGCGCACACTGGTCGCCGGTCTCGCCGTCATGCTGGAGACGAGCATCCTCATCGGCCTCATCGTCCCGGGCGACACCATCGTCATCATCGCCTCGATGGGCGTCGCCACTCCCCTGGAGGGCATCGCGATGGGGGTGGCCGTCGTCGTCGGCGCCCTGATCGGGGAGAGCATCGGGTTCTGGCTCGGCCGCTGGCTGGGCCCCTACATCCGCGCCTCCTGGCTGGGTCGACGGATCGGCGAGCACAACTGGGTCCGCGCGGAGAACTACCTCGCCCGGCGCGGCGGCATCGCCATCTTCCTCTCCCGCTTCCTCCCGGTCCTGCACTCCCTCGTCCCTCTCACAGTGGGGATGAGCGAGTACCCCTACCGGCGCTTCCTGGCCTGGACGACCCCGGCCTGCATCATCTGGGCCTCGGCGTACGTGAGCGTCACCTCCCTGGCGGCCGGGAGCTTCCGCGAGCTCGTCGACCGCGTGCACTTCGCGGGGTACCTGTTCGTCGGAGTCATCGCCCTGTTCCTCGTCCTCGCCTATCTGGGCAAGAGGCTGCTGCACCGTCTCGAAGCCCGTCATCTGGAGGCCCCGGCGACGGAGTCCGACGCCGACGTGAAAGACTGAGGCAATGGCCCCCGCACCCCCGGCGCCCAGGATCCACTGGTTCGCCCGACTCGAGCACCGTCTGCACGTGTGGCGCGAGGGACGAGCGCGCCGCCGCGGTCGCAACGCCACTGTCCTGCCCTTCCCCGGCTACGGAGGCCCCGGATGGGTGCGCGTGCTCGGCCGGGTGCTGATCGTCCCCCCGCAGCGAAACAACCGTGACGGCGAGCCGGCGAGCATCCGCGGCTGGCGCAGCTTCGTCGGCATCCCCGTGGGTTTCGCCTCGGTCAGCGTGCACCTCGGAGACGGCACTCATCAGGTCGTCGCCGACCGCGGCGGCGTGATCGACTCGGTCATCCGCGCCGAGCTGGAACCCGGCTGGCAGACCTTCACCATCACCGTCGAAGGGCAGGAGCCCATCGAGGCCCGCGCCTTCATCGTCGCGGAGAGCACGCGGTTCGGCGTCGTCTCCGACGTCGACGACACCGTCATGGTCACGGCGCTCCCTCGACCATTCATCGCCTTCTGGAACTCGTTCGTCGTCGACGAGCACGCGCGCATCCCGGTACCGGGCATGGCCGTGCTGCTCGACCAGCTCCTCCGGCAGCACCCCGGAGCGCCCATGATCTACCTCTCCACGGGTGCCTGGAACGTCGCACCCACACTCTCCCGGTTCCTCGGCCGGCATCTCTTCCCCGCCGGCTCGCTGCTGCTGACCGACTGGGGTCCCACGCACGATCGCTGGTTCCGGAGCGGGCGCGAGCACAAGCTCACCAACCTGCGCCGACTGGCCACCGAGTTCCCCGACGTGAAGTGGCTGCTCATCGGCGACGACGGACAGCATGACGAGGCCATCTACACGCAGTTCCAGGAGGAGCACCCGGATTCCGTCGCGGGTGTCGCGATCCGTCGACTGCTGCCCGCGGAGGCGGTGCTCGCCGGCGGTCGTGCCGAGATGGAGTCCCATGATGCGGACGAGGCGCCGTGGGTGAGCGCAGAGGACGGCGCGGGCCTTCGCGACCAGCTCGGCGACGCCGGCATCCTGCAGTGACATGATCCTCACGCGTGATGACTGGCTGCGGCGGGAGGACGCGCATCGGCAACGGGCCGACGCGCTGACGGCGGCGCACCGGGAGCGCGTCGCGCGCGGCGAGAAGCACCCCGTGTGGGACTTCCTCTTCACCTACTACGGCTACAAGCCCGCGCAGCTCCGCCGCTGGCACCCCGGAGCGGGCGTGGAGCTGCAGGATGCGTCCGAACGGGCGGCGTGGCGCTGGTACGTCCCCGGGAACACACCCGACGGCGTCGTGCCCGATGCGGAGCGCTTCGCGGCCGAGAAGCCCGAGCTCGCTCGACTGGTGGCCCTCATGCTGCGCCGCACCGGCTCCCGTCCCGGGCAGTTCGGCTGCTTCGGGCTGCACGAGTGGGCGATGGTCTACAACGCCGCGGAGCATCGGCACGCCGTCCCCCTTCGGCTTGGTCAGGCGGGCACGGATGCGGTGGTCGAGGCGCACGACCTCCGCTGCACGCACTTCGACGCCTTCCGGTTCTTCACCCCGGATGCGGCGCCCCGCAACCGCACGGCTTTGACGAGAGACGACCAGCCCCTGTTCGAACAGCCCGGCTGCTTGCACGCCGGCATGGATCTGTACAAGTGGGCGATGAAGCTCGGGCCGCTGATTCCCGGCGAACTGCTGCTGGACACGTTCGAGCTCGCGCGCGACATCCGGCTGCTCGACATGCAGGCGGCCCCCTACGATCTCTCGGCCTGGGACGTCGAACCGGTACGCATCGAGACCCCGGAGGGCAAGGCGGAGTACGTCCGACGCCAGCGCGGCTTCGCGGAACGCGGTGCCGCTCTCCGCTCTTCCCTCCTCGCCGCCTGGCTCGCACCCGAGGGTCGCGCCGCGGCCTGAGGGTCACCCCGCAGGGGCGCAGTCGCCGCAGACACTCCACGACGACGTCGTATCGGAAAGCTGCAGGCGCAACGCGAGCACGCGCGTCGCAGCATCCGCGAGGCGATCGGCGGGCAGAGTGCCGGCATCGACCGCCGCGGCGATTCCCGCAGCCATCTCTCCCGCCGTCCGGGCATCGGAGCCCGCGATCATCAGCACCAGATCATTGCCGGCCGCCACCGCCGCGACGCCGTTCGCGACCGGATCGGCATACGCCGGGTCCCCGGAGGAGAGCAGCATGCCGAGGTCATCCGTGACGGACACCCCGTCGAAGCCGAGCTCGCCCCGAGCGATGCGATGCCACTCGGCGGACAGCGAGGCCGGCCGCGCGTCCACCGCCGTGTAGGCGAGATGGCCGTACATCAGCAACGAAGCACCGGCTTCGATGCCGGCGGCGAACGGGAGCCCGTCCGCTTCTCGCCACGCGGCCTTCGTCATCCCCGTGCTCGGGATCGCGTGATGCGAGTCGCCCGGCGCCGCTCCGTGCCCGGGGAAGTGCTTGAGCGTCGAAGCCACGACATGCTCCTGCCCCTTCGTCGCGGCGGCGGTGCGGTCGGCGGCACTCTGCGGATCGGTGCCGAGGGCCCGCCCGAAGATGAAGGAGCCGGGGTCGGCGGGGACGTCGGCCACCGTGCCGAAGTCGACCGTGATCCCCGCCCGAGCCACGAGCGCGCCACGGGCTGCGAAGGCCGCCGCGGTCTCGGCGACCGGGCGACTCTTCAGAGTCGGCGACGCCGGGTAGGTGTCCCAGGGCAGCCGCGAGACGATGCCCCCTTCCTGGTCCACCGCGATCAGCGGGGGCAGAGCGGGATCGATCGTCAGCGCTGCCGTCAGCGCGCGGAGTTCCGACTCGGACTCCGGGATGTTGCCACCCATGAGGATGAAGCCGCCGAGCCCCGACTGCATGTAGGCGCGAAGCGCCGCGGGGTCGGTCCCGCCGATGTGACCCATCACGATGGACGAGGCCTGCTCCGCGGTGCTCATCTCCGCGACGAGGGCGGCGGCATGATCCCGCAGGCCGTCGCCGTCGGCCGCCTGCACGGTCACCACGTCTGCCGGCGGGCTGGACGGTGCCGCCGACGACGAGGCGGCGGCCCCGGCGCCCACGGCCGTGATCAGCGCGGTCAGGGCCGTCGCGGCACCGAGACCCCGCCGCATGCGGCGCCCGAACGGACGAGCCGGGTTCATCGCTCTCAGCGCGCGAGCGCCTCGACGATCGGTACCGAGGTCTCCTCGTCGCCATTGCCGAAGCGGATCGTGCGCCCGATCGTTCCGGGGTCCTCCAGGGCCGCGACGATGACAGCCGCGACGTCGGCACGGGAGACCTCGCCGCGCCCCTCGGGGTCGATGCGGATCCGCCCGGTCGGGTCGTCGAAGGTCAGCGCGCCGGGGCCGAGGATCGTCCCGTCGAGGCCCGAGGCGCGGAGGTGCTCGTCGGCAGCCCACTTCGCGTCCGCGTACGGGAAGAAGGAGTCGTCCTCCGGGACGCCGTGGTCGGCCGTGGAGCCGATCCACGACACCATGACGTACCGCCGCACGCCGGCGCGCTCCGCCGCGTCCATCGTCCGCACCGCCGCGTCCCGGTCGACCGCGTAGGTGCGCTCGGGGCTGCCGCCGCCGGCGCCCGCGGACCACACCACGGCGTCGTGCCCGCGGATGATCTCGGCGAGGGCGTCGACGTCCATGGTCTCGATGTCGGCGACGAGCGCGATGGCGCCCCCGTCTTCCACCTCGGACACATGATCGGGATTCCGGATCACGCCCGTGACCTCATGTCCTCGAGCGACGAGGAGCGGGGCGAGCAGCAGAGCGATGCGGCCGTGGCCGCCGAAGACGAGGATGCGCGACATGTCTTCACCCTACGCGCCCCCGCGGACGTCAGCCCGGCGTCTGCGAGCTGTCGATGACGAAAGCCTGCGGATGCGACGGCAGATACCGCACGACGACAGGCGCGCCGGTCGGGATCCACGCGTCGCGATCGGGGTACACGGCAGGAGTGAAGAAATCGCTCTCCAGGGTGTACTCGGTGCCGTCCGCCGCCGTGAACGTCACCCAGTCCCCGTCGACGGTGCCCGTCGTCGGGCGGCCGTTCTCGAAGATGTACGCGCGGGTCACCGGGACACCGGTCAGACTCAGGATCCCGACGATGAGAGAGCCGAGCATCACGAAGGCCAGTACGCGGAAGACCACGCGGACCACGGTGCTGCCGACGTTCCCGCGGGATCGGCTCTCCGCGGGGAGGAGCCCCTCGCGTTCGCGGACGGCGCGCAGGGACCCGCCGCGCGTCGTTCCCCGCGCGGAGATCGCGAACAGCCCGAGGATCGAGAACGCCGCGATGAAGACCATCGCATAGCCGTGCGCGGCCGGGAAGTTCACCAGCCACATCAGCGTGTCCAGGGGGTTCATCGTGCCGCCTCCTTCTCGATGGTGACGGCGACCGTGTGCGGATCCTCCCGGCGGTAGAACGCCCAGACGGGAGCCCCCACCTGCAGCCGCGAGACGGCCTGCGGGTAGACGAACACGGTGGTGTCAGCCTCCCATGGCTCCGCGCCCTCCGGGGCCACCAGCACCTTCAGCGCGAGCTCGCTCTGCCCCTCGCGACGCCGCCCGGTCGGACGGACCTCGACGACGGAGGCGGGAACCTGGGTTCCCGTCGTGCGCGCGCGGACCTGGGACGGGTCGATGAGGCCGCGGTCGATGCGCCACTGCAGCATCGCCTCACGGACGGCCGGGTCGCTGAGATCGGCGAGCTCGACCGTGTCGGGGTCCTCGAGGCTGTAGCGGACCGGGACGGGCTGTCCGACCTGCAGCGCTCCGACGTCACCGGCATCGAGCAGCATGCGCAGCTGTCCGATGAAGTCATCGCCGACGCTCGGGCTGACCCGGATGAAGAGGTCGTACTGAGGCACATCGTTCACGGTCACCCCAGTGCGGGACATCTCGACGATGGTGCCGACGCCGATCTGCACCGGCCCGCGGACCTTCTTGCGCCGCGCCAGACCCGACATCGACCCGCCGAAGGTGAGCAGCAGGCCCCAGGCGACGCCGATCACGATCGGTCCGCCCAGGCCGTCCTCACCCGCGAAGGGGAGGATCGACTCGCGCTGGTTCACCCCGAACAGGCCTTCACCCACCCACACCACGAGCCACGCGGACAGCAGCAGCCAGACGACGGTCAGGACGATGCGCAGCATGCCTCCCAGCGTATCCATAGGAGCCGCCCCTGGACGAACCGGTCAGGACGAGACCGGGGTCCCCACTCCCTCGAGGGCGCGGACGACGCCGGCCGCAGCGGCTCGCCCCGCCCGGTTCGCGCCGATGGTGCTCGCGGAGGGACCGTAGCCGACGAGCTGCACCCGGGGATCCGCCACCGCCGTCGTGCCTCGACCCCCGCGGTCGAGCTGGATCCCGCCGGCGGCACTGCGCAGGTGGAGCGGGGCGAGGTGACCGATCGCGGGTCGGAACCCCGTCGCCCACAGGATCACGTCCACGCGTTCGAACGATCCGTCGGCCCACCGCACACCGGCGGGCTCGATGCGCTGGAAGAGCGGGCGACGGTCGGCATACGCTCCGAGACGCTCCGCCTCCCGTTCCTGGGGGCGCAGCATGAGACCCGTCACACTGACCACGCTCTCCGGGGGCAGGCCGGCCGCCACACGCCTCTCGACGAGCGCGACGGCAGCAGCGCCGGCCTCCGGCGTGAAGTCGTCGTCGCGCCAGACGGGAGGGCGACGGGTGACCCACAACGTCTCCGTGAGGGGGGCGAGGGCGCCGAGGAACTGCACCGCGGACGCACCGCCGCCGACGACCAGGACCCGCTTGCCCCGGAAGTGCTCCGGCCCCGGGTAGTCCACGGTGTGGAACTGCTCCCCGAGGAACGTCTCCATCCCCGGGTAGTGAGGGACGAAGGGTTGCGTCCAGGTCCCGGTCGCGTTGACGAGGGTGCGGGTGCGCCACTCCCCCTCGTCGGCCTCCACGACGAGGACCCCGTCGTCATCGTGGACTCGACGGACGTGCACCGGCCGCAGCACCGGCAGATCATGGGCCTTCTCGTAGGCGGCGAAGTACTCCGGCACCGCGATGTTCGCCTGGCGCTCGTCCCGCGGCGGCGCGGTGTCTCCCGGGAGCTCGGCGACCCCGTGCACATCGCGCATCGTGAGGGCGTCCCACCGGTGCTGCCAGGCTCCCCCGGCCCGAGCATCGGCATCCATCACGACGTGCTCGATCCCGCGGCGACGCAGATGGAAGGACGCGGACAGCCCGGCCTGGCCGGCGCCGATCACGAGGCTGTCGAGGATGCTCACGATGGAACGAACGCCGTTGCACCGCCGGATGTTCCGCGTGTCCCGACGCGCCCGGGCGGCCCGCGCCGATTGGTGCGGATGCGGATTCGTGTAGTAGTGTTTTCACGTTGCCCGGAGCACTCCGGAGCAGCGTCTGGGCCTGTGGCGCAGCTGGTAGCGCACCTGCATGGCATGCAGGGGGTCAGGGGTTCGAGTCCCCTCAGGTCCACGAAAAACCCTCGGTTCGCCGGGGGTTTTCGTGTGTCTGGAGCCCGTGACATCCCGCGAGGTCAGGCCCTCGCGCCGCATCAGGCAGTTGCGCCACCTCCGGCCTGATCTCGCGCGATCGCCTGCCCGGGAGCATACGAAAACGACACGCTCTCGTTTGTAGCGTGTTACACATGAGCACTCGACCCGCCCCTCCTCAGGGACATCTCCCGCATATCCAGGGGCTTCGGGCTCTCGCGGTTCTCGCCGTCGTCCTCTACCACTTCTGGCCTGCGCGCTTCAGCGGCGGGTATGTCGGAGTGGATGTCTTCTTCGTCATCTCCGGCTTCCTCATCACGGGGCATCTGGTTCGCGAGCTCACGTCGACGGGGACGGTGCACATCGGTCGATTCTGGGCCCGTCGGGCCCGACGCCTCCTTCCCGCGTCCCTGCTCGTCCTTCTGTTCTGCGTGACGGTCGTCGCCCTCCGCCAGTTGACTCCGATCTCCGCTCTCCCGGAGGAGCTCCGCCAGATCGTCACGTCGGCCTTCTCCGTGCAGAACTGGTATCTAGCGAGTGCGGCCACGGACTATCTCGGCCAGACGGGAGATCCGACCACTGTTCAGCACTACTGGTCACTGTCGCTGGAGGAGCAGTTCTACGTCCTCTGGCCTGTGCTCCTCGTCCTCACCGGATGGCTCGCGGTGAAGCGCATCCACGGCGAACACCGAAAGGTCATCGCCGTCGTCGTCGGAGTCCTGTCGACAGCCTCGTTCGTCTCCTGTGTGGCGCTGACCGCAGCGTATCCCGCGCCCGCCTACTTCGTGACTCCCGTCCGATTGTGGGAGTTCGGGGTCGGCGCCCTGCTCTCCCTGCTCCCCGCGCTGCGCGCGCGGCGCCCCCTCACGAGCGCTCTGCTCGGAGGGGCCGGGCTGGTCGCCATCCTGTTCAGCATCTCCTTCTTCGACGGACAGACCGCGTTCCCCGGATACGCGGCCGCCGTGCCGACGATCGGCGCAGCAGCCGTGATCGCGGCGACGAATGCAGCACGCTGGTGGCTCCCCGCACGCCTGCTGGCCATCCGCCCCCTGCGATTCACCGGGGACATCTCTTTCAGCCTCTACCTCTGGCATTGGCCGCTCATCGTGATCGCTCCTTCTGTGCCCTTCTGGGGCCTCTCCCTCGCTCACCGCCTGGCCCTCCTCGCGCTCTCCTTCGTCGTGGCCTGGCTGACGAAACGATTCATCGAGGATCCCGCCCGAACCTGGCGCGCGCCCTCGCTCAGGCGCCCGCGGGTCGTGCTCGCCCTCGCTCTCGCGGGGATGACGGTGGTCGGCGCCGGCGCGGGAGCCGCGTGGGCGGTGAATGCTCCGACCTACGAACGCGACGCGACTGCTCTCGCGGCTGTCCGCGCACACCCCCCTGCGTGTTTCGGAGCCCAGGCGGTGCTCGACATCCGCTGCGCGGACAGCCGGAGCGCGTCCGTCATACCGACCCCTGGATTCGCCGGCGCGGATCGCCCCACCGAGCAGAAGTGCTTCGTCCAACTGAACGATTCTCGTGCCGTGGCCTGCCGTTTCGGGTCACGGACGACGGACGCCCCGTCGATCGCGCTCGTCGGAGACAGCCACGCTTTCCAATACGTGAGCACCTTCAGGGCGATGGCGGAGAAGGAAGGCTGGTCGCTGACGACGTACGTCAAGGGGGCGTGCCCGTGGAACACGACCCCACTGGCGACGGGCGGCGCATTCGGAGCAGCCTGCTCGGAGTGGCGGGACGAGGTCACGGCCGCACTGGAAGGCGGCGACTTCGACGTCGTCTTCACGACGGCCCTGGCCGCGACCCCCTTCGCGCAGGCAGGACACGAGTCCACCCTGCATGCCGCCGCCTCCGGATACCGGGCGGCCTGGTCACGTGTCATCTCCGAGGGCACACGGGTGATCGCCCTGGTGGACAACCCGGCCTGGGCGACGGACCCGAACAAGTGCCTGCAGACGCGAAGCCCGGAGGCCTGCTCCGTATCGCGCGACGATGCCCTCGCCGCGTCGGACCCGATCAGGGCTGCCGGCGAGGACTTCCCGGGGGTCACAGTGCTGGACTTCACCCCGGTGTTCTGCTCGTCGAGCGAGTGCCTCCCCGTGATCGGCGGGGCCAACGCCTACCGCGATCACGACCACTTGACCACCACGTTCACCGACACCTTGGCGCCACAGCTGAGGGCGGCACTGCGGGACGCGATCACGAGGTGACAGCCTCGCGGGTTCAGGCACTCACTGCGCATCAGGCGGTTGCAGCATGTCTGGCCTGACGTGGCGCGCTCGCCTGCGCAGGAGCATATGAAAACGACACAGCCTCCGACGTAGCGTGTTACACATGCACGCTTCCGTCACCCGGTCTCGCGGTCGCCGCGCCGTCACCGTGATCCTCAGCATCCTCGCCGTCATCGCTCTCGGTATCGGCGGGGTGATCGCATGGCGCCTGCTCGCCCCGGCGCCATCGAACTGGGAAAGCCTTGATGCCACCGACAAGGAGATGCTCACGCAGCTGTCGGAGCAATACGACATCACGGCGACACACGCGGCGGAGATCTGGACGGATGCGTACCGGTACGAGGACCAGCCGCTGGTGCTGCTGCGCACGGACGGGGAGAAGAGCTCCTTCTGGTCGCACGCGATCCTCGTCAACATGAGCGGCGTCACGGACACGTCGGGCATGGCGAAGATCGACGTCCCCGGGGCCTCCCACCTCGATGACGTCCGCATCAGCCGGACGTTCGCCGTCGGGGAATGGCTGCTGTATGCCCCGTCGAACTTCGCTGTCATCGATGTGAGCGACCGGGACGTCCTCGCGTTCAAGTACAACCAGGCGATGCTCGACACCGAGACGACGACCTCTCAGGGCTTCCAGCGCTTCTCCCTGCACGAGAACTTCCACGTCACGAAGCAGGGGCTCGACCCGGAGGCTCCCGGCGCCTGGCCATGGGGAGCCGGTGGGCTCATCCCCGACTACCCGCACACCGAGGCGCAGTACGAGCTGCTGCGTGTCGAGGCGCGGATCTTCGACCGGGTGGAGACGGAGACGGACCCGCAGGCCCTGGCCGTCCTCGCGTCCGACCTCGCCACCGTTCGGATGGCGCGCTACACGACGTGGCCGACCCTGAAGGCGGAGATCGACCTGGAGGCGATCGAGGGGACCGCCACCTACGTCGAGCGGGCCTTCGACAGGGCGCGAGGACTCACCCCGGTGCAGCGGACCTTCACCGATGGCCTCGAAGATCTGATCTCCGATCCCGAGCAGCAGATCGTCCTGGAACGCGACTACTCGTATTTCACCGGTGCCCAGCTCGGACTGCTTCTCGACCGAATCGCCCCGGATTGGAAGACGCAGATCGAGCCCGCTCCCACCGGTTCGGCGTCGACTCCTTTCGCGACGCTGCAGCGCGTGACCGGGGTGACCACTGCGCCCGACGACGCAGAGCTCCGCGCGATCGTGGACCGCTACCTCCCTTAGCTCATGCCATCGCGCGACAACAGGCCCCCCTGGGAGGGGACGCCTGTTGTCGCGCGAATGCCTGAGGCGATGCGGACCGACCGACTCAGTCGAGGACGGCGCGGCAGGTGACGGAGCCCGCCGTCGCGATCTCCTCGTCCGTGCGAAGGACCTCGAGGTTCGCGTCACCCGCGTCCTGCACGATCGCGCACGTCACGGTGGCTCCGGGGTTCTCGATGATGACAGCCGCCTCCTCCCCCTCGGTGACGATGGCCTCGATGGTCATAGCGCCGGCGCGGGCATCGACGACCGTCTCCTCCGTCTCCTTGGTCCCGAACACGAAGCCCTCGGCGAAGGCCGTGTCCTGGTAGCGGATCGTCTCGTCGCCACTCAGACCGTGGAGCTCGTACGTGATGCGGTAGTCGGTCGGCTGGTTGAACAGGTAGTAACCGGCGGCGCCCAGTCCTCCGATGACCGCCAGACCGGCGGCGATGGAGACTCCCAGGACGATTGCTCTCTTCGTGCTCATACCTCCACGGTGTCACCGGCGCTCTCGTCGCGAATCGGTCGGTCGATGTACGCGCCCCCTCCGCGCGGATGAAGTCCTGGTCATCCGAAAAAACACGGTATGCCCGCACCTCATAGGATGCGCATCGACGGCGCAAAGGAACCCCATCGATCACCTTCCTAGCGTGGAGGGCATGAACACGACTCCCTCTCCCGTCACGAAACGCCTCGCCTGGCTCTCCGGCCTCGTCCTCGCGGGCGGCCTCGTCTTGAGCGGCTGCGCGGCAGCCACGACCGCCGAACCGACGATCTCCGCGTCATCCTCCGCCGCGACCTCAACGGCGGCGTCGACGGACGCCGGGTCGACCGCGGAGACGATCGCCGACACGTCCGCCGCCGCTGCGGCCTTCCTCGCCACGCTGAGCGACGAGCAGAAGAAGGCCGTGTCGTACGACTTCGACGACGAGACGAAGACGACGTCGTGGTCGAACTTCCCGGTGACCTTCGTGCAGAGAGCGGGTCTGAACCTCGCCGACCTGACGGAGGAGCAGCGGACCGCTGCCCTCGCCGTGATGGAGTCTCTCCTCAGCGACGAGGCCTACGCGACCGTCACCGGGATCATGGGCGGCGACGAGTACCTCGCCGAGAACAGCAGCAGTACCGAGGATTCCCTCGGCCAGTACTACATCGCCTTCTTCGGTGATCCCACGGCGACCGACAGCGCCTTCGAGGTGCAGTTCGGCGGACACCACCTCGGCATCAACGCCACGCTGGACGGCGACGCCGACGCGATCACCTTCGCTCCCACGCACCTCGGGGTCCAACCCGCGGTCTACACCGACGAGGACGGCGAGGAGGTGCAGCCGTTCGAGGGGATCTACACGGACGCGTTCGCGTTCTTCGACAGCCTCACCGCCGACCAGCAGGCCACGTTGACCTCCGGCGATGTGAGCATGTGCGCACCGGGCGACACCTGCGACTTCGCCACCGGAGCCGGGCTGTCGGGGGCCGACCTCTCCGACGAGCAGCGGGATCTCCTTCTCCAGCTCATCGCCAACTGGGCCGGGATGAGCGACGAGGAGACCACCGCCGCAGCGCTGGCGGAGATCGACGAGACCCTGGACGACACCGTCATCGCCTGGTCCGGGGCGACGGTGTACGACATGACCACCGGGAACGGCATCGACTTCTCCATCTCCGGGCCGAACGTCTACATCGCCTTCCAGGCACAGCAGGGCTCGGCCGGCGCCGACGTCGACGGTGTGACGACATCGGGCTGGGGACATGTGCACACCATCTACCGCGATCCGACGAACGACTACGCCAACAGTGTCACCCAGCAAGCCTCTGCCGGGATGAGCGGCGGTCCCGGGGGCGGGAGCACTCCCCCCGCATCCTGACGCCCGACGCCCGTACCCGTCGAAGCCGCCACCCGTCAACGGCCTCCTCCACCATCGCGTACACGCGTAGACAGAGGGCATCCGACGAAAGGAGACGACATGTCCAACACGACTCCCCCGATCCCGCCCCTCCCCCCGATCGCGGACGGGGATGGGGACGCCGAAGAGCTCCCCACGCGTGAAGTCGACGGCGAAGAGGTGCTCGACGAGGATGCGGACGACGCCCAGATCGACAGCGCAGAGGCCGACCGCGCCGCTGTCATCGGCGACGACGACTGACCGGGACAGGAGAAAGGGCACCCCTCCTCGCGGAGGGGTGCCCTTTCTCGTGCGGGTTCAGGTGGCCAGCTGGGGCGGGCGAGACGGGATCGCGATGGGGCGCGTGGCTCGGCTCGCGCCCTGCATCCGCTCGACCTCCTCCAGTACCTCGAACGCGGTGCCATACCGGATGGCGAGCGGAAGATCACGCAGCCACGTCACCTCGACCTCGGTGTCCGCGAGCTCGTACACGCAGGCGACGACATGGCGCGGATCGTTCTGGGGATAGCGCAGGTCGTTGATCACCCACTCCGACGGCGTGATGCGGTGAAGCACGAAACGGGGATCAGGAACTTCTGACATCAGTCGGCCCTCCAGGACTCTCTGATGACGAGCCTCCGATACCCCGCCGGGGAAGGGAAGGGCCTTGACACCCTCGTGATGAGGTGCAGGAGAATGGTCAGATCGGCGTTCAGCCCTGGGGCCGCACCGTGAGATCCGTGAGGTGCGCATCCCGCGGGAGATCGAGAGCGGCGAGGATCGTCGTCGCCACGGCGTCCGGCGTGATGAACCGCGCGGCGTCGTACTCCTGCCCTTCCTGCCGGTGCACGCGCTCCTGCATCGGCGTCGCGGTGCGTCCCGGATAGACCGAGGTCACGCGCACACCGTGCTCGGCCTCCTCCTGCCGAAGCGCATCCGCGAGGGCCCGCAGACCGTGCTTCGAGGCCGCGTAGGCCGACCACCCCGGGCTCGCCCGCAGCCCGGCTCCGGAGTTCACGAACACGACGTGCCCGCGCGAGACGCGCAGGACGGGGAGCAGGAGCCGGGTGAGCTCCGCCGGGGCGACGAGGTTGACCGCGAGCTGCTGTTCCCAGAGCGCCGGGGTGAGGTCCCCCACCGATCCGAGGTCCACGACCCCTGCCGCGTGCACCAGGGAATCGATGCGATCGGGAAGGCTCTGCTTCGACAGGGCCCACGAGAGGCGGCCGGGCTGCGCGAGGTCACCGACCAGCGTCGAGACCCCGGGGAGCTCGTCGGCGATCTGCCTGGCCCGTCCCGCGTCGCGCGCGAGCACCACGACGTCGTCGCCGCGCTCCACGAGTCGCCGCGCGAGGACGGCGCCGATGCCGGAGCCCGCACCGGTCAGCAGGTGCGTGGCCATGTCAGCGGTTGTCGGCCGGGGTCTCGGCGACCTCGAGGGGGATCACCGGGCAGTCCTTCCACAGGCGCTCCAGGCCGTAGTAGACCCGCTCCTCCTGGTGGAAGACGTGGACGATGAGGTCGCCGAAGTCCAGCAGCACCCAGCGCGCCTCGGCGCGCCCCTCCCGGCGCACGCGCTTGTGCCCGGACTCGACGAGACGGTCCTCGATCTCATCGGCGATGGCGGCGACGTTCCGCTCGCTGTTACCGGTCACGAGCAGGAAGATGTCCACGAGCGGCAGCGGCTCGGAGACGTTCAGCGCGACGAGGTCCTCACCACCCTTGGCCACGGCGGCTTCGGCGGCGATGCGCAGCATCTCTTCGGCGGTTTCGGGTGATTGCATCAGAAGACGTTTCCTGTGAAGGCGATGACCAGGGCAGTGCCCAGGCCCAGCGCGAGGGCGCCCGCGACGATGGCGGCGATCAGCATGAGCCGGTTGCCCTTCTCAGGGGCCGGCGGACGGATCACCTCGCCGGCGGGCTTGATGGTGCTGACCGCGGAGCTCGCGGCGATGGGGGTGGGCGAGGACGCCGGAGGGAGCTCACCGTCGATGAGCACCGCGTCGACCTCCTTGCCGTCCGTGGTGCCGTGGGCGTGACCCTGCGAGCCGAGGCCCTTCGGCAGCTCGTACGACCCCGTGACGAGGATCTCTCCGGTGGAGGCGACCGGCCCGGAGAGGGAGCCCTCGCCGGGAGACGGCGTGAAGATCAGCGCATTGGGCGCCGAGTGCTGGGTGCCGCCGGAGTCGTTCGACGTGAGCAGCTCATCGAAGGAGGGGCGGAAAGGCGCCGGCTCGGCAGGAGTCTCCTCCTGCAGCACGCCCTGCCCGAACGTCGGGCTCACGGTCGGGCGCTCAGCCTCGTCGACATCGCGCTCGTCGACGTCGCCGTCGTCGTCGCTGTCGCTGTCGAGGAGGTCCTCGCCACCGGGGCCGTCCTGCTCGGAGACGCCGAGCACGGCGGAGATGTCCTCGGGCTCGGACTCCGGCGCCTCGACGGGCTCTTCGACGAGCGGCACGTCTCCGACCGTGTCGGCGACGTCGGCCGCGCGGACGGGCTCCGCAGCGACCTCGTCGTCGACGACGTCGTCGTCGGACCCATCGTGCTGTGCCACCACAGCCTCATCGGTCGTGTCGTCCGCCTCCGCGTCGACGGCCGGGACCGCGGCGGTCTTGATCTTCTCCTGCTCGCGTGCCTGACGCCGCGTCAGCGGCGCGGCGTCAGGATCGACGGACGTGTCAGCGACAGGCGCCGAGGGAAGGACGACGGGCTCGGCGGCACGAGGCAGCGGCGGTGCGGGCGTCGCGGCCTCCGCCGCGGCGGCGCTCGCCTGCTCCTCGCTGATGATCGGGGTGGATCCCGTCAACCGGATCTCCCGCAGCTGCTTCCGCGTCAGCGGACCTCGCTGATCCGATGTGCTCATGCCTTGCTCCGATACAGATGATGCTTCGCGATGTACTGGACGACCCCGTCGGGGACGAGGTACCAGACCGGTTGATCGTCACGGACGCGGTCACGACAGTCCGTCGACGAGATCGACAGCGCCGGCACCTCGAGCTGGCTGACGTCGTCGCTCGGGAGGCCGTCGATGCTCAGAACGTGTCCTGGGCGGGAGACCGCGACGAAGTGGGCCAGCTCCCACAGTTCATCATGGTCTCTCCAACTGAGAATTTGCGCCACGGCGTCCGCGCCGCTGATGAAGAACAGCTCGGCGTCCGGCCGCTGCTCCTTGAGGTCGCGGAGGGTGTCGATCGTGTACGTCGGTCCCGCGCGGTCGATGTCCACCCGACTCACCGTGAACTGCGGATTGGACGCCGTCGCGATCACGGTCATCAGATAGCGGTGCTCGCTGGGCGTGACGTCGGCCTTCTGCCACGGACGACCCGTCGGGACGAACACCACCTCGTCGAGATCGAACGAGTGCGCGACCTCGCTGGCGGCGACCAGGTGGCCGTGGTGGATCGGATCGAAGGTTCCGCCCATCACGCCGATGCGCGGTGCGCGCGTGGTCGCGGTGCTCATGAGGGCCTAGTGGCCGTGTCCCGCCTCGTGGTCCTTGCCGTGCTTCGCCGCCCAGGCTTCTGCCTTGGCGGAGTGGCGGTTCGCGACGTTCTTGTACGACAGCGTCACGAAGCCGAGAGCGGCGAACACGATCGCGGCGATGACTCCGAAGATCAGGGTCTCGAGAGCCACGTTGCCGTGGTGCTCGGTCTCTGCGGCGGCCATCGCGATCTGTGCGACGAGGTTCATCCTGACTCCGTTCGTGGCGTGCTGTCTCGGGGGTCCTGTAGGGATACAGCGTCCCCCAGTCTAGCCCTCAGCCGCGCGTCTGACCCGCCCCACGCGCGAGCCACTTCGTACTGGTCAGCTCGGAGAGCCCCATCGGACCGCGCGTGTGCAGCTTCTGCGTCGAGATCCCGACCTCGGCACCGAAGCCGAACTCGGCCCCGTCGGTGAACCGAGTGGACGCGTTCGCCATCACCACCGCCGAATCCACCTCGGCCAGGAACCGCTCCGCGCTGCGGGAATCGGTGGTGACGATGGATTCCGTGTGCCCCGTGCTGTAGCGACGGATGTGGTCGAGCGCGTCGTCGAGGCTGTCGACGACCTTCATAGCGACGTCCAGGCTCAGGTACTCCGTCGCCCAGTCCTCCTCCGTGGCCGGGATGATGTTCGCCACGAGCCCGGCGACCACGTCGTCGCCGTGGATCGCCACCCCCTCGCTCATGAGGGCGCTCGCGACGAGCGGGATCAGGCGCGGCGCCGCCTGCCGGTGGACGAGAATCGTCTCGACCGCATTGCACACGCTGGGGCGCTGCACCTTGGCGTTCACGACGATGTCGCAGGCCCAGTCGTCGGGGGCGCTCTCGTCGAGCAGGATATGCACGTTCCCGGCGCCCGTCTCGATGACGGGCACGGTCGACTCGGTCACCACCGTCGCGATGAGCCCGGCGCTGCCGCGCGGGACGAGCACGTCGATGAAGCCGCGGCCGTGCATGAGCGCCTTCGCCCCGTCGCGCCCGAAGTCGTCCACGGTCTGGATCGCCTCGGGCGTCACCCCGGCGTCGCCGAGGGCGGAACGCATGACGTCGACGAGCACGGTGTTGGAATGGAGCGCCGCGCTGCCTCCCCGCAGGACGACCGCATTCCCCGAACGCAGCGCGAGGGCGGCGATGTCTACCGTGACGTTGGGACGCGCCTCGTAGATCGCCCCGACCACCCCGAAGGGGACGCGCACCTGCTCCAGAGCCACGCCGTTCGGCATGCGGTGTCCGCCGACCACGCGACCCACCGGATCGGGCAGGGCCGCCACGTCGCGGACGGCCGCGGCGAGGGCGGAGACCCGCTTCTCATCGAGGCGGAGGCGGTCGATGAGCGACTCGCCGATGCCGTCGTCCCGACCGCGCGCGACGTCACGGTGATTGGCCTCGATGATGCGGGCGGCGTTCTCCTCGAGGGCGACGGCGACGGCGTCGAGCGCCCGTGCCTTGTCGTCGCTCGTGAGGGCGGCGGTCGTCCGCGAGGCCTCCTTGGCCCGCTCCAGGCGCGTCTGAGGGGTGAGGTCGGTCATCCGCCCAGTCTAGGAGGTGGCGGGCTCGAACCAGGTCCCGATGTCGGCGCCTGCAAGGGCCTGCGCCACGAGGTCGGCGCTGGTGACCAGCACCCCGATGCCCGAGGCCGCCGCGAGTCGGGCAGCGGAGACCTTCGTGGCCGCTCCCCCGGTGCCGACGCTGTTGACCACGGTCGCACCGAACTCCAGCCCGGAGAGGTCCGCATCGGGGGCGACGACGTCGATGGGTTCGGCGCCGGGGTCGCTCGGAGGCCGCGTGTAGAGGGACTCGATGTCGCTGAGCAGGACGAGGGCGTCCGCCTCGATGAGCTGTGCCACGAGGGCGCCGAGCCGGTCGTTGTCGCCGAAGCGGATCTCCTGTGTCGCGACCGTGTCGTTCTCGTTCACGATCGGCAGCGTGCGCAGCCCCAGGAGGCGCTCCATGGCCCGCCGCGCGTTCGAGCGCGACGTCGGGTTCTCGAGGTCTCCGGTCGTGAGCAGCACCTGGCCGGCGACGATGCCGAAGGGGCGCAGAGCCTCCTGATACCGGTAGACGAGGATGTTCTGGCCGACCGCGGCCGCGGCCTGCTGCGTGGCGAGATCGGTGGGCCGCGCATCCAGACGGAGGAACGGGATGCCGGAGGCGATCGCTCCCGATGACACGAGCACGACCTCGGCCCCGCGGGCGTGCGCCGCCGCCAGCGCCTCGACGATCACCGGGATGCGCCAGGACGACTCGCCGCTGATGGACGACGAGCCCACCTTCACGACGATCCGCGTCGCCGTCGCGAGATCGGCGCGCGTGCGTGCGGTCACGCCTCGTCCTCGCGGTACGTCGCGAGGCGCTCCGCCTCCAACTCCGCGCGCGCCTGCGCCTTGGCGTCCATGCGCTCGTAGTACTTCTCGCGACGCTCGGACGTGGTCCGGCGGGCGTTCGGAGCCAGACGCGGGTCGGTGCCGCGGGGCGCCGACATGAGCTCGGCGGCGGAGCTCATCGTGGGCTCCCAGTCGAAGACGATGCTGTCGCCCTCGCCGATGACGACGGTCGAACCCTGGACGGCGCCGAGGCGGAAGAGCTCGTCCTCGACGCCCAGCTTCTCCAGACGGTCGGCGAGGTAGCCCACGGCCTCCTCGTTCTGGAAGTCGGTCTGCTGCACCCAGCGCACCGGCTTCTCACCGAGGATGCGGTAGACGTTGCCGTACGTGCCGCCCTCGACGCGGATCGTGAACGGCTTCACGGAGCCCTTCGGGCGGATGACGACGCGCTCGCGCGGGGCCTCGACCGCGGTCTCCTTGCGGTGCTTCTCGACGAGCTCCCCGAGGGCGAGGGTGAGCGGGCGCAGCCCCTCGTGCGAGACCGTGGAGATCTCGAAGACCCGGAATCCGCGGGCCTCCAGATCAGGACGCACGAGATCGGCGAGGTCACGGGCCTCCGGCACGTCGACCTTGTTCAGCGCCACGAACTGCGGGCGCTCCAGCAGGGGCGTCTGCCCCTCCGGCACCTCGTACGCGGCGAGCTCGGCGAGGATGACCTCGAGGTCGGAGATCGGGTCGCGGTTCGGCTCCAGCGTCGCGCAGTCGAGCACGTGCAGCAGCGCGGAGCAGCGCTCCACGTGCCGCAGGAACTCGAGTCCGAGGCCGCGGCCCTCGCTCGCGCCCTCGATGAGGCCCGGCACGTCGGCGACGGTGTAGCGGAAGTCCTCCACCTGGACGACGCCGAGGTTCGGGTGCAGCGTCGTGAACGGGTAGTCGGCGATCTTCGGCCGCGCGGCCGAGATCGCGCCGATGAGGCTCGACTTCCCGGCGGACGGGTAGCCGACGAGCGCCACGTCGGCGACCGTCTTGAGCTCGAGGACGACATCGCCCTCGAAGCCGGGGGTGCCGAGCAGGGCGAAGCCGGGAGCCTTGCGCTTCGGAGTCGCCAGGGCCGCATTGCCCAGGCCGCCCTGGCCGCCCGCCGCCACGACGAAGCGCTCACCGGGCTCGATCATGTCGATCAGGACGTCGCCGCTCGGGCTCTTGACCACGGTGCCGACCGGGACGGGCAGCTCTAGTGTCTCGCCGTCGAAACCGGAGCGGTGGTCCCCCATGCCCGGTCCGCCGTTGCCAGAGGACCGGTGCGGCGAGTGGTGGTACGACAGCAGCGTGCCGGTCTGCGTGTCGGCGACGAGCACGATGTCGCCGCCGTCGCCGCCGTTGCCGCCGTCGGGGCCACCGAGGGGCTTGAACTTCTCGCGGTGCACCGAGACGCAGCCGTTGCCGCCCTTGCCTGCACGCAGGTGCAGTGTGACGGTGTCGACGAACGTGACCATGTGCGAGTCCTTCGGTGTGCTCGGGGTGCCTGACGGCAGATACGCGGACGGGGCGAGCCGAAGCCCGCCCCGAACCGGATGTTTAGCGTGGTGCTGTGATCACTCAGCAGCGGCGACGATGTTGACGACCTTGCGGCCGCCCTTCGCGCCGAACTCGACCGCACCGGCGGCCAGAGCGAACAGCGTGTCGTCGCCCCCACGGCCGACGTTGGCGCCGGGGTGGAAGTGCGTGCCGCGCTGGCGGACGATGATCTCGCCGGCGAGGACCTGCTGACCGCCGAAGCGCTTCACGCCGAGGCGCTGTGCGTTGGAGTCACGACCGTTACGGGTGGAGCTTGCGCCCTTTTTGTGTGCCATGTCCTGGTCTCCTCGGTCTTACTTGATGCCGGTGATCTTGACGCGCGTGAGCTCCTGGCGGTGGCCCTGACGCTTCTTGTAGCCGGTCTTGTTCTTGTACTTCTGGATGACGATCTTCGGGCCGCGGAGGTTGCCGACGACCTCAGCCGTGACGGTGACCTTCGCCAGCGCGTCGGCGTCGGTGGTCACCGTGGAGCCATCGACGAGCAGCACGGCGGGCAGCTGGATCTCGTCGCCCTGGGCAGCCTGAACACGGTCGAGCTGAACGATGGTGCCGACCTCGACCTTCTCCTGCCGGCCACCGGCGCGCACTACTGCGTAAACCACTTCATACCTGTTTCGTTGGGGAGCACGCGGCTCCGAGAATCTCACGGGAAGACTGTTGCTTGCATGCGTCGCTGGTACGACGGGCGCGAATGCAAGACTCTCCGCTTCGGCCGTCGAGGACGACGCGGCATGCGCACCAAGGGACTACTTTACCGGATGCCGGCTGACCTCGCAAAGTGAGCCGGGTGACGGGGCCGGTCGTAGGCTGACGGAGTGACCGTACTCGTCGACGACCCCCGCTGGCCCGCCCATGGACGCCTGTGGGCGCACCTGGTCAGCGACGACAACCTCGACGAGCTGCACGCCTTCGCGCGCGCACACGGGATCCCCGCCCGGGCCTTCGACCTCGACCACTACGACGTCCCCGAGGACGCCGTCCCCCGGCTCATCGCCGGTGGTGCGCAGCACGTCCCCGGCAAGGAGCTGGTCCGGCGCCTGATCTCCTCAGGCCTCCGGGTCCGCGGACGCGACCGGCGGCACTGACGCCTCCGAGTTCACCGACACCGGCGTACCGGAGAGGGCGGCGGTGGTGACCCGGCGCCGTCCACGACCCTGGCCGGGCGCCTTGGGCTCCGGAAGCGCATCCAGCACCGAGTCGAGCAGCTCCTCGGTGGGCGTCTTCGGCCCCTTCCGGTCACCGCGCTTCTTCCGGGCCTTCTTCGGGCGCTCGGAGGCGGGGACGGGCGCGGACTCGGCCGCCGGCGCCTCGGCGGCCGGTTCACCGGACGGCACGATCGTGGAGGCGGCGATCTGCGCGAGGGCCGACTTCGCCCCCTCGGTGATGCTGTGGGTCACCGGCGGCGCGGCAGGTGCGGAGTTGTTGTTGCCACCGCCGTTGCCGTTGTTGCTGCCGCCGTTCCCGCGCTGACGGCGTCCGCCGTTGCCGTTACCGCCGTTGTTGCCGTTGTTGCTGCCGTTCGCACGGTGCTTCACGACCGGGTCGTGGTGCACGATCACGCCGCGACCGGCACACACCTCGCACGCCTCGCTGAAGGTCTCCAGCAGCCCGAGACCGAGCTTCTTGCGTGTCATCTGCACGAGACCGAGCGAGGTGACCTCGGCCACCTGGTGCTTCGTGCGGTCGCGGCTCAGGCACTCGATGAGTCGGCGCAGCACGAGGTCGCGGTTGGACTCCAGCACCATGTCGATGAAGTCGACCACGATGATGCCGCCGATGTCGCGCAGACGCAGCTGGCGGACGATCTCCTCGGCGGCCTCGAGGTTGTTCTTCGTGACCGTCTCCTCGAGGTTGCCGCCGGAGCCGACGAACTTGCCGGTGTTGACGTCGACGACCGTCATGGCCTCGGTGCGGTCGATCACGAGCGAACCGCCGGAGGGCAGCCAGACCTTGCGGTCCAGTGCCTTCTCGATCTGCTCCGTGATGCGGAACGCGTCGAACGGATCGACGTCGTCCTCGTACGCCTCGACACGCTCGAGCAGGTCGGGGGCGACGCTCTCCAGGTACGCCCGGATGGTGCGCTGCGACTCCTCGCCCTGGATGAGCATCTTCGTGAAGTCCTCGTTGAAGACGTCACGGACGATCTTCACGAGCAGATCGGGCTCGGCGTGCAGGAGCGCCGGAGCCTGCTGGCTCTCGACCTGCTTCTGGATGTGCTCCCACTGGGAGGTGAGGCGCTGTACGTCGCGGGTCAGCTGATCCTCGGTCGCGCCCTCCGCGGCCGTGCGCACGATCACGCCGGACGACTCGGGCAGCACCTCCTTGAGGATGCGCTTGAGGCGGGCACGCTCGTTGTCGGGCAGCTTGCGGCTGATGCCGTTCATGGAACCGCCGGGCACGTACACCAGGTAGCGGCCGGGCAGCGAGATCTGGCTCGTGAGGCGGGCACCCTTGTGACCCACCGGGTCCTTCGTGACCTGGACGAGCACGCGATCGCCCGGCTTCAGAGCGAGCTCGATGCGGCGGGGCTGGTTGCCGGTCTCGACGCCGTCCCAGTCCACCTCGCCCGAGTAGAGCACGGCGTTCCGGCCGCGACCGATGTCGACGAACGCGGCCTCCATGCTGGGAAGCACGTTCTGCACGCGACCGAGGTAGACGTTGCCGATCAGCGAGGCGTCCTGGTTGCGGGCGACGTAGTGCTCCACGAGCACGCCGTCCTCCAGGACTCCGATCTGCGTGCGGCCGTTCTTGGAGCGCACGACCATCTTGCGGTCGACCGACTCGCGGCGCGCGAGGAACTCGGCCTCGGTCACGACCGGACGACGACGACCGGCGTCACGGCCGTCACGACGCCGCTGCTTCTTGGCTTCGAGCCTGGTCGAACCCTTGATGGCCTTCGGCTCGGTGATGTACTCGACGACCCGCTGACGCTGCCGCGGCTCTTCCCGCTGCTCGTCGCCCTCGGATCCGCCGCGGCGGCGACGACCGCGGCGACCGGCACCGGGCTCGTCCTGGTCGCGCTCCGGCGCACGGTCGTCACGACCGGGGCGCGCGGGCAGCGGAACGACCTCCGGCGCGTAGAAGTGCAGCTGCGTCGACACCTGCGACACGAACACCTCGGGCAGCAGACCGAGCGACACGGCGGTGACGGCCGCGGGCTTCTCGGGCTCGGCGGGGGTCTTGTCCGCAGGCGCCGCCTCAGCGGAAGCCACGTCCGCGGGGCCTTCGTCCGCGGGAGTTTCCTCGGCGGGAGCCTCCTCCGCGGCAGCCTCCTCGGCAGGGGCCGGCTCAACGGGTCCCTGCTCCGCAGGGGCCTCCTCGACCTGAGCCGCCGCGTCGATCGCGTCTGCGGCGGCCTCGTCTGCGGCAGCAGCGTCCTCGACAGCGGCCGCAGCCGCATCGTCCGCCGCCGCAGCGGCGTCATCGGCCGCCGCGTTCTCGGCAGCGCGGTCGTCCGCCGCGGCCTCCGCCGCCGCGTCGTCCGCGTCCTCCTGATCCCGCGAGGTGTCCTCCGACTCCTCCGCGGCGAGAGCGGTGGGCGCCGTCAGCGGCTCCGCGGCGTCAGCCGGGGCGTCGAGGGCGGGGGCGTTGTTGTCATTGTTCTCATCGGCCATCTCTGGCGTGCTCCCTGGCACGGTCCACTGCGTGTCCCGTGAAATCTCATGCGGCACCCGCGGGTGCCGCGAACTCAATCGGCCTGCGACCGGCTCATGGCTCTGGTCGCGTGGGGCATGGGCCCCGAAGTCTGCTCGACGCGTGTCGCGGCAACGCCGTTCATCGCATCACAGGTCATTATCGCACCACATCGGTCCGATCGCGGCATCTCTCGGTCCCCGACCGTTTTCTCCGGGCGGTTCTCGCCCTTTCCATAGCCGTCGCTGGGATAATCCTGAGCATGAGCGAGCAGCGCACCCGCCCCGTCGTCTATGCCGTGTGGTTGATCATCGCGAGCGTCATCGGCTGGTACGCCGCCTTCCAGCTCACCGTGGAGAAGTTCGCACTGCTGGAGCACCCGAAGGAAGCGCTCGGCTGCGATCTCAGTCCCTTCATCCAGTGCAGCACCAACCTGCAGTCGTGGCAGGGATCGGTGTTCGGATTCCCGAACCCGATCATCGGCCTCACCGGCTGGATGGCGCCGCTCGTCGTCGGCGTCGCGATCCTCGCCGGGGCGCGATTCCCCCGGTGGTTCTGGGCAGCGTTCGGAGTGGGCATCACCTTCGCGTTCGGCCTCGTGTGCTGGCTGATCGCCCAGAGCCTCTACGACCTCTTCGTGCTGTGCCCCTGGTGCATGGTGACCTGGGCGGTGACGATCCCCACCTTCTTCGCGACCATGGTCCACCTCGCCCGCAACGGCACCTTCACGGGCAACGCGAAGGTCCGCGCCACGGCGGACAAGCTCATTCCGTGGGTGCCGCTGGCGACCGTGATCGCGTACGCGCTGATCATCTTCCTGGCGCAGCTGCAGGGCCTCGACTTCCTCGGCGAGATGGCGAAGATCCTCTTCTGAGCGCCTCTCCTCGAACGACGAAGCCCGTCCGCCATTCCGGCGGACGGGCTTCGTCGTGAAGATGGGGTCAGTCGAACCAGATGCCCAGCTCTCGGGCCGCCGACTCGGGGCTGTCCGAGCCGTGCACGAGGTTCTGCTGCACCTTGAGGCCCCAGTCGCGACCGAAGTCGCCGCGGATGGTGCCGGGGGCGGCGGTCGTGGGGTCGGTCGTGCCGGCGAGGGAGCGGAACCCTTCGATGACACGGTTGCCCGCGAGGCGGATCGCCACGGAGGGACCGGACATCATGAACTCGAGAAGGGGCTCGTAGAACGGCTTGCCCTCGTGCTCCGCATAGTGAGCGGCGAGGAGGTCGCGGTCGGGCTCGACAAGGCGGATGTCGACGAGCGCGTAGCCCTTCGCCTCGATGCGGGCGAGGATCGTGCCGGTGAGGCCGCGGGCGACACCGTCCGGCTTGACGAGGACGAGGGTTTCTTCGGTGGCCATGTCATTCACTCTCTGTGTCTGCGTTCTGCGCGGTCGGAGCCCCGCTCGGGCGTCGTGCGTCCAGGCGGGCCCCCATGATGGTCGCATACGCCCACATCCCGCCGAAAATCAGGACGACGAGGAGCACGGCGGGGACCGCGATGGCCGAGAGGGCCACGACGATCTGCACGATCCAGCCTGCGGCGATCGCCCACGGCTTCGTGATCATGCCGGCGATGACGACGCAGGCCACCGCGACGACGGCACCGCCCACGATCCCCCACCACTGCTCGATGCCCGCCGGAAGAGCCTTCAAGCCGAAGATGGTGAGCCCGACGAGGAAGACGACGATCGCCTCGAAGCCGAGCACCACCGAGGCGAGCTTCTGCACGAGGGTGCGCGGCGCGCGCGGTCGACGCGGGGCAGCGGAGGCGCTCACGCGCGCCACCCCGACTTCCAGTCCTCCTCCTCGGAGAGCGCGATCGCCTCGCCCGCGAGCACGACGGAGCCGGCGATGACCACGGCCCGACGATCCGACGAGGCCGCCCACTCCCGCGCCGCGTCCGCGGCATCCGCGAGCGACGGGTGCACGGTGGCGCGCTGTCCGGCCTGTTCGACGAGGTCGGCGATGAGGTCGGCATCGCTGGCGCGGTCGGACTCCGGCGCGGTCGCGAACACGTGCGCGGCGGCGGGCGCGAGACGCGCGACGATGCCCGCGGCGTCCTTGTCCGCGAGGACGCCGAGCACGAGTCCCCACTCGTCGAAGTCGAAGCTGTCGTCCAGCGCCTGGGCGAGCGCTGCGGCGCCGTGCGGATTGTGCGCGGCGTCGACGATGACGGTGGGGGCGATGCCGAGGAGCTGCAGACGGCCGGGAGACGTGCTGCCCTGCAGGCCGTCCGAGATCACTCCGCCTGCGATGGCCTGGCCGGCCCCGCCGATCAGCGACTCGACGGCGGCGACGGCGAGGGCCGCGTTGTGACCCTGGTGCGCGCCGTAGAGCGGCAGGTACTCCTCCTCGTACTGCCCGGCGAGGCCGCGGATGGTGAGGAGCTGACCGCCGACGGCGAGCTTCTGCTCGGAGAGCCCGAAGTCCTCGCCCTCGAAGGCGATGGTGGCATGACGCTCCGCGGCCACGCGACGCAGGACCTCGGCGGCTTCAGCGGGCTGCTGTGCGGAGACGACGGCAGCGCCTTCCTTGATGATGCCGGCCTTGACCTGGGCGATCTCCGCGATGGTGCTTCCCAGGCGGTCCGCGTGGTCGATGTCGATCGGAGCGAACACCGCCACGTCACCGTCCGCGGTGTTCGTGGAGTCCCACTCCCCTCCCATGCCGACCTCGAGCACGAGCACGTCGACGGGGGCATCGGCGACGGCGACGAAGGCGAGGACCGTGAGCAGCTCGAAGAACGTCAGCGGGGCCTCCCCCGCCGCCTCGAGCTCGGCGTCGACGATCCCCACGAACGGCTCGATCTCGTCCCAGGCGTCGGCCACGGCCTCGTCGGCGATCGGCTCACCATCGATCATGATGCGCTCGGTGAAGCGCTCCAGGTGCGGGCTCGTGAACAGGCCAGTGCGCAGGTCATGGGCACGCAGCAGGCTCTCGATCATGCGCGCGGTCGACGTCTTGCCGTTGGTGCCGGTGATGTGGATGACGCGGTAGGTGCGCTGCGGGTCGTCGAGGTACTCGAGGATGCGGGCCGTGCGCTCCTTGCGCGGCTGCACCCAGCGTTCCCCGGCACGGCTCAGCAGCGTCTCATAGACGGCGTCGGCCCGGTCTCTCGCACTCATGCGCCCACCTTCTCCAGGTTCGTGTCGATCGTGACGAGGAGCGGTGCCTTCCCGGCCCCGAGGGCCTTCGCCCCGCTCCGATGCACGCCGTCTCCGGGGCTTGTGACCTCGTCGACGAGCCGGTCGAGGTCATCGGTCGGTTGCACGGCGAAGGCCACGGCGAGCGTCTCGGCGGCGATGAGGTCGGCGTGGGTCTCCAGCGCCGCCGCCTCCGCGGGGGCGGCGTTGAGCGCCAGCACGATCCGGTCGCTGACGTCGAGGCCCGCGTTCTTGCGCGCCTCCTGCACGACGCGGATGGCGTCGCGGGCGATGCCCTCGGCCTCCAGCTCCGGCGTCGTGTCGGTGTCGAGCAGGACGAACCCGCCGGACGGGACGATGGCCAGGGCCTCCCCCTCGGGGCGACCCGTGGTCTCCAGCACGAGATCGTACTCCGCGGGCTCCAGCGCGATGCCGCCGGCGGTGACGACGCCGTCGGTCTCGGACCAGTCACCCGAGCGCGCGGCCTGGATGGCCTTCTGCACGTCCTTGCCGAGGCGCGGACCCGCCGCGCGGGCGTTCACGCTCAGCCGGTGGCTGATGCCGTACTCCCCTGCCGCCTCGTCGGTCAGCGGGACGAGCTCGACGGTCTTCACGTTGAGCTCCTCGCGGAGGATGTCCTCGAACTGGCCGAGGTCGGCCGCGAGCGGAGAGACCACCGTGAGCCGTGCGAGCGGCAGGCGCACGCGCAGCTTCTCCTTCTTGCGCAGCGCGTTGCCGACGCTCGACAGCTCACGGACGGCATCCATGGCGTCGCGGATCTCGTCGGCCGCCGGGAACTGCTCCGGATCCGGCCAGTCCTGCAGATGCACGCTGCGCCCGCCGGTGAGGCCCTGCCACACGCGCTCGCTGATGAGCGGGACGAGCGGCGCGGCCACCCGGCACAGCGTCTCCAGCACGGTGTAGAGCGTGTCGAAGGCCTCGCGACTCTTCGGGTCGTCCGTCACACCCACCCAGAACCGGTCGCGCGAACGACGGATGTACCAGTTCGTCAGCACCTCGGCGAAGTCCCGGAGTCGCGCGGACGCGGTGGTCGAGTCCAGACCCTCCAGGTCGGCGCGGACCTCGCGGACGAGATCGCCCAGTCGCGCGAGGATGTACCGGTCGAGGACGTCGGTCGAGTCGGTGCGCCACGACGCCTCGTACCCGCCTCCCTGGGTTGCCGAGCCTGCTCCTCCCTGGGGTGCTGAGCCTGCGCCTCCCTGGGTTGCTGAGCCTGCTCCTCCCTGGGTTGCTGAGCCTGTCGAAGCATTCGCATACGTCGCGAAGAAGTACCACGAGTTCCACAGCGGCAGCAGGAACTCCCGCACTCCGGAACGGATGCCCTCCTCGGTGACGATGAGATTGCCGCCGCGGAGCACCGCGCTGGACATGAGGAACCAGCGCATGGCGTCGGACCCGTCGCGGTCCAGCACCTCGGACACATCCGGGTAGTTCCGCAGCGACTTCGACATCTTGTAGCCGTCGCTGCCGAGCACGATGCCGTGGCAGCTGACGCCCGTGAACGCCGGGCGGTTGAACAGCGCCGTCGAGAGCACGTGCATGACGTAGAACCAGCCGCGGGTCTGACCGATGTACTCGACGATGAAGTCCGCCGGCGAGTGCGAGTCGAACCACTCCTGGTTCTCGAACGGATAGTGCACCTGGGCGTACGGCATCGATCCGGAGTCGAACCACACGTCGAAGACGTCGCCGATGCGCCGCATGGTGCTCTTGCCCGTGGGGTCGTCGGGGTTCCGCCTCGTCAGGTCGTCGATGTACGGGCGGTGCAGGTCCACCTCGCCCTCGGGGTTGCGCGGCAGCGTGCCGAAGTCGCGCTCCAGCTCCTCCAGCGAGCCGTAGGCGTCGACGCGCGGGTACTCCGGATCATCGCTCTTCCAGATCGGGATGGGCGAGCCCCAGTACCGGTTGCGGCTGATCGACCAGTCGCGGGCACCCTCGAGCCACTTGCCGAACTGCCCCTCCTTCACGTTCTCCGGCACCCAGGTGATCTGCTCGTTGTTCGCGAGGAGGTCGTCCTTGATGTCGGTGACCCGGATGAACCAGCTCGACACCGCCTTGTAGATCAGGGGGTTCCGGCAGCGCCAGCAGTGCGGGTAGGAGTGCTCGTAGCTCTGCAGCCGGACCAGGCGGCCGTTGTCGCGGATGATGCGCACGAGCGGCGTGTTCGCGTCCATCCACAGCTCGCCAGCGACATCGGTGACGTTCGGGAGGAAGCGGCCGCCGTCGTCGAGGGACAGGATCGTGGGGATCCCCGCCGCGCCGGCGACGCGCTGGTCGTCCTCACCATAGGCGGGTGCCTGGTGGACGATGCCGGTGCCGTCGGTCGTGGTGACGTAGTCGTCGACGAGGATGCGCCAGGCGTTCCCGGTGCCGTAGGTGTCCTCGTCCGCGTAGTAGTCGAACAGGCGGTCGTAGGTGACGTCGGCAAGATCTGCGCCGCGGAGCGTGGCGTCGACCGCGGCGAGCGCGTCCTCCGGGCTCTCGTAGCCGAGATCCTTGGCATAGCCGCCGAGCAGGTCCTTCGCGAGCAGGTAGCGGTGCGCGGAGGCCTCGACCGCGAGCTGGTCTGCCGACGGAGCGGCACGGCCCTGGTGCACGTCGGAGGCGCCGGCGGGACCGGCGGGCAGCACGACGTACTCGATGTCCGGGCCCACGGCGAGCGCGAGGTTGGTCGGCAGGGTCCACGGGGTCGTCGTCCAGGCGAGGGCACGCACCCCGGTGAGGCCCAGCGCCTCGGCCTTCGCGCCGGTGAGCGGGAAGGTGACCGTGACCGACGGGTCCTGTCGCATCTGGTAGACGTCGTCGTCCATGCGCAGCTCGTGGGCGGACAGCGGCGTCTCATCGCGCCAGCAGTACGGGAGGACGCGGTAGCCCTCGTAGGCGAGCCCCTTGTCGTACAGGGTCTTGAAGGCCCAGAGCACGCTCTCCATGTAGCCGAGGTCGAGCGTCTTGTATCCGCGCTCGAAGTCCACCCACCGGGCCTGGCGGGTGACGTAGTCCTCCCACTCCCGCGTGTACTTCAGGACCGAGGAGCGCGCCTTCTCGTTGAAGACGTCGATCCCCATCTCCTCGATCTCGCTCTTCTCGGTGATCCCGAGCTGCTTCATCGCCTCGAGCTCGGCCGGGAGCCCGTGGGTATCCCACCCGAAGACGCGGTCGACCTTGTGCCCGATCATCGTCTGGAAGCGCGGGAACACGTCTTTCGCGTAGCCCGTGAGCAGGTGGCCGTAGTGCGGCAGGCCGTTCGCGAAGGGAGGGCCGTCGTAGAACACCCACTCGGGGGCACCCTCGCGCTGCTCGATGGAGGCGCGGAAGGTGTCGTCGGTCTTCCAGAAGTCGAGCACCTCCTCCTCGATCTGCGGGAAGCGGGGGCTCGGCGCCACAGACCCCTGGGTACCTGAGCTGGTCGAAGGGTCGGCAGCGGGGCCGAAGGAGGAGCGCGGGTAGGTCATGGTCTCTCGCAGTGGTCGTCGTGGCGGATGCTGCTGCGAGGACGATCCTCGCGGACCGCGGTACCACCTCGCGTGCCCCTGCGTCCCCTCGACAAGCTCAGAGACCCACGGACCACTCTCACTGCGGCTGTGACGGGCCTGCCCCGCTCGGTTCTACTGAGTCCGTCGCCGGACCGTTCTTCCGAGAGCTCCCCGGTGATGGCCGGATCGATGCTCGTGTGCCCATTGTACGCGTGCTCCTCCCCCCGCGGATTCTCTTCGACGTCGCAGGGACCGGAGCCAACCCTGCGACCAGGGGCGGAATCTGCGACATCACGCCGTGCGGGCACGATGCAGTCCCTGGGCGACGGCGCGCATGATGAGGTCCTGCACCGCGGGCCACTCGTCCATCACCTGGTGATAGCCGAGACGGATGACGTGGAAGCCGCGCAGCTTCAGCTCCGCATCGTGAGCGTTGTCCTGGTCGCGCTGGGCTCCGACATGGGTGCCACCGTCGATCTGCAGCACGAGCCGCTCCCCGATCAGGGCGTCCACCCGATGCCCGGCGATCCACGTCTGGAAGCGCAGCGGCAGACGGAGCCAGCGCAGTCGCACGCGCAGGTAGGTCTCGAGTCCCGCATCCGCGAACGGCAACGCCTCGGCCAGGAGCCGCCGCCCGCGCGGTCCCCAGCGGAGGCGGAGCAGCCTCTCTCGATCGACGAGTCCCTTGTTCAATGCCGACTCCCAGGTCGCGAGCGCCTGTTCGTACGGCTCGCACGTGGACACCAGGCTCAGCACGTTCTCGATCGGGTCCTCCAGGGCATCAGGATGTCGTGGGACCAGGGGCCGAGCCCAGTGCACGCGCGCCTCCGGTGGCTTCCCGCCCCTGCTGCCCGGGCTGGCGGCCAGGTGAAGGCGCGGTCTCTCGTCGTGCACCCAGATCCCGAGGCGCCGCGCCTGCGTCACGCACGTCATCAGAACACCGTGCTGCGCCGCGGTCACCCGAAGCGGATCCGCATCGGGCAGCGCCACCCACCCGACCCGCACCCGGTGGATGATCCGCTCCGCCACCGCCGTCTCGAGGTCGTACCGGCTGACCCCGTTCCCGGAGCCGCTCGACCCTCGCGACTCCGTCGACCTCGCGCATCGCCTGCAGCAGCCGCGCCCGCCTCATCCCGTTCATGCCCCTGATACTGCTTCCGGCCCCCTCCCTCGTTCCCTGCCTCGGCCAGCTCCTCCCATGCCCTGTGCACAACTCCCCCACTCCCCCTCCTGTGCAGCCCGAGTCCCTCTCCTCCCCGCCGCCGCCCGACGTCGCAGATTCGCGCCCATGTCGGACGTTCCCGCGGAGAACCTGCGACACAGCGCAGATCAGCGAGCTCCTACAGGGCGAGTCCCAGAGCCCCGGAGCTGGGGTGGGCCGGGGTGAGCCGGGGTGGGCCGGGGTGGGCCGGGGTGGGCCGGGGTGAGGTCGCAGATCGGGACTCCCGTCGCAGGGGCTGCGAGGGAGAGTGCGAGGCAGCGAGGATCTGCGACCTCGCACCGGAGCGGGAGCACGGAGCAGGAGCGGGGGTGTCGGAGGGAGGACATAGCCTCGGAGGATGCCGAAGTCCCCGAGTGCACCCCGAGTGTCCGCGCCCGACCTGCCACCGGTGCTGGAGCCGCGCGTGGCCGCCCGCCGCGCCGATCTCCTCGCCGCCGCGCTCGAGCTGACCGGCACCGTCGATCTCTCCTACGCCACGCTCGAGCAGTGCGCGGTGCAGGCGGACGCCGACAGCGTCGACCTCACCGGGGCGACGCTCCTCGACGTCGACCTCCCCGACCCGCGTATCGCGTCGCTCCGGATGCGGAACGCGAGCATCCGTCGGCTCCGGATCACGGGCGGCCGCATCGGGACCCTCGATCTCAGCGACGCCCGCGTGGCGGAGCTCGAACTGCGGGACGTGCGCATCGACTATCTCAACCTGGGTGCCGCCCGCGCCGAGGACGTCGATGTCGTGGGATGCGCCGTCCGCACGATCGACATCCCGCAGTCGGAACTCACGCGCGTCCGGTTCCAGGCCACGCGCAGCGACGAGGTCGACCCCCGGGGCCTGCGCGCGAAAGACCTCGATCTCCGCGGCCTCGATGCGCTCTCCTACCTCGACGTCCAGAGCCTCCGCGGCGCGACCCTCTCGTCCCTGCAGGTGCAGCAGCTCGCGCCGGTGATGGCAGCGGGACTCGGGATCGTCGTCACGGACTGACGGGGCCGCTCGCGGCGAGCAGCTCCTTGGTGAACGGATGCTGCGGGGCGGCGAACACCTCAGCCGTGCGCCCCTGCTCCACGATCCGGCCGTCCTGCATGACCAGGACGTCGTCCGCGACCGCGCCGACGACATCGAGGTCGTGCGAGACGAAGACCATCGTCAGCCGCCGTTCCTCCTGCACCCGTGCGAGGAGCCGGAGCACCCGCTCCCGCACCGACGGGTCGAGGGCGGAGACGGGCTCGTCCAGCACCAGCACGTCCGGGTCGGCGGCCAGCGCTCGGGCCAGAGCCGCCCGCTGCCGCTGCCCGCCCGACAGCGCCGCCGGTCGTCGTCCCGCCAGACTCTCCTCGAGCCCGACCTCGGCGAGCAGCGCACGCACCCGTGATCGACGCGCGCCGCGCGGCACGCCTCCCGCCTCCAGCGCCTCCTCCAGCGACCGCCCGACCGTCCACCGCGGGTCGAACGCCCCGAGCGGGTTCTGATGCACGAGCTGCACCCGCGGCGCCCCGGCCCAGCGCAGCTCTCCGGAGGTCGGCGTCTCGACGCCCACCATCATCCGTGCGAGGGTCGTCTTGCCCGACCCGGACTCGCCGACGATGCCCAGCGTGCGGCCGGTGGGCACCGTGAACGACGCGCCGACGACGGCCGGCACCCCGCCGAACGCCTTGGACACTCCCTCCGCGACGAGCATGACCCCAGGGGACGCCGTGCGCTCCTCCCGCGGCTCGTGCATCGTCGCCGCGATGAGCTGCTGCGTGTAGGGGTGCTGCGGGGCAGCGAGCACCTCCGTGACCGGCCCGGATTCCACGATCCGGCCGTCCTTCATCACGAGCACCCGGTCCGCCACCCGCCGCACGGCGGCGAAATCGTGACTGATGAAGACCACGGCGGTGCCGTCGTCGACGATCTCCCGCAGGAGCACGAGGATGCGGGCCTGCACCGTCGCATCCAGGGCCGTGGTGGGCTCATCCGCGACGAGCACGGCGGGGTTCCCGGCCAGCGCCGAGGCGATGAGTGCGCGCTGCCGCAACCCTCCGGAGAGCTCCTGCGGACGCTGCCGTGCACGGCGGTCGGGGTCGGGCATCCAGACCCGCGCGAGGAGGTCCCGGACGCGCGCGGCGACGACCGCCCGGCCGCGCGCGAGGCGGTGCAGCCGCAGCGGCTCCGCGATCTCGTCCGCGATCCGCCGCAGCGGGTCCAGCGACACCAGCGCGTCCTGGGAGACGAGGCCGATCCCGGTCCCTCGTATCCGCCGCCAGCCGCGCTCGGTCAGGGCGGCGGCATCCACCCCGTCGATGCGGAGTCGGTCGACGGCGACATCGGCTGCCGGCGGAGTGAGGCCGAGCAGAGCGCGAGCCGAGAGCGACTTCCCGGCCCCCGACTCCCCCACGATCGCGACGCACTCGCCGGCCTCCACAGCGAACGACACGCCCTCCACGACGGGAGTCCCCGCGAAGGCGATCCGCAGCTCCTCGACCTCCAGCGCCGCACTCATGCGTCCCTCCCGTCCGCCCGAGCCCGGAGGATCCGTCCGATCACGGTCGCACACACCACCGTCAGTGTGATCGCGAGACCGGGGAAGACCGACACCCACCACGCCTGTCCGAGCACATTGCGACCGCCGGCGAGCATGAGGCCCCACTCCGGGGTCGGCTCGGACTGCCCGAGACCCAGGAAGCTCAGTCCGGCGGCGGCGAGGATGCTCGATCCGATGCCGATGGTCGCCAGCACGCTCAGCGATCCCAGCACTCCGGGCACGACGTGGCGTCGGAACGCCCGCAGCGGCGGCACGCCCAGGATGCGAGCGGCCTCGACGTGCTCGGCCACGCGCAGCGTCCTGGTCTGCACGCGGGCGAGCCGCACGTACACGGGCGCGGCCGCCAGGGTCACCGCGATCGCGATGTTCACCGGCCCCGGTCCCAGCACGGCCACCACGACGAGCGCCACCAGGAACTCGGGGAACGCCATGAGGACGTCGTTGATGCGCATGAGCGTGACGTCGACACCGCGCGGAGACATGCCGGCGAGCGCCCCCACGAGCAGGCCGGCGGCGAGGGCGATCGCGGTGGCGAGCAACCCGATCCCGACCGAGCGCCCCGCGCCGAACACCACGCGGGAGTACACGTCACGGCCGCTCTGGTCGGTACCGAAGAGATGCTCGGCACTCGGCGGCAGGAGCGCGGCCCGCACCTCGGTCTGCAACGGATCGTGCGTGGCGAGCAGTCCCGGCCACAGGGCGGCGACGGCGATCACGGCCAGCACGGCTGCGGCGGACCCGAGCAGGAGCCGCTGGCCCCGACTCATACGGCACCTCCGGACCGGGGCGCGGCGACGCGCGGGTCGATCAGCGGGTGCACGAGCTCCACCACCACGTTGATGACGACGAAGACGAGAGCGCTCAGCAGGATGATGCCGGTGAGGACCGGGAGATCCCGGTCGTTGATGGCGGCGAGGGTCACCCGCCCCAGGCCGGGGCGGGCGAACACGGTCTCGACGAGAACCGCGCCGCCGAGCACCGAGCCGGTGAGATAGGCCGCGAGGGTGACCGCCGACGCGGCGCCGTGCCGCGCCCCGTGCCGCAGCGTGAACCAAGTCGGCCCCGCGCCACGCGCGCGCACCGTCTCCGCGAACGGCATCCGCTCCGCCTGCATCAACCCGTCGCGCAGCACCTGGCTCAGCAGCGCCGCCACCGGGAGGGCGAGCGTGATCGCCGGCAGCACGATGGTCGCCGGGTTGCGGGTGCCCGAGACGGGGAACCACCCCAGTCCGAACGCGAAGACGCTGAGCAGCAGCAGCCCGATCCAGAACACCGGCGAGGAGAGCACCACGAGCTCGACGCCGGCGGCGATGGTGCGCCCGACACGACCCCGCACGAAGAGGGCGACCGCGAGAGCGAGCACGACGGCGATCACCAGGGCGAGGGCGGACAGCTGCACGGTCGCCCCGAGCTGCCGTCCGATGACCTCCGACACCGGAAGCCGCAGCTGGTACGACTCGCCGAGGTCGCCGCGGGCGAGCTGCCCGATGAAGCCGACATACTGCTCCAACGGCGGACGGTCGAGGCCGAGGTCGGCGCGGATGCCGTCCTTGACGGCCTCACTCACCTGCGCCTGCGGGCCCAGCATCACCGAGACCGGGTCGCCCGGGATCACCCGGAAGGCCAGGAATGCGACGGTCGCGGCCCCCCACAGCACGATGACCACCGAGGCCACGAGCCCGAGGGCGCGGCCGAGCACCGCCTTCACGGTTCGATCACTCCGCCCGCTCCCTCGAAACGACGGCCGCCGGATGTCAGCCGAGGCTCACATCGTAGAAGAGCGGCCGCCCGTAGAGGTCGTAGTCCAGACCCTGCACGCGCTCGCCGACCGCCGTGATCGCCGAGGGGCTGTAGAGCGGGACGATGGCCGTGTACTCCGCGTTCCACTGCTGCAGCGACGTGTAGAGCTCGTTGCGGGCGTCCTGATCACTCGACGCGACGGCCTCTTCCAGGAGCGCGTCGATCTCCGGATCGCTCACCTGCGAGGCGTTCTGGAAGCCGTCGGTGTGCAGGTGCGCACGGAGGAAGTCGGCGTCCACGCCGGAGAAGCCCCAGTCGGTGAGGTCGAACGTCTTCGGCTCGTACTGGGCGTTGTAGGCGCCGGGCTCCAGCTCCTCGCGCTGCACCTCGAAGCCGATGGCCTTGAGGTCCGACTGGATCGCATTGGCCAGCGCCGCGCGGTCATCCGGGACCGGGGTCCAGGCGATCCACCGCACGGACAGGCGCTCGCCGTCCTTCATGCGGATGCCGTCCGCGTCGCGCTCCGTCCAGCCGGCCTCGTCGAGCAGGGCGTTCGCGGCGTCCTGATCGAACGGCCAGGAGTCCTCCAGCGACGCGTCGTAGCCCGGGGTCGTGCTGCCGAGGACGCTCCACGCCCGCGGGAACTGCCCGAAGTAGATCTCCTCGACCGCCGCGTCGACGTCGATGCCGCGGGCGAACGCCTGCCGCACCTTCCCGTCGGCGAAGACGCCGTACTTCTCGTTCAGGTAGAGCGAGTAGGGCAGTCCCGGGTACTCCACCGAGTCGACCGTGACGCCGGCGTCGTCGAGACCGGCGACCTGGTTCGGCGGGATGTTGCTGGCGAGGTCGGCTTCGCCGCTCTCGATCACTCCGGTACGCACCGACGCCTCCGGCTGGATCTGCACGCGCAGCGTCTCGAACGCCGGCGCCTTCGCCTCGTGCGGGCCCCAGGCGTAGTCATCGTTGCGCGTGTAGACGATCTCCTGGTCGGCGGTGTACTCGGTGAGCACGAACGGCCCGGTGCCGACCGTGACGTCGGGGCCGCCCGCCTTGAGCTTATCGGCCGACTCGGCGAGCACGGCCGGCGAGTAGAAGCCGAGCTGCGGGGTGCTGGCCGCCTGGAGGAACGGCGCATACGGCTGCGTGAACGAGACCTTCACCGTGTGGTCGTCGACGACCTCGGTGCCGGCGTAGAAGTCTGCACCGAGCATGCTCGATGCCTGCGCCGACGCCGTCTCCGGGTCGACGATCCGGTCGAAGTTCGCCTTGACGGCCTCCGCATCGAACGGCTCGCCGTCCGTGAAGGTCACGTCGTCGCGCAGCGTGAAGGTGTACTCCGTGCTGTCCGGCGAGACGTCCCAGCTCGTCGCGAGCCACGGGCTGAACGTGCCGTCGTCCTCCTGGAACACCAGGGAGTCGAGCACCGCGCGCTGCACCATGCCGGAGACGTCGAGCTGGCTCACCTGCGGGTCCATGTGCCCCGCGGACAGGTTCGCACCCTCGATCGACCAGACGAGCTCACCGCCGTCGCTCTCCGTGGACGGGCCGGCGCACGCGGTCAGCACCAGGGCGGTGGCGGCGGCGAGCGCGGCGAGGGGAAGGAGGCGACGCACAGAGGTGGCGGGCATGAGGATTCCTCAGAACGGACGGGTCGGGATGCCTCCATCCTAGGGCGGTTTTTTGGACCCGGTCGATCTGTGCAGGTCGCGCTATCAGAGCGACGGCAGGACGACCAGGTGCCGCTCGGTCGCTCCGGCTCGCTCCCCCTCGACCCGTGTCTGCCCTGGCGCGACGACCGCCGCGCTGAGCCCCTGCACGCGAGGCTCCGGCAGCCCGACCAGCCGCACGTCGACGAGGAGGTCGCCGCGGTTCCCCGCGATCCGCCAGCGCAGTTCGGCCTCCGTCGCCGCGGCCACCACGCGATCGGGGAACGGGTCCTGCTCCGCGCGGAATCCGCCGATCTCCTGAACCTGTGCCGCCAGCCGGGCATCGCGGACGTCGGCCGGGATGTCGTCGAGCACATGGTCGGCGAGGAACGGGTACGTGGCGGCGGGCCGTCCCGAGCGGATCGCGACGTCGAGAGCCTGCGCGGCGGCGACCGTCTCCTCCCACGGGTGCAGGACGGCGGAGGGGGCGTCCGTCCGTTCGAGCAGCAGCTGGAGCGCGGCGCCTGCGATCCGCCGGGCGCCGAACTCGTCGGAGTTCCCGAAGGCGACGACGCCGATGCCGCTGGCCGCGTGCCAGCGCATGTGCGCCGAGAATCCGGGAAGACCGCCGGAGTGCTGCACGATCCGCCCGAACCGCCGGTCGCCCTCGACGAAGAGGCCGTAGCCGTAGCCGGCCCCCGCAAGGTCGCGCCCGTCGAACATCGCCGACGGCACTGGGATCGGGGTGCGGGCCTGCTGCAGCTCCCGTCGCGACGCCGGAGCCAGCACGTCGGGCGCCAGCGGGTCGTCGGTGAAGGCCGAGCCGAGGAACCACATCCATCTCGCGATGTCGTCGACGGTGCTGAACATGCTGCCGATGCAGCCGAGCGCGCCCGACCCTACGAACGGCTCGGGGCGGAACGTGGTGCCGTCGTCGAACGTCCGGAATCCGCCGGCCAGCGTCTCCGGCGCGAAGCCGTCCGACACGTGTGCCGTGTGGCGCAGCCCGAGCGGCTCGAGCATGCTCTCCCGGATCACGTCCTCCACCGTCCGCCCGGTCACCGCTTCCACGACGCGGCCGAGCAGCGACTGTCCGAGGTTGGAGTACTGGTAGACGGTTCCCGGCACGGCCGCGAGAGGCACCCCGCCCGCGAACAGGGCGGCGATCTCGGCCCGGGAGGCGCCGAGGTGCCGATCCACCCAGGCGTTGTCCTCCCCTAGACCCGAGCGGTTGGAGAGCAGCAGGTCGCCCGTGACCTCGACGTCGGCACCGCGGTGCCGCAGTCGGACATCGGGCAGGTAGGTGCGGATCGGCGCGTGGAGGTCGAGCAGACCGCGGTCGCGCAACGAGAGCACGGTGGCGGCGAGGAAGCTCTTGGACATCGACGCGATGCGGAAGACGGTGTCCCGCGTCGTCACGGCGTCGTCACCGCGAGGATGCCCGTGGGTCAGCACCGCACGGACGCTCCCCCGTTCAGCCACCGCGGCGATGGCGGCCGGGGCGGCACGACGCGCCCGCTCGTCCACGCCGTGGCGGAGGGCTTCCGCGGCGGTCTCCGTCGTGACGAGGAGACCCGCATCCGCGGGCGTCACGCCGGGACCTCGGCGCGCACCTCGTCGGCGAAGGCCTCGATGAGCGCGCGGCTGGCCGCGGTGTTGTGGTCGTGCACGCGCTCGGCGGCGGCGATGAGCGCGGGAAGCGAGCGTCCCTCTCCCCGCAGCGCCGCGTCGTCCCATCGCGCGAGGTCGGCGGCGGAGGCCTCGGGGTGGAACTGCACGCCGCGCACCCGCGCGCCCAGACGGAAGGCCTGGTTCTCGACGGCCGCGCTCGACGCCAGCAGCACCGCCGCGGGAGGGAGCCGCGTGATCATGTCCTGATGGTTCTCGATCATCGGAGCCTCGTCACCCAGCGCCGCGAACACGGCGTCCGTGCGTCCGGCCGCGGTCGGACGGATGGGGGTCGCGCCGCGCTCGATCGGTCCGGTCTTCTCGGCGACCTCGCCGCCGGCCACGTGGGCGAGCAGCTGACCGCCCAGACAGATGCCGAGCGTGGGGAGGTCGCGGGCGACGGCCTCCGCGGCGAGCGCCCGCTCTGCCGCGAGCCACGGTGCACGGTCATCGTCGTCCGGCATGAGCCCGCCGCCCAGCATCACGAGTCCTGCGTAGCCGTCCAGGGAGGTGGGCAGCGGCTGCTCGGCTCCCACGATCTCGTCGACGTCGATCGCCTTCTCCCGCAGCCAGGTGCCGAGGCGACGCGGGCCGGAGCTCGCGGAGTTCACGATCACGAGGACGCGCGGGGTCACAGCGCCCCCTCCCGCATCGTCGTGTCGACCGCCGGCGCGAGTGCGGCGTCGGTCGGCTCTCCTGCGCTGCCCGCGAGGAAGGCCTCGTGGTCGGGGTCGGAGGCCTCCAGCACGCGGAGGACGTTCTCGTGGGCCGCCGCCCGGAGGTCGTCCTCCGACCAGCCGCGACGCCGCAGCTCGGCGAACAGGGCCGGGTACCCCGAGACGTCGCCGAGACCGTCCGGCATCGCATCGGAGCCGTCGAAGTCGGCACCGATCCCGACCGCATGCGCGCCGGCCACGCGCCGCACATGATCGAGGTGATCGGCGACGTCCGCGACACCGACGCGCGGGGCCTCTCCCTCTCCCCCGGCCTCCCACCAGTCGCGGCGGGCCTGCGAGACGAACGTGGGCACGAACGGCACCATCACGACGCCGCCCTGCCCCCCGATCGCGGCGAGCACGTCGTCCGGCACGTTGCGGGGGTGGTCGCACAGGGCGAAGGCGCCGGAGTGGCTGACCATCACCGGGCGCGTCGTGACCTCGAGCGCGTGCCGCATCGTCGTCGGAGCCACGTGCGAGAGGTCGACGAGCACACCGATGCGGTTCATCTCGCGCACCACCTCGCGTCCGAAGTCCGTCAGACCGCCGTGGCGCGCCTCGTCGGTCGCGGAGTCCGCCCAGGCGATCGTCCGCGACCAGGTGAGGGTGAGATACCGCGCGCCGAGACGCGCGAACTGCCGCAGCACGGCCAGCGATCCGCCGAGCTGGTCGCCGCCCTCGATGCCGATGAGCGAGGCGATCCGCCCCTCGGCCATCGCCGCACGCACGTCGGCCGCCGTCCGAGCGATCGCGAAGCGCTGCGGGTGGGCGTCGACGAGCCGGTGCACGAAGTCGATCTGTTCGAGCGTGGCCACGACCTGCTCCGCCCCCTCCAGCACGGGATCGACCCAGACAGACCAGAACTGGCCGGCGACCCCGCCGGCGACCAGTCGCGGCAGGTCGGTCTGCGTGGCCGCCACCGACCCGGCGAGCTCCGCGACCCGGTAGCCGAGCAGCGTCCTGCTCGCCCAGGCGAGATCGTTGTGGCCGTCGATCACCCGATCGATCGGCAGGTCCTCGTCGACCATCTCAGTCCTCTCGTCCATCCAGCACCGCGTTCATCCGCGCGGTGAGAGCGGGGTCCACGCGGCGCGCGACGCCGTCCAGCTCCCGCACGGGAACGGCGCCGCGCGTGCTGGAGCAGAGCCACAGCGTCTCCGCCCGCTCCAGATCGTCCCGCACCAGCGGACCGATGCGGGAGGGCATGTCGGCGAGTCCTGCGAAGACGTCGGCCTGGGTCGTCCCGGGGAGCACCCCGTGCTCGGGCGGTGGCGTGACCAGCGTCCCGTCGAGCAGCGCGATCAGCGTCGACCGCGGCCCTTCGAGCACGAAACCGTCGGCGCTGACGAAGATGACATCGTCCGCGCCCCGGCTCCGCGCCTCCCGCAGGGCCGCCTGGTTCACCGCGTACGCGAGGGATTTCGCCCCCTGCAGCAGCCAGGGCGCCGTCGCCATGACGTCGTGCCTGTATCCGCGGTCGAGGACCACCGCGGAGACGCCCCGCGCGCGGACGGCCTCCGGGTCCTCGCCCGCGAAGCCCAGCACCCACCCCGTCGGCCCGGCCGGGTCGATCTCGTCCCCGCGGGTCATCGCGAACTTGATCGAGGCGATCTCCCCCTCGCGGAGCACTCCGGGACGGGACACCTCGACGGCTGCGTGGCGCACCGCCCGTGCCCACCGCTCGCGGCGTGGCACGGGCAGCCCCAGGAGCTGCGCCGAACGCTCCAGTCGTGCGAGGTGCGACTCCAGGGCCTGCGGCCTGGCCCGACGCACGACAGCGGTCTCGAACACGCCGTCGCCGCGGGTCACGCCGAGGTCGGTCGCCCGGATGATCGGCTCCCGCGGGTCGACCGGGTGGATCCCGTCCTCCGCGGCTTCGTCGGCGAGATCGAGCCGGTACAGCAGCAGTGCACGCATGGGATTCCGCTCTCGCAGGTTCGGGGGCCGGTCAGCCCGCGGTCAGGACGGCCTCGGGGGCCTCGGCCGCGGAGGAGTCGAAGACCCGGGACGCGTCACGGGCGATGCGCTCGGCGAGCACCTCGTGTCCGATCCCCGGTCCGGTGGGGACGGTGACCCGGCCCGCGACGGCCGTCACCGGAGGGGTGATGATGTCGGACTCGTAGTACTTGTCCGAACCCGACACGTCCGACGGGAGCAGGAAGCCCGGGAGCGAGGACAGCGCGACGTTCGCGGCCCGCCCGACGCCGAACTCGTGCATCCCCCCGCACCACACCGGGATGCCCGCATCGCGTGCCATGTCGTGCGCGGCGCGGGCGACGGTCAGCCCGCCCATCCGCGACACCTTGATGTTGAGGACCCGCCCTGCACCCAGCCGGATCATGGTCCGCAGGTCGCCGAGGTCGACGACCGACTCGTCCAGGCACACGTCCGTGTCGAGCCGCGCCTGCAGATCGGCGTGGGCCACGAGATCCCGCGGCGCGAAGGGCTGCTCGATCATGGTGAGCGCCTCACGGTCCAGGCGCCTGAACACCTCGGCCGCCCGGTCGTCATCCGCGTAGGCTCCGTTCGCATCCACGTGGAGGTCGAGGTCGGGGAAGGCACCGCGCACCGCGCGCACGGGCTCCACGTCCCACCCCGGAGCGATCTTGAGCTTGACGCGCGGGTAGCCGGCCGCGCGCTGCAGCTCGACCTGGGCGAGCAGCTCGTCGAGCGACGGCTCGATCCCCAGCGACACCCCGGCGACGACCTCGTCGCGCGTCCCGCCCAGGGCCGCGGCGAGCGCGATCCCGCGCATCCGGGAGGACAGGTCCCACACCGCTCCGGAGAACCCGGCCTTCGCGAACTCATGCCCGCGGACGCGTGCCCACGACGCCTCCAGAGCCGCCGGCTCGTCCCCGTCCGCACGGAGCAGCGCGGGCACGAGGTAGCGCGTGGCGATCTCCCACGCGGTGACCGTGGTCTCCGCGCCGTAGAACGGATCGCTCGGCGACGCGATCTCCCCCCAGCCGGTCTGCCCGTCGGCATCGGTGACCTCGACGAGCACGTGCTCGATGCCGGACTTGCGGTGCGAACTCGTCTCGAAGCTGTGACGCAGCGGCTGTCGAAGGGCGAACAGCCGGACGCGGACGACCCTCACGCGTCCTCCTCGGTGCGGGGGCGCGGCGTCTCGGGGCCGTAGAGACCCAGCCGTGCCACCAGCCGGTCCCGTTCGGCCAGCCGCCTCCGCGCGCCCTTCGCGCTCGCCGTGGTGAGCGCACTGAGCAGGTGGCACACCGCCGCGACCGGGGTCGGGGAGTCGGCATACGAGGCGGATCCGGTGCGCACCCGGATGAGCGAGGTCGCGATCGATGCGAGCGGGGCGTCCTCACTGTCCGTGATGACGACGAGCTGACCCCCGGCTTCATGGAAGAGCCGCCCGAGCCGCACGGTCTCCTCGCGGTAGCGCCGCAGGGAGAACGCGATGAGCACGTCGCTGGCCCGCACGTCCGTGAGCACGGTGAGCGGCTGCAGCGCGTGCCCGTCGACGAGGAACACGTTCGACAGCGTCGCCGAGAGATCCGCATTGAGCAGTTGCGCGTACGCCGCCGCCTTGCCCTCGCCTGCCACATACCGTCGTCGGGCACCGAGCAGCAGCGCGGCGGCCTGCGGGACCTGGGCCGATCGGCTGAGCTCCTCGAAGGTCTGGGCGAGCGTGCGCTGCTCGGTCTCGATGATCCGCGCCTGGATGCTCTCGGCGGAGAGGTTGGTACGGATGCGCTCGCCGTAGCGGTCCCGCGGAGAGACGAGGTCGCGATCCTCCTGGTCGTGGTCGTGGTCGTTCATGCCGTACCCTCCCCGGGTGTCGCGCGGTAGACCGCCGTGTCGTCGTCGAGGCGCACGGCCCCGACGAGGACGTCCCCGCGGCGGAACGCCGCAGTCATCGTCCGCTCCAGATCCCGCCGCAGCACCGCACGATCCTCGGCGTCGAGCTCGCCGGGGCGGGTCGGGATCGCGATCCAGGTGCCGCCGTCCGCCGCCACGGCCCGCCCCCAGTCGTCCGGCCCGAGTTCAGGCGGGACCGGGAGGGTGCGGCGGGTCGGGTGATCGGCGGCGTCCAGATCCCAGGAGACCACCAGGCGGTCGGTGTCGGGACGGGCGTAGTAGTCCCGTTCGTACGCGATGCCGACGGCGCCGAGCGAGCTCAGGTTGAAATGGGCGTTGCGCGAGAGCAGCGGATCGAACGTCCACCGCATCGTCCGCTGCCCCCAGCGCAGAGCCACCGCGCGCTGCGCGAACTTGAGTGCCTGGCCGACGCCCCGCCCCTGGTGCGCGGCGTCGACGGCCGCCGCCTGCGAATAGTGGAACGACGCACCGGCGGTGTCGCAGCCGGCGAAGCCGTAGGCGAATCCGATCAGCGTTCCGTCGTCGGCGAAGGCGCCGACCGCGGAACCGCCGTTGCGGGCGAGGGCGGTGAGCAGGTTGGCGTTGAGCGCGTACTCGTTCTCCGTGTAGGCGAAGACGCGGGCGTACAGCGCGGCGGCCTTACGGAACTCGGCGTACTGGGTGAGTTCGCGGCAGCCGTGGGCGACACCGGCGGCCACCGAAGAAAGAGGCACGATACGTTTCCTAAGATCGAGAAGTCCTGCTGCTCTGAGCGATGCTATCGGCGGGTTGCGGGGTGATCAAGGGGCAAGATACGGTTCGTAACCGTGACGACTCCTTCGGCAGTGCGCGACGCGGACCATCCTTCCGACGACATCATCGCACTCGTGCGCGAACTCGTGCTGCTCGAGACGCCGAGCCGCGACGTCGAGGCGAGCGGCCGTATCGCCGACCTGCTGTCCGCGTGGTTCGCCGGCGTCGGCGGCACCGTCCAGCGGGTCCCGCACGAGCTCGGGACGGATCTCGTCATCGACGTCCTCGGCACCGGAGACCCGGTGCTCCTCATCGGCCACACCGACACCGTGTGGCCGGTCGGCACGCTGGCGCACGACCTGCCATGGAGCGAGGAGGGCGATGTCGTGCGCGGCCCCGGCTCCTACGACATGAAAGCCGGCATCGTCGTGATGCTGGAGACGCTGCGCCGCCTGCAGCCCCTGCCGCTCGCACAGCGGCGAGCCGTGCGGATCGTGCTGGTCGCGGACGAGGAGATCGGCTCGCCGGTCTCGGGCCCTCTGCTCGCGGAGCGGGCTCGAGGTGCGGCCTGCGCCATCGGGTTCGAGTCCCCGCATCCCGACGGCGCCCTCAAGGTCGGCCGCCGCGGCAGTGCCCGGGTGCGCATCGCCGTCACCGGACGTGCGGCCCACGCCGCGCTCGACCCGGAGCACGGCGTCTCGGCGATCGACGAACTCGTCGACCAGCTCCTGCGGGTCCGCGCGATCGTCGCCGACCCGGATCTGCCGAGCCCGGTGCTCTGCAACGTCGGGGTCATCGACGGCGGGGCGCGCACCAACGTGGTGCCGGCGCAGGCCGCGGCCGAGATAGGACTCCGCTTCCTCGACCCGGACTCCGAGGAGCGCGTCCTCGCCGCTCTCCGCGGTCTGACCCCCGTGCGCCCTGGCGCCCACGTCGAGGTCGCCGTGCTCAGCGCCCGACCCGCCTGGCGTGCCTCCGCGGCGGACGCCACCTTCCTCGCGCGGATCGCCGAGGAAGGGGCCGCGCTCGGCCAGCACGTCGACGGCCGCCCCGCGGCCGGCGCGGGCGACACCAACCTCCTCGGCGGGGGCGGGATCCCGACGGTCGACGGCCTCGGCCCGCGGGGTGGCGGCGCGCACGCGGTGGACGAGCACTTCCTGCGTTCCTCCCTGCACGAACGCATCGCCCTCCTGCGCGCCGTGCTCACCATCCCGACGGAGTGACGATACGATTCCGGTTCCCGTGCCCGAGCAGAACCGGCCCGGGATACGTTCCGGATGTCTGGGGCGAGTGACCACCGTCCGCCTCGTCGATCTCTCCGGGCGCATCCTGGCATCCGCGTGTTTCCGCCGTGTTACACCCCCTCGACGGCCGGCGATCTTTCGGGATGGCGACACTTTTCTTCCGCGATACGCATCGAATGTCTTGACCGCGCGGCCGTCTTCCGCTTGCATGGTCAGCACCGACCCGGCTTCACTGTGGATCCGGGCGGCGCCCGAAGGGACCTTCCATGCGTCTTGCCCCCCGCTCCAGAACCGTGCGAAGTCTGACCGCCGCCGCGATCGCCTCCGCGCTCCTCATCGCCGCTCCGGCCGGCGCCGCCCAGGCGCAGTCCGTCAGCGCCGCCACCGAGTCCCCGGCGTCCGAGACGACGCTCCGGATCGCCACCTCCGGGTTCGTGGACACGTTCAACCCGTTCATCTCGATCTACCTGACGCCGACGAACATCATCCGGTACGTCTACGAGTCGCTCGTGCAGAACGACGCCGAGGACGGCTCCCCCACGAAGGGCCTCGCGGACTCCTGGGAGGCGACGGACGGCGGCCAGACCTGGACCTTCACCCTCCAGGACGACCTCGTCTGGTCGGACGGTGAGCCCATCACCTCCGCCGACGTGAAGTACACGTACGACCAGATGATGACGGTCCCCGCCCTCGGCACCGCCAACGGCAACCTCGTCTCGAACTTCGACACCGTCGAGACCCCCGACGACAAGACCGTCGTGATCACCCTGAAGACGCCGCAGGCCCCGAACCCCGGCTCGGAGATCCCGATCGTCCCGAAGCACATCTGGGAGGCGGTCGACGACCCCACCACCTTCACCAACGACGCCGACGTCGTCGGCTCCGGTCCGTTCGTCCTCGACAGCTACTCGGCCAACCAGTCCATCGTGCTGAAGGCGAATGAGAACTTCTGGCGCGGCGCCCCCAAGATCGACGCGATCCAGTACGTGTACTACACGAACTCCGACGCCCAGGTGCAGGCGCTCAAGGCGGGCGACGTCGACCTCGTCACCGGCCTCACCCCGACCCAGTTCTCGGCACTCGACGGCGTCGACGGCGTCACCACGCACTCCGGCGAGGGCCGCCGCTACCACTCGATCAGCATCAACGTCGGTCAGCAGACGCGCGACAACGTGCCCTACGGCACCGGCAACGCCGCGCTGAAGGAGCTCGAGGTCCGCCAGGCCATCCGCCTCGGCACCGACACGGCCACCCTGCTCGACAAGGTGCTGGACGGCGAGGGCACGCTCGCGACGAGCTTCATCCCGGCGTCCTTCCCGAAGTGGCACCTCTCCGACGACGACGACGTGATCGTCGGCTTCGACCCCGAGGCCGCACAGGCGAAGCTCGACGAGGCCGGCTGGGTTCCCGGCGCGGACGGCATCCGCGAGAAGGACGGTCAGCGCCTGAGCCTGCGCCTGCTGACGGATGCGGACGATGCCAACGAGCAGTCCATCTCCGACTTCTTCGTCCCGTGGATGAAGGACATCGGGATCGAGATCACGGTCGAGTCCACCGACTCCGACACGATCAGCGCGAAGGCCACGTCCGGCGACTACGACCTGTACTTCAGCGGCTGGTCGGTCAATCCCGACCCCGACTACCAGCTGGGCATCAACACCTGCATGAATCTGCCGACCGCGACCGACGGCACCGGCGGCACCACGCAGGACGGGTACTGCAACCCGGAGTTCGACGAGATGTACGCCGCGCAGCGCTCCGAGATCGACCCGGAGAAGCGCCAGGAGATCGTGCACGACATGCTCGCGCTGAACTACACCGACACCGCGCAGGTCGCGACCTGGTACGCCAACTCGCTGGAGGCCTACCGCTCCGACCGCTTCACAGGCTTCACCCTGCAGCCGAAGGACGGCGGCATCATCGCCAACCAGGCCGGCTACTGGGGCTACCTGACCGTCGAGCCCGTCGAGGGGGCGACCGCCGGCGGCACCGGCACGAACACCGGACTCATCATCGGAGGCGTCGTGGTGGGGGTGGTCCTGATCGGAGGACTCATCTTCTTCCTGATCCGTCGCCGCAACATCGCCGACGTCGAATGAGTCCGGCGAGACGCCGCGGGTGGCGGGCTTCCGCCCCCGCGGCGTCTCCCGGTCCGCTGTAAGGAGACCCCCATGTCCAACGCGGTTCCCCCGTCCACCTCCGCCATCGCGACGAGCGCCGCGGCCGAGGAGCAGCCGAAGGGCGTCGGCGCCCTCCGCTACTTCCTGGTCAAGCTCGGCGGCGCGGCCATCAGCCTGGCGATGGTGATCCTCCTCGGATTCTTCGCCTTCAAGATCCTGCCGGGCGATCCGGTCGCCTCGATCGCCCGTGAGCGCGGCATGAGCGCCGAGCAGGCCGACCAGCTACGCGAGCAGCTCGGCCTGAACAAGCCCCTGTGGCAGCAGTTCGTCGACTACCTCGGCAACGTGTTCACCCTGAACTTCGGCACGAGCTACGTCTACCGCACCTCCGTGTCCGAGCTCATCGGCCAGTACTTCTGGAACACGATCCTCCTCACCGGCACGGCGGCGATCATCGCGATCGCGCTCGGTCTCTGGCTCGGTCAGAAGGCGGCCTGGAAGCACGGCTCCACCTTCGACCGCATCGTCTCCGGCACCTCGCTCGTGTTCTGGTCGGTACCGACCTTCTGGCTGGCGCTGCTGCTCCTGATGATCTTCGGCGGCACGCTGCACTGGTTCCCGACCGGAGGCATGGTCTCCCCCAACCCGCCCACCGATCCGGTCGGCGCGGTCCTGGACGTGATCTCGCACATGGTGCTCCCGGTCATCACGATGGTCGCGGTCGTCTACGCGCAGTACCTGATGGTGATGCGCAGCTCGCTCCTCGAGGAGATGGGCGCCGACTACCTCACGACCGCGCGGGCCAAGGGCCTCAGGGAAGACCTCGTCCGCCGTCGGCACGCCGTCCCCAACGCCCTGTTGCCGACCGTGACGCTCGTCTTCATGCACATCGGCGGCCTCATCGCCGGGGCGGTCACGGTGGAGACGGTGTTCTCCTGGCCCGGGCTCGGGAAGCTGACCTTCGAGGCCATCTCCGGACCCGACCTCCCGCTCCTGCAGGGCACCTTCGTGGTGTTCTCCACGATCATCATCGCGATGAACCTCATCGCGGACCTCATCTACCGTCAGCTCGACCCGAGGGTGAGGCGCGCATGACCACGGCATCCCCGACCATCCGTTCCCCCCGTGCTCTGGCGTGGCACCGCCGCGGCACCGCGTTCGTCGACTTCTGCCGGCAGTTCGCCCAGCACCGGGCGGGCATGGTGGGCCTCGTCTTCCTCGTGATCGTCGCGCTCATCGCGATCTTCGCCCCCGTGATCGCCCCCGCCAGCATGCTCGACGTCACGAAGCTCGTCGACGTGCAGCGCTTCGCCCCGCCGTCCTGGGAGCATCCCCTCGGCACTGACCATCAGGGTCGCGAGATCTGGGTCCGCATGGTGTGGGGCGCCAGGGTGTCCCTGCTCGTCGGCCTCGCCGCCACGGCGATGTCGATGATCATCGGCACTCTCGTCGGCCTCTCGGCGGGCCACTTCACCGGCTTCTTCGGCGGGCTGATGATGCGCATCATCGACTTCTTCCTCGTGCTGCCGTCGCTGATCCTCGCGATCGTGCTGTCGTCGGTGCTGAGCCGCGGCGTCTGGACCATCATCATCGCGATCGGCCTGACCTCGTGGGCCGGTACCGCCCGCGTCGTCCGCGCGCAGACCCTCTCCGTGGAGTCGCGCGACTACATCGAACGCTCGCGGGCCCTCGGCGCCGGGCACTGGCACATCATCATGAAGCACCTCCTCCCCGGGGTGCTGCCGCTCGTGCTCGCCAACACGACGCTCACGGTCGGCTCGGCGATCATCTCCGAATCCACCCTGGCGTTCCTCGGCCTCGGCGACACCACGCTGCAGTCCTGGGGCTCGATCCTGAAGAACGCGATGGACGTCTCCGCGGCGACCAGCGGCTACTGGTGGTACGTGCTCGTGCCCGGCATCGCCATCGTCCTCGTCGTGCTGTCGTTCACCCTGATGGGCCGTGCCGTCGAGAACATCACCAACCCGACGCTGAGGAGCCGCTGAGATGCCCGACCTGATCTTCGACGACGTCTCCATCACGTACCGCACCTCCGGGCGGTCCGGTCGGGACGAGGTGGCGGCCGTGCGCAACGTCTCGCTCACCCTCCCGGCAGGGCAGACCCTCGGCATCGCCGGCGAGTCAGGCTCCGGCAAGTCCACGCTCGCCATGAGCGTGCTCCGGCTCCTGCCGCGCAACGCACGTCTCAGCGGCCGTGTGCTGCTGGGCGACGAGGATGTCGCCTCGTTGTCCTTCGGGCAGCTGCGCGCCGTGCGCTGGGCGCAGACGTCCATCGTGTTCCAGGGCGCGATGCACTCGCTCAACCCGGTGCGCACCGTCGGCTGGCAGCTCCTGGAGGCGCTCGAGCTGCACGCCTCGGAGCGTTGGAAGGGCGAGAAGGCACGCAGAGAACGCGTGCGCGAACTGCTCGACATCGTCGACCTGCCGCAGCAGAAGAGCGAGTCGTACCCGCATGAGCTCTCCGGCGGCCAGAAGCAGCGCGTGATGATCGCTATGGCCCTCGCCTGCGATCCCGAGGTCATCATCGCGGACGAGCCGACCACCGCGCTCGACGTGATCGTGCAGAAGCAGATCCTCGACATGATCTCCCGGCTCGTGGCCGAGCGCGGCATCTCGATGCTCATGATCAGCCACGACCTGTCGGTGCTCGCCACGGCCTGCGACCGGATCGCCATCATGCGCGACGGGGAGCTGGTCGAGGTCGGCGAGAGCTACGCCGTCTGCACCACCCCGCAGGAGGCGTACACGCGTCAGCTCGCCGACGCCTTCCCCACGATCGGCGACCCGGCCTCGCGGATGGCCCCGGTGACCCGGCACGGTCGTGGCGCGGACGAGGTGCCGGAGATCACGCACGGCGACGAGGTGCTGCTGGAGGCCCGCGGCGTCAACGTCACCTACCGCTCCGGCGGACGCCCGGTGCACGCGGTCCGCGATGTCGACCTCTCCGTGCGTAAAGGCGAGATCGTCGCGCTCGTCGGGCAGTCGGGCTCGGGCAAGTCGACCCTCGCCCGCGCGCTGATGGGCTTGCAGCCTGCCGACCCGGGGTCGCAGATCCGCTTCGACGGCGCACCCCTTCCGTCGAAAGGACGCGACCTCGCGCGATTCCGCTCGCAGGTGCAGCTCGTGCTGCAGGACCCGTGGGCCGCGCTGAACCCGAAGCACAGCGTGTACGAGTCCGTCGCCGAGGGGCTGCGTGTGCAGCGCTTCGCCGGCGACGAGCGCGAGCGGGTGGCGCAGAGCCTCGCCGACGCGGAACTCACCCCGCCGGAGCGCTACTTCGGCGCCATCCCGCAGGAGCTCAGCGGCGGGCAGAGGCAGCGCGTCGTCATCGCGGGGGCCCTCGCCGTGCAGCCGCAGATGCTCATCGCGGACGAGCCCGTCGCCTCGCTCGACGCGTCCGTGCGCGGGGAGATCCTCGGACTCCTGCTGGAGCTGCGCCGCCGCCTCGGGCTCTCCGCCCTCGTCATCACACACGACCTCGGTCTCGCCTGGAACATCGCCCACACCGTCGCGGTGATGTACCACGGGCAGATCGTCGAGCACGGCCCCACCGAAGAGGTGCTGCTGAACCCGCAGCACGAGTACACCAGGCACCTGCTGTCCGCGGCGCCGCGCATCGAGGAGAAGACGGCATGAGCGTCACGACGGAGGCGGCGGTGTCGCCCTATCTCGACACAGCGCCCCTGCAGCCCGGCGACACCGTGGCGATCGTCTCGCCCTCCGGTCCTGGTAACGAGGAGAACACCCAGCGCGCCGTCGGCTACTACGAGTCCTGGGGCCTGAAGGTCCGGGTGGGAGAGCATGTCCTCACGCCGCACCCGCGCGCGTCGTACCTTGCGGGGCCGGACGAGCTCCGCCGCGCCGACCTCGTCGACGCCTGGCTCGATCCCGAGGTGGACGCCGTCGTCACGGCCCGAGGCGGCTACGGGGCCCTGCGCCTCCTCGACGGCATCGACTGGGCCGACATGCGCCGAGGCGCGCTGCGCAAGGACGGACGACCGAAGCTCCTCACGGGCTCGTCCGATGTGACCGCCCTGCACGAGACGTGGCGCGCGCATCTCGACGTCGCGACGCTCTTCTGCCCGATGGCGGGCAACAACGTCTTCCGCGATTCCGAGCAGGTGCGCGACGACGTGCAGCGCTGGCTCTTCGAACCCTGGCGGGGGCGGGAGCTCATCGGCCCGAAGACCGAGATCATGACGCCGGGTCGCGCCGAGGGGCGCTTCACGGGCGGCAACCTCAGTCTGCTCGCCGCCGGACTCGGCGCCCCGGAGGCGGACGTCCCCGCCCCCGGCATCCTTTTCCTGGAGGACATCACCGAGGAGCCGTACCGCCTCGACGGCTTCGTGACGCAGCTGCGTCGGGCAGGCCGTCTGGCGCAGGCGACGGGCATCGTGCTCGGCTCCTGGCATGAGTGCGGCGACCTCGACCTGGTCCACGCGCTCATGCGGGACGAGTTCCAGGACGCCGGCGTCCCCGTGCTGTGGGAGCAGGGCTTCGGCCACGACCCGCACGCCCTCACCATCCCGCTCGGTGTGGATGGGGTGCTGGACGCGACCGGCGACGAGCCGCGCCTCACGGTGGGACGGCCATGATCGCGCTTCCTCCCCTCGACCCCCGTGTCATCTGGTCGATCCGGCTCGTCGACGCCGGCACCGCGGAGACCCTGGCCGAGCACGAGCCGCACACGCAGTGCGAGACCGCGAGCATCGGCAAGATCTTCCTGCTCCTCGAGGTCGCGCGCCGGCTGGAGGCGGGCACGCTCGCCGAGGACGACCGGATCGAGATCCCGGACGAGCACCGCGTCGAGGACTCCGGACTGCTGTACCGCATGCACGATCAGCGCATCACGGTGCACGACGCGGCGCTCCTCGTCGGTGCGGTGAGCGACAACCTCGCCACGAACGCGCTGATCCATCTCTGCGGCCTGGAGGAGGTGCGGGCCGTCGCTCCGACCCTCGGGTACCGCGACACCGCGCTGCACGACTACATCCGCAACGAGCGCACGCCCGACCTGCCCTGGACGCCGTCGTTCGGCACCGCGGCCGAGCTGTCCGACGTGATGCGCCGTCTCGGTGCCGGCGAGGCGTTCTCGCCCGCGGTGAGCGCCCGGGTGCTGGACTGGCTCGCCGCCGACACCGACACGTCGATGACCGCCGACGCCTTCCTCCTCGACCCCCTCGCCCACGTCGAGGCCGAGTATCAGGGCATGGTGCTGCGCCACAAGACCGGCAGCGTGGGCTTCGCCCGCGTCGACGTCGGGCTGCTGCGGGGCCCGAGGGCCGCCGTCGCGTATGCAGTGGCGGCGAACTGGAAGGACTCCCCGGCGGACCTCCGCGCCCCGGTGCTCGACGGGATGCGGGCCGTCGGCGAGCTCATCCGTGCGCACGTGACCGGGCGTGCACGGGACGAGGAGGACGCATGAGCGCTATCGACGTGGAGCTCCCCGACGAGAACGGCACCGTGTGGTCGGTGCTCGTCCAGGACATCGACTCGGGCGAGGTGCTGCTGCGCCATGACCCGGAGACGGTGCAGGACACCGCGAGCGTGGGCAAGATCTTCCTCCTGCACCGGCTCCTCACCGAGGTCGACGCGGGCACGCGCACCCTCGAGGACCGGGTCACCCGGCGGCCGGTCGAGGCCATCGAGGACTCCGGTCTCTGGTACCTGCTCCAGGCATCCGAGCTGTCGCTGTACGACGTGGCCGCTCTCATCGGAGCGGTGAGCGACAACGCCGCGACCAACACGCTGGGTCGCGTCATCGGCATCCCGACCGTGCAGGAGCACACCCGCGCGCTCGGCTACACCGCCTCCGCCCTCGACGACATCGTGCGGTGGCCGATCCCGCCCGGCGCACCCCGCACGCTGTCGCACGCGAACGCCGCGGAGCTCGTGCGCTTCATGTCGCGGCTCGCCGACGGCACCGACCTCTCCCCCGCCTCGGCCGACACGCTGCGCCGCTGGCTGGGCGCGGGCATGGACCTGTCGATGGTCGCCTCGGCGTTCGACCTCGACCCGCTCGCGCACTGGGGCTTCGACCGCGGCGTCTGGCTGCTGAACAAGACCGGCACGATCTCCCGCGTCCGCGCCGACACCGGGATCGCGATGTCCCCCACCCGCCGGATCGCCTACGCCGTGCTGGCCAACTGGGACAGAGGAGCCGACGGACGCGGTCCGGTGCTGGCCGCGATGCGTCGCATCGGCGAGGGCATCCAGGCCGCGCTCGCCGACTGACCTCGGTTCACAACTCAGGACCTCCGGCGGCGGTCGGTACGACGCGCCGCACCCGCGGCACCGCCGACCCGGTTTCTCCTGAGTTGTGAACGCGGGTCAGACGGCCCCGGCACGAGTCAGACGCTCCCGCACCCGGTCGATCGGCACCGCGTGCGCCGTCCGCCCCTCGGGGCCCACGGTGGTCTCCGCGGCGAGCACCGAGTTGATCAGCGCCTCCTCGACAGCGTCCATCGTCGCGGCGAAGATCGGCGAGAGGTCGTCATCCGCCGCAGGACCGCCCGACGCCGGGTCGTGCACGGAAAAGGCGATCGCGTAGTCGCCGCTTCCCTGTGCGTAGTCGGCGCCCACGCCCCGCATCGCGAACACGGCGCGGTGGGCCACCCGGCCGAGCTGACGGCCGTCGACGGGCGCATCCGTCGCGACGACGATCATGCACGAGTTGCCGACGGGCTGTGCCGGCTCCTCGGCGAGCAGCTCCTCCGCCGGCAGCGGCACCCCCGCGATCCGCAACGTGCCGCTGAAATTCGTCTGCACGAGAGCCCCGACCGTGGACGCGCTCCCCGCGACATCGACCAGACGGGACGCCGTGCCGATGCCGCCCTTGTACCCGAGGGCGACGGTTCCGGCACCGGCACCGACGCACCCCTCCGCGACCGGACCCGCTGCCGCCGCAGCCAGGGCCGCCGTCACCTGCTCCTCGCCCACGGCCCGCCGGCGGATGTCGGAGAGGAACCCGTCATTCGTCTCGCCCACCACCGGGTTCAACGTGGTCGTCCGTGCGTGCGCCGGCGTCGCCAGCAGATGCCCGAGCAGCGCATCCGCGACACGGAACACGGACAGCGTCGAGGTCAGCAGGATCGGCGTCTCCAGAGCCCCGAGCTCGCGGAGCTGCGTGGCACCCACGAGCTTGCCATAGCCGTTGCCGACCGAGAGGTTCGCGGGAAGGCTGCGGCGCTCGGCGGTGAGGGCATCGGGGACGATGGCCGTCACTCCCGTGTGCAGACCGTCGCCGTGCAGCGTGGCGTGCCCCACCCGCACGCCGGGGACATCGGTGATGGCGTTCGCCGGGCCGCGCGCGAAGGCGCCGGACGGGACCCCGAGGTCGGCGAGACGGGGACGGGAGGACGAGGACGACGGCGGTGTCATGCTCCGATCCTCCCAGCGTCGGAGGGGCCGGCCGCAGTGCCGCGCCGGACGCTCCCCCGGGTCGAGCGCCCGTCCCGTGCGCTCGGTAGACTGGGCGGCACCACCCACACTCAGGCACGCTCACACAGTGCCGCATACATCGCTCGAGGAGACCTCCATGTCCGCCATTCCCGACAAGCCCGCACTCGAAGGTCTCGAAGCGAAGTGGGACGTCGCCTGGGCGGAGCAGGGTACGTACCTGTTCGACCGTCCGCGCGCCGCCGAGCTCGGCCGTGAGGGCGTCTACTCGATCGACACCCCGCCGCCCACCGCCTCCGGCAGCCTCCACATCGGTCACGTGTTCTCCTACACGCACACCGACGTCAAGGCGCGGTACGAGCGCATGCGCGGCAAGACCGTGTTCTACCCGATGGGCTGGGACGACAACGGCCTTCCCACCGAGCGCCGTGTGCAGAACTACTACGGTGTGCGCTGCGACCCGTCGCTCCCCTACGACGCCGACTTCACCCCGCCGTTCGAGGGCGGCGACAACAAGTCGAGCCGCGCCGCGGACCAGCAGCCGATCAGCCGTCGCAACTTCATCGAGCTGTGCGAGCGCCTCACGATCGAGGACGAGAAGCAGTTCGAGGCGCTGTTCCGTCAGCTCGGGCTGAGCGTGGACTGGACGCAGACCTACCGCACCATCTCCGACGACACGATCCGGCAGAGCCAGCTCGCCTTCCTCCGCAACATCGAGCGCGGCGAGGCCTATCAGGCCCTGGCGCCGACGCTGTGGGACATCGACTTCCGCTCCGCGATCGCGCAGGCCGAACTCGAGGACCGCGACCAGCAGGCGGCGTACCACACGATCGAGTTCCCCTTCGCGGACGGTTCCGGCTCCATCGCGATCGACACCACGCGCCCGGAGCTCCTCCCCGCGTGCATCGCGATCGTGACCCACCCCGAGGGGCCGCACAAGCACCTCATCGGCACGAAGGTCCGTACGCCCTACTTCGGCGCCGAGATCGAGATCCACGGCCACCACCTCGCCCAGCCCGACAAGGGCACCGGCGCCGCCATGGTCTGCACCTTCGGCGACGTGACCGACATCATCTGGTGGCGCGAGCTGCGCACCGCTGCCGGCGAGTCCCTGCCGAACATGACGACGATCGGTCTCGACGGCCGTTTCCTCCCCGAGGCCCCGTCGATCGTGGCCGACGCCGACGCCCGCGCCTGGTACGCGGAGAACGTGGCCGGCAAGACCGTCTTCAGCGCCCGCAAGGCGATCGTCGAGAAGCTGCAGGAGACCGGCGACATGACCGCCGTCGGCAAGCCCTTCCAGCACGCCGTGAAGTTCTTCGAGAAGGGTGACCGCCCGCTCGAGATCGTCTCGACCCGGCAGTGGTACATCCGCAACGGCGCCCGCGACGGCGAGCTGCGCGAGCAGCTCCTCGCGCACGGCACCGAGCTGGCGTGGCACCCCGACTTCATGCGGGTCCGCTACGAGAACTGGGTCGGCGGCCTCACCGGCGACTGGCTCGTGTCCCGGCAGCGGTTCTTCGGTGTGCCGATCCCGCTCTGGTACGCGCTGGACGAGAACGGCGAGCGCGACTACGACCGCGTGCTCACCCCGGACGCGGCCGCGCTGCCCATCGACCCGACCACGGATGTGCCGGCCGGCTACACCGAGGCCCAGCGCGGCGTGCCGGGCGGGTTCGACGCCGAAGCCGACATCCTCGACACCTGGGCGACATCCTCCCTGACCCCGCAGCTCGCGGGCGGCTGGCAGCGCGACGAGGAGCTGTGGCAGCTCACCGCGCCGTTCGACCTGCGCCCGCAGGGACAGGACATCATCCGCACCTGGCTCTTCTCGACCATGCTGCGCTCCACGCTCGAAGACGGCCGCGCCCCGTGGAAGAACGCCGCCATCTCCGGCTTCATCGTCGACCCCGACCGCAAGAAGATGTCGAAGTCGAAGGGCAACGTGGTCACCCCTGCCGACGTGCTCGACGCCCACGGCTCGGACGCGGTGCGGTACTGGGCGGCTTCCAGCCGCCTCGGCATGGACGCGGCCTTCGACCCGCAGAACCCGACCCAGGTGAAGATCGGTCGGCGTCTGGCGATCAAGGTGCTCAACGCCGCGAAGTTCGTGCTGTCGTTCCCGGTGCCCGCGGGCGCTCAGGTGACACACGCGCTCGACGCCTCGATGCTCACGGCGCTCGACGCGGTGGTGGCCGAGGCGACCGCGGCCTTCGACCGGTATGACGCGGCCAGGGCGCTCGAGCTGACCGAGGCGTTCTTCTGGACGTTCTGCGACGACTACCTGGAGCTCGTGAAGGAGCGCGCCTACAACCAGAACGACGTGGGCCAGGCCTCGGCCGCCCTTGCGCTGCGTCTGGCGCTGTCCACGCTGCTCCGCCTGCTCGCACCGGTGCTCTCCTTCGCCACGGAGGAGGCCTGGTCGTGGTTCGAGGAGGGCTCCGTGCACACCGCAGCGTGGCCCGAGAAGCTCGGCATCGAGGGCGACCCGGCCGTGCTGGCCGCCGCCAGCGAGGCGCTCATCGGCATCCGGCGCGCGAAGACCGAGGCGAAGGCGTCGCAGAAGACCCCGGTCTCCCGTGCCGCCATCGCCGCACCCGCCGCGAAGGTCGAGGCCTTGCGCGCCGCGGCGGACGACCTCCGCGCTGTCGGCCGCATCGCCGAGCTCGAGATCTCCGAGGCGGAGGAGTTCGCGGTCACCGCGATCGAGCTCGCCCCGGTCGAGGCTTCCTGATGCAGCTCGGCACGCGCTGGGCCACGGGGGCGCAGCCGCCCGCGTCCGTCCCCGAGGCGCTGCGCCCCGCGATCGCCGAGGTCGAGTCCCAGGGCCTCACCGGTCACTGGACCCTCACCTGGCTCGAGGGCCGCGCGATCGCGGAGCTCGACGCCGGCTGGGAGGTCCTCCAGACCTCCTCCGGCGAGGTCATCGCCCGCCCCTTCTGATCGCCGAGACCCCGCTTCATCGTCGAGACCCCCTCCTCTCCGCGCGGATAGGAGGGGGTCTCGACGCGTATCCGGGGTCTCGGCGTCAGCGGCGCGGGGCTCCGAGCTGCGCGAGGAGATGGTCGACGGCGTGCGGGTCATGCCGGCGGGCCTGCTGTTCGCGGAGGAGGTCGAGGGCGAGGACCCGCCGCTGTGCGCGACGCTCGATCCGGTGCTCGATCATGGCGGTGACCCGGTCGGCGAGGTGCAGCAGGCCGCGCTCCGTCCGCGTGGGACTGACGAGGTGCAGGGTGGCGGCGGTCATGATGCGTCCGTCGTCTCGGCCGTGGCGGCGCCTCCAGGCGTGGGGAGGTCGAAGATCTCGGCACGGAGGGAGACACGGCGCACGTCCGGGCCCTCCTGACCGCGGTACTGCGCGATCGCCTTCTCCACGACGGCCTCCAGTTCCGCCCGCAGGGACATCGCCTGCTCCGCGGTCATGTCGAGGTGCGTGGTGATGGTCAGACCCACGTCACGCCACCCCTCGGGGATGTCGGCATCCGAGCGGTTGAGGTACTGCATCAGCGTCTCGTGCCGGAGCCGGAAGAACTCCGATGTCACGATCTGGGCCGCGGCACGGTTGGCCGGCGACATCTGCTCGTCCGGTCCCGGCACGTCGATGCGGCCCTTCGGGCGCTCCCACCACCGCTCCCGCGCCGTGCCACGACCTTCCACTTCGCGGATGAGATCGTGGGCGGCGAGGGCGCGGAGGTGGTAGCTGGTGGATCCCGAGGTCTCCCCGACGAGGGCCGCGAGAGAGCTGGCCGTCTGAGGACCACGAGAGGCGAGCAGATCGAAGATCTTGACCCGCAGCGGATGCGCCAGCGCCTTGAGCGCTCCCGCATCCAGCGTCCGTACCTGCGTCTCGTTCGTCATGCATGCAAAGGTACGCTTGCAAACAACTCTTTGCAAGCTTTTCTTTGCAACGTGGTCAGCTCACCGCATCCCGCGCCGCGACGAAGGCCGTCACACAGCGCTCGACCTGCTCGGCGGAGTGCGCGGCGGAGAGCTGCACCCGGATGCGCGCCTTCCCCCGCGGCACCACCGGGAAGCTGAACGCCGTCACGTAGACGCCCTGGTCCTGCATCGCCGCGGCGATCCGGGCTGTGAGCGCGGCATCACCGAACATGACCGGCACGATCGGGTGCTCTCCGGGAAGCAGATCGAAGCCTTCCTCCGCCATCCGGGTGCGGAACAGGGCTGCGTTGTCCCGCAGCCGCGCCCGCAGGTCCGCCGATCCCTCGACGAGGTCGAGTGCGGTCAGGGTACCGGCCACGATGGCCGGAGCGAGGGTGTTCGAGAACAGGTACGGACGGGAACGCTGACGCAGCAGCGCGACGATCTCCGCGTGGGAGGCGACGTACCCCCCGGAGGCGCCGCCCAACGCCTTGCCGAAGGTGCCGGTGTAGATGTCGACACGATCTGCGACGCCGCACAGCTCCGGCGTCCCCCGCCCGTTCTCCCCGACGAAGCCGACCGCGTGCGAGTCGTCCACGAAGACGAGGGCGTCGTACCGCTCGGCGAGGTCGCAGATCTCAGCGAGCGGGGCGATGTAGCCGTCCATCGAGAAGACGCCGTCGGTCACGATCACGCGGAACCGGGCATCGGCGGCCGCCCGCAACTGCTCCTCCAGATCCGCCATGTCGCGGTTGCGGTACCGGAGTCGGCGCGCCTTCGAGAGGCGGATGCCGTCGATGATGGACGCGTGGTTCAACTCGTCCGAGATGATCGCGTCCTCCGCGGAGAACAGCGTCTCGAAGACACCGCCGTTGGCGTCGAAGCAGGACGAGTAGAGGATCGCGTCGTCGGTGCCGAGGAAGTCCGCCAGCCGACGCTCGAGTTCGAGGTGCTGCTCCTGCGTGCCGCAGATGAAGCGCACGCTCGCGAGCCCGTACCCCCACTCGTCCAGGGCCGTCCGGGCCGCAGCGAGGATGCGGGGGTCGTCGGCGAGCCCGAGGTAGTTGTTCGCGCAGAAGTTGAGCACCTCGGCGCCGTCGGCCGTGATCTCCGCCCGCTGCGGACCGCGGATGCCGCGCTCATGCTTGGTGAGCCCGGCCTCCTCGATCCCCGCCAGCTCCCGCGCCACATGGTCCTTGAAGGTCGCGTACATCACAGCTCCGTCCAGTCGAGGATGATCTTGCCCGTGCCGGCGGACTCCGCCGCCGCGAATCCGCGCTCCCAGTCGCGCGCCGGCACGACCTCGGCGATCACGCGGCCGATGGCCGCCCGCAGTGTCGCACTCGTCTGCAGCATCGCCCCCATGGCGTTCCAGGTCTCGAACATCTCGCGACCATAGATGCCGGTGATGGTGAGCATATGCGTGACGAGCTTGCCCCAGTCGATGTCGAACCCCGTCGACGGCAGCCCGAGCATCGCGATCCGTCCGCCGTGGTTCATGTTGTCGATCATCGCCGGGAGCGCCGATGCCGCACCGCTCATCTCGAAGCCGATGTCGAAACCCTCGCGCATGCCGAGCGCCCGCTGCGCGTCGCGGATCTCCTGGCGGGAGACGTCGACGACGTCGTCTGCTCCCATCCCTCGCGCCATCTCCAGGCGCGGGCCGCTCACGTCGGTCCCCACGATGAAGCGGGCACCGGCATGCCGGGCGACGGCGATCGCCATCAGGCCGATCGGGCCGCAGCCGGTGACGAGGACGTCTTCGCCGACCAGAGGGAAGCGGAGGGCGGTGTGCACGGCGTTGCCGAGCGGGTCGAAGATCGCGCCGAGCTCCGGAGCGACCTCGGCGTGGTGGACCCACACGTTGGTCGCCGGCAGCGAGAGGTACTCGGCGAAGGCACCGTCGCATTGCAGACCGAGCCCGATGGTGCGGATGCACATCTGCCGCCGTCCGGCACGACAGTTCCGGCAGGTGCCGCAGACGATGTGTCCTTCGCCGGAGACCCGGTCGCCGACGGCGATGTCATGGACGAGCGATCCGACCTCGACGACCTCGCCGTAGAACTCATGTCCCGGGATGAGGGGCGCGGAGATCGCGGAGGCCGCCCAGTCGTCCCATCGCCGGATGTGCAGATCGGTCCCGCAGATGCCGGTGCGGAGGACGCGGATGACGACCTCGCCGGGGCCGGCGGTGGGATCGGGGCGCTCCACGAGCGCGAGGCCGGCGCCGGGTTCCTCCTTGAACAGAGCCTTCATGCTCCGATCTCATCGCATACGTCGCTGTAGAACAATCGGCAGCTTCTGCATCGTCTCTATAGCCAGGTCTAAACTATCGACGTGGAACTCCATCAGCTCCAGATCCTCCGCGAACTCGGAGCCTTGGGCAGCGTGACGGCTGTCGCCGACACGCTCCGTGTCACCCCGTCCGCCGTCTCGCAGCAGCTCGCCGCGCTGCAGCGCTCCTTCCCCGCCCCGCTCACCCGTCGCCAGGGCCGCACGCTCGTGCTGACCTCTGCCGGCGAGGTCCTCGCGGCGGCCGGCGCCGAGGCCATCGATGCCATGGCCGCAGCGCGGCACGCGCTGGACGACTTCGAGGGCGCGGCAACCGGAGAGGTGAGCATCAGCGGGTTCCACAGCGTCGGTCAGGCGCTCTTCGGCCCGCTCGTGCGGGAGCTCTCCGGGAAGGAGCACGCGCCGACGGTACGCCTGACGGACGAAGATGTCGCGCAGAGCGAGTTCCCTGGGCTCACCGCGCGGTACGACCTCGTCCTCGCGCATCGGATGGAGCACTCCGCGCCGTGGCCGACCGCAGGCATCCGCGCTGTCGGTCTCGTCCGCGAGCCCCTGGACGTCGCGGTCGCCGCCGCACATCCTCTCGCCGGTCGCCGCACCCTCTCGCCGGACGAGGTCGCCGACGAGCACTGGGTGACGAGCCGCGTGGGGTACTCCCCCGACGACGTGCTCCGTGCCGTCGCCGCCGTCGCCCGCCGCCCGGTCGAGGTCCGCCACCGCATCAACGACTACGGCGCGGTGTCGGCGGTTGTCGCGGCCGGCGGCGTCCTGGGAATGCTCCCCCGGTTCACCTCGCGCAGCGTCGACGATCGCGACATCGTACGCATCCCCCTGCGCGGCGTGAGCACGCACCGCATGATCGACGTCCTCGCGCGCCCGGAGAACCTGCGCCGCCGCTCAGTCCGTGTCGTCGTCGACGCCCTGCGAGAGGTGATGACCCGTCTGAGCACGGAATGTTCCGGGGATGGCGGTGGCTAGGCTCGGAGGATGAGCGACGCCACGAATCCGCTGCTGCAGCCGTCGATCCTTCCCTTCGGGCTCCCGGACTATCAGGCCATCCGCCCGGAGCACTACCTTCCCGCCTTCCGAGCCGGTTTCGCGGAGCAGCTCGCGGAGGTCGCGAACATCACCCGCGTGCGGTCGATGCCGACGTTCGAGAACACGCTCGAGGCGCTGGAGCGGTCGGGCGAGCTCCTCGACCGGGTGGCGCACGCGTTCTACACGGTGAGCTCCGCCGATGCCACGCCGGAGATCCAGGCGATCGATGAGGAGCTCGCTCCGCTCATGGCCGCGCATGAGGATGCGATCACGCTGGATGCGGCCCTCTACGCCCGCGTGGCCCACGTGTACGAGCAGCGTGAGGCGCTCGACCTCGATCCTGAGCAGCGGTATCTCGTGGAGCGCTACCACCGCGAGATGACGCATGCCGGCGCCGGGCTCGACGACGACGCTAAGGCGCAGCTCACGGGTCTGAACCAGAAGCTGTCCGTGCTCACGAACACGTTCGAGCGGAACCTGCTGAGCGATACGAACGACCTCGCCGTGGTCTTCGACTCCGCCGCCGAGCTGGAGGGCCTGAGTGCGGGCGAGCTCTCGTCCGCGGCGCGCGCCGCGGCCGACCGTGGGCTCGACGGCCGCTACCTCCTCACCCTGCCGCTGTTCACCGGCCATCCGGCCCTCGCCCGGCTCGCGGTGCGGGAATCCCGTCGCCGGATCATGGCGGCGTCGCGCGCGCGGGGCTCGCGCGACAACGGCAACGACAACCGCCCGGTGCTGCGCGAGATCGTGCGCCTCCGCGCCGAGCGCGCGCGCCTCCTCGGATATCCGTCGCACGCCGCGTACATCACCGCCGACGAGACGGCGGGCTCCCCCGAGGCCGTCGAGCGGATGCTGCGCCGGCTGGCTGCGCCGTCCGCCCGGAACGCCCGCGCCGAACGGGACGCGCTCCAGGCGATCGTCGACGAGACCGAGCCGGAGCCCTTCCCCGTGGAGGCCCACGACTGGGCGTTCTACACCGAGCGCGTGCGCACTGCCCGCTACGACATCGACACCGCCGCCCTGCGTCCCTGGTTCGAGGCGGAGCGCGTGCTGCAGGACGGCGTGTTCTTCGCGGCGACCCGCCTGTACGGGGTGACGTTCCACGAGCGGCACGACCTCGCGGCCTATCACCCGCAGGCCCGCGTGTTCGAGGTGCGCAACGCCGACGATTCTCCCCTGGGCCTCTACGTGCTCGATCTCTACACCCGCGACTCCAAGCGCGGCGGGGCATGGATGAACGCGATCGTCAGCCAGTCCCGGCTGCGCGGCAGCGCCCCGGTCGTGGTGAACAACCTCAACGTCCCGCAGCCCGGGGACCGCGAGCCCACGCTGCTGACGCTCGACGAGGTGACGACGCTGTTCCACGAGTTCGGGCACGCCCTGCACGGCCTGTTCGCCACGGTCACCTACCCGCACTTCGCCGGGACCAACGTGTTCCGCGACTTCGTCGAGTTCCCCAGTCAGGTGAACGAGATGTGGATCCTCTGGCCGGAGGTTCTGGACCACTACGCCCGGCACCACGAGACCGGCGAGCCGCTGGATCCCGCCGTCGTGCAGCGGCTGCGGGCGACGGCGACGTTCGATCAGGGGCACGCGACCAGCGAGTACCTCGCCGCAGCGTGGCTGGATCAGGCGTGGCACCGGCTCTCCACCGAGGACGCGGTGGAGGATGTCGCCGCGTTCGAGGCCGCAGCGCTGGCCGACATCGGGCTGGATGACCCCGCCGTGCCGACCCGGTATTCCTCCACGTACTTCGCGCACGTCTTCTCCGGCGGTTACAGCGCGGGGTATTACTCGTACATCTGGAGCGAGGTGCTCGACGCCGACACCGTCGAGTGGTTCCGGGAGAACGGCGGGCTCACCAGGGCCAATGGGGACCGTTTCCGCGACCGGTTGCTCGGGGTCGGCGGTTCGACGGACCCGCTGGCCGCGTATCGAGACTTCCGCGGACGGGATGCGGAGATCGAACCGCTCCTGAAGCGCCGTGGACTGGACTCCTGAGTCGTGAGACCCTGAGCGCATGGACGCATTCCCCGACGCTCCCTTCGGCCCGGCGGACAGCCTGGAGCTGGACGCCGTTCCCCTCGCCGTCATCCAGCACGAGGGTATCCGCCTCGCCGACCTCCGCGACGCTTTCGATTCCGGATATGCGGCGATCGGCGCCGCCTTCGCTGCGGGCACCCTGATTCCCGCCGGCCCGGCGCTCGCGATCTATCACGGCGATCCGATGGGCGTGTTCGATCTGGAGCTCGGCTTCCCGGTGCAGGCCCCGCCGTCCGACCCGATCGCCACCGGCGACGGAACCGCCATCGTGGCGTCGGCCCTGCCGACCGGGCAGGCCGTCGCGACCACCGTCTTCGGCTCCTACGACGGTCTCGGCACCGGATGGGCCGGGCTGGTCGCACGCGCGGCGGAGGCCGGGCTGCACCCACGCGGCCTCTGGATCGAGGTGTACGTCTCGGACCCCGGCATCGATCCGGACGAGCTCCGCACGGACCTGCTCATGCCGGTGGCGTGAGCAGGCACGCCTGCGATCTGCTCACCGCATCCGCGGGGGGTGTCTGACCCGCCGGGGCCCGGCGCTCAGGCGCTCTTGCGCTTGCGCTCCATCACGATGGTGGGCGGGGCACCCTCGTCGACGGCGGCGCGGGTGATGATCACCTTCGCGACGTCCTCCGCAGACGGGATCTCGAACATCACCGGACCGAGCACGTCCTCCAGGATGGCACGGAGACCACGGGCACCCGTCTTGCGCTCGACCGCCAGATCCGCGATCGACCGCAGCGCGTCCTCCTCGAACTCCAGCTGGACGCCGTCGAGCTCGAACATGCGCTGATACTGCTTCACGAGCGCGTTGCGCGGCCCCGTGAGGATGTCGATGAGGGCGGCCTGGTCGAGCGGCGACACGTTGGTGACGACGGGCAGGCGACCGATGAACTCCGGGATGAGCCCGAATTTGTGGAGGTCTTCCGGGAGCACCTCGCTGAAGAGGTCGAGGTCCTTGCCCTTGTCGTGCAGCGGAGCGCCGAAGCCGACGCCGTGCTTGCCGACGCGCGCGGAGACGATGTCCTCCAGCCCGGCGAAGGCACCGGCCACGATGAAGAGCACGTTCGAGGTGTCGATCTGCAGGAACTCCTGGTGCGGGTGCTTGCGACCGCCCTGCGGCGGCACCGAGGCGACCGTGCCCTCGATGATCTTCAGCAGCGCCTGCTGCACACCCTCGCCCGACACATCGCGGGTGATCGACGGGTTCTCGGCCTTGCGGGCGATCTTGTCGACCTCGTCGATGTAGATGATGCCCTGCTCGGCGCGCTTCACGTCATAGTCCGCGGCCTGGATGAGCTTGAGGAGGATGTTCTCGACGTCTTCGCCGACGTAGCCGGCCTCCGTCAGCGCGGTCGCGTCGGCGACGGCGAACGGCACGTTGAGGCGCTTGGCGAGCGTCTGCGCCAGATAGGTCTTACCGCAGCCCGTCGGGCCGATGAGCAGGATGTTGCTCTTCGCGATCTCGATCTCTTCGGCCTTCTGCTCGGCCGGCTGCAGCGTGCCGTGGGCGCGGACGCGCTTGTAGTGGTTGTAGACGGCGACGGACAGCGCGCGCTTCGCGGGCTCCTGTCCGACGACGTACTCCTCGAGGAACGTGAAGATCTCGCGAGGCTTCGGAAGCTCGAACTCGGTCACGCCCTCAGCGGACGACTCCGCCATGCGCTCTTCGATGATCTCGTTGCAGAGCTCGACGCACTCGTCGCAGATGTACACGCCGGGTCCGGCGATGAGCTGCTGCACCTGCTTCTGGCTCTTTCCGCAGAACGAGCACTTGAACAGGTCAGCGCTTTCACCGATGCGGGCCATGCGCGTCCTCCTCGGGGGGATCAGGATCGTTCTTCGAGCCTAACCGCTGCATCCGACACCGGGCCGCATTGGCGACGAGTCGTTCGGCGGGTCCGGCGGATGACGGTGTCTCCGCCGTCATTCCGCGGGGAGGCAGCCGCCGTCCATGATGTATCCCCCGACATCGATCCGCACCTCGTCCGGACGCACCTCCCCGAAGACGCAGCCGCCCTCGGGACCGTCGGCACCGAACGCCACCGCGCGCGCATCTCCCCGGGCGACGTGATGGACGAGGCCGACCTCGCGCAAGGCGTCCTCGACGGAGGTCACAGAGATCGTGCTCTCCGTGCGCAGTGCTTCGAGACGCACGCGGAGGTCCGCCACCGGCTGCTCGGCGGCCGCCCGCGCCTCGGCCGACGTCTCCATCCGCTCACGATGCCGGTCGTTCTGTTCCATCGCGTGTTCCGGGTCGTACGGCGCACACTCCGGCGGAAGCTCGGCGCCGTCCACCTGCGGACAGGCGACGGTCGGGGTCACCGTCGGCGTCGGCTCTCCGGCGGTGACGTCGGCCGGCGCCGCTGCGCAGCCGTCGAGAAGCAGGATCGCCGCCAGCACGAGCGTCACTCGCCCGGGGCGGGCGCGGACGCCGGAGGTCGCCATCATGCCGCCATGAAACCACAGCACCGGCGTCACGCGCACGCTGCTCGAACGACGAGGGCCCCGCCGCGCGGTACGCGACAGGGCCCTCAGCCATCCTGACGTGTCGTCAGACCATGCTCTTCGTGTGCCAGACCGTCTTGACCTCGGTGAAGGCGGCGATCCGCTCCGGCGACGCGACCACGTCACCGGGGGCGAGCACGCGCTTCAGCGTGTCCGCTGCGGCGATCTGCATGTCGACCCACTCCAGCGCACCGGCGCCGGCGAGGTCGAGGGCGTTCACATCCTGGTGCGAGGCGAGCCAGGGGGCGATCTCGGCCGGCGAACCGGTGAGCACGTTCACCACGCCGCCGGGGACGTCGCTGGTCGCGAGCACCTCGGCGAGACTGATCGCGGAGAGCGGGTACTGCTCGCTCGCGACCACGACGACGGTGTTCCCGGCGACGAGGGCCGGGGCGACGACAGAGACCAGGCCGAGCAGCGCTGAGTCCTGCGGCGCCACGATCGCGACCACACCGGTGGGCTCTGGCACCGAGATGTTGAAGTACGGGCCGGAGACGGGGTTCGCGTTGCCCGCCACCTGGGCGTACTTGTCGCACCACCCGGCGTACCAGACCCAGAGATCGATCGCCTCGTCGACCTGCGCCGTGGCCGCCGAGGACGAGATGCCCTCCTGCGCCACGATCTCGTCGACGAACTGTGCGCGACGTCCCTCGAGCACCTCGGCAACGCGGTAGAGCACCTGGCCGCGGTTGTAGGCCGTCGCCCCCGACCAGCCCTTGACGGCGGCGCGCGCGGCGACGACCGCATCACGGGCGTCCTTGCGGGAGGCCTTGGCGGCGTTGGCGAGGAAGGCGCCCTTGCGGGAGACGACCTCGTACGTGCGTCCGGACTCGCTGCGGGGGAAGGCCCCGCCGATGGCGAGCTTGTAGGTCTTCGGAACGGTCAGTCGCTTGCTCATGCTGCGGCTCCCTTGAGGTAGGCGGTGAGCCCCTGGCGACCGCCCTCGCGGCCGAATCCGGACTCCTTGTAGCCGCCGAACGGGCTCGACGGGTCGAAACGGTTGAACGTGTTGGCCCACACGACGCCCGCACGCAGCCGATCCGCGACTGCGAGGATGCGCGAGCCCTTGTCCGACCAGATGCCCGCCGAGAGGCCGTACGGCGTGTTGTTGGCCTTCGCGATCGCCTCGGCGGGCGTCCGGAAGGTGAGGACCGACAGCACCGGGCCGAACACCTCGTCTCGGGCGATGCGGTGCGAGGCCTCGACGCCGGTGAAGATCGTCGGAGCGAACCAGAAGCCCTGCTCCGGGATCGCGCAGTCGGCGGTCCAGCGCTCCGCGCCCTCGGCCTCGCCGATGTCGCTCAGCTCGCGGATGCGGGCGAGCTGCGCCGCGGAGTTGATCGCGCCGATGTCCGTGTTCTTGTCGAGCGGGTCGCCGAGACGCAGCGTCGACAGCCGGTTCTTCAGCCGGTCGACGACCTCGTCGTGGATCGACTCCTGCACGAGCAGACGACTCCCGGCGCAGCACACGTGGCCCTGGTTGAAGAAGATGCCGTTGACGATGCCCTCGACAGCCTGATCGATCGGCGCGTCGTCGAACACGATGTTCGCGGCCTTGCCGCCCAGCTCCAGCGTCAGCTTCTTGTTCGTCCCCGCGACAGCCCGGGCGATGTCGCGACCGACACCCGTCGAGCCGGTGAACGCGACCTTGTCGACGTCCGGGTGACGGACCAGGGCGGCCCCGGTCGAGCCGGCCCCCGTGACGATGTTCACGACACCGGCGGGGAGATCGGCCTGCTGCAGGATCTCGGCGAAGATCAGTGCCGTCAGCGGCGTGGTCTCTGCCGGCTTGAGCACGACCGTGTTCCCTGCCGCCAGCGCGGGCGCCAGCTTCCACGCGAGCATCAGCAGCGGGAAGTTCCAGGGGATGACCTGCCCGGCGACGCCCAGGGCGCGCGGGTTCGCGCCGAGACCGGCGTAGTCGAGCTTGTCGGCCCACCCCGCGTAGTAGAAGAACCAGGACGCCACGAGGGGCACGTCCACGTCGCGGCTCTCCTTGATGGGCTTGCCGTTGTCGAGGCTCTCGGCGACGGCCAGCTCACGGGCACGCTCCTGCACGAGGCGGGCGATGCGGAACAGGTACTTGCCCCTGTCGCGGCCACTCATCCGCGACCAGACCTTGTCGTAGGCGCGACGTGCCGCGGCGACGGCGCGGTCGATGTCCGCGTCGTCGGCGGAGGCGACCTCGGCGATCTCCTTCTCCGTCGCCGGGGAGATGGTGCGGAAGGGGGTGCCGGAGCCGTCGACGAACTCGCCGTCGATGAACAGCCCGTAGCTGTCCTTGAGGTTCAGCACCGCCGTGGACTCCGGAGCCGGAGCGTATTCCAGGAAGTTCATTTCAATCCCTTGGGTTGCTGCCCTTCGACCGGCTCAGGGACCGGCCGAAGAAGTCAGTCGATCGTGACGTAGTCGGGGCCGGAGTAGTGGCCGGTGGCGAGCTTCTGACGCTGCAGGAGCACGTCGTTGAGCAGGCTCGAGGCGCCGAAGCGGAACAGGTGCGGCTGGAGCCACTCCTCCCCCACGGTCTCGGCGACCGTCACCAGGTACTTGACCGCGTCCTTGGACGAGCGGATGCCGCCGGCGGGCTTCACGCCGATGCGCTCCCCCGTGCCGCGGTACCAGTCGCGCACCGTCTCCAGCATCAGCAGCGTGGTCGGCAGCGTCGCCGCCGGCTGCACCTTGCCCGTCGAGGTCTTGATGAAGTCGCCGCCGGCGAGGATGCCGAGCCAGGAGGCGCGCTTGATGTTGTCGTACGTGTTCAGCTCGCCGGTCTCGAGGATCACCTTGAGCGAGGCGTACGAGCCGTCCTCGCGGCGGCACGCCTCCTTGACCTGGGCGATCTGGTCGAACACCAGCCCGTAGCGGCCGGACAGGAACGCGCCCCGGTCGATGACCATGTCGATCTCGTCCGCACCGGCCGCGACCGCCTCCGCGGTGTCGGCGAGCTTGATCGCGAGGGAGGACCGGCCGCTCGGGAAGGCGGTGGCCACGGCGGCGACCGAGATGAGGCCGTCGTCGGGGTCGCCGTGCAGGCTGCCGAGGGCCTCGACCGCGCCGGCGACCATGTCGCCGTAGACGCAGACGGCGGCGACGCGGGGCGTCGAGGGGTCGGCGGCGTCGGGGGTCTTCGCCTTGGCGACGAGGGACCGTACCTTGCCGGGAGTGTCCGCGCCCTCCAGGGTGGTCAGGTCGATCAGCTTGATGATCGTGTCCAGCGCCCACGCCTTCGACGTCGTCTTGATGGAGCGGGTGCCGAGGCCGGCAGCGCGCTGCTCCAGCCCGACGGCGTCCACGCCGGGGAGGCCGTGCAGGAAGCGACGGAGGGTCGCGTCGTCGGGCTCACCGCCGAGGACGTCCACCGCCGTCCTGCGGCTGAGTTCTGTCGTCGTCACTGTTCCTCCAACAATGCTCGTGCTGTGGTCTCATCGGTCACCAGGACCCCGCACAGGCCGCTGGTCACGACCGTGCGCGCGATGTCGTGCTTGGCGGGGCCCGCCGTCACGAAGATGGCCCGCGCGGCGCCGCGCAGGCGGTCGAGCGAGACGCCGACCGTGCGGGCGTCCAACTGCGGGTCGACGATGTTGCCCTCGGCGTCGACGTAGCGCCCGAGGACGTCGCCGACGGCGCCGCGGCGCGCGAGCTCCTCCACATCGTCGGCGGTGAGATAGCCGTTCTCGACGTGGGCGGAGGTCGCATCGCAGGGGCCGGCGGTGAACAGGAACGCCTGGGCGTCCGCGGCCTCCTCCAGCACGGCCGCGACGGTGCGGTCCCCTTCGATCGCCTGCTTCGTCTCGACGTGCTCCAGGATCGCGGGGCTCGGCAGCAGGGAGACCTGGCCGGAGGCGCGCTGGGCGATGGTCACCGCGAGTCCCGCGGCCCCGCCCGAGCGCCGGTTCAGGCTGACGCCGCCGTTGAGCTGCACGACCGTGACACCGTTCGCCCAGCCATCCGGCAGGGCCTCGGCCACGGCGCGGAGCGTCTTGCCCCAGCTCACCCCGAGGGTGCGCGGAACAGGGCGGAGGGCGGTGAGGAAGTCCGCTGCCGCCTGGGCGACGCGTTCCAGAGTGCCCTCGTCGCCTTCGGGTGAGGGGACGACCACGGCGTCGGTGAGACCGAAGCGCTCCACGAGCTCGCGCTCGAGGCCGAGCCGACGGGCGCGCGGGTGGACGATCTCGATGCGGACGATGCCGCGCTGCCGCGCCTGCGTGAGGAGGCGCCCGACCTTCCACCGGGAGATCTTCAGGAGACCACCGATCTCGTCCTGCGTCTTGTCCTCGTCGTAGTACAGCTCGGCGACCCGGACCATGAGCAGATCTTCTTCCACGGTGTCCTCCTTCCTCCTCCAGGGTAGGCCGGATTCAGCGTTCGCGCACCCATCTGCTCATATGCGCATCTGCGCCATCCTCGCGCGCGCATCCGCCGGAGACGCGAAGAGGACGCCCGTCGATCGACGGGCGTCCTCTTCTGCGGGTGCGGACTACGCGCGCTTGCGCGAGGTGAGCACCTGGTCGACGATGCCGTACTCCAGTGCCTCGTTGGCCGAGAGGATCTTGTCGCGATCGATGTCGCGGTTGACCTGCTCGACCGGCTTGCCGGTGTGACGGGCCATGGTCTCCTCCAGCCAGGTGCGCATGCGGAGGATCTCCGCCGCCTGGATCTCGATGTCCGAGGCCTGACCGTGCCCGGCCTCTCCCATCGCCGGCTGGTGCATCAGCACGCGGGCGTTCGGCAGCGCGAGACGCTTGCCGGGGGCACCCGCCGCGAGCAGCACGGAGGCGGCCGAGGCCGCCTGGCCGAGCACGACGGTCTGGATCTGCGGCGCGACGTACTGCATCGTGTCGTAGATCGCCGTCATCGCGGTGAAGGAGCCACCGGGCGAGTTGATGTACATGGTGATGTCGCGCTCGGAGTCCTGGCTCTCCAGGACGAGGAGCTGCGCCATGACATCGTCGGCCGACGCGTCGTCGACCTGCACGCCGAGGAAGATCACGCGGTCTTCGAACAGCTTGTTGTACGGGTCCTGGCGCTTGAAGCCGTAGGCGGTGCGCTCTTCGAACTGCGGCAGCACATAACGGCTGGAGGGCAGGTTTCCGGCGGACTGGAACGTGGGTGTGTACATGGTGTCCTCTCGAATCCTTACTCGACGCCCGTGCCGCCGCCGCCGGTGACGTCGCTGGCGTGCTCGCGGATGTGGTCGACGAAGCCGTACTCGAGGGCCTCCTCCGCCGTGAACCAGCGGTCGCGGTCGCCGTCGGCGTTGATCTGCTCGACGGGCTTGCCGGTCTGCGACGCGGTGATCTCGGCGAGGCGCTTCTTCATCGACAGGATGAGCTGCGCCTGGGTCTGGATGTCGCTCGCGGTGCCGCCGAAGCCGCCGTGCGGCTGGTGCAGCAGCACGCGGGCGTTCGGGGTGATGTAGCGCTTGCCCTTGGTGCCGCTGGTCAGCAGCAGCTGACCCATGGACGCGGCCATGCCGATGCCGACGGTGACGATGTCATTCGGCACGAACTGCATCGTGTCGTAGATCGCCATGCCCGCGGTGATCGAGCCGCCGGGCGAGTTGATGTAGAGGTAGATGTCCTTCTCGGAGTCTTCGGCGGCGAGAAGGAGGATCTTCGCGCAGATCTCGTTGGCGTTGTCGTCTCGCACCTCCGAGCCGAGCCAGATGATGCGGTCCTTCAGCAACCTGTCGAAGACGCTTGTCGCGACGAGGGGTTCAGCCATGTCAGCTCCTGCTTCCGTGTTTCAGTGATTCGAATCTACCGGCGCGCGCACAGCCCCTAGGTCGTGTTCGCCGTCGGCATATCAGGTGTCGCTGCCGGCGATCTCCTGCGCATACGCCGTCATGGATCGGTGGTAGCGCGGCAGGTGCGGGACGAGCGCGAGGATGGCCACCGACAGGCCCTGCGCGGGCCGGCCGGCACTGGCGAGGATGAGGGCGTGCACCACCGCGACCGCGTCGCGATACGGTCCGTCCGCCGCGATCTCCTCCTCGGCGCGGATGACGCGCAGCGCCTCGTCGTAGTCGCCGAGGTTGCGCAGCGAGCTCGCGAGCTGGATCACGCACTGCGGGCGATGCTCCTCATCGAGGCCGAGCGCCAGGGCGTGACGGTAGAGCTCCACCGCCTCCGCCGGGCGTCCGGCGGAATCGCGGGCACCGGCGCGCTCGAACTCGGCCCGGGCGTCGTCCGCACCCCGTTCCGCGGCGAGGGCGTCGATGCGCGCGATCGTCTCGTCGCCGACCTCTTCTCCCGAAGCGTCCGCCCACACCTGATCGATGCGGTCATCCCAGCTCGCCATCCCGTCGTCCTTCCCTCGATGAGAAAGAGGGCGGATGCCGCAGCACCCGCCCTCTTCACTCGACCGCGCCGATCACTCGGCGGTGTCGGCGTCCTTCTTGGCCGGAGCCTTCTTCGCAGCCGGCTTCTTGGCGGCGGGCTTCTTCGCCGCGGCGGGCTTCTCGTCCGCGTCGGCGTCCTTCTTGGCGGCCGCCTTCTTGGCCGGAGCCTTCTTCTTCGCGGCGGGCTTCTCCTCGGCCTCGGCGGCCTTCTCGCCCTCGGCCTCGGCCTCGTCGTCGGTCACGACGAAGTCGGAGAGGTCGACGGCCTTGCCGTTGGTGTCCACGACCTTGACCTTGCCCAGGGCGATCGCGAGTGCCTTGTTACGGGCGACCTCGCCGACCAGGGCCGGGAGCTGGTTCGAGGACTGCAGCGCCTCTACGAACTCCTGCGGCGCCATGCCGTACTGCGCGGCGGACTGGATGAGGTACTGCGAGAGCTCCTCCTGCGAGACCTGCACGTCGGCCTGCTCGGCGATCGTGTCGAGCAGCACCTGCGTGCGGAACTGCTTCTCGCTGGCCTCGGTCACCTCGGCGCGGTGCACGTCGTCCTCGAGACGACCCTCGCCCTCGAGGTGGTTGTGCACCTCGTCCTCGATGAGCTGCGGCGGGACCGGGATCTCGATCTGCGCGAGCAGCGTCTCGACGAGCTTGTCGCGGGCGGCGGAGCCCTGCGTGAAGACGCCCTGCTGCTCGACGCGCTCGCGCAGGCTGTCGCGCAGCTCCGCGATGGTGTCGAACTCGCTCGCGATCTGCGCGAACTCGTCGTCGGCCTCGGGAAGCTCGCGCTCCTTGACGGCCTTGACGGTGACGGAGACCTCCGCCTCCTTGCCGGCGTGGTCGCCACCGACGAGGGCGGAGCGGAAGGTGGTGTCCTCACCGGCGGTGAGCGACTCGATCGCGTCGTCGATGCCCTCGAGGAGCTCGCCGGAGCCGATCTCGTAGGAGACGCCCTCGGCGCGATCGATCTCGGCGCCGTCGATGGTGGCGACGAGGTCCAGCTCGACGAAGTCGCCCTTGGCTGCGGGGCGGTCGACGGGGATGAGCGTGCCGAAGCGGGCGCGCATGTTCTCCAGCTCGGCGTCGAGGGCGGCCTCGTCGGCCTCCACGGCGTCGACCTCGAGGGTGATGCCCGCGTAGTCGGGGAGCTCGATCTCCGGGCGCACGTCGACCTCGACGTCGACGAGCAGGTCGCCCGAGAAGTCCTTCTCGTTGGGCCACTGCGTGATCTCGGCCGACGGACGACCGACGATGCGGAGCTTGTGCTCGGCGGTCGCCTCGCGGAAGAACTTGTCCAGGCCCTCGTTGACGGCGTGCTCGATGACGGCGCCGCGGCCGATGCGCTGGTCGATGATCGGAGCCGGCACCTTGCCCTTGCGGAAGCCGGGGATCTGGACGTCCTGCGCGATGTGCTCGTAGGCGTGCGCGATGCTCGGCTTGAGGTCGTCCGGGGTGACCGTGATGGTGAGCTTGACCCGGGTCGGGGTCAGCTTCTCGACGGTGCTGTTCGCCATGCTGGTGTGTTCTCCTTGTGGTTTCCGCGCAGAACGCGGCTGGAAGGTCGTGGGGTCGAGTCGGGGCGACAGGAGTTGAACCTGCGACCTCCCGCTCCCAAAGCGGGCGCTCTACCAAGCTGAGCTACGCCCCGGGGAATCCGCACGCAGATTCAGCCCCATCGAGTCTAACGGACAGGAGCACGCCCGACCGTCCGCTATGATCGATGGAGTCCGGACTCCGGTTCCGGGGGTGTAGCTCAATGGTAGAGTCTCAGTCTTCCAAACTGATTGCGCGGGTTCGATTCCCGTCACCCCCTCCACGTCGTCACCTCGGTCGAATACGCTGACAGGATCAGCTCCCGACCGGAAGGCCTGCCGAGATGAGCGCCTCGTGACCGCCCCTCCGCCGTCGGTTGCCGCGACCGCCACGGGGCCGGCTCCGGGTGGGCATCGTCTCCCGCCCGTCCTCTCCTCCGCGTCCGGCGTCTCCCGGCCGCCGCGCGACCGGCGAAGGCTGAAGGGCATCCTCGCCGGCGCCATCGGCACGGTCGTGGTGTTGACCGGTCTCGGCATCACGCAACTCGTGGCGAACCAGGGATACGACGAGGCCGCCAGCGGGGTCGAGGACGCCACCCGATCGGTGACCGCCCAGCAGACGGAACTCCGACATCGGACCGCCGATCTGATCGCGGCGACGGACGCCGGGCATGTCATCATCGACACCGGCGCGCCCGCCCTCGCCGTTCCCGAGGACCTCTGGGCGGCCCTGGACTCCGCCGTGGCGGAGGGCGAGACCACGGGCGGCGAGGCCGAGGACGTCCTCGCGACGCGGCTCCCGGCCGACGAGACGAAACCCGGCTGGTTCTGGGACCTCTTCGCCGCGACGAGCCGTCTCGCCGAGGACCAGAGCACCCTGCGCGACGTCGCCGAGTCGATGGACAGCGCCTCCACGTCCGCCGCCGCGAGCGTGGACGCGGTCCGGACGAACGGCGTGGCCGTGCTCACCACCGCGGCCGAGGCCGCCGGCGCCTTCGAGAGCGCGCATCCGTCGACCCGCAACGCCGCCGTGATCGCTCTGCGCGGAGCCGCCGCGGATGCTCTCGCCGTCACCGAGGTCGACGACGCGGCTGCGGCCGCCTACGTCGCCCTGCAGAAGGCGGCCACCGATGTCGTCGCGGCCGAGGACGCGGAGCTCGCCGAGAAGGCGGGCCCACTGCGGAACGCCCGGCTCGAGATCGAGGCCTTCGCCCGCTCGCTCGCGCCCGGCGTCCTGTTGGAGTTCGACTGGGCACCCGTCGTCAACGGCGCCGGGTACAACGGCAGCATGGGCGGCTACACCACCTGGTGGTGGGACGAGCCGGGACGCGCGGTCATCGAGCTGTCGAACTCGGTCGCGGAGCAGTGGCCCGCAGAGCGCAGCAGGGCACTCGTCGCCCACGAGGTGGGTCATGCGATCAGCGTGAAGTGTCAGGACATGTACGACTCGTCCACGCAGGACAGCATCGAGAAGTGGGCGACGGCCTGGGCCATCAGCATGGGCTTCACGGACGACGCCAACGGCGTATGGGCCTACGGGTATCCCCCGCAGAACTACATCGACGCCGCGGCCGGCTGCCGCTGAGACGGAAGAAGCCGCCGTGATCATCACGGCGGCTTCTCCTCTCGCTCAGTCGGCGGTCACTGACCCCGACGCTCGCGCAGCTGAGTGAGGGCGTCCTCCAGGAGCTGGACGGCCTCTTCGTCCGTCCGGCGCTCCTTCACGTAAGCGAGGTGCGTCTTGTACGGCTCGGCCTTCGCGACGGCGGGAGGGTTCTCCTTGTCGCGCCCGGCCGGGAGACCCGACTGCGGGTGGTCGATGATCTCTGGGATCTCCTCCTCGGGGAGGCCGGCGGCGAAGTAGCGCACCGTCTCGTTGCCGAGGCCGTCCCAGTACGACACCGCGATGCGGTCGGCGTGATAGCCGTGGTCCTGCTCCCCCATGGGACCGGAACCGACACGGGTACCGCGGATCGCGTTTCCACCGGTAGCCATCAGATCACCTCGAACTTCGTGATGAGGCCGAGCGCCACGATGGCGATGAACCACGTGAGCGCCAGGACGACGGTGAAGCGGTTCAGGTTCCGCTCCGCGAGACCGGAGGAGCCGACCGCAGTGGTCATGCCGCCGCCGAACATGTCGGACAGGCCGCCACCGCGACCCTTGTGCAAGAGGATGAGGAGAGTCAGCAGGACGCTGGTGATGCCCAGCACGACTTGCAGGACGAACTCGAGAATTGCCACGGAAAGAGCCTTTCGCTGGGGCCGGAGCGCCCCCGTAACGGTCAAGTATACGGTGCAGCGGGGCCGGAGCCCCGCCGCACTCACACGCCGACGTGCTTCTCGAAACGGATGATCGCCGCGAACTCGTCGACGACGAGGCTCGCGCCGCCGACCAGAGCGCCGTCCACGTCGGGCTCGCGCATGAAGCTGGCGATGTTCGCCGCCTTGACGGAGCCGCCGTACAGGATGCGGGTGCGCGCAGCCGCCTCGTCGCCGAGGACCTTCGCGATCACGCCGCGGAGTGCCGCGCACACGTCCTGCGCCTGCTGCGGCGTGGCCGCCTGACCCGACCCGATGGCCCAGACCGGCTCATACGCGACGACGATGTCGGCCGAGGGCGAGACGCCCTGCAGCGCGGCCTCGAGCTGTCCGGCCGGAACCGCGCTGGCGCCGAACTTCTCCAGGTCCTCCGCCGTCTCACCGACGCAGATCACCGGGGAGAGGCCGTGCTTGAGAGCAGCCTTCACCTTGCCGGCCACGATCTCGTCGGACTCGGCGTGGTACTCGCGACGCTCGGAGTGCCCGATGATGACGTACTTCGCGTCGAGCTTCGCCAGGAACGCGCCGGAGATCTCGCCGGTGTACGCCCCGGAGTCGTGCGCCGAGACGTCCTGCGCACCGAACGCGAACGGGATCTTGTCCGCGTCGATCAGCGTCTGCACGCTGCGGATGTCGGTGAAGGGCGGGAAGACCGCCACCTCCACGGATCCGTCCTCGTGCTTGGCGTCCTTCAGCGTCCAGTGCAGCTTCTGCACGAACGCCACCGCCTGCAGGTGATCCAGGTTCATCTTCCAGTTGCCCGCGATCAGCGGGGTACGGGAGCTCACGCCCATCCGAGGACCTCCAGCCCAGGTAGTTTCTTGCCCTCGAGGAATTCGAGGCTCGCGCCGCCGCCGGTCGAGATGTGCCCGAACTGGTCGTCGGTGAATCCGAGCTGACGGACGGCTGCGGCGGAGTCGCCGCCACCGACCACGCTGAGGCCGTCGACCTCGGTCAGCGCCTGCGCGACCGCCTTCGTCCCTGCGGCGAAGGCCGGGAACTCGAACACGCCCATCGGGCCGTTCCAGAACACGGTCTTCGATCCGCGGATGACCTCGGCGAAGCGCGCCGCGGTGTCCGGCCCGATGTCGAGGCCGATGCCCGACGAACCGAACGCCGTCTCCTCGATCGCGTCCGCGGCGGCGACCTCGTGGTCCGCGTCGGCGCCGAAGGACGCGGCGACGACCACGTCGGTGGGGAGCACGAGCTCCACGCCGCGCTCGGCCGCCTCGGCGATGTATCCGCGCACGGTCTCGAGCTGGTCCTCCTCGAGGAGGCTCGACGCGACGGCATGCCCCTGCGCCTTCAGGAAGGTGAAGAGCATGCCGCCGCCGACCAGGATGCGGTCGACCCGCGGGAGCAGGTGCGAGATGACTCCGAGCTTGTCGCTCACCTTGGACCCGCCGAGCACCACCGCGTACGGCCGCTCCGGATTCTCCGTCAAGCGGTCGAGCACGTCGAGCTCGGTCGCGATCAGGAGGCCGGCCGCCGAGGGCAGTAGCTTCGCGAGGTCGTAGACGCTCGCCTGCTTGCGGTGCACGACTCCGAAGCCGTCGGACACGAGCACGTCGCCCAGCTCCGCGAGCTGGGCCGCGAAGGCACCACGCTCTGCCTCGTCCTTCGAGGTCTCCCCCGGGTTGAACCGGAGGTTCTCGATCACGACGACCTGGCCGTTCTCGAGGGACGCCACGGCGTCCTTCGCGGCTTCGCCGACCGTGTCGCCCGCGAAGGCGACCGGTGCGCCGAGCAGCTCGGACAGTCGCTGCGCGACCGGCTCCAGGCTGAACTGCGGATCGGGTGCGCCGTCGGGGCGTCCCAGGTGCGAGCAGACGACGACGCGGGCGCCCGCGTCGATGAGGGTCTTCAGGGTCGGCAGCGAGGCGCGGACACGGCCATCGTCCGTGATGATCCCGTCCCGAAGGGGGACGTTCAGATCACAACGGACGATGACGCGCTTGCCCTCGAGCGAACCCAGTGAGTCCAGGGTGCGCAGAGTCATGTGTCGGAGCTCAGATGCGCTCGGCGACGTACTCGGTCAGGTCGACGAGACGGTTGGAGTAGCCCCACTCGTTGTCGTACCAGCTCGACACCTTGATCAGGTTGCCGCTGACGTTGGTGAGCGTGGAGTCGAAGATCGACGAGTGCGGGTTGTGCACGATGTCGCTCGACACGATCGGGTCCTCGTTGTACTGCAGGTACCCGGCCAGACGACCCTCGGCCGCAGCCTTCTTGTAGGCCTCGTTGACCTCGTCCACCGTCAGGTTCTCGCGGTCCGTGATGAGCGTCAGGTCGACGATCGAGCCCGTGGGAACCGGCACGCGGTAGGACGAGCCGCTGAGCTTGCCGTTCAGCTCGGGCAGCACGAGGCCGATGGCCTTCGCAGCCCCCGTCGAGGCCGGCGTGATGTTGATCGCGGCGGCGCGGGCACGACGGAGGTCCTTGTGCGGGCCGTCCTGCAGGTTCTGGTCCGCGGTGTACGCGTGCGCCGTCATCATGAAGCCGCGGTCGATGCCGAAGGCGTCGTTGAACACCTTGGCCAGCGGCGCGAGGCAGTTCGTGGTGCAGGAGGCGTTGGAGATGATGTGGTCCGTCTCCGGGTTGTACGTCTCCTCGTTCACGCCCATGACGATGGTGCGGTCGTCACCGGTGGCCGGAGCCGAGATGAGGACCTTCTTCGCACCGGCGTCGATGTGCTTGCGCGCGGCGTCGGCGTTGGTGAAGAAGCCGGTGGACTCGATGACGATGTCCACGCCCAGCTCGCCCCACGGGAGGTTGGCGGGGTCGCGCTCTGCGAAAGCCTTGATCTCCTTGCCGTCGACGGTGATGCTGTCGTCGTCGTACGTGATCTCGGCGTCGAGGACGCCGCTGACCGAGTCGTACTTCAGCAGGTGCGCCAGGGTCTTGTTGTCGGTGAGGTCGTTGACCGCGACGATCTCAAGGTCTGCTCCCTGCGCGAGAGCTGCGCGGAAGTAGTTGCGTCCGATGCGGCCGAAGCCGTTGATACCGATCTTGACAGACACTCAGGTCTCCCTGTTTCTCATGCGCCGAGCGCCGCCGTCGAGCGTGCGCCATGCGCGGGTTTTTTGGCTGAGATGGCGCCCCGACGAGCCGTGGGCCCGCCGGGACGCGACCCGATTACGACAGTACCAGCAGGCCGTTCGTCTGCTGACGGGCGACCTCGAGGCGCTGGGCGACGTTCTCCCAGTTGGCGATGTTCCACGCGGCCTTGACGTAGTCGGCCTTCACGTTGAGGTAGTCGAGGTAGAAGGCGTGCTCCCACATGTCCAGCTGGAACAGCGGGATGGTGCCCTGCGCGGTGTTCGACTGCTGGTCGAACAGCTGCTGGATGATCAGGCGCGAGCCGATCGAGTCCCAGCTCAGCACTGCCCAGCCGGAACCCTGGATGCCGGTGGCGGCGGCGGTGAAGTGCGCCTGGAACTTCTCGAAGGAGCCGAAGTACTCGTCGATGGCGGCCTTGAGCTCGCCCTCGGGCTGGCCGCCGCCGTTCGGCGAGAGGTTGGTCCAGAAGATCGAGTGGTTGACGTGCCCGCCGAGGTTGAAGGCGAGGTCCTTCTCGAGCTTGTTCACGTTCGCGAGGTTGCCGCTCTCACGGGCCTCGGCGAGCTGCTCCAGGGCCGTGTTGGCGCCCGCGACGTAGGTCGCGTGGTGCTTGTCGTGATGCAGCTCCATGATCTTGCCGCTGATGTGCGGCTCGAGAGCGGCGAAGTCGTAGGGAAGGTCGGGGAGCGTGTAGGTTGCCATATCGCATTCATCCAATCCGCGCCGCGCCGCGGCGCTTGCCGATGCTCCGCGTCGCCGATGTGCGACGGAGAGCGGACGACTTTCATCCTACTGACGACAACGCACCGGGTGTCCGGATCCTTCCGGGGGTTGACACGCCGTCCGGGAGACGGTGGCAGCCGGGTCAGACGTCGAGCCCCGCGGGGACGGCGGCCTCGGTCCCCGGGATGCCCTCCTGCTGCGCGCGCTTGTCGGCCATCGCCAGCAGGCGGCGGATGCGGCCGGCCACGGCGTCCTTCGTGAGCGGAGGGTCGGCGTGGTGGCCGAGCTCGTCGAGGCTGGCGTCGCGGTGCGCGAGGCGGAGCTCGCCGGCCACGCGGAGGTGATCGGGCACCTCATCCGCCAGGATCTCGAGGGCGCGCTCGACCCGGGCGCATGCCGCCACGGCGGCCTGCGCGGAACGGCGGAGGTTCGCGTCATCGAAGTTGACGAGACGGTTCACACCGGCGCGCACCTCACGGCGCTGCCGCAGCTCCTCCCACGCGAGAGCGGTGCGCTGGGCACCCATCTCGCTGAGGATGGTGCGGATGGCCTCCCCCTCGCGCACGACGACGCGAGGAAGCCCGCGGACCTCACGCGCCTTCGCGGCGACACCGAGGCGGTGGGCCGCGCCCACGAGTGCCATGGCCGCCTCGGACGACGGGCAGGCGACCTCGAGCATGGCGGAGCGGCCCGGCTCGCTGAGCGAGCCGGCGGCGAGGAAGGCACCGCGCCAGAGTCCGGCGACCTCGGCGCGGGAACCCGTGGTGAGGCGGTTCGGGAGCCCGCGGACCGGGCGGCGTCGCTGGTCGAGAAGCCCCGTCTGGCGGGCCAGCGTCTCCCCCTGCGCGATGACGCGGACGGCCCACCGGGCGCCGTCGTTGGCGGTGCTCGACTGCACCTGGGCGATCTCCGGACGGACGCCGTAGATCTCGGCGAGGTCTCGGGCCACACGACGGGCGAGGGTCTCGGCATCCACCTCCGCCTCCACCGCCACCCGGCCGGCGATGGAGTGCAGGCCACCGGCGAACCGGAGGATGGCCGTCACCTCAGCGACGCGCACCGTGGGGGGTGCATTGCGGATGCTGACGAGCTCAGCCTTGACGTCGGTGGTTAGTGCCACGAGACTCCTTCACGTTCACGCGCCGGGTCGCGACGCAAACCTCCAGCTTACTCGGTCGGGGGCCTATTCCCTGCCGAGGTCACGGTGGCGGACGTTGACCGCGACGCCCGGGATTCCCGCCAGTCGACGGGCGAGCTCCTCGGACATGGCGACCGAACGGTGCTTGCCGCCCGTGCACCCGATGGCGATCGTGGAGTGGCTCTTGTTCTCGCGCTGATACCCCTCGAGGACCGGCACGAGAGCCTTCGCGTAGGCGTCGAGGAACTCCTCCGCGCCGTCGCGGGAGAGCACGTACTCCCGCACCGTCTCATCCTGTCCGGTGAGACCGCGCAGGTCTTCATTCCAGTACGGATTCGGCAGGAAGCGCATGTCCGCCACGACGTCCACATCGGTGGGAAGCCCGTATTTGAACCCGAAGCTGAGAAGCGTGACGCGGTGCCGGGCCTCGCCCTCCTCGGAGAAGATGTCGGACACCTTCGTCGCCAGCTGATGGATGTTCAACGCCGTCGTGTCGATCACGAGGTCTGCGGCCTCGCGGATCGGCGCCAGCCGGGTGCGCTCGATGCGGATGCCGTCGAGAAGCGTCCCGTCGCCCTGCAGAGGGTGCGGACGACGCACCGCCTCGAAGCGTCGGACGAGCACGTCGTCGGAGGCGTCGAGGAAGAGCACGCGGATCGATCCACGGGTGCGCAGCACTCGCGCCACGCCGGGGAAGTCGTCGAAGAGGTTGCGACCGCGGACATCGACGACCGCGGCGACCTTCGGCAGCGAATCCCCGCCCATGCCGGTGAGGTCGAGCAGCGGTCGGAGGATCTGCGGCGGCAGGTTGTCCACGACGTACCAGCCGAGATCCTCCAGCGCGTTCGCCACCGTGGTGCGACCGGCGCCGGACATCCCGGTGACGATGAGGAACTCGCCCTTCTCCCCGTCAGACATCGCTACTCACTGCTCCTTCTCCCCCTCGGCCTCCCAGCCTAGCGAGTGGACAGGTGCGTATGGATGTTCTGAGCCAGCACCGGGCCGATCCCCTGGACCTCTTGGATCTGATGGGGTTCGGCGGCGCGCAGCGCGGTGACCGAGCCGAAGTGCTTGAGGAGGACCTTGATCCGTGAGGCCCCGAGACCGGGGACCTCGGCGAGCACCGTCGTGATGTCCTTCTTGCGCTTCTTCCGCTGATGGACGATGGCGAAGCGGTGGGCCTCGTCACGAAGCCGCTGAAGCAGGTAGAGCGATTCGCTGGTCCGCGGAAGGATGACGGGGAAGTCGTCGCCGGGGAGCCAGATCTCCTCGAGGCGCTTGGCGATGCCGCACACGGCGATCTCGGTGTGCCCGGCGTCGCGGAGGGCCCGAGCGGCGGCCTCGACCTGGGGCTGCCCGCCGTCCACGAGCAGCAGCTGCGGCGGATAGGCGAAGCGAGGCTTGCGGCGCACCCCCGCCTCGCCGACGTCTTCCGCGACCACCTCGTCGGTGGTGGGATCGACGGTCTCCTGCTCTTCCGGGCGGTCGAGGTAGGCGAGCCGACGACGCAGCACCTGGTACATGGAGTCGGTGTCGTCGGTCGTCTCCGCGATGTTGAAGGTGCGGTACTGGTCCTTCCGCGGAAGACCATCTTCGAACACGACCATGGACGCCACGACATTCGTGCCGCCGAGGTGCGAGATGTCGAAGCACTCGATCCGGAGCGGCGCCTCCTCCATACCCAGCGCCTCCTGCAGATCGGTGAGCGCCTGGGTACGGGCGACGTAGTCGCTGGTACGCCGGGTCTTGTGCCGGATCAGCGCCTGCTGGGCGTTCAGCGTGGCCGTGCGCATGAGATCAGCACGCTGACCACGATGCGCCACCGCGATCTCGACCTTCCGGCCTCGGCGTTCCCGCAGCCACACCTCGAGCTCGGACGCATCGTCGGGGAGCACGGGCACCAGGATGCGACGCGGCACGTCCTGAGCTTCCCCGTACGCCTGCTGGAGAACCTGCTCCACGAGCTCTCCGCCCGTGATGTCGATCTCCTTCTCGATCGTCAGAGCACGCACGCCGCGGACACGACCTCCGCGGATGACGAAATGCTGCACGGCGGCCGCGAGTTCGTCCTCGGCGATACCGAACAGGTCCGCGTCCTCGTCCGCGGGCAGCACGAGAGCGCTCTTGCCGAGCACGGCCTCGATCGCCGAGAGCTTGTCGCGGTACTTCGCCGCCGCCTCGTAGTCCATGGCGGCCGACGCGGCGAGCATGCGCTGGGTGAGTTCCCGGGTGAACCGCTCGTCGCCACCCGCCATGAAGGCGACGAAGTCGTCGACCATGGCCCGGTGCTCCTCGATCGACACCGTCATCGAACACGGCCCGCCGCACTTGCCGATCTGCCCCGGGAAGCACGGGCGTCCCGTCTGCATCGCCCGCTTGTAGCTCGCGTCGCTGCACGTGCGGATCGGGAACGCCTTGATCATCAGGTCGATGGTCTCGTGCACCGCCCAGACCTTCGGGTACGGGCCGAAGTAGCGGGCGCCGGGGATCTTCCGGTTCCGGGTCACGAGCACGCGCGGCGCCTCGTCCCCCATCGTCACGGCCATGAACGGGTACGACTTGTCGTCCCGGTACTTGACGTTGAACGGCGGATCGAACTCCTTGATCCACATGTACTCGAGCTGCAGCGAGTCGACGTCCGTGGGTACGACCGTCCACTCCACCGACGCCGCCGTCGTCACCATCCGGCGCGTGCGCTCGTGCAGCGTCCGCAGCGGAGCGAAGTAGTTCGACAGCCGCTGACGGAGGTTCTTCGCCTTGCCGACGTACAGCACTCGGCCGTTGGCGTCACGGAACCGGTACACCCCCGGGTCGGTCGGTATCTCGCCGGCCCGGGGTTTGTACGGCAGGACGTCGGCCATCAGCTGGCCTTCCGCGCAGAGCGCCCCTCACCCAGGATCTCGGCGAGGAACTGGCCGGTGTGGCTCTCCTCGACCCGCGCGATCTGCTCCGGCGTGCCGGTGGCGAGGATCGTGCCGCCGCCGGAGCCGCCCTCGGGACCGAGGTCGATCACCCAGTCGGCCGACTTGATCACGTCGAGGTTGTGCTCGATGACGATGACCGTGTTGCCCTTGTCGACCAGACCGTTCAGCACCTCGAGGAGCTTGCGCACGTCTTCGAAGTGCAGACCCGTCGTCGGCTCGTCGAGCACGTAGATGCTCCGACCGTTGCTGCGGCGCTGGAGCTCGGTCGCGAGCTTCACGCGCTGCGCCTCACCGCCGGAGAGCGTGGTCGCCGACTGCCCGAGGCGGACATATCCCAGCCCCACATCGACCAGGGTCTTCATGTAGCGGTGGATGGCCTGGATCGGCTCGAAGAACTCGGCCGCCTCCTCGATCGGCATCTCCAGCACCTCGGCGATGTTCTTGCCCTTGTAGTGCACAGCAAGGGTGTCGCGGTTGTACCTCTTGCCGTGACACACCTCGCAGTCCACGTACACGTCCGGGAGGAAGTTCATCTCGATCTTGATCGTGCCGTCACCGGAGCAGGCCTCACAGCGTCCGCCCTTGACGTTGAAGCTGAAGCGCCCGGGCTGGTAGCCGCGGACCTTCGCCTCGGGCGTCTCGCTGAAGAGCGTGCGGATGCGATCGAAGACGCCGGTGTAGGTCGCCGGGTTAGATCGCGGGGTGCGGCCGATCGGCGCCTGGTCGACGTGCACGACCTTGTCGAGGTTGTCGAGCCCGGTCACGCGCGTGTGCTTGCCCGGCACCGTCCGCGCCCCGTTGAGTCGCGAGGCGAGCACCTGGTACAGGATGTCGTTCACGAGGGACGACTTCCCGGATCCGCTGACGCCCGTGACCGCCGTGAGCACGCCGAGCGGGAAGTCGGCCGTGACGTTGCGGAGGTTGTTGGCGCGTGCGCCCACGACGCTCAGCATGCGCTTCTTGTCGATCTTCCGGCGCTTCGCCGGCATCGGGATCTCCCGACGGCCGGAGAGGTAGTCGCCGGTCATGGAGTCGGTGTCGGCGAGCAGCGCGGAGTAGGGCCCGGAGTGGACCACGGCGCCGCCGTTCACGCCGGCGCCCGGACCGATGTCGACCACCCAGTCCGCCGCCTCGATCGTCTCCTCGTCGTGCTCGACGACGATCAGGGTGTTCCCCAGGTCGCGCAGAGTGAGCAGTGTCTCGATGAGTCGACGGTTGTCGCGCTGATGAAGGCCGATGGAGGGCTCGTCCAGCACGTAGAGCACCCCGGTCAGGCCGGAGCCGATCTGCGTCGCGAGCCGGATGCGCTGCGCCTCACCACCCGACAGGGAGCCTGCGGAGCGGCTCAGGTTGAGGTACGACAGCCCCACCTGGAGGAGGAAGTCGAGACGCAGGCGGATCTCACGGAGCACCTGGGCGGCGATCTTGGCCTCGCGCTCGGTGAGCTGCAGCTTCTCCATGAACGCCCGGGCGTCGGCGAGACTGAGGTGCGAGACCTCGGCGATGGAGTGACCGTGCACCTGCACGGCCAGCACCTCGGGCTTCAGCCGGTCGCCGTTGCACACCGGACACGGAACCTCGCGGAGGTACTCGCCCCACCGGCTGCGCTGCGTGTCGGACTCGGCCTGCAGGTACTGCCGCTCGATGTAGGGCACCACGCCCTCGAAGCCGGACGCGTACCGCATCTCACGGCCGTAGCGGTTCTTCCACTTGACGGTGACCTTGTAGTTCTCTCCGCGCAGCACCGCTTCCTTGACGTCGGAGTGCAGGTCCCGCCACGGGGTGTCGAGGGAGAAGTCGAGGTCTCGCGAGAGTCCTTCGAGCAGCCGCTCGTAGTACTGGAAGAGCCCCTTGCCCTGGGTGGTCCAGGGGATGATGACGCCTTCGCGGATCGAGAGGTCCTCGTCACCGAGCATCAGGTCCACGTCGACGGACATGCGCGTGCCGAGGCCCGAGCATGCGGGGCAGGCGCCGAACGGCGCGTTGAAGGAGAACGTGCGCGGCTCGATCTCGGTGAGGGTGAGCGCGTGTCCGTTGGGGCACGCCAGCTTCTCCGAGAAGGTCTGCCACGCGTCGTCGCCCTCGCCGTCCACGTAATTGATCTGCACGACGCCGCCGGCGAGCCCGAGGGCGGTCTCCACGGAGTCGGTGACGCGCCCGAGGATGTCCGGCGAGGCGACGAGACGGTCGACGACCACGGCGATGTCGTGCTTGTAGCTCTTCTTGAGCGTCGGCGGCTCGGCCAGCTGGATGAGCTCGCCGTCGACGATCGCGCGCGAGTAGCCCTTCGCCCCCAGCTCGCGGAAGAGGTCGACGAACTCGCCCTTCTTCTGCGAGACGATCGGCGCCACGACCTGGTACCGGGTGCGCTCCGGAAGCTCCATGAGCTGGTCGGCGATCTGCTGCACCGTCTGGCGCTGGATCTTCTCGCCGCAGACCGGGCAGTGCGGCACGCCGATACGCGCCCAGAGCAGGCGCATGTAGTCGTAGATCTCGGTGATGGTGCCGACCGTCGACCGCGGGTTGCGGTTCGTCGACTTCTGATCGATCGACACCGCCGGGCTCAGCCCCTCGATGAAGTCGACGTCCGGCCGGTCGACCTGGCCGAGGAACTGCCGGGCGTAGGCGCTCAACGACTCGACGTACCGGCGCTGCCCCTCGGCGAAGATCGTGTCGAAGGCGAGGCTGGACTTCCCCGATCCGGAGAGGCCGGTGAAGACCACCAGCGAGTCGCGGGGGATGTCGATGTCGACGTTCTTGAGATTGTGTACGCGGGCGCCGCGGACACTGAGTTTTCCTGGGGAAGCAACGGGGACGATGGGCACCGAACAAGTCTACGAGGGGCCACGGACATCGGCTCCGAGAACGCCGTACGCGCCTGGTGCGGACGCCGCCGCGCCCGCCCGTCTCGCCGCACGGAGGGCGACCAGGATCCCGCCGAGCAGCGCCGCCGCGGCGAACGGAGCCAGGATCACGACCTCGGGGGTGTCCGGCCGCTCGGCGAGCAGCCAGACGCCGAACGCCAGCGGCTGCGCGATCAGCTGAACAGCGAGGAAGCGGCCGGCACTCGGAAGCAGGACGGACAGGGCCACGCGCGAGGAGAGCGGCACCACGAGGCTCAGCGACGCGCAGACATGCAGGGCGTGCACGAACAGCAGAGCCAGCGCGGTCCGGGAGGGATCCGGTTCCGAGAGGATCACGCCGAACGGGAGGCAGGCCAGCGCCACCCAGGCGGCGAGACTGCGGGGGATCGCGACGGCGACGGCAGCGGCGAGCACCGCGATGCCCTGCCACAGCGGGAAGGGGATCAGGAGCAGTGCTCCCCCGGCGGCCAGGGCGACCACTGCCAGCCGGAGGACGGCCCCCGGGACCGCGACACCGGCGCGGAAAGAGCGGACGGCGCGAGTCATCGGCGCCCCTTCCCGCGACGCGCAAGACGGCGGGCGGCACGGCGCATCGCGGCATCGAGACCACCGGACCACGGCACCACCTCGATGCCGGCATGTCTCAGCTCGGCCAGGACGTCGGTGCGCTCGGCGAGCAGAGTGCGCAGGGCGATCCGCTGCTCGCGACTGAGGCGGCTCTCCTCGGGAGTCGGAAGCACATCGACGGCGATGACGGCGTGGCCGGCGGCGCGCCAGCTGGTCGCCAGCCGTGCCGCCACCCCGTCGACGAACGTCGAGAGCACGAAGACGATCGACCCTGGCGGCACGGCCGGGGACCGCCGATAGGACGGATCGGTGCCGATGCCGGTCGCGGCGATCGCGCGGCGCACACGGGCGAGGTGCCGGGCGCCACCGCCGGAGGGCAGCGAGAGGCCGTCCGGAGAGAGCGCGTGATAGGCCACGCGGTCGCCCACGCCGATCGCCGCGGTGGCGATGGCGAGGGCCGTTTCCCGCGCGAGATCGAGTGAGGTCACTCCGGAGCGATCGGGGTCGCCGCTCCCCCACGCGGCCACGGCGGCACCGAGATCTTCGGCGGTGTCGATCGCGAGCACGACCGACGAGTCGCTCAGCGCGTCGTCCCTGCGCACCAGGAGATCTCCTGGTCGACGTGCGGCGCGGGCGGTCGCGCGCCAGTCGACCCGACGGAGCTCGTCTCCGGGGACGAAGGGCTGGATATCCCGGAAGTCGCCACCCTGCCCCGGGCGGGAACCCGGATGCGACCCGTGCAGTCCGGTGAGCCGCGGCGCCACCGGGAGGCTGCCGATCCGCACCGCGCGCGGCGGCGCGTTCCAGGGGAGCGCCGTCCGAGGGACGATATCGGAGACCCACGCGCCGTCGAGACTCGACCCCCGCAGGGTCACGGCGAGCGGCTCACTCGGACCCGAATGCTGCAGCACGCCGCGCGCCGTGAGACAGGCCGTTCCCGGTCGGACATCCACGAGACCGGTTCGCTGCCCATCCTGATCCACGGCGATCTGCACCGCATCCGCCGCCAGCACCACATCCGCGGCGGTCTGCACTTCCGGGCGATCGACGCTGCCGGCCGCGTGCGCGCGCAGAGCGATTCGCGCTTCTCCGGGGCTCGGGCGGCGGAGGAGCGCCCACGCGGCGGCCAGCGCCAGCGGCAGGCCCATGGCGACGATATCCGGACGGGAGAAGGCGAGCCCCACCGCGGCGATGATCGCCGCGCCGCCGATGCCGAGAGCGATGACCGGCGTCCGCCGCCAGGCGACCGCGGTCGCCGTCTGCACCGCCGCCTCGTCCGTCACGGGGCAGCCGCGACGGTCGGAGGCACGGCCGTCCGCGCCAAGGCCGCGTCGACGACCGTCCGCGGGTCCACTCCCTGTGCCCAGGCCTGCGGCGTCAGGGTCAATCGATGCGCGAGGACCGGCACCGCGACGCGCTTGAGGTCGTCCGGCCGTACATATGCCCGCCCGTCCAGCGCGGCGAGCGCGCGTCCGAGGAGGATGAGCGCCTGCGAACCACGCGGGGAGGCGCCGACGGCCACCGTCGCCGCCTCGCGTGTCGCCCGCGTGAGCTCGACACCGTATCGCACGACATCGCGGTCGACGTGGATGCCCTCGACCGCTGCTTGGATCCGCCGCAGGCCGTCGGCGTCCACTACGGGCTCGACCTCGACATCCGGGCTCTGCCGCTCCACACGGTCGAGGATGATCCGCGCTTCCTCCTCCGGCTGCGGGTACCCCACCGCGAGCCGCACCATGAAGCGATCGAGCTGCGCCTCCGGCAACGCGTACGTCCCCTCGTACTCGATCGGGTTCGATGTGGCGATCACGTGGAACGGACGCGGGAGCGGAAACCTGTTGCCCTCCACCGTCACCTGGTGCTCGGCCATCGCCTCGAGCATCGCCGACTGTGTCTTCGGCGTCGTCCGGTTGATCTCGTCCGCAAGCAGCAGTCCCGTGAAGATCGGACCGGGGCGGAAGGCGAAGTCCCCGGTGAAAGGCGCGTAGACGTAGGAACCGGTGACATCGCCCGGCAACATGTCGGGTGTGCACTGCAGCCGACGGAAGTCCAGCCCGAGCGCACCCGCGAGGCTGCGCGCGGCGAGCGTCTTGCCGAGGCCGGGAACGTCCTCGAAGAGCACGTGGCCGCCCGCCAGGATCGCGGCCAGCGCGATCGTCAGGGGCTCGTCCATCCCGACGACGGCCGTCTTGACGCCCGCGAGCACGCGGCGTCCGACATCGGCGATCTGCGTGGTTTCGTCGGTGGTCATGTTGTCTCCTCCGTGTCGATGGGGATGCGGTCGAGGGCGTCGAGGACGCGCTCGATGTCCACGCGTTGCACTTCTCGCGCATGCAGGGAGGCGCGGACACCGTCTCCCAGCACCGCGTCGATACGCGGGTGGTCCTGAGGGTCATCGAGGTCGAGGCCGAGATGCGCGAGGCGCCGACGGACCACGCCCTGCACGCGTCGGACGACGACATGGCCCGCGACGCCGGTGCGGGTGTTGATCGCCCACGCCAACCGCGACACGTCCGAGCCACGGCCCTCCGCTCGGGGCGCCTCCGGCGGCCACACGACCACCTCGTCGACGAAGGCCTGGCGGGTGGCCGCGACGATAGCGAGCAGGATGAGGGTCCATGCGACGGCGAAGGGGGCGGGCACTCCGAAGGTGAGCATCACGACGAGAAGACCAGCGGCGACGAGGGCGCTGAGGAGAGCCAGGACGATCCTCCCTCTCATCGCCACCCCGCCTTGATGCCGCGAAGCGCGTCGGCGGCGCTCCGCCGGTCGCCTTCGTCTGCGATCAGCCCGCCGAAGCGCACCCGCTCATAGAGGCGTTGCAGGACCGCGACGTCCGCGGCGATGCCGTGGCGCCCGCCGATCACCCGGGCGGTGAATTCTGCCGGCGTCTCCGTCGGAGCGCGCCCCTGACCGGCGTCGGCGGCGGATTCCTCCAAGCCGATCCACGCCGCGACGATCGCGTCACCGGGTACTGGTCGTTCGCTGACCGTGCGAAGCGCATCGGAGACCCCGCGGCGGATGGTCACCTCGTCAGGGAGGATATCCGGCGACGTGGGGCTGGCACCCGGCCCGGCAGCCGCGGCATCGCGGCGTGCGAGCGGACGGTCCCGCCACAGCCGCACGAGGAATCGGATGAGCTGGCGAACGACCACGACGACGAGCGCGAGGACGGCCAGCCCCAGCACGAGACCGAAGACCATGCCGAGCACCTGCGCGAGAACCGGATCCCCCCATGATTCCGGAGGCAGCGGTGTCTCCGTCGCCGTCGGGGCGGGGAGCACGACGTTCTCCTGGGGCGGCGATGTGCTCTCGGCCTCCGTCGACGCGAACTGCGGGGTGCCCTGCACGGCCGCGGCGAACATGAGGAGACCGAACAGTCCGGCCACGGCGGCGAGGCCGAGGAGCATCGGCGGCCCCGGTCGACGCACACGCTCCGGCGCGGGGACCGGAGGCTCGGGGCGCGACATGCCTCCCACCCTAGGGGTGCGCAGGCGAGCACCAGCGCTTCATATCGGGATGCCGCGGAACGGTCAGGGGTGGGCGGGGCGGGGCCCCGCGAAGGCGCCCAGTCCGTCCCGCAGTGCTGCCACCTCGTCGATGTCCATCCCCACGGCGGCCATCACCTGCCGCGGCACGTCCACCGCCCTGGCACGCAGGGCAGCACCGGCATCCGTGAGCGTGATCTCGAGTCGGCGTTCGTCCTCGCTGCTGCGCTGGCGGGCCACCAGGCCGTCGGCTTCGAGCCGCTTGACGAGGGGCGACGCCGTCGCGGGCTCCAGCGCGAGGTCGGCGGCGAGGTCGTTGAGGGTTCGCGGAGCCCGCTCCCAGAGGGCGAGCATCACCAGGTACTGCGGATGGGTCAGCCCGAGCGGCTCGAGGATCGGCCGGTAGATCGCCACCACGTTCCGCGCCGCCGTGACCACGGCGAAGCAGAGCTGGTTCTCGAGGCGGAGCAGATCATCGGTGTCGGTCACGATCCCGACTATACATCTGCACGAATCATTAGTACACTAATCAACATGTCACGCGACTCCAGCCGGCCCCCTCTTCGCACCCGCATCCGCGAAGCGGGGGGCCTCTATGCCTGGGTGAACACCAACCTCGTGCGTCTTGCGGGCCCGGCCTCCGTCGGGCCCTACGAGAAGACGCCGCCGCCGAGCGCCGCGGAACGCGCCGAACGCGCCTGCCCGCTCTGCGGAGCACCGATGACGGAACACGAGATCGACCGCTCCGGGCCGAAGACCCTGGTGCACTGCCCGTAACTGCTCGGGTCAGTCGCCGTCCGCGGTGGCGGCCCCCACGGACTCTCGGGCCATGTCGATCCACATCATCAGCGCCGCATCATCGGTGATCGCGGACGCGGCGACGTCGATCCAGCCCGACCCCATGGTGCGCGACCCCATCACGGCCCGAGAAGCTCCCGGCTGGGTCACGGCGACGGCCCCGTTCTCCTCATCCACGCGGACGAGGAGCGTGCCGTCCTTCCGTGCTCCGACGAGGATGCGGCCCTCGTCGAGGAATGCCCTGGTTCCGAACATCCGCCTCTCCTCGATCGAGGGGTCAGCGCCGAGCAGCGCCCGGACTCGGTCCGCGAGTTCCTCTCCTGCCGCGTCCATCTGGTCTCCGTCTACGCGTGCCCGGCCCGCTCCATCGAGCGGAGCTCCTTCTTCATATCCTGCACCTCGTCACGCAGGCGCCCGGCGAGCTCGAACTTCAGCTCCGCGGCAGCGGCGAGCATCTGATCGGTGAGGTCCTGGATCGTGGCTTCGAGCTGCTGCGCTCCCTCGGCAGCGATGCCGGTGCGCCGCAGGTTCGGCGTGGGCGACTTGCCCTTGCCCGACGCACGGCCTCGCCCGGACATCAGCTCCGCCGTGTCCTGCCCCTCGCGCGCCAGCACCTCGGTGATGTCGGCGATGCGCTTGCGCAGCGGCTGCGGATCGATCCCGTGCTCTTTGTTGTACGCGATCTGCTTCTCGCGCCGACGGTCGGTCTCCTCGATGGCTTTGGCCATGGAGTCGGTCATGTTGTCCGCATACATGTGCACTTCGCCCGAGACGTTACGCGCTGCCCGGCCGATGGTCTGGATGAGTGACGTCCCGGAGCGGAGGAACCCTTCCTTGTCGGCGTCGAGGATCGCGACGAGCGACACCTCCGGGAGGTCGAGTCCCTCTCGGAGCAGGTTGATACCCACCAGGACGTCGTACACACCGGCGCGCAGCTCGCTGAGCAGTTCGACGCGGCGCAGGGTGTCGACGTCGGAATGCAGGTAGCGCACCCGCACGCCGTGTTCCCCGAGGAAGTCGGTCAATTCCTCGGCCATCTTCTTCGTGAGGGTCGTGACGAGGACGCGCTCGTCCCGCTCCACGCGAAGCCTGATCTCCTCGAGCAGATCGTCGATCTGTCCCTTCGACGGCTTGACGATGATCTCCGGGTCGACCAGTCCCGTCGGGCGGATGATCTGCTCCACCACACCGTCGGCGATGCCCATCTCGTACTTGCCCGGGGTCGCCGACAGGTAGACGGTCTGCCCCACGCGGTTCTTGAACTCGTCCCAGCGCAGCGGTCGGTTGTCCATCGCGCTCGGCAGGCGGAAGCCGTGGTCGACGAGCGTGCGCTTGCGGGAGGCGTCACCCTCGTACATGGCACCGATCTGCGGCACCGTCACGTGCGACTCGTCGATGACGAGCAGGAAGTCGTCGGGGAAGAAGTCCAGGAGCGTGTGCGGGGGCTCCCCCGGCATGCGCCCGTCCATGTGGCGCGAGTAGTTCTCGATACCGGAGCAGAAGCCGAGCTGCTGCAGCATCTCCAGGTCGAAGGTCGTCCGCATCCGGAGGCGCTGCGCCTCGAGGAGCTTACCCTGCCGCTCGAACTCCTTGAGCCGCTCCTCCAGCTCGTGCTCGATCGTGCCGATCGAGCGCTGGATGACGTCGGTGCCCGCGACATAGTGCGAGGCGGGGAAGATCGGCACGGCGTCGAGCTTCTCGATGACCTCGCCCGTCAGCGGATGCAACGAGTACAGCGCCTCGATCTCGTCGCCGAAGAGCTCGATGCGGATGGCGTGCTCCTCATACACCGGGATGATCTCGATGGTGTCGCCGCGGACCCGGAAATTGCCGCGCGAGAAGTCGACGTCGTTGCGGTTGTACTGCATCGCGATGAACTGACGGATCAGGGCGTCGCGGTCGTACCGCTCCCCCACCTGGAGCGCGACCATGGCGCGCAGATACTCCTCCGGCGCGCCCAGGCCGTAGATGCAGGACACGGTCGACACCACGACCACATCGCGGCGGCTCAGCAGGGAGTTCGTCGTCGAGTGGCGAAGGCGCTCGACCTCCGCGTTGATCGAGGAGTCCTTCTCGATGAAGGTGTCCGTCTGCGGGACGTAGGCCTCGGGCTGGTAGTAGTCGTAGTAGGAGACGAAGTACTCGACGGCGTTGTTCGGCATGAGCTCACGGAACTCGTTGGCGAGCTGGGCGGCGAGGGTCTTGTTATGCGCCAGCACGAGTGTGGGGCGCTGCACCTGCTCGACGAGCCAGGCCGTGGTCGCGGACTTGCCTGTTCCGGTGGCGCCGAGCAGCACGATGTCGGTCTCGCCCGCATTGATGCGGGAAGCCAGATCGGCGATCGCCTGCGGCTGATCACCGGCGGGGGCGTACTCGCTGATGACCTCGAAAGGGCGGACACTGCGGGTGGGCTGCATACCTCAAGCGTATGCCGCCCCTCCGACATCGGGGCCGGCCGGGTCGGAAGCCTCCGGCGGGCGGCTGTCCTTCAGCGCGCGCGGAGCCGGTCCCAGAGCGCGTCGGTCTGATCCAGGGTGTGCTCGATCGACCCCGAGGTGTCGATCACGACGTCGGCGATCGCGAGCCGCCGTTCGTCGGAGACCTGGGCGGCGATCCGGTCGCGCGCGGCCTCGGGAGTCATTCCGCGCAGGCCGACGAGCCTCTCGAGACGGACGTCCTCCGGCGCATGCGCGACGACGATCTCATCCCAGGGGTCATCGACACGAGCCTCCACCAGGAGCGGAACGTCGTACACGACGACAGCCTCCGGGTCGGCGGCGAACGCCGCGTCGAAACGGCGCTGGGACTCTGCCCGCACCGCAGGGTGCACGATGGCGTTCAACTGAGCGAGCCGGTCCGGGTCGGCGAACACGGTCGACCCGAGGGCAGCCCGGTCGAGGGATCCGTCCTCGGCGATGACGGTGTCTCCGAACGTCCGCGCGATCGTGCGGAGCACCTCGGATCCCGGAGCTTGGACCTCGCGCACGATCTGATCCGCGTCGACGACGACCGCGCCGAGCTCGGTGAGCCGGTTCGCGATGGTGGACTTCCCCGACGCGATGCCTCCGGTGAGAGCGATGAGCGGCATCCGACCATCCTGCCACGCTCCGGGCCCGGGGCCGCACGACGCGGAAACGGAACAATCGGGAAAGCTTCGGCCCCTCTTGAGGAAGACTTGACAGTCCCCTGAGGTGTGCTGCGTAACGTCGAAACCATGACGAACACGGATGCCTCCACACGCCCTCACCGCACCGAGCGACGCTCCCGGCGACGCCCGATCATGGCGTTCGCGCTGGCCGTGCTCGCGACCGGCGGCATCGGCGCGGCGCTCACCAGCGCCGCGTGGACGGACAACACCTTCTTCAGCGCCCCCGCCGCGGGAGCCACCTTCAACCTCCAGGGTTCCGTCGACGGAACCACCTGGAAGGAGTCGGCGGCCAAGAACAGCATCGAGCTCGTCGTCCCCGCCGAGAAGCTGGCGAACCTGCTTCCCGGCGAGACCCGCACCATCAAGCTCTGGGTGAAGAACGTCAGTTCCGTCAACGCCGCGCTCACCTCCACCGTCGAGTACGCCCCCGGCACCACGGCGACCGACTTCACGGTCAAGCCGACCGCCACGATCACCGGACTCGCGGCGTCGCTGACCTCCTCGGGGTCCACCGCCGCCGATGAGTTCGAGCTCGTCGTCACCACTCCGGCGGACTGGGCGACCAGCAACCAGGGCAAGACCGGCACGATCCTCGTCACGGTCTCCGCGACCGCGACCAACTGACCACCCACCGCCGCAGCCGAGACGAAGGACGAATCGTGGTGCAGCTCCTCCGCCGGCTCGCCCTGCCCGTTCTCTGGACGCTGGCCGTCATGGGGGTGGGCTGCGGCGTCGTCTGGGGCGCCACGGCCATCGGAGTCCTCCAGCCGCTCGTCGTGATCTCGGGCTCGATGGAGCCCGAGATCATGACGGGCGATCTCCTCATCGCCACGAAGGTCCCCGCCGACTCTCTGGAGGTGGGTGACGTCGTCAGCCTGCCGAGCGCGCTGACCGACTCCCTGGTGACCCATCGCATCACCGCCATCGAAGCCGCCGATGGCGCGCGCACCATCACCATGAAGGGCGACGCCAACGAGTTCTCCGACGCTCTCGACTATCCGGTGACCGGCGACGTGTGGAAGCCAGCGGTGCAGCTTCCCGGGTGGGGAACCGCGATCATGCGGATGACGACGCCCGCTGTCGCCCTCCCGTTGCTCCTCGGGCTCCTGGGGCTGCTCGGTCTCAGCATGATGAGCCCCGTGGAGCACCCGGCGCGGAAGCCCCTGACGACGTGACCCCGGCGCGACGACTCGTGTTCCCGCTGGCCGGCTTCGTCTTCGCGGTGGTGGTCGTCTTCGTGTCGCTCGCACAGGCGAGCGTTCCCACCACCAGCGCGGCGTGGACGGACCGCGCGGTCGTCAAGGGAACGGTGACGGCGGCATCCGCCTGGTTGTCCCCATTCACGGGGAACACGTGCAAGGCGTACAGCAGCCCCACGGCCGCCCCCACCACCTGCGCGATCACGGCGATCCGCTACGAGGAGATCAGCGACGCCTCCGGCCACTTCTACATCAGCACGAACGCCCCGGGCGGGTCGCACCACGTCGACGTCGACGTGGATCTGAAGAAGGCGACGGGCCTTCCCCGGACGTGGACCTCGTGGAACGCTGCGGGGGTGCTCCCGGGCAGTCACGTCACGCCGGACCCCGCGTGGACGTGCTCCTCGTTGCCCCGGCTCACCGGACGCAGCCTCGACTGGCACCTCACCGACCTTCAGGTTCCCGTGACGCTGCACCGCACCACGGCGGACACGATCTGCACCTGAGCCTCCTGGGCGCGGCGCAGCCCCCTCAGCGCGCGAGCAGCTGCCGTCGGGAGCTGATCACGCCGGTGTCGAAGCCGGCGAGATGCAGTCCGCCGTGGAAGCGGGCGTGCTCGATCTTGATGCAGCGGTCCATGACGACCGAGAGGCCCGCCGCCTCGGCGAGCGCAGCGGCCTCCTCGTTCCAGGAGCCGAGCTGGAGCCACAGGGTCTTCGCCCCGCTGTCGATGGCCTCCTGCGCGACCCCCGGGAGGTCGTCGTGACGACGGAACACGTCCACGATGTCAGGCTGCACGGGCAGGGCGCTCAACGACGGGTAGACCGGCTGTCCGAGGATCTCGGTCTCCCTCGGGTTCACGAGATAGACGTCGTAGTCCGTGCTGGACAGCAGGTAGGTCGCGACGAAGTACGAGGCCCGTGACGGATTCCCGGAGGCACCGACGATCGCGATGGATCGTGCCCGGCGCAGCAGCCCGAACCGCTGCGGCTGCGAGGGTCCGGTCCACGTGCGGCCCGGTTCGACGGTGACGGGAAGCGCGCAGCTGGTCGCGTCCGTGGTCGCAGGAAGGGTGCAGGCGTCGCCGGCGGAGGTCGTGCTCATCGGTGGGCTCCCGTCGCGAGGGTGAGGGCCTGATCGAGGTCCCAGATGATGTCCTCCGCGTCCTCCAGGCCGACGGAGATGCGGATCAGGTCGGGGCGCACGCCGGCGGCGACGAGCTGTTCCTCGGTGAGCTGGCGATGCGTCGTGGAGGCCGGGTGGATGACCAGGGTGCGGGCATCGCCGATGTTGGCGAGATGGGACGCGAGCTGCAGGTTCTCGATGAACGCCTCCCCCGCAGCGCGGCCGTCCTCGGCGGCGACCCCGAACGCGAACACGGATCCCGGTCCCAGCGGCAGGTACCTGGCGGCGCGTTCATAGTGCGGGTGATCTTCCAGCCCTGCCCAGGTCACATAGGCCACTCGGGGGTCTGCCGCCAGCCACTCGGCGACGACCCGGGCGTTGGCGAGGTGAGCGTCGATGCGCTGCGGCAGGGTCTCCACGCCCTGCAGGAGCGTGAAGGCCGACTGCGGGCTCAACGCGGGTCCGATGTCGCGCAGCTGCTCGGAGCGCAGCTTGGTGAGGAACCCGTACTCCCCGAAGTTGCCCCACCAGGAGATGCCGCCGTAGGAGGCCACCGGTTCGGTCATCTGGGGGAACTTGCCGTTGCCCCAGTCGAAGGTGCCCTTCTCGATGACCACGCCGCCGAGGGTCGTCCCGTGACCGCCGAGGAACTTCGTGACCGAGTGGATGACGATGTCCGCCCCGTGCTCCAGCGGACGCGCGAGGTACGGGGTGGCCAGGGTGGCGTCCACGACGAGCGGCACGCCTGCCTCGTGGGCGACAGCGGCGAGACCCTCGATGTCGGCGATCTCGCCCGAGGGGTTTCCGATCATCTCGACGTAGACGACCTTGGTCTCGGGACGGACGGCCGCGGCGAAGTCAGCCGGGTCGGAGGAGCTGACGAAGGTCGTCTCCACGCCGAAGCGACGCAGTGTCACGTCGAGCTGCGTGACCGTGCCCCCGTAGAGCTGCGCCGCGGCGACGACGTGATCACCCGCGCCCACGAGGGCGGCGAACGTGATGAACTCCGCGCTCATGCCGGAGGCGGTCGCGACCGCACCGATTCCGCCCTCCAGCGAAGCCAGGCGCTCCTCCAGGGCGGCGACCGTGGGGTTGCCGATACGCGAGTAGATGTTGCCGTACTTCTGCAGCGCGAAGAGGTTTCCGGCGTCGGCCGCATCGTCGAAGACGAACGACGTCGTCTGATAGATCGGCACCGCCCTCGCCCCGGTGGCGGCGTCCGGGGTGCCCCCGGCGTGAAGGGCGCGGGTGCGGAACCCGAAACGATGGTCGTCGGTCATGATGTCCTCGATTCTGCGGCGAGAGCGCCGGCGATGTCGTCGACGGCCCAGGGGTTCTGCAGTGACGTCGTGTCGCCGAGCGCCTGCGGGGTCCGTCCCGCCCGCCGATCCTGTTCCGCGTCCCAGAGCTGCGCGAGGAGGCGGCGCATGATCTTCCCCGAGCGCGTCTTGGGCAGATCGGGCACGACGACGACGTGCTTCGGCTTCGCGACCGGACCGATCGAGCGGGCGACCTCAGCGCGCAGCGCGTGCGCGTCGATCTCCGCCCGGCCGGACGGGGTGACGAACGCCACGACCGCCTGCCCGGTGACCGGGTCCGCCACACCGGCGGACCCGGCTTCGCCGACCGTCTCGTGCGCCACGAGCGCCGACTCGATCTCGATCGTCGAGAGGCGATGACCGGAGACGTTCACGACGTCGTCGAGCCGCCCCAGGATCCAGATGAAGCCATCGGCGTCGCGGGTCGCCCCGTCTCCCGCAACGTAGTAGCCGCCGTGCGCCCCCACTCCGGCGTACGCGGACCAGTACGCGTCGCGGTAGCGCTCCGGGTTCCCCCAGACGGTCCGCGCCATCCCCGGCCACGGGCGCCGGACGACCAGGGTCCCGGATCGGCCCGGCGCCACCTCGTCACCGTTCTCGTCGACCACGGCGACGTCGATGCCCGGAAGCGGGACCGACGCGGAGCCGGGCTTCAGGGGCGTGATGCCGGGCAAGGGGGCGATCATCGCGGCACCGGTCTCCGACTGCCACCATGTGTCGATGACGGGGAGCTCATTCCGCCCGAAGTTCCGGCGGAACCACACCCAGGCCTCCGGATTGATCGCCTCACCCACCGTGCCGAGCAGCCGCAAGCTCGACAGGTCGTGTCCGCCCGGCAGTTCGTCGCCGAACCAGGTCATGAACGTCCGGATGAGTGTCGGCGCCGTGTAGTAGACCGTCACGCCGTAGCGCTCGATGATCTCCAGGTGCCGCTCGCGACGCGGAGTGTCCGGCGTGCCCTCGTAGATGACCTGGGTGAGCCCGTTCGACAGCGGTCCGTAGATCTCGTAGGTGTGCGCGGTGACCCAGGCGAGGTCGGCCGTGCACCAGTGAACGTCATCCGGTTTGGCGTCGAAGTGCGCCCAGTGCGCCCAACTCGCGTGCGTCAGGTAGCCGCCGGAGGTGTGCACGAGCCCCTTCGGCTTCCCTGTCGTGCCGGAGGTGTAGATGATGAACAGCGGGTGCTCGGCATCGAAGGCCTCAGCCTGGTGCTCGCTCGGTGCCGTGTCGACGACGTCGTGCCACCACACGTCACGGCCGTCGGTCCACGGGACGACCTGTCCGGTACGACGGAGCACGAGGACGTGTTCGAGGTCCGGCAGTCCCGCAGCGGCGGCGTCGGCGGCGGACTTGACCTCGGTCGCCGTCCCCCGCCGGAACTGGCCGTCGCTGGTCACGAGCAGCTTCGCCCCGGTGTCCTCGAGCCGGAACCGCACGGCCTCCGCGGAGAACCCTCCGAAGACGAGCGAGTGGACGGCTCCGATCCGCGCGCACGCGAGCGTGACGACCACGGTCTCCACGAGCACGGGGAGGTAGATCACCACGCGATCGCCCGGTCGGATCCCGAGGTCTTCCAGCGCGTGCGCCGCCTGGGCCACACGACGCTGCAGGTCGGCGTAGGTCACCGAGGTCCGGTCGCCCGGCTCCCCCTCGAAGTGGAGGGCGACCTTGTCTCCGCGTCCGGCATCGACATGCCGATCGACGCAGTTCACCGCGACGTTGAGCCGCCCGCCGAGAAACCATCGCGCCGCGGGGACCGCACCGTCGAGAGGCGGCTCCCAGTCGTGCACGAGGTGCCAGGGCTCGACCCAGTCCAGCCGGCGGGCCGCATCTTCCCAGAAGGCCAGAGGATCAGCGGCCGCGCGGGCATAGGCTTCTGCGGTCACGTTGGCATCGAGGAACGCGGGCGACGGAGGATAGACCCGTTCCTCCTGCAGCCGGGCCTCGGTCATCGTCACGTCCATCGCCGCAACAGGTACTTCTCCAGCAGTGCGAGCACGCCGTTGGTGATCGTGCCGAGCAGCGCCAGCAACACGATGGAGAGCAGGATACGGTCGACACGCCCGGTGCTCTGCGAGTCCGTCAACAGGAACCCGAGCCCCATGGACGAAGCGATGAGCTCGGCGGCCACGAGGAACAGCCATGCCTGCGCGAGCGCGAGACGCAGCCCCGCGACGACGGAGGGCACGACGGCCGGGAGCTGGACCGTGCGGAACAGCGACCAGCCGTGCAGGCTGAACGAGCGTCCCGCCTCGACGAGCTGCGGGTCCACGTGACGCAGTGCCGAGGCGACCGTCGTGTAGACCGGGAAGAACGCGCCGATCGCGATGAGGGTCACCTTGGACTCCTCGCCGATCTGCATCCACAGGATCAGCAGCGGCACCCAGGCGAGCGACGGGACGGCGCGAACGGCGGCGAGGGTGGGACTGAGCAGAACGTCACCCCACCGCGAGAGTCCGACGATGCCGGCCGCGGCGAGCCCGATGACCGAGCCGATCGCGAATCCGAGCAGCACCCGCTGGACCGAGATGGCGATGTGGGTCCAGAGCTGTCCGGTCTCGGCGAGTTCCACTCCGGCCTGGAAGACCGATCCGGGCGTCGGGAGTCGGTACGGCTCGATGAGCCCGGCCGTCGTGACCACCTGCCAGGCGATGAGGATCACGGCGGGGAGCAGGAAGCCCCCGAGGATCCGCACGACAGGCGGCAGGCCACGCCGTGCTCCCCCGGGCTTCCCGCGGGGAGCACCCTTCGCGAACTCGAGCGCGTCCCGCGATTCCGCCGGGACGACCACCCGCTCCTCGAAACCGGTCACTCGCTTGCGCCCGCCTTCGTCGCGAAGGTGTCGTTGATGATGCTGGAGAGCGCCTTGTCGACCGATGCCTGACCGCCCTGCACATCGCCGGACTCGACGAGCACCGGCGCGATCTTCTCGAGAACGGCGAGCTGGTCGTCACCGGGGACGCCGCTCACGTCGAGGTTCGACCGCTCCTGGATCACCGTGGTCGCGACCTCGAGGTCGATGCCCGCGACGTCGGCGAGCAGGGCGGCCGTCTCCTCCGGGTGCTCGAGCGCCCAGACGCGCGCCTCCTCGTAGGCGTCGACGACGGCCTGTGCGAGATCCGGGTGGTTGTCGATGAAGTCCTCGGTCGCGTTGAGGAAACCGTAGGTGTTGAAGTCGACGTTGCGGTAGATGAGCGTGTCGCCCGACTCCTGCTCCGCAGCGGCCATGATGGGGTCGAGACCCGCCCACGCGTCGACGGACCCGCCGTCGAGCGCGGCCCGCCCGTCCGCGTGCTGGAGGTTCTGCACCTCGACGTCCGCGAGCGACAGCCCACCCTCCTCCAGCGCCTGGAGGAGGAAGAAGTACGGGTCGGTGCCCTTGGTGGCCGCGACGGACGCGCCCTTGAGGTCCTCCACCGACGTGATGTCGCTGTCGGGACCGACGACGATGGCCGACCACTCGGGCTGGGAGTAGATGTCGATGACCTGGATGGGGGAACCGTTGGCGCGAGCGAGCAGCGCGGCCGAGCCCGCCGTCGAACCCACGTCGACCGAGCCGGAACGCAGCAGCTCGTTGGCCTTGTTGGACCCGGCGGACTGCACCCATTCGACGGTCACGTCGTCGCCGAGGATGTCCTCGAGGATGCCCTGGTCGCGGATCACGAGGCTGAGCGGGTTGTAGGTCGCGAAGTCGATGGACAGCGTGTCGGCGGACCACTCGCCGCTCCCGGCGGGCGTGGACTCGGCGTCGGCCGTCGCGTTCTCGCCGGCGACGCAGCCGGTGGCGACGAGCATCATCGTCCCGGCGACGGCGATCGCAGGGATGATGCGGCGGGTGATGGTGCTCATCGGTTCTCCTCGGGGGTGTGGTGGTGCGTGTCGACGCCGAGCCCTTCGAGGAGCTCGGCGCGCAGGTCGGCGAGGCCGCGGTCGGCGCGGTCTCGGGGGCGGACGCCGGGGACGTCGACCGTCCGCGCGACGGACGACTCGTCGTCTCCCGCGCCGACGGTGCGCAGCAGCAGCACGCGGTCGGCGAGGTAGAGGGCCTCCTCCACGTCGTGGGTCACGAGCAGCACCGTGGTGGGCTCGGCGGCGTGGATCTTGAGCAGCAGGTCGTGCATGCGCAGACGGGTGAGGGCGTCGAGCGCGCCGAACGGCTCGTCCAGCAGCAGCACCCCGGGGTTGCGGGCGAGAGCGCGGGCGAGCGAGGCGCGCTGGGCCATGCCGCCGGAGACTTCACGAGGGCGCTGGTCGGCGGCATGCTCCAGTCCGACGAGTTGCAGCAGCTCACGCACACGTGTCCGTCCGGCGACCCGGCCGGTCCCGCGCGGCAGTCCCAGTTCGACATTCTGGGCGAGCGTGCGCCATGGAAGCAGCCGCGGCTCCTGGAACGCGACAGCGGTGCGCTCGTCCACGTCGGCGACGCTCGAACCGTCGAGCCGGATCGTGCCCGTGGTGGGAGCGTCGAGGCCGCCGATGAGGCGCAGCAACGTGGACTTCCCACATCCCGACGGACCGACGACGGCGACGATCTCCCCGGCGGCGATGTCGAGGTTGATGCCGCGGAGCACCTCTCGCCGGCCCTGCGCGAGCGGGAACGAGCGCGCGATGCCGTCGAGGCGGACGGGCTGCGCGGAACCCGACCCCTTCGGGGCCTCGGCAGTGCTCGACGCAGCGGGCAGGAGGGCGGTCATGTCCCCATCGTGTCGGAGGCGCTGGATTGTTACGAATGCGGCCGTAACGTTGCGTCACGCAGCGGTTTCCGGGGGTCCGGGCATACGAAAAGGGCCGTCACACCCGCCGTGAAGCGGGGTGACGACCCTTTTCGGAGTGTTACTTAGGAGTTGCCGCCCGAGAGCTTCTCGCGCAGAGCCGCGAGAGCCTCGTCGTCGGCGAGCGTGCCGGCGCCGGCCGTCTCGCTCGAGAAGGACTGGCCGCCGAAGTCGTCGCCGGCCGCAGCCTCGGCCTCGGCCGCCTTCGCGACCTGAGCCTTGTGCGCCTCCCAGCGAGCCTGGGCCGCAGCGTACTCCTGCTCCCATGCCTCTCGCTGGGCGTCGAAGCCTTCCTTCCACTGACCGGTCTCGGCGTCGAAGCCCTCCGGGTACTTGTACTCGCCGTTCTCGTCGTACTCGGCGAGCATGCCGTACAGAGCCGGGTCGAACTCGGTGCCGTTGGGGTCGACCGACTCGTTGGCCTGCTTCAGCGACAGCGAGATGCGGCGACGCTCGAGGTCGATGTCGATGACCTTGACGAAGACCTCTTCGCCGACCGACACGACCTGCTCCGCCAGCTCGACGTGCTTGCTGGAGAGCTCGGAGATGTGGACGAGGCCCTCGATGCCGTCTGCGACGCGGACGAACGCACCGAACGGAACGAGCTTGGTGACCTTACCCGGCGTGACCTGACCGATCGCGTGGGTGCGGGCGAAGACCTGCCACGGGTCCTCCTGCGTCGCCTTCAGCGACAGGGAGACGCGCTCGCGGTCGAGGTCGACCTCGAGGATCTCGACGGTGACCTCCTGGCCCACCTCGACGACCTCGGAGGCGTGCTCGATGTGCTTCCAGGACAGCTCGGAGACGTGCACGAGGCCGTCCACGCCGCCCAGGTCGACGAACGCACCGAAGTTGACGATCGACGACACGACACCCTTGCGGACCTGACCCTTGTGCAGGTTGTTCAGGAACGTGGTGCGCGACTCCGACTGCGTCTGCTCGAGGAGCGCACGGCGGCTGAGGACGACGTTGTTGCGGTTCTTGTCGAGCTCGAGGATCTTCGCCTCGATCTCCTGGCCGAGGTACGGCGTGAGGTCGCGGACGCGGCGCAGCTCGATGAGCGAGGCCGGGAGGAAGCCACGGAGGCCGATGTCGACGATGAGTCCACCCTTGACGACCTCGATGACCGTACCGGTGACGACGCCGTCGTTCTCCTTGATCTTCTCGACGTCTCCCCAGGCGCGCTCGTACTGCGCACGCTTCTTGGAGAGGATCAGGCGGCCTTCCTTGTCCTCCTTCTGGAGGACGAGGGCCTCGACCTCGTCGCCGACCTTGACGACCTCGTTGGGGTCGACGTCGTGCTTGATCGAGAGCTCGCGCGAGGGGATGACACCCTCGGTCTTGTAGCCGACATCGAGCAGGACCTCATCGCGGTCGATCTTGACGATCGTGCCTTCGATGATGTCGCCGTCGTTGAAGAACTTCAGGGTCTTCTCGACCGCGGCCAGGAAGTCCTCAGCAGATCCGATGTCGTTGATGGCGACCTGCTTGGTGGCCGGGGCGGTCGTTGCGGTAGTCATGTAGTGGGTTGTCCTTGTGAATGGATACTCGGGCTGCGGAGCATGACCGCGCACGGTCGGGATGTGCTTCGCAGCAGGTGGATTGTGGTGTGTTCGTCACCTGGGCATGCGTGTACACGCCACGAGTGACAGTTCAGGCTACCAGAAGTTGCCGCCCTATGAAGGAGCCGATTCCTCGCAGCCGCTCTGTGGATAACGTCGGCAGCGAGCTCGGCATTCCGCATACGGTGGCCCGGTGATCTCGCCCACCGCTTTCCGCCTGCTCGCCACGCTGGCAGTCGGCGTCTCGATGCTCTCCGGGTGTACCCCCACTGCGGAGCCCACGCCGACTCCCTCCCCCGCGTTCTCGTCCGAAGAAGAGGCCTTCGCCGCCGCCGAGGCCACCTTCTCCGACTACATCGACGCCCTCAATCGCGTCGACACCCGAGACCCATCGACGTTCGAGCCGTTGTTTGAGCTGTCCAGTGGCGGGGTGGAGGCATCGGATCGAAAGAACTTCTCGCGGATGCACGCGGAAGGGCAAGTACTGGCGGGGAATACAAGCATCATCTTCTTTGAGGGGCAAGAAAGCGAGCCCCCGTTCGAACGCATCCGCGCATCTGCATGCCTAGATGTGTCGAAGGTCCGAATCACAAACCAAGACGGCACCTCTGGCGTTTCTCCTGACCGTCCCAGTGCCTACGCTCTGGAGCTCTTGTTGCTGGCGCATCCGCACGGAGTTCTGACTGTCGACACTGCAAACCGCATTGAGGATGCTTCGTGCCCAGGTTCGTAGTCGTGATCATGCTCTTAGTGCAGTTCGCTTCTGGGGCCGATTCGCCGGGATTCTCAGATTTCCTAGCTGGGACGGACGGTTCGACCGTGAGCGTCTCCGCCGCGACTCACCCTTCCGATCTATGGACGCATTCGAACCGTAGGCCCCCTGCGGTCCCCGAGACGGAAAGCAAGGCGTGCCGGACCGACACGGTGCTGAGCCGGTCGTGCGGGATGTACGCGGTGCGGGTGACGGAGGAGTCCGGGACGCCGCTCACGATCGAGGATGTCGCGCAGTTCGCACCCGCCCCCGTGACCACGACGGCCGAGCCGGGCAACGTGGGCGTCGTGGGGATGCCGACCAACTTCGTGGCGACCGTCGCCGCACACACGGCGACCGGCACACTCCTCGACCGGCCCGTGACGGTGCGTTTCACGCCCGTTCGCGTCGTCTTCGACCACGGCGACGGCACGACGGCGGTGACGCCCGACGGCGGTCGCACTTGGTCGATGCTCGGGCAGGCGCCGTTCACGCCGACCGAGACGAGCTATACCTATGCGCGACGGGGCACCTATTCGACGAGGACGACGGTCGCGTACACGGCGCAGGTCGACGTCGGCGGCGGCTGGTTCGCGGTTCCCGGTGAGCTGTCGATAGAGGGAGCGTCCCAGGACATCCGCATCTACGAGGCGACCACCGCGCTCGTGGCGCGGACGTGTGAGGAACGACCCGCGGCGGCCGGCTGCTGAGCGCCCGATGGGACACGCTCTACCCTGAATCCATGACCCGCGCCGAACGCCTCATGCTGCTCGACACCGCCAGCCTCTACTTCCGCGCGTTCTATGGGGTGCCCGACAAGGTCACAGCCCCGGACGGGTCCCCGATCAACGCCGCACGCGGCCTGCTGGACATGATCGCCAAGCTGGTGACGACCTACCAGCCGACCCACGTCGTGGCGTGCTGGGATGACGACTGGCGTCCGCAGTGGAGGGTCGACCTCATCCCCAGCTACAAGACGCACCGCGTGGTCGAGGTCGTCACCGGTGCGCCGGACGTCGAGGAGGTCCCCGACCCGCTGGAGGCGCAGATCCCCTTGATCCGGGAGACGCTCGCCGCCATCGGCATCCCCATCGTCGGCGTCGCCGAGCATGAGGCGGACGATGTGATCGGCACCCTCGCGACGAACGCGACGATGCCGGTCGACATCGTGACCGGCGATCGCGACCTCTTCCAGCTCGTCGACGACGCCCGGGACGTCCGGGTGATCTACACGGCCCGCGGCATGAGCAATCTCGAACTCGTCACGGACGCGACGGTCGTCACGAAGTACGGTGTCCTGCCGACGCAGTACGCGGACTTCGCGACGATGCGCGGGGACGCGTCGGATGGGCTCCCCGGTGTCGCCGGCATCGGCGAGAAGACGGCCGCCACGCTCCTGCAGAAGCACGGCGATCTGCTCGGTATCCGCGAGGCCGCGGACGCGGGTGAGGGCATGAGCGCGGGCATCCGCGCGAAGATCCTCGACGCGCAGGCCTACCTGGACGTCGCTCCGACCGTCGTCGCCGTCGCCACGTCGCTCCCGATCACCGCCCCGGGTGTCGCCCTGCATGCCCTCACGCCGGACGAGGCCGAGGCGGCCACGGCCCTCGCCGAGCGCTGGAACCTCGGCAGCTCCATGGCCCGCGCCGTCACCGCGGTCACCGAGGCGGCGAAGGCGGTCGCGGACGCCTGACGAGGGCGCCCGTCACTCCGCCCAGGCGAGCAGACGCGACAGGCCCCACGTGGTGACGATGCGTGATGCCGGCACCCCGGCACGCTCCGCCCGCTCGGCTCCGTGGTCCAGGAGCGACAACTGGCCGGGGGCGTGTGCGTCGGAATCGATGGAGAACAGGCAACCGGCGTCGAGCGCGATCGCGATGAGCTCGTCCGGCGGATCCTGACGCTCGGGACGGGAGTTGATCTCCACGGCGACCCCGTTCTCCGCACAGGCCGCGAAGACGGCCGCGGCGTCGAAGGCCGAAGGCGGGCGCGTGCCACGGTCCCCCTGCACGAGACGACCCGTGCAATGCCCGAGGACGTTCACCCGCGGATGCGACACCGCGGCGATCATCCGCTTCGTCATCGCCCGGCCGTCCATGCGCAGCTTCGAGTGCACGGAGGCGACGACCACATCCAGCTCAGCGAGCACGGCGTCGTCCTGATCGAGGGCGCCGTCTTCGAGGATGTCCACCTCGATGCCGGCGAGCAACGTGAATCCGTCCCCCGACTGCGCCCGCACCTGCGGGATCTGCTCACGCAGCCGTTCCACCGAGAGACCTCGGGCCACGCGGAGGCGCGGCGAATGATCCGTGATGGCCTGGTACTCGTGCCCCTGCGCGCGGGCTGCGGCGGCCATCACCTCGATGGAGGTCGTCCCGTCTGACCACTCGGTGTGAGCGTGCAGGTCCCCGCGCAGCTTTCCACGGAGCGCAGACACCCGCTCAGGCTCGACGTCCCCGCGCAGTTCGATCAGATACTCCGGCACGTCACCGGCCTGAGCCTGCCGGATGACGGCGAAGGTCGACTCGCCGATGCCCTTGGCCGCCCGAAGACGGGTCGGGTCGTCCTGCACATCGGCAGGGAGGTCCTGGAATGTCGCGGCCGCCTGACGGAAGGCCTTGGCCCGGTAGCGTGACGCCCGCTCCCGCTCCAGCAGCGAGGCGATCTCGAGCAGCGCGTCGACCGGATCCATGGTCACTCCTGAGGGGCCGCCAGCTCGCGGCTCACGCCGATCCACTGGTCGAGCTTGGCCAGTGCACTCCCGTCGTCCACGGCAGCGGATGCACGGGCGAGCCCGTCGCGGAGGCGCTCGAGGATCGGCCGCTGCACCTGGGTCGCGTCCTGGGAGAGCTCGAAGGCGACGATCCCGGCGGCGGCGTTCAGGAGCACGATGTCCCGGACGGGCCCCTGCTCCCCCGCGAGCGTCCGCCGGAGCACGTCCGCGTTGTGGGCGGGAGACCCGCCGATGAGGTCGGACAGGTCGGCGAGGGGGATGCCCAGGTCGCGCGGGTCGAGATCGTGTTCATGGATGTCCCCGCGGGTGACCTCCCAGATCCTGCTGTGCCCTGTGGTCGTCAGCTCGTCCAGGCCGTCGTCGCCGCGGAACACCAGCGCCGTGGCCCCCCGCGTGCGGAAGACGCCGGTGATCAGCGGCACCCGCTCCATCTGTGCCACGCCGACCGCGTTCGCCTCCGCGCGCGCCGGGTTGCACAGCGGACCGAGCATGTTGAACACGGTCGGCACGCCGAGCTGCGACCGGACGGCACCCGCGTGCTTGAACCCGGGATGGAAGGCCCCGGCCCAGGCGAAGGTGATGCCTGTCCGGTCGAGGATCGAGGCGACGGCCGCCGGGTCGAGCGAGAGCTCGAGGCCGAGCGCACCGAGGACGTCGGAGGAGCCGGACGCGGAACTCGCCGCCCGATTCCCGTGCTTGACCACCGGGATGCCTGTCGCGCCGATGATCACGGCCGCCGTCGTCGAGACGTTCACCGTACCCACGCGGTCCCCACCCGTGCCGACGATGTCCAGCACATTCGGGGAGACCGGAAGCGGCACGGCCGCTTCGAGGATGGCGTCACGGAAGCCGACGATCTCATCGATCGTCTCGCCCTTCGCGCGCAGCGCCACGAGGAACCCCGCGAGCTGCGCCTCGGAGACCCCACCCTGCATGATCTGCCGCATGGCCCAGGTGGACTCCCAGACGCTGAGGTCGCGACGCTCCAGGAGAGAGGTGAGCACGTCGGACCAGGTCAGGGAATCAGCCATGTGTGCGATCCTATCGGCGCGGAGAAAACGTGCAGTGCGATCCGAGCGGGCGCGCAGACACCGAATGTGCGGCGTTTCCCGCGTATTCACCGGGTATTCGCAGTGTTTTCTTAGGGTCCCCTAAGTCACCGACGGGCGAATCGAGGGCCGGGGGTGCAAGAATCACGCTCGCGGATCGGCCATAATGGAGGGGTGACGACCTCAGCGACGTATGCCCCGGCGGCGAGAACCATCAAGCGGCCCAACCCGGTAGCTGTCGGCACCATTGTGTGGCTCGGCAGCGAGGTGATGTTCTTCGCGGGACTCTTCGCGATCTACTTCACCCTCCGCAGCACCTCACCCGAGCTGTGGGCCGACCGTACCGAGCTCCTGAACGTCCCCTTCGCGGCAGTGAACACGGCGATCCTCGTGCTCTCCTCGTTCACCTGCCAGATGGGTGTGTTCGCGGCGGAGGACCTGCAGCCGTACAAGATCGGCAAGGGACAGAAGAACGGCGCCGGCCGCCGTCGCCTGTTCGGCTGGGGCATGGTCGAGTGGTTCTTCCTCACCTTCGCCCTGGGCGCGATCTTCGTCTCCGGCCAGGTCTGGGAGTACGCACAGCTGGTCGCGGAGGGCATGCCCATCCAGGCTGACGCCTACGCCTCGGCCTTCTACCTGACCACCGGCTTCCACGCCCTCCACGTCACCGGCGGACTCGTCGCGTTCCTCCTGGTGATCGGCCGCGCGTACGCCGTCAAGAACTTCCGGCACAAGGAGGCGACCTCCTCGATCGTGGTGTCCTACTACTGGCACTTCGTCGACGTCGTCTGGATCGTGCTGTTCTTCGTTATCTACTTCCTGAAATAAGAGCGGAGCTGATCCCCGAGATGGCACGAGAGAAGAAGCGCCGTTCGAGCGGTCGTCGCAGCCCACTGGCGGCGGCCGCGCTCATCGGAGCAGGCCTCATGATCACCGGCGCTGTGTACGCGGGTGCGACCGCGGCATTCGCCGCCAACGACGCGCCCACGGCATCGACGCAGCTGACGGTCGAGGACGGCGAGAAGCTGTTCACGGCCAACTGCGCTACCTGCCACGGCCTCGACCTGGAGGGCACCCCCAACGGCCCGAGCCTCTACGGCGTCGGCGAGCTCGCGGTGGAGTTCCAGGTGTCGACCGGCCGCATGCCGCTGCAGATGCAGGGACCGCAGGCCCCGCAGAAGGAGCCGCAGTTCACCGAGGAGCAGATCCTCGCGATGGCGGCCTACGTGCAGTCCGAGGCCCCCGGACCGGAGTTCCCCTCCGAGAAGATCCTCGACGGCGAGGGCGACGTGGCGCACGGCGCCGAGCTCTTCCGCGTCAACTGCGCGATGTGCCACAACGTGGCCGCCGCCGGTGGCGCACTGACCGAGGGCAAGTACGCTCCGGCGATCACCGAGACCAGCGCGCTGCACATCTACGCCGCCATGGTCACCGGCCCGCAGAACATGCCGGTCTTCGGCGACATGAACCTGTCCGACGAGGACAAGCGCGACATCATCTCGGCTCTGCTCTTCCAGCAGCAGTCCGTCCAGATCGGCGGCTTCTCCCTCGGCTCGCTCGGACCGGTCTCCGAGGGCCTGTTCGTGTGGATCTTCGGTATCGGCGCTCTGGTCGCCATCACCGTGTGGATCACGGCGAAGTCCAACTGACGCTTATTCATCGAAGAGGAACGTACGAGGAGCACCATGGCACACGACGACGACTCGCAGGCTCTTGACAGGGCCTACCAGCCCTCTCCGGGGCTGGGTGTCGCAGTCAGCGATCCCGTGCAGAACCCCGGTCTTCCGCCGCACCGCGAGCGGATGACCGACAAGGACCCGCGCGCCGAGAAGACCGCGGTCCGCACCGTCTACACGCTGTTCTACCTGTCCCTCGCCGGGAGCATCTGGGCGGTCGCCGCCTACATGCTGTTCCCGATCGAGAGCGGCGCGCTCATCGACATCCGTCAGAACAACCTCTTCATCGGTCTCGGCATCGCGCTCGCGCTGCTGGCCCTCGGAATCGGTGCCATCCACTGGTCCAAGGCGCTGATGTCCGACAAGGAGTTCATCGAGCACCGCCACCCCACCCGGGGCAAGGACTCCACGCGTGAGGCCGCCATCAAGGCGTTCTCCGACGCGAACGAGGAGTCCGGGTTCGGACGCCGCACGATGATCCGCAACTCGCTGTTCGCCGCGATCGTGGCGTCGATCATCCCCGGCGTGACGCTGTTCCGCGGCCTCGCTCCGCACTCGACGCCGGACGACCCCACCGCGGGCGACCCGGTCGCGCTGCTGAAGCACACGATGTGGGACGAGGGCATGCGCCTGGTGCGCGACCCGGACGGCACCCCCATCCGCGCAGCGGACGTGACGCTCGGCTCCGCCTTCCACGTCATCCCCGAGGACCTCGCGGAGCTCGGGCACGACGAGGGCTACCTCGAGGAGAAGGCCAAGGCCATCGTGCTGATGATGCGCCTCCGCCCCGAGCAGCTCACTGAGGCCGAGGACCGCAAGGACTGGTCCTACGACGGCATCGTCGCCTACTCCAAGGTCTGCACGCACGTCGGCTGCCCCGTCGCGCTGTACGAGCAGCAGACCCACCACCTGCTGTGCCCGTGCCACCAGTCGCAGTTCGACGTCACGGACCACGCGAAGGTCATCTTCGGCCCGGCCGCCCGGCCGCTGCCCCAGCTGCCCATCACCGTGGATGACGAGGGCTACCTCATCGCACGCAGCGACTTCACCGAACCCGTCGGCCCGAGCTTCTGGGAGCGCCATTGAGCACCGCAACGCTGTCCAAGGACGAGAAGGACACCAAGGCGCCTCTCGGCGGCCGTTTCGTCGGCGCCGCGTCGAACTACATCGATGAGCGCACCAGCCTCTCGGGCTTCGTCAAGGAGCTCGGTCGCAAGATCTTCCCCGACCACTGGTCGTTCATGCTCGGTGAGATCGCGCTCTGGAGCTTCGTCGTCGTGTTCCTCTCCGGAACCTTCCTGACGTTCTTCTTCCAGGCCTCCATGGTGGAGACCCACTACACCGGCGCATACGCCCCCATGCGCGGCATCGCGATGTCGTCGGCCCTCGAGTCGACGCTGCACATCTCGTTCGACCTCCGCGGCGGTCTGCTGGTCCGCCAGATCCACCACTGGGCCGCGCTGGTGTTCATCGCCGGAATCGGTGTGCACATGCTCCGCGTGTTCTTCACGGGTGCGTTCCGCAAGCCGCGCGAGCTCAACTGGGTGATCGGCTTCGTGCTGTTCATCCTCGCGATGGCGGAGGGCTTCACCGGCTACTCGCTCCCCGACGACCTGCTCTCGGGTAACGGCCTCCGGATCATCGACGGCATGATCAAGGGTCTCCCGCTGATCGGCACCTGGACCTCGTTCCTCCTCTTCGGCGGCGAGTTCCCCGGTACCGACATCGTCGGACGCCTGTACACCCTGCACATCCTGCTGCTGCCGATGCTGGTCATCGCCTTCATCGCCGTGCACCTGATGCTCATGATCATCAACAAGCACACGCAGTTCGCCGGCCCCGGCCGGACGAACGACAACGTCGTGGGCTACCCGATGATGCCGGTCTACATGTCCAAGATGGGCGGCTACCTGTTCATCGTCTTCGGCACCATCGTGCTGATCGCGACGTTCTTCCAGATCAACCCGATCTGGAACTACGGACCGTACGACCCCTCCCCCGTCTCGGCGGGTACGCAGCCCGACTGGTACATCGGCTTCGCGGACGGCGCGCTCCGTCTGGCGCCGTCGAACTGGGACATCGTGTTCCTCGACCACACCTGGTCGTTCGGCATCCTGGCCCCGGTCGCCGTGCTCGGCCTGTTCATCGTCATCGTCGCGATCTACCCCTTCATCGAGGCGTGGGTCACCGGTGACAAGCGTGAGCACCACATCGCCCAGCGCCCGCGCAACGCGGCCACCCGCACCGCGATCGGCGTCGCCGGCGTCATCTTCTACGCGGTCCTGTGGGCGGCGGCCTCGTCCGACCTCATCGCGACGCACTTCATGCTCACCATGGAGGGTGTGATCCACACGCTGCAGGCGCTGCTGTTCCTCGGCCCGATCATCGGCTACTTCGTCACGAAGCGCATCTGCATCGCGCTCCAGAAGAAGGACCGCGAGATCGTCCTGCACGGCTTCGAGTCGGGCCGCATCGTGCGTCTCCCCGGCGGCGAGTTCATCGAGGTGCACCAGCCGGTCGACAAGTACGACCGCTGGAAGCTCATCGACATCGACGGTTACGAGCCGCTCGTCGTCCGTCCGAACGCGAAGGGCCGCATCCCGTGGACGGAGAACCTCCGCTCGGCGATGTCGCGTTGGTTCTTCGAGGATCGCCTCGCCCCGCTCACGCAGGCCGAGATCGATGCCGCGGACGCTCACCAGCACCACGTCACCGAGGGCAACGAGGCGGCGGAGGTCGCAGAGATCCAGGGCGCTCATGAGCGTGCCGGCTTCCCCGACGCCCCGCTCACTGTCGACGAGACGCACGTCGATGAGACTCCGAACACGCCCAGCTCGGTGATCTCCACCGAGCCGGTCAAGAAGCCTCGGAAGAAGAAGTCGGAGGACGACGAGTAATCGTCACCCCCCTCGTGAAGGCCCCGTCCGCTCGGACGGGGCCTTCGTCGTCTTCGCCCCGATGAGAGGATCGAATCATGTCATCCGTCGTCCGTCTCCTCCACGCACCCCAGCTCGCCGATGCCCCCGACGCCTATGCAGCCACCGCACCCGCGGACGCCCGTCTCGTCTTCCTCGCCGGAGCCTGCCCCCTCGAGGATGACGGCACGGCCACGGCTCCGGGCGACGACGCAGCGCGGGCCGCGGGGTGCGTGGAGACCGTGGAGCAGGCTCTCCAGGCCGCCGGCGCCACCCTGATGGATGTCATCAGTACGCGGGTCCTGGTGGCCTCTTCCGCGCAGCGCGAGCTCGTCACCGCCCGATGAGGCCACTCATCCGGTTCGCGACCGCCGCCGACCACGTCGTTCTCGAAGAGCTCGAGCGCGCCGCCGACCTCATCCTGATCGAGCGTTTCGGGGCGCGGTCGTGGCCACCCCCCACCTCGAACGAGGAACGCCAGGATGCCCCGGGGTTCGTCCTGGTGGCGGCTCTCCCCTCCCCCGCCGACGAGCATGCCGGCGATCCCGCGACGCCCGTCGGCTTCGCGCACGTCCTCGAGGTGGACGGGGAGGCGCACCTGGAGCAGCTCTCCGTGCGCCCGGAGCACGCCCGCCGCGGCGTCGGACGCGCGCTGGTGGTGGCCGCGCAGGAGGAGGCGCGACGTCGAGGCCATCGGCGCCTCACCTTGCGCACCTACGCGGACGTGCCGTGGAACGCCCCCTTCTACGCCCGGTGCGGCTTCGAGGAGTCCGCGCCGGACACCGACTTCCTGCGCGCGCTCGTCGGCGTCGAAGAACGGCTGAACCTCTCCGTCCACGGCCGACGGATCCAGATGACCGCACCGCTCTGAGGAGGATCGGCAGGATTCGTGCGATGCGCGACGGGAACACTCATCCGTGCGGCGCCCACGTTCCGTAATCTGAACTCATGATCGACCGTGCCGACTACTTCGCTGCCCGCCTCGCCTATGAGACCGACCCGAGCGACGTCCATGCTGATCGCGCCGCTGGCCGCCCCCTCGTCGTGGTCGACGTGCGCTCGACCGAAGCATGGGCTCAAGGGCGCGTCGCCGGAGCCGTCCACATGCACCACAGCGAGATCGCGGACAGGGCGCCGCGAGAGATCCCCCGCGACGCCGACGTGGTCGTGTACTGCTGGAGCCCGGGGTGCAACGGTGGTGTGCGCGGTGCGCTCGAGTTCGCGCGCCTCGGCTATCGCGTGCGCGAGATGATCGGCGGCTTCGAGTACTGGGTCCGCGAGGGGTACCCCGTCGAAGACGCCGACGGCGTGCACCATCGCCCGATCGACCCGCTCACCGGCATCCCCCGGATCCGTACCCGGGCTTGACCACGGCGCCCAAACGAGGAAGGCCCCCGGAGTGATCCGGGGGCCTTCCTCGTGTGCGGGGACTCAGCGGGCGAAGTTACCGCGGTAGTACTCGTAGACCCAGCCGACGATGGCGACCACGAAGATGGCCAGACCGATCGGGAGGAGGAAGTGCCCGACCGCGAGGCCCACGACGAACACGCCGGCCGATGCCGCGAGGACCAGCGGCCACCAGGACCACGGGCTGAACTCGCCGAGCTCGGGGTCGCCGTCGTCGATGTCCGACGTGAGGATGTCCTCAGGCAGCTCGCCGTTCTGCGCCTTGTGCGTCCGGTCCAGGTAGAACGCGACCATGGCGCCCATGAAGGCCGAGAAGAACAGGGCGACCGTGCCGACCCACTCGATCTGGTTCACGAGCGGAAGGCCGGGGTGAGCCAGGATGTTCCAGCCGGTGTAGACGACGCCGACGAGGGCGAAGAACGCGGTCAGGACCCACCAGATGATGACGTTGTCGCGCATGACTCAGTGGCCCTCTCGCTCGCCGGGTGCGGTGGTCGCGAACTCCGCGGCCTCCGGGTGGTTCAGGTCGAAGGCCGGACGCTCGCTACGGATGCGCGGGATCGACGTGAAGTTGTGCCGCGGCGGCGGGCACGAGGTGGCCCACTCGAGCGAGGCGCCGTAACCCCACGGGTCGTTCACCGTGACCTTGGGCGCCTTGCGTGCCGTGATCCAGACGTTCAGGAAGAACGGCAGCATCGAGGCACCGAGGATGATCGCGCCGATCGTGGAGACCTGGTTCTGCCAGGTCCAACCGTCCGCCGCGGAGTAATCCGCGTAGCGCCGGACCATGCCGTCGACACCGAGCCAGTGCTGGATGAGGAAGGTCATGTGGAAGCCCACGAACAGCATCCAGAAGTGCACGTAGCCGAGGCGCTCGTTGAGCATGCGGCCCGTCCACTTCGGCCACCAGAAGTAGAAGCCGGCGAACATGGCGAACACCACCGTGCCGAACACCACGTAGTGGAAGTGCGCCACGACGAAGTACGAGTCGCTGAGGTGGAAGTCCAGCGGCGGGGCCGCGAGGATCACACCGGTGAGACCACCGAAGACGAACGAGACGAGGAAGCCCAGTGCGAACACCATCGGCGTCTCGAAAGTCACCGAACCTCGCCAGAGCGTGCCGATCCAGTTGAAGATCTTCACACCCGTCGGCACCGCGATGAGCATCGTCATCAGGGCGAAGAACGGCAGGAGCACCGAGCCGGTGACGTACATGTGGTGCGCCCACACGGCCACGGACAGCGCGGCGATGGCGATCGTCGCGTAGACGAGGGTCTTGTATCCGAAGATCGGCTTCCGGCTGAACACCGGGAAGATCTCCGAGACGATGCCGAAGAACGGCAGCGCGATGATGTAGACCTCGGGGTGGCCGAAGAACCAGAACAGGTGCTGCCAGAGCAGGACTCCGCCGTTCTGCGGATCGTAGATGTGGGCACCGAGCACACGGTCGGCGGCGGCGGCGAAGATCGCCGCGGCCAGGACCGGGAAGGCCATCAGGATCAGCAGGCTGGTGATGAGCGTGTTCCAGCTGAAGATCGGCATGCGCCACATCGTCATGCCGGGCGCGCGCATCGTGATGATCGTCGTGATGAAGTTCACTGCACCGAGGATCGTGCCGAAGCCCGAGATGCCGAGACCGAGCATCCACAGGTTTCCGCCCGCTCCTGGCGAGAACGACGCGTTGGCCAACGGCTGATAGGCGAACCACCCGAACGAGGCCGCACCCTGCGGGGTGAGGAAGCCGGCGACCGCGATGGTCGAGCCGAACAGGAACAGCCAGAACGCGAAGGCGTTCAGACGCGGGAAGGCGACGTCCGGAGCACCGATCTGCAGCGGCAGGATCGCGTTGGCGAAGCCGGCGAACAGCGGCGTCGCGAACATCAGCAGCATGATCGTGCCGTGCATCGTGAACAGCTGGTTGTACTGCTCCTTCGTCGGGACGATCTGCATCCCCGGAGCGAACAGCTCAGCACGGATGACAAGCGCCATCACGCCACCGAGGAGGAAGAACATCACCGAGGCGATGAGGTACATGTACCCGATCGTCTTGTGGTCAGTGGAGGTGATCCACTTGACGACGATGTTGCCCTTCTGCTCCACGCGCGAGGAGCTCATCAGAGCGGCCTGACGCGCGGGCAGGGTGGTGGGACGGGAGCGGGGTGCCTCGTCGGTGCGAGGAGCTTCAGTGGTCGACATGGCTTACTCCTCTCCTTCCTCGGTTTCGGTCTTCCCGGAGGTGCCGGGGAGGTTCGAGAGACGGTCGTACGCGTCGGTGATGTCCCCGGTGTTGCCCTCTTCCTCGAGGGACTCGAGGTAGGCGTCGTACTCGTCCTGCGAGACGACCTTCACGTTGAAGAGCATCATCGAGTGGTACTCGCCGCAGAGCTCGGCGCACTTGCCGGCGTACTCGCCCTCGCGGGTGGGGATGAAGGACCAGGAGTTGTCCTTCCCGATGAACATGTCCTTCTTGTAGAGGAAGTCGATGATCCAGAAGGAGTGGATGACATCGCGCGACTGGAGGTTGATCGTGACCTTCTGGTCGACCGGGAGCACCAGCGTCGGCAGCTCGGACTGGTCGATGTTGCCTGCGGCGTCCGGCTGGGCCTGGATGCCCATCGTCCAGACGGTGTCCTCTTCGGTCTCACCGTTGTACTGGAAGTCCCACGCCCACTGCTTGGCGATCGCGGTGATCTCGACGTCGGGGTCATCCCACTTCGTCTCGATCTCGGTCTGATCGCGAGCCGTGAAGAAGAACATGCCGAGCACGAGGATGAGCGGCACGATCGTGTAGAAGATCTCGATCGGCATGTTGTAGCGCATCTGCACCGGGAGGCCGGTCTGGCCCTTGCGCCGGCGGTACGCGATCGCAGCCCAGGCCATGAGGCTCCAGGTGACGACGCCGACCGCGAGGAGAACGATCCAGGAGTTCACCCAGAGGGACGAGACGCGCTCCGTCTGGTTGGTTGCTGCCGGACCACCGTCCACGAAGCCCGGAAGAAAGCCGTTCAGCTCGGTGGGAGTACATCCCGCCAGAGCCACAGCTGCCACAACTCCCACAGGGAGTGCGGCCCAACGAAGGCGGCGTTTCGAGGGCACGATGCACCTTTCAGATCGCGGACAAGGCATGTTCAAGTCTAGAGCAACCTCACACCTGATTCATGCCAACCATGCAGGTTGAGAAGCGGAACGGCCGCCGTCACGCGAGGTGACGACGGCCGTTCGCGGGAAGAACCTGTCAGTGGAAGCTGTCGCCGCAGGCGCAGCTGCCCGCCGCGTTCGGGTTGTCGATCGTGAAGCCCTGCTCCGAGATGGTGTCCTTGAAGTCGATCGAGGCGCCGTCGAGGTAGGGAACGCTCATGTTGTCGACGATGACCTCGACGCCGTCGAAGTCGACCGTCTCGTCCCCCTCGAGGAAACGCTCGTCGAAGTAGAGCTGGTAGATCAGGCCCGAGCAGCCGCCGGGCTGCACGGCGACGCGCAGACGCAGGTCGTCGCGGCCCTCCTGCTCCAGGAGGTTCTTCACCTTCGTAGCGGCGGCGTCCGTCAGCTTGACGCCGTGTGCGCTGGTGGTCTCTGCGGACAGGATGGTGTCGCTCATGTCGCTCCTCATGACGGGCCGGGTACGGGCTCTTCGACGATTCTACCGCCGGTGGGGACGGAAGGCTCAGATCTCACGCGCGTTCATACGGGCGAGCAGCAGCGCCTCGGTCGCCACGGCGTGCCGGAAGGTGTCCAGATGCAGCGACTCGTTGGGGCTGTGCGCGCGGGAGTGCGGATCCTCCACGCCGGTGACGAGGATCTGCGCCTCGGGGAACTCCCGCACGAGATCCGCGATGAACGGGATCGACCCGCCGACACCGAGATCCACCGGGGGCACACCGTACCCGTCCCGCATGGCATCCCTGGTGAGCGCGACGGCCCACCCGCTCGTGTCCACGAGGAAAGGGTTGCCGAGGTCCACGTCGGAGAAGGTCAGCTCGGCACCGAAGGGCGCGTGTGCGCGGAGGTGACGCTCGAGAGCCTCGTACGCGTCCTGGCCGGACTGTCCCGGGGCCACACGCGCGCTGATGACCACGGTCACCTCAGGGAGCAGGGTGTTCGAAGCCGCGGCGACGCTCGTCGCATCGATGCCGATGACCGTGACGGAGGGCTTGTTCCAGATGCGGCTGAGGATCGTGCCGTCACCGATGGGCGTGGTCCCCGGCAGGAGCCCGGCCTCGTCGCGCAGCGTCTCCTCGGTGTACTCGGGGGTCTCGGCGTCCCGCGCCGTCATCCCCTCGACGGCGACGGAGCCGTCCTCGTGCCACAGTGTGGCGAGGAGCCGCACGGTCGCCATCATGGCATCGGGCACCGCTCCGCCGAACATCCCGGAGTGCGAGGCGTGGTCGAGCGTGCGCACCTTCATGGTGAAGCGCGCGTTGCCACGGAGCGAGACGGTCAGGCCGGGCGTGACCGAGTCCCAGTTGCCGGAGTCCGCGACCACGATCGCGTCGGCGCGGAGGGCGTCCTTGTTGTCGGAGAGGAACTGGGCGAAGGACCGCGAACCGTACTCCTCCTCCCCCTCGACGAACATCGCGATGCCGAGGTCGAGGTCGTCGCCGAGCACCTCCGCGACCGCGCGGATCGCCCCGATGTGCGCCATGATCCCCGCCTTGTCGTCTGCGGCGCCGCGGCCGTACAGGCGGCCGTCCCGCACGGTGGGCTCGAACGGCGGCGTCTCCCACAGGGCGTCGTCCCCCGGAGGCTGCACGTCGTGGTGGGCGTAGAGGAGGATCGTCGGCTTGCCGTTCCGGGCCGCGCGCGTCGCGAGCACCGCGGGCTGACCCTGCTCGTCGGTGCCGGGGATGTCGGCACGGAGCACGGTCACCTCGTCGAAGACGCCGGTGCCACGCGCGAGGGTGGCGACGGCGTCGGCGCTGCGCTCCAGCTGCGTCTGATCGAAGGCAGGCCAGGCCATGCCGGGGATGCGCACGAGGTTCCCGAGGTCCGACAGCGCGGAGGGGATACCGGTGGCGACGGCTTCGAGGACGGCGGCGTCGGACTCGCTGGGAAGAGCAGGTGAGGTCATGCGAGTAATCTTAAGGCGACCCACCCCAGCGAACCGAGGAACCTCGTGGCCACTACCCCCGCCTCCCCTTCGACGAACGACGACGCCCCCCAGACGCCTGCCGTCGGCAAGGGACGCGCGACGCCGACCCGCGCCGAGCAGGAGGCCGCCCGTCGCCGCCCCCTCGTGGCGAACACCAAGGAGGCCAAGGCCGCGGCCCGCGCCGAGCTCAACGAGCGCCGCGCGAAGGCGCAGGCGGGCATGGCCGCAGGCGAGGAGAAGTACCTCCCCGCGCGCGACAAGGGCCCGCAGCGTCGGTGGGTGCGCGACTACGTGGACGCCGGCTGGCACCCCGCCGAGTTCGTCATGGGGGTCATGGTGCTCGTCATCCTGGCCTCGCTGCTGCCGACGAACATGATGATCTCGTTCTACGCGTACCTGTTCATGATGGCGTACCTCGTCATCGCGATCGGCGGCATGATCCTCCTCGGCATGCGGGTCAAGCGCAAGGCGGCCGCGAAGTTCGGCAACGACCGCGTCGAGAAGGGCCTCGGCTGGTACGCGGGTATGCGCGCCCTGCAGATGCGCTTCATGCGCCTGCCGAAGCCGCAGGTCAAGCGCGGGCAGTACCCGGACTGACCAGTCCCCGGTTGATCTCGCGGCCCCAGAACGGTCCGCGGTAGAGGAACGCCGTGTAGCCCTGGACCAGGGTGGCCCCGGCATCCAGACGCTCCTGCACATCCGCCGCCGTCTCGACACCGCCCACCGCGATCACGCAGAAGTCCTCGGGGACCGCGGTGCGGACGACCCGGAGGACCTCGAGCGACCGCTTCTTGAGCGGAGCACCGGAGAGACCGCCCGCGCCGGCCGCCTCGACAGCGGCCGCATCGGTGCGGAGCCCGTCCCGGCTGATCGTCGTGTTGTGCGCGATGATGCCCGCGAGCCCCTCCTCGACGGCGAGGCGCGCGATCGCGGCGATCTCGTCATCCGGCAGATCGGGGGCGATCTTCACGAGCAGCGGGGTCGCCCCGGCTGCCTCGCGGACGGCCCGCAGCAACGGCGCCAGCGTCTCGACGGCCTGCAGACCGCGAAGTCCAGGGGTGTTCGGCGACGAGACGTTGACGGCGAGGTAGTCGGCGAGCGGGGCCAGTCGGGTGGCCGACGCGACATAGTCCGCCACGGCGTCCTCGACGTCCACCACACGGCTCTTGCCGATGTTGACGCCGATCACCGTGTCGGGCGCGCCACGACGAAGCCGTGCGAGACGACGGGCTGCGGCATCCGCACCACGGTTGTTGAAGCCCATGCGGTTGATCACCGCGCGGTCCTCGACCAGTCGGAACAGCCGGGGCTTCGGATTGCCCTCCTGCGGGACGGCCGTGACCGTTCCGACCTCGACGTGCCCGAAGCCGAGGGCTGCCAGGCCACGGACGCCGACGGCGTTCTTGTCGAACCCGGCCGCAACGCCGAACGGCGAAGGGAACGTCAGCCCCAGCGCCTCGACCCGCAGGGAGGGGTCGGGCCGGGTCATCGCGCGCGTGGCCCACGAGAACGGCGGCACACCGAGCACGCGGATCACCGCCATACCGGCGTGGTGGGCGAACTCGGGATCGAAGCGCGAGAGGACGGCGCGGAAGAGCAGCGGATACATCCCTGCCAGATTACCGGTCCGCCGCCTCCGCCTTGGCGTGGTCGGCCCGGAGGTCGCCGATGGCGGACTCGAAGTCCTCGAGCGAGTCGAACGCCTGATAGACGCTCGCGAAGCGGAGGAACGCGACCTCGTCGAGCTCCCGGAGCGGTCCGAGGATCGCGAGGCCGATCTCGTTCGTGTCGAGCTGGGAGACACCGGTCTGCCGGACCGCCTCCTCCACGCGCTGCGCGAGGATCGCGAGGTCTGCCTCGGTCACGGGACGCCCCTGACAGGCCTTCCGCACTCCGGAGATGACCTTCTCCCTGCTGAACGGCTCCATGACGCCCGAGCGCTTGATGACGTTCAGGCTCGCGGTCTCCGTCGTCGAGAAACGTCCCCCGCATTCCGGACACTGGCGACGACGACGGATGGAGAGCCCGTCGTCGCTGGTGCGCGAGTCGATGACCCGGGAATCGGGGTGACGGCAGAAGGGGCAGTGCATCTGACAGATCCTACGCGGTGAAACGGGCCTCGATCGCCTCGCCGTGGGCGGGGAGCACCTCGGTGTCGGCCAGCGCGACGACGCCGTCCCGGACGGCGGCGAGGGCGTCGCGGTCGTACGACACGACCTGCTGCGGGCGGAGGAACGTGTACGCACCGAGGCCCGGGGCGTAGCGCGCCTGACCGCCCGTCGGCAGGACGTGGTTGCTGCCGGCCATGTAGTCGCCGAGACTGACCGGCGTCTGATCGCCGACGAACACGGCACCCGCGCTCGTGAAGACGGCGGCCGCCTCCTCCGCGTCGGCGAGGTGCAGTTCCAGGTGCTCCGGGGCGTAGGCATTGCTGAACGCGATCGCCGCCGCCCTGTCGTCCACGAGCACGATCGCCGACTGCGGCCCGGACAACGCCGCCGCGACGCGCTCGCTGTGCCGGGTGCGCGCAGCCTGCCGTTCGACCTCGGCCCTGACCTGCTCGGCGATCTCCACCGCGTCGGTCACGAGGACGGCCGAGGCCTGCTCGTCGTGCTCGGCCTGGCTGACGAGGTCGGCGGCGATGAGACGGGGGTCGGACGCGGCGTCCGCGACGACGAGGATCTCGGTCGCGCCGGCCTCGGAGTCCGTGCCGACGACCCCGGCCACGGCACGCTTCGCCGACGCGACGTAGTTGTTGCCCGGTCCGGATACCACGTCGACCGGATCGAGTCCCAGGCTCGCGACGCCGTGGGCGAGTGCTCCGATGGCTCCGGCCCCGCCCATCGCATAGACCTCGGAGACGCCGAGCAGCGCCGCCGCGGCGAGGATCGTCGGGTGGACACGGCCGTCCTGATCCGCCTGCGGCGGCGAGGCGAGGGCGATCTGCTGCACCCCGGCGACCTGCGCGGGGACGACGTTCATGACCACGCTGGACGGGTAGACGGCTTTGCCCCCGGGGATGTACACCCCGACGCGAGACACCGGCTGCCACCGCTGCGTGATGGTCGCTCCCTCGCCGATCCGCGTCACCTGCGGGGCGGGGACCTGCGCGGCCGAGGCGAGACGCACACGGCGGATGGCCTCCTCGAGCGCTGCGCGGACCGTGGGAGTGAGATCCGACAGGGCTTCCGCGAGGTGGGACTCCGGAACACGAACCGCGTGACCGACGACGCGGTCGAAGCGCTCCGCCTGCTCGCGCAGCGCGTCCTCGCCGCGTTCCCGCACGTCGTCCACGAGGCGCGCCGCGGTGTCGAGCGCCTCGGCCCGAGCCTGGGTCGCGCGCGGGACGGCGGCGAGCATGTCAGCGGGCGAGAGCTCGCGCCCCCGCAGATCGATCGTGCGCATGTCAGCCCTTCGTGATGCCGGCGATGTCGTGGAGGTAGCCGATACGGCCGTCGTCGTGACGCACGACGAAGGCGCCGCCCCGGTCCTCGATCACGAGTGCCCAGGCGGTCGGGCCGATGCGGAAGATCGGCTCTCCGCGTTCGTCGTGCACGTCGCGCTCCGTCGGGGCGAGGATCCAGAAGGGCTGCGCCTCAGCAGCACTCTGTCGCGGAGCGGCAGCCTGCGGATCGGCGTGGTCGCTGATCACCGGGTGCACAGCGGTCGCGTCGTCCGGTGTCGGCTCCTGGGCGGCGGCGAGCTCCTCCTCGGAGAGTGCCTTGGCGCCGAGCAGCGACTCGATGCTGCCGGTGTCGGACACGATCTCGGGCTGCTCCCCGCGGGAACGCCGCGAGTAGACCGGGGTGTACTCGGGTTCCGAGGTGACAGGGACGGTTCCGGTCCCCCCACCCGAGGCGTGTGCGGTGAGCGGAACGCGATCCGCGTCGTCCACGGAGGCGCCGCGGTCGGCGGTGGCCGTCTCACGGACGTCGACGGCGTCGTCCTGGTCCGCGGGGGTCGGCTCGAGGTGGGCATCGGCGATCACGGCCGTCTCATCCGCCGCAGGAGAGCTCGGGGGGACGGCGTCCGCAGACGCCTCGACAGCCGCCTCGGCCGCCGATCCACTCGGCGTCGCCTCGGGACGCGGGCGTGCGATCACCGGGCGCACGGGGTTCGCGTTGCGGTGGGCGAGCGTGACGAGCCGCCCCTGGAAATCCTCCTTGAGCCCCGGGATGAGAGGCGCGAAGACGGTGAGGACGACGAGGGCGGTGGAGGTGATGACCTGCACGACCGCGTTCCAGGGCAGCCCCCAGTTCCCCGTGGAGATGACCGCCGAGAGGGCGAGCCACAGGTTGCCGGCCCACACGCAGGCCGCGACCGAGAACGCCACGGAGGCGAACTGGTCGATGCCGAGCGAACCGACGCGACGGATGCCGTCCGGCGAGAAGCGCCGGAGGACGAGGAGGAAGACGGCCACCGTGGGCACGCCGATCGGCAGGATCCACTGGATGCCGATGCCCCACAGGGAGATGCCGCCGCTGAGCGGGAAGAAGGAGACGAGGAAGGAGACCAGCCAGACGCCCACGATCAGCAGCTCGCGCAGCGTGAAGCCGAGGATGCCGTACTCCGGCGTGACCTCGTCGTCGTAGAGGACGCCGTCCTCATCGCTGAACACCGCTTCGGCGTCCGGCTCGGGAAGATCCGTGCTCATAGTCGTCCTTTCCTCATCGGCGCACCACGACTTTCCGGTGCTCTCGACGGCTCCCGATCCTACCCGCTCACCCCAGACAGGTTGGTCCGAGCAGAGACTTGAGGTCACCGAAGAGGTCGGCAGAGACCTTCACCGGCATGGGCACCTCGAACACCTTCGCCGTGCCCGCGCGGTGCACGCGGAGCAGCACCTCGGTGTCCCCGCTGTGCCGCCGGAGGACCTCGGCCAGCTCCGTCATGACCCGCTCGGTGGCGCGCTGCTCGGCGAGGACGAGCGACAGCGGGCCTGCAGCGTCGAAGGAGCCGACGTCGGGTGCGAACGCGGACTGCGCATGCAGGTTCAGCCCGTCGTCACGGCGCGAGACCCGTCCACGCACCGCGAGGATGGCGTCCTGCTGCAGGGTGTGCTGGAACTCGAGGTAGGTCTTGCCCATGAACATCACGGTGACCTCACCGTTGAAGTCCTCCACGGTGATCATGCCGTACGGGTTCCCACTCGCCTTCGCCACACGATGCTGCACGCTGGTGACGAGGCCCGCCACGGTGACCTGATCGCCGTCCTGCAGATCCTCGGAGTTGTTGAGGTCGTGGATGGAGATCGAGGCGTGCTTCGCGAGCGGCACCTCGAGACCGGCGAGCGGATGATCCGAGACGTAGAGGCCGAGCATCTCGCGCTCGAACGCGAGCTTGTCCTTCTTGATCCATTCCGGACGTGGGGGCACCTTCGCGGGCGCCGCCTCCTCCATACCGTCGTAGAGACTGTCGAAATCGAAGCCGATGGCGCCCTGCGCCTCGTTCCGCTTCCTGTCGACCGCCGCCTCCACGGCGTCTTCATGGATCTCGAGGAGCGCCCGGCGGGTGTCCCCCATCGAGTCGAAGGCACCGGCCTTGATGAGCGATTCGACCGTGCGCTTGTTGGCGACGTGCAGGGGAACCTTGTCGAGGAAGTGATGGAAGGACGTGAACCGCTCGTCCTTGCGGGACTGCACGATGCCGTCGACGACGTTCGTGCCGACGTTGCGGACCGCGCCGAGACCGAAGCGGATGTCGTCGCCGACGGCCGCGAAGAAGTTGATCGACTCGGAGACGTCCGGCGGCAGCACCTTGATGCCCATCCGGCGGCACTCGTTCAGGTAGAGCGCCATCTTGTCCTTCGAGTCGCCGACGCTCGTCAGGAGCGCGGCCATGTACTCGGCCGGGTAGTGCGCCTTGAGGTACGCGGTCCAGTACGACACGAGACCGTACGCAGCGGAGTGCGCTTTGTTGAAGGCGTAGTCGGAGAACGGCAGGAGGATGTCCCAGAGCGCCTTGACCGCCCCCTCGCCGAAGCCGCGTTCGGTCATTCCGGCCGCGAACCCCGCGTACTGCTTGTCCAGCTCGGACTTCTTCTTCTTGCCCATCGCGCGGCGCAGGATGTCGGCTTGACCGAGGCTGAATCCGGCGACCTTCTGCGCGATCGCCATGACCTGCTCCTGGTAGATGATGAGTCCGTAGGACTCCTCCAGGATCTCCGCGAGCGGTTCCGCCAGTTCGGGATGGATCGGGGAGATCTCCTGCTGACCGTTCTTGCGCAGCGCGTAGTTGGTGTGGGAGTTCGCTCCCATCGGTCCAGGACGGTACAGCGCGATGAGGGCCGAGATGTCGCCGAAGTTGTCCGGCTTCATGAGTCGCATGAGCGAGCGCAGCGGCGGGCTGTCGAGCTGGAACACGCCGAGGGTGTCGCCACGGGCCAGCAGTTCGTAGACGGCGGGGTCATCGAGCCCGAGGTGCTCCAGATCGAGCTCCTCGCCGCGGTTCATCCGGATGTTGTCCAGCGCGTCCGAGATGATCGTCAGGTTCCGGAGGCCCAGGAAGTCCATCTTGATGAGGCCGAGGGACTCGCACGACGGGTAGTCGAACTGCGTGACGATCTGGCCGTCCTGCTCCCGGCGCATGATCGGGATGATGTCGAGCAGGGGCTCGGACGACATGATGACGCCGGCGGCATGCACGCCCCACTGCCGCTTCAGCCCCTCGAGCCCGAGAGCCCGGTCGAAGACGGTCTTCGCCTCCGGATCGGTCTCGATGAGGGCGCGGAACTCGCTGGCCTCCTTGTAGCGGGGGTGCGCGGAATCGAACATGCCGTCCAGCGGCATGTCCTTGCCCATCACCGCCGGGGGCATCGCCTTGGTGAGCCGCTCCCCCATGCTGAACGGGAACCCGAGCACGCGACCGGCGTCCTTGAGGGCCTGCTTCGACTTGATCGTGCCGTAGGTGACGATCTGCGCGACGCGCTCGGAGCCGTACTTCCGGGTCACGTACTCGATGACCTCGCCGCGGCGACGATCGTCGAAGTCGACGTCGAAGTCGGGCATCGAGACGCGGTCGGGGTTGAGGAAGCGCTCGAAGATCAGACCGTGCTCGAGGGGATCGAGATCCGTGATCTTCATCGCGTAGGCGACCATCGAGCCGGCACCGGAGCCACGACCCGGGCCGACGCGGATGCCGTTGTCCTTCGCCCAGTTGATGAAGTCGGCGACGACGAGGAAGTAGCCGGGGAAGCCCATCTGCAGGATGATCCCGGTCTCGTACTCGGCCTGCTTGCGCACCTTGTCCGGGATGCCGCTGGGGTACCGGTAGTGGAGGCCCTTCTCGACCTCCTTGATCAGCCAGCTGTCCTCGGTCTCGCCGTCCGGGACCGGGAACCGCGGCATGTAGTTCGCCGAGGTGTTGAACTCGACCTCGCAGCGCTCGGCGATCAGGAGCGTGTTGTCGCAGGCCTCCGGGTGGTCCCGGAAGAGCTGCCGCATCTCGGCGGCGGTCTTGATGTAGTAGCCGTCGCCGTCGAACTTGAAGCGGTTCGGGTCGTCGAGCGTGGAGCCGGACTGCACGCACAGCAGGGCGGCGTGGGCGTCGGCCTCGTGCTGGTGGGTGTAGTGCGAGTCGTTGGTGGCCACGAGCGGGATGCCGAGGTCTTTCGCGAGCCGCAGCAGGTCGGTCATGACACGGCGCTCGATGGAGAGACCGTGGTCCATGATCTCGGCGAAGTAGTTCTCCTTGCCGAAGATGTCCTGGAACTCCGCCGCCGCGGCCCTGGCGGCGTCGTACTGGCCGAGCCGGAGCCGGGTCTGCACCTCCCCCGACGGGCACCCCGTCGTGGCGATGAGACCCTTGCCGTACGTCTGGAGCAGCTCGCGGTCCATGCGGGGCTTGAAGTAGTAGCCCTCCATGCTCGACAGCGAGCTCAGCCGGAAGAGGTTGTGCATGCCCTCGGTGCTCTGGCTCCACATGGTCATGTGGGTGTAGGCGCCCGAACCCGAGACGTCGTCGCTGCGCTGGTCCGCCGAGCCCCACTGCACCCGGGTCTTGTCGCTGCGGTGCGTGCCCGGGGTGACGTAGGCCTCGAGACCGACGATGGGTTTGATGCCGGCGTTGCGCGCGGCGTTGTAGAACTCGAACGCCGCGAAGGTGTTCCCGTGGTCCGTCACCGCGATCGCCGGCATGCCGTAATCGGCGGCCGCCTGGGTCATCGCGTTGATCTTCGCGGCCCCGTCGAGCATCGAGTACTCGCTGTGCACGTGCAGGTGGACGAAGGAGTCGGATGCCATGCTTCGAGTCTACGTTCGGCCCCGGACACCGGCATGCGTCGCGCTCCCCCAGCGAGCGCGCCGCGGAACCCGGTTCACGCGTCCTCGCGGAGGTCCAGCCGCACGAGCACGCGGGGGAACCCGTCGAGCACCGAGCCCGTGTCCGCGACCTTGCGGAATCCCGCGCTCTCGAAGAGACGCCGCGTGCCCACGTACGCCATCGTCAGGTTCACCTTCGCCCCGGCGTTGTCGACCGGGTACCCCTCGACGGCGGGGGCGCCGCGCTCTCTGGCGTAGGCGACGGCTCCCTCGATGAGCGCATGCGACACGCCCTGCTTGCGGTGCCCCGGCCGGACTCGGAAGCACCACAGCGACCACACGTCGAGGTCGTCGAGGTGCGGGATGAGGCGGTTGCGCGCGAAACTCGTGTCGCGTCGAGGGTGCAGCGCCGCCCAGCCGACCGGCTCGTCGTCGAGGTAGGCGAGCACACCGGGAGGGGGATCCTGGTGGCAGAGCTCGCACACCCGGTCGGCACGCGCGGGACCGCGCAGGGAGACGTTCTCCTTGTTGCCGATCCGGTAGCTCAGACAGAAGCAGACGTTCGACGTCGGCTTCTTCGGTCCCACCACCGCCGCGACGTCGTCGAAGACCGTCGCCGGACGCACCACGATGCTCATGCGGTCAGTGTGGCGGAGACCACCGACACCGCGGAAGCGACGTTCCGCGGGACCTATTCTCCGCGGAGCACGTCCAGTGCGTGCTGGAAGTCGTCCGGATAGGGCGAGGTGAACTGCACCCAGTCCCCCGTCGTCGGATGCGCGAAGGCGAGCTGATGCGCGTGCAGCCACTGCCGGGTGAGACCGAGCCGGGCGGACAGCGTCGGGTCGGCACCGTACAGCGGATCGCCGACACACGGGTGGCGGTGCGCGGCCATGTGCACGCGGATCTGGTGGGTGCGGCCCGTCTCCAGGTGGATCTCGAGCAGGGAGGCACCGGGGAACGCCTCGAGGGTCTCGTAGTGCGTCACGGAGGGCTTGCCGTCCGGGACGACCGCGAACTTCCAGGAGTGGTTCGGGTGCCGACCGATCGGGGCGTCGATCGTACCCACGAGCGGGTCCGGATGCCCCTGCACCACCGCGTGATAGATCTTCTCGACCGTGCGCTCCTTGAACGCTCTCTTCAGCGCGGTGTAGGCGGCCTCGCTCTTGGCGACGACCATGAGCCCGCTCGTCCCCACGTCCAGCCGGTGCACGACGCCTTGACGCTCCGGCGCGCCGCTCGTGGCGACGCGGAACCCGGCGGCGGCGAGAGCACCGACGACCGTGGGGCCCTCCCACCCGAGCGAGGGATGGGCGGCGACGCCGGTCGGCTTGTCGACGACGACGATGTCGTCGTCGTCGTACACGATGCCGAGCTCGGGCACCGCGATCGGGACGATCTTCGGCCCCTCCTTCGGCTCCCACTCGACGTCGAGCCAGGCACCGCCACGCAGGCGGTCCGACTTGTCGAGGGTGACGCCGTCCAGGCGGACGCCGCCCGATCCGGCCACCTCGGCCGCGAAGGTCCGCGAGAACCCGAGGAGCTTGGCGAGGGCGGCGTCGACGCGCGTGCCATCGAGCCCGTCCGGGACGGGCAGCGACCGGGACTCCACGCTCAGCGCCCCTCGGACGCGGCGGCCGCCTCGGCGTCCTCGTCGGTCTCGACCGGGGCGTGGTCCTTCTCCCGCGTGCCGTCGAAGCGCAGTCCGAACACGACAAGCAAGGCGACCGAGATCATCCCGGTGACGATGAAGATGTCGGCGACGTTGAAGATGGCCGGCATCATCCACGGCATGGAGATCATGTCGACCACGTGGCCGACGGGAAAACCGGGCTCGCGGAACAGTCGGTCCGACAGATTGCCCAGCACGCCGCCGAGCAGGCAGCCGAGGACGACCGCCCAGAGGCGCGAACGCAGCCCGAACGCCTTCCAGACGATGACACCCGCCACCACGGCGAGAGCGATCGTGAAGATCCAGGTCACGCCGGAGCCGAGGGAGAACGCCGCGCCGGGATTGCGCACGTAGTAGAGCTGCAGGAACTCTCCGAGAACCGGGACCGCCTCGTGCAGCGGCAGGTTCTCGATCGTGAGGTACTTCACAAACTGATCGGCGGCCAGCACGACCGCTGCGAGAATCGCAACGATCGCACCGGCCGCCGACCGACGAAGGGGACGACGTCCTGACAAGAGGGCGCCTTACAGGCCGATCGCGGAGACCGGGGTGGAGTCCGTGGACGCCGACTTCTCGTCGAGCTCGCGGAGCTGGCCCTCGATGTAGCCGCGGAGCTGCGAGCGGTAGTCGCGCTCGAAGTTGCGCAGCTCGGTGATGCGGGCCTCCAGCGTGTTGCGCTCGCGCTCGAGACGTGCGGTCTCCTCGCGCTGCTTCGCCTCGGCCTCCGTGCGGATGCGGGCGACCTCGGCCTCGGCCTCGGAGATGAGCTGGTTGCGCTTCGCCTCACCCTCGGCGACGTGCTCGTCGTGCAGACGCTGCGCGAGCTCGATGATGCCGGCGGTGGCGGTCGCGGAGCCGGTCGGTGCGGCGTCGGCAGCGGGTGCCTCGACCGCGGGGGCCGGAGCGGGAGTGGCGGCAGCCGGCTCGGCAGCGGCGGGAGCAGGGGTGGAACCCGACTCGTACGCGGCGAGCTTCGCCTTCAGCTCGGCGTTCTCCTCGAGGGCCTTGCGCCACTCGATGACGATCTCGTCGAGGAAGTCGTCGACCTCGTCCGGGTCGAAGCCGTCCTTGAAGCGGACGTGCTGGAACTGCTTGGTGACGACGTCATCCGGGGTAAGTGCCATGGGTGGCTCCTCTTTCGATGAGTTCGATTGCCAGTACCGATGTATGGCGTGTTCGTGATGTGGCGCGAACCCGGGGCGCGCACCTGGGTGCCAGCATAGCCCCCGAGCCTTGGCGTCGCGATGCCACGACACCCAGGCTCGGACAACTCGCGGCGGTTCCCCGGTGCGACACGCGGGGTGGTCAGCGGATGAACAACCGGACGATGTTCATCAGGATCAGCACGACCAGCAGGGTCAGCGCGAAGCCGAAATCCAGCGACAGCTGGCCGATGCGCAGCGGAGGGATGATCCGCCGGAAGAACCGGATGGGCGGATCTGTGACGGTGTAGACCGCTTCAGCGGCCACGAGGCCGAAACCCTTCGGACGCCACTCCCGATTGAACATCGGGATGTAGTCGAGGATGAGCCGCGCGAAGAGCACGAGGATGTACACCAGCAGCATCAGATGGACGATGCTGGCGAGGACCGAGACCAGCTGCACGGTCTAGGAGTGGTCGAAGCCCGCAGACTCGGCGTCTGCGTGCGCGATGCCCCCGTGACCCGACACCGCGATGTTCTCCGGCGACAGCAGGAAGACCTTCGAGGTCACCCGCTCGATGCGACCGTAGAGGCCGAGGGAGAGACCGCTCGCGAAGTCGATGAGGCGGCGCGCATCGGCGTCGCTCATCTGGGAGAGGTTGATGATGACCGGGACGCCCTCGCGGAAGCTCTCCGCGATCAGCTGGGCGTCGCGGTACTGCTTCGGGTGGACGGTGAGGATCTCGTTCACGGCTCCTGCTGCGGGCTGGCGGACGGCGACGGGACGACGGAGCGGCGTGACGGGAGCCGGAGCCGGCTCTTCGCGGTCACGCTCACGCTCGCGCTGGGCACGGGCGGGCGCCGGCGTCTCCTCCTCGTAGACCTCTTCCTCATCGGCGAGGCCGAGATACACCATGGTCTTCTTCAGCGGGTTACCCATCGTGTCCTCCGGTTCGAACGTTTCGGGCTGGTCTTGTCACAGGTTAGCCCCGGGCGGGGCGCGGGCCCGTGATTGCGGAACCGATCCGCAGGTGTGTCGCGCCGGCGGCGATCGCCTCGGCGAAATCGCCGGTCATCCCGGCGGAGATCCAGGTCGCCTCGTGGGCGACCGATCGCACGTCGTCGGCGATCCGCCGCAGGCGGTCGAAGGCGGCCGTGGGCTCCTCATCGAGAGGAGCCACCGCCATGACGCCGCGGAGGCGCAGTGAAGGCAGGGTGAGCACGTGCTCGGCCAACGCCACCGCGGAGGCCGGGGCGACGCCTCCGCGCCCTTCGTCCTCCGTCAGATTCACCTGCACGAGCACGTCGAGCACGTCGTCGTCCACGGCGGCTCGGTGCAGGGCGTCGGCGAAGCGGTCACGGTCGACGGAGTGGACCACGTCGGCACTCCGCCTGATCGCGGAGGCCTTGTTCGTCTGGCCCTGCCCGATGAAGTGCCACTCGAGGTCGAGACCGGCGAGCTCGGTCTCCTTGGCGGTGAGCTCCTGCTGTCGGTTCTCCCCCACCGTCTGCACTCCGAGGGCGTGCAGATCGCGCACCAGGGAGGCGGGGTGGAACTTCGTGACGACGATCCGGGTGATCTCCGCCGGCGAACGGCCGGCGGCACGCGCGGCGTCGGCGATCCTCTCGTCGATCGCCGACAGCCGCGCGGCCAGGTCCGATGGCACCGAAGCGCCGACCGGCATCGTCACTTCAGGAATTCGGGGATGTCGATGTCGTCGTCGGCGAAGGCCGGCTCGATGCTCGTCGCGGGGGTGCGAGGCGCCGACGGCGCCGCGGTGGGCTCCGGCGCGCTCTTCTCCGTCGCGGGCTCGGTGGTCTCCGACAGCGCCACCTCGGGAAGCGACGCGGTCGAAGGACGCGATACGACCATCGGGTCCAGCCGCAGCGAGGGCTCGCCGCCATCGAAGCCGGCGGCGATGACCGTCACTCGGACCTCGTCGCCCAGCGTGTCGTCGATGACGGTACCGAAGATGATGTTGGCCTCCGGGTGCGCAGCCTCCTTGACGAGGTCAGCCGCATCGTGGATCTCGAAGATGCCGAGGTTCGAGCCACCCTGGATCGACAGCAGCACACCGTGCGCACCCTCGATCGAGGCCTCGAGCAGCGGCGACTCGACGGCGAGCTCGGCGGCCTTGATCGCGCGGTCGGCGCCGCGCGCCGACCCGATGCCCATCAGCGCGGACCCTGCTCCCTGCATGACCGACTTCACGTCGGCGAAGTCGAGGTTGATGAGACCAGGGGTCGTGATGAGGTCCGTGATGCCCTGCACACCGGCGAGGAGCACCTGGTCGGCGGTCGCGAACGCCTCGATCATCGAGATGCCGCGGTCGCTGATCTCGAGCAGACGGTCGTTCGGGACGACGATGAGGGTGTCGACCTCTTCCTTCAGCTTCGCGACGCCTGCCTCGGCCTGGCTCTGGCGGCGGCGACCTTCGAAGGAGAACGGCTTCGTGACGACACCGATGGTCAGGGCACCGATCGACTTCGCGATACGGGCGACCACCGGGGCACCGCCGGTTCCCGTGCCGCCGCCCTCACCCGCGGTGACGAAGACCATGTCGGCGCCGGTCAGCGCCTGCTCGATCTCCTCCGCGTGGTCCTCGGCCGCGCGGCGGCCCACCTCCGGGTCCGCTCCGGCGCCGAGCCCGCGGGTGAGCTCACGGCCCACGTCGAGCTTGACGTCGGCGTCGCTCATGAGCAGCGCCTGGGCGTCGGTGTTGACGGCGATGAACTCGACTCCGCGGAGACCGAGCTCGATCATGCGGTTGACGGCGTTGACGCCGCCACCGCCGACGCCGACGACCTTGATCACGGCGAGGTAGTTCTGGTTCTGGCTCATGGCCGGCCTCCGATTAGTAGAGCCTGGAAAGGGCGAACCTTAAACCTCAACTAGAGGTGTAAAGTATTTCCCGGTATTGCGTTCTCTCAGATCGAAGGTAAGCGCCGCCTGCCCCTGCGCGCGCAGCGACATGGGCGTGTCGCGCCATTCCCGTCGAAACAGATCAGCCGACCACCGCGACGTCGGGTGAGGTGACGTCGATCGACGAGGCGTCGGGGTTCTTCACGAGCGCGGCGGAGAGCGCGAGCGCCTTCAACCCGGAGTCCTCCTGGCTCCCCCACACGACCGTGAGGCCCGAGTCGAGGGTCAAGGTCACGTCGTCCGCCGTCGAGGCGCGGACGCCGGTCAGCGCACTGCGGATGTCGGCAGGGAGAGCGCGGACCACGAGTCCCGCGCTGCGGAACGCCGGCGAGTCCATTCCCCCCTCGACCTCCACCAGCGGCTGCCCTGCCGGGCGTTCCGCCGTCGTCGAGAGGGCGACACCTGCGGCATCCACGAGAGTGAAGCCGGCACCCGACTCGACGACCCCGATCGGCGTGCGCTCCACGATGCGCACGGTCAGATCGTGCGGCGGTCGAGCCTCCAGGGCATAGGTCTCGATGAGCGGGAACGTCAGCAGCGCCGCCTTGACCTCGCTCGTGTCGACCAGGGCGAGGGGCGTCCCGAGCTGATCCGCCAGGGCCCCCTCGATCACCGCGGGATCGATCGTCGTGGTGCCGGTGACCGTGATGCGCTGCACGGCGAAGAGCGGGCTGTAAGCGGCAGCGACACTCCCCCCGATCAGCAGCACGACGGCCCCCACAGCGCTCAGCCAGACGATGCGGCGCCGCCGCGATCGGTGGGTGAACCGACGGATCTCCGCCCTGAGCGCCTTGCGGCGGGCGCGGGCCGCGCGCCAGACGTCCATCGAGGAACGGGGGCCCGCTTCCTCCTCCGTCTCCGCGTCGTCGGGCTCGACGGGCGCGGCGACGGCACCCTCGTCCGGAGCCGCCTGAGGCGCGGGACGCCGGCGGTGGATCCGCTCGGAGGCGACGTCCGTCTCCCCCGGAGTGTCCGGAGCGCTCGGGAGCGGGGGCGGCCGGCGCATGGGCTACGCCCCGTCGGTCCGGCGCAGCGACTCCAGCACCTGCGGGATGATCTGGTAGACGTTGCCGCAGCCGAGAGTCACGACGAAGTCGCCGTCCTTCGCGACAGACGCCGTGTAGTCGGCCGCTTCCTGCCAGTCGGCGACGAAGTGCACTCGGGACGGGTCGTCGAACGCCCCGCTCACCAGCTCGCCGGTCACGCCGGGCACCGGGTCCTCCCTGGCACCGTAGACGTCCAGCATCACGGTGTGGTCGGCGAGCTCCTCCAGGACGTCTGCGAACTCCTGGTACATGTGCTGCGTCCGCGAATACGTGTGCGGCTGCTGGATGGCGATCAGCCGGCCGGACCCGGCGATGCTGCGCATGGCCTCGAGCGCCGCACGCACCTCGGTCGGGTGGTGCGAGTAGTCGTCGTAGACGGTGACCCCGCGCTCCTCGCCGTGGCGCTCGAGACGACGGATCGTCCCCGCGAAGCCCTCGACGGCGCGTACGGCGTCGCGGAGCGAATAGCCGAGCGCGAGGAGGACGGCGACGGCGCCGGTCGCGTTGATCGCGTTGTGCACGCCGGGGACCGCGAGCTGCATGCGCTCGGTCTCGCCGCCGTGCGAGACGGCGGCGGCGACGGGGCCCGAGGTGACGATCTCGCTGACGCGGACGTCGGCGTCCTCGGCCTGCCCGAACGTGAGGATGCGCGGGTGCGACAACCCGGCCAGCACGCGGAGCGCGCCGGGGTCGTCGCTGGAGATGACGACCGCCTCGGATGCCGCGTCCGCGAAACGCACGAAGGCGTCGTGGAAGGCCTCATCGGAGCCGTAGTGATCGAGATGATCGGGGTCGACGTTCGTGATGAGCGCGACCGCGGTGTCGTAGAGGAGGAAGGTCCCGTCCGACTCGTCGGCCTCGATGACGAAGAGGTCGCCGTTCCCGGTCGCGCTGGAGGTGCCGAGCTGCTCGATCACGCCGCCGTTGACGAAGTGCGGATCGGCGCCGAGCGCGCGCAGAGCCGTGACGATCATGCCCGTCGAGGTGGTCTTGCCGTGGGCGCCGGCCACCGAGACGAGGCGTCGGGTGCCGATCAGCCAGTGCAGGGCCTGAGAGCGGTGGATGACGTGGAGGCCGCGCTCCTTGGCGGTGACGAACTCGGGGTTCTCCGGCCAGATGGCACCGGTGTGCACGACCGTGTCGGCGTCGCCGAGGTGGGCGGCGTCATGACCGACGTGGACGGTCGCCCCCGCGGCGGCCAGCGCCCGTAGGTTGTCGCTGTCGGCGCGGTCGCTGCCGGAGACGCGGATGCCCGCGTCGAGGAACATCTTCGCGAGTCCGCTCATCCCGGATCCACCGATGCCGATGAAGTGCGCGGAGGTGATCGTGTCGGGGATGGGGAGGGAGAGGTCGGGTCTGATCATGTCCGCTTCAGTCTACTTTTCGTTCTCGTCCGGACGGCGGCGTCACGCCGCACCGAGGGCACGGTCGATCATCGCGACGACGTTCTCGGTGCCGGTGCGGGTGCCCGCGGTCTCCGCCGCCTCCGCCATCCGCCGGATGCGGTCACGGTCGCCGAGCAGCGGCACCACGATACGTCGGACCGCATCGCCGTCGAAGGTCGCGTCATCGAGGAGCTGAGCGGCACCGGCGGCCACGGCGGATCCTGCGTTCAACCGCTGCTCTCCGTTGCCCACCGAGTACGGCACGTACAGCGCGGGAATCCCGAGCGCGCTGATCTCGCTCACGGTGGCCGACCCCGAACGCGACACGATGAGATCGGCCAGCGCGAACGCGAGGTCCATGCGGTCGATGTACCGGCGGAGGGCGTACCCGGGCACTCCAGGATCCGGCAGGTCGCTGCGCTCCCCGGTGACATGCAGCAGCTGCCAACCGGCGGCGAGGATGTCGCGCCAGGAGTCCGCCAGGGCGTCGTTCAACCGCTGCGCTCCGAGCGAGCCGCCGAAGACGAGAAGGACAGGACGATCGGCGGCGAGCCCGAAGTACTCGGCGGCCTCGGCGCGTCGAGCCGCCCGGTCGAGCGTGATGACCTCGCGCCGCAGCGGCATGCCGACCACCTCGCTCCCGCGGAGCGGCGTCCCGGCGAACGCGACTCCCACACCCGCGGCCGCACGGGCACCGAGCACGTTCGCCAGCCCGGGCTTCGCATTGGCCTCGTGGACGACGAAGGGCACGCGCTCGCGACGCGCGGCGACGTAGGCGGGTGCGGAGGCGTAGCCGCCGAAGCCCACCACGATGTCGATCCCGTGCTGCCGGATGTGCGCACGCACCTGGGCGATCGCCCGGCGGAACCGCGCGGGGAACGCGGCGGCCTGCGCGTTCGGGCGCCGCGGGAACGGCACTTTGTCGACGATGAGCAGCTCGTAACCACGCTCGGGGACGAGACGGGACTCCAGGCCCTCCGCCGTGCCGAGCACGAGGATCGTCGCCGACGGGTCACGCTCACGCAGCGCATCGGCGACCGCGAGCAACGGATTGACATGGCCGGCGGTGCCACCACCGGCGAGGAGGTACGAAGTCACCTCGCGACCCTACCCCGCTCGGCTGACTGCTTCTCGGCGACCGGGATGGTCCGCGCGAAGGCCAGCAGGACGCCGCAGGCGACGAGCACGGCGAAGAGTGCCGTTCCCCCCTGGGACATGAACGGCAGGGGCACACCCATCACCGGGAACACGCCGATGACGACGCCGACGTTCAGGACGGCCTGACCGACGATCCAGACCGTGATCCCACCCGCGGCGACGCGGATGAAGGGGTCCGACGTCTTGCGGATCACATGGAACGCACCGACCGTGAAGAACGTGAACAGGGCGAGGACGACGATGCAGCCGATCAGCCCGAGCTCCTCGCCGACGATCGCGAAGATGAAGTCGTTGCCCGCGGCGGGGAGCCAGCCGTACTTCTCCTGGGAGTTGCCGAGGCCGAGTCCGAAGATCCCGCCGGAGGCCATGCCCCAGATGCCATGGATCGACTGGTAGCAGTCGGTGTAGTACAGCGCCATGTCATCGCACGTCGCGGTGATGCGACGCATGCGGTCCTCGCTGGAGAGCGCGTAGGCGAGCACCGCGACCACGCCCAGGATCATCGGGATGATGAAGAGGCGCAGCTTCACGCCCGAGAAGAAGAGACAGCCGAGCAGGATGAGGACCATCACCATCGCGGTCCCGAGGTCCTTGCCGGCGAGGACGGTGCCGATGGCCAGCGCCCCGACCGGGATCACGGGGATGAAGACGTGATGCCAGGTCCCGAGCATGGTCTGCTTGCGCAGCAGGACCGCGGCGATCCACAGGGCGAGGGCCAGCTTGAGGAACTCGGACGGCTGCATCTGGAAACCCGCCACCTGGATCCAGTTCCGGTTTCCGCCGTCGGCGATGCCGAGCGGTGTGAACACGAGGAGCTGGAGGGCGATGGCTCCGAACAGCGCCGGCCAGGCCATGCGCTTGAGGAACGCCACAGGGAAGCGGCTGATGAGGAACATCATCGGGATACCGAGCAGGGCGAACACACCTTGCCGGAGAGCGCCGTCCAACGGGTTCTGCGCCTTGGCCACCGCCGTCGCGCTCGTCGCGGACAGCACCATCACGAGACCGAAGATCGTCAGGAGCAGGGCGGTCGACGCGATCAGCAGGAACTCGGTCGACACCGGGGTGAACCGGCGTCCGAGCGAGACCCGCGCGGCGAGGCCACCCGACTCAGACCGCGGAGGGCGAGCCACCTGCGTCATCGGCGCTCCCCCGATCGATCCACTCCCGCACCGCTTCGGCGAAGCGGTGGCCGCGATCCGCATAGCTGGAGAACTGGTCGAAGGACGCGGCGGCGGGAGCGAGGAGCACAGTGCCCTCCCCGTCGACGATCCCCGCCGCGATCTCCACGACGCGGTTCATGACCTGTCCAGTGTCGCCAGCTTCGACCTCGAAGACCGGCACCGTCGGCGCGTGTCGCTCGAATGCCGCGACGACGGCTGTGCGGTCCGCTCCGATGACGACCGCCGCGCGCGCGGTGGAGCCCGCGTCCGCGACGAGATCGGCGATGTCGACACCCTTGAGATCACCGCCGACGACCCACACCGCACCAGGGTACGCGCGCAGTGACGACGCGGCCGCGTGCGGGTTCGTCGCCTTGGAGTCGTCGACCCAGGTGATGCCGGCGTGGCGCGCGACCACCTCGATGCGGTGCGCGTCCAGGCGGAAGGTCTGCAGCGCCCCGTGGATGGCCTCGGGCTCGACCCCGAGAGAACGGGCGAGGGCACTGGCGGCCAGGATGTTCTGAACGATGTGCGGTGCCGACAGCCCTGCGGCCTCCAGGTCGGCGACCGTGGTCAGTTCCAGGGCGCTGCGGGCTCGATCGTCGAGGAACGCCCGGTCGACGAGCAGCCCCTCCACGACGCCGAGATCGCTCGGGCCGGGGATGCCGAGATCGAAGCCGATGGCGCGGGCGCCCTCGACGACGTCGGCCTCCTCGACCATCCGGCGCGTCGCCTCGTCGGCCTTGTTGTAGACGCAGGCGACCCGCGTGTTGCGGTACACCAGCGCCTTCGCGTCCCGGTAAGCCTGAGCGCTGCCATGCCAGACGAGATGATCGTCGGCGAGGTTCAGGCAGACTGCGGCGTGCGGGAACAGCTCCCCCTCCGAACGCGACAGTCCGAGGTACCAGAGCTGGTGGCTGGAGAGCTCGACGACGAGCACGTCGAAGCCGGCGGGGTCGCGGACCGCGTCGAGCACGGGGACGCCGATGTTGCCGCACGGCGCGGCGCGCAGGCCACCGGCGACGAGCAGCGTCGCCGTGAGCTGGGTCGTCGTCGTCTTGCCGTTGGTCCCGGTGATGAGCACCCAGTCCGCCGGCGTGCCGTCCGCGCGGAGGACCTTGTCGCGCACCCGCCAGGCGAGCTCGACGTCACCCCAGAGCGCAATGCCCTCGTCCTGAACCCAACGGATGACCGGGTGCGCCGGGGCGAAGCCAGGGGACGCGATGACGACCTCGGGCCCGAACGCCCTCAGCGCCTCGGGCACGGCGTCCAGCGGACCGAGCTCCAACCGGGCACCGATGACGGGGAGCAGGCGGGCGTACTCCTCCTCCGCGGACTCGCTGAGCACGAGGACGTCGGCACCGAGCTCGGCGAGGGTGTCGGCCACGGAGAAGCCGGTCATGGAGAGGCCGAGGACGGCGACGCGCAGGCCGCTCCAGTCTGCGTGCCAGCTCGTCAGCCCGGCCAGACGCTCAGCCGACACGGGTCAGCCATTCGACGTAGAAGAGCCCGACGGCCGACACCGCGAGAAGACCCGCGATGATCCACATGCGCACCACGATGGTGACCTCCGACCAGCCCCGCATCTCGAGGTGGTGGTGGAACGGGCTCATCAGGAACAGCCGCTTGCCGCGGGTGATCTTAAAGTAGGCGCGCTGCAGGATCACGGATCCGGAGGCGAGCACGAAGACGCCGGCGATGATGAGGAGCAGCAGTTCGGTGCGGGTCATGACCGCCATCGCGGTGATGACGCCACCGATGGCCATCGAGCCCACGTCTCCCATGAACACCTTCGCCTTGGGCGCGTTCCACCACAGGAACCCGATGAGGCTGGCGGCGAAAGAGGCCGAGATGATGGCGAGGTTGAACGGGTCGCGCACCTCGTAACAGCCGCCGAGCGAGCCCGGATCACCGCCGATGCAGGGCTGCTTGAACTGCCAGAACGCGATGAGGCTGTAGGCGCCGACGACGATCACGCCCGCGCCGGCGGCGAGGCCGTCGAGGCCGTCGGTGAGGTTGACGCTGTTGGAGGTCGCGACCCCGATGATCGAGATCCAGGCGAGGTAGAGGATCCAGCCCAGGATGACGCCGAACGCGAAGAGGTTCAGCCAGGTGATGTCCCGGAAGAGGGAGATCGACGCACTGGCCGGCGTCTGCCCCCACTTGTTCGGGAAGTTCAGTGCCACGATGCCGAAGGGGATCACGACGATGAGCTGACCGATCACCTTCCGCCACCCCGACAGCCCGAGGCTGCGCTGGCTGCGCACCTTCATGTAGTCGTCGATGAATCCGACCACACCGAAGCCGACCATGAGCCAGATCACCAGGATGGCGGACAGCGCCGGCGTCTCGCCGCTGACGAGGACCCCGGTGAAGTAGCCCACGATCGAGCCGAGGATGAAGATGACACCACCCATGGTCGGGGTGCCGCGCTTCGCCTCGTGGCTCGGGTTGCCCGCAGCCTCCGGGGTACGGATGACCTGCCCCCAGCCCCACTTGCGGAAGAGCCGGAGGAAGACGGGAGTCAGGAAGAGAGTGAAGGCGAGCGAGATGGCCGCCGCCATGATGAGGGACCTCACGAGAACAATTCTCCCAGACGATCGCCGAGATGCCGGAGGCCCACGGAGTTGGACGACTTCACCAGGACCCGGTCTCCGTCACGCAGCTCGGTACGGAGGTACTCGAACGCAGCGTCCTGGTCCGGCAGATGCACGGCTTCGCTGTCCCATGACCCCTCGCCGACGGCGGCGAGGTAGAGCCGCCGTGCCTCCGGGCCGACGACGACGATGCGTCGGATGTTGAGACGCACGGCGAGGAGGCCGATGCGATCGTGCTCCTCCCCTGCGCTCTCGCCGAGCTCGCTCATCGCGCCGAGGACGGCGACCGTGCGCTCGTCGGGGCCGGTGATCTGGGCGAGGGTCCGCAGGGCGGCCGCCATCGAGTCGGGACTGGCGTTGTACGCGTCGTTGATGATGCGGACGCGGTCGTTGCCCAGCGGCTGCATGCGCCACCGCTCGGCGATCTCGACGGTCTCCAACCGGGAGACGGCATCGGCCGGGGCCACGCCGAGCTCGACGGCGGCGGTGATCGCGGCGAGGGCGTTGCTGACGTGGTGGGCGCCGAGGACGCGCAGGCGCAGTGGCAGCCGCTCCCCTGCGACCTCGATCACGCACTGCGTGCCGGAGGCCGAGACCTCGATCTCCCGCGCGTGCACGACAGCCGCAGCCGACTGGCCGAAGCCGACGACCCGGAGGCCGCGGCTCTCCGCGAGCTCGCGCATCGCCCACACCCGGGCGTCGTCCGCGTTGAGCACGGCGATGCCGGGCACGCGGGCCGCGGCGACGAGCTCGGACTTGGCCTTCGCCGTGGCCTCGATGCCGCCGAAGCCGCCCGCGTGCGCCATGCCGACCATCAGCACGACCACCAGGTCCGGCTCGACGAGACCGGCGAGCCGCGCGATGCTGCCCGGCGCGGCGGCCCCGAACTCGCTCACCAGGAATCGGGTGTCGTGCGTGACGCGGAGCATCGTCACCGGGGCGCCGACCTCGTTGTTGAAGGACTTCACCGGGGCGACGGTCTCGCCCTCGTCCTCGAGGATGCGGGCGAGGAAGTTCTTGGTGGTCGTCTTGCCGTTCGAGCCGGTGATGCCGACGATGCGCAGGTTCCCCCCGGCGCGCACGCGCGCCACGACCTCGCGCGCCAGCTCGCCGAGGGCGACCACGGCATCGGACACGACGATCTGCGAGACATCGACGTCGACGGGGTGCTCGACGATCGCCAGGACCGCACCGGCTTCGGCGGCGGCACCGACGAAGCGGTGCCCGTCGGTCTCGGCGCCGGGCTTGGCGACGAAGATCGACCCGGCCTCCATGGTGCGCGAATCGGTGTCGACGATCCCGTCGACCACCGTCTCCGGCGTGTGCTCTCCGGCCACGCGCAGTTCACCACCGATGGCGGCGGCGATCTCAGCGAGCGTCAGGGCGATCATGTCATCTCCATGCGCGGCTCTCGCCGGCTATCCGAACTTGGGGAGGAGCGCGTCCATCGGGACAGAGGACGGCATCACGCGATAGGTCTTCATCACCTGCGTCATCGCCTTCTGGAAGGCGGAAGCGGTGGCCGCGGACGATACAACCTTAGTCGGCTCGTCGAGGGTGACCACGACGACGTACTGCGGGTCGTCGACGGGCGCGAAGCCCACCATGCTCGTGTAGTACACGCCTGCCTTGTAGCCGCCCTTGCCGTCCGAGACCTGCGCGGTACCGGTCTTGCTGGTCACGCGGTATCCGGGAACCTGGATGCGATCGGCGTTCCCGCCCTGCACGGCGACGTTCTCGAGCATGCGGGTCAGATCGGCGGCGGTCTGCTCCTTGACGATCTGCTCGTGCTTCGGCTTCGGCGTCTCCGTGACCGTCCCGTCGGGCGCCGTGCAGGATTCCACCATCGACAGGTCGATCTTCTCCCCGCCGTTGGCGATGGCCTGGTACGCGCCGGCGAGCTGCGGGGCCGTCACCGTGAAGTACTGGCCGAACGTCGTCGTGTAGAGGGACTGGCTGTCCCAGTCGCTCACCGGGTGCAGGATGCCTCCCACTTCGGAGGGGAAGTCCAGGGTCTTCTGCCCGACCCCGAAACGCTGCAGGTAGTCGTAGCGGACCTCGGGGGCGACCATCGTGCCGAACTTCGACAGCGCGGTGTTGGAGGAGTCGATCAGTCCGCCCGCGAGCGTGTAGTTGTAGGCCGGGTGGCTGAACGCGTCGTTGACCACGGCGCCGTTCGGGAAGGTCTCGCGCGAGGAGGCCGTCACGGTGCTGAGCGGGGTGAGGCCCGCACCCTCCATCGCCGCCGCCGCGGTGATCGCCTTGAACGTCGAACCGGGCTCGAAGTCGCGGTGGAAGATCTGGCTGTATCGCGTCTCCGGAGTCGAGGAGTCCAGGTCGTTCGGGTCCATGGCCGGCCATTCGGCCGCGGCGCGGATCTTGCCGGTGCCCACCTCGACGACCGTGACGGTTCCGCCCTTGGCGCCCTGCTTCTGGGCCTCCTCGCCGATCATCTGCTGGAGGTACCACTGCAGGTCGCTGTTGATCGTGAGCTGCACGGTGCCGCCGTCGACGGCGTCGGTGACCGACTCGCTCCCCGGGATCACGACGCCGTCCTTGCCCTTGCGATACGTCTTCTCCCCATCGATCGGCGCGAGGCACGATTCCTCGAGCTGCTCGACGCCGGCCTTGGCCTCCCCGGTGTTGTCGAGGAAGCCCAGCACGTTCCCGGCGACCGCGCCGTTGGGATAGACCCGGGTCTCGCGCGGCGTCAGGGCGAGGTACGACCCCAGGCCGAGGTCGCGGAGCGCGATGAACTGCTCGGTGTTGAGCCCCGTCTTCAGGGGTGCGTACTGGCTGTTCGGGTTCTCGGCGAGGGCATCGGAGACGCGTTTGCGGATCTCGTCTCCCGGTACCCCCGTGATCGCGGCGATCTTCTCTGAGGCCTCGGCCCAGGGCAGCGCAGGATCCTTCTCCTCCGTGAGCCTGATGACCTGAGGACTGAGCTGCGCGTCGTAGACCATCACGCTCGACGCGAGGACTGTGCCCTCGGCGTCGACGATGGATCCCCGCTGTCCGGGGATCGTCGAGCCGTCGCCGATGTGCTCGAGGGATTGGTTGACGTGCTCGTCGGCGCTCACCACCTGGATGTCGATCAGGCGGACGACGAACGCCACCAGGATCGAAAGGATGACCGCCAGTGCGACGACGGTGCGTCGCCGCGGTCCGCGCGTGGCTCGTGTCGTCATGGGATCTCTCCGTCGATCGGGGATGGTCAGTGCGTCGTGGGGCTGGGCAGGCCGTCGGTGATGGCGGGCGGCAGGTCCTGCGCGGGCGGTGTACCGCCGGTCGCGTCGTCCCCGGCGTTCTCCGCCGGCGGGGTCTCCTCCGTGACGAGGACGTTGCCGACGGCCGCCTTCCCGTTGGGATCGATCGTGGAGACCCCTTCCGCCCCGGCGCCCGTCCCGAAGACGGCGCCGTCGCTGAGACGGAGGTAGGACGGGGCGCCCGCCACGACCATGCCGAGGTCGGCGGCGCTGCTCGCGAGCACCTGCGGGGAACTCAGCCCCGTCAGCTCCTCCTGCAGCGCGTCGGTCCGGAGGTCGAGTTCGCGCTGCTGGGACGTGAGCCCGGCGAGGGTGAACGAGTCCTGTGTGATGGCCAGCGAGAGCCCGACCTGCCCCGCACCGATGGCCAGGGCGCCGCCCAGCGCGACGAGCGCGTAGGCGAGCTTCGGCTTGCGGCGCCGTGCGGGCGCCGTCACCGGTCGCAGGCGCCGCTCGGGCGTCGTCTCCGGAGCGACCGGCTGCAGCGGCAGGGTCGGCTTGCGGACTGCGTTCATGCTCATGCGCTCTCCCGCACCTTCTCGGCGGCGCGCAGGCGCACCGGTATCGCACGCGGGTTGCGTGCGCGCTCTTCGTCATCGGCGAGTTCCGCGCCCTTGGTGAGGATGCGGAATCGGGGGGCGTGCTCCGGCAGCTCGACCGGCAGCCCGGCGGGCGCCGTCGAGGAGGAGGCGGCCGCGAAGGCCTGCTTGACCAGCCGGTCCTCGAGGGACTGGTACGACATCACGACGATGCGGCCTCCGACCGCGAGTGCGTCCATCGCGGCGGGGATCGCGTCCGCGAGGACGTTCAGCTCGGCGTTGACCTCGATCCGGAGGGCCTGGAACACGCGCTTCGCCGGGTGCCCGGATCGCTGCGCGGCCGCGGGGGTGGCGGCCACGAGGATGTCGACGAGTTCGCCCGATCGCGTGATCGGCTGCTTCTGACGGGCGTCGATGATGAAGCGCGCATACCGTCCGGCGAGCTTCTCCTCTCCGTACCGCTCGAAGATGCGCCGCAGGTTGCCCTCGCTGTAGGTGGCGATGACCTCGGCGGCGGTGATGCCCTTCGTCTGGTCCATCCGCATGTCGAGCGGAGCGTCCTTGGAGTATGCGAAGCCACGTTCGGCCTCATCGAGCTGCAGCGACGAGACGCCCAGGTCGAAGAGGATCCCGGCGGCGCCCTGGGCGTGCAGGCCGATCTCGTCGTAGACGGTGTGGACGAGGGTCACGCGATCGCGGAACCGAGCGAGCCGCTCCCCCGCGATCTTCAACGCGTCGGTGTCCCGGTCCAGCCCGATGAGGCGGATTCCGGGGAATCGCTCAAGTAGCGCTTCGGAATGGCCGCCCATGCCGAGGGTGGCATCGACGAGCACGGCGCCGTCCTCCTGGAGGGCAGGTGCGAGGAGCTCGACGCAGCGGTCGAGCAGGACGGGGGTGTGGATGTCGCGGAGGTTCATGATCTCTCTCGGGTCCGACCTTCGGCTCTGATCCCCCTCCGCATCTCGACCCGGCACCGGGGAAGTGTGTCGGGGCGGGAGCGGCGGGGCATCACAGCCGTGGTCAGAACAGTCCCGGAATCACCTCCTGCTCCAGCTCGGCGTAGGACTCCTCGCCGGCGGCGAGGTACGCGTTCCAGCTCTCCGCGTCCCAGATCTCGGCGTGGGCGCCGACTCCGGTCACGATGAGCTCCTTCTGAAGACCCGCGTACTGACGCAGGTGGGCGGGGATGGTGATGCGGTTCTGGCTGTCGGGCATCTCCGCACTGGCACCGGAGAGGAACATGCGCATGAAGTCACGCGCCTGCTTGTTGGCGAGCGGGGCCTGACGGATCCGCTCGTGCATCGCCTCGAACTCGGCCGTGCTGAAGACGTAGAGGCAGCGCTCCTGGCCCCGGGTGACGACGATGCCGCCGCCCAGGTCCTCGCGGAACTTCGCGGGAAGGATGACCCGTCCCTTGTCGTCCAGCTTCGGTGAGTGCGTGCCCAGCAGCATCGGCCATCACCCCCTCTCCGTCCGGCCAACTCGAGGTGCGCCCCACTTTACTCCACTTTCCTCCACATTCCTACGACGAATCCAGGGTATCGTCCCTGTGCTTCCGCGGACCTCGCCCTACTTCCGCGACATTCCGCGGGGGAGCGAGGTGGAGCGCCAGTGGAGGGCCGGTGGAGGGCCGGTGGGGACCGGATGCCCAACAGGCACGAAAAAGCCCGGATGCTCAGCATCCGGGCTTCGTGGTGGAGAGGAAGGGAGGAGGTCAGTGGCCGTCCTGGCGCCGATCCCATCGATCGTTCATGCGGTCCATGAAGGAGGAGGAGTCCTGCCGCTTCGGAGCGGTGCGGGTCCGGGGCTCTGCCGGTCCGGACCGTCGGACAGGGGTGACGGCCAGCATGACGCCGCCGAGCATGGCCGCGAAACCGATGACCCCGACGACGATGCCCCAGATGTCTCCGAGGATGACACCGACGACCAGTCCGCCGACGCCGGCCAGCAGGAGCAGAGCACCGTAGACGAGATTGCGATAGCTGAGCGTGCGATCGCCCGACGGCGCGCTCACGACGTCGGCGTCATTGTGCAGGAGATGGCGTTCCATCTCGTCGAGCAGACGTTGCTCCTGTTCGGAGAGTGGCATCTCGTCCCCCTCGGGTATGGTGCCCTCCAGTCTACGCGCGAGCGGCGCCCGGGGCTAGCGGTTCGGGCGTCTCATCCTTTACGTATGCTGGGAGTCGTGCCGTCCCCCTCCCCCTCCGTCGCCGACGCCGTGGCCGCGCGACTGGACCTGTTCCTCGACCGCATGCGAGCGGAGTCGGCGGGGTACGGCGACGACGCCGCCGCCTTCCTCGATGCGGCGTCCGACACCCTCTCCGGAGGGAAGAGGCTGCGCGCCCGCTTCTGCCACGCAGGGTGGCGCGCCGTCTCCCGGTTCCGTGACCGTCTCGCCGTCGAGGACGACGCCCTGTGGGACCTCTGCGCGGCGCTGGAGATCTTCCAGTCCGCCGCTCTCGTGCACGACGACCTGATCGACAACTCCGACACCCGCCGGGGCCGTCCCGCGGCGCACCGGGCGCTCGAGGCCTCCCACCGCTCCGCCGGATGGTGGGGCGACGCCGCTGCCTTCGGGCGCGCCGGTTCCGTGCTGCTCGGCGATCTCCTCGTGGCGTGGAGCGACGACCTCCTGGAGTCGGCGCTCGACGGTCACGGCGCGGCGCGGACCGTGCGCGCCGAGTACGCGCGCATGCGTCGCGATGTCACGACCGGACAGTTCCTCGACATCGCCGAGGAGTCGGCGTGGAGCGTCAGCGATGACCGCGAGCATGCGGAGCGCGCGCTGCGCGTGGCCTCGCTGAAGTCGGCGCGCTACAGCATCGAGCAGCCGCTCATCCTGGGAGCGAGCCTCGCCGGCGCCGACGTCGGGCAGACCGAGGCGCTGCGCCGCTTCGGTCACCCTCTCGGCCTCGCCTTCCAGTTGCGTGACGACGTGCTCGGTGTGTTCGGCGATGCCGCCGTCACCGGCAAGCCCGCGGGCGACGACCTCCGAGAGGGCAAGCGGACCGTCCTCATCGCGCTCACCAGGGAGAAGCTGGACACACCCGCCCGGCGGGTGCTCGACGAGATGCTCGGCGACCCCGACCTGACGGCGTCGCAGGTCTCGTTCCTGCAGGAGACGATCGCCGGGACCGGAGCCCTCGAACGGGTCGAGACGATGATCGCCGACTACGCCGGAGAGGCCGATCGCGCGCTCTCCGGAGCCCGGCTCGAGGACGCCGCGGTCGGCGAGCTCCGCGATCTCGGCCGAGCGGCGACCGTGCGCTCCTCCTGAACGGGTCGCTCAGGCGAGGGTGCGCGCGAGCCGACGGACCTCGCTCTTGTGCCCGGCGAGCAGAGAGGCGATCGGGGAACGCCCGAGGGTCTCGTCCTCGGCGAGCAGCCAGTCGATCAGTTCGTCATCGGAGAAGCCGGCATCCTGCAGGACGATGATCGTCCCGCGCAGGGAGCTCAGCGGCTCGCCGTCCACGATGAACACCGCAGGAACGGCGAAGACGCCGCTGCGCCGCGAGCCGACGAGGTAGTGCTCGTCGATCAGACGACGCACGCGGCCGAGGGGCTCGCCGAGCACCTCGACGAGGTCGGGCATGGTCAGCCACTCGAGGGCGGCGTCAGGGGTTGCAGCGACGTTCTCAGACACGTTGCCACTATCTCACCTCGGCCCCCGACGCGCATATCCATCACTTCCGTCACATTCGTCACACCTGTCACTTCTGTTGACATCTCTATACATCCGTGTCAGCGTGAAGTGCTCGAAAAGGGGGCTGACGTGATCTTCCAGACAGCCGTGGCCGGCGCCCTCGCCGCCACTCTGACGGCGACACCCGCCGCCGCGCCCGCACCGCCGGTCGCGCCGCACGAACGGCATCGGATCGCTCCGGTGCGCGTCGCACCGACGCAGAACATCCCGCCCTCGCACGTCGTGCAGCCGGGGGACACGGTCGCCGGCATCGCCGGTCGTCACGGACTGCGCACCGCTGACGTCCTCGGCTGGAACGGCCTCTCCTGGCGCTCGGTCATCTATCCGGGGCAGACCCTGCATCTGCGCGCCCCGGCCTCGGCACCCGCGCCGGCGCCCACGTCGGTGCCTGCGGCGACGAAGACCCACACGGTCGTGGCGGGCGACACCGTCTTCGGCATCGCCCGGAAGTACGCCACCTCGGTCGGCGCGATCCTCGCCGCCAACGGCCTTCCCGACGGCGCCATCATCTACCCGGGACAGAAGATCGTCGTATCCGGAGGCGCGGCTTCCGCTTCCCCTCCGGCACCCGCGGCCGCACCCGCGGCGGCACCCGCGACGCCCCCGCAGAGCGGCGGCACCGCCCACACCGTCGCCGCGGGCGAGACGCTGTTCTCGATCGCTCAGCGGTACGGGACCACCACGCAGTCCCTCTTCGCCTGGAACGGCCTCGGCCCGTCGTCGATCATCTACCCGGGTCAGCGCCTCGCCGTGCAGGCGCCTGCCCCGAAGCCCGCCGCTGCGCCGACCGGACAGCGCAGTGCGACCCTGACGGCCGAGCAGGCTGCCAACGCCGCGCTCATCATCCGCGTGGGCCGCGAACTCGGAGTCTCCGACCGCGGGATCGCCATCGCCCTCGCCACCGGCATGGTGGAGTCGGATCTCCGCAACCTGGACTGGGGGGATCGCGACTCGCTCGGTATCTTCCAGCAGCGCCCGAGCACCGGCTGGGGCACCCCGGCGCAGATCATGGACGCGGAGCGGAGCACGCGGGTCTTCTACGGCGGCACGGGCGACCCGAACGGGCACACCACCCGCGGACTGCTCGACATCGCGGGCTGGGAGTCGCTGCCCTTCACCGACGCGGCGCAGGCCGTGCAGATCTCCGCCTACCCCGATCGCTACGGGCAGTGGGAGGCCCAGGCGTACGCATGGCTCGCCCAGCACGGGTGAGGCCGCCGGAAATCCGGATGACCCGAGGGGTGAGGCGTTCCCGGGGCTTTCAGCCATTCGTCCATAGACTTCTGTCGTGACGACCAATCATCAGGCCGACCCCCTCATCGGGCGGCTTGTCGACGGTCGGTACCGCGTGCGTGCGCGGATCGCCCGCGGCGGCATGGCCACGGTCTACGTCGCCACCGACCTCCGCCTGGAGCGCCGCATCGCCTTGAAGGTCATGCACGCGCACCTCAGTGACGACTCCGCGTTCCAGAGCCGGTTCATCCAGGAGGCCCGCGCCGCGGCCCGCCTCGCCGACCCGCACGTCGTCAACGTCTTCGATCAGGGCCAGGACGGCGAACTCGCCTACCTCGTCATGGAGTATCTGCCAGGGATCACTCTGCGTGAGCTCCTCCGAGAGCAGAAGCGCCTCACGGTCGCTCAGACGATCACGATCATGGATGCCGTTCTCGCCGGGCTGTCCGCCGCGCATCGGGCGGGCATCGTCCACCGCGACGTCAAGCCGGAGAACGTCCTGCTCGCGGAGGACGGCCGTATCAAGATCGGCGACTTCGGACTCGCGAGAGCCACCACCGCGAACACCGCCACCGGGCAGCAGCTCCTCGGGACGATCGCGTACCTCGCGCCGGAGCTCGTCACCCGCGGTACCGCCGACGCCCGCAGCGACATCTACGCGCTCGGCATCATGCTCTACGAGATGCTCGTCGGCGAGCAGCCCTACAAGGGCGAGCAGCCGATGCAGATCGCGTTCCAGCACGCCACCGAGTCGGTCCCCCGACCCAGCGTCCGCAATCCGTCGGTGCCCGAGCAGCTCGACGAGCTCGTGCTGTGGGCCACCGAGAAGTCCCCGGACGAGCGTCCGGACGACGCTCAGCAGATGCTGGAGCGCCTGCGGGAGATCGAGCGCGAGATCGGTGTCGCCCCCGCCGTGACCCGGACCACCGGCGCCTCCCGGGATCAGGCCGACTCCGGCGACCTCACCAAGGTCATGCCGGGCACCATGCTCCTGCCGGAACCGGCGACGGCCACCTCCCCCGGGATCGACAACGCCACCATCCTCCGGCGGCGGGCCGCCAAGCGCCGCGCCCGTGGCACGTTCCTCCTCTCCCTCGTCCTCCTGCTCGCCGTCCTCGCCGGCGGCGTGGGCTGGTGGTTCGGCTCCGGTCCCGGCTCGCTGATCGCGGTGCCCGCCGTGGCGGGCCAGACGTACGACGAGGCGGCGGCAGACCTCACGGAAGCCGGCTTCGAACCCGCCCAACGCGACGAGTTCTCCGTCGACGTCGAGAAGGGCATCGTCATCGAGACGGACCCCGGCGAGGGCACCAGGATCGACAAGGGCACCACCGTCGCCGTCGTCGTGTCCGCCGGCCCCGCCTCCCACGACCTCGCCCCTGTGGCCGGACAGCCTGCCGAGGACGTCCGGGCCGCGTTGCAGGCGGCGAACCTCGAGATCACCGACGACGAGGAGTACTTCACCGACGCCGCGGCCGGATCGGTCATCAACGTCCGCATCACTCCCCGTGACGGCGGCGATGCCTTCGGCTGCGATGAGGGCTGCACCGTCCACGAGAAGGACACCGCCACGATCCAGGTGTCGCGCGGGCCGGTGCCCGACGTCACGGACATGACCGTCAAGCAGGCGACCGAGACGCTCACCGGCAAAGGCCTCAAGGTGGCGGAGGAGAACATCTACCGCCCGAGCGATTCCATCGGCAAGGACCGGGTCATCGGGTACGCGGACCGCACCGAGGAAGGATCCTGGCGTCCTGGCGAGACGATCCAGCTGATCGTCTCGCAGGGCCCGCCGCTGTTCGATGTGCCGGATGTCTCCGGGATGACGCGCGACGAGGCCACCGGCGCGTTGCGAGACGCCGGATTCACCTGGAGCTACACGAGCAGCACGGGTCTGCCGGACTCCGTGTGGGACCTCCTCGCGAACGAGAACACGCGCGTGGAGTCGTACAGCCCATCCGAACCGCAGCGGAAGGGCGCGAGCATCACGCTCACCATGAGCTTCGCCGGCTGACGCCGACACGACGAAGGGGCCGGAACATCGTTCCGGCCCCTTCGTGCGTCCGCCCGTGGCTCAGCGCTTCTCGAGCTCCTCGGCCACCAGGAACGCCAGCTCCAGGGACTGCATGTGGTTCAGGCGCGGGTCGCACAGGCTCTCGTAGCGGGTCCCCAGGGCCGCCTCGTCGATCTGCTCCGATCCGCCCAGGCACTCGGTGACGTCGTCGCCGGTCAGCTCGACGTGGATGCCGCCGGGGAACGTGCCGACCGCCCGGTGCGCCTCGAAGAAGCCGCGGACCTCGTCGACGACGTCGTCGAAGCGACGCGTCTTGTACCCGGTCGGCGTCGTGATGCCGTTGCCGTGCATGGGGTCGGTGACCCAGAGCGGCTGGGCACCCGACTCGCGGACCGCCTCCAGCAGCGGGGGCAGCGCATCGCGGATGCGGCCGGCGCCCATACGCGTGATGAAGGTCAGCCGGCCGGGCTCGCGCTCCGGGTCGAGCTTGTCGATGAGTGCCAGTGCCGTCTCCGGCGTGGTGGTGGGGCCCAGCTTCACGCCGATCGGGTTCCGGATCTTCGAGAAGTAGTCGACGTGCGCGCCGTCGAGCTCGCGGGTGCGCTCCCCGATCCACAGGAAGTGGGCAGAGGTGTTGTACGGGGTGTCCGTCCGCGAGTCGATCCGCGTCATCGGGCGCTCGTAGTCCATGAGCAGACCCTCGTGACCGGTGAAGAACTCGACGCGCTTGAGCTCGTCGAAGTCGGCGCCGGCGGCCTCCATGAACTTGATCGCACGATCGATCTCGGCGGCCATGCGCTCGTACCGCTGGTTCGCCGGGTTCTGCGCGAAGCCCTTGTTCCAGGAGTGCACCTCGCGGAGGTCCGCGAAGCCACCCTGCGTGAACGCCCGGATGAGGTTCAGCGTGGAAGCGGCGGTGTGGTAGCCCTGCAGCAGTCGACCGGGGTCGGCCTGACGGGAGCCCTCGGTGAAGTCGTAGCCGTTCACGATGTCGCCGCGGTACGCCGGCAGGGTGACCTCGCCGCGCGTCTCGGTGTCGCTGGAGCGCGGCTTGGCGAACTGCCCGGCCATGCGCCCCATCTTGACGACCGGCATGGACGCGCCGTAGGTGAGCACGACGGCCATCTGCAGCACCGTCTTGATGCGGTTGCGGATCTGCTCGGCCGTGGCCCCGGCGAAGGTCTCGGCGCAGTCGCCACCCTGCAGCAGGAAGGCCTCCCCGGAGGCCGCCCTGGCGAGACGGTCGCGGAGGTTGTCGACCTCACCGGCGAAGACCAGCGGCGGAAGGCTCGAGATCTGCCGGGAGACGTCGGCGACGCGGTCGGCGTCTGGCCACTGCGGCTGCTGCTTGATGGGAAGCGAGCGCCAGGCATCAAGGGCGTCGATGTGGTGCGGAAGCATGCGTCCAGCCTAGTGGGCGGCACCACCGCCGAGACGCGCCGGGGGCCTATGTGACGCGCGTCGGAAGACGGTCCTTGACCGTGGACGCGTAGACGTCCTCGTACTCCTGCTGACCGAGGCGCTGGAGGGCCACCATGATCTCGTCCGTGACGGACCGGAGGATGTAGCGGTCGTTCTCCATGCCCGCATAGCGGGAGAAGTCCAGCGGCTCGCCGATGACGATCCCGACCCGCATGACCCGCGGGATACGGCGGCCGATGGGCATGGCGGTGTCGGTGTCGACCATGATGACCGGGATGACCGGGACCTTGGCTTCGAGCGCCATCCGGGCGATGCCGGTGCGGCCGCGGTAGAGCTTGCCGTCGGGGCTGCGCGTGCCCTCGGGGTAGATGCCCAGCAGGTCGCCGCCCCCGAGCACCTGGAGGCCGGTGTTGAGGGAGGCCTCGGACGCCTTGCCCCCGGAGCGGTCGATGGGGATCTGACCCGTCGCCTTCATGAAGAAGCGGGTGGACCAGCCCTTGAGGCCTCGTCCGGTGAAGTAGTCGCTCTTCGCGAGGAACGACATCGACCGATCGATCACGAGCGGAAGGAAGATCGAGTCCGCGAAGGAGAGGTGGTTGCTGGCGAGGATCGCCGCCCCGGTCGCGGGCACGTTCTTCCGCCCCACGATCCAGGGACGGAACACGGCCTTGACCACAGGGCCGATCACGACGTACTTCATCAGCCAGTAGAACATCGAGGTGAAGTCTAGCGCCGCGACGCGGATCGCCCTCATGTTCCTCGTCGGGCGACCCGCAAAGCGACTGAGTTCCACCCTGACCGCGACCGGGTGCCATGCCCTAGACTCGGACCAACGCCCGTGCCCGACCGGTACCGAAGGAGCTGCCGTGGTCCAGTTTGAAGTCCCCGCGATCGTCCCCGCCGATCCCGACGCGAACGTCGCCGACCTGCTTGCGAAGCGTGTGGAGGCGACTCCCGACCGGGCGCTGTTCTCCGTCCCGCAGGGCGACGGATGGCGCGACATCACCGCCGCCGACTTCGAGACCGCGGTCATCGCGCTGGCGAAGGGGTTCGCCGCCGCCGGCATCCAGCCCGGCGAGAAGGTGGGCTTCCTCGCCCGCACCACGTACGAGTGGAGCCTCGTCGACTTCGCGCTCTTCTATGCCGGTGCCGTGATGGTGCCGATCTACGAGACGAGCTCGCCGTCGCAGATCCAGTGGATCCTCGAGGACTCGGGCGCGATCGCCCTCCTCGTCGAGTCACCGGAGCACTTCGCCCGCGTCGACGAGGTGCGCGGCGACCTTCCGCTCCTCCGAGAGGTCTGGCAGCTGCACCTGGGCGCGATCGACACGCTCACCGCGCAGGGGGCATCCGTCTCGGATGAGGAGATCCAGCGTCGCCGCGGCCTCGCCGTCGGCTCCGACATCGCGACCCTCATCTACACCTCGGGCTCCACCGGACGACCGAAGGGCTGCGTGCTCACCCACAGCAACTTCGTCGAGCTGTCCCGCAACTCCGCCAAGGCGCTCGACGAGGTCGTGCAGACGCCCGGCTCGTCCACGCTGCTGTTCATCACGACCGCGCACGTGTTCGCCCGCTTCATCTCCATCCTCAACGTGCACGCCGGGGTGCGCACCGGCCACCAGCCCGACACGCGTCAGCTGCTCCCTGCCCTCGGCTCCTTCAAGCCCACCTTCCTCCTCGCGGTCCCCCGCGTGTTCGAGAAGGTCTACAACTCCGCCGAGCAGAAGGCCGAGGCGGGCGGCAAGGGCAAGATCTTCCGCGCCGCCGCCGACGTGGCGATCGAGCACTCCCGGCTGCTCGAGGAGGGCAAGAAGATCCCGTTCGGGACGAAGCTCAAGTTCGCGCTCTTCAACAAGCTCGTCTACTCCAAGCTCCGCGAGGCCATGGGCGGCAACGTCGTCTACGCGGTGTCGGGCTCCGCTCCCCTCGGCGCGCGCCTCGGTCACTTCTTCCACAGCCTCGGCGTGGTGATCCTCGAGGGCTACGGCCTGACCGAGACCACGGCGCCCGCGACGGTGAACCTCGCCTCGAAGTCGAAGATCGGCACGGTCGGCCCCGCCCTTCCCGGGGTCGGGGTGCGTCTGGCCGACGACGGCGAGATCGAGGTGCGCGGCATCAACGTCTTCAAGGAGTACTGGAACAACCCGGAGGCCACCGCCGAGGCGTTCAGCGACGGCGGCTGGTTCCACACCGGCGACATCGGCAGCTTCGACGCCGACGGCTTCCTCACGATCACGGGGCGCAAGAAGGAGATCATCGTCACGGCGGGTGGCAAGAACGTCGCTCCGGCCGCACTCGAGGACCCGATCCGCGCGAACCCCATCGTCGGGCAGGTCGTCGTCGTCGGCGACCAGCGCCCGTTCATCTCGGCCCTCGTCACCCTCGACCCCGAGATGCTGCCGACCTGGCTCGCGAACAACGGCCTCGACGAGAAGATGACCCTCGCGGAGGCTTCGACGAACGCGCAGGTCCGTGCCGAGGTGCAGCGTGCGGTGGACGCGGCGAACGAGCGGGTGTCGCGCGCCGAGTCCATCCGCAAGTTCACGATCCTGGACTCGGAGTGGACGGAGGCCTCCGGCCACCTCACCCCGAAGCTGTCGATCAAGCGGAACATCATCATGAACGACTTCGCCGACGAGATCTCCGCGATCTACGACGAGCCGGTCGCCACGACCAACGTCGCCATCGGCGGCTGACCCGCGCGTCGACCCACCCCCTTCTGACCGAACCGGCCCCTTGCGCTCGTGCGCAAGGGGCCGGCTCGTACGTGAAGGGGTGGGTCGGCGGCTAGAACCAGGAGCTCTCGCGAACCTCGCGCATCGCGACCTTCCGGGTCTCGGGGTCGAGTCGGGAGAGGAAGAGCTTGCCGTCGAGGTGGTCGGTCTCGTGCTGGAGCGCCTGCGCGAGCAGCCCGTCCCCCTCGAGCACCACCGGCTGTCCGTCGAGGTCGATCCCCTCGACCCGGGCCCAGGGATGGCGCTGGGCGTCGTGCCAGAGTCCCGGCACCGACAGGCAGCCCTCTCCCGTCGGCTCGGGCTCGCCGCGGACCTCGGTCAGCACGGGGTTCAGCACGTAGCCGATCTCGCCGTCGACGTTGTAGCTGAAGGCGCGGAGCACGACGCCGATCTGCGGCGCGGCCACGCCGGCGCGGCCCGGGAGCTCGACGGTCTCCAGGAGATCCGTGACGAGCGCACGCACGCCGTCGTCGATCTCCTCGATGGGTGCGCACACCGTCCGCAGGACCGGGTCGCCGAAGATGCGGATCTCGCGAACCGTCATCAGGCGGCCTTCGCCCGGAGGCCCTCGACGAGGAGCGCCGCGAGTTCCCTCGCCGCCTTCCGCGTCTCGGGGAGGAGGTTCGCGAAGACGATCGTCCCGCCCGCGGCGATCTGCGGGTCGTACGGCACGCGCACGACGCTGCGGGCCCGCGACGCGAAGTGCGCCTGGAGCTCACCCAGCCGCACGAGCGGCGTCCCGGGCGTGGACTGGTTGAGCACCACGATGGCGTCGCGCGCCTGCTGCGCGTACCCGTTGGACTCCAGCCACGTGAGGGTCTCGGACGCCAGCCGCGCCTCGTCGACGCTGAGTCCGGAGACGATGACGATCTGGTCGGCGAGGTCGAGGGTCGCCGACATCACCGAGTGGACGATCCCCGTGCCGGTGTCGGTGAGGACGAGGGAGTAGTAGTGCGCGGCCACATCGGCCACGTCGCGATAGTCGTCGTCGCTGAAGGCCTCGGCGACACGCGGGTCGGCGTCCGAGGCGAGCACGTCGAGGCGCGTCGCATCCCGTGCCACGATCGCGGAGATGTCGTGGAACCCGCGCACGTCGTCCCGGATGCGGACGAGGTCGCGCACGGACTTGCCATGCTGCGCGCGCTGCACCCGGTCGGCGAGCGTTCCGCGGTCGGGGTTCGCGTCCACGGCGATGACGCGGTCCTCCCTCGCGTCAGCGAGGGCCATGCCGAGGAGCGCGGTGACCGTGGTCTTGCCCACGCCGCCCTTCCGCGAGAGCACCGGCACGAACCGGGCACCGCCGGCGAGCGGGGCGGCGATCCGCGCCGTGAGCTCCTTGCGCTCGCGCGCGCGACGGCCGTCGCCGATGTTCAACCGGCGTCCGGACAGCGTGTAGAGCAGGTGACTCCACCCGCCCTCGGGTTCCGGCTTGGCCACGCGGTGCGGGTCGAGGAGGCGATCGGAGGTGAGGAGATCTGCGGACTCGCGGGCGGACTCGCCCAGCTCCCCCAGACGCTTCGCGGTGAGGGTCACGTCGGTCCGGGGCGCCGGACGTGCGTGCGCGGATGCGACGGGCTTGTCGTCGGCTTCGGGCATCGTGGTCTCCTTCTGCACGGGCGCCTGAGGGGCACGCGCCGGTTTCGCGGCCGGGACCTCCGCACGGTCGGCTCCAGCCTTCGCGAGGAAGCGGGCGGCCGCCTCCTCCTCCGCGACCAGGTCAGCCACGGGCTCGGCAGCCGGCACGGGCTCCTCCGGCACGGAATCCGCCACCACGGGCTCCTCCACCACGGGCTCCTCCGCCGCGGGCGCCTCCACCACGACGGCGTCGATCACGTCGTCGAGTCGCGGAGCATCGAGGACGGGCTTCGGCACCGCGGGGAGGGTGAGGTCGTCGACGATGAGGTCGATGCCGACCTCCCCATCCACGACACCGTCGTCGGCGAGGTCGTCATCCTCCTCCGCCGGCAGGGTCACCCGCACCTGCGCGGTTCCGCCGAGGATGCCGATGCCGGCGGTGTCGACGGATGCGGCGTCGTCGAGCACCCCCAGCGGACTGTCCTCGGGGTCGGCGTTGTTCTTCGCGGTCACGTGTCACTCCCAACCTGTGCGGGCCTCGGGATGCGCCCAGGGTGCGCGGCCTCGCCCGCACAAGATTAGTGCGCCGGTCGGATCACGACCAAAAGATCGCCCGCGTCCACCTGCTGCGTCTCGGAGATGGCGTGCCGCTCCACGACCCCGTCCACGGGGGCGGTGATGGCGGCCTCCATCTTCATCGCCTCGATCGACGCGACCGGCTCGCCCGCGCGCACCGTCGCTCCCACCTCGGCCTTGAGGGTGACCACGCCGGAGAACGGCGCCGCCACCTGGCCGGGGACGGACGTGTCGGCTTTCTCGACCTCGTGCGCATCGACCGAGATGGAGCGGTCCCGCACGAACACCGGGCGGAGCTGACCGTTCAGCGTGGTCATCACCGTCCGCATGCCCTTGTCGTCGGCCTCGCCGATCGCCTCGAGCCCGACGTAGAGCTGGACGCCGCGATCGATCTCGATGAGGTGCTCCTGGCCGGGGACCAGCCCGTACAGGTAGTCGCCGGTGTCCAGCACGGACAGGTCGCCGTACTGCTCCCGTCGTTCGGCGAACTCGGCCGCCGGAGCCGGGAAGAGCAGAGTGTTCAGGCGGGAGCGTCGTTGCGCGCTCGTTCCCGCCAGCTCGGCCTCGTCCTGGTCGGTGAGAGCCGTGAGCCCGGTCCGCACGGAACGACCGGCGAGCACCTTGGACCGGAACGGCTCGGGCCAGCCTCCGGGGAGGTCGCCGAGCTCACCCGCCATGAAGCCGACCACGGAGTCGGGCACGTCGTACTTCTCCGGGTTCGCCTCGAAGTCCGCAGGGTCGGCCTTCACGGCGGCGAGATGCAGGGCGAGATCGCCCACTACCTTCGACGACGGGGTGACCTTCGGCACGCGTCCGAGGATGCGGTCGGCCGCGGCGTACATGTCCTCGATGAGCTCGAAGTCGTCGGCGAGCCCGAGGGCCTTGGCCTGCTGTCGGAGGTTCGACAGCTGCCCGCCCGGGATCTCGTGGTGGTACACGCGGCCGGTGGGCCCCGGGAGCCCGGACTCGAACGGCGCGTACTGGCGACGCACCGCCTCCCAGTAGGGCTCCAGATCCGAGACGGCCGCGAGCGAGATCCCGCTGTCCCGCTCCGTGTGGGCGAGGGCGGCGACGAGTGACGACAGCGACGGCTGACTGGTCGTGCCCGACAGCGGCGCCGAGGCGGCGTCCACCGCATCCACGCCGGCGGCGCTGGCTGCGAGCAGGGTCGCGAGCTGCCCGCCGGGGGTGTCATGGGTGTGCAGGTGCACGGGCAGGTCGAAGCGCTCACGGAGCGCCGAGACGAGCTTCGCGGCCGCGGCGGGGCGGAGCAGGCCCGCCATGTCCTTGATCGCGAGGATGTGCGCGCCGGCCGCGACGATCTGATCCGCCAGCTTCAGGTAGTAGTCGAGGGTGTAGAGCTCCTCTGCCGGGTCCAGCAGGTCTCCGGTGTAGCAGAGCGCCACCTCGGCGACGGCGGTCCCCGTGGCGCGGACCGCCTCGATCGCCGGCCGCATCTGCTCCACGTCGTTCAGCGCGTCGAAGATCCGGAAGATGTCGACGCCGCTTGCCGCTGCCTCCGCCACGAAGGCCTCGGTCACCGCGGTCGGGTACGGCGTGTAGCCGACCGTGTTCCGGCCGCGCAGGAGCATCTGGATGGCGACGTTCGGGAGGGCGGCACGCAGCTTGTCGAGCCGCTCCCACGGGTCCTCGCCGAGGAAGCGCAGCGCGACATCGTACGTGGCGCCACCCCAGGCCTCGACCGACAGCAGCTCCGGGGTGAGACGGGCGAGGTACGGGGCGGCGGCGACGAGGTCCTTCGTGCGGACCCTGGTCGCGAGCAGCGACTGGTGCGCGTCGCGGAAGGTCGTGTCGGTGATCGCGAGGGCGGTCTGCGCGCGCAGGCCGCGGACGAACTCCTCGGGGCCCACCTCGAGCAGCCGCTGCCGGGAGCCGGGAGCCGGCTCCGTGCTGAGGTCGATCGGCGGGAGCTTGGTCGCGGGGTCGATGACGCCGGGGTGCGCACCGTGCGGCTTGTTCACCGTCACGTCCACGAGCCAGTTGAGGATCTTCGTGCCGCGGTCCTTCGAGGCGCGACCGCGGAGCAGCTCCGGGCGCTCGTCGATGAAGGACGTGCTGACGTCGCCGCGGATGAAGGCCTCGTCATCGAGCAGCGCCTGGAGGAAGGGGATGTTCGTGGAGACGCCGCGGATGCGGAACTCGGCGAGGGCACGGCGCGCGCGGGCCACGGCGGCCGGGAAGTCGCGGCCGCGGCAGGTCAGCTTCGCGAGCATCGAGTCGAAGTGCGGGCTGATCTGGGCACCCTGGTGCACGGTGCCGCCGTCGAGCCGGATCCCGGCACCGCCGGGCGAGCGGTAGGTGGTGATCTTCCCGGTGTCGGGACGGAAGCCCTGCGTCGGGTCCTCCGTGGTGATGCGGCACTGCAGCGCGGCACCCCGCAGGTGCAGGTTCTCCTGCTGCAACCCGAGATCGGCGAGGGTCTGCCCCGCGGCGATGCGCATCTGGCTCTGCACGAGATCGACGTCGGTGACCTCCTCGGTCACCGTGTGCTCGACCTGGATGCGGGGGTTCATCTCGATGAAGACGACCTCTCCCGCGCGCTCCCCCGCCGTCTCCAGCAAGAACTCGACGGTGCCGGCGTTCTCGTAGCCGATGGAGCGGGCGAAGGCGACGGCATAGCCGTGCAGGGCCCGGCGCACGTCGTCATCGAGGTTGGGGGCGGGAGCGATCTCGACGACCTTCTGATGCCGCCGCTGCACGGAGCAATCCCGCTCGAACAGGTGCACCGTCTCACCGGTCTTGTCCGCGAGGATCTGCACCTCGATGTGCCGCGGGCGCACGACGGCCTGCTCCAGGAACATCCGGGGGTCGCCGAAGGCGCTGCCGGCCTCCCGCATCGCCTCGGCGAGGGCCGGTCCGAGGTCGCCGAGCGTCTCGACGCGTCGCATGCCGCGGCCGCCACCACCGGCGACGGCCTTGGCGAAGAGGGGGAAGCCGATCTCCTCCGCCTGGGCGACGAGCGCGTCGACGTCGTCGGAGGCCTCGGTCGAGCGGAGCACGGGGACGCCCGCCTCGACCGCGTGCCGCTTGGCCTCGACCTTGTTGCCGGCCATCTCCAGCACCTTCGCGGGAGGACCGATGAAGACGATGCCGTGGGCGGCGGCCTTCTCCGCGAGCTCCGGGTTCTCCGAGAGGAAGCCGTAGCCGGGGTAGATCGCGTCGGCACCCGACTCGGTGGCCACGCGGATGATCTCGTCGACGTCCAGGTAGGCGCGGACGGGATGGCCCCGCTCGCCGATCTCGTACGCCTCGTCGGCCTTGAGCCGGTGGACCGAGCCGCGGTCCTCGTGCGGGAAGACGGCGACGGTGCGCGCCCCCACCTCCACGGCCGCTCGGAATGCCCGGATCGCGATCTCGCCACGATTCGCCACAAGGATCTTCTGGAACATGCACACCTCTGAGAGCTCGATGCACGGCCGAGGCACGCACATGGGGCGGGGCTGAGTGTTCCCCCAGCCTAGGGGAAGGTAACGTGGAGTCCGTGCACGTACTCAGCGTCAGCTCTCTCAAGGGGGGCGTCGGCAAGACGACCGTGACACTCGGGCTGGCCTCCGCGGCTTTCGCCCGGGGTGTCCGGACGCTCGTCGTCGACCTCGACCCGCAGTCCGACGTCTCCACCGGGATGGACATCCAGGTCGCCGGACGACTCAACATCGCCGATGTGCTGGCGAACCCGAAGGAGAAGACCGTCCGCCAGGCGATCACCTCCAGCGGCTGGGCGAAGGTCCACCCCGGCACGATCGACGTGCTGATCGGAAGCCCGTCCGCCATCAACTTCGACGGCCCGCACCCGAGCGTCCGCGATGTGTGGAAGCTCGAGGAGGCGCTCGCAGCGGTCGAGGCGGACTACGACCTCGTGCTCATCGACTGCGCGCCGTCGCTGAACGCCCTCACCCGCACCGCGTGGGCCGCGAGCGACCGCGTCATGGTCGTCACCGAGCCCGGCCTCTTCTCCGTGGCCGCCGCGGACCGTGCCCTGCGCGCGATCGAGGAGATCCGCCGCGGTCTCTCACCGCGCCTCCAGCCGCTGGGCATCGTGGTCAACCGCGTGCGCCCGCAGTCGATCGAGCACCAGTTCCGCATCAAGGAGCTGCGAGACATGTTCGGCCCCCTCGTGCTCTCGCCGCAGCTTCCGGAGCGCACCTCGCTGCAGCAGGCGCAGGGCGCCGCGAAACCGCTGCACATCTGGCCCGGCGACTCCGCTCAGGAGCTCGCCGCGGACTTCGACCAGCTCCTCGACCGCATCATCCGCACGGGTCGCGTCCCCGTTCCGGAGAACGGACCGCAGAGCTGACACCGCGGAACGACGAAACGGCCATCCTCTTCGAGGGTGGCCGTTCTTCGTGAAGCGGGGGTGGAGCGTCAGGCGGAGCGCTTGGCGCGACGGGCGGAGAGCTCGTCGACGGGGTCCGGCGCGGAGGCATCGAAGGCGACGAGCGTCGACTCCACCTCGCGCAGCACCTTGCCGACCGCGATCCCGAAGACGCCCTGACCGCGGCTGACCAGGTCGATCACCTCGTCGTTCGAGGTGCAGAGGTAGACGGACGCGCCATCGCTCATGAGGGTCGTCCCCGCGAGATCGCGGATGCCGGCGCGACGGAGCTCGTCCACCGCGGTGCGGATCTGCTGCAGGGAGATGCCCGTGTCGAGCAGGCTCTTGACGAGCTTCAGGACGAGGATGTCGCGGAAGCCGTAGAGACGCTGCGAGCCGGAGCCGTTCGCGCCGCGCACCGTGGGCTCGACGAGCTCGGTGCGGGCCCAGTAGTCCAGCTGGCGGTAGGTGATGCCGGCCGCACGGGCTGCCACGGCGCCGCGATAGCCGACCTCGTCGTCCATCGCGGGCAGACCGTCGGTGAAGAGGAGTTCGGTCACGAACCGCGGGTCGCCTGCGAGCTCATCCGCATTCATCTGAAATCCTCCCTGGAACGGTTATCTCCACGGTAGAGCAGGGTCCCGGCACCGGCAACGACATCCGTGCGACGCCGAAGGTGTGTCGCAATCAGTTCGTTACGAAAGGATCCGCGTGAGCGCATCCTTCACGAACAACGTCCTGACGTCGTCGATGCGCGTGGCCAGCTCCGGTGCGAGTTCGTTGGCGCGCGCCCGCGAGGTGGCGTCGGTGCGACGCAGCAGCGTGGAGAGCGCCGACTCGATGAGCGAGACCTCCCGCTCCGCGCCCTGCCGCAGGGAGCGGAGATGACGCGGCTCGATGCCGTGCCGATCGAGCGCCACGAGCCCGCGGAGCAGCGCGACCGTGGATTCGGAGTACGTCTCCTGCGCGGTGATGACCCCGGTGCTGATCGCGTCGTTGAGGAGCTGCGGTCCGGCGCCGGCGGCGGCCAGGAGCTCGTCGCGGCGGTAACGCCGCGGCGCGGGGGCGATCGAGGGCGGCGGGGCGAGCGCGGCCGTCTCGCCCGAGGCCTCCGCCTCGTCGAGCTGCTCGCGGATCACGCTGAGCGGAAGGTAGTGATCCCGCTGCAGGGTCAGCCCCAGGCGGAGGCGCTCGATGTCCGAGGAGGAGAACTTCCGGTAGCCGGACTCGGTGCGGGAGGGACGGACGATGCCCTGCACCTCGAGGAACCGCAGCTTGCTGGAGGTCAGGTCGGGGAACTCCGGGGTGAGACGTGCGAGCACCTGACCGATACTCAGCAGGCCCGCGGACGCCGAGCGTTCGCGGGCGGGAGTTGCCGCCATCAGGCGTTCGCCGCGCGGTCGAGCGGGGACGCGAAGAAGTTCAGACGGAACTTGCCGACGCGCAGCTCGGAGCCGTCCGCCAGGGGGCTGCGGTCCACGCGCTCGCCGTTCACGTAGGTGCCGTTGAGGGAGCGCTGATCGATGATCTCGAACGTCGTCCCGTTGCGGGTGATCTCCGCGTGACGGCGGGACACCGTGACGTCGTCGAAGAAGATGTCGGCCTCCGGATGACGACCGACCGTGGTCACGTCGGTGTCGAGGAGGTACCGCGCACCGGCGAGCGCACCGGAACGGACGAGCAGCAGAGCCGAGCCCGAGGGCAGCGCCGCGATGGCCGACTGCTCGACATCGGTCAACTCCACGCCGAACGGCACGAACGACAGATCGGAATCGTGTCCGAACGTCTGCGTCACGTCGTGTCTCGGCTCGCCGGAGCGATGGATGGCGGCTTCACCGGCCGGTCGGCTGTCGCTGTCTGTCACTGTGCCCTCCTGGCTGTCCAGACTATCCGATCCGGAGGGGTGCGCGGGAGGCCGCTTTCACACTCAGCGGTCCCATACCGGGGATTCATAGGCTGGACTCGTGAAGACCACAGCTCTGCGCCGCCCGGCGGCCCCGATCGCCCTCGCAGCCACCCTCCTCGCCGCATTCCTCGTCCTCCTCTCCCCGCTCTCCGCGTCCGCCCATGACGCGCTCGTGTCGTCGTCGCCTGCGGCGGACAGCTCCGTGGAGACGCTGCCCTCCGAGCTCACCCTCACCTTCAGCGCGAAGCTCATCGACGGCGAAGGAGCGACGGAGCTGACCGTCACGGATCCGGCCGGTCAGTCCGTCATCGACGGCACTCCCACGGTCGAGGGCGCCATCGTGACGCAGCCCCTGCTCGGCTCCGGGCCCGCCGGTGAGTACCACGTCGTCTGGAAGGTCGTCTCGAGCGACGGCCACCCGACCTCCGGCGAGTTCTCCTTCACCGCCACGGTCGGCGACGAGGCCGCGCCGTCGGACGAGCCCACCACCGCTCCCCCGACGGCGGCGCCGACGACGGAGCAGACCGCCGCCCCCGAGGCGACCGCGACGACGGCACCGGACGCGGGAGACGACGCGGGAGCCCCTTCGGTGTGGATCTGGGTGCTCTCGATCCTCGTGCTCGCCGCGCTGGCCCTTGTCGTCTGGCTCGTCCTGCGCCGCCGCCGGGGACCGGCTCCGACCGATTCCGCTACCCCCTCGGAGCGATAGGCTTAAGGCATGCCACACTACGACGTCGTCATCCTTGGTGCAGGTCCTGGCGGATACGTCGCTGCGGTTCGCAGCGCGCAGCTCGGTCTGTCCACCGCCATCATCGAGGAGAAGTACTGGGGTGGTGTCTGCCTCAACGTCGGCTGCATCCCTTCCAAGGCGCTCCTGAAGAACGCGGAGATCGCGCACACGCTGAACCACAAGGCCGACTTCTTCGGGATCTCCGGAGAGTTCACGATCGACTACGGCAAGGCGTTCGACCGCAGCCGCGTCGTCGCCGATGGCCGGGTCAAGGGCATCCACTTCCTCATGAAGAAGAACAAGGTGACCGAGTACGACGGCCGCGGCACCTTCACGGGCCCGAAGGCCATCTCGGTGGCGAAGGCGGACGGCTCCACCGAGGAGATCACCTTCGACAACGCGATCATCGCCACGGGCTCGAAGGTCCGTCTGCTCCCCGGCGTGCAGCTCAGCGACAACGTCGTGACCTACGAGGAGCAGATCCTCTCCCGTGAGCTGCCGAAGTCCATCGTCATCGTCGGCGCCGGCGCTATCGGCATGGAGTTCGCCTACGTGATGACGAACTACGGCGTCAAGGTCACGATCATCGAGTTCCTCGACCGCGCCCTCCCCAACGAGGACGCCGACGTGTCGAAGGAGATCACGAAGCAGTACAAGAACTACGGCGTCGACATCCTCACCTCCACCAAGGTCGAGTCGGTCGTCGACAACGGCTCCTCCGTGACCGTCTCCTACACGGGCAAGGACGGCCAGCAGGCGTCGATCGAGGCCGACAAGGTGCTCATGTCGGTCGGGTTCGCGCCGAACGTCGAGGGCTTCGGGCTCGACAAGACGGGCGTGAAGCTCACCGAGCGCGGCGCGATCGACATCGACGACCACATGCGCACCAACGTCGAGGGCATCTACGCCATCGGCGACGTGACCGCCAAGCTGCAGCTCGCGCACGTCGCGGAGGCACAGGGTGTCGTCGCGGCCGAGACCATCGGCGGCGCCGAGACCATGACGCTGGGCGACTACCGCATGATGCCGCGGGCGACCTTCTGCTCGCCGCAGGTGGCGTCCTTCGGGCTCACCGAGCAGCAGGCGAAGGACGAAGGACGCGAGATCAAGGTCGCGACCTTCCCCTTCATGGCCAACGGCAAGGCGCACGGCCTCGGCGAGCCGGTCGGCTTCGTCAAGCTCATCGCCGACGCCGAGCACCTGGAGCTCATCGGCGCGCACATGATCGGACCCGACGTGTCGGAGCTGCTGCCCGAGCTCACCCTCGCGCAGAAGTGGGACCTCACGGCCCTCGAGCTGGCTCGCAACGTGCACACCCACCCGACCCTGTCTGAGGCGCTGCAGGAGGGCTTCCACGGCCTGGCCGGCCACATGATCAACTTCTGATCCCCCGCCTCGAGAAAGGCCCGGTCCGCGCAGGCGGACCGGGCCTTTCTCGCGTCAGAGGCCGCGCATCGTGATGAGACCGGTCGTCCACGGGCGCAGCGCGGAGGAACCGAGCGTACGCACCAGCCCCTCCCGCACGGCGACGACCGGGGCGACCGCCGGAGCCCCCATCGCCATGAAGAACGCGGAGCGATGATGCGCCTTCCGCGCCGCCCGCTGGACCTCCCGGGCGAAGCCGTCGAGGACGGGGGCGGCGCCGCGGTCGGTCCGGCGCAGCGCCGCGACCAGCCGGAGCGCATCCGCCCAGCCGAGGTTCATGCCCTGGCCGCCGATCGGGCTCACCTCGTGCGCGGCGTCGCCGAGCAGCACGATCCGTCCGCGGTGCAGCCGTCGAGCCGCGTGCTGGGCCGCGCGGAACGAGGAGACAGGCGCGGTGGGGTCGACCTCGAGCCTCTCCCCGGTCCGGTGACCGACGATGTCCGCCAGCTCGGCGGCTGTGGACACCGTCCGACCACGGTCTTCGCGCACCACCCAGCGGCGCCGGCCGCCCGGCAACGGGAAGGACTCGACGAGGCCGTCCGGCTCGAAGTACAGCACGGCGCGATCGTCGGCCGGCGGATCGTCGACGTCGAGCATCGCGTAGCCTGCGGTTCCGGTGCGCGCCAGCCACCCCGCACCGAACGCCTCCCGCAGGGGACTCCGGACGCCGTCCGCGACGACGACGATCGACGCCGTCTCCTCCCGACGTCCGTGCTCGCCGTCGATCCCGACCCGCACGAACGCCCCCTCGTCGCGGACCGAGCGGACGACGGAGCCGGACTGCAGCGCATCCGGTTGCAGCGTCCGGAGACGGTCTCGCAGCAGCTCCTCGGTGCGGGGCTGCGCGAGCGTCAGGATCGGACGCTCGGTGGTGAAGGTCAGGGCGGCGAGTCGCCGGCCGCGGCTGCGGACCTCGCCGCCGGAGAGGCGGAGCGCCTCGGAGCGCACGCCGGTACCCACTCCCGCGGCGTCGAGGGCATCGAGCCCCGGACGGTGGATCCCGATCGCCCGCGTCTGCGTGCCCGGCTCGGGGCGACGCTCGCACACCCGCACCCGGCGACCGTCCTGCCCCACGAGGCAGGCGAGGAGCAGCCCGAAAGGACCGCCGCCGACCACGAGGACATCATGGTCGACCATCGCCATCCTCCCAGCGCAGTTCGAGCCGAGCGGGCAGGTGCGACCGGACCTCCCAGCCCGGCGGCGCGACGGCCGCGAGCTCCCGCGGGGTATAGGAGCGGCGGATGCTCAGGAGGCCGTCGACTCGGATGAAGGAGCCCGCGAGAAGGTTTCCCGCGAACGGCCGGGTGCCCACGGCGAACGCCCCGTAGGCGAGGCGGCTGCGGGCGATGTCGTGGTGGGAGACGAGTCCGCGATCACCGACCAGGGCGCGGGAGTCGTCGAGCACCGCGTGCAGCGCTGCGGCGTCGAGGTGATGGAGGACGTGGTTGGAGAGCACGACGTCATAGGTGTCGCCCGCCGCCACGAGGTCCCCGGAGAACGCGTGGCGATAGCGGATCCCTGCACCGTCGTCGTGCGCCGAGGCCCAGCGGATCGCACGCTCGTCGGCGTCCAGGGCGGTGACATCGGCCCGGAGGCCGTCGCGACGCAGTCTCCGGACCAGATCGCGGCACAGGTCGCCACCACCGGCGCCGATGTCGAGGATGCGCAGCACACGCCCGGCCGCCGCCCGGGGACGGATGTCCCGCCGATACAGCCGTCCGGGGCGCGAGACGACCGCGTTGACGGCGCTGAAGCGCCGATACGTGCGACCGAGCGCCTCCTCATCCGCGTCGGGGTCGTCCATGAGCTCGACGAGGTCGACGGCACGCGCCGACAGGTCCAGGCTCACGGTGCGGGCGCGACCACGGTCAGCAGCGCGCTCTCGGCGGTGAGCCCCGGGCCGAAGGCCATCGCCGCCACGCGGTCACCGGGATCCGCGCCCTCCTGCTCGAGGATGCGCTTCAGCACGAACAGCACGGTCGCACTCGACATGTTCCCGTACTCCCGGAGCGTCTCGCGCGCGGGTCGCAACTGCACGTCGCTCAGGGCCATCCGCTCCTGCACCCGGTCGAGGATGCTGCGCCCGCCGGGGTGGATCGCCCAGTGGCGCACCCGCTCGCCCACCCGCCCGGCGGCGAAGGCCTCCGCCAGGTCGTCCTCACGACCGTAGAGCGGCGTGAGCGCCCCGATGATCGACTCCCCGATGATCTGTGGGACGGCGGTCGAGAGGATCATCTCGAAGCCCGAGTCGCCGATCGTCCAGGCCATGTCGTCCACGCCCTCCGGCACGATCGCCGTGTGGAAGCCGTCCAGCCGGAGCGCGGGGACGGCAGTGGGCAGGTCCCGTGCCGTCACGATCCCGGCGGCAGCCCCGTCCGCGAACAGGGAGGAGGCCACGATGGTGTCCGGATCCTCGGAAGAGCGCAGATGCAGCGTGCACAGCTCGACGCTGACGACGAGGACGACCGCGTTCTCATCGGCCGCGCAGAACTGTGCGGCCGCGCGCAGGGCCGGCATCGAGGCGTAACACCCCATGAAGCCGAGGTGATAGCGCTGGACGGCATCGGACAGGCCGAGCCCGCGCACGATCTCGTACTCGGGGCCCGGGGCATGGAAGCCGGTGCAGGAGACCGTGATGACGTGCGTCACGTCCGCCGGGTCCAGGTCGGGGTCCGCCTCGAGGGCGCGGCGCGCGACATCGACGAAGAGACGGGAGGCCTCACGCGTGTAGACGTCGTTGCGCGCCTTCGTTCCCGGCGCCAGCAGCTGTCCGGAGGCGCGATCGTAGAACAAGGGCTCATCCTGGTCGGCGTCATCGGCCAGCTCCGCGATGACGGTATGCCGCGTGTCGATGCCGGAGACGTTGAACGACGTCGCCACGATGCGCTGCGCCAGCCGTCCCAGATCGGGCTGGGCGGCGAAGACGTCGCGTACCTGCTCCTGCACGAGGACGGTCTCGGGGACGATCGTCTGCAGCGATCGGAGCACGGGCGGTCGACTCATGTCGTCACTCAACCACCCCGGAGCCGGACGCGGAAAGGGGTTGCATCCGGAGAGTCCGCGGCCTAGAAGCCGAGGGCGCGGGCGAGCTTCGAGTCGGAGCTCGCCTCTCGGCCGCCGACCGCGCGCACGGCGCTTTCGATCGCCGCGAAGAACGCCGAGCGGCCGGCGTCGTCGGAGGGGCCTGCGGGCCCGAGTTCGACCTCCCACTCCCGCCACGCACGTCGCGCCCCGGTGCGCAGGTCGGTCGCCTGGACGTGGTCGTCGACGAACTCCGCCACGACGCCGTCCTGTCCGGTGAGGAGGTACGCCGTCCGGTCGTTCTCGATGCGGGCGAGAGGTTCCAACGGCGCGGTCGTCCAGGCGGCGATCGCCTCACGCACCGCCGTCGGGATCTCCTCGTCGCCGAGGGGCCAGCCCTGCTCGACCCGGCCGTCACCCTGCCGCGGACCCTTGATGTGCCACCCCTCGTCCGGTCCGCCGGAGCGACGACGCAGGGCGACACCGGCACGGGCCAGCGCGCCGTCCGCGGTGTCCAGATAGCGGGCGTCGAGGGCACGGTACTCGGCAGGCGAGACGGCATCGACGCCGGGGATCGCCGCCCAGTCCGGCAGCGGAGTCCCCTCGTCGACGTCGTACTTGCGCTCGACCTCGACGGTGCGAGAGGGCTCAGTCATCCTCGAGCGTGAGGTCCTCGAGGGCTTCCTCGAACCAGTAGTCGACCTCGGTGGGGCCGTCGCCCTCGCCCGTGTTCTGCGGCTCGCCGCGGCGGTTGTAGACCACCTGCGTCTCGCTGTAGGGGACGATCAGCTTGTCGTCCGCGTCGTCGAGGGGGATGATCTGCCCGTCCAGCGGGCCGCCGTGAAGTCGTGCGAGTGCCATGTGCCCAGGGTAGCGCCGCCCTCCCCCATTCGGTGCGACCTGCACGGTCAGCCCCCGAGGACACCGAGGACGGCCCCCGCGATCATCCACGGCCCGAAGGCGATGCGCGTCCTCCGGTCGACCCCTCCCGCGGCGAGGAGCACGAGCGCGAAGACCGCCCCGAGCACGAAGGCGGACGACGCGCCCAGGAGGAACGCGCCCCAGCCGTGCCACGCCAGGAGGAGTCCGATCACGAGGGCGAGCTTCACGTCCCCTCCTCCCATGCCCGCGTGGCTGATCATCCGCAGCACGGCGTAGAAGCCACCGAGCACGACGGAGCCGAGCAGGCCCCGGCCGAGCGGCGCCGCGTCTGCGGTGATGACGGCGTCGACGGAGACCGCCACGACCAGCAGGGCCAGGGTGGGCAGCACGATGCGGTTCGGCAGTCGGTGCGTGCGGACGTCGATCACGGTGAGCAGGATCCCGATCCCGAGGAGGGCGCCGTGCACGAGACCGAGGAGGGCGAGACGGATGTCCATCCCGGCAGGGTAGGGAGATCCGGGACGGCGCGGAGCGCCCTGTGGACAACCAGCGGCGATGTCGGATGTACGAACTAGCGTCAGTCTCATCACTTGCTTTATTCGTACATATCTTCGAGGATGGATACATGGGGATCGGGCTCGATGCGATGACCGCGCTCTCTCCGACCAGCGACACCCGCGCCGGAGAGGTGCTGCGACTGCGCCGCGAGATCAGCCGGATGCAGCGACGGCGCAGCGAGCACACGCTCCTCCCCCTCGATCCCGCCTTCGCGGCGCTGCTGCCGGAGGAAGGGCTGCAGACGGGCACCTCGTACACCGTCTCCCCCTCGCCCACCCTCGTGCTCGCGCTGCTCAGCGCCTCCTCCGGTCGGGGCCACTGGTGCGCGGTGATCGGCATGCCCACCCTCGGGGTCGAGGCCGCCGCCGCCTACGGCATCGATCTGAGCCGGCTGATCCTCGTCCCCGACCCGGGAGACCGCTGGCTCGCGGCGGCGTCCGCATTGGCCGAGGTGGTGCCCCTGATCGTCGTGCAGCCGACGACGAGGGCACGGGACGCCGATGTCTCCCGGTTGAGTGCCCGCCTGCGCGACCGCGGGGCCACACTGCTCGTGGCGGAGGAACCGGGCGCCGGCCGCTGGGCGCAGAGCGAGGGGACCATCCGACTGCACGATCCTGATTGGCACGGGCTCGGCGAGGGGTGGGGGCTGCTCTCGGACTGCACGGTGACGGTCACCGCGCGGACCAGGCACAGCCCCCGCGCCTCGAGCGTGCGCGTGCGACTTCCCGGCGGACACGGAGCCGTGGAGACCGCGGCCGCGGAGCTGACCGCCCTGCCGCCGCTCGCCCCCTCCCCGACGGACAGCGCTGCGTCCGCGTCCTCCGACCTCCTCTTCTGGGCGGAGGCGGGATGAACGCTCCTCTCCGCGTCCTCGTGCTCTGGTTCCCCGACTGGCCACTGCGGGCGGTGCTGGGCGGAGGGCCGCATCCGCCGACGGCCCTGGTGCAGGCGAACACGGTCGTCGCCTGCACCGCCTCGGCGCGGGCGCACGGCGTCCGCATCGGGCAGCGCCGCCGCGTCGCCCAGGGCCTGCTCTCCTCGCTGCAGGTCCTCCCCCACGACGCAGAGAAGGACGAGCGCGCCTTCGTCCCGGTGCTGCAGCTCATCGAGAAGCACGCCCCCGGCGTCACGCTCCTGCGCCCCGGCCTCGCGATCCTGCGCGCCCGCGGCATCGCCCGTTATCACGGCGGAGAGGCCGAAGCTGCGGCGGCGCTGTCCGCGGTCCTCGCTGCGGCCGGCTTCCCCGAGGTGCGTGTCGGCGTCGCCGACGGCCCCTTCACCGCCGAGATCGCGGCCCGCGGCGCCGCCGCCTGCACCGTCGTCCCGCCCGGAGGATCCCGCGAGTTCCTGGCCCCCTATCCCGTGCAGGTACTCCGCGACGAGCAGATCAGCGATCTCCTCCTCCGCCTCGGCGTGCGGACCCTCGGCGAGTTCACCGCGCTCGCCCCTCTCGACGTCCGCGACCGCTTCGGCGAGCACGGCGCCCGCCTGCAGGCCCTCGCCGCCGGCGCCGATTCCCGCCCGCTGGCCCCTCGGCCGCCGGATCCCGAACTGGCCAGGACCATCGAGTTCGAGTCCCCTCTCGGCGGCACCGACCAGGTGGCCTTCGCCGTGCGGCAGACCGCCGATGCCGTGATGCTCGCCCTGGCGGATGCGTCCCTCGTGTGCACCGAGGTGCGGATCGACCTGACCGACGACGACGGCGTCGTCCACTCCCGCACCTGGCTGCATCCGACGAGCTTCGACGCCGCCGACCTCGTGGACCGCGTGCGCTGGCAGCTGGAGGCGCTGGCCGCCCTGACCGCCCGCGAACCCGTCGATGAGGCGAGGGCGTTCGGGGGCATCATGGCCGCCCGCCTCCTCCCCGTCGCCGTGGACGACGCCGCCCACCACCAGCCGGGGCTCTTCGGCTCGGGCACCGATGAGCGGCTGCACCACGCGGTCTCGCGGGTGCAGACCATGCTGGGGCATCAGGGCGTGGTCACCGCCGCCCTCTCCGGAGGGCGCTGGCTCGCCGACCGCCAGGTGCTCACGCCATGGGGCGAGCGTCCGGTGCCTCCGCGTGATCCGCGGTCCCCCTGGCCGGGGAGCCTCCCGGATCCCCTCCCCTCCGAGGTGTTCCGGCCCCCGCGTCCCATCGGCGTCGTCGCGGCGGACGGGAGCACGATCGACGTCGATGACCGCGGCGCCCTCACGCACGATCCCGCCCGCATCGACGGGGCGACCGTGCAGGCCTGGGCCGGCCCGTGGCCCGTGCACGAACGGCGCTGGAGCACGGGCGGCGGCAAACGAGGACACCGGCTCCAGATCGTCGACGACCGCGACCGCGCCTGGCTGGTCTTCCTGGCCGGCGAGCGCTGGTGGGCCGAGGGGAGGTACCGCTGATGGGCTGGCACAATCCGCCGTTGACCTGGGATCAGCTCGAACGCACTCTCAGCGGGGAGCCCATCCCCGAAGCGGCCTCCGCACCCCCGGGACTCCGACCGGATCCCGGGCCGGTGAGTCGCCCGCGGAAGCTCGTCCCCCCGGCCCTCCCGGAGCGGCCAGAGGAGGCGGTGCCCTATGCCGAGCTGCACGCGCACTCGTCCTACTCGTTCCTCGACGGGGCGTCCTCCCCCGACGACCTGCTCGCGGAGGCCGAACGTCTCGGCCTGAGCGCGCTCGCCCTCACCGACCACGACGGGTTCTACGGTGCCGCCCGCTTCGCCGAGCTGGCGGAGCTCATGGAGCTGCGCCTGCAGACCGTCTACGGCGCCGAACTCTCCCTCGACCTCCCCTCCGCTCCGCAGGGGGCCGCCGATCCGCCGGGCACGCATCTGCTCGTGCTCGCCCGGGGCCTCGAGGGATACCACCGTCTGTCGGGGGCGATCACCGCGGCCCAGCTGCGCGGCGGGGAGAAGGGGCGCCCGGTCTACGACCTCGACGAGCTGGCAGCGACCGCCGACGGGCACTGGACGATCCTCACCGGCTGCCGCAAGGGGGCGGTACGGCAGGGGCTGGAGGCCGGAGACGCCGCTGCGCCGCTGCGTCACCTCGTCGACCTCTTCGGGCGCGACAACATCGCCGTCGAGCTCTTCGACCACGGCGATCCGCTGGACACCCGGCGCAACGACACCCTCGCCGACCTCGCCCGTCGGATGCGGCTGCCCGTCGTGGCGACCAACAACGTGCACTACGCCCGCCCGGACCAGGCCCCTCTCGCCGAAGCGGTGGCCGCGGTCCGCGCGGTCCGGAGCATGGACGAGCTCGACGGCTGGCTGCCGGCCCACGGGGGTGCGCATCTGCGCAGCGGGGCGGAGATGACCGCCCGCTTCCGACGGTACCCCGGCGCGATCTCCCACGGTCTGGAGCTGGCCGCGGCCTCGGCCTTCCCGCTCCGGATGGCGCGTCCCGCCCTCCCCCGCCAGGACGTGCCGTCGGGGCACACCCCGATGAGCTGGCTGCGGCACCTGGTCTGGGAGGCGGTCCCGTCGAAGTATCCGCGGCTGGACGAAGACGGCCGTCGGCGCATCGCCCGTGAACTCGACGTGATCGAGGAGAAGGACTTCCCCGGGTACTTCCTCATCGTGCACGGCATCGTGGCGGAAGCACGGCGACGCGGCATCCTCTGCCAGGGCCGGGGTTCCGCTGCGGCGAGCGCGGTCTGCTATCTGCTGGGCATCACCGCGGTCGACCCGATCCTCTACCGCCTCCCCTTCGAGCGCTTCCTCGCCACCACCCGCACGGAGGAGCCGGACATCGACGTGGACTTCGACTCGCGGCGGCGGGAGGAGATCATCCAGTGGGTCTATCGGGAGTATGGCAGGGAGCGGGCGGCTCAGGTGGCGAACGTCATCCAGTACCGGCCGAAGAACGCGGTCCGCGACATGGCCAGAGCCCTGGGGCACTCGCCGGGGCAGCAGGACTCCTGGTCGCGGCAGGTGGACGGCTGGGGGTCGGGACTCGAACCCGTCGAGGGGCACGACATCCCCGACACCGTGCTCGACTACGCGGCCGAGCTGCTGAAGGCTCCGCGGCACCTGGGGATCCACTCGGGCGGCATGGTGCTCACCGCCCGGCCGGTCGGCGAGGTGGTGCCGGTCGAGCACGCCCGCATGGAGGACCGCACTGTCATCCAGTGGGACAAGGACGACGCCGCCTTCATGGGGCTGGTGAAGTTCGATCTCCTCGGCCTGGGCATGCTCGCGGCGCTGCAGCACTGCTTCGACCTGGTCCGGGAGGCGACGGGCGAGGAGTGGACGCTGGAGAGCCTGCCGAAGGAGGAGGCCGGCGTCTACGACATGCTCTGCCGGGCCGATTCGATCGGCGTCTTCCAGGTGGAGTCCCGCGCGCAGATCGGGCTGCTCCCCCGGCTGCAGCCGCGACGCTTCTACGACCTCGCCATCCAGATCGCCCTCATCCGCCCCGGGCCCATCCAGGGCGGCGCCGTGCACCCGTTCGTCCGGCGCAAGATGGCGAAGGACAGGGTGGACGAGGCGAACCGGGAGCGGGAGGCCAGGGGCGAGCCCCCGGAGGACTTCCCCATCCCGTACCCGCACAGCGACCTCGAGGACATCCTCGCGCGGACTCTGGGCATCCCCATCTTCCAGGAGCAGCTCATCCAGATGGCCACGGCCGTCGGCGACTGCACCGCCGATGAGGCCGACCTGCTGCGCCGCGCGATGGGGTCGAAGCGAGGTCTGGAGAAGATCGAGAAGGTCAGGGACAAGCTGTATGCGGGGATGGCCCGCCGCGGGCTCGTCGACGAGGCCGCCGACCGGATCTATGCGCAGATCCAGGCGTTCTCGAACTTCGGGTTCGCCGAGTCCCATTCGCTGTCCTTCGCGCTGCTCGTCTACGCGAGCTCGTGGTTGAAGCTGCACTACCCGGCAGCCTTCCTCGCGGGTCTGCTGCGCTCGCAGCCGATGGGCTTCTACTCCCCTGCGACCCTCACGGCGGATGCCCGTCGGCACGGCGTGGAGGTCCGCCGCCCGGATCTGCATCTCTCCGGCGCCACCGAGACCCTCGAACCCCTCACCCCGGACGCGGCGGGCACGACCGGGAGGGACGACTGCCTGGCCGACCCGCAGCCGCCCGTGCACCGGTTCGACAGGAACGCACCGGACGAGTCCGCGACGCACCGCAGGGACGGACGGTTCGCGGTGCGTCTGGGCCTCAGCGGCATCCGCGGGATCGGGGTGCCGATGGCGGAGCGCATCGTCGCCGAACGGAAGGCTCACGGTCCCTACCGCGATCTGCACGACCTCGTGCGTCGCACCGATGCCACGGCCGCGCAGGTGGAGGCCCTCGCCACCGCCGGAGCCTTCGCATGCCTCGGGCTGGAGCGCCGGGAGGCCATCTGGCTCGCCGGGGCCGCCGCGGAAGACCGCGCCCGGTTCCTCCCGGGGACCACGGTGGCGGTGCAGCCGCCGCTGTTCGCCGACCAGACCAGCTACGAGCGCCTCTCGGCCGATCTCTGGGCCACGGGCATCTCGACCGACGACCACCCGATGACGCACTTCCGCGACGACCTCCGGGCTCGCGGCGTCCTGACCGCCGCGGACCTGCAGCGCCACGAGACCGGACGACGCGTCGAGGTGGCCGGTCTCGTCACCCATCGACAGCGACCCGCCACCGCCGCCGGCGTCACGTTCGTCAACCTCGAGGACGAGAGCGGGTTGGTGAACGTGATCTGCTCGACGGGGGTCTGGGGACGGTTCGGTCGCATCGCCCGAGAGTCCCCCGCGCTCATCATCCGCGGCATCCTCGAGCGCTCACCGGAGGGGGTCGTCAATGTGCTCGCCGACGCCTTCGAAGACCTCCGCACGGGGGTCATGCACCGCTCGCGGGACTTCCGATGACCCCGGAGCGCGAGGGGCCCCGGCTTCCGGCCGTCACCAGAAGCGTTCGGGCTCCTCCGGCGGGGGCCGATCCGATCCGCCCCAGCGATCAGCCTCGGCCTTGGCCGCGTTGACCGCCTCGTCCGCGCCCCGCAGAGCGATGCCCGCGCCGCTGGCCGAGGGCCCGATGGGGTCGAGGAGCAGCGACGTCCGCGGAGCGACGCCCACCGCCACCGTGCAGTCGAGGACGCGACCGATCCAGTGCGTCACCTCGGCCCGCGGCTCCTCGGCGCGACGGTAGCGGATACCGGTATCGAGGTCGAGCAGCGAGAGGACGACCGGCTCCTCCGTCTGCGGGTCGACGAGTTCGGAGACCTCGACCCGGTGCCCGACCGGGAGCGCGACCTGACCGGCGAAGACGAGCATCCTGTCCATGCCCCCACCCTACGGAACGGCTCGCATCGGCGACAGGGATCGGAGCCGCGCAGAATTTTCGAAGAAATCTTTGTCCCCCAAATGGCGGACAAGGAGATTAAGGGATATCCTGCTCTCGTAGCGGGGGCTACCGGCTGAATCTCTGGGGGATCAGCCGTAGAGACAGCGAGACTTCGCCGCCTCCCCAACCGTCCGGGTAGGACGGTGAGCCCTCTCGGCAGCACCGAGTTGGGGCGGTCCCGTCGAGAGGGCATACCCCGCGGCTAGCCGCCGTCACGCCGAGCGTCAACCCCGGCGAACGCGCGCGCCCGTCGGACTACCGTCGTGCACCATGACGCGTCTCCGCAGTCTCCGACGCCAGACCGGCGCGCACACCGCCGGATGCGGTCAGTCGTCGGCGGGTTCGTCGAGGCCGTCCTCGTCCAGGGGCACCTCGATCCGCTGCTCCGCGGCATCCGCGGGATCCGCCTCGATGGGGTGCGGCTCCGGCGCCGACGGGGTCGGCACTTCCGGGTCCTCGGGAGTCTCCGCGGCGAGACGCTCCTGCTCCTGCAGGTCGGCTTCGGGCTTCACATCGTCGATCGGATGGTCATTCAGGGACATGGCTTCTCCTCCTTCGGTGTGGATGTCTCCAGCTTGCCGACGCCGGATGACAGCGGCAAGGGGCTTGACCCGACGGAGGCGGCGATGACGCGGAGGGGCGGTGGAGGCCGGGTCCGCATCGGCGTCTCCGGATGGCGGTACGCCCGGTGGCGCGGCGACTTCTACCCGCGCGGCCTGCCGCAGCGACGAGAGCTCGAACACATCGGGTCGCTGTTCCCCACGGTCGAGCTCAACGGCTCGTTCTACTCCCTGCAGCGGCCGGACAGCTACCGGCGGTGGGCGGCGAGCGTTCCCGAGGACTTCGTGTTCGCGGTCAAGGGCTCGCGCTACGTCAGTCACATGCTCCGGCTGCGGAACGTCGAGCAGGCGCTGGCGAACTTCTTCGCGTCGGGGGTCCTCGCCCTCGGTCCCCGCCTCGGACCGATCCTCTGGCAGCTCCCCGAGCGTCAGCGCTTCGACGCCGAGCTCCTGGAGTCGTTCCTCGACACCCTTCCCCGGACGACGGCGGAGGCCCTCGCGCTCGCTCGACGTCATGACGAGCGGCTGCAGGACCGGGCGTGGCTGGAGATCGATGCCGACCGCCCACTCCGGTACGCCCTCGAACCGCGTTCCGACTCGTTCGCCGATCCGTCGAGCCTGCGTCTTCTGCAGGAGCACGGCACCTCCCTCGTCGTCGCCGACACCGCCGGGAAATGGCCTCGCTTCGACGCCCTCACCGCGGACCTCGTCTACGTCCGACTCCACGGTGCGCAGATGCTCTATCACAGCGGGTACACGGACGCGGAGCTGCGGGAGTGGGCGGCCCTCATCCGCGGATGGGCGGACGGCTCAGGAGCCGACGACGGGAAGCCGCGCGACGTCTACGTGTACTTCGACAACGACGCCCGCGGGCACGCGCCCCATGACGCCATGGCCCTGAGCGCCCTCGTCGCTGACCTGCCCTCCTGACGCGGCGAGCACGGCCTACCGATCGCCGACGTGACCCGGCGCGGTGAGCGACAGGACCCGCTCGACGAACGCCGCATACTCCTCCATGTAGTGCGCGAGGAACTTCTCGGTGTCGGCGTCGTGCACCGTGCCGTCGGCACCGAACACCTCGGGCCGGAACGTGATGTACGCCTCCGGGGCGTTCAGCTGCGGCGCGTTGAGGAAGCTCAGCACGCTCCGCATCGAGGACTGCATGACAGCGGTGCCGATCGCCCCGGTCGAGGCGCCGATGATGCCGGTGGGCTTCCGCGCGAAGGAGTTGTGCCCCCACGGCCGCGAACCCCAGTCGATGGCGTTCTTCAGCGCACCGGGGATGGAGCGGTTGTACTCCGGCGACACGAGCAACAGACCGTCCGCCCCCTCGACGGCACTCTTGAACGCGGCGACCGCGGCGACGGGTTCGAGCTCGTCGTCGCGGTTGTAGAGCGGGAGGTCCCGGATGGGGATCTCCACGAGCTCCAGGTCGGGCGGGGCGAGCCGCACGAGCGCCGTGGCGAGGACGCGGTTGATCGAGTCCGATGCGAGGCTGCCGATGAGGTAGCCGATCCGATGGGTCATGATGAGGTCCCCTCGTCTCCCTGCACTTCCAGGATATCGCCGGGGTGGGGGCTTGCCACAAGGCCCCCACCACGAGGCAGAATCGACGGCTCGTGTGCCCCCGCCCGCTCTCGCGAAGGAGACCTCCGGTGCTCGACCCCTTCACCCTGCCCGACGACCACGCGGCGAAATCCGCGGATGCCCTCATCGCCGTCGATCGTGCCCACCTCCGGCGTCTCGGCGCCGCGCTGTCCCGGGAGCGGGACGCCCTGACCGCTCGTCTCGCCCTCGTCCGTCGGCAGGCCGCGGACGCCGGTGTGACGGCGGTCGACCGCGACCTCGAGATTCGACGGCTCAGTGCGACCCTGCGCCTGCGGGAGCGCTTCGACATCGACATGTGCCTCGGGCGGATGACCCCTGCGGAGGGCCCGCCCGTGTACATCGGGCGCGCCGGGGTGTCCGACGCGGACGGCACCCGTCTGCTGGTCGACTGGCGGGCTCCGGCAGCCGAACCGTACTTCGCGGCGACCTGGGAGGACCCCCGGGGGCTCATCTCCCGGCGACGGTACCGATGGAACGCAGGCCGGATCACGGACTACTGGGACGAGGCCCTGTCGCCGGAGGGTCTCGACGGTGCGGCATCCCTCGACGATCAGTCCGCGTTCCTCGCGAGCCTGGAGGCGCACCGCACCGGGCGGATGCGGGACGTGCTGGCGACGATCCAGGCGGATCAGGACGCCATCGTTCGCGCCCCCTCCCCCGGCGCTCTCGTGGTGGACGGCGGGCCCGGCACCGGGAAGACGGTAGTCGCGCTGCACCGGGCGGCGCACCTCCTGTACGCCGAGCCGCGGCTGACGAACGGCGCCGGCGGCATGCTCCTCGTGGGTCCGAACCCGCAGTACCTCGGCTATGTGGAGGACGTGCTGCCGAGTCTCGGCGAGGACACGGTGCGGTTGTGCACCCTGCGCGACCTCACACCCGAGGGCGCGGGCGCGGTCGCAGAGCAGGACCCCCGCGTGGCCGAGCTGAAGCAGGGCCTCGACCCGGACCAGGTGATCGAGGCGGCGGTCGCCGTCCTGACCCGGCCGCCGAGGCACGCGCTCCGCATCGAGACGCCGTGGGCCGATCTGTGGATCAGCCGAGACGACTGGGGCGAGCTGTTCGCCGCGGCCGATCCCGCCTCCCCGCTCAACGAGGCCCGCGACGAGGTGTGGGAGGAGCTGCTGGAACTGCTCGTCGACCAGGTGCACGGCGAGGACGTTCCGGAGTCCTCGATCCGCCGGTGGCTGCGGCAGGACGACGAGCTCACCGGGACCTTCGTACGGGCGTGGCCGCTGCTGGCGCCGGAAGCGGTGGTCGCCGCGCTCTGGGCGTCCCCGACGCTGCTCGCGCAGTGCGCCCCCGACCTCGCGCCCGAGGAGCTCGCCCTGCTGCACCGTGCCGAGGGGGCGCCCTGTACGGATCCCGACCTTCCCCTCCTCGACGCCGCGCACCGCCGGATCGGCGATCCCGAGGTCGTCCGCGAGCAGCACCGCCGGCAGGGCGCGGCGGCCGCGGCGCAGGAGCAGATGTCGGCGGTGGTCGAGCACCTCGTCGCGAGCGACGACAGCGAGATGAAGGTGATGTCGATCCTGCGAGGTCAGGATGCGCGCAACGTTCTCGCCGGAGCGGACGTGCCTCCCCCGCTCCCGCCGGACGAACTCGCCGGCCCCTTCGGTCACATCGTCGTCGACGAGGCCCAGGAGCTGACCGATGCGCAGTGGCGCATGTTGATCGCACGGTGCCCGTCCCGCAGCTTCACCGTCGTGGGCGACAGGGCCCAGGCGCGGAGGGAGTTCACCGAGTCGTGGTCCGCCCGCCTCGAACGTCTCGGCCTGCGGAACGTGCGGGTCTCCTCGCTCCGGGTGAACTACCGCACTCCGGCCGAGGTCATGGCGCTGGCCGCGCCGACGATCCGCGAGGCTCTGCCCGACGCGAACGTCCCGACCTCCGTGCGGGAGAGCGGCATCCCGGTCCGCTACGGCGCGGTGGCCGAGCGCGACGCGGTGCTGGACACGTGGGCAGCGGCGAACCCGGAGGGTGTCGCCGCCGTCATCGGCGACGAGAGTGCCGTGCCGCGGCCCCGGGTCCGCGCGCTGACGCCGGAGGAAGCGAAAGGGCTGGAGTTCGACCTCGTGGTCCTCGTGCGCCCGGAGGCCTTCGGCTCCGGGCGCACGGGGGCGGTCGACCGCTATGTGGCGATGACCCGCACGACGCGCGAACTCGTCATCCTCCGCTGAGGGACCGTCCGGTCTCAGACGTCGTCCGGGTCGCCGCCGTCGGTGATCGTGCCGGTCGGCTCGCTCTCCTCGACCTCATGGCGGGCGCCGTGCTCGGAGGCGAGCGCTTCACCCTCCTCGATCGCCTCATCGCGGCTGGTGTAGCTGCGGGAGAGCTCCGGCGCGCCCTCCACCTCGTTGACCCACTGGCCGTTCTTCGAGCGGGTGACGATCGACGTGATGGCCATCAGACGTCCCCCGGTCCCAGGTCGCCCTGGCCTTCTTCGCCGAGATCGGCGAGGACCGGATCCTCCCCTTGGCTCTCCGGCTGCGGCGCGGAACCCGGCAGGTCCGCCGCCGGCACCTGGTCGTCGGGGTCCGGGATCTCGTCCGGATCACGGCCCGTCGCGGTGGTCGCGTCCAACTCCTCCGGCGTCGCACCCTCGTCGAGGGCTTCCGTGCGCTCCCATTCCGCCTGAGCGGGATCGTTGCTCGGGTCGGCCTCGGTGGTCGCGTCGCCGTCGCGCAGCGGCTGACCGCCGACGTCGTCGGGTGTCGATTCCATGTCTCCTCCTTCGATCGGGCTGGCCCCAGTCTTCCCGCCGGAGCCGCTGTCATCGAGGGGCTTGAGGAGACCTCGCCGAGCAGCTAGGTTCCCGGAGCGTCGGGAGAGGGCGGGTTCAGTTGCGCCCGGCCATCACGCCGCCGTCCGCGTCCCAGACCGCTCCGGTCACCCAGCCGGCCCGGTCGGACAGCAGGAACGCGGCGACCTCCGCGATGTCCTCCGGGGTCCCCACGCGGCCCAGGGGGTGGAAGGCGTCGAAGCTCGACACCACCTCGTCGACCTCGTCCTTCGGGATGAAGCCTTCGTAGATGGGGGTGCGCACGACCGCCGGGGCGATCGCGTTCACGCGGATGCCGTGCGACGCCAGCTCCATCCCCAGGTGCTGCGTGAGCGAGTGCAGGCCGGCTTTGGCCATCGAGTACGCCGACGAGGGGGTCGCGGCGATGGCCTGGCGCGCCCACATGGAACCGAGGGTGACGACGGCTCCGCCGCGGCCCTGCGCGACCATGCCGGAGACCACCGTCTGGGTGACGAAGAAGGTCGCCCGGTTGAGGTCCAGATACGCGTCGTAGTCGGCTTCGGTGTGCTCGAGGAACGGCTTCGGCGCGAAGACGCCTGCCGCGTTGACGAGGAGGTCGGCGTCGGCGTGCTCCGCGGCGAGGCGGGCGCGGAGCGCTGCCACACTCGCGGGGTCCGTCAGGTCCGCCTGCACAGTGATGGCGTCGATGCCGTGGCTGACGAGAGACGCCCGCGCCGCCTCCAGCTTCTCCCCGCGCCGGCCGACGAGGACGACGGTCGCGCCCTTCCGTCCGATCCGCTCGGCGATGGCGAGACCCATCCCGCTCGTGCCCCCGATCACGATCGCGGTGCGTCCGGTGAATTCCCTGTCGAGCTCGGCCATTGTGTGGCTCCTCTCCGTCATGGACGGCGGGTGCCGTCTCGTCTCCACGCTACGAAGCGAGAGCCCGCCGCAGTAGACGAGCGCGCATGATGGAGTGATAACGACTGCTTATGACCGGACGGCGGCGGGATCCAGCGAGAGCGCGGCGGTGAGCTCGGCCAGGTCGTCGGCGAGCGGGGAGGAGGGATCCCAGACGGCCTCGTAGAAGATCTCCACGTCCATGCCGCGTTCGCGCAGCGGGCGGTGCGGCGCGTCCGGGGACGTTAGCTTCGATCGCGGGATCACCGCCGTGCCGAGGCCGAGCTTGGCCCACTCCTCGAGCACACGGTAGGTCGCGGCCTCGCCGTCGTAGGCGCTCAGCGGAACGTCGTTCGCAGCGAAGAGATCGGTGGTGAAGGTCGTCAGCCCGCACGTGTCCGGCATCAGGATCAGGGGTGCGTCCGTCAGGTCGCTGAGCTCCACGGGGCCGTCCGGCGACGGCTCCTGGTCGACGACGACCACGGGCTCCGCGTCGACGATACGGTGCCGGAACCGCGGCATGGGGGCGACGGACGGCACGAGGATGAGGTCGAGCTCCCCGGCGGAGAGCTCGCGCCGCAGGTCGGCGACGTTCGCCTCGCGGAGGACGAGCTGACGCGGCGCCGGAGAAGCGGGAAGTGCACACACGGCCGTGTAGGCACGAGCGACGATGGCCGGGTTCATGAGCGGGGAGACGCCGACCCGCACCCGTGCATCGGCCGACCGGTTCCAGCGCGCGGCCTCGGCAGCCACCTGGTCCACGGCGAGGAGCGCGCGGTCGATGACCGGGAGCAGATGCGCACCGAACGCCGTCGGGACGACTCCGCGGGGCGAGCGCTCGAACAGGCGCTCTCCCAGACGGTCCTCCAGCTTGGAGATGCCCGTCGAGAGAGCGGGCTGCGTCACGCCGTAGGCACGCGCGGCCGCGCCGAAGGAGTGCGTCTCGGAGACAGCCTGGGCATAGCGGAGGGCTTCGACGCTCACGCGGTCACTCATAGCCCGACGTTATCACCGCGCGACGGGCGGTCGGGCCGTTCGCGGCAACCCGCGCGCGGTCAGGCGTAGCCGAGGTCCGGCGCGCCGACCCAGAAGAGGCCCTCCTTCGCGTCCGCGGGGAGGAGGCCTTCGATCCACTCGGCGACGATGACGAGGACGGCTTCCTCCAGGCGATCCCGCGTCCACCGGCGCGGGCGCGAGGGTACCGCGGGCTCCCAGCCGTCCGCGGTCCACTCGACCCCGAACAGATGGCGCTGCTCGTCGAGACGTCGGTCCAGCGCGAAGGCGTCAGCCCCCTCGAACCGCGCCCAGACGTCGAACGGGCCCTCGCCGTCCTGGTCGACGAAGACGTCGATGAGGATCGCCTCCACGCCGTTCTCCGCCTCGACGGCGGCGCGGTGCAGGTCCCCCAGGGCGGCGGCGACGCGCTCGCTCTCCGTGTCGAGCACGGTGCGCAGGGCACGGGCGTACGATTCCGCATCATCCCCGCGCGCTCCGGGCTCAGCGCTCATCGCTCCGGCTCCGTCTCGGTGTCGAGGTTCCTGCCCACGGCGATCTCGCGGATCGCCGACGCGAGCGCGTCCCTGGACCGTCCGTGCGGGAAGGGGCCGGCTGCGAAGTCCAGCAAGCTGCGGCCGTCGGGGAGAGCCGGCGTCGCGGGATCGACGTCGCCGTGCACGAGGAGGGTCCGCACCAGTGGCGCCAGCGCGGTCTCCTCCATGTCGCGATCCAGCAGCTGCACGAACGGATGACCCTCCGGGAGCGTCGCGACGGGTGTCGGGCCCGGGATCGCGCCCTTCTCGAGGAGGCGTCGCAGTACGGGCTCGTCCTCCGCGTCCAGCGTGGGGTTCGCGAAGAGGACGTTGACCGGGCTCAGGAACGACAGGGAGGAGGACGCGTCGAGGCGCTGGTCCAAGAGCCAGAGCGCGAGCTCGCGGCGGCGCTCCGGGTGCGGGTTACTGAGTGCGGCGTCGAGGAGGAACCGGTATCCCGGAGCATCGACGACGACGTCGAGGAGATCGTTGAGCGTGCCCGTGAGTGCGAGATCGGGGAACACCCCGAGGCCCGCGTAGACCTGCTCGATCTCCTCCCGCTCGGGCACCCGATCGAAGACGAAGCTCGCGTACGGCGCATCCAGCAGGGTCGGCGGCCCCATGCGGTCCCCCATCCGCAGCGCCCACTGGAGCTGCGGCACCCCGAGGGCTTCGGCGTAGATCGTTTCCAAAGGGTTCGTCGTGTCCACGTCGTCCGGGTCGAGGGCAGAGCGCACCCGTCGCAGCATCCCTTCCGAGGCGCGCCAGTCGACGTCATCCCGCCAGAACACGGCGTGCACGGCGGGCAGGGTCGTCGCGCCGGGGAGGAGGCCGCCGGTCTCAGCGGGGCCAGGGGCCGAAGCCTCGCGATGCACGACTGGGAAGAACCCTCCCTGGTCTCGGTCCACCACGAGCGACAGCAGGTCGTCGGGCACCCCGCCGAACAGGGCGAGCTGTTCCTCGAAGGTGGGCTCGGGTCGCGCGGCGGCGTCGGGACCCGTCGGATGCGACAGGAGGAGGCCGCGCCCGTCGTGGGTGAAGTGCCACGTCCAGAAGTGGTCGCCGGTGCGGAAGCCGCCGCGCATCGCATCGGGGACGAGGGATGCGCCCGCGAGCGGCGGGCCGTTCCACGGCACGGGTTCGGACGCGGGGGCGCCACCCACGAGGGCGGAGACGTCGGAGATGATCCGGGAGCGGATGCGAAGCTCCCAGGGACTGCTCCCCCGCGCGAGGTCGAGCACGGCGTCCGGTCGCGCGATGACGATGATGACTTCGGGGTCGTCGCCGTACGAGGGGTCGGGTGTCCCGGCGACGATAGCCACCGCGTGGCCGTTCACCCACCAGAGCGGCGCGGTGAGCAGTCCGGTGGCGCGCATGACACGGGTGAGCGGGCTGCGGCGATCGATTCCGGTCTTCTCGTTGCGGGCGTGGATCTCCCCCGCCGCTCCCCACCGTTCGCCCATGATGCGGATGAGGTCGTCTGCCCAGGCCTGGAGTGCATCGACCGTCCAGCGCTCCCCCGAGGCGAGCACGACGCGGAGCGCCCGACCGTGGTCGTCGCGGAGCCCGCGTCCGCCGATCTCGAACGTCCGATCCGCCCAGTCGGCGTCCTCCGGCGAGCGCTCCCACCACGCTCTGGTGACGCGCTCGATGTCCGCCACGAGGTCGTGATGGTCGCCGCTCGTCGGTACCGCGTAGCCGAGGCGGTCCGTGTCGGACGGGCGGTCCTGCTCCGGGTACGGGCACGCGGCGAAGACCTGCTCGAACCAGGCGCGCCGCTCGTCGCCCTCCCGGGACATCTCGTCGAGGGTGAGCGCGCCTCCGAGGCGATACGGCTGCCGCACCGCGGCGCCGAAACCGAAGTCGTCCATGCCGAAGTCGTTGCGGCGGCCGATCTCCATGAGCGAGGGCGAGACGCACCAGTGCGCTCCGTCGAACCACACCGCGCCGGTGATGACCGGCACAGGTTCGTCGCCGAGCATGCGGAACTCCAGGTCGTGCTCCGCGACCGCGGCGCGGGCGTCCTCGCCACGGGCGGCGATGAGGGCACGGAGGTCGTCCGGCACCCTGTCGAGCATGCGCGCGGCCAGAATCAGCCACGCCTCCGCCAGATCCGCTTCCCGTTCGGAGGAGTCCACGACGTCCGCCGCCTCGCCACCGTGCTGCTGCGCCACCTCGGCGAGGAACTGCGCCGGCGCTTCGTCCGCGAACGTCGACGTCGGGTCCTGGATGAGGACGAGGATGCGGCCGTCGTCCGTGAACGTCCAGACCGTCGTCACCCCGCTGCGAGACTGCAGGCTGAAGCGGGACGCCGGGGTGTCGACGTCGCGCAGCCGCACCTCCCCGGCGCCGAACAGTGTGCTCAGCAGCCAGGCGCGGCGCCGCAGCTCGAGCGGATGCTCGCCGTTCATGAGGAGGTCGTTGTGCATGTCCTCCTCGGGCAGGAGCGCGCTGAGGCTGCCGACGGCGTACTCCCGCGGCAGCACGACCATCGCCTGGCGCAGCATGCTCTGCCGCGGTTCGGCGTCCCAGTTCGTGACCAGCACGCAGTACAGATCGCCGCGGTCCCACATCTCCGCCTCCGGGATGCCGACCGAGACGAGGACGACGTCGAGGATGCCCTCCGGGTCCTGGTTCTCCCCCACGAGCGACGGCTTCCGGACCATCGGCGCGCCCCACGCTTCGTGCAGCGTCCGGCGCACGCCCTCCGTCCACTCCTCCGCGTAGGCGGCGAATCCGCCCTCGGGGACCACGAGGTCCGCGGGCGGGTTCGGCTGCAGCGACTCGTCGGCGTCGGGGTCGTAGCCGCCGAGCGGGAGCAGCCAGACCCCCTGCGACTCCTCGACCTCCACCCCCTCGAACGTGAAGGCCTCCCGCGTCTCCCCGGCGAGCAGGTGGGCGACAAGCCGGTCGAGGAACCCCGGGACCTCTTCCCTGCCGAACGGCGGTGTGTAGTACGGGAGGTCCTCCTCCGTCTCGTCGCTCGTGTCCGCGTCGTCCCTGCCGGTGTCGTCGACCATGCCCCACCCCGTCGTCATCGAAACAGCCTTGGGACGAGCATACGGACGCGTGGCGTCAGGCGTCCTCGGAGTCGATGAGCTCGAGGAGCTTCCGCAGCTCGTCCCTGATCTCCGTGTGGTCGTACTGCCCGGCGCGGCTCTCACCCGAGATCACGCCGGATCGACGGACCTTCTGGAAGTCGCCGAAGGGAAAGCTGTACGCCTTCTTCGTCTCGGGGTTCTCGCTCTTGTCGATGCCGAGGTGCCAGTGGGAGAACTCCGTCCACCCGTGCTCGTCGATGAAGCGGTTCTCTTCCTCTGCGCTGGGCGCTGCCTCGGACCAGTCGTCGCGTTCATCCCGCACGACCTTGCCGTCGCGGACGAGGGAACGCGCGAGCTTCAGCGCCGGTCGGTTCAGTTCGATAGCCATGGGGGAACGCTAGGACGCGGAGTGACGGTGCTGTACCCCCTTGACGGGGGATGCAGGAGGCCCGGAGACTCGTGCGGGTCTCCGAGCCTTCTCGGTCGGGCTGATGGCACAACGTGATCTGGCGCGGGTGGCCGAAGAGAGCAACCGCGGAGACCCCCGGTCTCAGCCGCCGATCTGCGTGCGCACCGTCCGTCCTGCGAGCACGGCGTACAGGCCGATCGAGACCAGGAGTCCGATCGGCACCGAGAGGTCGAGCCCGCCCAGCGCCGCGCCGAGCGGGCCGGTCCACACCGTCGTCGACAGGAACATCGCGGTGGCGAAGCCACCGGCGACCACGGAGACGAGACCCGGGATGCCGAAGCCGCGGGTATACCAGAACCTACCGCCGGAACGTTCGTCGAACAGGTCGGTCCCGGAGTAGCGGTTGCGGCGCAGGACGATGTCGGCGACGTAGACGCCCATCGTGGGCACGGAGATGATCAGCAGGAACTGCAGCATCAGGTTGACGGCGCTGATCAGGTCGGATGCGACGACGAGCACGATCGTGAACGCGCAGCCGAGCGCACCGATGAGGATCGCGGAGGGGATGCGGCGGATCGGCACGCCGATCGACTGCAGGGCCATGCTGGCCGTGTAGGTCGTCATGCCGTTGAGCGAGATGCAGTTCACCAGGACGCCGAGCACGAACAGCGGGGCGAGCCAGACCGGCAGCTTCTCGAGCAGGGAGTACTCGATGCCGTTCGCGAGACTGTCCGGCCCGATGGAACCGCCCAGCACGACGCCGAAGGCGGTGATGAGCACCGCGGGGAAGAGCTGTCCCAGCGCGGTCGCGCCGATGATGCCGGACGCTGTGGTGTCGCGTGGCAGATAACGGGCCATGTCGGCGCTGTTGCTGAACGACAGCGGCGACGACGCCATCAGCGCGAACGCGATCGTGACGCTCACCCACAACGGCAGCCCGCTGAGCGGCTCGGGCTGCGCGAACCCCCAATCCAGCGCGGGGGCGATGAAGCCGATGACGAGTGCGAAGATCACGAACAGCCCGATCGAGATCGCCAGATAGGCCTTCAGGATGAGGGCGTGACCGTACACGGCGACGATCACGGTGATCGTCGAGACCACGACCGCCACCAGGATCGATGCCGCGATCGGATCGGGGAAGCCCCACCGCACGAGCAGTTCGCCGCCGATGAACGACGCCGCCACCCAGTTCAGCGCGAGGAAGACCCCCGAGATGAACCAGCCGTAGAACGCGATGACGATCTTGTTGCCGTGGATGCCGTAGATCGCTCGCTGGACCACTGAGCCGGACGTGCCGGCTGCCGGTCCGGAGATGGCGACGATGCCCGGCAGCAGAGCGAGCACGCTCGACGCCAGAATCACGAGCAGCGCCTGCCAGATCTCCAGGCCGAGCACGAGCGTCATCGACGCGCCGACCGTGATGTTCAGCACGCTGACGCCCGGTGCGCTCCAGACGAAGAACAGATCGCGCGCTCTCCCGTGCCGTTGGGCGTCGTCGATGAGTTCGATGCCTCGGGTCTCGGGGGTGTTCGCGGAGTCGATGAACTCGGACTCGGATCCGGGCGCGACGGCACCAGGAGCGGGGATGGCGGATGTGTCGGACATGACGGTCCTTCCAGGACGGGCACCCACCTGCGTCAGTGCAGGGGGCGTTCGGGATTCAGGAGCGGAAGCTCATGGGCGCCGGTAGGCGACCTCGCCGTGCACGAGGGTGAGCAGCACGGCGCCGGTGAGCAGGTCGTCGGTCGGCGCGGACAGCGGGTCGATGTCCAGCACGGCGACGTTCGCGAAGAAACCGGGCGCGATCCGGCCGTAGGCGTCGTCGATCGCGCCGACGTAGGCCGCGCCGGACGTCGCCGCCGCGACTGCCTGCGCGGCGGTGAACGCACGCTCGGGGTGGTACGGCGGCAGCGTGCGGTCGATCGAGGATCGCCCGGACATCGCGATGAACAGGTTGTGCAGCGCCTCGTGGGGTGCGGTGGGGGCGTCGGTGCCCAGCGCGACGGGAACGTCGACGTCGCGGAACCAGTTCCACGGGAAGCCGTCTTGAGCGCGCTGATCACCGAGCATCGCCATCCAGTTGTCCAGGATGGCGGGGTCGCAGTGCACCGGCTGCATGGAGGCGGCGATGCCGTGCGCGCGCATCCGTGCGACCGTCTCGGGCGCGACCGACTCCAGATGCTCGATGCGCGGCCGGCGGCCGGTGCCGGTGCCGTTCTCGCGCTCACAGGCCTCGACGAGGTCGACGGCCAGTGCGCTCGCCGCGTCTCCGATCGCGTGCATCGCGAGCTGCAGGCCGGCGCGGTCGGCGGCGATCGCGACCGGCGTCGCAGCCTCGCGGCTCCAGATCGGGTCGGCGTTCGAGCCGTCGGCATACGGACGCACCATCGCGGCGGTGCACGCGTCGATCACGCCGTCGAGGATGAACTTCACCCCGACGACCTTCAGCCACGGCGTGCCCGTGGCTGCGAGTTCGTCGCGCAGCTGCACCGCACGCTCGACCTGAGCGAGATCGGAGGCCGGGTCGCCGGTGGAACTCAGCCACCAGTGCGCGGTGACCGGGAACGGCAGCCGACCGTCGCGGTCGAGCCGACGCCGCAGCGCCGCGATCGACTGCTCTGTCATCCCCATGTCGGCGGCGCCGGTCACGCCGGCCGCCAGGTACGCGCTGAAGGCGAGGTCGAGGTGGCGGTCGACCTCCTCCTCGGTCCGGATGCCGTCGAGATACTCCGCCAGCAGATCCATGGCCGCGGTCTCGAGCAGGAACCCGGTCGCCTCTCCGCCCTCGTCCCGCACGACCTGGCCGCCGATCGGGTCGACGGTATCGCGGTCGATGCCTGCTGCGCGCAGCGCGGCTGTGTTCACCCAGGTGCTGTGCAGGTCGTTCGCATCGAGGAAGACCGGGATGTCGTCGATCACTTCGTCGATCATCGCCGCGGTCGGCTGGGTGACGCCGTCAGGCAGCGCGTCGAACAGCCAGCTGACACCCTCGATGATCGTCGCGTCCGGGTTCATCGCCCGTGCCTCGAGCAGCCGCTGCTGGATCTGTGCCACCGAGGTGCAGTCGCGGAGTTGCACCTTGCCCTGCGCGTGGCCGAACATCGCCAGGTGCGCGTGCGCCTCGATGACACCGGGCATCACGAAGGCCCCGTCAAGGTCCACGACCGCGGCACCCTCACCTGCCGCGGAGCGGACCTCCGTCTCCGTGCCGACAGCGAGGATGCGATCGCCGCGCACGGCGAACGCGGACTGCACCGGAGCATCGGCGAGCCCGTCGAAGACGATGGCGTCGCGATAGACGGTGGCGGTGTCGGTCATGGTGGTCCCTTCGATCGGGTCAGAGCGCGAGCGTCAGATGCGGGCGGGTGGCGGTTTCAGCCGGAGTGCCGTCGAGCACGTCGGCCCGACGACCGGCGGGGTCGAGCACGACGGTGGCCAGGCTGGCCCACCGCTGTCCCATCGGAAGCGCGAGGTCGGGTACGCAGGTCACCGGAGGCTCGCCGTCGCCGGTCACGAGCATCGCGCGCAGCTGCTCGGCATCCGTCGGTGCGCCGGCCGACAGCAGTCGGCCCCGCAGGAAGTCCCAACGCTGACCGGAGTCGGGCTGGTACAGCCAGGTCTTCTCGTGCGCCGCTGGTTCTTCGGTGAGGAAGTGATTCGTGCGCAGCCAGGTGCCCTCGGCGATGGCAGGCGCGGAGAACACGCCTTCGGGGCTGATGTCGAGCAGCACGGCGTCGCCTGCGGCGTCGAAGAGCGCGAACGAGCCGGAGCTCGTGACCGGCGCCTCGCGCACCAGTTCGACGGCGTGCGCGACACTGGAGGCTTCCTCGAGCACGAGAGCGGCGAGCACGTGCATCGGGATGCCCTCGGGCCGGTCGGACCGATGTCCCAGGATGTTGAAGTGCAGCGCGACGCCGGCGCTGTTCACGCCGATCTTGCCGAGGATGCCGCATTCGGTGAGTCCGGCGTAGTCGTGGATGCCGCCGCGCGAAATGAGGGTGTGCCAGTACGGCGCGATCTCCATGTGCCAGTCCCACGTCTGCACGCCGAGGGTGCGCGCGCGGCCGTCCGCATCGCGGATCGAGCGCACGATGGTCGAGCACTCCCCCGGCGGTACGGCGACGCTGCGGGACAGGATCTCCGTGCGGCCGTTCAATGCTGCGACGCGCCAGATCTCGACGTCCGCACCGGCGGCCATGCCCTCGATCTGCGCGCGCAGCGCCGGACGGTGGGCGTCGACCGCGTCGAGCAGCCGCTCGGCGTCGTCGCGCACGGTCTTCTCGTCGACGGCGCCAAGGCGGAAGAGCCGATCATACGCGGCGATCGTGCCGGGCAGAGTCGCGCGCAGCTGCATGCCTCGCTCGGCGCCGCGCCGGAGCGGATCCGCGGCATCGGCCGTGATCTGCAAGCGCCGCTCCGGGCGCGGGAAGGGCGACGTCACGAGAGTTCCTCTCCGGGAAGAGCGGGAGTGCGCGGCGGCGCGGTGCGGCGATCGCCGGTCGCCTCGAACGCGGCGGCGAGGCGCAGCAGGGCGGTATCGTCCCAGCCGCGGCCCGCGATGGTCAGACCCACCGGCATCCCGATGTCTGCCATCGTGCCCATCGGCACCGTGACGGTCGGGATGCCGAGATGACGGATCGCGAGATTGCCGTTCGCGACCCACACGCCGTTGCGCCACCCCGCGTCGGCGGATGCCGGGTTCACGTCCATGTCGGCGGGGCCGACATCGGCGACGGCAGGGAAGATCACGGCGTCGAGGCCGAGCGCGTCCATCCACTCCTCGAGGTCGACGCGGCGGGTCTCCTCGAGCCCGCGCACACCCTCCTCGAGATGCGGGATGTCGGTGAATGAGGCGTACGGGCGCTCGCGGACGAAGGCCGGATACCCGGCGATCTCGTCATTGAAGCCGGTGTAGCGATCCGGGAGGGCACCTCCCGGATGCGGGAAGATGCGCGCGCCGTCGACGAGTTCGAGCCGATCGAGCGCGGGGTCGCCGTTCGCGCGCAGGAAGTCGTCCCACGCCCAGGCGGAGAGATCCTCGATCTCGGAGCGCAGGAACCGCTCGGACACCAGTCCCCTGGTGCTCACGGTCGGCGCCCCGGCGCGGTCGCCCTCGTAGTTGGTGACGACCGGGAAGTCGACGTCGACCACGTGGGCGCCGGCGTCTTCGAGGTCTCGGCGCGCCTGCTCCCAGAGGTCGATGACGGACGCCCGGATCACGATGCCCTGCCCGGTCGCGCCTCCGATGGTGGTGCCGGTGCCGGCATCCGGATCGGCATTGACGTACATGCGCGGCACACCGAAGCGGCGGCCGGCGAGAACGGAACGAGGGTCGGCCGCGGCGAGGTCTCGGTACGACGACGGACGCACCTCGGAGGCCGCAGGAACACGCACCCACGGCTGGGCGCGCCAGAAGTCGCCGCGGACGTCGGCGTCGTCGGCGACGATCACGTCGAGCACCTCGAAGAGATCGGCCATCGTACGGGTATGCGGCACCACGACGTCCATCGTGGGCACCAGCGGCCAGTTGCCGCGCACCGAGATGACGCCGCGGCTGGGCGTGTATGCGCAGAGGGCGTTGTTCGACGCCGGTGCCCGACCGCTCGACCAGGTCTCCTCGCCGAGTCCGAAGGCAGCGAAGCTCGCGGCGGTCGCGGTGCCCGATCCGTTCGAGGAGCCGGATCCGAATGCGCTGGTCAGCCAGTCGGCGCTGTACGGACTCTCCGCCCGTCCGTACACACCGCGCTGCATCCCGCCGTTTGCCATCGGCGGCATGTTGGTCAGGCCGAGGCAGATCGCCCCGCCGGCCCTGAGCCGTTCGATCGTGAACGCGTCCCGCTGCGCGACCAGATCCGCGAACACCGGGGAACCGCATGCCGCGGTGAGCCCTGCGACGAGGTAGCTGTCCTTCGCCGTGTACGGGATGCCGTCCAGCGGGCCGAGCGAGTGCCGGGCCGCCCTGCGGGCATCGGACGCCGCGGCTTCGGCGAGGGCGTCGGGGTTGCGGACGACGACCGCGTTGAGCGCGGTCTCGGTGCCGGGTGCGTCGTACGCGTCGATACGGGTGAGATAAGCCTGCACCAGCGCGACGCTGGTAGCCGCACCGGTCTCGAGTGCTCGTCGCAGGTCCGCGATGGATGCTTCGACCACGTCGATCATGCGGGCGCCTCGCCCGTTGCCGGCTGCTGCTGGGTGATGCAGTGGATGCCGCCGCCGCGCGCGAAGATCGGGCGTGCGTCGACGGTCACGGTCCGTCGCCCGGGGTACGCGGCTCCGAGGATGTCCCGCGCACGGGCATCGGCGGCGTCCTCGCCGAACCCGCAGACGATCACGGCGTCGTTCACCACGAGGTGGTTGATGTAGCTCCAGTCCACGTAGCCCTCGTCGTCGCGGAGGGTCTCGGGGGCCGGGACGTCGATGATCTCGAGCGGGCGGCCCGCGGCATCCGTCTGGTCCTGCAGGAACGCATTCAGCTCCCGCGTGACGACGTGGTCGGGGTGTCCCGCGTCGTCCTGGCGGTGCAGCAGCACCCGGCCCGGAGCGGCGAACGCGGCGACGATGTCGACGTGCCCGTTGGTGCCGAACTCGTCGTAGTCACGCGTGAGGCCTCGCGGCAGCCAGATGGCTGTGGTCGCGCCGATCGTGCGTGCGAGTTCGGCTTCGACGCGGCCTCTGTCGGCGTAGGGGTTGCGGTTCGGGTCGAGCTGCACGGTCTCGGTGAGCAGCACCGTGCCCTCGCCGTCGACGTGGATACCGCCGCCCTCGTTCACGAGCACCGAACTGATGTGCTCGGCTCCGACGTGTGCGGCGACGATGCCTGCGACGCCGGCCGACACCTGCCACTCGGCCCATGCGGGCGCACCCCAGCCGTTGAAGATCCAGTCGACCGCGCCGAGGGAGCCCGGCCGGTCGTCGTCGAGGACGAAGGTCGGGCCGAAATCGCGCATCCAGAACTCGTCCAGCGGCGACTCGACGATCTCAACGGCCGAGCCGAGCATGTCCCGCGCCCGCGCCATCTCGGTCGGGTCCACGACCATCGTGACCGGTTCGAACTCGGCGATCGCCAGCGCGACGTCGGTCCACGCGCGGTACGCCGTGTCGCGCCAGGCAGCACCGTCGCCCAGGGTGACGCCCACGCGCGGAAACGCCATCCAGGTGCGTTCGTGCCGTTCGCCCTCGTGCGGCATCCGCCAGCCCATGTCATCTCCTTTGCCGACAACGGCTTGTTGGTCGCATGACCAATACAGGAATGTTCCTACACTGGAGGCACCATGTCAACACCCGATACGCGTCCCCGAACCAGGAAAACGCCGGAGCAGCGCGCCGGCGAGATCTACGACGCCGCGATCGCGATCGCCAGGGAGAAGGGACTGTCCGCGCTGACGCTGCGGGCGGTCGCCGGCAGGGCAGGGGTGGCGCCGGGGCTCGTCTCGCACTACGCATCGAGCATGGACGAGTTGGTCGCGCGCACCTTCCGCGAGCTGACGGCATCCGAACTGGACGACGTCCGCACCCAGGCCGAGACCGAGAGCGAGCCGGCGGCACGGATGGCACGGATGATCTCCACGGTCCTCAGCAGCGGCCACGACGACATCACGCTCGTGTGGGTGGACGCCTGGTCCCTCGGCCGCGGCAGCGCAGCGCTGTCGGTGACCATCGACGAGCAGATGAGCGCCTGGCAGTCGTTCATCGCGCAGCTCATCGAGGAGGGCCGGCGCTCCGGCGTGTTCCGCACGGATGACACGGATGCCGTGGCCTGGCAGATCCTCGCGATGATCGACGGCATCGCAGCGCATGCGCTGACGCGCCGTACCGACGCCGCGCTGTTCGCCGCCCGGTTGGCACAGGCCTGCGAGACTCTGGTCGGCGCGCCCCAGGGGACGATCGCGGAGCTCCTTCCCACGCGCTGACGGCCGCGGAGGGCCGCATAAGGCGTGCCCTCTTCGTGCCCTCGGCGATCCCGGGAAGGCAGAAGGGCCGGAACCTCTTGCGAGATTCCGGCCCTCAAATGGTGGGCTGTTGGCACAACCCGCTGTGGCAAGGCTACGTACGTCGAACGTGAGGCCACTTTCCCATGAACCCCTCACCATTTTCCTGTGGTGCCGCCAGCCTCCGCAGCATCGTCCGGGCACGGGGACCAGTCCCGCTCCTGGGCAGTCAGACTACGGCCTGGTCACAGCTCCCGCGCCGGTTGACCATAGGTCTGCCTACGCGGTCACGCAGACGACGGATGCCGCTGGCTAGGAATGCTTCGAGATCTCGTCCACACTGATGGGAGCCTCATAGCTTCGACGCTCCCAGCGCAGTCCTACGGAGTCAGTGAACCGGACAACACCTTTACTCTCGGCGGGAGCGAAGAAGTCGACGAAGGGAACCGTCGCCGCTAGCGAGAAAGTCTGGGACACGCTTCCGAGGTCCTGCATGCTCTTCACCTCTGTGACACGCTCACCGTTCTTGACAGCCCACACCTCGAGCTGGGAGATGAGCAGCCCGCTGGTGTTCTGAACTTCCACCGTCGCTCCGTGGGTCAAGCCACCGCTGAACTCACCCCGCCACGACACGACTACCGCGAGAGCCTGCCTCATGACATCTCGCTGGTGGGCTAGTTCGAAGGTCGCTCGCTCATACTCCGCGGTCTTCTGTGCTGCGTCGGCAGCGTTGGCCGCATGCTCGGCCGATTTCTCGCCGACCCGCGCTGCGTCTCGAGCGGCGGTAGCGGCACGCCACGCGGCGACAGCGGCGAAGAGGCCGACGACGGCGGCAATTACAGACACTGCCAGCCCCAGTATTGCGAGGAACTCGTCGCCCACCACCTCCACTTGAACGGGCGGCGCCGCCATCGCGAACGGAGCGCTAGTAGGAGAAGGAAAAGGGCCGAAGATCACGGTCACAGTCTGCCAACACCATTCTTCGCGAACGTCCGTTCGACGCCTGAGCGAATGCATGTTCTCCTCGGTGCTGCGAGTCCATCGGTAGCGCGGGTGACCTCATCATCCCTGCCTCCGTCATTGGAACGAAGACGGTCCACCACAAAGTCGAGCATTCCTCGAATCCGAGCACTCAGTCTCTTGTGCCTTGGCAGTCGTCTAGCTAGCGAGGGGCTAAGCGCGTAGTACGTTGCGATGAAAGTTCGGCCAAGCGCCGTGCGCCGAAGGCGTTCGTCTCGGAACTCACGAAGCACCATCACCTCAGGCGCGTCGTAGCTTCCGTAGACGGCCGTAGCGATGTAGCACCCGCCTGTCGACTTCGGGGTCGCTGCAGACGTATCAACTGTTTCTCGCACGTTGGTTGCGCGAAGGTCGGCAACGATTTGCCGATATGGCCTAGGAAGCACGTAGTTGGGGTTCCCTGAAAAGTCGCGAAGCCGCGATGCGCACGACTCCTCTGTCTGCAAAGCGCCGAGAACGTCTGCCAGATCGTCTTGCGGCGGGTATGGCAACTGCTCGTACAGCCTCGCTGCGTCGTAACGCTCGTAGACAGAAACGGCGGCCCTAATGAGGGCGACCGCCCCTCGGGCATCACCGCCGCAGAGAGTTGTTTTCCACAAGTTCCTGAGGTTGCCGAGGTCAAAGTGGCCTTCTAGCCGAAAGGACTCGATGAGCTTCTCTGCGGACGCGAGGTACTCACCTCTGCGCTTCATAGCTGTGGCTTCGAGCCGGAGAGCCGCAGGATCGGAGTAAGTGAAGAGCATGCTCGGCTCAGCGCCAGACGAAGCCGCAAGTCCCCACCCGAGCTTTCCCGATGCTCTGTCAGCATCGGACATCTGTGTGAGCGTGACCGTCTCAGTCAAGCCTTCGTTGATGTAGGGCATTGCGGCTGTATCCAGCTCAGTTGCGAATGCACTCACGAGGGCCTTGAGCTTCTCGACCTGTGTGCTGTCGTACACCATCGCCTATTCCTTTCCTACTCGCGCGAGAACTTTGCCTCGAGCTGCTGCCATCATCATCGAAGTCCGTAGGCCGATGGCCGACTGCGTCACTTAGCTGGTGGTGCCGACAAGGTATCGCCGGATTCGGCGAGAACCCCGCGGGCAACGGCGCGGTCGACAGCTGCATTCACGCGCTGGTCTACGATGGCGCCCGTCCGCGTCCAGCCGAACTGGCGCGCGATGGCGTTCACCACCTCTGAACGTGACGCTCCACCGACGTCTCGTACGAGCATCTCGGCGGCGAGCGCGAACTCGTCGAGGTGGACCTGGTCTGGCTTGCGGTTGTGGTCGCGTGACCGCACCTTGGTTACCGCGCGGTCTTTCACATCGACGAAATCGCCTTCTCGGGCGAGGCCCGCTTTGGTGATGGCTAGGTCGATGTTTTCCTTGAGTCGAGCGGTGACTCGCCCGACGGACCACCATTCTCGGATCCGCTCGCTGACGGTGTCGAGGTGCACAGGGCCTTCAACCAGGACGAGCGCCCTGAGGGGTTCAACCAGGTGGAGATGGTTGCCGGGCTCTGCTGGCTGAACCCAGTAGGGCAACGCGACCGGTTCCGCCTCGATGTAGTCGACAGCCCAGGTGAAGGGCACTTCGACTTCCGCCGCGGTCGTCTCAACCGTCGCGCGCGGAATTGTGAAGTTCCGCTTACGGGTCGCAGTTCCCGTGACCGCGGCTTCGATGGCCGCCCGGAGGCGTTCTTCTTCCTGATGACGGTCTCGGTACCATCCGGTGCCCCAGATCCGGTGGAGGGTCCACCCGAGGCCTGAGAGCACTTGGTCCCTGAGCCGATCCCGGTCACGTGCGGCGGGTGCCGAGTGGTACTGGTAGCCGTCGCACTCGACGCCGAGGGCGAAGGAGCCGGGCTTGGCGGGGTGTCGCACACCGATGTCGATGCGGAAGCCTGCGGCCCCCACTTGGGGCTCCACGACATAGCCCCAGGACTGTATCGCCCGGATTACGGATTCTTCGAACGGGGAGTCCGGCATGAGCCCCGTCACTGAGGCTTGCGTGCCGAGTACAGAGATGCCTCTGCGTGCGAAGTCTAGATACGAGCGCAGGGCTTCAACGTTCTCATTCGTGGATTGTGGGATATCGCCTGCGTCTATGGATGCGACGACCTCGATGCGTTGCCTTGCGCGTGTGACTCCCACGTTGAGGCGACGCCATCCCCTGTCTTTATTGAGGACACCGAAGTTGGTGGAGATCTTGCCCGCTTCGTCTGGGCCGTACCCGATGGAGAAGACGATGACGTCGCGTTCGTCACCTTGAACCGACTCGAGCGACCTGACGAAGAATCCATTGAGTCGGTCGCTCTTGTCGAAATGAGGATCGAGATCTCTGTGCTGCCCACGAAGCTCGTCGACCGCGGCCACGACGGCGTCGGCCTGCGCGACGGAGAAGGTGACGACGCCGAGGGAGAGCCCGGGTCTTGTCCGGTAGTGCTGAATGACTCTTTCGGCGACGGCTTTGGCTTCCTTCGGGTTGTCTGCTCCCCCGCCTCGGCGATACATCCCGTCTACGTGGAAGAACTCGACTCCGACGTCTGGTCCTTCGTCCTGCGCGGACGGGTAGGTGACGAGGTGCCCCTCGTAGAACCGGTAGTTCGAGAAGGCGATGAGGGCTTCGTGACGTGACCTGTAGTGCCATCTGAGGCCCAGGTTTCGGAAGGCACCGGAGGACTTGGCGAGTTCGAGGATCGAGGTGAAGTCTTTGACGTCCGAGTCCTCTTCGTCGGAGTCGTCGGATTCCACCGCCCGTTCGAAGAATTGCGACGGTGGAAGCTGCTTGTCGTCGCCGGCGAGGATGAAGGATCTGCCGCGGTAGATGCAGTTGATGGAGTCGCCCGGGGTGACCTGGGATGCCTCGTCGAAGATGACGACGTCGAACTTCAGGTCGTGCGGAAGGTACTGCGAGACCGCCAGTGGAGACATCATGAAAACGGGCTTGATGGCTTGAATCGCGGTGCGCGCCTGGGTGATGAGGTTGCGAACCGCCATGTGGCGTTTCTGCTTCATGCCCTCCCGCCGGATGAGGGCGGGCTCTCCCAGCGAGGTGTTCGCGGGCCGCCGCGTGTTCGCGGACTGGATGATGTCGCTGGTGGCTGCTGCGACGATCTCTCGGTCGAGCTTCTGGAACTCGGCGACGAGGGCTTCTCGGTCTGCGGCGAGTAGTGGATGCAAGCGGGTGTCAGTTCGAATGTGCTCGTCCGCCCACGCGCGCAGCAATGCACGCTCGATGACTTTCGGAACGTCCGCAGCCTGCAAGCGCTGCTCGATACAGAAGTTGACGGTCTCATCGAGGTCGAGTTCGCGAAGCTCGGCGCGGATTGCCTGATAGTCGAACCACTCCTGTTGACCGATGGTGTCGGACTGGAAGTCGCTCAGAAGCTCGAAGGCAGTCACGAAGTCGCCGAAGTCCTCCCTCAGCTCGTCCGTCCGCGACGAGTCGAACGCGTTGAGGATCTCGTCGCGCGCGCTCTCCCACTTGCGGAGGACAGACTCAAGGCTGCCTACGGGAGAGGACTGGACCAGAGCAGAAACTTGGTGGGGCGATAGCGCAGCGCCCGCAAGCTCGCGAACTCTCCCCGCCCATCCCAGTGCCACGTCCACGACGGTGAGGTCGGTGCGGGCGCCTTGGTAAAGGTCTCCGAACTGGGCGCTCAGGTCGGTCGTCGCCAAGTCCAGCTCTCGCGTACAAGCGCGCACATCCTGGACTGCAGCGATGACCGCGTCAGCATCTTCAAGAGTGTGCTCTCTGCCGGTGTGGGCTGACACCGACTCGATCCGCTCAGCGGCGCTCCTCATGGGGGCGACGTGCGTGGACAGCCACGCGACCGAAGTCGCCGGTTGCTCGACGAGCAGTTCCGGTCGCCCGGCCAGAGCAGGAGGCGATGCAACAGTTGCTCGCCAGTTGACGAGCTCGAGACGCACGGACTCCGCAACTGCCGCCTCAGCGGGGTCAACCGTCGCGGAAGCCAGGTAGGCGACCGTCGAGCGAGAGACCATGTCACCGCTGAGAGTTATGGCTTCCTCGGCCGCTCCGAGGTATCGGTCGACCGCTTCCCAGTCGGTGGACCGTCCCTGCCACCATCGCCCGAGCAGATGCCCGGAGGCGACGCCGGCGGCCTCGAACTTTCCGACGGCATCGGACCAGGCGATGGCATCCGAAAGGTGGGCGATGCCTGACTTCACCTCCTTCGCGTCGGCGAGGAGCGCTCCGAGCGCCTTCTTGTCGGTACGGTACGCGCCGGACAGTTTTCGGAGTCCGGTGTGGAGGTTGGCGAAGCGCTCCTGGAGATCCCGCAGCGGTGCCGTGAGAGCGCTCGGGGTGAAAAGTCCGCTCGCTTGTGATTCGCTTCGCTCGAGCGCGAGAGCTTCGAGACGAAGAGTGTTTGCGGCTTCGCGGGCTGCGTGGAGACCGGAGGCTGTGAGCCAAGCGGCTTCGATGCCGGGGAACTCGCGATGTATTTCAGTGATGCGCACGACACGGTCTGCGTCAGCGAAGGAAAGAGGGGTGCCCACCCCGACGAGGTGCGCGAGGTTGCCGACGGCGTTGATCGCGGCTGTGAGCGATACCGCCCTGGCTGCGAAGGAGTCTGCGGTGCCTCTCAGCGTCTGCGCGGTGAGCCCGGCGAGGTCAACTGCCCCGCGAACGGCGATGGCCTCCGAGTGCGCGGGGAAGTCGATGGGCAGCTGCTCGTGGCCGACACCCGCCAGTTCGAGAACGAGGTCAGCAGCGCGCTGGTACGTGGTGACCAGATCGCCTAGGCGTTGACGATCTGCGTGGATGGAAGTCTGGTCGACTGCGGTCAGCCATGCATCGTTGACGAAGCCGGGACGGTGAACGTGTTGGAGATCCAGCAACTCCATCAACGTCGTCGTTTGGCGAGGCGTGCGCAGTCCGAACGAATCGACGACATCGTCATTGAGGCGAATCGTGCCTTGGAGCTCTTCCAGGGCGCTGACTGCGGAATAGAGGCGAGATTCGAGCGAGGAGGGATCCGTGACAGCGCGCCAAAGGAAAGTCGAGCCTTGCGCAGCGGGGCGCCATGTTCGTTCAAGGCGACTGAGAGTGTCGCCGAGTGCTGCGCGCCCCTCTTCTGACAGTTGGAGAGGTGGGCGACCCGGAGCGGGAGCAACGGGCACGTGGACGAGCTCGGCGAGTTCACCAAGGACATCGTGAAGCGATGCCTGCAGTGGTGAGCGAAGCTCGTTCATCGCCAGCGCGTAGGAGTTGAGTCGGCGGCGACGGTCTTCAAGGGCTGAGCGAGATGGGGCGCTCATCGCGTGGGGCGGTTGGGCGACGTTGTCGAGGGTGCGAAGGAGTTCGGATGCGACGTCTTTGCGGTTTGTCTTGTGAGAGTGCAGCTCGAGCAGGTAACTCTCGAGACCGCTGTCTTTGAGGCGGTTCTTCACCACATCGAGTGCGGCGATTTTCTCCGAGACGAAGAGCACCGACTTGCCGGCGTGCATGAGCGCGCCGATCATGTTGGCGATGGTTTGAGACTTCCCCGTTCCTGGCGGTCCGTCCATCACGAAGCTGCGTCCGGCCAAGGCGGCTGCGACAGCGGCACGTTGAGAGGAGTCCGCGTCGAGCACGAGCGGTGTGCGCTCCGGCGGGGCGACCTCGTCGATGTCGGCGGGATCAACAGGGTCGAACTGGAACTCATCGCTCTGACTCGTGGGACCGCCGTTCGCCAGTGCACGGACCACCGGGTGTTCGAGGATGGTCGCTTCGTTGTCGAGGAGGTCCTTATACATGGCCTCCTTGGCGAAGGAGAATGTGGCGAGATGAACTTCCGGCTCCAAGCTCCAGTCCTTGAAATCCTTCGCCTTGCCGAGTTCTGCGGTGAAGCGGGACAGGATCTCCGAGACGGTCAGCCCCTCGACCTCTTCGTACGTCGGAAGAGTGATCCCGAACTCGTTGAGGCGCAGCGGAAGGGCAGGGTTGAGGACGGCGTCGTCCTCACCGCCCTTGATCCTCGGGGTAGCTCGAGGCCCTTCCGGGACCAACTCAACGGGGAGCAGGTAGAGCGGACTGGTCATGTCCGTCTTGTCTACGTCTTGCCACTTCAGCATGCCGAAAGCGACGTAGAGCACGGAGAGGCCGCGGTCGAGGAACTCTTCGTTCGCGCGGCGCATCAGAGTGCGGACCACAGGACCGATCTCCGCGTCTGCGCGAGGAACGTGAAGAAGCGGCCCGGAGCGTGCCGGGCGCGCTTCGCCGCTGTTCGCGTCGATGATGTCGCCGACGAAGCTCTGCAGCTTTCCGGAACGGAGCAGTTCGAGGATGGCGTCCGCGGAGGGAGCATCGAAGCTCAGCGAGGATGTCCTGGGAGCCTTGAACCGAAGGAGACGGCTTCGTCGATCCAGTCCGATGAGCCCCTCGCGCCATGTCTTCAACGCAGCACGAGTCTCGGTGGTAGTGCCCATGTCGCCCCTCCAGTGTGCCGTCGGCCGACGGTGAACCCTCACCCGACGCGATGCTTCCCCACATCGTATCGACGCGGCCGCCTCACCCGGAGAAGAAGCTTCTCCGCTCACCCCGTCGCCCGGCAGACGCACACTGTGTGATGCCAGATTCCACCTCCAGGCGCTGAGCTCACCCACGCACAACGCGCAACAAGCGTCGAAGCAGCGACCCCACGAAGGTTTCACACCGTATGGTGCACTGTATGTTGGTGGAGTACAGCACTTGAAGTAGGATCTGCAACATGAGCAACCTCATCACCATCGACGTACCGTCGGAAATCGCCGACGAAGTGCGAAGGTTCGCGGCTTTTCTCATCACCGACCAGCCGAACCGCCTCCCACGAACAGCCGTTCCGGACGACGGGATTCCCGACTATCCGCTATGGCCTGACGAACAAGTCGAGCGGTTCGCATCAGCCCCCACGACGACAGCGCGTGTTTACGTCAAGATCATGGATGCCGTCGTAGAGCACGGCGCGGCGGGCCAGTGGCTCAGCATCGCTGAACTGGCGGAGTGGACCGGACAGACGCCATCGGTGATCTCGACTTTCCGCACACACCTCTACCGCTACATCAACGCGCACCTGCCAGAGGGAACACTCGCGCCGTTCACGAGGGCAACCGGCCAAGACCTCCGCCCGGCCCGAGGACGCGAGGTCTACTACCGCATCAGCCCCGCATGCGCCGAGCAGTGGACGCGATTGCGCGGCGAAATCGAGAGAACGAGCCTCTTCGCTGGTAAGGAGTCCTAATGGTCCTCTTCAAAGACATGCTCATCGACACGCCCTACCCGATCCTCGACATCGAAGACCGCGGCGATGACAAGGATCCACTGACAAGCGAATGCACCTACTGTCGCCGCGAAGAGTGGGGACGGAACCACAGCACGCAGGACATCGTCGTGGTCCGTCGCTGGCGTGAACGCAGCGTCTGGGCCCCCGACCTCGACGGGCTCGCCAATGGCGGCTGGTTCGAATGGCGTTGCTCAAAGCACCCGTACAGATGGGAGAGTTCGCCGTACGCCGCGAATGCCCCCGACCGTCTCCGTCCAGCACCAAGTGCGCGGTGTGAGCACGTCAGCCTCGGGGACCGGTGTCGGACGCGGACGGGCGAGAACTTCGATGGCCAGTGGCTTTGCAGCGAGCACTCCACATCGGTCGTCGCGCGACTCCGGATCGAGGAGCGCATGCGCGAGATCGGCGAAGCAATCGCCGAGTCGGACCAGCACATGTGAAGCAGATGGTGGTGCCGCGTACGGCCCCACAGCACGCATGCATGCCCCCGGCAAATAGCGCAGCGCCGCGCTCGTCGTCGTCGTCGAACGTGGCCGTCACCTCACTGACGAGGGCGCTCCGACCCCAGTCCCGATGGAGCTCTACGACGGATAGGCTCACGGCATGACGATGGTCGAGCCGCCTCCTCTGGATCCGCTGACCGGAGACGAGAAGTTACTCGGACTTGACGCGTCGGTGTCTGACTTCTGGCGGTTCGCGTTGCCCGACGTGACGACGAACAATGTCCGTGGGTGGCTGGCCGAGTACCTTGTGTGGCGTGCCACCGGGGTCGAGCGGCCGGTGCGCGTCGAGTGGGACGCGTTCGACGTCCTGTGGGGCGACATCCGCATCGAGGTGAAGTCCAGCGCATTCGTGCAGCGGTGGGCGCAGCGCCAACCGTCCACGCTCGCATTCTCAGGTCTTCGTGGAAAGCTCCTCGACCCTGTGACGAACACATACGCCGCCGAGTCGACCTACAACGCCGACGTGTACGTTCTCGCCGCGAATCTCGCCGGGCGAGAGCAGTTCGATCAACTCGACATCGGGAATTGGCGATTCGCCGTGGTCTCGCGCGTTGCGCTAGAGGCAACTGGGCAGTCAACTCTCACCTGGGTGCGAGCGCAACAGCTCGCTACCGCGGTCGTCGGTTACGACGGCCTCGCGGCGGCGATCCAAGAGGCCGCCACGGGTTAGTGTTCGGGCCGGAGGCGTCGACGGGCGAGCTCCAACTCGTCACACCCGCTGATACCTCCAGGTTCGGGAGATCATCAAGGTTGTTCCGGGTGGCGGGCTTTCAGTCTGTTCGCCTGCCTGACGCGCGCCCTGAGCAACGCGTACTTACGTGCGCTTCTCCCGCCACTGCGCGAAGTCGAAGCGAACCCGAGATGCGATGTCACCGTTTTTCGCCGACCGGCAGAGATCATCCCTTCCGAAAGCCCACTGCACTGCGGACGGGCGATGCTAGACGCTGGCTTCGGCGGACGCAGAGAGAGGCGCCTCCAGAGCCTCAACGGCTGAGATCATGTCGGCGATGGAGCCAAACCGCGCGGACTCGTCGAGACTGGTCGCGCGGTTCACAATGTCACCGACCGGGCCGCTGGCGACACCCAGTCGGGTCTTGCCAGTGAAGATGAACGAGATGATTACCCCTGCGGCGTAGATGTCGTTTGTGGGCTTGAAGTCTCTGAAGGATTCCAGGAGCGGGTCGATGATCGATCCCTTCATCTCCGTCTCCGTCCGCGTGAACTCAGAGTCCCGATGCTTGTGCAGTCCGAAGTCTGACAGCTTCACGAGCACGGCGCCCATGTCGTACTTCTTGATGAGGATGTTGTTGCGGCTGATGTCCCGATGGAGCGTGCCGCGGAGGTGGAGGTAGTTGAGCCCGTACAGGAACTGGAGGGTCACACGCTTGCGTGTTGGCCAGGTGATAGTGGAATTCCCCTTACGTATGTACTCGCCCAAGGTCTCATCGCAGTACTCCATGGTGAATGAGTTGCGGTTCGGATCGTAGTCATAGGCCTCGACGATGTAGGGGAAACGGATTGACCGCAGCAGTTCGAATTCTGCTCGGAAGCGAGCGAGGTCTCGCTCGGAGATGTTGGCCTTGGCTCGCTTCACCGCGAACGTTTCGTTGTACAGTGCGTCGTCGTACTTGTGTACCAGCGCGAAGGAACCTTCCCCGACGAGTGTGAGGACCGGCGGGGCATCGCTCCTGCGTTGTGGAGCTGGCGCTGAGGTGAACATCACGGCCTCGTAGCGCTCGATCTCTATTCGTTCGACTGAGTCCGGGATCGGACTTCCTCCCGAGTAGACCAGGAACGATTTGCACTCTTCGATGAGCTTTCTGTAGTCCTCGCGCACCTCGAAGGTCACACCGGCACGCTTGAGCGATTTCCTCATGTCGCTGATCTGCTGGATCAGGTCCATGAGGTCACGACTGTCGCCCGCGTTGAAGTGACGCCCAATGGTCATCTTCGTGTTCATGAACCGGAAGTGGCCGTTGAGCCTCTCGTGTAGGACCGCGAAGATGCCATCGAGCGGTGGGGCCTCCGCTGAATACAACGCCAGGTATTCCGGCTCGGCATCATCGGGGTCGATATCTGTCGCCAGCCCGCGCGCGACATCGTCCAGCGTGACCATATGCTCATCCTGGCAGAACGGGAGCGGGCGCCTCGGTACCGCAGCGTTCGCTGAAGCAGCGTCAGCGCTGCCGCCGGTACGAGAGACTGGGCGGATGACCACCCTGCCTGACATCACTCTCCTGCCGGTTCGGCACCTGCTACAGCTAGAGGCGAGGGTCGTGCATGAACTTCGGCGGCGCGACCTGGTACGGACGAACAACAAGCCGTTGGGCGATATCGCAGAGCACGTTGTCTGGCTGGCCCGTGGCGGAGTACTGGAACCCAACTCGACCAAGTCGCACGACATCACCACCGCCGCTGGCTGGCGCATCCAGGTGAAGGCGATGGCCAACCGCGCAGCCGGGCCCGGCGCGCGCTTTAGCCCGTTCCGGAGCGCGGACTACGACACCGCAGTGTTCCTCGTTTTCGGTGCCGAGTTCGACATCGTTGAGGCCATTGAAGTCGAAGCGGCCCTGATCGAGGAGCGCGTGCGGTTCGTCGCGCACGTCGCGGGCCGCCAGCCCAGCCTCACCCAGGTGCGCGCGCTCGGCAACGACGTGACCGCAGAGATGCAGTCGGCGTATGAGCAAATCGATGATCAGCCGCTTGCGGGGCGCGACAGCGTCCGCTCTGGCCAGGCGGGCGACGGCGCCGGCCCTGGCGAAGTTCGTCGGCAGAGGCCTTAGGCGTCCGAGAGACAACGGATTCCCGCGCCGTTGCGGCACTGTCGGCCGGTTGTCATAGACGTGCTCTACGTTGGGACCCATGCAAGAGAAGAAATCTGCGCTTGAACAGCACATCGCCGTGTTCGGGGAAAGCGGAAGCGGCAAGACCGTGCTGGTGTCGTCCTTCTATGGCGCGGCGCAGGAAGCATCGTTCTTGAAGCAAAGCCTCTATCGCGTCGTGGCCGAGGACATCGGTCAAGGCGCCCGACTGAACCGCAACTATCTCGGTATGCGAGACGAAGCCAGAGCCCCCGACCTCACCCGCTTTGCGGCGACGTCATACGCCTTCTCGATCAAGTTGAAGGATCCGCCAAACCAGAAGGCGTCCAAGGCGCAACCGTTCCACGCGTTGCAACTTGTCTGGCACGACTACCCCGGTGATTGGTTCGAGCAGGGTGCGAGTGGCGAAGAGGCACGGCGCCGCGTCGACACGTTTCGCTCACTCCTCGGGTCAGACGTTGCGTTGCTGCTCGTCGATGGTCAGCGCCTACTGGATCATGCAGGCGACGAAGAACGCTACTTGAAGTCACTCTTCAGCAACTACGCCAACGGACTCCTCGCGCTCAAGGACGATCTGCTCGAGGAGGGGACGCCACTTGCGCAGTTCCCGCGCATCTGGATCGTGGCGCTGTCGAAGGCGGACCTGCTTCCTCACATGGACGTTTTCAAGTTCCGAGACCTGCTCGACCTGAACGCCGCCGACGACCTCGACGAGCTGCGTAAGGTGCTCGCTGGCTTCGTTCAGAATCCAAGCGCGATGTCAGTCGCCGAAGACTTCCTCTTGTTGTCATCAGCGAAGTTCGAGCCGAACAAGATCGAAGTCGACAAGCGCGTCGGGATCGACCTCGTTCTGCCCGTGGCCGCATTGCTTCCGCTTGAGCGCCATGCGAAGTGGGCGAGGCTCGGGCAGCTTCCGACCAAGGTCGCTCAGAGCATCATCAGCGGCGGGTCAAAGCTTCTAGCCGCCGCGCTCCTCGGCAAGCAGAATAAGGGCAAGCTCGGTGCCGTCCTCGCGATGCTAAGCCCAGACGTCATTGATGAAGCAGCTCAGATGGCCGGCGACAAGCTCCGTGAGCTGAACGCGCAGGCGCTTGCCAAGCACAATTTCGTCACTGCGACGCTGACGCAGTTCCAGATGGACTTGGATAAGGGGGAGGAAGATGATGTTCTCCTTCGGAGCCTGACGTGATGCTTCAGCCGGGTTCATACATCTGGGCGACGCGAGGTCGAGAGTGGGGCTTCCGTTTCCTCCGCGATGGCGGGTACGACGATCCCCTCCCGGTCTACGAAGACGCGTTCGATGGGGTGGCTGAGCAACGCACGGTCATGAGACGAGTTGGTGATGTGCTGGCGATTCGCTTCTTGGATCCGGAAGGAAGGGAAGACCACGCGCGTCGGCCCATTTCTCACGACTTCGTTGTCCGCGCGACAGGCTCCTCCCGTCTGCCGGACATGACCATTGCAGCGCGAGTCGCCTGGGAGTCCGTGGCCGAGGAGTACGCCGGTATGTGGAATGCGGAGGCGCCGTAGCACTGGGCACCGCTCAGGGCATAGGTGCGACGTGACCCGTCCAGCCCGTTCCGTCCCACCACCGGATGGAACCGACCCTGTCGTCGTACCACCCTGCAGGAATCGTAGGCGCCGACTGACGGTGCTCCGTCCATGCGGCGCCGTTCCACCAACGTAGCCCGACACTTGCGCCGTCGGTGTACCAGCCTGCTGAGGGCATCATCGGCGTTGCGTCAACGACTGTCCCAGGGCTGTCTGCGTCGGCATTTTGGGAAGATTGATCCGCGGCTTCACCTTTGCCTTCGCGCCGCTTCTGGAATAGTCGTACAGTGCCGTACGCGAGGCCTCCAATGGCGGCGATAGCTGCCAGGTCTCTCAGCCTGAGGTCCGCTTCGCCCGCTCCGGACGAGTCATCGACGGCGCCTTCGACGCTCTCGCAGTCGCACTCATACTGTAGGCATTCCCACTCGTGCGAGTGCCAGCACCAATGCTCACATTCACCTTCGCACTCCCACGACCACTCGTGCGTGCAGAAGTCCGCCACCGTCATCGACACAGCGGTCTACTAGGACGAGCGCGTTCCTGAGGCACGGCCTGATCTTATCGGTCTGAGGATGTGCCGTTGGTATGTGAGCTCCTAACCCGCGAGCCTCAGCTAGCAGGGCCGACTCAGGCCTGCAGGACGTGCTCAGCGTCTTGCAGACCGGGGCGAACGACCCTTGGACCTGGGCGCAGTGGTAGAACGTGGCGCTGCCCGAAGCGGCTTCATCCCGCAACATCACGCAGCTCTGCGAAGGGCGTCTCGAGGAGTCGCTACTGGCTGCCCGACACGACGCCTGGTCGTGGAGCAGCTGAGCCCGTGGCGGACGTCACGCCTCCGCTGTCCCGAACGGTCAGCATGCATGCGCACTAACGTTGGAGCGGCAGAGAGGGCCCTCGCTGTCAGCGGAGCGTGCGGTTGCGGAACTCGTCGCCCACTTCGGTCAGCAGCAACAGACCTTCCTTGAACGGGAGGTTGAGGTTACGGATGACGCTCTCGATCTTCTTCTTCTCGACCGAAAGCTCACTCTTGTAGGTGGCGCGGTGCGCGGCGTTCAGAGCCTCTCGGATCTTCCGAGCCTTCCGGTCTTCCCCCGTAGGTGGAGCCTTCACGTACTCGAGTTCGGCGACGCCTTCGAACCAGAGTCGGGTAGCGATGCCGTCGGTGCGCTTCGGCAAGTCGCGACGCGCGACCTTCTCCTCCGGCGACATCCCGACACCTCGCCTTACTGCTTCTACGTCCTCGGCTCGGCGGTCACCCTCAAGGTCCACCGGAGCGCGAGCTGGTGCGGGAGCCGTCACGGCCTCGGGCTCCACCTCGGTCGTGGCGAGCCCGAGCTCAGATCGGAGCTTGGCTACTTCGGCGCGGAGCTTGACGACTTCAGTATCCACTCCGGCCGGGGCGGGAGTGGGAACTGGCGAAGCTAGCGTCGTGGGGGCCGCGGTGTGCCCCTTGAACGACGCGTTCAGCGCGCTCCTGTACTCGCGTGGAGACCCTGAGAAGTGCGCGATGTTCCCGTCGCGGAAGTTGATGCGGAACTGTACCGTGTCGTCTTTGAAGGCCTTGGGCACCAGTCCGCCAACCAGGGCTCCGACGGGCCCGGCGATGATGCTGCCAGCGACGATCCCGGCGCCTCCTGCGGCGTAGTTGTATTCCTTGCCGGTTCCGACGATGTCAACGGAGGAGACGGTGTTGGCGTTCAAGTCCCAGCTCCCCGAGGGGAGGCGGGTGAGCGAGCCGAACCCGATGGCGTAGACACCGATCTTCGGCAGCGTGCCACCAATGTACTTGAGGGTCATGGCATGAGCTTACTGACGATGACCCCGTCAATCAGGGCAGGGCGCATACACGTTCTCCACTGCCTTTCCCCACACCCAGCACCAGAACACCTGCTCCTCGGCCCCGAACTCGACGCCCGCGGCGAGCGGCGTGGACCTGGGTACCAACGAGGACGGCTACGCAATGGTGTTCGATGTCTTCAAGGCCGAGGATGGCTCCGAGCGAGCCTGTCTAGGCTCCGGCCTGGTGCACGAAGCGGTCTGCAGTGCCGGGGCGCGCGGCCGATAACGTCGCAAGATTCGACCTCGACTCGCTCTGACTCGCCTGCCGGGGGTCCTGACCCCTGATGAGTGGTGCCGACGCTGCGGCGCCGAGGGCGCTGCTCGGGACACGGTCATCCGTCGACTCGCGCACGAGCCGCTGGGGTGGCGACCCACCGTCCTTGAGGTCGCGGTGCGTCGTCGCGGACAAAGGTGTCGGTGCTTCCGCGGGCTACCTCACCGCCGCACTGCACGCAGCCACCAACGTGACCCCATCGCGACGAGTCCAGAGTTGCGGGCCACCCCCGCGATTGGGAGACATGCCCTAGCTCTGGGCCTCGCCGAGGCGCGCTTCGTGCGTGAGCTCGGCGCGGAGACCGCCGCCGGTCGCAGCCCGGGCAAGAGCGCGACCCAGCGCAGGTGCCTGCTTGAACAAATTGTGACCGGCCACAAAAAGGACAGAGCCTGCCTCCCACACGGCCACGCCGTCCTCACTCCACGGGAGATCGGTCACCCAGCAGTGAAGGAAGTCGCGCGGCTCCGGGTGGAGACCGGGCAGCGCCCGTGTCACGTACTCGCGTGCGCGTTCGTCCAGCGATCGAATCGCCGCCGGGTCGATGAAAGTTCCGTCGTCGCGGACGCGGACGGTGTCGCTGAGTCCGACCGAATAGCTGCTGTTGCCCGGTAGCGGCGTCGCGTAGACGCCGACTTCGCCGAAGACGCCGCTGCTGTCCTGCAGGCACGCGACTCGTTCCGGGGCGGCGGCTTTCACGTCGAAGGTCAGCCTGACGTGAGCGGCAAGGCGAACCGGCAGCGACAGGCCGACGCTGCGTGCCAGGCGGGCGGTTTCGCGGCCGGCGCACACGATCACCTTGGAGTAAACAGCCCGGTCGGTGACGCTGCGCACCTCGACCGTCCCGTCGGCGCGGGGATCGATGGAGATGACCTCACCGGTGGTGACCGCATCTGCGAGGGCACCCGTTAGTGCCGTGATCGCGGCGCGGGTGCGGATCGCGCCGCCCGACTCGTCGAGCACCGCTGGCCCCGAGTACCCAGCAAGCAGCGGCATCCGCTGGGCGACCTCGGCCGCATCGATCTCGTGCGCTACCACGCCGCCGACCTGGTCGAGCACCCGCAGCCGCGCCAGGGCGCTGTCTCCGATCGCCAGGACACCGTCTGATGAGACCAGCTCGACGTCGAAGTGTTCGGACCACTCATCCCATACGCCGCGGCTTTCGCGCGCGAAAGCGACGAGTCGCGGGTCGTCGTGGGCATGCCGGAAGATCCGCGACTCGCCTGCGGACTGACCCGTCCCGGGCACACCAGCCTCGTACAAGCGCACCGGCACGCCCTGCTCCCGCAGCGCGTACGCCGTCGAGAGACCGACGATCCCGCCCCCGATCACTGCTACCTCGGGTGAACGCGTCGTGGCAACGCCGTCGTCAGTTCCTGTCATCGCGGTTTCCCGATCTGTTGGTGATCAGCGGTAGGCCGAAAGGGAAGGGGCCGCTGCCACGATGTCAGCGGGCTGTGTAAGCCCGAAGTCACCGCGCGCCGCGACCCCCCCCCCTTTCTGGGTCAGTACTCCCGGTCTGTGGTTTCAGGCGGGGAGTTTGGAGCCCAGGACGTCGAGCTTCTCGATCGTCGGCTCGCTGAACAGTTTGCCCGTCTGCTCGCCGAGAGCGGTCGCAACTGCGCCGGACAGGTGCGCGTCGCGGCCGGCGTCATCGGGGAACACGTCGAAGATCCCGAATGAGGACGGGCCGAGACGGATCGCGAACCACGCGGTGGTGGCCGGTTCCTCCTCGACGAGCCCTCGCCCGATGCCGAGAAACTCCTGGACCTCGTCTTCCTTGCCGGGCAGGGCCTCCAGCCTGACAAGCAGTCCCTTCGTGACGCTCATGACGTCACCTCTTCCTGGGTCGAACTGCTCGCAAATTTCGCCACGATCGTATCGCAGAACGCAGGCAGGTCGTCGGGTGAGCGGCTGGTGATCAGGTTCCCGTCGACCACGACATCCTGGTCAACGACCTCCGCTCCGGCGTTGCGCAGATCCGTGCGGATGCTCGGGAAGGACGTCAAGGTGCGACCTCCGACCACGCCAGCCTCGATCAACGTCCAAGGCCCGTGACAGATCGCGGCAATGGGCTTGCCAGTTTCGACGAAGTCGCGGACGAAGGAGACGGCGTCCTTGTCGACCCGGAGCTGGTCGGGGTTCACCGTGCCGCCGGGAAGCAGCAGGGCGTCGTAGTCGCCCACCGAGGCGTCGGCGACCAACCCGTCGACGGTGAACGTGCCCGCTTCATCCAGGTCGTTCTTACGGGCCTTGATCTCGCCGTCGTGGATCGAAAGGACCTCGGTCTGAGCGCCGGCCCGTTCCAGTGCTTCGCGGGGTTGCTCGAGCTCAACGCGTTCGACTCCGTCGGCGGCGAGGATCGCGACCCTCTTGCCCTGAAGTTCTGCTGCCATCTCAGTTTTCCTTCGTTCCGTTTGACATGCCGGGCTTGATGAGGACCTTAGTCCAACCCTTGGACCTGGCGTCGAAGTTCTTGTAGGCATCGGCAGCCTGGTCCAGCGAGATCTCGTGGGAGACGATCCACGAAGGGGTCGCCTTGCCGGCCGCGATCAAGTCCCGCAGCTGGCGGTTGTACCGCTTGACCGGGGCCTGACCGCTTCCCATGGTCTGCCCCTTGAACCAATGTGTGCCGAAGTCGATGGCCGCCTTGCCCTGCTTGGCCAATTCGCCCTCGGCCCCCGGGTCCTGGGGGACGAACACGCCGACGGTGCCGATCCCTCCGGTGAAGCGGACCGCGTTGATGAGCATGTTCAAGGTGGCGGCGGTGTCCTCGTTGCCCTGCGGATCGTGGGCCTGGTAGCCCACGCATTCGCAACCACGGTCAGCTCCGAGCCCCATAGTCTCGTCCAGCACAGCCTGCACGGGGTCGACCTTGGAGTCGTCGATGGCAATCGCACCGATCTGCTCGGCCAGCGCGAGCCGGTCAGGGTGGCGATCGACCACCATCACCTTTGCTGCGCCCTTGATCATCGCGGACAGGGCGGCCATCAATCCGACCGGACCCGCCCCAGCGATCACAACGCTGTCGCCGGGGATCACGCCGGCCATCTCGGTGGCGTGGTAGCCGGTGGGGAAGATGTCAGAGAGCATGACGTAGTCGTTCTCCCTATCCTCCGCATCCTCGCCCAGGCGCAGCGCGTTGTGGTCACCGAAAGGCACGCGGAGAAGCTCCGCTTGGCCACCGCCATAGGGACCCATGTCGGCGAACCCATAAGCCGCACCGGCGAGTGATGGGTCGGGCTGAGTGGTGAGGCAGTAGTTGGTCAGGCCGCGTTCGCAGTTCTTACAGAACCCGCACGAGATGTTGAACGGGAGCACAACCCGGTCTCCGACCCTGACCTTCTCCACGCCACTACCGACCTCGATGACCTCCCCCATGTTCTCGTGCCCGAACGTCCGGCCCACCTCGAAGGAGGTCCTCCCCTCGTACATGTGGAGGTCCGAGCCGCAGATGTTCGTCGTCGTCACCCTGACCAGGACATCGGTGGGCCGCTCGATCTTCGCGTCCGGGACCTCCTTCGTGCTGACCTGACGGGGTCCCTCGTACACCACTGCTTTCATGTCTACTCCGATCTGATGGTGTTGCTCGGTAGCCTTCTGGCCTTGATAGCCTCCTGGCAGAGCCTTGACAATGCAGCCCTTCGCGAGGTAGCGGACACCCTCGGGAACCACGTGTCAAGGGGCTCGCCTTGCGTTGATGTGTGTAGCGATCGAGCCGGGGTGGTGCCCGGGTCCCGCTGCGCGGAACCCTCTCCCCCAGTCTCAGGGCATGGGGTTCTCGGATCAAAAGAGCCACAGTCGACACCCGACCAGCGTCGTCGATGCCTGGGATACCGCACTCGCGGATCACAGCAAGGAGATATTGATCCGACTGCGGGCCGAGGTTGAGCAGATTCAAGCCGAGGCTGACGCCTCGGACGACCTGGCGGACGAGCACACGAAATAGAACATCTGTTCTAAAATCGATAACCTGGCGGTCCGCAAGGAGGATCGGCAGTGGGTACATCGAAGCGATACGCGTCGGCGGCCGATCGCAGGATGGATACGCGCATCCTCGAGCGGATCGCCGCGGAGGCCGGCCCCCTGCAGTCGCTCTCGAGCGCCGACCTGCGCTTAGACGTAGAACCGGTGACGATCGACCCGCGGCCGAAGCCTGCGAAAGCGTGGGTGCGCTTCGGCGCCACGCCGGCGCTCGTCGACGCGGAGGTCTGCCGGTCGACAGCGGATGCCTGCGCGATCAGGTTCCGCGTGGGCGAGACGGAGATGAAGGCATGGGTATGGGCCTCGGCTGTCACCCCGGCCTCTCCTGCAAGGCGCTGAACGTCCCCTGTGGACGGTTTCTGCAGCGCCGCCAGCATCCTGGTTGCCTGGCATCGTGGATGACGACGAATGGCCGGGCTTCTCCCCTACCTGTGAGCGCTGCCTGGTGCAGCTGCAACCGTCGTGGAACCCGCCGACTTCCCCGGTCTGGCGGTGCCCGAATTGCGGCCTGGTGCGCATGTTCTAGCCGATCTGGCGGACGGCGAGCAAAGCAAGCCCGAAAACGTCGGACGACGGTAGGTCGCTATTCACTCGCAAGGAGCGTGCAGCTCCGAGGTACTATCCGCTCCTTCAGTCAACGAGCCATCTGATCGTGTCCCGGTTCAATACCGGGTCTGAACACGGGCTTTGCGGGGGAAATGACGTAGCTCAACGTTACAATCCCCGCCGCGATCAATCCAACACGCCAATTCCAGAACGCCAAGCCGAATGCCGCCCAATAGGCAGCGGCGGTAAGACCATACTTGATGGTAAGGCGGCGAAGATAAGCCTCGGTTAGCCTTCGATCGGGAAAACCTCTGGCGGTGGCGTACACCCACCGAAGAAACCACCAGGTCGCCGGTGCCGCTGCTATGCCCAGGTACCAAAGGGCGGCGGTCGTGCTGTCCGCATCTCCACCGAAATGTTCGACCAACTGGCGCGCGGGAAATGGAGTGATACTGACCGCAGCAAAAAGCCGATGGTCAGCAGGTTGTAGCCGTGGTCGGTCTTCTCCAGCAGCTTGCCGCTGAAATGACTGTGGGACCAATAGAGGCCGATGAGGATCACGCTGAGGACGTAGGCGGCGTAGTCCGGTGCCAGCTTCAGGTAGGCCGCGGCGAGGTCGCCATCCTCAGGCCTCGGTGCGCGCAGTTCCACCACAGGGACGGTGATCGCGATCGCAAACACCGCGTCGCTGAACACCTCGAGCCGATCCGTCTCATGTTCGGTTCCCTTGAGAGAGAAGACCGCCATTCGAGCTAGAGCATCTCGAGCGGGCGACGGTCGCGTGGCCGAGGAAATGCCGCGTCGAGTGTCGCAAGATCGGCGTCGGAAAGGACGATATCTGCGGCTGCCCGGTTCTCCCGCACATGTGCGATCGAACTCGCCTTCGGAATCGCAATGAGGCCATCGTGCCGCAACGTCCAGGAAAGTGCGACCTGCGCAGGGGTAGCACCAACCTTAGCTGCGATCTTCACAAGGGAGGGATGGCTCGAGAGTCGTCCCTGCTCGACGGGACTATAGGCCATGACAGGCATTTCATGAGCGACGAGCCACGGCAACAATTCCAACTCAGGGCCTCGACGGACGAGATTGTAGAGAACCTGATCGGTCACGCAGCCATCCCCGCCGGCAGCAACAAGCTCGTCCATGTCGTCAGTATCGAGGTTGCTGACACCCCAATACCGAATCTTCCCGGCCGATTTCAGCGCCTCCATCGCTTCTATCGTCTCAACGAGCGGCACCGATCCCCGCCAGTGGAGCAGGTAGAGGTCGAGCCGGTCGGTGCCGAGACGTCTCAAGCTCGCCTCGCATGCGCGTGAAAGGCGTGCGCGCGAGGCGTTCTGCGGATACGCCTTGCTGACGAGGAACAACCGGCCGCACCGGTCGCCTAGCGCTTCGCAGATCAGCGCTTCCGCCGCGCCGTCGCCGTACATCTCGGCAGTATCAACGAGTGTCATGCCCAGCTCGACACCGGCGATCAACGCGGCGATCGGCAAGGAGAGACGGCGCAAGGACCGAGCGCGCAACCGTCGGAACCTGGACCCAGGAACGACGATCCTCCTTGAGCAGGGCAGCCCTTGGAGCGACGCTCCGACTGCGAAGATCGAGCAACTCGTCATCGCCATCGCGCCGACGGTAATGGGAGCAGGACGCCTCGCTGCCTACCTCCGCAGCGCGCCCCCGCTCGCTTCGTCAAGGGATCAGGCCATGCCACGCGCGGCACAGCGGCTCCTCCGGAAAGCTCGCACCGCAGACCTGAAAGTCGCCCTGCCCGCCTGTGGACAGTGCGGCGAAGAGCGCTTCCTGGAACAGACAAGTCCGACCGGAGAACGGCTCGGCGGGCGCTGCACGAAACGCCGCTACGCTGCGCCCTGCTCTATATGCGACAGGCTTCTACCAATCACGCGCCGCATTGGTGAGTCACAATTCTGCGCCAACTGCTGGCGGCGCGACCCGAGGTCGCGAAGGGAATGCGCGGAGTGTGGGCGGCTACGCACGACCCACTCCATCGTCGGCGACAAGCCGTACTGCAACGACTGCGTGCCGAAACCGCGGATCGTATGTTTCATCTGTCACGAGGTCCGGCGGCTTTACTCCGCACGCATCGGTACTGGAGTCTGTGAGAGCTGCTACATCTCGACCGCCGGGTTTATGAAGCCGTGCCCTGAGTGCGGTGACAAACGTGTGATCGCCCACGACAAGGACGACAGACTGGTGTGTGCAGACTGTGCCGGGAACGCACCACTTTTCACCTGCAATGAATGCGGAGGCGAACGGGGGGCACGGCGGACGCTGTGCTCGGGCTGCGATCTGGTGAAACAAGTCGAGGAGCTATTCTCCGAAGCGTCGGATAGCGACGCGCGTGCTGCCCTCGAACCTCTACGCCACTATCTCCTTTCCTACAAGCACGACGCGGACCGGCTTCTGCGCTGGATGAGCCGCAGCACTAGCATCGCGATCCTGCGGCGGATTCTCGATGGCGAGATCCCCATCAGTCAACGCGCGTTGGAGATGCCCGAGCATCCGCATGCAGCATTGCGCGTTCGGGCTCTGCTTGAAGTCACGGGATGTCTGACAGAAGAACGCGACCCCTGGGCGTCATATGAACAATGGGCGGATCAACTCATCGCGATTTGCCCAAAGGCGAACCGAGAGCAATTTACGATCTTCACCCGTTGGATCGTTCCTGCCACCGCGCGCGTGCAGATTCGACGACGAGGCATCACCGATAGCACCCTCAGCCGGGCCAGAGAGATGAGCCGCGCGGCGCTCGAATTCCTCCAGATGCTCGAAGCGCGGAACCTGTCGTTGCAATCCGCCCCGCAGTCGATCTTCGACGAGTTCGCTGCCTCGCGCCGCAGCAGAGCAATCGCGATCCGTCCTTTCATCCGATGGGCGAAACAGACCGGCGCGATGCGCCGAATCTCCGCCCCGGTACGACCCAAGTCCGCCCCGTCGCTCGCCTACAGCGAGGCCACCCATCATTCTTGGGTGTCTCGCTTCCTCGAAGACGATCAGCTGAACGAGGGAACGAGGCTCGTCGGATTGATGGTCGGTCTCTACGCAGCGCCGATCACACGGCTCGTCAAACTCCAAGACAAGAACATCGTCTATCGAGGCGAAACGGCGACGCTTTCCCTCGGGAACGCTCCGCTCCACCTAGCGCCACGCGTCACCGAACTGCTCGGCATGCAACTGGCGCAGCGCGCTATATCCCCGGAAGGATGGTTATTCCCATCACCCGCCCTTCCTGGCCGACACATCGACCCCTCGACGCTTACCAAACGCCTGAGAGACCTCGGCTGCGAGACCATCCTGCTGCGCGGCGCTGCGATGATCAACCTGACCGCTACCGTCCCGCTCGGACCCTTGGCGGATCTCACAGGGCGATCACTATCGGCGACAGGCAGATGGATCAAGTCATCGGGTAGCACCTATCTGGTGTACCCGGCGATCCGGGATCCCTCCCGTCCTGGTGTGTCCAGCCAGTAGAACACTGCCGGGAACTCGCGGCCTTCGTGTCCTCAGATGCTGTTGAGTAGGCTGAGATCGAGTCCGTGCCACTCGCGCACACGCGAGAACGGACTCGTTCTTGTCCTGCCAGAAGGAGCCCGCCCATGTCGCGCTTGTCGGACCTGCTGCGCACCGTCAATCAACTCGATCCGCAGCTCGCTAAGGACCTCGACAGCGAGATCCAGCCACTCCAGAAGCGTCTACCGTTCGGGCTCAACTTCGAGCGTCATGCGCCGGAGGCGGTGGAGCTTCCCGCGCACAAGATTCGCAAGATGAGCAAGGTTCGAGTGCTCCCTCCGAGAGGGGTGACGGGGCACGGCGACCAGCGCATCTGGACTGTCGATGGAATCAACGGAGAGACCGCCGACATCTCGACGCCGAACGGCGCGAAGATCGAGGCCGCCTCGGTGGCATTGGATGACCTGGTTCTCGTGGCCGAATTCCGTGACCGCATCTACCCCGGCCTGCGCCCCGACGGGACCATCGAGCGCGGCGGCAATAAGCCGTTCCATACGGTCATCAATGGCGAGAACTTCCACGTCCTGGAGCAGCTCACGTTCACGCACGAGAAGTCCGTGGATGCGATCTACATCGACCCGCCCTACAACACAGGATCGCGCGACTGGAAGTACAACAACGATTACGTCGAGGGCGACGACCTGTACCGGCATTCGAAGTGGCTGGCGTTCATGGAGCGGAGGCTGAAGCTCGCCAAGCGGCTCCTGAAGCCCGCGAGCTCCGTGTTGATAGTCACGATCGACGAGAAGGAGTACTTGCGCCTTGGCCTGCTACTGGAGCAGACGTTTCCCGAAGCGCGTATCCAGATGGTGACGAGCGTCATCAGTAGTCAAGGCTCAGTGCGTGACGGAATGTTCAGTCGGTCTGACGAATACATCTTCTTCGTGTTCATGGGGCAGATGGCAGCCGCCCGCACGACTGACGACATGCTGAACGAAGGCCAATCCGAGAGCAAGTCTCAGGTGTGGTTTCAATACGTTCGGACTGGCAAGGGGAACTTGAGGGCAGACTCGCCCAACTTGTTCTTCCCGATTTTTGTAGAGGAAGCAACCGGACGCATTGTTCGGGTAGGGGCGCCGATTCCGCTTGGGACGAGTGTCGAGACGGTGCCAGTCCCAGCGGGTGAGGTCGCGGTATGGCCGAAGACCGCCACGGGCGCGGAAGCTCGCTGGCGCACAGGGGTCGAGGTCGCGCGACGGCGGGTCGAGAAAGGGCTGATCAGAGCCACCAAGTCCCAGCGACGGGGACGAGGCTACTCGATCATGACGGTGAACCAGGGCACCGAGGATCAGATCGAAAAGGGCGAACTCAGTGTGACCGGCCGCAACCCTTTGACTGGCGCAGCCATCATAGACACGTCGATGGTGTCTCGTGATCGTGCAGCAAAGACAACTTGGAACAGGGTCTCTCATAATGCGGGATGGCATGGCTCGAAGCTCGTTGCGGGCCTTCTGCCGGGTCGTTCATTCCCATACCCGAAGAGCCTCTACGCAGTGGAGGATGCCCTGAGGTTCTTTCTATCCGACAAACCAAACGCGGTCATTCTCGACTTCTTCGCTGGTTCCGGGACGACAGCTCACGCTGTCATGCGCTTGAACAAGCAGGACGGCGGCCGCCGTCAGTGCATCTCGGTGACGAACAACGAAGTCTCGGCCGACGAACAGGCCGCTCTGCGCAGGAAGGGCGTGCGGCCTGGCGATCCCGAGTGGGAGAAGCTGGGCATCTGCGACTACATCACGAAGCCGCGCATCCGCGCCGCGATCACGGGCGAGACGCCCGACGGCGCCCCGATCAAGGGCGACTACAAGTTCGTCGACGAGTTCCCGATGGCTGAGGGGTTCGAGGAGAACGCCGCCTTCTTCACTCTGACGTACGAGTCGAAGTGGCTCGTCGGCGTGGACCGCGCGTTCGCGGCGATTGCTCCGATGCTGTGGCTACGCGCCGGTGCGGTCGGCTCTCGCATCGACTGGATCGAAGGCGGATGGGCGATCGCTGACAGCTACGGCATCCTTCGCGACCTTGACCAGGCCGCCGAGTTTGTCGAGGCACTGCGCGGGAAAGGCGGCATTCGGATCGTGTACGTCGTCACGGACGACGAGGGGCGGTACCAGCAGGTCGCCGACGAGATCCGCGGCGTCGAAACCGTCCGCCTATATGAAGACTACCTCCGCAACTGCGAGATGACGGGGGACTTCTGATGCGCTTCACGCTGAAGGACTACCAAGCAGACGCGGTCGGTGACACGCTGCGCGAACTGACCTCTGCGCGGGACTTCTACCGCAGCGCGAGCAGGCGAGTCTCGTCGGTGGCGCTGACGGCTACGACGGGCGCCGGTAAGACGGTCATGGCTGCGGCCGTGATCGAGTCGCTGTTCTGGGGCAGCGACGACTTCAGCATCGCGCCGGACCCCGGCGCCGTCGTGCTGTGGTTCAGCGACGACCCGGCGCTGAACCAGCAGACCAAGCATCGGCTGGAACAAGCGTCGGACCGCCTGCGCAACCGTCTCGTCACGGTCGAGCACCCGTTCAGATACCAGAAACTCCAGTCGGGCAACGTCTACTTTCTGAACACCTCGAAGCTGTCGAAGAACAGCCTGCTCGTGCGGGGCCGCGACGACTCCAACACCCTGCCTGGCTTCGACTCGCATGCAGACACAGTGCCGTTCACGTTCTGGGACACCCTGCGGAACACGATCGAGGACAACGACCTCACGCTCTACATGGTGCTTGACGAAGCACATCGGGGCATGGGCAAACGCCCGTCGGAGACGCCGACCATCGTGAAGCGCCTCATCAACGGCCACAATGACGTGCCGCCGGTGCCGATCGTCTGGGGCATCTCGGCGACTGTGCAGCGGTTCGAGGCTGCAATGAGCGAAGCCGAGGTGCAATCGAATCGTGTGCACCTCGCGACGGTGCAGGTGGACCCTGTGCGTATCCAGGAGTCGGGTCTACTGAAGGACGACATCGTGCTCGACTTTCCCGCGGAGACGGGTGATTTCAATACAGTGCTGCTGCGCCGGGGCGTCCGGAAGGTGAAAGGAATTTCTGCGGCCTGGACGGCGTACGCGAACGATCAGAACGAGGAGCCCGTCAGGCCCCTCATGGTGCTTCAGGTGCCGAACAAGCCGTCGCCGACGGAGGTCGCCTCGGCTATCGACGTGATCCGTGACGAGTGGCCTGAACTGGAGGCGGACGCGATCGCCCACGTCTTTGGCGAGCACACTGCGCAGACGTTCGGCTCGCACAGCGTGCCTTACATCTCCCCGGAGCGCGTGCAGGACGCCTCCTACGTCCGTGTGCTGCTTGCCAAGGACGCCATCAGCACGGGCTGGGACTGCCCGCGCGCTGAGGTCATGGTCTCGTTCCGCCCAGCGAGGGACGAGACGCACATCACGCAGCTTCTCGGCCGGATGATCCGTACACCGCTCGCCAGGCGTATCGAGGGCGACGACCTGCTCAACAGCGTCGAGTGCATCCTGCCGAAATTCAACAAGGCGACGGCCAGCCTCGTGCTGGAGCGGATCATGGGCAACGACCTGACCACGGGCGGCGGGACGGGACAGCGTGTCCTCGTCGACCCACAGGTCATGACGCCGAACCAGGCCGTCCCGGACGAGGTCTGGGAATTGTTCCAAGCCTTGCCTGCCGAGACACTGCCTCGCAAGCATGCGAACCCGATCAAGCGACTCACTTCGCTGGCACACGCGCTCGCGGCTGACCGGCTGCTAGCTGACGCGGGGAAGCTCGCCCACGAGCGCCTCCACGGTGTTCTGAACGGACTCTCGGCTCAGTATGCAAACGACCTGACGAAGGCGCTCAAAGACGTTCAGACGGTTGCTGGCGGCACCGTTCGCGGACAAGCACGCCACGGGCTCCGCCAGGACGAGTCGTGGACGGAGTACGCGGACGACCGCGCCATCCAGGACGCATATCGCACAGGCGCGCGGTCGATCACGCCAGACATCGCCCGTACCTACGTCGAACATCTCGCCGCGGACGCTGAGGACGAGGACGCCTACCGCGACGCGAACGTCCGAGTCGCAGCCCTCGCTATGCTGCCGCAGACCCGTCCCGCGCTCGATACCGAGGCCGACCGCATCGCACACGAGTGGCTCGGCAAGTACCGTGTCGCGATCAAAGACCTCTCCGAGTCAAGGCAGAGCCTCTACGCAGAGATCACCGCCATGAGCACGGACCCTCAGCTCATCTCAATGGCGTTGCCGAAGAACCGCCAGGAGGAGACGAAACGCGTCACCGGCGACTCCGAACAGCTCCTTGAACGACGGGCACTGCACTTGTTGGCCGACGACGAGGGCATGTTCCCGGTCGGGAAGCTGAACCCCGACGAGATCGAGGTGCTGGACGCCGAGATGTCGAGGGGCGGGGCTCTGGCCTGGTATCGGAACCCAACAGGCGGCCGCGATTCGATGAGCATCGCCTACCAGGACCGTCACGGCGAATGGCGCACACTGCGCCCCGACTTCCTCTTCTTCGCCAACGGCGAAGACGGAGTGCGAGCGAGCATCGTGGATCCCCACGGCCACTGGCTCCCGGACGCGGCGTGGAAGCTACACGGCATGGCGAGGTTCGCCGAGGCCTACGGGGACCAGTTCCACAGGATTGAGGCAATCAGCCGGATAGACGGGAAGCTCAGAGTGCTCGACTTGAAGCTCGCCGACGTGCGCGCGAAGGTGCTGAACGAATCCGACGCGCGGTTCGCCTACGACCGCGCCGCCGTGGACTATTGAGCGCAGGATCGTCTGCCACTCGTAGTCGTTACTCACCGGCTGAGATCGCGAATCAATGTCGTTGGTAACCGAGAATCTCAACCACAGGGACGGGGCGTGAGCGATGACAGATCCTGAGGCAACGCAGATGCCGATCTACAGTCAGGCGGAGGCATTCGCGAAGCGGCCTGGAATGTACATTGGACGGCCAATCCGAATCGACCGAGTGATGATCTTTCTGCACGGCTACGAGGTCGCGATCTTCCACGTCCGCTTGGCGCGCTTCCCCGAGATCGCCAAGGTGCACCAGTCGGGCGGTCCACTGTCACAGTTCCGCGCTCAGATGCGGGATGAAGGACGGTTGCGATGGGACAGCGTGGAGCTCACTGCGGTGGCCGAAGCAATCGGCTGGACAGGTGAAGAACCGCCCGTGCTAGATGATCTGACCGAAGAACAGCACCACGCCGCGATCTGGCGTCTTGTACCCCTGCTGGAGCGAATGTTTACATTGCCTGCTGCCGTCGTTGAATCTTGATGCGATGAGCGAACCAAAAATTGAGAACGATCTCGCCCTAATCGAGAAGGCCCAGCAGCTCGCCGGACACTTCCCTGACGCCGACGCACTCGACCGCGCCCGCCGCATCCTCAACGGCAGCACCACCCCGGCCGAGGCATACGCCGAGCTGGACGAGAAGTACGGGTCGAACGTCGAGGACGGGCGAAAGAAGTACGTCCGATGACACGCCCTGCTCAGCGTCAGCGCCCTAACGCCTCCCGAGGTCGCGCGAGCACATTCTGACTGGCCCGAGCTGTTCGAGGGACTCAGCGCTGAGCAAGTAAACGCCGTGCGCACAGTGCTAAGCATCCGGCTGCGCAGCGGGCAGAACCTGGACTACGGCACAGTGCGAGAGCTTGCGGTCCACGCACAGACCTGCCCGTTAGTTCACGCGTAGCACGCCTGCCTCATCCCTTCGAAGGTGCGTCAGCCTCTTCCGGTGGAACGGAGAACTATGGGGTAACAGTTCTCGCCTGGGTATGTCACTTCCACCAGTAGACCACAATCCCCTGCTCGTTCGTCTCTTCATCCCCTTCCCTGATCAACCGTTTTTCTTCGCCTTCCGGCAGACAGAGATAAAACGGAGGCGGAGCGCGCAGCGCGCGCAATGTCGAGCGATATAAGCCCGTAGGGCGCGTTCGAGATTGTAGGAACGGAGTCGCGGGAGCCGACGTATTCTCGACAGCCGGAAAGGTCAAAGAAACAGAGCTTCTGCTGCGCCGTGTCAGCGGCTCCTTCGCGCGTTCGCGCGCTCGTCGTTTGGTTTTCCACGGGATCACCGGATGGGGAGTTCCGTGCCGTCGATCGGGGGGCGGTTGCAGGCGCCCGCGCCGCCGCACAACTCCATGCCGTAGAGGGCGTAGAACGCCTCCGGGTTGACGAAGTTCGCGTAGACGCCCGGGGCCCCTTCCGGCCTGCGAGAGAACCAGCGTGTCGAGCTGGGCGTTGGTGTTGTGCCTCCCGTCCGTCACCGGTCGCGCCGCGACCCGCGTGTCAGCCGTTCTTCGCGGCCAGTCGGTCCGTCTCGCTGTCGTTCCGCCACCCGGCGGTCGCGCCGCCGTCGACGCTGTAGTTCTGTCCGGTCACCCAAGAGGACTCGTCGGAGGCCAGGTAGAGCGCCATGTACGCGATGTCCTCGCCCGTGCCGGGGCGTTGAATGAGCGCGTTGCCGACCTGCCAGGCCTTGCCCTCCGCGTCCACCGCCTTGTCCGTCGCCGGGGTGCTGACGATCGGCGCTTCCGACCCGCCGTAGTGCAGTGTGCCCATGGTGGACGACATCCATTCTCGGAATGACAACTCGGTCACATCGGCGAGAGGCTCGCTATGCCTACGGTTGCCCTTCCAGGTTAGTGGGCGGGTACCAGACCCGCTGCCCGTCCACCGACGCGAACGACGTGAGTGTGTGGGGTTTGGTGGAGGTGGCGCTCATGATGTCCTTCACAGAAATGTGGCGAACGAGCAGCGCATCCGCGATGAGAGACCGGTGGCAGCGCCACGGGACCGCTTCCGCGCACATGATCGCCACAATCTTCTCTTTTGCTCGATCGATCAGACGGTCTATTCCACGCGCGAAGGGCTCGGTTTGCATGTAGTCGGCGTAGCTTCGGAAGCTTTTGTTGCGCCAGGCGCCGTTGATGCTCTCCACATTCACTGGGGTGTGGCGGAGACCGCCGAGTTCTTCCATCCGCGCATAGTGCAGGCCTGCGTGCGTCAGGCTTTCCTCAAGCGCCTGCGCGCCGAATTGCGGGTTATGTCGGGAGCCGGGAACCGTCCGCACATCGATGAGTTGTTGCACGCCGTTGTTTTCGAGCAGCGCTATGAACTCCTCGATCGGGTGTGTGGAGTGACCGATGGTGAACACTGTCGAGGGTTGCATCCTGCTCCTGAACGGTTGCGAGCGGTCGGTGGAGCCTGACCCGGTTTCCCGGACGGTTTCTCTGTGTTGATCATGCCGCGGTTGCGGCGGGGTTGTGAAGTCGTTCGAACTCCACGGGGCTGAGGTTGCCGAGCGCGGTGTGCGGGCGGGTGGGGTTGTAGAAGCCCTCGATCCACTCGAATATCGCCGACGACAGCTCGGTCCGGGATGTCCAGGTTGAGCGGTCGAGGAGCTCGCGTTGCATCGTGGACCAGAAGGACTCGATGAGCGCGTTATCGACCGATGAGGCGACTCGCCCCATCGAGCCGAGCAGTCCGGCTTGCCTGAGTCGGTGGCCGAAGAGCCACGACGTGTGTTGCGCTCCTCGGTCGGCGTGGACCACGGTGCCAGGCTCGGGTCGGCGGCGCCAGCGAGCCATTTCGAGCGCGTCAACGACGATCTCCGCGGTGATTCTGTCTGAGATCGACCAGCCGACGACGCGGCGGGAGAACGCGTCGATCACTGCGGCGCAGTAAACCCACCCGTCTTTCGCGCGATGCTGCGTGATGTCACAGAACCAGAGCCGGTTCGGCTCGTGCGCGCGGAACTGTCGCTTCACGAGGTCCTCGTGCGTCGCCGTGTCCGGCTTCCAGCCTCGTCGTTTGCGTCGATGAGACACCCCGGTCAGGCCATCCAGGCGCATCACCCGGGCGACGCGCTTCTTGCCCACGTGGACACCGAGCCCGAGCCGCAGCTCGGCCAGCACCCGCGGGGCACCATAGGTGCCGCGCGAATCGCGGTGAACCCGCCGGATCGTCGCCGGGGGCGCCCTATCAGCGATCGTCCGCGGCGATGGCGGACGCGACGCCCACTCGTAGTATCCCGAGGTCGACACCCTGAGGAACCGGCAGGCCACCGCGACGGGAACCCCATCCGCGGCAAGCTCCTGGACCAACCGGAACCCTATTTTGGGAGTACGTTCTCCCGAGCGAGATAGGCGCTGGCGCGCTTGAGGATCTCATTCTCCATCTCCAGCACGCGGTTGCGGCGACGCAGCTCGACCAGCTCCATATGCTCGTCGGTCGTGATCCCGGCCTTGCGGCCGGAGTCGATCGCGTCGCGGTTTATCCAGTTCCGAAGGCACGACTCGCTGATCCCCAGATCACGAGCGGTCTGACCGACAGGGTTTCCCTGGGCGACCAGATCCAGGGCTCGACGCCGGAACTCCGGCGAGTGGGCAGCAGGCATCTCACGGGCTCCTTCCGAGACGATCATCGCCTCAACTCAGGTGTCCGGGAAACCGTGTCAGGCTCCCCCCACGCTCGGCGTTTGCGCAGGTCAGCGGCTCGTTCGCCCAGTGGGCACATCAAGCGATAGACGCAAAGCCGACGTGATGAGGTCGTCGGTTCGATTCCCACAGGGGGCTCCGGCGAACAGCCCCTGACCTGCGGAAACGCAGGGCAGGGGCTGTTCGGGTCTGGTGGTCGCGCGATGCGCTGGCCTCACGGCTCTGCCCGACACCGACGTCGCTCTCCTCTGCGACGGACCCCTCGCGGCCGGCATCCTGTCCGTGTGTCGATAGGCCTCGCACCGCTCGGCAACGCAGCGTGACGTTGCGTCGCGACCTGGCTACGGCTCGGAGGGGCGCGGTTGTCTCGTGCGTTGGCGGACTACGGGAGCTTGGACGCGAGGAGGTCGGCCGCCATGATCTCGGGTGCTGCGCCGAGGAGGTGCTGGTTGGCCGTCAGGTCCGAGCCGTGACCGGCTACGTCGACGACGCACGCATCCAGCCTCGTGCCGGCCGGGGGCCGGGTTCGGTGCGGGTCGGTCTCAGAAGGCGCTGGCGGCGGCTTCGGCGACGGCCTGGTCTTGGACGCCGGTTCCTCCGCTGACGCCGACGGCGCCGACGACCTGGCCGTCGCGCTCGAGCGGGATGCCACCGGCGAAGATCATCACCCGACCGTTGTTGGAGGCGTTGATGCCGTAGAACTGCTCACCGGGTTGGGCGAGGTCGCCGAGGTCTTTGGTGGCTGTGTCGAACGCTCGGGCCGTGAAAGCTTTGTTGATCGAGATGTCGATGCTGCCCAGCCACGCTCCGTCCATCCGTACGTGAGCGACGAGATTGCCGCCGGCATCGACGACGGCGATGTTACTGGGCTGACCCTGCGTGCTGGATTCAGCTTCTGCTGCCGCGATGACACGTTTGGCGTCGTCCAACGACAATGTAGGAATAGATGGCATCAATTGCTCCTTCGAATGTGGCGTGCGCTTTGTGGCTCGAGCCGCTCCATAGCCGCCCGTTGGTTTGCCTGTTGAGTTTGTGACCGGCAGCGCTCGTGTTGTGTTCGCGTTGCGGACGTGCGTTGGCGGACTACGGGAGCTTGGACGCGAGGACGTCGGCCGCCAGGATCTCGGGTGCTGCGCCGAGGAGGTGCTGGTTGGCCATCAGGGCTGCGACGATGGCGCCGTCGGCGTGGGCGTCGCGAGCGGCCTCGTCGGGGAATGCATCGAAGATCCAGAAGGTGTCGGCGTGGGTCCTGACCGCGAACCAGACAATCGTTCCTACTTCTTCGTTGGCGAGTGCGACAGCGCCGGCGAGCAGATCGGCGACCGCGTCGTGCTGTCCATCGGCCGCGACGATCTTGGCGACGAAGGCATACGGAAGTGATGCGGGTGTGGACATGAGGGACTCTCCTTGAAATCGGGGTTCTTCGTGGGACGAGTTCAGCGTATGACGAGCGAGGGCCGGTGGGGAGTGGCGTATACGGCAGTATTGCTATTGTTTACGTCATGCGTATTGGACTGATCGCGATCGACGGCTGCTTCGGTTCGGCTATCGCGTCGATCATCGACATCGTGCGGGTGGCCGAGGGTGCCCGCGGCGATGTCGACCCGCGGATCGACCCGATCGAACTCGCCATCCTCGGACCGAAACGGCGAGTGACCACGACGGCATCGATGACCCTGTCGGTGGACCACCCGCTGTCGGAGTCCGGAGAGTTCGACGTGGTCGTTGTCCCTGCGCTTGGAACCCTTACGGCCGCCGCTACCAACGACGCCCTCCAGAGCCGAGATGCTCGTTCGGTCATCGCCTCGCTCGGGCGCCTCGACGAGGCGACCACCCGGATCGCCGCGGCGTGCACCGGCGTGTTCGCCGTCGCCGAGACCGGACGGATGCATCATCGGCGGGCGACGACCAGCTGGTTCCTGGGGCCGGAGTTCCTGAAGCGCTATCCGACCGTCGCCCTCGATCTCGACACCATGGTCGTGACCGACGGGAACCTCGTCACCGCCGGCGCCGCGTTCGCCCACATCGACCTCGCGCTCTCACTCGTGCGATCGATCAGCCCCGACCTGGCCCAACATGTCGCCAAGCTCCTCATCATCGACGAGCGCCCGTCGCAGGCGGCCTTCGTCGCTTACGAACATCTCCGGCACGAGGACTCGATCGTCGTCGAGTTCGAACGCTTCGTGCGCGCCCGCCTGGACGAACCGTTCAACGTCGCCTTCGTCGCGCAGTCACTTGGCACCAACCGGCGCACCCTCGAAAGACGAGTCCGTGCGGCGCTCAACCTGACTCCGCTCGGCTTCGTCCAACGGCTTCGCATCGAACGAGCTCGGCACCTCTCAGCAACCACGGACCTCACCTCCGCCGAGATCGCGCTACGAGTCGGCTACGCGAACGCCGAGACTCTGCGCTCCCTCCTGCGTAGGGAGCGACACCGTTCCTGACCTATCGCCATGCCTGTAGCCGGTGTGCCAGTGCTCGACTGGAATCACCTCTCAGCACGTCGCGTCGACGCTCCTGCGTCGCCCCCTGAACGACCCACTCGACACGCCCGCAGCACAGGCCATGTGACGTGTCCCGGCTTCCCGGACGGTCGGAGTTGGGTGGCTGCGATGTCGCTGCGTTCTCGTCGAGAGCATCAGCAGACCCGATCAGAGTCGATTGGGATAGGACGCGAAGGCGGTCAGGTCAGGGCGGCCGAAGCCGGCCGGCGGGGTAGCGTCGGACACGTCGAGGTCTTTCGGATGGATGGCGTAGGAACCTCCATCGTCGGGAGACCTCGACGTCTATCCCGGGACCGCCACGCCAACGCCAACTACACCCTCATCTGGGAAGAGCCCGTTTACGGCACCTTCACCGGGCATTTTTGCGGGACAGTCTTACGGGAATCGAAGGCTTAGGTAGTTGCTGGGTTCTGGTCGTTCACCCGGATGGTCCGCACCTGTACCGGTGGACGACCGGCTATCGGGACAGCGGAAGCGGTGTGCGCGGGGCAGACCCGTCAGGAGCGGTCGAGTTCCTTCGCGAAGAACACGCTCGCGGCCTTGAAGACTTCGTTCGCCTTGCGCAGCTCAGCGTTCTCACCCCGCAGGCGCTTGTTTTCCTCGGCAACATCGGTGGGCACACCGGGACGCTGCCCGCCGTCGACTTCGCGACGGCGATGCCACACCCGCAACGTCTCCGCGCTCATACCAAGAAGCCCAGCGACATGGCGCACCGCGGTTATGAGATTCGGATGCGAGGGCTTCGCCTCGTCCAGCATCCGCAACGCCTTCTCCCGCATCTCGGGCGACTACTTCTGATTCATCAATTCCATCCTTGCTTGAAGAACGGAACGGAACGAAACCCAGAGCGATTCACCTTACCCGGCCAACGACGCACCCTCGACGTCTACACCCCCATCTGCAAAGAGCCGGTTATGCCCCTGACGTCAGCGTCGCGGCCTCGGCGAGGGCGGCGGCGAGATACGGTGCTGAAGCGCTGTTTCTCGACGCGGCGACCTCTGCTGGCGTTCCGGACGCGACCACTGTGCCGCCGTCGTCACCGGCTCCCGGCCCGAGATCGATGACGTAGTCGGCTGCGCCGACCACCCGCATGTCGAGTTCCACCATCACGACCGTGTTGCCCGCATCGACGAGAGTCTGAAGGTGGGTAACTAGACGGTCTGCGTCGGCACAGTGCAATCCGGAGGTCGGCTCATCGAGCACATACAGAGTGTCGCCGCGCTGCGCTCGTTGCAGTTCGGTGGCCAGCTTCACACGCTGCGCCTCCCCACCGGAGAGCTCTGTGGCCGGCTGTCCCAAGCGCAGATAACCGAGCCCGACATCAACCAGCGAGGTGAGTGAGCGCATCACGTCGTACTCGCCGGCGAAGAACTCGTGAGCCTCTTCGACGCTCATCGCGAGGATTTCCGCGATGTTGCGCCCTCGCCAGGTGATCTCCAGGGTGCTCGATTGATAGCGGGTGCCATGGCAGTCGGGACACACGGTGTAGACCGAGGGCAGGAAGAGCAGCTCGACCATCACGGAGCCTTCACCCTCACAGGTCGGGCAACGGCCGCCTGCGACATTGAAGGAGAACCGACCGGGCTTGTATCCGCGTGTCCGAGCTTCCGGCGTCTCGGCGAACCGGCGCCGCACATGATCGAAGAGTCCTGTGTAGGTCGCGACGTTGGAGCGGGGCGTGCGGCCGATGGGTTTCTGGTCGATGCTCACCACACGCCGGACCGTCGTGAGGTCGCCCTCGACCGACCCTCCGAGTTCATCGGACTCGTCAGTGAGGAGCAGGGTGTCGGCCTCTGCGTTGTCCTCCTCGATGCGACGGGTGTCTCCTTGCCTGGCGCCGATGAGGGCTGGCAGGACTTGACTGACAAGGCTGGACTTCCCCGACCCTGACACGCCAGTGACAGCCGTGAGCGTTCCGAGCGGTAGCGCCACAGATACGTCCCGCAGGTTGTTGCGGGTGACGTGCTCCAGCTGCAACCAGTCGTGGGCGGCACGGGGCTGGTGCGGTGGGAGGCCGCTGCCTCCGAAGATGTATCCGCGCGTCACCGACTCGTCGACCTCCGCGAGCCCGTCCGTGGGGCCGCTGTAGATCACGCGCCCGCCGCGTTCCCCGGCTCCGGGGCCGATGTCGACGAGCCAGTCCGCGTGCCGCATGACGTCGACGGAGTGTTCCACGACGAAGAGGCTGTTGCCGCGCTGCTTGAGGCCGTCGAGGATACCCAGCAGCGCGGTGACGTCGTGCGGATGGAGACCGGCTGACGGTTCGTCGAGGACGTAGACGACACCGAACAGTTCCGACGTGAGTTGCGTGGCGAGTCGAAGTCGTTGCAGTTCCCCCCCGGACAGTGTCGGCGTCGTACGGCTCAGCGAGAGGTAGCCGAGTCCGAGGTCGATGATGGGGCGCAGGCGGTCCAGCAGCTCGGCACCGAGGCGGGCTGCCGCGGCGCGCTTCTCGGCGGACCGATTCGGCGTGCGACGGACATCGGGTGCAGCGGAGTGCGCAGACCCGCCTGCAGCGACGCGTTGTGCGACGGCCTCGCGCCTGGTCTCGACGTCTATCGTTGCGCCGGAGGTCTCGTCCTCGAGGTCGGATTCGGCGACGACGGGCACGAGAAGTTCTGCCAATTCACGCAGTGGCAAGGCTGAGAAGTCGGCGATGTCCAGTCCTTCGAACGTGACCGTCAGCGCTTCGGGCTTGAGCTTCTTCCCCTGGCACACCGGGCACACCGCTGCGCTCATGAACTGGGCTACGCGGCGCTTCATCGACGCGCTCTTCGTGTTTGCGAAAGTGTCGAGCACGTATCGTCGCGCGCCGACGAACGTGCCTGAGTAGCTCGGTTCGATCCCCGCTTGGATCGCCCGTCGAGCCTCAGCGAGCGTGAGTCGCGAGTGAACCGGGACGAACGGAGTCTCGTCGGTGTAGAGGATCCAGTCCCGATCCTTCTTCGGCAGATCTTTCCACGGCACATCCACGTCATAGCCGAGCGCGACCAGCACATCGCGCAGCTGGTGGCCGTGCCAGGCGGTCGGCCACGATGCGATGGCGCGTTCCCGGATGGTGAGTGAAGGATCGGGGACCATCCGCTCCTCGGTCACCGCGTACACTCTGCCAATGCCGTGGCACTCGGGGCACGCGCCCTGCACGGTGTTCGCGGAGAAGTCCTCGGCGTAGAGCATCGGCTGACCATCTGGGTATGCACCTGCTCGCGAATAGAGCATCCGAACCACACTCGACAGCGTGGTGATGCTGCCTACAGAGGAGCGCGCGCTGCGCCCTCCGCGCTGCTGCTGCAAGGCGACTGCGGGCGGCATCCCAGTGATGGAGTCGACGTCGGGGACACCCGCCTGGTCGATCAGTCGCCGCGCGTACGGGGCAACTGACTCTAAGTAGCGCCGCTGCGACTCCGCGTACAACGTGCCGAAAGCCAAGGAGGACTTCCCGGATCCGGACACGCCCGTGAACACGACCATCGCGTCACGCGGAACCGTGAGATCGACGTCCTTGAGGTTGTGTTCCCGGGCACCACGCACCCGGACATCGGGCTGGACGTGGGGGGACGCTGAGGAAAGGTGATCCATTTCGGAACTGTACCAAGCGGCTCTCGTGGTAAGCAGGTTCATCGACCGTGGGAGGCAAGATGATGCGGCTGTCTACCGGCTCTTCAAGGTTCGTGGTGAAGGGCGCTTCGTCGGCATCGTCTTTACCAACACGTTCGAGGATTCCCTCCCCTCTACGGGAGCAGATGGGGCAACAGCGATACTCGCGCTGCTTCTTGGTCTCGGCATCCTTGGCGGGGGCGCCTGGCTGGTGACGACAAGTAGGAGGAGACGTCTCACGCGATGAAGAACCTCCCCACCGTCGCCGCCGGACGGAGATCACCGCGGTAGGTCCCTGTCGTCGATCTCACGCCAACCGCATCCGGCTCACTAGGTGGGCGTCTGTCCTGAATGCTCCTTGTAGAACCTCCGGGTTATCACTCAGTTACCGCAGCCCTACACCGAAAATCGACGACGATGGCGATCCTTGCTGGCGTCAAGAGCCACAAAACACATCGCGGATGTTCGACGTGCGGCGGACTCCTCCGCTCCTTGACTTTGTCGATGGCCACGGCACTGAGAATCAGTGCAGGCACGCCAAGCACGCTCCGCATGCTGCCCTGGAGCAGCACCACGTTCAGCTTGGGCGCGAGCTCCAGCAGCCGCAGGATTGTCTGGACACCGGCGTCCAGTTGGGCGATGTTCGGTGCCCGGTTGATGTACCAGGAACTCGGCACACTTGTGCATGCACGAGGAACCCGGGAAGTTCGTCGTCAGTCTTATGAATCTGGCGCTGCCGCACGCCGCACGCCGCACGGGCATGGTCATGGAGTTCACAGACGTACACGCTCCGAGCGTCACCCGCACACCACGAATCAACCTTTAGCAACACGCTCTAGTGGCGGTGGCTAATGGGCCCGAGATGGTCGACACGCCGGAGACGAGGCCGCGTAGAGCTGGGCGACAAGCAGCCGACTACCGGGTCAGAAGGCGACTTCGCCCGCCGGGGTAGCGCCGGCACCCTTTCCGCTCTCCTCCAGGTACCGTGCGTAATCCTCTTCGGGGTCGTACCGGTTCGGGTGGCCGTCGCCCCACAGTTCGTACTTCGTCTCGATCCTGCCGGGCGGGAATGAAGGCCAGCTCCAGTCTTCGCCGCGTGCGTGTGCCCACACCGCAGTTTCCAAGGCGGCGCGCGCGAAGTCGATGGCGGCGAGGACCGAGTCTACGAAGGCACTCCAGCGGTCTCGGTTCGAAGTGGGCCAGCCCCCGGATTCTTCGTCCCAGGAGCGATCTCGGTCTGTGTAGGAGATGCGCTGCGTCGAGAAGGTGGCGAGCTGCGACGCCCAGTCGGCCGGCAATCCCCGGGGAATGCGGAAGTGGATGGTTGCGTACTCGTCCGTCTCGTTGGTAAGTACGCGAACGCCGTAGCCGTCCCAGGTACCGATGACATAGCGAGTGCATGCGAGATGCGAGTAAAGAGGCGACGGGTCGATGTCTCGCACGTACTCGTCAGTGGTGGGGCGGGGGAAGTCCGGCAGTTCGATGTCTGACTGCGGCGTAGTCGAGGCGTGGATGTTAGTCATAAGCAGCTTTCTCTGAGTGGTTTGGACGCCTCCCTATGCGCGACAACATCGAGCCGGCAAGGCTCAGCTGTAGGTCGTCAAGCACGCGTGTTGAGACACCCGCGTTGGACAGAGCTCGCGTCGAGAATCGCCGAACGGAGGACAACGCTCCATGCGAACAGACTCGACGCATGTTTGCTTGAGATGCTTGCAGGATCGCCCGGTGCACGGCCGTGGTGCTCGCCGCTGAACGGAGTCGGGATGAGATTGTCTGAACACACAGAAAGGATCTCTTTGCCCGATCGGCGCGTCGCGGTGTGCGGCGACTGGCACGGCAATGCAGATTGGGCTCGTGTGGTCGCCCGGGCACTCCCGTCGCTGGCACCCGATGTGACGACGCTGCTGCACCTAGGGGATTGGCAGATGTCGCCGCGCGAGGTCGACGCGATCTTCGCCGACACGAACATCGACCGCTTCTACGTGGTCCTCGGGAATCACGACGACTACGGTCAGATCACTCCGCTGCTCGATCGACATCCCGGGGAAGCCGTAAGGGTATCCGAGCTCACCTGGATCCTCCCACGGCCAGCCCGCCTCACCATCGGCGGACGCTCTGTTCTGGCGCTTGGCGGCGCCGCGTCCGTCGATCGCGAGTCCCGCCAAGAAGGGCGGACCTGGTGGCCAGATGAGACGATCACCGATGACCACGTCGCGACAGCTGTCGCCGGTGGGCGGGCGGATCTGATGCTTACCCACGAGTCGCCGGCCAACAACCCCGTCCGCGCCGTTCGCCAGGTCTTGCGCACAAACCCGCACCGGTTTCCGAGGATGGCACTCGAGGCTTCCGCAGCATCACGCGCGCGCGTGAGCGAAGTCTGGGACGCTGTGCACCCGGAGCTTCTCATTCACGGGCACATGCATATCGCAGGAGGCGGACAGACCGATGATGGACGGCGGGTCGCTAGCCTCGGACGCGACGGCCACGAGTGGAACCTCGGGATCCTCGACATGCAGAACCTTCGGATGGCAACGCCGAGTCTCGCCGTCCTCCGCGGACTGGCGAACGACCAAGCTCCCCGCCTCACTCGTGCGCAGCGAATCAACGGCGCCGCAGAAGCCCTGCACTCGGGTGTCTTGGACGGACTCAAGCCGACGCCTCGTGCCCTCCGTGACGCCCAGGACTACGTCGACGGTGTCCGCAGTCTCGAGGAGATACTCGAAGAGGTCCGCCGCCGCCATACTCGAACCCGCCACGATGAGCCTTGACCGAGGAGAAGCCCCTCGCTTCAGGTGCGACCCTGCGCGGGCTAGCTGCAAGCATTCAGCTAGTCGCAGTCGCCACGCGAACAGCATCGACGCTGTTTCCCTCGACGGACGGCCGCAAGTATGTCTGTCGCTGTGCCAACCGTTTTGGTCAGGCTTATACATCGCGACTGTATAAGCCTGCGCCACGGCTCCCGCCGCATCCACCCTCCCCGCTATACGGCACCGCTGGGTGAGAGGCCATCTCCTGTTGCTTCAGCGGGAGGGCGGGAGCGGCAAGGTTCGAGCAGCGTCGAGCACGCATTCGACGGACCAGCAATCCTCCCTGACGAGTCTCTCTGGAGACGAGTGAACGCCTGGGCGTGAAGGTCTGACGAAAGCTCCAGTGCACGAGCAGCCCATCGCGGGACGAAGGCTATGTTCGCCGTGCTTCAGGCGACGAGGAAGAGCGAGCCGACGCTCGCGGCCGTCGAGATGAGTAGTCCGCCCGCGGCGGTCAAAAAGTCGCGCCGAGTCGAGTTGAGCACTCGTACGCCGCAAGAAGGCTTTGTTGTCGTAGGTAGGACGTGTGAGCCCATGTTCGGCGCAAATCGCGTCCCACTTCTCGTCCCTACCGATGAAGAGAACCATTGACGAGGGGTCGCCGGGAGGTGCGAGTTGTCCTCGAACTCGGCCTTCGCGAGCTCTTCCATCTTGCCGATCCGCGCCTGGGCATGATCGAACTCCTTGCGCGCGCCGATGGGCCCCCGGCAACGACTTCCGCCTCGCCATCGTAACCTGAAGCGAACGGACCTACTACCGGCGCCGTCGACAGCGAGCCCTCGGCAAGTTGCGCCCGTCGAATTCGAAGCCATCATGACCACACAGGCCGCATCCGCGGCCTAACACGAAGAGTCACCAAGACCCTCGGCAGTCCCACGGAGCTTCGATCAGACCGGGAGCTCGTCGTACAGCACAATCCACCCGCGGCTCAACGCTTCGGGACAACGGGGGCTGGCACTGGACGCTCCCCATTGACCTGAAGCTTCAGATCACGCCAGCGTTCCAAAGCGAGCCCAGTTGCGGTTTTGTATTGGATCCGCGATCATCTTGAATCAGTCTGCGAAACCAGTCGAAGGATGCTTAGCTAACGCCATGGACGACAACGCGCCTGAGGGCGCCCACCGCAACGAGCCTCACTCTGGCGATCTCGGTGGGCGATTGAACTGGCTGCGGGCAGGCGTACTTGGCGCCAACGATGGCATCGTTTCGGTTGCGTCGCTCGTCGTGGGCGTCGCCGGGGCGACGACGGATTTCGCGCCTCTGGTGACGGCGGGTATCGCAGGGCTGGTCGGTGGGGCGGTCTCGATGGCGCTGGGCGAGTACGTCTCGGTCAGCAGTCAGAGCGATAGCCAGCGGGCGCTGATCGCGAAAGAACGCCAGGAGCTGGTCGATGATCCCGCTGCGGAGCTCGAAGAGCTCACCGGTATCTACCAGGCGAAGGGGCTCACTCCCGAGACAGCACGCAAGGTCGCGGAAGAACTGACCGCCCACGACGTCCTCACCGCGCACCTGGAAGCAGAGCTCGGAATGACCGAAGACCACGTGGTGAGCCCGTGGGCTGCCGCTGGAGCGTCGGCTCTTGCGTTCACTATCGGTGGGTTGCTCCCGTTGCTGGCGATCTTGCTGCCGCCCGTCGACCTGCGCGTCCCGATCACGTTCATCGTTGTCCTGCTCGCGCTGGCGCTGACGGGGTTCGTGAGCGCGAGGATCGGCGGGAACCCTGCGGTCCGGCCGACGGTTAGGGTCGTGGTCGGCGGGGCGCTCGCTCTCGCCGCGACGTTCGCACTCGGGTCGCTTCTCGGAACGACCGGCGTTGCCTGAGAATCACCTATGACAGCTTCAGGTGCACAGCTTTCTTAAAGCTCTCTCAGAGGGCCGCGTGGACGATGGCGTCATGAGCACCCTCCGCACCGCCTCAACGTTCACGCCGACCTTGCGTGTATCGAAGCCCCGGGTCGCCACTTCGTGGTGGCGGGTCGCCGCACTCTGCGTGATCTGGGCGACGAGCTTGTTCGTCGTCGCACTGTGGGTGGCCGGGGGCGGGGTGACCGCCGTACTCAGTTTCTCTGCGGAGAGCGTGACCACTCTGGGACGGCTCTCCGGGCTTGTCGCAGCGAACCTGTTGCTCTATCAGGTGTTGTTGATGGCGAAGGTTCCGCTGTTCGAGCGGGGGTTTGGGCGTGAGGGGATCACGCGGTTTCATCGACAGGTCGGCTTCTGGTCGTTCTGGTTGATGGGTCTGCACATCCTGCTGCTGGTCATCGGGTACGCTGCGGCGGCGGGTGTGGGACTGTGGGATCAGCTGTGGAGTTTCGTCTGGGATTACCCGGGGATGCTGCTGGCAACTGCGGGAACCGGTCTGCTCGTGATGGTCGTGGTCACCTCGATCCGCCGTGCCCGCCGTCGCCTGCGGTACGAGTCATGGCATCTGCTACACCTGTACGCGTACCTGGGCGTCTTCCTCGCTCTGCCGCACCAGTTATGGACGGGAGCCGACTTCCTCGCATCAACACCGGCCACGATCTACTGGTGGTCGCTGTGGGCTATCGCAGCGGCAGCCGTCATGGTGTTCCGCGTCGTCGCACCGCTTGTCCGTTCCCATCGACACGCTCTCCGCGTCGACACCGTCGCACTCGATGGGGCAGCCGGTGTCACCGTGCGCATGTCCGGTCGGGACCTCCGTGCGCTGAAGGCACGGGCGGGCCAGTTCTTCGTGTGGCGGTTCTTGGATGGGCCAGGATGGATGCGAGGGCACCCTTTCTCCCTCTCGGCCGCTCCGGGCGACACCTACGCGCTTACGGCGCGCCTCGTCGGCGACGGCACGACACGACTCGCGTCGCTGCGTCCGGGCACCCGAGTGTTGGTGGAGGGTCCGTTCGGGGAGATGACCGGAGATCGCCGCAGCGGCCGGAAGCTCCTCATGATCGGTGCGGGAGCCGGAGTGGCCCCGCTCGTCGCGCTTCTCGAGGCGGAGCGATACGAGCCAGGTGACGCGGCCCTGGTCGTCCGGGACAGTGCGGACTCTGACGCTCTACTGCGGGAGCCGATCTCGTCGCTGATCCGTGAGCGCGGAGTGCGCCACTTCCCGCTCACCGGCCCCCGCGCGGGCGGCAACTCCCCGTGGCTGCCGGCCACCCACACCGCCTGGAATGGCCCCGATCTGCTCCGCTACATCGCCCCTGACCCGGACGAGTACGACGTCTACCTGTGCGGCCCCGACGGGTGGATGCGCGCACTACGAGAAGACCTCCAAGGCGCCGGCTTCACCGTCGACCGCATCCACTCCGAATCCTTCACTTCCTGAGCACCGAGGGAGCAACGCCATGAAGAAGATCATCTACGCACTCCTCGCGACACTGAGCGGGATCGTCCTCCTGTTCAGCTACCGCACCTCCCTCGACGCTGTTCCCCCCTCCGACATCGCCAGCCCCGCCAGCAGCACCACCCAGGGCACCAGCGGGTCGGCATCGACCACCACCGCCGGGACTACGACGGGGCTCGCGGACGGGACGTTCACCGGCGACACCACCCACACGCGCTACGGGCCCATCCAGGTGCAGATCACCGTGTCGGGAGGGAAGATCACCGACGCGCAAGCGCTCCAGTATCCCGACAGCAACGGTCGAGACCAACAGATCAACGCACACGCGATCCCGCTGCTGGTCTCCGAGACCGTCCAGGGCCAGAGCGCACACATCCAGATGGTGTCCGGCGCGACCTACACCAGCGACGGATACACGAGCTCGCTGCAGAGCGCTATCGATCAGGCACAACAATGACCACGCCAGACATCCACGTGCACGTGGAGCACATCATGGGCACCGCCATCAGCATCCACATCGTCGACCCGCGTGACGACGCTGCGGTCCGGGATGCGGTGCGGGCGTGCGTCTCGGAGCTCCGCGACATCGACCGCGTGTTCTCGCCCTACCGGGCCGAATCCGACATCAGCCGCATCCGGGCCGGTGACCTCCGCATCCAGGACGCTGACCCGCGCGTGGCAGAGGTCGCTGCCGCGTGCGCCGACTACGAACACGAGACCGGCGGGCTCTTCTCCGCATCTTGGCGGGGCGGGTTCGACCCCACCGGGTACGTCAAGGGGTGGGCGGTGGAACACGCGAGCAGACGACACCTCGCCCCTCTCCTCGTATGGTCACGGGCCGTCGGCATCAACGCCGGAGGAGACCTGCAACTGTTCACCGCACAGGGCTCGGACTGGGTCTGGGACGTGGGAATCGCAGACCCGTGTCGCCCCGGGAGCGTTGTCGCGACGATGCAGGTGACGAATGGTGCTGTGGCCACGTCCGGTCCCGCCGAACGTGGCAGGCACATCATTGATCCACGCACCGGTCACCGCGCGCACGGCATCGCCTCCGTCACCGTCGTCGCCGACACTCTCGCTCACGCAGACGTCTGGGCTACGGCCGCCATCGCCGCAGGCTCCTCCGACACCACCTGGATCGCCGCCTCCCGCACGAGGACCGGGCTGCTCGTCACGGATACTGGAGCCACCACACGGTGGATCGGGTCGACGCCCGTCGAGGTCACCTCGGCGTCGTCGTGGGCAGCGTAAGAAGGAACACTGTCCTTCCCGGGGACGTCGATTCGACGACAACGCTCCCTCCGGCGCGCTGTGCGACATCCCGCACCAGCGAGAGCCCGATCCCGAATCCGCGTCCACGGCCGCTGTCGGGAGAGCGAGCGAACCTCTCGAACACCTGAGCGGGGTCGATACCGGAGATCCCAGCCCCGTGGTCGGTCACACGTATCTCCACCCCGCTCGCCGACCGCCGTGCTGAGAGCTCGACCGAGCCGCCTGCCGGTGAGTGCGCGACCGCGTTATCCAGGAGTGCGACCAGAGCCCGCACGAGGGTCACCGGCAGCACCGGCACGACAGCGTCCACGACGTCGACGTCGATCCTCACAGCCGTGTCGTCCGCCAGGGAGCGGATCGCGGCTGTGGCGCCGCGAGCGGCGTCGGCGAGGACCGCTGATTCTCCGGCGAACGACTGTCCTTCTGCGGCGAGGAGCATGTCGGAGAGGACGTCGCGCATGCGATCCGCGTCTTCTCGCAGCTCGCGCGCCGTCGCGGTCACGTCCTCGCCGCGGTCCAGACGGCGCTGCAGGATCTGGATACGGCTCGTCAACGCCGTCAACGGCGTACGGAGCTCATGGCTCGCATCCGCGACGAACTGTCGTTGCCGCCGCAGAGCATCGCTCAACGGGAGTGCTGCTCGCCGCGCGGCGATACTCGCAACCACGGCCAGCAACAGCACCCCCACCGCACCGAGCAGGACCACGGCGGGCACGAGAACACTGATGTCGACGACGAAATCGTCCCCACCCGCACCCGGGAACCACCCGCCCTCGTGCCTCTCGCCCTCACGGCGCGACGACGACAGCACCACCGCGAGAAGAATCAGCACACCTCCGAGGACGATCACCCCGGACGAGACGCCCACCCAGACCGCGACGACCCGAGCCGCCCGCCGCACCTTCTCCGCATCCGGGTCTCTCTGCGCACTCATGACGGGTTCCCCGCACGATACCCGCGCGCTCTGACCGTCTCGATCATCTCCGGAGTCGTCTTCTTCCGCACATAGTGCACATACGTGTCCACGGAGCTCGCGGAATCACCGGCAGGGAACACCGCCCGGAGGATCTCCTCTCGACTGAACACATGGTCCGGACTCCCGCTGAGCACCTCCAGCAACGCGCTCTCCGTCGCCGTGAGCGTGATCCGGTACCCCGACGGGTCAAAGACCGCCTGTGCTGTCGGGGCGAAACTCCACTCACCGAGCTCGCGCCGCGCCCCACCCGACTGGAAAGCCCGCTGCAATGCGCGCAACCGCGCCAGGAGTTCCTCGTAGTCGAACGGCTTGACGAGATAGTCGTTCGCCCCACCGTCGAGCCCCGTGACCTTGTCGTCCACCGCGCCCAGGGCAGTCAGCATGAGCACCGGGGTCGTGATGTGCGCCGTGCGCACCGCGCGAACAAGATCGACACCGTCCATCCCCGGCAGCCGCCGGTCCACCACCATCAGGTCATACCGGGTACCCAGCGCCAAACGCAGGGCGACCTCGCCGTCGGACGCATGATCGACCCGATACGTCTCCGACAACACCTCGACCGTCATCGCCGCGATCAGTGGATCGTCCTCGACATACAGCACAGACGCGAGCTTCGAGGATCCCACCATGAGGTGATACTGCCACGCGCCACGGGCATCACGCTATGACTCACGACAAGCGCACAACGGAATCGAGCATCTCACTCACACAGCAGATGCCGTGCTCACGTCACTGCCAGGCAGCCGTCGGAGTCTCGCTGAGACGTTCCCGAGTAGGGGTGCGGCGGAACGGTGCCGTGAGAGTGGGCAGGATGTGTGCGCGGTGCGCGATGAGCATCCCCACGGCGATCAGCACCTGGATTGCTGAGAGGATGTAGCGGCCGGTGGTGTCGGTGACGAAGAACTGCACAGCGAAGATCGCTGCGAGGGCGACGGCCGAGCGCCAGTGGAAGCGCAGCGCGATGATGATCGCGACGCCCATGAGGGTCTGTGTGCCGGTGAGGACAAACTCTTCGATCTGGCGGGAGTCGAGTGGCAGGTCGCCTCCTCCGCCTCCGAAGAAGTGCGCGATGGGGAGGGATCCGACGAGCAGGCTCCACTGGTTGACCTTCGAGGCGATGAGGGTGCCGATGGCGGCGGCGCCCATGCCGCGCAGCGCGAAGAGCACGGCGATGATGAACTCGGGAGCCTCGGAGGCGAGTGGGGCGAGCCACTGGACGAGGAAGTAGCTGTCGATGCCGAGCGACGTCCCCGAATCCACGAGCGCGGTAGCGAACGGTTCGGCGCAGGCGAGGATGATCGCGGCCGACACGACGAACATCGAGATGACGGTGACGCGGCGGGCACGCGTCGGCATTCCGGCGATGTCGGCTGCCGCTCCGACGAACTCCTCTTCGCCGTCGTCTTCGACCCGGCTCGCGCGCCATAGGTACAGCACGAATCCGGTGATCAGGACGAGGCCGAACCAGATCGGGATGTTGCCCAGCAGCGGGATCGCGAATGCCAGCACCGCGAGGATGCCGAGGAATCCGACGTCGAGGCGCGCAGTCACGGGAAGGCCCAGACTCGACACCCGGCGCGTGTCGCCACGGCCAAGACCTCGATTGGCGACGATGAGGGCGACGATCACGACCAGCGGCCAGCCGAAGCCGAGCAGCAGCCGGTTGGACCCGGTCATGTTCGCGGCGGCGTACTGGGCGTAGTCGGGGTCCGAACCCGAGCGGAACGCGTAGTACAGGTCGACGGCGTACTCGGGGAGCACGGCGATCAGGGCGAGGATCGCAATCGCGAGGGCGCCGGAGATGTCCTTCTGCGCGGCTTCGGCGGCCCAGGCGAGCAGGAAGCTCGCAGCGACCACCGCGGCACCGAACACGAACAGGTCGACTACGGGGTTCGGGTGGAATGCGAGGATGCGGAACACAACGGCCGGGGCGGCAATCGTCAGGCACAACAGGATGCGGGAGATGAGGGCGCGAGGCATCGCGCTCTCCTTTCGGTCGGGCGCGACCGAAGAGACGACACAGCGGAGCTTCGGCCACACAGAGAGGCCGAAGGTCTCGCTCATCCCGGATCGGGACGGGGCACCGGACGATCTCCGTGAACGTCAGTATGTCGATGCACCCTCAGGCGCTACGGCCCGGAGCTACTCCCCTTCGATACCCCCAGTCTTCCGGCCGGCGAGCTTCGAACATGGCCGAGAGAACGGATTCGGAGCTTTTCGGGAGACCTGAAGCGGAATCGTAAGGCCGAAGCTAAGACACTTCTTATCTTTTCGCTGCGCCGAAAGCATGAGCGAGCGTTTCTCAAGCGCCACAGCCGGCGGCGCAGCCACTCAGAGCAACGGATGGCAGCATGACATGGCCTCGCCCAGACTAGCGATTCGGGGTGCGGGGTCGCCCACGGCAATGACGCCGAGACCCGAATGATAATGCTGGCACTTGACGTTCTCGCGTCTGGTAGACAACCATCCTGCAGCCCGACCACTGCTGGATGCGATCAGGCCAGGATTGCGAAGCGTGCACGAAATTCAGCATGTGGGACCGCTCGGGTGCGGCCGGGGTTATGTTCGGCGCGCTTCTCGAATAAGTCGGAGCAACTTCTGAGTACGAGCACGTTCAAGTCGTCCGTTTCGGAGTCGCAGCAATTGACGGCCGAGCCATCGCGCGAGCACGAACTCTGCCCGATCTGCCGCGTGCAATCGAGGAAGGGTGCGATGCGCTGCGACGAATCGTTCGCATTCTTCGAACCTTTCGTTCCACGCGCGATCCAGGGGATCCCACTCGAAAGCGGGTGAGACGTCGAGTCGAGCGCGCTGGTACGCGTTCAGGCCGCCTTCGAAGCGACGCTGATACCGAGCCCACTCGCCGAGATGGCGTTCCTCGTCCATGAGGGTCGTCCTCGCGCGAGTGTTCTCGCGTGGCGCGCGACCGTGGTGTCGCCAGTGATCTTCGTAGGCATGGAGAGAACGGATCCAGGTCGCTGCGCGGCGCTGAGGTACGACTTGGTCGTCAAGAACCAACGTCACCGCCGCGGCGAACCGGTCGGCGACGGGATCGACGGGCCCCTCCGCCCGTCGTAGTTGTTCAGCTTCTTGGTGGAGTTCTGCAGGGGTCGACGCGCGCACAGGGTCCTTTCATGGGCGAGACGGCTCGCCCAATGGACCTATGCGCGGTGTGCACCCGTCGTCAGACCGCGCCGAGCACACGCGTCGCTGTCGCTGAGTCGGCGGAGTCGCCCTAGACGGCTTCGTAGGGTTGCTGACATTTAAAGGAGGCGTCATCGTGCAGATCGACGACGAGCCGCAGGTCCGGGTGCTCGACGAGATGGACGGCGTCTTCGTCGTGACCACAGATGATGGAGTCGAGTACTGCCTCGACATGAACAACCGACAGGTCACCCGCACGGTAGAAGTGCGCACAGGGGTCCGTACGGTGCTCGACCCAGAATCCGCCGCGCTGGTCGCTGTCGCGACGTGCCGAGTCGGCGTTCCGATGGTGCTCCTCATCGACCGAGACGTCCCCGGAGTGTTGTTCACTCGCCGCACGTCCGCCACGGTGTTGAGCATCAACCAGGTGTCACGAACACCACTCCCGCAGTAGGAACAGCTGGACCATGGCCGATACCAAGGTCGACGATGAGGCCGACGACGGAGCCTTCGCGCCGAAGAAGGCGGCACGGTACTGGACGACGCTGGGGCCGGTCGTGACGGCTGCGGTGAACAAGACGGCGAGTCGGACGGGTCGGGAGGCGCGTTCGCTGTATCCGGTCGCGACGGCGTTCGTGCTGTGGGCGTGGCAGACCAAAGGCCTGGAACTCGACGTCGCACAGATGTTCCGGCGTCGACTGGTCGAAGAGTACGTCCACCGAGGGATGGAATCGTTCACGCGCGGGAGCCGGGCCACGTATCGCTCCGTCCTCCTCACCATCGTCGACACCGTGACCCCACCCTCAGAGGCCCCCTTCCCTATTCCTCGGTCTGATCCCACTCCGCCATACAACTCAGCTGAGATCGCTGCCCTCCGGAGCTGGGCCGGCGCCCAGGGGTCGACTGTCCGCCGTCGTGACGCGGCCGCCCTCCTCGCGATGGGGTTCGGAGCAGGCCTCGCGACCCGTGAACTTCTGTCGGTGCGCACCGGGGACATCGACGTGCGCGGGGACGACGTTCATATCCTGGTATGGTCGGGGCGACCACGGCTCGTCCCGGTTCTCCCTGCATGGCAACCCGCACTCCGAGAAGCGATAGAAGAGCTGGGCGACGACCAGTGGGTATTCCGTATTGGACGCACGGGGGTGCGGTCGGCTCAGGTCACCGACTTTTTACATCGGGGGCACAAGACAGAGCTGGATGTTAGGCCGGCGCGGATGCGGACGACTTGGTTGCTCACCCATCTGCAGGCCCGGACACCTCCGGGGGAACTCCTTCGTATCGCAGGGCTCGAGCACCTTGCGGCGCTGGATAGGATTCGACGGTTCCTTCCGTCGCGGGCACCACTTCCGCCATCGAAGTCCGACTTCGAGCGCTCTCGGGACTAGGCCGGTGCGCTGTGCTGCGGGAAGTGCGACACGCCGTACGCACGCTTTGGCGACTGGCCGCGTACACGGTGGTCATGAACCCAAACCACCGACTCAGCGACAACCTCGACGAGACCGCAGCACTACTCGCATCCCACCCGCAGCTGCCCGAGCTGGCCGCGCCCATCATCGTCAAGTACCGGCCCAACAGCGCCGCCCTGGCTGGCGCCTGGACGGCCACACGCTCCTTCACCGTCGAGACCGCAGCCGCGATGCTGCCGCACTCGTTCGATGTGGCTCGCCGGCTGATGACGATGTCCGCGTCGTTCCACATGTGGGTGTGGGCGCGGACGGGTACAGAGCTGACGATCCGTCGGGTCTACACGCAGAGCAACATCGACCGGTTTCTCGAGACGGTCCATAAGAACCGATCCGCGGGTCACCGGTGGGGCGTATCCCGTCAGCTGGTGAAGATCGGTCGCGAGCTCGCCGACGCCGACCTCATCGCCATCACGGCACCGCACGGCAAGGTCCGCTCCCCGTTCACGACGAAGCAGATCGCGTCGATGCACAGCTGGGCGAACTCGCTCACCACCGTGAAGAAGCGCCAGAACGCTCAGGCGCTCCTCGGACTGGCCGGCGGCGCTGGACTGACCGCGGCCGAGATCGTCAACGTCCGCGTCGCCGACATCCACCGCGACGGCGACGTCGTCTTCGTCGATGTCGTCGGCAAGCGTGCCCGACGCGTACCTGTGCGACACGCCTGGGCTCGGGTGCTGCTTCGCAGCATCGACGGCCGGGCCGACGCCGACCAGCGTCTGTTTCGTGGACCGCGGATCGCCGAGTACCCGCCCCGCATCATCCAGTCCTTCCTCACTGACCACCCCGCGCCCGTCCGTCCCACCCCGGCAGCGCTTCGTGCGGCGTGGTTGCTGCACCACATCAACAACAACGTGCCGCTGCCCGTGCTCCGTGAAGTGGCCGGGTTCGAGCACTACTCGACCCTCGTTCGGTACTACGAGCACGCGAACGTGCTGGATGTCGCTGACTTCACTGCTCAGCTCGTCGGAGCGGAGGTCGCACGATGACCTCCGTCGACATCGACTACTACCGCGCCTTCGACGACAACGACGACTGCGGCATCACCGAGCGCGAGGTCCTCGGTCGCGGCCGCGACCTCCAGCAGTTCGACGACTCCACTGTGGCCTTGGCGGAAACCCGCGTCCGGCAGTCCGGCATCCTCGAGCAACTCGACCGTTGGGCCGCTGAAGATGCCAAACGCGACGGTATGGGCGGACGACCCGCGATGATCTCCTACCGCGCCCTGCTCACCGCCCTCCTTCTTCTTGCTCAGGAAGGGGCCCCGCTCCACATCCGGCGTGCCGCGTACGTTCTTCAGCACAGGCTCTCCACGAAGTCCAGCGACCTCCTCGACCTGCCCGAGACGCCCACGAGCTTTGCTACCCATGTCGCCACAACGAAGCGCTGGTACACGAACACGATTCGCGCGTTCCACCGAATGAAGACCCTGATGGACCCCTACCCGCAGGAGCTCTACACTGCCAAGACCCACACTCAGATCCAGGAGATCCTTCGCAATCACGACGCAGAGCGCGCGGAGAAGTACAAGGCGCGCCTGGACGAGTACACCCGCCTTTTTATCCGCATGACGTTCATGCTCCAGCCGCGAGAAGTGCGTCGGGCTTCGAAGCAGATGGATCTCTCCTTCGACCAGACCTACATCGGCACACCCACCACCAAGGGGTACAGCCGCAAGCATCTCGCGAGCAAGGTCAAGGCTGAAAAGGGAGCCGATTTCGGCGAGGTCTCCCCTGGCCCCGTGGACGCCTTCGCCGGGTGGCACGTCAAGAGCGGCAAAGCTGAGCGCGTCGACAACCAGAAGGGCGAGGTCGACCAGACCGCACCTGAACGCGGGAAGTCGGGAGACTACGACTGGGGATGGGTGGCGAACCTGGCCGTTCGCGTCGACGCCGAGCAGCCCAGCTCAAAGCGGTTCCCGAGTCTCGTGGTCGCCGCGTCCCTCAGCATCCCGAACATGGAGGTCGCCGAAGAAGCTGCGCACCTCCTCGAAGCCGCAGCGATGCTCGACCTCGCCCCTGGTGTCGCCGACGCTGACAAGCAGTACTGGGCCAACGCCAAGCCCTTCCGACTCCTGAAGCCGGCATTGAAAACCGGCTTCACTCCGTCCACGGACTACCGATCCGACCGCGTCGGCGTCAAGGGTGGCCAGCACGGCGCCTTGTTCGTCGAAGGCGACGCGTACTGCCCGAGCACGCCGAAGCCCCTCCTGAACGCCACTCCGGATCGTCTCGGCGACGTGATCGACGTCGCAACGCATCGAGCCCGAATCGAAGAGCGGAAGGCCTTCCAGCTGCACGTCAAAGACAAGGCGAAGACGCCTGACGGAAAAGTGATGCTGCGCTGCCCGGCCCTCGGCCCCAGTCCGACGGTCACCTGCCCACTCCGCGAGATGATGCTCAGCGCGGCTAAGAAGGCCCGCCCCGAGGTCGAGCCCGAGACCCTGGAAGAAGAGTTCCTCGACACCATCTGCAAGAAGCACTCGGCCGCGTTCGACCTCACTGAGATGCAGGCCCCGCAGCAGGCCTTCGCCTACGGCACCGAAGAGTGGGAGACCTTCCACGACCACGCCCGCAACACCGTCGAGTCCGGAAACCATCAGCTCAAGGCATCAGGCGACGCAGACATCGAAACCGCCGGTCGCCGCCGCGTCCGCGGAATCGCCGCCGCACAGATCCTCGTCACACTCCTCATCGCGGCCCACAACATCCGGAAGATCGCAGCCTTCTTCAGCGACCGAGAGATCGAACGAGCGCGCACGACTCCACGTGTCCACACCATCCGCCGCCGCGACCGCGTCTGGGCCAATCGCTACACGAAGACCACAGGCAACGGCGACCTCAGTATCCCCCGAGGCGGTCGAGCATCGTCGCTGACGAACACACCGCCCGGCCAACCGAGCGAGCTCGCGCTGACACCAATGCGCACCTGAACGGCTCCGTACACTGACGACGCCCGCCGGCGGCACGCCCGGCACGCTCCCCGCTACACCAGGACAATCGAACGCGCCCGAAAACCGGGCGCGTTCGTGTTTTCGTCCCCAGAATCGTGCGGACTCGACCATATGAACTCGAATCCGATCTCGCAGACGCAGAAAAGGGAAGGGCACCTGCTCGAAGCAGGTGCCCTTCCCTTTTCTCTAGCTGTTCTGCAATCAGTATTGCCAACAGCCCAATGGTCGGGCTGACAGGATTTGAACCTGCGACCCCTTGACCCCCAGTCAAGTGCGCTACCAAGCTGCGCCACAGCCCGTTGTTCTGCACTCTCGCGCAGGCAACTCCCCTATCTTAGCCGCACCCGCGGCCCTCTCGCGAACCGAGGCGTTGCGGGGTGTCGGAAGCTGCTTGTACCGTCGCCTGCATGTCGACGATCACGACCGCGCTGGCGACGACCGCCCGCTGGGATGACGTGCAGCACGCGCTCACCGGCGGCGGTGACGGGGCGAGCTGCCAGTGCATCTGGCCGGTGCTGCCGAACAAGGACTGGAATCAGACCACCACGCCTCAGCGCACCGAGATGTTCCGCGCCGAGATCGACGAGGGTCCCCCTCCGGGACTGGTCGCGTACGTCGACGGCGAGGCCGCGGGCTGGATCCGGATCGGACCGCGCACCCGTCAGGCCCGGATCCCCCGCACCCGCATGATCGCCGCGTCGAGCACCGAGCCGTTCGACGACGAGTCCGTGTGGGCGGTCACCTGCTTCGTCGTCCGCAGGGAGCATCGGGGCACCGGGCTCAACGCGGAGCTTCTCGACGCCGCGATCGCCTTCGCGCGGGAGTCCGGCGCCCGCCTCATCGAGGGCTATCCGGTCGATACCCGCGGCGAGAAGAAGCGCGCGAACGATCTGTACCACGGCACACTCGGGACGTTTCTCCGCGCCGGCTTCGAGGAGAAGGCGGTGATGAAGCCGGGGCGCGTGCTCGTCGCCCTGGAAATCACACCGAACGAGAGCGATAGCGTGAAGGCATGAGCGCCGCGAACTCCTCCCTCGACGATCCCGACCTCGGACCGCTCCACCGGGCGACCTCCGAGCTCGACGACGGCTCAGTCCTCACCCACGACTGGTTCGTCGGTAGCGTCGAGGTCGACGGCAGCACCTACGAGCTGATGGTCGAGGGCGCGTCACCGGACGAGGTCGCGCCGCTGCTCCCCCGGCTGCGCACAGTCGTCGCCGCGCTCCCGGGACTGCGCCGGGTCGCCTCGGACGCCGTGGTCGCGACGTTCAGCACCGGAGACCCCGCCCCCACCGAGCTCGACGAGGCGGCCGACGACCTGGAGCTCGAGACCATCGAGGCCGGAGCCGACGGCACCGTCGTCCTCCACTTCACGGACACCTGCGGCGAGCACTTCCCGGAGGGCTACTGGCCCGCCGTGCACCTCGACACCGCGGGTGCCGTGGCGACGGTCACCGTCGAGTCCTGAAGCGGGCCGGTCCGATCGACCGCCTTCGGGACGACATGCGCCTCCGGTCATACGATGGAGGGATGCAGCGCCGCGCCCTTCCTCCCGCGATCGTGTGGGCGTTCGTCCCCTACGCCGTGGTCTCCGCCTTGCACGTCGTGCTTCTGGCGCTCGGCCACGACCTCGCGGCTCCGACGAAGCTGCTGCTCATGCCTCTGCTCGCGGTGCCGGTCCTGGTGGCGGCGCGACGGATCCACCCGCCGGTGACGGTGGCCCTCCTCCTCGTTGCCCTGCTCTTCTCCTGGCTGGGTGACGGCGCGGGTGCGCTGTTCCCCGCGGCACCCGAGCTTCCGCTCATGCTGGGCTTCTTCGGTCTCGCGCACATCGCCTACATCGTCCTCTTCGCCCGCCACCTGGCGCGCCGCCGCCTGCCGTGGTGGACAGCGATCTATGCCCTCTGGTGGCTCGCGATGATCCTCCTTCTCGGCCCGCACACGGGCCCGCTCCTCATCGGGGTCGCGCTGTACGGCCTGCTCCTCGCGGGCACCGCCGCGTTCGCCGCACGATGTCACCCGCTCGTCGCGACGGGCGGCGCGTTCTTCCTGGCGAGCGACACGATCCTCGCTTTCCGACTCTTCCTCCCCGACGCCCTCCCGGCCTGGAGCAGCCCCGCCGTGATGCTGACATACACGCTCGGCCAGGGCCTGATCGTCGCGGGCGCGCTCGTCTCCCTGCAGCGGAGGGCAGCCTGATGGTCGACAGCGCGCGGGTGGACAGCTGGCTCTGGGCGGTGCGTGTCTACAAGACCCGGTCCGCGGCGACCACCGCATGCCGCGCCGGGCATGTGCGCGTCAACGGCGACAAGGCGAAGGCCGCGCAGGCGGTTCGCGTAGGCGACGAGCTCCGCATCCGCATCGCGGGATTCGACCGGATCCTGATCGTGCGGCAGGTCCTCGTCAAGCGTGTCGGCGCGCCGCTCGCCGCCCTCGCCTACGAGGACCGGACACCGGAACGGGAGCCGCAGGCGGCCCTCGGCGTTCGAGACCGCGGTGCCGGGCGACCTACGAAGCGGGAGCGTCGAGACATCGATCGCCTTCGCGGACGAAGCGATATACAACAGGACTGAACCCTTCCTTCGTTCGAACATACGTTCTAAAATCGAGGTATGACGAACCTCACGACCGCACCCCTCGACCTGGAGGAGCGGCGACGCGTGCGAGACGCCTGGGCGGAGACCCGCCGGCGCATCGCGGCGCTGGAGGCAGAGGCCGCGGAGCTGTTGGTCGCGCAGATCGCTTTCCGCGACGAAGACGTCGCGTCAGCCCCGCACCACCGTGACGCCATCCACCGCTCGATGGTCGCCGAGTTCGCCGCGGCGGGGCGCGTTTCCACCGGCACCATGGAGTTCGCGTTCGCCGACGCTCTTGCGCTGAGCACGGCGCTCCCCCGCGTGCGGCAGGCCTTCCACGAGGGAACTTTGAGCTCCGCACACGTCCGGGAGGTCGCACGGGCGAGCGCCATCGTGGACGAGGCCATCCGCAACCGCGTCGTCGCGCCGGAGACGATGGCGCTGTTCGAGACGGCGGTGCTCGTCGTCGCCGAAGCCGAGACCGCGGCGCGCACGCGGGTGCATGCCCGCCGCGTCGCCTCCGCTCTCGTCGGCGAGACCATCACGGAGCGACACCGCCGAGCGGCGGACGAGCGCTGCGTCACAGTGCGATCGGTCGACGACGGCCTCGCGGTCCTGACGGCGATCCTCCCGGAGTGGGCGGCGGTGGCGATCGCCGACCGGCTGAGTCAGCTCACCCGCACGGTGCTCCGGGCGCGCGCTGCGGTTCCCGCGCCTGATGCGGGGTCGGACGAAGCGACGCATCCCCTGGCTCCTGCGAACCACGAACTACTGACTGCTCACAGCGTCGAAACGGATCGCCCGTGCGATGACACCCGGGCGGGGACTACGATCCCGAGCGCCGACGGCGACACGTACGCCCTCGACCCCGAGGCGGAATCGGCCCCCTCAGACACCCGCACCTGGAGCCAGGTGCAGGCCGACCTTCTGACCGATCTCCTCCTGACGGCCGATCCGAGTGCCGTCGAGGGCGACGGTATCACCGGGGTGCGGGGTCGCCTGCAGGTGACCGTGGCGGCGACGACCCTCGCCGGACTCGACGACCGTCCCGGCGAACTGGACGGGCACGGTGCTCTCCACCCGGATGTCGCCCGCGCTCTGGCCGGACGAGACGGCGGATGGACGCGCTTGTTCCTCGACCCTCACGGGCAGGTCGTCGAAACGGACGCCTACAGCCCGACCGAGAGCATGCGCCGGTTGCTCCGCGCCCGCGATCAGCACTGTCGGTTCCCGGGGTGCCGCCAGCCGGTACACCGCTGCGACATCGACCACACCCGGGATCATGCGAAGGGCGGCCCGACCCGCGTCGACAACCTCGCGCACCTCTGCCGCGGACACCATGTGCTGAAACACCCCGATATCCCGGAGCCTCAGCGCTGGACGGTACGTCAGCATCCCGGCGGGGTTCTCGAATGGCGAAGTCCCCTCGGCGCCGTCCACACCGATCACGCCCCGCGTCGGGTCGCGTTCGTCTGACCTTCGCGGGTCATCACGACAGCGGGTCATTCGCGAGCGGTGACGCAGGCCACGTCAAACCAAGCCAGGCCGCGCCAAGCCCGGCCACGCCAAGCCACGCCACGTCGGACCAAGCCGTGCCAGGCCCCAGCACTGCACGAGCACCTGGGGCCGCGGAGCGAAACGCCCGCGTCTCGCGCTACGCGTCGAGAAGACGGAGGAGCCAGCCGCTCGAGCGCACCTGGGCCCCGGCAGCCTCGACGCGGGACTGCAGCTCGCGGTCACTGGTCACCGCGAGAACCGGCCGCCCGCTCGCGACCCGGCGTTCGACCTCGGCCACGATCGCGTCGTCACCGGCGCCCTCCGCGCGCACGACGTCCAGGGCCAGGCTCGCGACGCCGGCTTCCGCGGCCGCGGCATCCGCAGGTGATCCCTCGGCGGAGGCCTCCGCGATGTCGCGCGCGCGACCTTCCACGACGAGCGATACCTCCGGGAACCAGTCATCCCCCGCGAGTCCGAGGTCGTCCGCGCGCACAGAGAGGCCCGTCAGACGATCGCGCAGTCGTGCCGCGGCTCCGGCGCGATCCTTCCACCAGCCGTCCGGGACCGAGCCCACGACGTTGGCGGCGTCGACCACGACCACCGGATGCGCCGAGAGCTGAGCCCGCAGCATCGGCCACGCCGCACCGAAGCCGGGGTGCAGGGGCAGCGCGTCCACGTCCTCGACGGGTACCCACGACAGCGCCACGCTCTCCGGGTCGCTGATCACGGGGTCGAACGGCGTCCGCACATCGGCGACGACGGTGGTGTACGACCAGATGCCGAGATCGAGCACACTCGTGAAGCGGGGCCGCACCGCACCATCCGGCACTCCCGCCTCCTCCTGCGCCTCGCGCACGGCACCGACGATGGCCGCCTCACCCTCGTGCAGCGCTCCCCCGGGCAGACCCCAGGTGCCGCCGAAGTGGCTCCACGCGACGCGATGCTGCAGCAGGATGCCGCGCTCCGCATCGACGGCGAGGAGACCTGCGGCGCCGAAGCGCCCCCAGTACCGCTCGCCCGTGTCCGCGACCACCCAGGCATCGCCCGGATCGCGAGGCCCCTCGGGGCGACGCGGTTCACCGGCGGCGGGAGGTACGACAGTCACCCCCTCAGCTTTTCACAGCATCGGGGCTCCGGCGCCACCGCCGCGACATGCGCGGCAACGAGTCAGCGCTGACGCTTCTCGCGCACCCGCATGTTGATCACGATCGGAGTGCCCTCGAACGAATACAGCTCCCGCAGGCGGCGCTGGATGAACCGGCGGTAGCCCGGGTCGAGGAAACCGGTCGTGAACAGCACGAACGTCGGCGGACGGGTCGACGCCTGGGTCCCGAAGAGGATGCGCGGCTGCTTTCCACCACGCACCGGGTGCGGGTGCTCGGCGACGAGCTCGGCGAGGAACGCGTTGAACTTGCCGGTGGGGATCCGGCGATCCCAGTTCTCCAGCGCGGTCTCCAGCGCCGGGACGAGCTTGTCGAGGTGACGGCCGGTCTTCGCCGAGATGTTCACGCGGGGGGCCCACGCGACATGCGCGAGGTCCTGCTCGATCTCGCGCTCCAGGTAGCGGCGGCGGTCGGCGTTCTCCAGGTCGTCGTCGTTGAGGCGATCCCACTTGTTGAACGCCAGGACGAGCGCGCGGCCCGACTCGAGAACGAGGTCGATGATCCGCACGTCCTGCTCGCTGATCGTCTCGGAGACGTCGAGCACCACGACGGCCACTTCGGCCTTCTCCAGCGCGGCGGAGGTGCGCAGCGACGCGTAGAAGTCCGCACCCTGCGCCATGTGCACGCGGCGACGGATACCGGCCGTGTCGACCAGGCGCCACATCTTGCCGCCGAGCTCCACGACCTCGTCCACCGGATCACGGGTCGTGCCGGCGAGGTCGTTGACGACCACGCGCTCCTCCCCCGCGGCCTTGTTCAGCAGCGAGGATTTGCCGACGTTCGGGCGCCCCAGGATCGCGACACGGCGCGGGCCGCCGATCTCCTGCTTCGCGACGGCGGACACCTCGGGGAGCTTCTTCAGCACGGCATCGAGCAGGTCCGCCACACCGCGACCGTGGATCGCGGAGACCGGGTGCGGCTCCCCGAGACCCAGGTTCCACAGGGCGGCCGCTTCCGGCTCCTGACGCCCGTCGTCGATCTTGTTGGCGACGAGGAAGACCGGCTTGCCGCTCTTGCGCAACAGCTTCACGACGTGCTCGTCGGTCGAGGTGGCGCCCACCATGGCGTCCACGACGAACAGCACGACATCGGACAGGTCGATCGCGACCTCGGCCTGTGCCGCGACGGACCGATCGATGCCCCGGGCGTCGGGCTCCCAGCCGCCGGTGTCGACGACCGTGAAGCGACGATCGTTCCACTCGGCCTTGTACGTGACGCGGTCGCGGGTGACACCGGGGGTGTCCTCCACGACGGCCTCGCGACGGCCGAGGATGCGGTTCACGAGCGCGGACTTGCCGACGTTCGGCCGCCCGACGATCGCCACCACGGGCAGCGCGGGGCTGTACTGGATGCCGTCCTCGCCGAGGGTGATGCCCGCGAGGAGCTCCGCGTCCTCGTCGTCCAGCTCGTAGTCGGCGAGGCCGGCGCGCAGGGTCTCCGCGCGCTGCTCGGCCAGCTGCTCGTCGAGCTGGTCCATCTTCTCGGCGAGCTGGTCGGGACCGCCTTCGTATTCGTCGTCAGCCACGGTGTGCTCCTCGGAGTCGTTCGATCACCGAGAGAACGGCGTCGATGGTCTGGGGGAAATCGAGTGCGGTCGAGTCGACGACCTCCACGCCTTCCGCGGCGTTGAGGAAGTCGACGACCGCGCTGTCGGAGGCGTCGCGCTTGTGCAGGGCGTCCGCGACGGCGGCGGCGTTCTCGCCTGCGAGCTCGCCCGCGCGGCGGGCGGCACGCACTTCCGGTGCGGCGGTCAGCAGGATGCGGACGGGCGCATCGGGTGCCACGACGGTCGTGATGTCGCGGCCTTCGACCACCACGGCCGGGTACGGCGCCTCAGCGACCAGTGCCCGGAAGAGCTCGTTGACCTGGGTGCGCACCTCGGGCACCCGCGCCACGCCGCTCACGGCGCCGGACACGCGGGGCTCGCGGATCGCCTCCGTCACGTCCACGTCGCCGACACGTACCGTGCGGTCATCCGGGTCGAGGCCGAGGCGGACCGGGAAGTCGGCGGCCGCGGCGCGTACGGCCTCCGCGTCGCCGGTGTCCGCGCCGCGATCGAGCACGTGCCAGGCGAGAGCCCGGTAGGCCGACCCGGTGTCGAGGTAGCCGAAGCCCTCGCGACGCGCGATCGCCTTGGACACGCTCGACTTGCCGGACCCGGCGGGACCGTCGATGGCGATGAACTTCGTGGCGGAGACGGTGGAGGTGTCAGTCATTGGTGTTCCCTGCGATGCGCCAGCCGCGTTCCTGGAGCCCGGTGATCGCGCCGTGCAGCGCCGCGGGGTCGACACTGATCTCGGCGAGGCCGAACTGCGCGCCGGGAGAATGCTCCAGCCGCAGGTCCTCGACGTTGACGCCCAGCTCGCCGAGCTCGCCGAACAGGCGACCCAGCTGACCGGCGGTGTCGTCGACCATGACGACCAGTGTCTCGAAGCGTCGGTTCTGTCCGTGCTTGCCGGGGAGGCGCTCGACGCCGTCGTTGCCCTGGCGGATGGTCTCCGCGAGCACGCGACGGGCACCCGGTGCGCCCGGAGCGCGCAGCGCATCGGCGACCTCGCTCAGGTCCGTCGCGAGGGCGTCGAGGATCTCGACCACGGGACCGGCGTTGGCGCCGAGGATCTGCACCCACAGCTCTGGAGCGGATGCGGCGATGCGCGTCGTGTCCCGCACGCCCTGCCCTGCCAGGCGGAGCGCGCCCTCCTCGGCCCCGGCAAGACGCCCGGCGAGGAGACTCGCGACGACCTGCGGCACGTGCGAGGTGAGGGCGACGGAGCGGTCGTGCTCCTCGGGGGTCATCTCCAGCGGCATCGCACCGACATCGAGAGCCAGCGCCTCGACCAGCGCGAGGTCCCGCGCGGTGGTGTCCTCGTCGCGGCACACGACCCACGGCCGTCCGATGAACAGATCGGCTCGCGCCGAGATCGCCCCGCCGCGCTCCCGGCCGGCGAGCGGGTGGGAGCCGATGTAGCGGGCGAGGTTCACACCGCGGTCACGGAGCGTGCGGAACGGCTCCAGCTTCACGCTCGCGACATCCGTCACGACGGCGTCAGGGTAGCGCTCGAGCTCGGCCTGGATCACGTCGGCGGTCACATCCGGCGGCACGGCCACAACAACGAGCACCGGGGCGTCGTCATCCTGCGGAAGGCGTCCGGCGCCGTAGTCGACGGCGAGGCGCAGCTGCGCAGGGGACGCATCCGTGAGGACCACGTCGATGCCCTTCGCGCGGAGTGCGTGGCCGACGCTGGCACCGAGCAGCCCGGCGCCGACGATGCGCACGGTGCCGGACAGGCGCGGCGCGACGGCACCGGCCTTCCGCGCCGCGGGCGCACTCGTCGTCTGGGTCATTCGCTCTCCTGCTCGCCTGGCGCCTCGGCGACACCGGATTCCCGGCGCGCGAGGGTCAACAGCGCGCCGAGTTCGATTTTACTCAGTTCCCGCGTCCGGCCCGCCGGGAGGGTTCCCAGGTGCAGCGGACCGAACTGCCGCCGCACGAGTTCCGTGACCGGATGGCCGACCGCGGCCATCATCCGGCGCACGATCCGGTTGCGTCCCGAGTGCAGCGTGAGCTCGACGAGGCTCGAGCCCGCCGACGTGTCCAGCAGGCGGGCCTTGTCGGCGGCGATGGGGCCGTCCTCCAGCTCGATGCCCTTCGTGAGCTTCGAGATGGTCTGCGCCGTCACCGTCCCCTCCACCTTCGCGATGTAGACCTTGGTGACGCCGAAGGACGGGTGCGCGAGGACGTGCGCGAGCTCGCCGTCGTTGGTGAGCAGCAGCAGGCCGCTGGTCTCGGCGTCCAGGCGCCCGACGTTGTAGAGCCGCTCCTCGTAGTCCTTCGTGAAGCGCCGGAGATCCGGACGGCCGCTCTCGTCGCGCATGCTGCTGACCACGCCCGTCGGCTTGTTCAGCATCACGTAGCGCTTGGACACGTCGAGCTGCACCGCAGTGCCGTCGACGTCGACGAGGTCGCGCTCCGGGTCGATGCGGCGGCCGAGCTCGGTGACCACCTGGCCGTTCACGCGGATACGCCCCTCGACGATGTACTGCTCGACGACCCGACGGGACGCGACGCCGGCGGCGGCCAGCACCTTCTGCAGTCGGACGCCCTCGGGGGCTGCGGAATCGTGGGCGTCGGTGGTCATCGGACCGTCCCTTCGTCGAAGCCGTCGGCGCCGTCATCGAGGAGCGGCGAGATCGGCGGAAGCTCATCCAGAGAGTTGATGCCGAGATGCTGGAGGAGCGCATCGGTCGTGCCGTAGTTGATCGCCCCGGTCTCGGAGTCGGCGAACAGCTCGGTGATCAGGCCCCGTGCGAGGAGTGTGCGGACCACGGAGTCGACGTTGACCGCGCGGATCGAGGCGACCTGGCTACGGGTGACGGGCTGCTTGTACGCGATCACCGCGAGCGTCTCCAACGCGGCCTGCGAGAGCCGGGCCGGAGCCTGGCCGCCGACGAACTCCGCCACGACCGGATCCAGGTCCTCGCGGACGTAGAGCCGCCATCCGCCGCCGACCTCCCGCAGCTCGAAGCCGCGCCGCGGACCCGCGCCCCGGCCGTCGTAGTCCTCGACCAGCGACTCGACCGTCTGCCGGACGGCGGGCACCGGCGCGCCGACCGCCGCGGCGAGAGCCACCAGGCCGATCGGCTCGTCGACGATGAAGAGGATCGCCTCCACGCGCTCGCTGAGGGGCAACTCGGCACCCGTCACGGCGTCGGGCTCCTCGCGGAGCCCGGTTTCCGTCTCGGTCATGTCATCGGTCATAGTCGGCCCCCAGGGTCGCGAGTGTCTCGTCCGACCAGGAGTCGGCGGCCCAACGGAGCGTCAGCTCCCCGAGCGGTTCCAGTTGTTCGAAGGACAGCGCCGCGTGCCGGTACAGCTCCAGCACCGAGATGAAGCGGGCCACGACGATGCCCGGCTCGGTGACGCCGGCGACGAGTTCGCGGAAGCTCAGCGACTCGGTGCCGCGCAGCAGCGTGACGACGATCGCGGCCTGCTCGCGGATGCTGACCAGGGGCGCGTGCAGGTGGTCGAGCCCGACGTGCGGGATCTCCTTCGGTGCGAAGGCCAGCAGTGCCAGAGCCGCGAAGTCGTCGGTCGTGAGCGACCAGACGAGCTCGGGTGTCTGCTTCCGGTGCTTCTCCTCCAGCGGCACCGCGCGCACGTGGCGGCGGTCCTCCCGCTGCAGGCACCGTGCGAACCACGCGGAGACCTCCTTGAACGCGCGGTACTGCAGCAGACGGGCGAAGAGCAGGTCGCGCGCTTCGAGCAGGGCCACGGCCTCGGCATCGACGAGCTCGCCCTGCGGCAGCAGACCCGCCACCTTCATGTCGAGCAGGGTCGCGGCGACGACGAGGAACTCCGACGCCTGGTCCAGCTCCTCCTCGTCCTCGAGGTCGGCGAGGTACGCGATGAACTCGTTGGTGACGGCGCTCAACGACACCTCGGTGATGTCCATCTCGTGCTTGGAGATGAGGGTCAGCAGGAGGTCGAAGGGGCCGTCGAAGTTCGACAGCGAGACCCGGAAACCGGCGTCGTCGGCGGAGGAAGCTTCCGCACCGTCGACGGCGTCGGCGAGTGCCGGGACCTCAGCGGTTCCGAGCTCGTCAGGCGACGGCGCCACGGGCGACCAGCTCCCTGGCCAGCCGCAGGTATGCCTGTGCGGCCGCGTGCTCCGGAGCGAACTCGGTGATCGGGACCCCCGAGACCGACGCATCCGGGAACTTCACGGTGCGGCCGATCACGGTCTCCAGCACGTCGTCGCCGAACGCCTCCACGACGCGTTCGAGCACCTCGCGCGAGTGCAGCGTGCGCGGGTCGTACATGGTCGCCAGCAGCCCGTCCATCTCGATGGAGGGGTTCAGGCGATCGCGCACCTTGTCGATGGTCTCGATGAGGAGCGCGACACCGCGCAGCGCGAAGAACTCGCACTCGAGAGGGATGATGACGCCGTGCGCCGCCGTCAGCGCGTTCACGGTCAGCAGGCCCAGCGACGGCTGGCAGTCGATGAGGATGACGTCGTACTCCCCCGCCACCTGCCGGAGCACGCGGGCGAGGATCGTCTCGCGGGCGACCTCGTTGACGAGGTGCACCTCCGCGGCCGAGAGGTCGATGTTCGCGGGGAGGACGTCGAGACCCGGCACGTTCGAGTGCACGATCGCGTCGTGGGCGTCGCGCTTCGTGTCGAGCAGGAGGTCGTAGACCGTCGGCACGTCGTGCGTCTGGATGCCGAGACCGGCGGACAGGGCGCCCTGCGGGTCGAAGTCCACCGCGAGCACCTTGCGACCGTACTCCGCGAGGGCGGCGGCGAGGTTGATGGACGTCGTCGTCTTGCCGACGCCGCCCTTCTGGTTGCAGAGGGCGATGATGCGCGCGGGGCCGTGCGACTTCAGCGGCGCCGGGATCGGGAAGCCCTGATACGGACGGCCGGTGGGTCCCATGGGAGTGTCGTCGGCCTTCTGTGCCTTCGCCCTGGACTTCGCCGCTTTCTCAGCCACCGGTTCTCCTGCTCCTTCGTGCTTGCTCGATTGTAGCGGCCATGCGTTCCCCGGCCGTCCCGGCGCGCGGCGGGCCGCCTCGGGAGGAGGCGCGGATCCGCGCGGGATCAGCGTGCCCGGGGGTGCGAGGTCGCGTAGATGTCGCGGAGGGCGTCCACCGAGACGTGTGTGTAGATCTGCGTCGTCGCGACCGAGGAGTGCCCCAGCAGCTCCTGCACCACGCGCACGTCGGCGCCGCCCTGCAGGAGGTGGGTCGCGAAGGAATGCCGCAGCGTGTGCGGGGAGACCTCGGCGGTGAGCTGCGCACGCTCCGCCGCGGAACGGATCACCAGCCAGGCGCTCTGCCGCGAGAGCGGAGCGCCCCGCGCGCCGAGGAAGAGCCGGGCCGACGCACGTCCCTTCGCCGCGAGGCCCGGGCGGACCCGGGTGAGATACGCGTCGACCGCGGCGCGGGCATACGACCCCACGGGGACGATGCGCTCCTTCGAGCCCTTTCCCCGCAGGCGCAGCACCTCGCCGTGCGCCATGTCGTCGACGTCGAGCCCGACCGCCTCCGACACCCGGGCACCCGTGGCGTAGAGGAGCTCCAGCAGCGCCCTGTCCCGGATGCCGAGCGGCTCCTCGGCCGACGGCGCGGCGAGCAGCCGCTCCACCTGGTCGATCGTGAGGGCTTTCGGGAGCCGGCGCGGGGTCTTCGGCGGGCGGAGGCGTCCGGTCGGATCGTCCGCCTCGATGCCCTCCCGGGCGAGGAACCGGTGCCAGCCGCGCACCGAGGACTGCAGGCGCGCGAGGCTCGTCGCCGCGGGCGGCGGCTCCGCCGAGGCACGGTCGGCGACGAAACGGTCGACCACCACGGACGTGATGTCCGCGGTGTCGTCGATCCCCTCAGCCGTGAGCCAGTCCCGGTAGCCCTCGAGGTCCCGCCGGTAGGCGCCGACCGTGTGCGCACTGAGCCCGCGCTCGATCGTCACATGACGCAGGTACGCGTCGAGGGCGCGATCGAGCAGCATCCTCAGCCTCGGTCGCGCAGCCTCTGCGCCGCCGCCAGCACGCCGATGGAGAGGATGCCGTTGCGCAGGCGTCCTGCCATCACTCCCGCGACGGCGTCTTCCAGCGGCACCCAGGCGAGCCGGATGTCCGCCTCCTCGTCCTCGCGGTCGTGCGCGGTCTCCGCGGCCGAGAGCCCCGTCGCGAGGAACACCCGGATGAGCTCGTCGTTGCCTCCGGGCGTCGTCCACGAGGACACCAGCGGCTCCCAGTGGGCGGCCACGAGGTCGGCCTCCTCCGCGAGCTCGCGACGGGCGGCCGCCATCGGCTCCTCCCCCTCGATGTCGAGGAGGCCCGCCGGCAGCTCCCAGTCGCGGTGGCGGATCGGGTGACGGTACTGCTGGATGAGCAGCACCCGCCCCTCGTCGTCCAGCGCGAGGATCGCGACGGCGCCGGGATGGGCGACGTACTGCCGCACGATCTCGCCCTCGCCGTAGCGGACACGATCGGAGCGCACGTCCCAGACGCGCCCCTCGTAGACGAGGTCGCTGCTCAGGACCTCCGGCTCGAAGGACTCGTCGCGCAGCGACTCGTCCGCCGCGCCCAGCCCCTGCTCACTCATCGACGGGCACGTCGAACAGCTCGCTCGCGCGGTGCCGGGCGATGGCCGCGCCGACAAGACCGCGGAACAGCGGGTGCGGGTCGGTCGGACGCGAGCGCAGCTCCGGGTGCGCCTGGGTGGCGATGTAGTACGGGTGCACGTCGCGCGGCAACTCGACGTACTCGACGAGGTCCAGCTCCGGGTTCAGGCCCGAGAACACCAGCCCCGCCTCCGACAGGCGATCGCGGTAGGCGTTGTTCACCTCGTAGCGGTGGCGGTGACGCTCGGACACCTCGGCGGCGCCGTAGACCTCGCGCGCTAGCGAGCCCTCCGCGAGAGCCGCCTGGTAGAGACCGAGGCGCATCGTGCCGCCCAGGTCGCCGCCGTCGAGGATCTCGATCTGCTCGGCCATGGTCGCGATGACGGGCTCCGCGGTGTCCGGATCGAACTCGCTGGACGAGGCTCCGGCGATTCCGGCCACGTCGCGGGCGTACTCGATGACCATGCACTGCAGGCCGAGACACAGGCCGAGGGTCGGGATCCCCTGCTCCCGGGCGAACTTCAACGCGCCCAGCTTCCCCTCGATGCCGCGGATGCCGAAGCCGCCGGGCACGCAGATGCCGTCGAGCTCGGCCAGCTGCTCCTGCGCGCCCTCGGGCGTCTCGCAGAGGTCGGACGGGATCCAGCGGATGTTGACCTTGGTCTCCTGCGCGAACCCGCCGGCCTTGAGGGCCTCCGTGACGGACAGGTAGGCGTCCGGCAGGTCGATGTACTTGCCGACGAGACCGATCGTGACCTCGTGCTTCGGGTTGTGCACGGCGTGCAGCACCTTGTTCCAGCGCGTCCAGTCGACGTCGTCCGCCTTCTGGTCGAGACCGAGGCGCCTCACGATGTAGGAGTCCAGGCCCTGCTCGTTGAGGGTGGAGGGGATGTCGTAGATGCTCGGCAGGTCGACGGTGTTGATGACGCCCTCGACGTCCACGTCGCACATCAGCGCGATCTTGTTGCGGTTGCTCGCGCTCACCGGGCGGTCGCTGCGGAGCACGAGCGCATCCGGCTGGATGCCGACCTGACGGAGCGCGGCGACCGAGTGCTGGGTCGGCTTGGTCTTCTGCTCGCCGGACGCCCCCATGAACGGCACGAGCGAGACGTGCACGAAGAACACGCTGTCGCGACCGAGCTCGTGACGCAGCTGGCGGGCCGCCTCGAGGAAGGGCTGCGACTCGATGTCGCCGACCGTGCCGCCGACCTCGGTGATGATCACGTCGGGACGCGGGTCCTCTGTGGCCTGCAGCCGCATGCGGCGCTTGATCTCGTCGGTGATGTGCGGGATGACCTGCACGGTGTCGCCGAGGTACTCGCCGCGGCGCTCCCGCGCGATCACCTGCGAGTAGATCTGACCGGTCGTGACGTTGGCCGCCTCGGACAGGTTGATGTCGAGGAAGCGCTCGTAGTGGCCGATGTCGAGGTCGGTCTCCGCACCGTCGTCGGTCACGAAGACCTCGCCGTGCTGGAACGGGTTCATGGTGCCCGGATCGACGTTCAGATACGGGTCGAGCTTCTGCATGACCACGCGGAGTCCGCGGGCGGTCAGGAGGTTGCCCAGGCTGGCCGCGGTGAGCCCCTTGCCCAAAGACGAAACGACACCACCAGTCACGAAGATGTGCTTGGTCGTGTCGTTCTTGGGCCCCGCAGAAGAAGAGTTCATCACGGGCTTCTATCCTAACAGTTCGTTCAGACGCCGAGGCTGAGAAGCTCACGAGCGTGGGTGAGTGCGGCATCGGAATCCGCGAGTCCGGAGAGCAGACGGGCCATCTCGGCCTCGCGCTCCTCCCCGTCGAGCCGCCGCACGCTGGAGGCGGTGACGGCGCCGTCGTTCGATTTCACGACGGTCAGGTGGTTGTTCGCGAAGGCGGCGACCTGCGCGAGATGGGTGACGGCGATCACCTGCGACTTCTCGGCGAGTCGGGCGAGTCGCCGACCGACCTCGATGGCCGCGGCACCGCCGATGCCGGCGTCGACCTCGTCGAACACGAAGGTGGGAACGGGGTCGGTCGCCGCGATGACGACCTCGATCGCGAGCATCACGCGCGACAGCTCGCCGCCGGACGCGCCCTTGGCGACGGAGCGGGGTTCGGCACCGGGATGCGGCGCGAGCAGGATGGCGACGTCGTCGCGCCCGTGGGTGCTCTCGGCAGCAGGCGCCACGGACACCTCCAGGCGTGCGTCCGGCATCGCCAGCGCGTGGAGCTCGGCGGTCACGGCCTCGCCGAGCCGGACGGCGGCCTCGCTCCGGGCGGCGGTGAGGGCGTCGGCGCGGGCGTCGAGCTCCGCCCTGGCCGCGTCGCGCTCGGCGGTGAGGCGTTCCAGACGCTCCCCGTCATCGTCGAGCTCGGCCAGCCGTGCGGAACCGGTCTGCCACAGTGCCAGCGCTTCCGCCAGCGAACCGTGCTGACGGATGAGGACGCCGAGCGCGGCCCGGCGTTCCTCGACGGCTGCGAGCTCGTGCGGGCCGGACTCATCGAGGTCGGCGAGGAAGCCGGAGAGCACGCCGGCGGCGTCGGCGATCCGGTAGCCGATGTCGGCCAGGGTCTCGGCGACCTCCGCCAGCTTCGGGTCCGACACGCGCTCGATCGCCCGGCGTGCCTCCGCGACCAGCGCCGACGCATCGGGCTCGCCCTCCTCGTTCGAGAGGGAGCCGTGGGCCAGGGCGGCCGCGAGCCGCAGCTCCTCCGCGTTCGCGAGGCGTTCGGCGCGGGCCGTCAGCTCCTCATCCTCACCCTCTTCGGGAGCGGTGGCCTCGATCAGGGCCAGGTCCTCCCGCAGCCGGGCGGCCTCCTCGGCGCGCCGGTCGCGGTTCGCGGTGATGTCGACGATCTCGGCGTCGAGCGTGCGCCAGTGCTCGAACGCGGCCTGATACTCCTCCAGCGCTCGGGCGATGGCCTCGCCGCCGAAGCGATCGAGGGCGTCGCGCTGCGCGGCCGCCGATCGCAGCCGCAGCTGCTCGGACTGCCCGTGCACCACGATGAGCTCGTCGGCGAGCGAGGACAGCACACCCGCCGGTGCGGCGCGGCCGCCGACGCTCGCGCGACTGCGGCCTTCGGCGCTGAGGGTGCGCGAGACGTACAGCTCCGCAGTCCCGGCGCCGGCCGGCTCCAGCTCTCCCCCGGCCTCGGCGACGATGTCGGCGACCTCACCGGTCTCCGGCACGATCCACACACCGGCCACCGACGCCTGCGCCGCGCCCTTGCGCACGGCGCCGGAGTCGGCGCGCTGTCCGAGAAGCAGGCCGAGACCGGTGACCACCATGGTCTTGCCCGCTCCGGTCTCGCCGGTGATGGCCGTGAAGCCGGGGCCGAGCGGCAGGACGGCATCGGCGATCACGCCGAGCCCCTGCATGCGCATCTCCTCGATCATGCCTCGCTCCTCCGTTCCTGTCCGCGCCATCCCTCGACGGGCAGCTGGAACTTGCGGACGAGACGATTCGTGAACGCGGTGGGGTGCAGTCGCGCGAGGCGGACCGGGCGCGACGAACGACGGACGACGACGCGGGCACCCGGCGGAAGGTCGTGGGAACGACGGCCGTCGCACCAGAGGATGCCGGAGCCGTCCGTCCGCTCCAGCATCTCGATCGCCACGGCCGCGTCGGGGCTCACCACGAGCGGCTTGGCGAAGAGGGCATGGGCCGACAGCGGGACGACGGCGATGGCCTCGACCGTCGGCCAGATGACCGGGCCGCCGGCGGAGAAGTTGTAGGCGGTCGAGCCGGTCGGGGTGGAGACGACCATGCCGTCGCAGCCGAAACTCGACAGGGGGCGCCCGTCGATCTCGAGCACCACCTCGATCATGCGCTCCCGGCTCGCCTTCTCGACGGTCGCCTCGTTCAGGGCCCAGGTCTCGAAGACGACGTCGCCCGAGGCGTCCTTCACCCGCACCGACAGCGCCAGGCGCTCCTCGACCTCGTAGTCGCGGGCGATGACGCGGCGCATCGCGTCGTCCATGTCGTCCCGGTCGATCTCCGCGAGGAAGCCGACGTGGCCCATGTTGATGCCGAGTACCGGGGCGCCGCTGTCGCGGACGAGTTCCGCCGCACGGAGGATCGTGCCGTCGCCGCCGAGCACGATCGCGAGCTCGAGGGACGCCGGACCGGCGGAGGCATCCAGCACCTCGACGTCCGCGAAGAACGCATCGACCGCGGAGAGCTCCGCGTGGTCGTCGGCCGCCAGGACGGGGCGCACTCCCGCGCCGCGGAGGGCGTCGATCACCCGGCGGGCGGCCGCGACGGTGTCGACGCGACCCGCGTGGGCGACGACCAGGATCCTGCGCTCGTTCATCGTCCCCCTGCCAGCCGGTTGATGGTGTCCATCCATTCTGTCGGATTGCTGCCGCCGCCCGGCACGAGGTGGACGAGATACTCCGCATTGCCGTGGGTTCCGAGGATCGGGGAGGAGACGATCCCCGCCATCCCCATCCCCGCGTCCCACGCGCTCCACGCCACGCGGGCGACGGCATCGGCACGGGTGGCGGGGTCGGTGACGAGACCGCCGCGCACCGCCGTCCGGCCGACCTCGAATTGCGGTTTGACGAGCAGCAGGACATCGGAACGCGGCGCCGCGACGGCGACCACCGCGGGGAGCACGAGCTCGAGCGAGATGAAGGAGAGGTCGCCCACCACCAGGTCGGGCGAGGCGGACTCCCCCGTCGCCGCGGCGAGACTGTCACGGGTCATGTGCCGCACGTTGAAGCCCTCGACCGCGGTGACATCGGGGTCTGCCGCGATCGACGGGGCGAGCTGGCCGTGACCGACGTCCACAGCCAGCACGCGCCGCGCGCCGCGCTCCCGCAGCACCTGCGTGAAGCCGCCGGTCGAGGCTCCCATGTCGAGCACGAGGCGCCCCTGCACGGGAATGGTGAAGCTGTCGAGCCCGGCGATGAGCTTGTGCGCGCCGCGGCTGACATAGTGGTCGGCGCCGGCCACCGTGATCGTGTTCTCCTCGCCGACCGCAGTCGAGGCTTTGACGACCGGGCGACCGTCGACGCTCACGAGACCGTCGGCGATGAGGGTGGCGGCGTGCGTGCGCGAACGGGCGAGTCCTCGGGAGGCGAGGGCGGCGTCGAGTCGCGTCATCGTGGTCCCGGAGTCTCCCGCTGTTCCAGCCGGGATCCGCTCTCGAGCCGTCGAGAGAGTTCGTCGTGCAGGGCCGAGTACAAGTCCGCGCGTGCGGAGAGCGGCTGACCTTCGATCAGGCGCAGACGACTCCACAGGCCGTCCGTCGGCGCGCTGGTCGTCGTCTCGTCACTCACGCTTCCACTGTACGCGGCGCCGCCGACGGCCGACGGCGCCACGCGTGGCTCAGGGGCGGTGGAACGGGTCGGCGTACAGCCGTTCGGGAACCCGCAGCACGAACACCGGCGTACCGGACGCCCAGATGGCCGCGGCGCCGGCGCGGAGGAGGTCGAGCTGCTCGCCGGACTCGGCGACGATCTCGACGTCCGCTCCGTGGACGCGGACGGCGGCACCGTTCACGTCGAACACGCCGTCGGTCACGATGGGCTCGGGATACGGCTCGTGCAGACCGCGCAGGTCGCTCAGGATGTAGGTCGGGCGCGATCCTTCGGGCGCGGCGAGGACGTGCTTGGGACGGTCGATGCCGGTCAGCACGAGCGCGGACTCGATGCCGGCGCGGCTGGCGCCCATGATGTCGGTGTCCAGGCGGTCGCCGATGAACAGAGCCTTCGCGGCACCGAAGCGGGCGAGCGCCTCCTCGAAGATCGGGGTCTCCGGCTTGCCCGCCACCGTCGCCAGGCGACCGATCGCGGTGTGCACGGCGGAGACGAGGGTGCCGTTGCCGGGGGCGACGCCGCGCTCGCGCGGGATCGTCCAGTCCGTGTTCGTGGCGATCCAGGGGATGCCGCCCTCGTCCTCAGGGACCTTCAGCGCGAACGCCGCCTCGGCGAGGTCCGTCCAGGCCACCTCGGGCGCGAACCCCTGGACCACGGCCTGCGGAGCGTCCTCGGCGCTGCGCGTCACCGTGTACCCGGCCTTCTGCACCTCGTCGACGAGCCCGTCGCCGCCGACCACGAGGATGGTCGCCGGCGCGGGAACGATCCCGGACAGCAGACGCATCGCGGCCTGCGGGCTCGTGACGACGTCCTGCGGAGCGACGTCGAGCCCGAGACTGGTCAGATGCGCGGCCACGGAGGCGTCCGTGCGCGAAGCGTTGTTGGTGATGTAGCCGAGACGCACCGCGTGCGCCGCGGCGTTCAGGCTCTCGACCGCGTGCGGCAGAGCCCCCGGACCGGCGTAGACGACGCCGTCGAGATCGGCGAGGACGGTGTCCACGCCCTCGAGAGGCGTCCGTTCCGCTCGAGACCTCCGTGCCTTGGGTGTGAAGAGCCCCACTACGCCTCCGGCTTCTCGGATGCGGAGGGCGAGTCGTCCTCCGTCTCGTCGTCCTCACCGAGCAGTTCGCGCACCTCGTCTTCGATGGACGGCTCGGCGGGCTCGGGGGTCTCGTTCGTGTCGGAGGAGGACGAGTCGTCTCCGGTCTCCGCGTCGGAAGCGGCTTCTTCGTCGGCGACGGTGTCGTCGGCGGAGAACTCCTCCTCGTCGGAGAACTCGTCCTCGACGGAGACAGCGTGCTCCTCGGAGAACTCGTCCTCGACGAGACCGTCCTCGACGTAGAGCTCCTCGTCGCCGGCCTCATCCACACCGAGAGCCTCCGCGGCGACCTCGGCGCGGTGCGCCCAGAACTCCGCCTCGTCCGTGCGGCCGAGATCTTCCAGGACGGCAGCGCGCGCGGCGAAGAGCGCGGGGCTCCACTCGAACGCGCGATCCGGGTCGAGCTCCGGGATCTCGAGCTCCCCGAGGGCCAGCTCCAGGTCGCCCTGGTCCAGCCGGGCACCCGACATCGCGATCGCGAGAGCCACGCGCACGGGGGTGGTCAGAGCCGATCGGTCCACGGCGCGGCCGGTCTCGAGGGCGCGGTCGGGACGTCCGATGCCTCGCTCGCTGTCGACCATGAGGGCGATCTGGTCGTCCTTGCCGGAGATCCGGCGATAGGTGCGGAGCTCCCGCAGGGCCAGGGCGAAGTCACCCGTCGCGTAGGCGGTGATGCCCAGGGTCTCCCGGACGATCGCGATGCGCCCTGCACGACGTGACGCCGCGAGTGCGTGCTCGTGCGCCAGGGTCGGGTCCTCGTCGATCAGCCGAGAAGCCATCGCCAGATGCCGAGCGACGAACTCCGCGTTCTCCTTGCTGAGCGTCTTCAGCTCGTTGCGCGCGGAGGGGTGCAGGTCGCGCGCCGTGACATCCTCCGGGACGCGGGGCTCGTCGAACCGCGGACGCTCGCTCGCCGCGTTGGCAGGACGCTCCCGCCCCGCACCGCCGCGCTGCGGGAAGGACCGAGACCGGTCACTCCCCCGCTCCCGGTCGAATCCGCCCTCGCGGCGCGGAGCGCTGTCACGATTGTTGTACCCGCCTTCACGGCGCGGGGCACCACCGTCACGGTTGTACCCGCCCTCACGGCGCGGGGCACCACCGTCACGGTTGTACCCGCCCTCACGGCGCGGGGCACTGTCGCGGTTGTAACCACCTTCACGACGCGGGGCACCACCGTCACGGTTGTACCCGCCCTCGCGACGAGGGGCACCACCATCGCGGTTGTACCCACCCTCACGACGCGGGGCACCACCGTCACGGTTGTAACCGCCTTCACGACGCGGAGCGCTGTCGCGGTTGTAACCGCCTTCACGACGCGGAGCGCTGTCGCGGTTGTACCCACCATCACGACGCGGGGCACTGTCACGGTTGTTGTAACCGCCTTCGCGACGAGGGGCACCACCGTCACGGTTGTACCCGCCCTCGCGACGCGGGGCACCATCCCGGTTGTTGTAACCGCCTTCGCGACGAGGGGCACCACCATCGCGGTTGTAGCCGCCCTCGCGACGCGGGGCACCATCCCGGTTGTTGTAACCGCCTTCGCGACGAGGGGCACCACCATCACGGTTGTAGCCACCTTCGCGACGGGGCGCACCATCACGGTTGTTGAAACCACCTTCACGACGCGGGGCACCACCATCACGGTTGTAACCACCTTCACGACGCGGGGCACCACCATCACGGTTGTAACCACCTTCACGACGCGGAGCACCACCATCACGGTTGTAACCACCTTCACGACGCGGAGCGCTGTCGCGGTAACCACCTTCACGACGGGGCGCACCATCGCGGTTGTTGTAACCACCTTCGCGACGAGGGGCACCACCATCACGGTTGTAACCGCCTTCACGACGCGGAGCGCTGTCGCGGTTGTAACCGCCCTCACGACGAGGGGCACCGTCACGGTTGTTGTAACCACCCTCACGACGAGGGGCGCCGCCATCGCGGTTGTAGCCACCGTCCCGCCGAGGGCTTCGGTCGCCGGAACCGGCACGAGAACCGCCGTCGCGGTATACGGGGCGACCTCCGGAAGGACGTTCGTTGCGCTGGTTCCCGTCGTTGCGACGTGGACGGCGCTCTTCCTCTTCCGGCATGGTGCTCCCTGTTCTCTGTTCTCTTCGCTCGTAAACGCAAAATGGCCACCCAACGATGGGTGGCCATTTCGACTAAAAGGAGTCCGGCGGTGTCCTACTCTCCCACAGGGTCCCCCCTGCAGTACCATCGGCGCTGTGAGGCTTAGCTTCCGGGTTCGGAATGTGACCGGGCGT